>NZ_JBNAJW010000002.1:0-257651 GCF_052047635.1 Candidatus Pelagibacter sp. HIMB1709 | reverse complement strand
CTCATGTTTTAATATTACTGATTAAGATTTTCTTTAACCAAAAAATCATAATTAGATTATCAAATTATCTTGGTTACAATAAATATGAAAAAAAAATTTATAAATTTTTTGTGAATTTATTTAAAATAAATATTTATAGATTTTTTTCATATAAAATTATTTGTCCATCAAAAGAACTTTCTCTAATTTTAAAACAGAAATATAATCTCAAAAATATTTGGATACCTAATGCGATAGAAGATTTTTTAATTAAGAAAAGTTTTAAAGAAATCAAAAATAAAAAAATTTCACTTTGGAACATTACAAGTGTTGGAAGACTAACAATCCAAAAAAATCATCAATTAACTATATTGGCTATATCAAAATTAATAAATCACTACAAAATAAACAATTTAAGATTAAGAATTTTAGGGGATGGTGAGCTAAAGCAAGACTTGTTATTTATGATTAGAAAGTTGAAATTACAAAAATATGTAAAGCTAGTAGGAAATTGTAATCCTGTAAATTTATTAAATAAGTCTGATATTTTTATTGCATCGTCACTATACGAAGGTATGCCAAATTCTTTGTTAGAGATGATTTGTTATAAAAAAGTAATTATTAGCACTAAATGCAAAACAGGCCCCAGAGAAGTTTTAAAAAATGGTAAGTTTGGATTATTAATTGAACAAAATGATTCAGATCTTTTGGCATCTACTATTTTTAAGGTAATAAGAAATTATAAATGGTATCAAAAAAAATTTGAAATTGATCCTAAGCATATCAAAAATTACCATTCTGATAGTGTATTTAAAAAATATGAAAATTTAATTAAATGAAAAAAAAAATAATTATTTTTCATCAAAATTTTAACAAGGGTGGAGTAGAAAACTCTACAATTTTTTTAGCAGAAAATTTAAAAAAAAATGGTTACGAAATCACTTTTGCTTCTAATTTTGAGAACAAATTTGATTTTACAAGGTTAAATAAATTTGATGTTAAAGTCTTTCCATATAAAAGATTAAGATTTAATTTCTTTCATATTTTAAGTTATTTATTTCATGTCAAAAAAAAATATAATAATTTTTTGGTTATCTCAAATCAATTTAATATGAATATTTTTTTACTAATTTTAAAAAAAATTTTATATTTTAAGATTATTATAATTGAGAGAAATCATCCACATGAATTAAATTTAAAAAATTATTTTTCTAAAAAATTTTATTATTTTTTGATAAGGAAATTGTATAGAAATGCAAATTATTGCATAGGTATATCAAAAAAATTGAGCAAAGATTATTCTCAAATAGCTAAGGTAAATTTTATTACAATTTATAATTTTTTTGATTTTAAAAAAATTTATAAGTATTCAAAAAAATTCAAAATCATAAAAGATAAAAGCTTTGATTATAATTTTATTTATATAGCTAGGCTAGTTGAAAGAAAAAGACCTTTTTTAGCTGTGGATATAATTGATGAAATTTTAAAAATAAAAAAAAAAAAATACGCCAAATTAACAATTATTGGAGAAGGAAATATTGAAAAAGAACTTAAAAATTACATATTCAAAAGGAAACTAACACAAAACATTAAATTAAAAAAATTTACATCGAACCATTATCCTTATTACAAAAGCTCAGATTTCATAATTTCTACCTCTAAGTTTGAGGGTTTTTGCAACATATTAGTAGAGTCTATTTCCCTTAATTGTTTACCTATTTGTTATGATTATCCAAGTGGACCAAGTGAAATTTTATTGAATGGTAAGGGGGGTATAATTTTTAAAACCCTTGACCCAAACCTCATTGCAAAAAATATTGTAGATAAAATTGAAAATAAAAATATGATAAAGAATAAATTAGAAATTTCAAAAAAACATTTGTGGAGATTTGATCACAGAAAAAATTTTAAAGAATATTTGCAACTAGTTAATAAATTGCTAAAATGATCAGTTAATGGTATTACAAAATATTTTTTTAATTATTAAAGATAATCTCAAAAATAATTAATAATTTAATCTTGTTTTCTAGATTTAATTTATTAGTCTTAACTTATGAAGTATTTAATTTGTGGAGCAGGTGGATTTATTGGAGGTCATCTCGTAAAAGATTTGATGAACCAAGGGCACGAAGTTGTTTGTGCTGATATAAAACCTAAAGAATTTTGGTTTCAAATTTTTGATGAGAATAAAAATTACTCTTTAGATTTAAAAGAATATGAAAATTGTAGAAAAGTCTGCGAAGGTGCAGATTATGTTTATAATATGGCATGTAATATGGGTGGTATGGGTTTTATAGAAAACAATAAGGCCGAGTGTATGTTGTCAGTTTTAATTAATACAAATCTATTAAGAGCTTGTATTGAATTTAATGTAAAAAAATATTTATTTTCCTCAAGCGCATGCGTTTATAACGCAAGTAAACAAAATGATTCATTTGTTCCAGGTCTTAAAGAAGAAGATGCTTATCCAGCTGACCCAGAAGATGGTTATGGATGGGAAAAATTATTTAGTGAAAGAATGTGTAAACATTTTACAGAGGATTTTGGTTTAGAAACAAGAGTAGTTAGATACCATAATGTTTATGGTCCTATGGGAACTTATGATGGTGGAAGAGAGAAAGCACCAGCTGCAATTTGTAGAAAAATTGCACTAGCGAAAATAAATAATGATAAAATTATTGATGTATGGGGAGATGGAAATCAAACAAGAAGTTTTATGTATATTAATGACTGCATAGAAGGTACAACAAAAATATTCAATTCAAATAGTATTGAGCCGTACAATGTTGGAAGTGATGAACAAGTGTCAATAAATCAAATGATTGATATAATTTCAGATATAGCCAAATATAAAGTTGAAAAGAATTATCAACTAAATAAACCAAAGGGAGTCAGAGGAAGATCTAGTGATAACACAAAAATTTTAAATGATATTAATTGGAAACCAGGAATAAAATTATTTGATGGGCTTAACGAAACATATCACTGGATTTTTAAACAGATAACTGAAAATAATAATCATCAAAAATACACAAGGAAATATTAAGAATTTTCAAAGTTCTTTATGTTTATTCATTGTTAACTTTAATTAACTATATATTTATATTATGAAAATTGATATTGGAATTTTAACTTGTAATAGATATGAAATCTTATCCAAAAACTTAAATAAGCTTCTAGAAAAAAAAAATTTATTTTCAAAAATTATTTTGGTTGATAATGGTTCTGATCAAGATTGTGTAAAAAAGCTAAAAAAAAATTTTAGTAGCTTTGGTCAAATTGATATCATATTTAATGAAAAAAATTTAGGTGTTGGGGCCAGAAATATTATTTTTAAAAAAAGTAATGCTGATTTACTAGTTTGTATAGATGATGATGCAATCATAAACAATATTTATGAGTCTTTTGTAAGATTAAAAAAGATTTTTTTAAAAATTAATAATTTAGGAATTTTAAATTTTAAAATTATTGACTCAACGTTACAAAAAGTAATTAAAAGAGAGTTTCCTCAAACAAAATATGAACTTTTAAAATTTAATAAAATTTTAAAAATAAGTTATTTTATAGGTGCTGGATTTGCAATCAAAAAAGAGGTTTTTAAAAATTTTAAATTTAATGAAAAGTTTTTTTATGCTCAGGAAGAAATTGACTTGAGTTATAGAATTATTGATCAAGGTTATTTGATGCTGTTTGATCCCAAAATTACATTAATTCATTATAGAGATAACAATACAAGATTATCAACGAAAAAAGTTTATGAACTAAACTTAAAACATAGGATGATAATAAATTTTAGATATTTACCATTAAAGCACCTTATAGTTTCGAATATATTGTGGACTATTAAAACTTTTGTTTCTACCCTTTCATTTAATGTCATTTTAGATAGTTATATTTATTATTTGAATGAGAAAAAAAAATATAAAAGAACTGTAATTTCTAATTCAACAATAAAATATATAAAAAAGACCAATGGTAGATTATATTATTAGAAGAAATTTGCTAATTATATTGCTAGCTAAACATAAAGGATGAATAAAATTTGTGTAACTGGAGCAAATGGTTTTATTGGTAATTCAATTTGCAACAAATTGATTAATTCAGGTAGATTCGTTAGAGGTTTTGTGAGAACTTCCAAAGATATCAGAAAAGAATATATATCTGTTGGTGATATGAGGTTAGATTTAAATTGGGAGGAATTGTTGAATGGATTTGATTGTATTATTCATTGTGCTGGTATGGCTCATAAAATGGATAAAAAATATAAATTACAGGATTATCTTTTAGCAAATACTAAAAGCACTAAATACATCGCTCAAAAAGCTGCAAATGCAGGAGTAAAAAAATTTATTTTTTTAAGCACAATTAAAGTTAATGGAGAAAAAACTTATCAAAATAATAATGAGAGATTAACTGATAATAAATTTAAAAAAATATTTAAATATAGTGATAATGAAGTTCCTGAGGATTTTTATGCAGTATCAAAGTATGAAGCAGAAAAAGAGATAAAGAAAATTTCAGCTAGAACTGGTTTAGAAGTAGTGATAATTCGCCTGCCTTTGGTTTATGGCAGAGGAGTTAAAGGAAATTTATCACGACTTATAAAATTAATTTCTTATGGTTTACCGTTGCCTTTTGCTCTAATAAATAATCGACGTTCGATGATAGGAATTGATAATTTAATTGATTTTGTAGTCCATTGCATTGATAATCATAATGCCTCTGGAAAAACTTTTTTAATTTCTGATGATAAGGATTTATCTACTCCAGATTTGATAAAACAAACAGCATCTGTTATGGGTTGCAAAGCAAAACTATTTCCTTTTCCAGTCTCATTACTAAAATTTTTTGGATATATTTTGGGCAGGAAAAGCGAGATTGAAAGAATAACTGGATCTTTACAGGTAGACAGCAGTTATGCAAGAAAAATTTTAAATTGGTCTCCACCTATTAGTGTCGAAGAAGGAATAAGGAGAATGATAAAGGAAAATGATAAGGGTTTTTGATATTTTATTTTCACTAATAGGTTTGGTATTTTTATCACCTTTGTTAATTTTAATATTTTTAATTGGTTTTTTTGAGAATACTTCACCTATATTTGTACAAAAAAGAGTTGGTTTAAATCTTAAATTTTTTTCTTTAATTAAATTTAGAACTATGCCAATTCAAGTGAGGTCTGTTGGAACACATTTGTTAAAAAATATTCAATTAAGCCCATTTGGAAATTTTTTAAGAATAACCAAAATCGATGAAATTCCACAGTTATGGAATGTGTTATTTGGGGATATGAGCTTAGTTGGTCCAAGACCTTGTTTGTTTAATCAAAGAAAATTAATCAATGAGCGCAAAAAAAGAGGCGTGTTTAAAGTAAGACCTGGTATTACTGGACTTGCTCAAATCTCAGGTATTAATATGAAAACTCCATCACTCCTTGCTAAAACTGATCAAAAAATGATTAAGAATATGAGCTTATATAAATATTTTTACTATATTATTAAAACAATCTTTAAAATCATCCAATAAAAAAGATCTTAATTGAAAGATGGGTTTTGTCGATCCACATGTTATAATTCATAAAATAAATTAGGTCATTCTCAAGGCTGGATGTTTAATAAACAAAAAAAGTATAACTATTATGACTAATATTTTTATAAAATTCATTATTATTGTTTTTTGATATTTCTCCTTTATTATTATTATTAAACTAAGATCATGTCAGTTTTAAAAGAAGTATCTAAAAATATTATTAATCTTCCCCGCTATACAAAAAGAATAATAGCAATTTTAATAGATATAGGTTTGTGTATTTTATGTACTTGGCTAGCATTTTATTTAAGATTAGAGGAATTTGTTAAAATTAATAATGTAACAACCTTAGCAGTTGAGATTTCAATACTGCTTGCAATTCCAATATTTTGGCTAATGGGGTTGTATAAAACTATTTTTCGTTTTCAAGGTTCCTCAATAATATTTACAGTGTTTGTTGCAACTTCTGTTTATGCATTATTGTATTTTGCAGTGGTTAGTATTTATGGAATTCAAGGTATTCCAAGATCTATTGGTATTATTCAACCTATTTTATTATTTTTAGCAATTTCAGCTACAAGAATAAGTATTAAATATTTATTTTTATCCAATTTTAAAAAAACAAAAAATAAAACCAATGTTGTGATTTATGGAGCAGGGAGTGCTGGAAGGCAATTATTAACTAGCTTAGAAAGTAATCCTGAGATGCAAGTGGTCGGTTTTTTAGATGATGACTCTCAATTTCATCGACAAATCATATTAGGTCAAATGGTTTATGATCCTTTAAATATTGATAAATTAATTAATACAAAAAATATAGAAATAGTCTTACTGGCCCTTCCTTCAATTAGTAGGCAAAAAAGAAATCAAATTATTAATAATTTAAATAATCAAAAAGTAATTGTTAAAACACTCCCAAGTGTTCAAGATATTGTTGAAGGCAAAGTATCTGTATCAGATATCAAAGATTTAACAATTGATGATCTTTTAAATAGAGAACAGGTTAAACCCAATTTAGAGTTATTATCTAAAAATATAACTTCAAAAGCTGTAATGGTTACAGGAGCAGGTGGCTCTATCGGTTCAGAGTTATCTCGACAAATCATTAAATTAAATCCTAAAAAGCTAATCCTTATCGAATTAAACGAGTTTTCTCTTTATAAAATAAGTGAAGAATTAAAAGAAATAAATAAAAGTGTAAAAATTATTTCTTTACTAATAAATATTCAAAATAAAGCAAAAATTGAACATGTGTTTAACACTTTTAATTTAGATACCGTTTATCATGCAGCAGCTTATAAACATGTGCCCTTAGTTGAAGAAAATATTACTGAAAGTGTAAAAAATAATGTGTTTGGAACGTTTAATTTAGCGGAAGCTACGCTTAAATATAATGTCTCAAATTTTGTTTTAATATCGAGTGATAAAGCAGTTAGATCAACAAATATTATGGGAGCCACTAAAAGAGTTGCTGAAATTTGTGTTCAATCTCTCTATGACAATCAAAATCAAAGATCTAAATTTGCAATTGTAAGATTTGGCAATGTATTAGAATCTTCAGGTTCTGTTATTCCAAAATTTAAACAACAAATTAAAGAAGGGGGCCCTGTGACCCTAACTCATCCTGAAGTAACCCGTTATTTTATGACTATAACCGAGGCTTCCCAATTAGTTATTCAAGCAGGGGCTATGGCTGAAAAATGTGAAGTGTTTGTTTTGGATATGGGGGAAAGTATTAAAATTAAAGACTTAATTGAAAAAATGGTAAAACTTTCAGGTCTTTCAATTAAAGATGATAAAAATTTAGATGGAGATATTGAGATAAAAATAACAGGCCTTAGACCAGGTGAGAAACTATATGAAGAATTATTACTAGGAGACAACCCTCAAAAAACTTACCATGAAAAAATTCAAAAAGCTCATGATCCCTTTATTCCTTTCAACAAACTAAAAATAGATTTTGATCATTTATCCAATTTAGTTGAGGAAAATAATGTAGAGGAAGTTAAACATATCCTGTCAACTTTAGTTTCTTCATATCAATCAAATTCAGAGATTGTAGATCATTTTTATGAACAACAATCTAATTTAAAGAATGATTTAATCCCATCAAAAACTATTAACACTGATCAAAATAAAGTTATAAGAATTAAGACTAAGTAAATTTATAACTTAGAAATTTAATGAAACTTAAATATTCAAATTTACAATTAATTAATTTAATAATAGTATTGATTATCCCTTTTTTAATTTGGGGACCTTTTTTTCCAGATTTAATTGTAAGTCTTTCAGCTTTATTTTTTTTATTTTATGTAATTAAAAATAAAGAATTTAGTTTCTTTAACAATAAACCTTTTATCATTTTTTTTAGTTTTTGCATTTATTGTATTTTACTAAGTGTATTTGTAGCAAAAGATATGATGTTTAGTTTTGAAAGCTCATTGTTTTATTTTAGAATAGGAGTGTTTAGTTGCTTTATTTGGTATTTAATTGACAGAGATAAAAATATCTTAAGTTACTTTTATTATGCATTAGTTTTATGCTTTTCAGCTTTAGTAATTGATGGTTATATTCAATATTTTACAGGCACTAATTTAGTAGGATTTAAAATATCAGGTGTTCGTGTTTCATCATTTTTTGGAGATGAACTGATTATGGGCTCCTATTTATCAAGATTGTTTCCTTTATTATTTGCTTTGTTTTTAATAAAGAAAAAACAAAAATATGAAATTTATTTTATAGGGGCTTTATTTATCTTAGTAGATGTACTTATTTTTATGTCGGGAGAAAGAAGTGCTTTTTTCTTTTTAAATTTATCAACGGTATTTATTATTATACTAATTAAAGAGTATCAAAAATTTAGATTAATAACATTTATTATAGCAATTATATGCGTTGTGATTTTGAGTTTAAATTCATCAAAATTAAATGAGAGAATGTTTATAGACCCTGCCAAAAATCTGGGCTTAATGGAAAGTTCAAATGAAGCAGTAATTTTTACCTCTGAGTATGATAGTTTAATTAAAACAGCTTATAATATGTTTAAAGATAAGGCTTTATTTGGTCATGGTCCAAAAATGTTTAGAATAATTTGTGCAGATGAAAAATATGCAACAGGAGTTACTCCATGTAAGACCCATCCACATAATTTTTATATTCAATTATTGGCAGAAACTGGAATAATAGGATTTTTATTTTTGTTTAGTGCTTTAAGTTATGTCGTTTTTATATCTTTAAGACAATTTAAATCTATAATATTTAAAAAAAAACGACCTTTAACAGATTACCAAGTTTGTTTATTAGCGGGTATTTTAATTACAGTTTGGCCTTTAACCCCAAATGGTAATTTTTTTAATAATTGGTTAATGATAACTTATAGCTTACCTATAGGTTTTTATCTTCAATCTATTTATTCAAAAAAACCTATAATATAAATAAATAGGTATGGAGATGATTTTATTGTTTAAAAATTGAGTTTTTTTGAGGAAAGATCAATAGATTAATCTTTACATGTTAATGTTTTTTTAGTATTTAATCTTGCCTGGTGATTATTGCGAAAGTGTAATACCCGATCCCATTCCGAACTCGGCAGTCAAGCCTTTCAGCGCCAATGGTACTTTGTCTTAAGACATGGAAGAGTAGGACATTGCCAGGCATATCTATAATGAAAAATCACATAATTGTTACTGGTGGAGCAGGATTTGTTGGATCAAATCTGATTGAATTATTATTAAAGAAAACAAAATATAAAATTATAAGTTTAGATAATTACTCATCAGGATCAAAAAAAAATCATATCAATCATAAAAGAGTTAATTACCTAAAAGGCGAGACTTCAAATATTGATAAAATATTTAACAAATATAAAAAAAAAATAAATACTATTTTTCATTTCGGAGAGTTTGCAAGAATTTTTCAAAGTTTTAAAAAATTTGATGAATGTTATCAATCAAATACAATTGGTTCAAAAGCAGTTTTTAAATTTTGCTTAGATAACAATATAAAATTAATTTATTCAGCAACTTCTGCGAGTTTGGGAAATAAAGGAAATGATAAAAATCTTTCTCCATATGCTTTTACAAAATCTAAAAATTTAGAATTATTAGAAAATTTAAAAAATTGGTTTAATTTTAGATTTGAAGTTATTTTTTTTTATAATGTTTATGGACCAAGACAAATTAAAGTTGGAGACATGGCAACAGTAATTGGTATATTTGAAAATCAACATCAACATAGAAAACCTTTAACTGTTGTTAAACCTGGTTCTCAGACAAGACGATTTACTCATATAAATGACACTGTTCAAATCTGTTATGAAGCTTTCAAAGCAAATAAGTGTAAATATTATAGTATTAGTAATAAAAACTCATATTCAATACTAGAAGTTGCAAAAATGTTTAAAAGCAAAATTAAGTTCTTAAAACCAAGATTAGGTGAAAGATTTGCATCTGCTTTGACAAAAATATCAAGTAATAACAAAATAATACAAAAATATGGAAAATTACAATTGAAAGATTATGTAAGTTCCTTTATTAAGAGCCACAATTATGAAAATTAAAAGTTCATTAAAATCTATTAAAAAAAGAGACTTAAACTCTAAGTTGGTTAGAAGAAGAGGAAGAGTTTACGTCATCAACAAAACAAACCCAAAATTTAAAGCAAGACAGAAATAGTTTTATGGATAATGAAAACCATAAAAATACTTGGAATAATTTTACCAAATTTGTGTTATGGGGAACAGTTGCTGTAATTACAGTTTTAGTTTTAATGGCAATATTTCTTTTATAATTTTTTAAATTATACTTTTTATGAATTTAGCCTCAATTTTAGAAAACCATAATATTGAAAAAAGAATAGCTATAACTCCTGAAATTGCAAAAAAATATATTAGTTTAGGATTTAATTTAACTTTACCAAATAGTTATGGAAATCACTTAGGGTTTAGTGATGAAGACTATAAAAATTTAGGAGTTAATTTTTTAGATAATGAAGATGAAATAATAAAAAATTCTGAAATTGTTATTCAATTAGGATTACCTGAAGATGAAAAGTTGTCACTATTTAAAGAAAATCAAACTTTGATCGGTTCATTAAATGCTTTTTTAAATAAAGAAAAATTAGAGAATTTAAAATCTAAAAAAATAAATTGTTTTTCATTAGAGTTGCTACCAAGAATAACAAGAGCACAATCAATGGATATTTTATCATCACAAGCTAACCTTGCTGGTTATAAAGCTGTAGTGGAGGCTTTCCAAGTTTATGAAAAAGCAATTCCAATGATGATGACAGCAGCAGGAACAATACCAGCGGCCAAAGTATTAGTGGTTGGAGCAGGGGTTGCAGGATTACAAGCAATTGCAACTGCTAAAAGAATGGGTGCTGTTGTTTTTGCAACTGATGTCAGAATGGCATCTAAAGAACAAGTAGAAAGTTTAGGTGGTAAATTTTTAACTGTTGAAGGATCAGAAAATTTAGAAACAGAAGGTGGTTATGCAAAAGAGGCTTCAGATGAATTTAAAAAAAAACAGGAAGAATTATTAACAGAGACATTAAAAAAAATTGATATAATAATTTGTACTGCTTTAATTCCAGGTAGAGAAGCTCCAAAAATTATTAAAGAGGAAATGTTTAAAAATTTACAACCAGGTTCAGTTATTTATGATTTAGCAGCTGTTCAAGGAGGAAACACTTCTTATACTGAAGTTGATAAAATTGTTGAAAAAGATGGTGTTAAAATTTTAGGGGAGGCAAATATATTAAACAAATTACCTGTGTCAGCTTCTAATTTGTATGCTAAAAATGTATTTAATTTTATCTCTAATTTATATGATAAAGAAAATAAGAAACTAAATATTAATTTAGAAGATGAAATAATAGAGAAAACACTTATTAAATAGTATTATGGAAATAGATCCTTTTATATTCAGATTAAGTATATTCATATTGTCAATTTTTGTTGGGTATTATGTGGTCTGGAGTGTAACGCCCTCGTTACATACACCATTGATGTCAGTTACAAACGCAATCTCTTCAGTAATTATCGTAGGTGCAATTATTGCAGCATTATCGGGGAGTGAGGGAGTAGTGTTTTCTTCATCTAGTATTTATGGATTTTTAGCGATTATTTTAGCAGCGGTTAATATTTTTGGCGGTTTTTTAGTCACTCAAAGAATGCTTGCTATGTATAAAAAAAAGAAAAAGGATAAATAATTTATGTCTGCAAATTTATCTGCAATTTTATATTTGGTATCTGGCGTATTATTTATCTTAGCTTTAAGAGGTTTGTCATCTCCTGAAACCTCAAGACAAGGAAATTTATTTGGAATTATTGGAATGTTAATAGCTGTGACGGTAACATTCTTGTCTGTTGGAAATTTTAGTTCTGGGTTTATTTATGTTTTAATATTTTTAGCTATTGGTGGAAGTATTGGGGCATTTATTGCATATCGTATTCCAATGACAGCAATGCCAGAATTGGTTGCTGGATTTCATAGCTTAGTTGGTTTAGCTGCAGTATTTGTTGCAATCTCGGCATTTATTAACCCAGCTGCATTTAATTTAGGAACACCTGGAAATATTAAGCTTGCAAGTTTAATAGAAATGGCAATTGGAGCAGCTGTTGGTGCAATTACTTTTTCTGGATCTGTTATAGCTTTTTTAAAATTACAAGGAATAATGTCAGGTGCGCCTATTACTTTTAAAGGTCAACACTTTTTAAATGCATTATTATTAGTATTAATTGTAATATTAACAATTTATCTTTGTTCAACACAATCTGCTAATTTATTTTGGATATTAATAGCAGTTTCGTTTTTAATTGGATTTTTAATTATTATTCCAATTGGTGGTGCAGATATGCCAGTTGTAATTTCAATGTTAAATTCTTATTCAGGTTGGGCTGCTGCTGGAATTGGATTTACTTTAGAAAATACTGCTTTAATTATTACAGGTGCATTAGTTGGGTCGTCTGGTGCAATACTTTCATATATAATGTGTAAAGGAATGAATAGATCATTCTTTAATGTTATTTTAGGTGGTTTTGGTGCAACAGACCAAACTTCTCAAAGTCAAAATAAAGAACAAAGACCTGTTAAAAGTGGTAACGCAGATGATGCAGCTTTCTTAATGAAAAATGCATCTTCAGTTATAATTGTTCCTGGTTATGGAATGGCAGTAGCTCAAGCTCAGCATGCGTTAAGAGAAATGGTCGATACATTAAAGAAAAATGATATTAAAGTATCATATGCAATTCACCCAGTTGCAGGTAGAATGCCTGGACATATGAATGTTTTATTAGCTGAAGCAAATGTTCCATATGATGAAGTATTTGAATTAGAAGAGATAAATAATGATTTTGCAAATGCAGATGTTGCATTTGTAATTGGTGCAAATGATGTAACAAATCCAGTTGCAAAAACAGATCCCCAAAGTCCAATTTATGGAATGCCAGTCTTAGATGTTGAAAAATGTAAATCTGTTTTATTTGTAAAAAGAAGTCTTTCACCCGGATATGCTGGAATTGATAATGATCTATTTTATAAAGAAAATACTTTGATGTTGTTTGCAGATGCTAAAAAAATGACAGAAGATATTACTAAAAACTTATAGATTTAATGAATACAAAAATCTTTTGTGATATTGCAGATTTATCTTCAATAAAAAAATTTAATAAATTTAAAATTGTAAAAGGTTTTACAACAAATCCAAGCTTAATGAGAAAAGCTGGAGCAAAAGATTATAAATCATACTCAAAACAAATACTTCAAATTTGTGGAAACAAACCCATTTCTTTAGAAGTATTTGCTGATGATGAACAATCAATGATTGAACAGGGAAAAAAAATTAATAGTTGGGGCAAAAATGTATATGTTAAAGTTCCAGTAGTTAACTCAAAAAATAAATTTACAGGTAATGTTATAAAAGAGCTAAATAATAGTAATATCAAATTAAATATTACAGCTGTTTACACTGCTAGACAAACAGAGAAAATTTTAAAAGTTTTAAATAAAAAAACAAGAGTAATTATCTCAATTTTTGCTGGTAGAACAGGAGATACTGGAAAAGATCCAGTTCCAGAGTTTGTAAAAAGTATAAAGTTGGCAAAAAAATTTAAAAATGTTGAGATTTTATGGGCAAGTGTAAGAGAGCCATATAATTATTTACAAGCAAAACAATTGGGCTGCCACATCATAACAATCCCACCTTCAATTATCGAAAAAATTCAAAAATTTGGAAAGTCGTTTGATCAATTAACACAAGAAACTGTTAAAGCATTTCTTGTTGATAGTAAAAAGTCTAATTTTAAAATCTAAAAGAATTGGTTGCGGGGGACGGATTTGAACCGCCGACCTTCAGGTTATGAGCCTGACGAGCTACCAGACTGCTCCACCCCGCGGTATAATTAAATTCTGTTTTTAAGCTTGTTAAGCTTCTTAACTCTTTTAATATTTTCTTGGAGAATTCTTTTCTTTTTTTCAGATGGTTTTTCATAAGTATTTTTCAACTTAATTATTTTAAAAAAACCATCTCTTTGAAGTTTTCTTTTTAAAACTCTAAGAGCTTGTTCAACATTATTATCTTTAACTTCTATTTTAATAACTACCTCCAAAAAAGTGAGTAAATAACACTTTTATATTTTTATGTCTATAAGTTTTATTCATTAATTATTTGCTTGTTGTGCAAGTTTAGCTTTTTCTTTTTGTTTTTTTTCTCTTACTATTCTTCTTTCTGCTTTTTCAATAGCATCAAGCAAATCTTTTTGAGAAAATAAATTTAAAGCAACAGGATCTTTTGGAGTTAAACTATTATAATTCCAGTAACTTTTATTTCTTATTGAAGTTACAGAGTTTTTAGTTACCCCAACTAGTTTTGCAATTTGTGAATCTTTTAAAATTGAATGTTGTCTAATTAACCATAAGGCTGAGTCTGGTTTATCTTGTCTCTTTGAAAGTGGAATATATTTTTTAATTTTTTTGTCTTCTCCGGAAACTTCAACATCTGTGCTTTTTATCTGTAATGGTCTATCATTATCCTTCGATGATAACTCAATTTCTTCTCGAGTTAACTGACCTGAAATAATTGGGTTATATCCTTTTATTCCTTTTGCAACTTCTCCATCAGCAATTCCTTGAACCTCAACTTCATGCAACTTACAAAAATCTGCAATTTGTTTAAAACTGAGTGTTGTATTATCTACTAGCCATACAGCTGTCGCCATAGGCATTAAAGGTGCGTTTGACATTAATTTTTGCTACTTGTTTTAAAGTTTTGGAATTTTTTATTAAATTTTGAAATTCTACCTTTGTCCATTAATTTCTGTTTTCCACCAGTCCAGGCTGCATGAGATTTAGGATCAATTTCTAATTTTAAAACTTCTCCTTCTTTACCCCAAGTAGATCTAGTTTCAAACTGAGTGCCATCAGTCATTTCAACTTTAATAGAGTGGTAGTTTGGATGTATATTTTTTTTCATGGCGAAACTTATAGCAAAAGAAATTACTAAAACAATTAAAAGTTTTTAAAATTAAGATAAAATTTAACACAAAAATCAAGTATTTACATTACTTGATCATTACAAAAATTTTTAACCAAGTATTTTTAATAGAATTTTATTTACGTGAAGCAATTATACTCTTAGTAAATATATAAATAATACTAATTAGCAATCCTGCTATAGCTGAAATTACAAGAATTTTTGACAATGACACTTGCTGATCGTATATAGTTGCAATATATTCAATTTTAGCTGCTTTAAAATTATTTGTATTATTTATAGGTGTTTCAAGGAAAAGTAATTTAATTCTTTCAATGCTTTTATTTTGCAAAATAGAGCGTTTATTTTTTTCTAATTCTAATATATTTGAAATAAATGCTTTTTCATTCTCTCTAGAATTAATTAAGCTTATTTCTTTTTCTATCATTTCATATCCTTTTAAATAATATGAATTTTCAGACTTAATATTAGTAACAATGGCGTTGTTGGTTTGGAAATTTTCTGCTTCCAAAGTATTTTTTGCAATATTTAATGTACGAGCTATTTCAGCTTGTTCCTCAAGAAACGCTAATCTATTAATAATTGAGGTTTTGTAATCATCCAATGCATTTGCAATACTTTGTTCAATATCTTCTATATTAAATTTTGAATTAGTTTCTAAAATTTCTATTTCTGTATTAAATCTATTTATTAAAGTTATTCTAATTTCTTCATTGGCTCTTTTTTCTAAGTATTCTAAAAAATTTCTCCAATTTGTTTTATCGTATATTTCAAAATTAAATTGCCAATTTAAAATTTTTTTACTTTCGTTTTCTTCATCATTTGATGGAGGCAACATACTATCAATAATTAATATTGCAGTCTTTTGAATTTCTTCTTCATAGATTTTTTGATTTTGGAATTTATCTTTATTTACTAGATTAAACTTTGATATTGCTTCTTCAATTATTTCTGTAGTTTGAATTTTATTTAAAAATAAATTAAAAAGGATTGTTGGATTTATATTTATTATTTCTTTCCCAGCCAAACTATTGAACAATCTATATTTTTGAGATTCGAAAGTTGAAATAGGTTTTATGTCAGTTTTTGCTAAAAACTTTTTTTCTAAAGAAGTAAAATAAAAAAATCCTAAAAAAATAAATGTAGTTGTAATTATAATTATTTTAATTTTATTGTTCCACAAATAGAAAATTAGATCAGCTAAATTTATTTCATCGTTGAAGGGTTTTTTTTTCATAAAATAATATTTGTTTAATGTAATTACTGATTTTTATCAATAAATACAAAACTAAGTGTTTATAATTTATACAATCATCATAATTTAATTTTATTAAAATTTATGCTCAAAGATTAAAATTTTTTTAAATTTCCTAACATATCGTCATAAATTACGCTACTGGCTGCCCTTATATCTATATTATTTACTCTATATTCATTAATATTGTTTACAATTCCACCCGCCTCTTCAACTATCAATTTTCCTGCAGCAACATCCCATAAATTAATTTTGTTATGAAAAAAACCATCTAATCTACCTGAGGCTACATATGCTAAATCTAAAGCAGCGCACCCACTATAGCGCATATTTAAATCACTAAATTTTACACCCTCATGGTTACTTGAAAATAAGCAATCCTCGATAGAATTTTTTTTTGAAACCCTTAATCTATGATTATTTAAATAAGCACCTTTATTTTTTTCTGCAAAAAACATTTCATCTTTAATAGGATCAAAAATTAATCCACTTACAATTTCATTTTTTGATTGTAGAGCTATGCAAATTGCAAAATGAGGAATACCATGAAGAAAATTTGTGGTCCCATCAATTGGATCTATGATCCAGATATTTTCTTGATCCTTATTTTTAATTGAACCAACTTCTTCTGAGAGAAAAGAATAATTTTTTTTGGTTTTACTTAGTTCTTCTATTAAGATTTTTTCTACCAGTTTATCAGTTTTGGTTACAAAATCTCTTGGTCCTTTTTTAGAAACTTGTAATTTTTCAACTTCTCCAAAATCACGAATAGCAGATTTTGATGCTTTTTCAGCAGCTTTAATCATGATGTTTAAATTTGAAGAAATAGAAATCATTGATTTAGATTTTTTTAACGTACTCTAAATTTCTTGTATCTACTATTACCTCGTCTCCAGCCTCAATGAAGGGAGGTACTTGAATGCTCAATCCATTATCAAGTGTTGCTGGCTTATAAGAAGAAGATACTGTTTGACCCTTAAGAGCAGCATCAGTTGTTTCTATTTTACATTGTACTTGATTAGGTAATTCAATTGAAATTGGATTTTCATTATAAAAACTAACAGAGACTTCAAGATTTTCTGTTAACAATTTTCCTTGATCTCCTACTATTTCTTTTTTAATTTCTATTTGTTCAAAAGTTTTTGGTTCCATAAAAAAATAATTACTTTCATCTTCATATAAATAATTAAATTTTGTTTCTTCTAATGATGCTTTTTCAACTGTTTCACTCGATCTAAATCTTTCATTGAGTTTAGTATTTTTACCAACACTTTTCATTTCAACTTGTGCAAATGCACCTCCTTTACCAGGTTTGACGTGTTGAGTTTTTAATACTTGCCATAAATCATTTTTATATTCTAAAAGCATTCCAACTCTTATTTCACTTGCATTTATTTTCATTTTAAACTTTCTATTGCTTTTATAGGTTTGTATTCTTTATTATTCCAAATGTAGCCTGAGATAGCTAAAAAATCTGCGTTATTCAATAAAAGTTTTTTATAATTATTTGAATTTATTCCACCAATGGCAACTATTGGAATATTTGTTAATTGTTTTGCTTTGTTTAATGTTTTTATATTTGATTTAAAAAGTGGTTTTTTTGTTTTGGAGGCAAAAAATGCCCCAAATGCAATATAACTAGCATTATTTTTAATTGCTGATTTTGCTAGTTTTATTGAATTATGGCAAGTTATTCCAATAATTTTATTACCAATAATTTTTCTTGCTTCTTTAATGTTTATATCTTTTTGACCTAAATGACATCCATCTGCATTTAAATTTTTTGCAAGGATAGGATCATCATTAACAATAAATTTTACACTATTTATTTTACATATTTTTTTAATTTTCTTTCCAATTAATAATTTTTTTTTGTAAGAATATTTTTTCAATCTCATTTGAAAAAAACTTATCTTATTTGTTTTAAATACTTGTTTAAGATCCTGGTAAAAATTTGAATAAATTTTATTTGGAGAGATGAGATAAATAAATTTTTTTTTATTTATTCTCAAGTTCGCTTGTCCATTTTCCTTGTGCAGCTAATGTGCACATTCTAGCTCTATGGTTGAAAACATTTTGAGTTCCAATAATATTTTTTGTATCTGTTGACCAAAATTTAAGTGCACTTTGCTGTAAGGCTCTTCCATAAGAATAGGTCATGATAAAATTAGTATAATTTTTTTTGTTAATTAAATTTAAATTTTCAGTTGCCTCTATTTCTGACTGACCCCCTGATAAAAAAGCAATACCCGGAACTTCAGACGGCACTGAATTTTTAAGACACTCAAGTGTTTTTTCTGCAACTTCTTCATTTGAAATTTTATTTTTTGAATTATTACCTGCTAAAATCATATTAGGTTTTAAAATAATTCCTGATAAATCAATTTCATGTAAGATTAATTCCTCAAAACACTTTTTGATAACCTCAGAAGTTTTATTTAGACAGTCTTCAGCAGAATGATCTCCATCCATTAAAACTTCTGGTTCAACTATTGGAACCATCTCACATTCTTGAACTAAGGCTGAATATCTTGCAAGTGCATGTGCGTTAGAATGAATTGCAAGTTTACTTGGGTATTTTTCGCTTATAGAATAAACACCTCTCCATTTTGTAAATCTTGCACCAAGTTCATAATATTTTTTCAATCTTTCTCTTAGCCCATCGAGGCCTTCTGTAATTTTTTCTTTAGGTGAGTTTGCTAAATTTTTTGCACCTGTATCCACTTTAATTCCAGGAACAGCACCAGTGCTTGAAATTACATCTGGTATAGATTTACCTGTACTTGTTATTTGATTAATAGTTTCATCAAATAAAATCACACCACCTATACAATCATTCATGCTTTCAGAACTTAAAAGTGTTTCTCTAAATGCTAGTCTATTTTCTGGGGTTGACTGAACATTAACTGCTTCAAGTCTTTTAGTCATGGTGCCATTACTTTCATCAGCCGCAAGTATTCCTTTACCATTAGCGAGTATTTTAAGGGCTATTTTGTTAAGTTCAGACATATTAATTAAGAGCTTTTATACCAGGAAGCTCTTTCCCTTCAAGATATTCTAAGAAAGCTCCACCAGCAGTTGAAACAAAATTAAAATTTTCAACAGCATTTAAACTATTCAGTAATGATACAGTATCACCACCACCAGCAACTGAATAAATTTTATTTTCTTTATTATTTTCAATTATTTTTTTTGCAATTTCAATACTGCCATTTGCAAAATCAGGATTTTCAAAATATCCAGCGGGCCCATTCCACAATATTGTTTTAGTAATATCTATAATTTCAGAAATTTTTTTAATTGTTTTTGGTCCTATGTCTAAAATCATTTCATCTGAATTAATTTCACTTAATTCTTTTATTTTAGGTAGGCCATTTAAATTATTGGAAACAACAACATCTTCAGGGTAAATAATTTTACAATTTTCTTTTTTTGAAAGCGAAATTATTTCATTTACAATTGAATTCACATTTTCTTCTTTAATCGATTTTCCAATATTATTTCCCTGATAATCAATAATGTTATTAGCCATACCTCCAACAATTATAATATTA
Source organism: Candidatus Pelagibacter sp. HIMB1709 (assembly GCF_052047635.1). Lineage (NCBI taxonomy): Bacteria > Pseudomonadati > Pseudomonadota > Alphaproteobacteria > Candidatus Pelagibacterales > Candidatus Pelagibacteraceae > Candidatus Pelagibacter > Candidatus Pelagibacter sp. HIMB1709. The sequence continues at coordinate 237,845 of NZ_JBNAJW010000002.1, read as the reverse complement.
TCAAACTTTGATATTAAATTTTTAATAACATTAATTTTTGTTGAAATCTTAGATCCTCCAATAATGCATGTAACAGGTTTTGTAATATTAGAAGTAATTTTTTTTAAAGCCTCAATTTCTAAATCTAATTGTAAACCTGAAAATGAAGGTAAAAATTTTGAAATTTCACAAACTGAAGCATGAGCCCTATGAGAGCATGAGAAAGCATCATTGACATAAATATCACCTAGACTTGCTAAATGTTCTGCAAATTTTTCATCATTATTTTCTTCTTCTGGATAATATCTTATATTTTCTAGAAGTAGAATTTTTTCATTAAAACCTTCAATAAAATTTTTATCAATTTTATAAATATTATCTTTTATTAATTTTACTTTTTCATTTAATTTTTTTTCTAATTCTTCTCCAATTGGCTTTAATGAAAGCTCCTCTATAATTTTGCCTTTAGGTCTTCCTACATGTGATAAAATAATTATTTTAGAATTTTGTTCTAATAAAAATTTAATAGTCTGAACGATTTTATCTATTCTTGTAGTATCTGTAATTATTCCATCAATTAACGGAACGTTTAAGTCCAATCTTAAAATTATTTTTTTATTTTCAAGATTGTGCTGCCCTAAAATACTTCTCATTAAGAGTTTTGATCTATATATTCAGCGATATCACACATACGATTAGAAAAACCCCATTCGTTGTCATACCAAGCAGAAATTTTTCCCATATTATTTCCCACAACATTTGTTAATGAACTATCAACAATTGCTGAGGCAGAATGATGATTAAAATCAATAGACACTAATTTTTCTCGAGTAAATTCTAATATATTTTTGAGTTTATTTTTTGAAGCTAATTCAAATGAATTATTTATTTTTTCAATATCAATATTTTTTTTGGTACAAAAAACTAATTCTACAAGAGAAACATTTGGTGTTGGAACTCTCATAGCTACACCCTCTAATTTCCCTTTTAAACTTGGGATTATCTCACCAATTGCTTTGGATGCCCCAGTTGATGTTGGCACAATAGATTGGCTAGCTGCTCTTGCTCTTCGAGGATCTTTATGAGAATTATCTAAAATTCTTTGGTCACTGGTAAAAGCATGAATTGTAGTCATAAAACCTTTTTCTATCTCAAAGTTTTCATTTAATACATGAACTACTGGTGCTAAACAATTTGTAGTACATGAAGCTGCTGAAATTATGAGATCATCTTTAGACATATTTTTTTCATTTACCCCAAAGACAATTGTTTTGTCTGCATTTTTACATGGAGCTGATACAATCACTTTCTTAGCTCCATTATTTATGTGAGCTATAAGTTTTTCTTTAGAATTAAATTTTCCTGTGCATTCAAAAACATAATCAACATCAAATTTTTTCCAATTAATGTTTTCAATATTAGATTCTTGAGAAAATGAAATTTTATCTTTGTTTATAATTAAGTGATTTTCATCAAATCCTACATCTGCATTAAATTTTCCGTGAATAGAGTCGTATTTAATTAGTGTGCATGTAGCCTCTGAATTTGATCTGTTATTGATATGTTTAATTTGTAAATTTTTGTTTTGACTTTCAATTATTGATCTAACTACCATTCGACCAATTCTACCCATTCCATTTATTCCAATTTTTATAGTCACAGAATTATTTCTATATTAATTTTTTTGTTTCTTTTGTTATATTTTCTTTTGTTAGTCCAAAGTAATTATAAATTACTTTGTAAGGTGCACTTTTACCAAATTCGTTAATTCCAAAAATTTTTCCACTTTCGCCAATGTATTTCTTCCAACAATCACTCGAACCAGCTTCTATTGATATTTTATATTTTGTCTCATTTACAATTTTCTTTTTATAAGAATTTGATTGTTGATCAAAAAGTTCCATACATGGCACTGATACAACTTTACTATAGATTTTTTCTTTGGCTAATTTATGACTTATTTCGATTGCAAGATTAACTTCTGAGCCACTAGCAAAAATAGTTAATTTAATTTTTTTATTAGTTCTAAGAATTTCATAAGCTCCAAGTGAACATTTATTTTTTGGTGAATATTTTTTTCTAATTGGATTTAAATTTTGTCTGGTTAAAGATAAAATACTTGGAGTTTTTGGACTTTTTAAGGCATGTTCCCAGCATTCAATTGTTTCAACTCTGTCAGCTGGTCTAAAAACATTCAAATTTGGTATTGATCGTAAGCCTGATAATTGTTCTATTGGTTGATGTGTTGGACCATCTTCTCCAAGACCAATGGAGTCATGGGTCATAACGTAAATTACCCTTTGCTGCATTAAAGCTGACAATCTAATTGAAGGTTTGCAATAATCAGAAAATATTAAAAAAGTTCCACCGTAAGGAATAAAATTACTATGTAGTGCAATTCCATTCATTATCCCACTCATTGCGTGTTCTCTAACACCATAGTGTATGTAATTTCCATCAAATTTTCCTGGTTCAATAATCTTATGTTTTTTTGTTTTAGTATTATTAGATCCAGCTAAATCTGCAGATCCTCCAATAAGACAATTATTTTTATTAGTTAATGCATTTAAAGTTAGTTCAGAGGATTTCCTTGTTGCCAAGCTCTTAAGTTCTTTTAAAGCATTTTTCTTTTCTGCATCAAGAATGTTTTTAAAGTTATTTTTTGCAACTTGGTTGAATTTTTTTTTATTTTTTTTAAATAATTTATTCCACTTTTTCTCAATAAATTGACCTTTGTCTCCAATTTTTCTCCATTCTTTCAATAATTTATTTGGAATTTCAAAAGGTTTATAATTCCAATTTAAAACTTTTCTGACTAGCTTAATTTCCTCTAGTCCTAACGGACTGCCATGCGAAGATGATTTACCAGATTTATTTGGCGAACCATATCCTATTTTTGTTTTGCAAGAAATAACAGTTGGTCTTTTTGCATTTTGAACTTTTTTTAAAGCTCTATTGATTTGTTTTTCATTATGACCATCTATTAAAATATAATCCCAACCATAGCTTTCAAATCTTTTTTTAAAATTATCTGATACCGCAAGACTAGTTGGACCATCAATTGAAATTTTATTATTATCAAATAGCATTACTAAATTTTTAAGTTTTAAATGACCAGCCAAACTCATTGCCTCATGACTAATTCCTTCCATCAAACAACCATCACCAGCTAAAACATAAGTTTTATGATTAATTAAGTTTTCCCCTAATTTTTTTTTTAAAATTTCTTCAGCGATTGCAAAACCAACAGCATTAGCTATTCCTTGTCCAAGAGGGCCCGTGGTAGTTTCAATGCCAGTTTTTGGATGATATTCTGGGTGACCCGCACAAACAGAATTAAGTTGTCTAAACTTTTTTATGCTATTAATTGAAACGCTTTTATATCCTGTTAGATGCAGTAGAGAATATAACAACATCGAACCATGCCCAGCTGAAAGAACAAATCTATCTCTATTTAACCAATCTGGATTTTTTGGATTAAATTTTAAATAATCTTTAAACAATACTGTTGCAACATCAGCCATACCCATTGGCATCCCCGGATGTCCAGAATTTGCTTTTTGAATAGCATCGATTGATAAAAATCTAATGCAATTAGCTAATTGATTGTGTAGTTTACTCAAAATTATCCTGACTAGACTAAGAAGATTCTATTTTATAATATAAACATATATATATGAATTCTATAAACGAAAAAGAAAAAAAATTAAATATAGCTTTGGAGGAATTAAAAAATTTGGATCTTAGCAATCCTGATTTACAAAAAAATATTGAGAATTTAAATTTGCAAAAAAATCAATTAGAAATTGAAAAAAATGAACTTGAAAATAAATACAAAAATTTATTAGAAGAACATGAAAATTTGTCAAAAAAACTTAAAGAAATAAAAGATAAAGAGAAACTAGAGCAAAGAAAGCAAATAGAATTTTCTGAAAAAATAGATGAATTAAATCAAGAAACAGATACTTTATTAGAGGAAATTGATAAATGGCAAATGTAAAAGTTAAATTTAACAACAAAGAGTTTTTATTATCCTGTGATGATGGACAGGAAGAGCATTTAGAAGAATTATTATTTCATATTAATCAAAAATTTAACCAGCTTAAAGATGATCTTGGAAATCTAGGGGAAAATAAGCTTCTTTTAATTACCGCAGTTAAAATTATGGATGAATATTACGAAACAAAAAAAAAAGTAGATCAAAAAAAGAAGGAACTTTACGATTTGACTAATAAATTTAAGGAGCTGAAATCATTAATTTATGAATATAAAGATCAGAAAGATTCAGAGATTAAAGAATTAAATTTAAATCATAAAAATTTCAAAAACGAAATTGAAGAAAATCAAAAAAAATATGAGCAGTTGATTGATGAAGCTGCTGATGAAATTTCAAATTTTGTAAAAAAAGCAAAATTAGAAAATATTTCTCAATAATTTAGTGACAAAATCAAAGTTAAGAAGAAAAATTTTAAAAATTAGAAAAAAGAATTATAACGAAAATTTAAAAATTATTCCTTCGATAATTAATTTATTTTTTAAAAATAAAGGTTTTAAATTTAACAGTATAGGTGGTTATTATCCTTGTAATTTTGAAATTGATGATTCTGACATTTTGAGTTTCTTTGAAAAAAAAAACATTAGAATTTCATTACCTGTTATAAAAAAAAATAATCAAATGAATTTTTTTGAGCATTCAATGAGTGATCCTTTTAGTATAAATAAATATGGAATATCTGAACCTTCATCTTCAAAAAAAGTTTATCCAGATATAATATTTATTCCTTTAGTAGCATTTGACAGAAATCTTAATAGATTGGGTTATGGCGGAGGATTTTATGACCGTTATTTAGAAAAAATTACAAAGATTAAAAAAACAGTGAATATTGGTTTGGCTTTTTCACATCAAAGAGTAAAAAAAATTCCCATATCTAAATTTGATAAGAAATTAGATTATATTATAACAGAAAAAGAAATATTTGAATGAGAGTATTATTTTTAGGTGATGTTGTAGGAGTAACAGGTTGCTCAAAACTTGTTAGTAATTTGATGAGTGAAAAAAAATTAAAAGACATAGATTTTGTGATTGCCAATGGAGAAAATGCTGCTGCTCATGGAGTTGGTTTAACAAAAGAAATATGTGAAGATTTTTTTGCATGTGGAGTAGATGTTATTACAACGGGAAACCATGTTTGGGATCAAAAAGATATAATGAAATATATTGATACTGAAGAGAGATTATTAAGACCAAAAAATTTATTTGAGCCAGCACCAGGTAAAGGATTTCATGTATATCACTCAAAAGATAACGTAAAAGTTGGAGTTTTGAATTTAATGGGAAACGTTTTTATGAAAAAATGTGAAGATGTATTTGAAATTTCTCAAAAATTTTTAGAAAAAAATAAGTTAAAACATGACTATGATTTATTGATAATTGATTTTCATGGAGAAATAACAAGTGAGAAGAATGCTATTGGTCACTTTTTTGATGGTCACGCAACTTTAGTGGTAGGTACACATACACATATACCTACAAATGATGCTAGAATTTTAAAAGGTGGTACTGCCTATCAAACTGATGCAGGTATGTGTGGAGATTATGACTCTGTTATTGGAATGAACAAAGAAAATTCACTTAATAGATTTTTAAAAAAAAATTCAGTAAAACATTTTCCTGCAACAGGTGATGCTACTTTATCTGGAGTTATTGTAGATTGTGATATAAATACTGGTTTAGCAAATAATGTACAAAGTTATATATTTGGAAACCAATTAAAAAATTTTTAATTTATTATGGCTGGACACTCTCATTGGGCTGGAATTAAACATAAAAAAGGAAAGGCTGATAAACAAAGGTCTAAAATATTTTCAAAATTATCAAAAGAGATTACAGTTGCCGCAAAACTTGGTGATAAAGATCCAGCAATGAACCCAAGATTAAGATCAGCTGTCCAGGCCGCTAGATCAGCAAATATGCCAAAAGATAATATTGAAAGAGCAATTGATAAATCATCTGCTGCAACAGGTTCAAATTTTGAAAGCTTAAGATACGAAGGTTTTGGACCAGAAAAAGTTGCAGTTATTGTTGAAACTTTGACTGATAATAAAAATAGAACAGCATCTAACATTAGAACCATGTTTCAAAAAGCTGGAGGTAGTTTAGGTACCCAAGGATCTGCTTCTCATAACTTTAAACAGTTAGGTGTTATTAAAATTGAAAAAAAAGAAATTAGTAATGATGATATCTTAGATCTAGCAATAAGTGCAGGTGCACAAGATTGTTTATCGAAAGAAGATCATCATGAAATACATACAGAGATAAATGAAATTTATGAAGTTAAGAAAAAATTAGAAGAAAATATAAGCAACTTTATTTCCACTAATATAGAGTGGGTGCCATTAAATACTTTAGATTTATCTTCGGATGGCAAAGAAAATATGATTAAGTTTTTAGAACAGCTAGATGAAGATGATGATGTTCAAAATATATTTACAAACTCAAAAATGATTTATTAATGACTATAGTTGGCATAGATCCTGGTGTAAGCGGAGCAATTTGTGTATTAAGAGATGGTAAAATTACAATGATCTGTGATATGCCGATCATGATTGATGGTACTAAATCAAAAAGACAAATTAATGCAGCTGAACTTGCTAATATTTTAATTAACCAAAAATTAAATTTTGAGGATAAGGTAATTTTAGAGAGTGTGAGTGCTATGCCCGGTCAAGGAGTAACAGGAATGTTTAGTTTTGGTCAATCTTTTGGAGTAATTAAAGGAGTTTGTGCTGCTTTAAAGTTATCTTTACATTTAGTGAGGCCTGTTAAATGGAAAAAACATTTTAACTTATTAAATTCTGAGAAGGATGCTAGTAGAACTAAGGTAATTGAAATGTATCCATATATTGCTTCTGAAGTCTCTAAAAAAAAAGATTCTAATAAGGCAGATGCAATTTTGATAGCAAAATATTTTTATGAAAACTTACCAAAAATAGGTCTCTAATTAAATTTTTGATTATATAATTACTAAATAAGAGTCAAAATAAAGACACATTTCAGTGTGATTAGTAATTATGGAAGCAGATATCGCGTCAAAAGCAGTCGAGTTAGGAACTAACACAGACTTCTCCTTATTTAGTTTATTTTTTAGAGCAGACATAATTGTAAAATCTGTAATGATAATTTTAATACTTTGTTCAGTTTATTCCTGGGCGATTATTTTTGATAAATACAGGTTATTTAAAAGAATTAACAAATCGTCCGAGGAGTTTGAGGAGAAATTTTGGAATTCTAAGTCTGCAGAAACTTTTTACAATAGCTTACCTAGTAAACTTGACGATCCTATGTCTCTAGTATTTCAAAGTGCAATGGAAGGTTTATTGAAAAAGAAATCAAGAAATAATCTGAGCGAGAGAATGAGTGCATCTTTAGAGGCTGGAATGGAAAAAGAAATGACAAAAATTGAAAAAGGTTTTACCTTTTTAGCAACGGTTGGTTCAACAGCGCCATTTATTGGATTATTCGGAACAGTTTGGGGAATCATGAATTCTTTTCAATCGATTGCAATTTCTAGAAATACAAGTTTAGCGATTGTAGCACCTGGTATCGCCGAGGCTTTATTTGCTACTGCCTTAGGACTTTTAGCTGCAATCCCGGCAGTAGTTGCTTACAATAAATTTAATAATGACTCAAAAAAATATTCTGAAAAGTTAGAGAATTTTTCCAAAAGATTTTTAACAATTATTTAAATGGCTTTTAAGTTAAATCGCTCTTCAAAAGAACCAATGAGTGAAATCAATGTCACACCCTTTGTGGATGTTATGTTGGTATTGTTAATAATATTTATGGTAACAGCTCCTTTATTGACAGTAGGTGTGCAAGTTGATTTACCCGAAAGTTCTGCAGATTCATTGCCAGAAGAAACAGAACCTTTAACCTTATCAATTAATGCAAAAGGAGAAATATTTATTCAAGAGTCCAAAGTTGAATATGATAATATTATTGCAAAAGTTTTAGCAGTTTCAAAAAATAGAACTGATACTAGAATATATGTTAGAGGTGATAAAACTATTAATTATGGTAGAGTTCTTGAAATCATGGGACTTCTGTCAGGATCAGGTTTTACTAAAGTAGCATTAATTTCAGAACCTTATAAGCAAAGGTAGTAAGTGTGAATGGAAGTATAATAGTTTCCTCAATTCTACATGCTGCATTAATTTTAGTAACAGCCTTAAGTTTGCCATTCTTAGCTAAAAAACCACTTGATATTCCTCCCATAGTATCTGTTGAACTAATTCAGATAGCTGAAAAGACAAATATTCCTTATGCACCAAAGGCAAAAAAAACTTTAGAAAAAGTAAAAGAGAAAGAAAAAAAATTAGTTTCAGAACAAGCTCCTCCAAAAAAAGTAAAAAAAAACAAAACTAAAACTGTAGTTTCTTCTGAAAAAACTAAAAAAAAAATTGAAAAACAAAATCCAGAAGCTGTTCCTTTACCAAAAAAAAATTTAAAAAAAATTGAAACAAAAGAAGAGAAAAAACAGAACCCTGACAAAGTAGATACTAAAGTTAAACAAGTATCTGAATTTGAAAAAAAAGATTTATTTGATCCAAATAATATTGCAGCTTTGATTGATAAGTCAAAAGAGGAGGCTGCTGAGACAATTAAAAAAAATAATGATGATATTACTCAAGATAAAGTAAAAAATATTGAAAGCACCGGCCTCACCTTAAGTGAAGAGGATGCTCTTAAAGCTCAAATTTTTGGTTGTTGGAGTATACCATTGGGTTTACCATACAATGAAAATTTATTGGTAAGAATTAAATTGGAATTAAAACCAGATGGATCAGTTACTAAAACAGAAATTTTAGATCATGCAAGAATGAACAAGCCTGGACAAGGATTTTATAAGGTTTTGGCTGAAAGTGCATTGAGAGCAGTAAAATTATGTCAACCTTTGAGAGTCCCTAGCACTGGCTATGAAAGGTGGAAAGAGTTACAATTAAATTTTGATGCAAGAGAAATGTTAGAAGGCTAATATAAACGAGATATATGATAAGAATATTCTTTTTAATTTTAATTTTTATTCCCTTAAAATCTTTTGCTCTAATTGAAGTTGATATTACTAGAGGAAACTTAAACCCTCTACCATTAGCAATATCACCTCTATCTATAAATGAACAATCAAGATTAAGCTTTGAAAAAGTTCTTGAAAAAGAAAATATTGGAGAGGAAATTTCACTAATAGTTGAAAATAATTTAAGAACCTCAGGTTTGTTTAATCCATTAAATAAAGATGCTTTCTTGCAAGCTCCAGACATAGCTCATTTAAAGCCTAGATTTGAGGATTGGAATCTAATTAAAGCCCAAGCACTTGTTACCGGGAAAGTAAGTTTTGAAAATGATAAGTTGAGAGTTGAGTTTAGATTATGGGACGTACTTGCTGCTAAAGAAATGATGGCTTTAGCATTTACAACTGTTCCAACAAATTGGAGAAGAGTAGGTCATATTATTTCAGATAAAATTTATGAGCGATTGACTGGTGAGAAAGGATATTTTGATACCAGAATAATTTATGTAGCAGAAGAGGGCCCAAAGACTCAAAGAATAAAAAAATTAGCAATCATGGATCAAGATGGATTCAATAATAAATTTTTAACATTAGGAAACGAATTGGTTTTAACTCCAAGATTTAATCCAACGAGTCAAATGGTGACATATTTATCTTATTTTAGAAATCTTCCGAGAGTATATTTATTAGATATTGAAACTGGAACCCAAGAAGTAGTTGGAGATTTTCCTGGCATGACTTTTGCACCTAGATTTTCTCCTGATGGAAAAAAAATTATTATGAGTTTTGCGAACGATGGTAAGTCAGATATTTATACAATGGATTTAGAAAATAGAATAGTAGAGAGGATTACCAATCATCCCTCAATTGATACTTCACCATCCTATTCCCCTGATGGAAAATATATTACATTCAACTCAGATCGAAGTGGATATCAGCAAATTTATATTATGAAAAGTGATGGCAGTGACGTCAAACGAATTTCTTTTGGAAATGGCTTGTATGGTACACCTGTATGGTCACCAAGAGGAGACTTAATTGCATTTACAAAATTACACAAAGGCAAGTTTTATATAGGAGTTATGAGAACTGATGGAAGTGGTGAAAGATTATTAACAGAAAACTATTATCAAGAGGCACCGTCTTGGTCACCTAATGGAAGAGTTCTAATATTTTATAGAGAAACTAAAACAGATTCGAAAGGTGAGGGTTTTACCGCAAAATTATGGTCAATTGATTTAACGGGCTACAATGAACGACAAATAATTACGCCCACAGATGCCTCTGACCCATCATGGTCATCTTTATTAAGCAATTAATAAAAATTAAAGGTATACCTCTAATTGAATAATACTAAATTTCTTGATTTTTATACTTGAAACATCTATTTAGTTGTGAAAAAGTGTAAAATTGAATTTAGCAGCAAGGAGCAATTTAATGAATTTAAGCAAAATTTTTAAAAATACATTATTGGTATTAACGGCATGCCTAGTTTTATCTGCGTGTGCAACAAAAAAAGAAGTAGCAATACAAGAGGAGCCTCCTAAAAAAGAAGAGCCTAAGAAAGAAGAGAAAAAAGAGGAGGTAACTAAAATTGAAAAAATTGCGGGACAAATGCAAGGCGATGTATATGTGGGAACAGAATCGGTAAAATATTTGGCTGATGGTGTTCCTGATAGAGTTTTCTTTGCGACAAACGAGTCAATACTTACAACTGCTTCAAGAGAAACATTAAGAGCCCAAGCTGCTTGGTTAAGACAAAATCCTAGCGTTACAGTAGTTGTCGAAGGTCATGCAGATGAAAGAGGAACTAGAGAGTACAACTTAGCTCTTGGTGAGAGAAGAGCAAATGCTGCTAAAGACTACTTAATGACTTACGGTGTATCTTCTGACAGGATAACAGTTTTAAGTTATGGAAAAGAAAGACCAGTAGATTCAGGTTCTAACCCATTAGCATGGTCAAAAAACAGAAGATCAGTAACTGTTAAAGCAAACTAAAATTAAAATTATAAGACCCCAATACTATTAAAAGTTTTGGGGTCTTTTTTTTGCCATTTTAATACATAAAGTTATTTATAAATGAAAAATCAATTTAAAATTCTATCTTTTAAATTCATTTTCTTTTTTACTATATTATTTACAACCAACATTTCTTTTGCAGATAATCATAACATTTATGAGACATTAGAAATTATAAAAAATGATCTTAAAACACTTGAAAGAGCAGTTTACTCAGGTTCAATTGAAATTAAAACAAAAGCAAATGATCAAAATTTTGTTGAAAATGATACAAATTCTGAAGATGTCTTAACACGACATTTACTTAAGTTGTCTGAGGTTGAAAATCAATTTAGGGAACTAACAAATAAATTTGAGGAAATTAATTTTAAATTAGATAAACTTTCAAATAGATTAACAAAAATTCAAGCTGATACACAAGTCAGATTTCAAGAAATAGAAACCGATTTAAGTAACATTAACACTAATGCCGCTAAACAATTAAGCTCAAAACCCAAAGTAGAGGAAAACAAGATGCTACCTGGAAGTTCTCAACCACAGCTTCTAGGCTCGATAACATATAAAGACACAGAAACATCTGATACATCACAAAAAATCGAGTCAGTTGATACAACTGCTTCGGTAGTTACAGAAATTTTTGAGAATGAAGAAAAAATTTTACCTCAGGATTTGTCAATTAGAAAACAATATGAATTCGCAACAAGTTTTTTAAAGGTTGGAGACTACGGAACAGCGGAAAAAGCATTTAGAGAGTTTGTATTAACTCATCCCAATGATGAGTTGGCTGGTAGTGCTCAATATTGGTATGCAGAAACTTTTAGAATTAGACAACTTTACACTGATGCAGCATCTGCATATTTAGAAGGTTATCAGAAATACCCCAAAGGTAAAAAGGCTCCAATTAATTTACTCAAACTTGGAGTTTCAATGGTTCAAATTGGTGAGAAAGACCAAGGTTGTAAAATGATAAATGGTGTAGAATTGCAATATCCAAAAGCTAATCAATCTGTATTACAAAAAGCAAAATATGAGTCTAAGAAATTTGACTGCATCAAACAAGACTCATAGGATTTTAATCAATAAACTAAAAGATAAAAAAATTTTTCAAATTTATGAAAAATTTGAAAAAGAGTTTAGATTAAAAGATGATTTCTTAGTAGCTGTATCAGGAGGACCAGATAGTTTAGCTCTTGCTTTTTTAACAAAAATTTATGCAATTAAAAATTCGATTAAAGCACATTATTTTTTAGTTGATCATAAATTAAGGAAAAATTCCTCAGAGGAAGCAAAGTTTGTTAAGAATCTATTAAAAGATTATTTGATTAAATTAAATGTCCTTAAGTGGAATGGAAAAAAACCTATTAAAAACATTCAGTCATCAGCAAGGTTTAAAAGATACAATCTTTTAATCCGTCAAGCAAAAAAATTGAATATAAAGAATATTTTATTAGGCCATCACAATGATGATTTAATTGAAAATTTCTTTATTAGAATGACCAGGGGTTCTGGCCTAAATGGACTGGTCTCTTTTGATGCTCAATCTGATTATAAAGGACTTAATTTGATTAGACCTTTACTTAAATTTTCTAAGAAAGATCTGATATTTATGTCAAAAAATATTTTTGAACAATATGTTGAGGATCCATCAAATAAAAATGATAAGTATAAGAGAACTTATATTAGAAATTTAATACAGAATCTCCAATTTCAAGGCTTTGATAAAGATAAATTTAATTTAACTATAAAAAATCTAAAATTTGCAAATTTTTCAATGAGTTATTTTGTTGAAAAAAATATTAGGGATAACAGTGTAGGGTTTGATGAAAAAGATTCGATATTTTTGAATAAAAATTTTTTTAATCAGCCAGAGGAAATAGTATTTAGATCTTTGATACAAATTATAAAATCTGTAGGTCATAAATATTATCCAGTTAGAGGAAAAAAAATTAATATGATAATAGAACTCGTTAACAAACCTAATCCCTTTAAAATAACTCTAGGGAATTGTTTGTTAAAGAAAGTTAATAATACAATCATTGTGACAAAAGAGGCCTAAAGTAAAAGAAATAACTGATATTTTGTCACTTGTTAATTGGCTAATAATTCTTATTTTAACTATATGAATTTAAAAAATCTAGCTATGTGGGGAATAATAGTTTTTTTAACTATTGGTCTTTATAATATGTTCAAAAATCCTCAATCTAATATTAGAGGAGGAAATCAAATAATTTTTTCAGATTTTTTATCTTCTGTGGAGAATGGTGAAGTATTAAAAGTTGAAATTCAAGGAAATAATATAAAAGGAGTTTATTCTAATGGTAATACTTTTTCTACATACGCACCTAACGATCCTAATTTAATAGAAAAGTTATCAGAAAAAGGTGTAAGTATATCTGCTGCACCTTTAGAGGAAAAAATGCCTTCTTTATTTGGCGTACTTCTTTCCTGGTTTCCAATGCTTCTTTTAATTGCTGTTTGGATATTTTTTATGAGACAAATGCAAGGTGGAAAAGGTGGTGCCATGGGATTTGGTAAATCAAAGGCAAAAATGATGAACGAGTTGAAGGGTAAAGTAACTTTTAATGATGTTGCTGGCGTTGAGGAAGCGAAAGAAGAAGTAGAAGAAATAGTAGAATTTTTAAAAGATCCAAAAAAATTTAGTCGACTAGGAGGAAAGATACCAAGAGGTGCATTGCTCGTAGGTCCTCCAGGAACAGGTAAAACTTTATTAGCGAGAGCAATAGCTGGCGAAGCAGGAGTTCCTTTTTTTACAATTTCAGGATCTGATTTTGTTGAAATGTTTGTTGGAGTAGGTGCTTCAAGAGTAAGAGATATGTTTGAGCAAGGAAAAAAGAATTCACCTTGTATAATTTTTATTGATGAAATTGATGCTGTAGGAAGAAGTAGAGGAGCTGGACTTGGTGGAGGTAATGATGAGAGAGAACAAACCTTAAATCAATTATTGGTTGAGATGGATGGTTTTGATACCAATGAAGGTGTTATCATTATTGCTGCAACTAATAGACCTGATGTACTTGATCCAGCATTACTAAGACCCGGAAGATTTGACAGACAAGTTGTTGTTTCAAACCCAGATATTATTGGTAGAGAAAAAATTTTGAAAGTGCATGTCAAAAAAATCAAAATATCACCAGATGTAAATTTGAGAACTATAGCACGCGGAACACCTGGTTTTTCAGGTGCAGATTTAGCTAATTTAGTTAACGAAGCTGCTCTTTTGGCTGCAAGAAAAAATAAAAGAATCGTTACATTGTTAGAATTTGAAGAAGCAAAAGACAAAGTTATGATGGGTGCTGAGAGAAGATCAATGGTTATGACTGAAGATGAAAAAAAATTAACAGCATATCATGAAGGAGGTCATGCATTGGTTTCGTTTAATATGCCAAGCTATGATCCTATTCATAAAGCTACAATCATACCTAGAGGAAGAGCTTTGGGAATGGTAATGAATCTACCAGAAAGAGATAAGCATGGTTATTCAATTAAATATCTAAAAGCAAGACTGGCTGTTTGTTTTGGAGGTAGAGTTGCGGAAGAATTAATTTTTGGAAAAGATAATATTTCTACAGGCGCTGGAGGTGGAAGTGGTTCTGACATTAGCCAAGCAACACAATTAGCTAGAGCAATGGTAACTAAATATGGAATGAGTGAAGAAATGGGACCAGTAGAGTATGGTGAAAATCAAGAAGAGGTATTTTTGGGAAGATCAGTGACTCAAACTCAATCAGTATCAGAAGACATTGCTCAAAAGATAGATAAAGAGATAAGAAAATTAGTTGATGAGGGATACAATGAAGCTAGAAAAATATTAACAGAAAAAATTGAAGATCTTCATAAAATTGCAAAAGCTCTAATTACTTATGAAACTTTAACAGGTGAAGAAATTGAAAATATAATTAATAAAAATTTATACCCTAAAGATAAAGTTTTAGAAAATACTGATCAAAAAGATGATCAGGACTCAGCTTTAGGAGCGATGGGTTTAAAGCCAAAAATAGTACATTAAATCCATGCATAGACATTACACTAGAGCGTGTAATTTCTACTATGGAAATCAATCAAAAGAATTAGTAAATAAAAAAAAAGCAATTCCCTTAAGTCAAATAAAAGAAATATCTTTCGATCAAATTGAAATAATTACAAGAAAATCAAAAAAAAAAATATTTATTAATCAAATTAAAAATTTACCAAGGTCATTAAAAGCAAAAGTTGAATTTGATATTCAAAAAATTAAATCAAGTAAAAAAAATTTTTCAAACTTTAATTTTAAAAAAATTCCAAATATTTTAGGTGTATTAAATCTAACACCAGATAGTTTTTCTGATGGTGGAAAATATAATACAAAAAAAAAAGCAACTGAACGAGCTATTCAATTATTTGATCAAGGAAGTAATTTAATTGATATTGGGGGTGAGTCTACAAGGCCAGGGTCAAAATCTATTAATGATAAAACTGAATGGAATAGGATTAAAAAAATATTAAATTTATTAAGTAAAAAAGTTCCAATATCTTTAGATACAAGAAAATCTAAAATCATGAAAAAAGGTATTAAATTAGGTGTTAAGTTGATCAATGATGTTTCGGGTTTAAGTTATGATTCTGAAACTATTAATGTTTTGAAAAATTATAAAATTCCTTTTGTCATTCAACACACACAAGGTAATCCAGATAATATGCAAAAAAATCCAAAGTACATGAATGAATTGTTAGATGTTTATGATTTCTTCGAAGAGAAAATTAAACTAATAAGATCGAAAGGAATAAGGCACAATAATATTATCTTAGATCCTGGTATTGGATTTGGAAAAAATTTGAAACATAATATGAATTTGATTAGAGGTATTTCTATTTTTCATTCACTGGGTTTTCCTATACTTGTTGGTAATTCAAGAAAGAGATTTATTAAAGAGATTTCAGGTATTAACGATAGTAAATTTAGAATAGGTGGAACATTGGCATCTTCAATTTTTTTAATGTCTCAAGGAGTACAAATATTAAGAATTCATGATGTAAATGAACTTATGCAAAGTATAAAAACTTATAAAGAAATCATAAAAAATTAATGACAAAAAAATACTTTGGAACCGATGGAATAAGAGGACCTATTAATGGACGAAAGATTAATGGGGACATGTTTTTTAGATTTGGTTTAGCGAGTGGAACTTACTTCAAATCTCAAAAAAGAAGAAAACAAATAGCAATTATTGCTAAAGACACAAGATTATCTGGGTATACTTTGGAACCTGCATTGGTAGCAGGTCTAGCTTCTGCTGGAATGCATGTATTTACTTTAGGACCTTTGCCAACAAATGGTCTAGCCATGATGACTAAAGAGATGAAAGCTAATTTGGGCATTATGATTACGGCCTCACACAATCCACATTATGACAACGGATTGAAATTATTTGGTCCCGATGGAATGAAATTATCAGATAAAATAGAAAAGAAAATCGAGAGAATTATTGATAAAGATATTTTGAACAATTTGTCAAAGCCTGAAAAGTTAGGTAGGGTTAAACGATTAGAGACTGGTACAAAAAAATACATTAAAATTTTAAAAAAAAATTTTAATAAAGAATTTAATTTAAGAGGTTTAAGAATAGTAATCGATTGTGCAAATGGTGCTGCCTATAAAGCGGGACCTGAATTACTAAAATCTTTAGGTGCAAAAGTTATAGCTATAGGAGTTAAACCAAATGGTTTAAACATAAATAAGAATTGTGGTTCAACTTTTCCAAATAAAATTAAATCTGCAGTAAGAAAATATAATGCACATATTGGAATTTCTTTAGATGGTGATGCTGACAGAATTATTATGTGTGATGAAAAAAGCAACATTATAGATGGAGATCAAATTATTGCTGCTTTAGCAACAAGATGGAAAAATAAAAAAATGCTAAAAGGTGGTGTTGTAGGGACACTGATGTCAAACTTTGCTTTAGAAAAATATTTTCAATCTGAGAAAATAAAATTTATTCGTGCAGATGTAGGAGATAGATATGTTAAAGAAAAAATGCAAAAATATAAATTTAATTTAGGTGGCGAGCAATCTGGACATATTATATTAGGTAAATTCGCTACAACAGGAGATGGTTTGCTTGTGGCCTTGGAGACTCTTTTTGCATTAAGAAAAGGAAAAAGAGCAAGTGATTTTTTTAATATATTTAAGAAAACTCCACAAATATTAATAAATATAGATGTAAAAAATAAAAATATAATTCAAAATGCTGAGGTTAAAAAACAAATTAAAATTGCAGAGAAGTTGATAAAAGGTCATGGACGTATTTTAGTAAGGAAATCAGGAACAGAGTCAAAAATAAGATTAATGGGTGAAAGTGAAAATAAAATTCTTTTATCTAAGTGTTTAAATATTATACAAAAAAAAATAAAATAATTTGAGACCAAAATCAAAAATTTTAATTATTGCAGGATCTGATTCCTCAGGTGGTGCTGGAATTCAAGCTGATATAAAAACTATTACAGCTTTAGGGTCATATGCAATGACAGCTATTACAGCAGTAACAATTCAAAATACTACAGGAGTAAAATCAATTGTTGCAATTAACCCAAGAGAAATTTTAAATCAAATTGTTTTTACTTCTAATGATATAAGACCAGATGCAATAAAAATTGGTATGCTTCATTCCCCTGAGGTAATCAGGTCTGTGTTAAAATCTTTAAATAAAATCAAAGTTAAAAAAATAATTTTAGATCCAGTAATGGTTGCTAAAGGTGGCGTTAAATTAATAAATAGTAAAGCAATCGATCTTTTAAAATCAAAATTAATACAAAAAGTTTTGCTTATCACACCCAACATACCAGAGGCAGAAATTCTTACTAAAACTAAAATAAAATCTAAAGAAGAAATGATTTATGCAGCATATAAATTAATTAATTTTGGAGCAAAAAATGTACTTATTAAAGGTGGTCACTTAGAAAGCAAATTTGTAGAGGATGTTTTTGTAAGTAAGGATGAACTTAAAATCTTTAGAAACAAAAGACATAATACACAGAATACACACGGAACTGGGTGTACTTTATCTAGTGCAATAACAACATTTTTATCATGTGGAAAAACTGTAAAGAAATCTTGTGAGCTTGGAATTAAGTATGTAAATTCTGCAATTAATTCTAACCCTAAATATGGAAAAGGACATGGCCCAATAAACCATCTAATTTCAATAAAAATAGATAAAAAATTTAAATAATGAAAAATATAGTTGTTGTTGGATCTCAATGGGGTGATGAAGGAAAAGGTAAAATAGTTGATTGGTTATCAGAGCAAGCAGATATTGTAATTAGATTTCAAGGAGGGCATAACGCAGGACATACACTTGTAATTGATGGAGTAACATACAAATTAAGACTGCTTCCATCTGGAATTGTCAGAAAAGGAAAAATTTCAATAATTGGAAATGGAGTAGTTGTAGACCCATGGGCTTTATTAGATGAGATTGAAGAAATTAAATCTAAAGGTGTGGAAGTTAACACAGATAACTTTATTATATCAGAATCTGCAAATTTAATTCTACCATTTCATAGAGAAATGGATGAGATAAGAGAAGATGCTGCAGGAAAAGGTAAAATAGGAACTACAAGAAGAGGAATTGGACCTGCTTATGAGGATAAGGTTGGAAGAAGATCTATACGAGTAATGGACCTAAGATCTGAAAAAAACTTAGATCAGAGATTAGAAGCAGTTCTAGTTCATCATAATGCGATAAGAAAAGGTTTAGGAAAAAAAATTTTTGAGAAAGATCAGCTGAAATCTGAATTACTTAAAATAGCACCTAAAATATTAGAATTTTCACAACCTGTGTGGCTAAAAATTGATCAATTCAAAAAACAAAAAAAGAAAATATTATTTGAGGGAGCGCAAGGAATCTTGTTAGATGTTGATCATGGAACATATCCTTTTGTAACTTCATCAAATACAGTTGCATCTAGTGCAGCTACAGGAACTGGATGTGGCCCCAACTCTATTAATTATGTTCTAGGAATTACCAAAGCTTATACTACTCGAGTGGGAGAAGGTCCTTTTCCAACTGAATTAACTGACAATGTAGGTGAATTGCTAGGAACAAGAGGAAAAGAATTTGGAACAGTAACAAGTAGGAAAAGGAGATGTGGTTGGTTTGATGGAGTTTTAGTAAGACAAACAATAAAAGTTTCAGGAATTGATGGTATAGCATTAACCAAATTAGATGTTCTTGATGAATTAGATGAAATTAAAATGTGTATAGCATATGAACTTGATGGAAAAACAATAGATTATTTGCCGGCAGCTGTAGAGGATCAAATTAAAATTAGACCTGTTTACAAAATTTTTCCAGGATGGAATGTTTCTACAAGTGGAATTAAAAATATGGATTCGTTACCAGAAAATGCAAAAAAATATATTTTTGCAGTTGAAGATTTTATTGGTGCAAAAGTATCAAGCGTATCCACGAGTCCTGAAAGAGAAGATACAATTTTAATTGAAAATCCTTTTGATATTTAATTTGCAGGTAATAGGTTTTTAGATTTAGCTAAAAGAAGCATCTGTTTTTGAAGTTTTTCAAATGCTTTATTTTCTATCTGTCTAACACGTTCTCTACTAATTTTATACTGCTTACTTAAATCTTCCAGGGTGGTTGGATCATCATTCAGTCTTCTCGAATATAAAATTTCTCTTTCTCTATCATTAAGAATTTTTATAGAGTCTTTTAAGAGATCTTTTCTATTTTCCATTTCTTCATGTTGAGCAAATTTTAAATCATGATCAAGTTCTTTATCAACTAACCAATCTTGCCATTCATCTCCATCTTCTCCAACTTGAGCATTCAATGAAAATTCTTTTCCAGAAAGTCTTCTATTCATTGAAACAACTTCTTCCTTGCTTACATCAAGTTTATTAGCAATATGGTTTACATGCTCATCTCTTAAATCACCTTCAGTTTCAGGAGATATTTGATTTTTTATTTTCTTTAAATTAAAAAATAATTTCTTTTGAGCTGTAGTAGTTCCAATTTTTACAAGACTCCAAGATCTTAAAATATACTCTTGGATAGATGCTTTAATCCACCACATTGCATATGTCGCTAATCTAAAACCCTTTTCAGGTTCAAATTTTTTAACAGCCTGCATGAGACCGACATTTCCCTCAGAAATCATTTCATTTACTGGTAAACCATACCCTTTGTAACCCATAGCTATTTTCGCGACCAGCCTTAAATGGCTTGTAACTAGTTTTTCTGCCGCTTTTACATTTCCAGTTGTCCTCCAATTTTTAGCTAACATATATTCTTCTTCTGCAGCCAACATTGGAAATTTTTTAATCTGCTCCAAGTATGCAGAAAGACCACCCTCATTGGAAAGTGCAGGTAGATTATTGCTCATAGTTGTGCTCATAGCAGTGTTTATTTAGTTAATTATACCTAATTTTCAATAATTTATTCTTCAGTATTTCTTAGCATTTTTAAAATACTATTTAGTTCTTGAGGCAAAATTGAGGTAAAAATCAACTCTTTCTGAGTTCTAGGATGAACAAAGCCTAAAGTTTTTGCGTGTAGAAATTGTCTGTTTAAACTTGTAATTGAGTTTTGAATATCAAAATCGACATTTTTTAATTTTTTATATTTTTTTTTATATTTTTCATCACCAACTAAACTATTACCTTTATAGTTCATGTGTACTCTGATTTGATGAGTTCTTCCAGTTTCCAATTTACATTCGACTAAACTTAATGTTGGAATTTTTTTATTTTCAAAAATTTCAATTGTTTTGTAATTTGTTATAGCTTTCTTACCTTTAGAGCGGCTCACCTCCATAAGTTGTCTATTTTTTGAGCTACGAGTTATAAATGTTTCTATTCTTCCAAAAGATGGTCTAAGTTTTCCCCATATTAAAAGTTGGTATTCTCTAATAATTGTATGGTTGCTGAATTGTTTAGATAAATTTTCATGGGTCTCATTATTTTTTGCTATCACAACTAAACCTGAGGTATTTTTATCAATTCTATGAACAATTCCAGGTCTTAATTCATCCCCAATTGTTGACAAAGATTCTTTGTCGTAATGCATTAATGCATTTACAATTGTTTTGTCATAGTTGCCTGCCCCAGGATGCATTATTATTCCTGCAGGTTTATTAATTACTAATAAATCTGAATCTTCATAAACAATATTTAATTTAAAATCATAAGGTTTTAAAGATGCAATCTCTGGCTCTGGAATTGTAAGATTTACCACGTCACCAATCGAAACTTTTTTTGATGGGCTCTTAATTATTTCATTATTTAGTTTTAATTTTTCTTTTAAAATTAAATTTTTAACTCTGGTCCTACTAATAATTTCATTTCTTTTGTTAATTAATACATCAACTCTTAAATTCTTTTCCTCTTCTTCAACTATAAAATTAATGCTTTTTTCCATAAAATATAATATTAATACTATATGCGCTTGTAGCTCAACTGGATAGAGCGCCAGATTTCGGCTCTGGAGGTTCAGGGTTCGACTCCTTGCAGGCGCACCATTTACTCTCCAATATTAATTAAAGTCCCTTTTTCTCTAGCTTTATCAAACGAAAAATAAAAAGTTGCTACAGCAGCTGTGAAATAAAATGCATTTAGTGAAAGTGCGATACGAATATTTTCGTAGCTTACAGTTCCATTAACCAATATATTTCTGGTTTCTTCAAATATATAAACCAACGGCAATGCAAATGCTATGTATTGAAATATTTCAGGTAAAATTTCAACTGGATAATATATACAACCAAAAGGTGCTAGTAAAAACATTGTAGACCAGGCGATATTCTCAAATGATGGTCCAAATCTTAGCAATCCAGCCGAAACAAAAAGACCTAAAGTGATACCAAAAATATACAAACTTAAAAAAAGAAAAGCTAACGGCAATCCCAAGTTTAATATGGATATGCCGAATAATGGTGATGTCAATAATATTGCTGGTATCAATCCAATCAAAGCTCGTATTAAAGCAGTAATCAAAAGTGCAGTAATTATTTCACTAATTTTCATTGGAGCAATAAATAAATTAGTAAAATTTCTACTCCAAATTTCTTCTAAAAATAACATATTAAAACCTATGCTGGTTCTAAAAAGAAAATCATAAAGAATTGCACAAGACAAAATAACTCCTACAGCTCCACTATAGTATGAACTGTGTGCTGCAAAAAAATTTGAAATGAAACCCCAAAGAGTTATCTGGATAGAAGGCCAATATATTAAATCAAGTATTCTGGGGAACGATCTAGTAATTAAATAAAAATGCCTTAAAAATAATCCATATATTCTTGTAATATTCATTTGTCTTTCCTAACAATTTCTAAAAAAACTTCTTCCAGGTTTTTTTGTCCATATTTTTTTATTAAATTTTCTGGAGTTCCACTGTCTACGATATTACCATCTTTCATCATCATAACTGAATTGCATAATCTCTTTACTTCATCCATGTTATGAGAAGCCAATAAAACAGATATTTTTTTTTCTTCTTTGTACTTTTCTAAAAAGGTTCTTATAAAATCTGCTGTTTCTGGATCTAGAGCAGCAGTTGGTTCATCTAATAAGAGAACAGTTGGATCATTAATTAATGCTTTCGCAAGACTGACCCTATTTTTTTGACCTGATGACAGTTCTCCAGTAATTTTATCTAATAGATCTTCTAATCTTAATTTTTCTGAAAGAAAAATAATCCTCTCTTTCAAATTTTTAATATTATATAGCTTCCCATATACAATAAGATTTTGCTTTACAGTTAATTTTTTAGGTAATTCAATATAGGGAGAAATAAAATTCATTTTGTGCAGAATTGAGATTTTATTATTTTCAATATTTTTGCCATTAATTAATACCTGGCCACTTGAGGGTTTTAATAATCCTAATATCATTCCAATGGTTGTTGTTTTTCCACAACCATTTGGTCCTAACAGTCCTACTATTTCATTTTCATTAATTTTAAAATTTATATTATTGACTGCTTTTTTAGTCTTAAATGATTTTGAAAGACTTATGACTTCTATTGAGTTTTTCATTTGAAGTTCGATGCTCTCTTGAGTCTATCATTTATTGTTTTACCAATTCCTTTATTCGGTATTTTTTCTACAGCTATTGATTTATATTTATCATTTTTTATTTTCCTCAAAACACTATACAGGTTTTTAGCAGATTCATTTAAGTTATTTGTTTTGCTTAAATAATAAACATCTTTAGATACATTTTCTCTTTTTTTTAAGAGTATGAAAGCTTCTTTTTTTTTATTTTTTTTCACATTCATTCTTAAAGGTATTCCTGGTGAGTAGTGCAAAGGAAAAAGACCGGGAGAAATTTTATTTTTTGAATTTATATTAATTATTATTTTTTGATTTAAAGTTTTTTTGATTTTTGAAACACTTAATCCCCCATATCTAAGTATTCTAGGTTTGTTTATTATGCTTATAATTGTGGACTCAACACCTATCTTGCAAACACCACCATCTAAAATAAATTTTATTTTTCTGCCAAATTCTTCTTTGACGTCTTCTGCTTTTACAGCACTTAATCTGGAAGAAATATTAGCACTTGGTGCTGCAACTGGATAATCTAAATTTTTAAGTAATTTTCTAAATAAAGGATGTTTTGGAAATCGTATAGCAATTGTTTTTTTATTATTAGTAACTAACTTTGATATCTTGGAATTTTTTTTAAGTTTAAGTATATATGTTATAGGCCCTGGAGAAAATTTTTTATAAAGTTTAACAAAACTATCATTTATCTCACAATCTTCTGAAATTTTTTTTAAATTATAATAGTGAACAATTAATGGATTGTTAGCAGGTCTCTTTTTTAGATTAAAAATCTTTTTAACAGCATTGTCCGAGTATGCATTACCAGCAAGTCCATAAACAGTTTCTGTTGGGACAGCTATACAATGACTCTTATCCAAGTAATTTTTTGCTTTTTTGATATTTGATTGAATATTTTTCATGTAATAGTAATGATTAATATATGAAAGATAAAAATTTACCACTCGATTATAATAATAGAACGATCGAGGAATTGACAGATGAAGCAAATCAAATAATAAAATCATTAGAGGAAAAGGATGATTTAAACAACTCTGTAGAGAGTTATCAAGAGCTATTAAAATTAAATAAATTAATTGAAAAAAAATTTCAGAAAAATTTTAAATCTATTAGTGAAAATACAAATAAAAAAATTAAGGAAATTATTAAGAGAAAGTGAAAAATCAACTTAGTAAAATTGCAAAAGATACAAATGTATTCTTGAAAAGATACATTAAGGAACAAGGAAATTCTAAATTAATTTATGCAATGAAATATGGACTGTTTCCTGGAGGAAAAAAAATTAGATCTAAAATATTAATTGATATTGGATCGTTATTTTCAATTAACTACAAAACATTAATTACTATAGGAGCGGCTGTGGAATGCATTCATGCTTATTCTCTTATTCATGATGATTTACCATGTATGGATAATGATAATATGAGAAGAGGCAAACCATCAGCTCATATTAAATTTGGCGAGTCAACAGCTGTCCTTGCAGGAAATTCATTATTAACAATGGCTTTTGAAATTTTAACTAGCTCAAAGTTAAATTTGAGCGATAAAATTAAAGTTAAATTAGTAGATAAACTTTCTATATGTTCAGGACATTTGGGTATAGCGGGTGGTCAATATTTAGATTTAGATTTTGAAAAAAAAAAAGTTTCAAAAAAACAAATTATAGATATGGAGATTAAAAAAACAGGAAAACTTTTTAGTTTCTGTTGTGCGGTCCCAGCAATCATTAAAGAGAAAAGTGTAAAGGAAATTAAATTTTTTGAGAGTGTTGGTTCTGATATTGGTCTTCTTTTTCAAATAGCAGATGATTTAATAGACTTTAAAGGTAATTCTAAAATTGCTGGGAAAAAAACCAAAAAAGATCAAAAAAAAGGCAAAGCTACGCTTATAAGTTTGCTAGGCTATGATGCTTCAACCAAATATTGTGTTAAGATTATTTCAGATATTAATAGAAATTTAAAAATTTATGGTTCAAAATCAAAAAAATTAAATGATACATTAGAATTTATATTGAATAGAAATAAATGAAAAATAATTACAAGTTTTTAGATAATATTTATTTTCCATCTGATTTAAGAAAAGTTTCTGAAAATGATTTACAACAAGTAGCTGACGAAGTTAGAAAAGAGATGATTAGAGCAGTATCTAAAACTGGGGGACATCTAGGGGCAGGTCTAGGTGTTGTTGAGTTGACTGTAGCTCTACACTATGTTTTTGACACCCCTAATGATAGATTAATTTGGGATGTAGGACACCAAGCATATCCACATAAAATTTTAACAGGAAGAAAAGAAAAAATTACTACTTTAAGACAAGGTAATGGTTTATCAGGTTTTACCAAAAGATCTGAGAGTGAATATGATCCATTTGGTGCAGCCCATAGTTCCACATCTATATCATCTGCACTTGGTATGGCTGAAGCAAATAAATTAGAAAATAAATCTTCAAATGTAATAGCTGTTATTGGAGATGGTGCAATTAGTGCTGGTATGGCATACGAAGCTATGAATAACGCTGGTGCATCTAAAACTAAAATGATCGTTATATTAAATGATAATGATATGTCTATTGCAAAACCAGTAGGTGCAATGAGAACATATTTAGCAAAGCTATTTACTGGAAAAATTTATTTTAGCTTAAGAGAAACTTTAAAATTAATCACCTCAGCTTTTTCAAAAAGATTTAGTGCTAAAGCTGGCAAGGCAGAAGATTTTTTTCGTTCAGCTGTTACAGGTGGAACACTGTTTAGCTCACTAGGTTTTTATTATGCAGGACCAATAGATGGACATGATCTTTCCACACTTATCCCTATTTTAAGAAATGCTAGAGACTCAAAGCATGAAGGTCCAATTATGATACATATTAAAACTCAAAAAGGAAAAGGATACTCATATGCTGAAAAAGCCAGCGATCACTATCATGGAGTATCAAAATTTAATGTTGAAACTGGAGAGCAACAAAAGAGCGGTTCTAATTTACCAGCCTATACAAAAGTTTTTGCGAATACACTTGTCAAACATGCAAAAAAAGACAGTAAAATTGTTGGAATAACTGCAGCAATGCCAGGTGGAACAGGTATGGATATTTTTGGAAAGGAATTTCCTAAAAGAATGTTTGACGTTGGTATTGCTGAACAGCATGCTGTTACTTTTGCAGCAGGTCTTGCAACAGAAGGGTATAAACCCTATGCAGCAATCTATTCTACCTTTCTTCAAAGAGCTTATGATCAAGTTGTTCATGATGTAGCAATACAGAGTCTTCCTGTAAGATTTGCAATTGATAGAGCTGGACTAGTTGGTGCAGACGGATCAACGCATGCAGGGTCTTTTGATATTACTTATTTGTCAACTTTACCAAATTTTATTGTGATGGCAGCTAGTGATGAAGCTGAGTTAGTAAAAATGATTAATACCTCGGTTGATATTAATGATAAACCCTGTGCAATAAGATATCCAAGGGGAACAGGTATTGGAGTTGAACTTCCTTCAATAGAGGAAAAAATAGAGATAGGTAAAGGAAAAATTATTCAACAAGGAACCCAAGTTTGTTTATTGAGTTTAGGAACTAGACTTGAAGAATGCAAAGTAGCAGCAGAAGAATTGAAAGCAAAGGGTATTTCAACAACAATCATAGATGCAAGATTTGCTAAACCTTTAGATGAAGATTTAATTTTAAAATCTGCAAGAGAACATGAATTAATGATTACAATTGAAGAAGGTTCTATAGGAGGATTTGGTTCACATGTTAAAAATTTATTAGCTGAAAAAGGGATATTCGATAAAGGTTTAAAATTTAGATCCATGACTCTTCCAGATGAATTTATAGAGCAAGATAACCCAAAAAAAATGTATGATATTGCTGGACTGAATAGTCCCCAAATAATAAAAAAAGTGTTAGAAGTTTTATTTAATAAGGATTCAATTAGAGTAGTTAAAAACTAATTAGTTATCCGCACTGAGCCAAATTCATTAGATAGTGGTCTAATAATACACAATTCATCATAGCTTCTCCAACTGGAACAGCTCTTATTCCTACGCACGGGTCATGTCTTCCTTTAACGGATATTGTGGTATTTTTTCCAAATTTATTAATCGTTTTTCTTGTAGTTAAAATTGAAGATGTCGGTTTAACTGCAAATGATGCTATTATTTCTTGCCCTGAAGAAATTCCACCTAAAATACCGCCTGCGTTGTTAGAGTTAAATTTTAATTTATTATTTTTTGATGATATTTCATCAGAGTTTTGCTCACCACTTAGTTGTGCAGAATTCATCCCAGCACCAACATTTACCCCTTTAACTGCATTAATGCTCATAAAAGCTGATGCAATATCAGAATCTAATTTTGCATAAATAGGCGCACCAAGACCTGCAGGAATACCTCTCGCTCTAACTTCTATTACAGCTCCACATGATGACCCTGACTTTCTTACACCAAGTAAATATTTTTCCCATAATTTAATCATAGACTTATCTGGACAAAAGAATGGATTTTTTGAAATAATTTTATCATTCCATTTTGACGTGTCACATCCTAAGATTCCTAATTGAGTGACAGCACCTATAACTTTAAATTTTTTTCCTAATTTTTTTTGAAGTACTATTTTAGCTATAGCACCAGCTGCAACTCTTGAAGCTGTCTCTCTAGCTGAAGATCTTCCTCCACCTCTGTAATCTCTAATTCCATATTTTTTGAAATAGGTAAAGTCTGCATGACCTGGTCTAAATTTATCTTTTATATTTCCATAATCTTTAGATCTCATGTCTTTATTGTAAATAATTAGAGAAATTGGTGTGCCAGTAGTTTTTCCTTCAAATACACCTGAAAGTATTTGGACTTTATCGTCCTCTTTTCTTTGGGTAGTAAATTTTGATTGCCCAGGTTTTCTTTTGTCTAATTCTAATTGAATATCTTTTTCATCTAGGTTTATGTTTGGAGGACAGCCGTCAACTATGCAGCCAATAGCAGGACCATGAGATTCACCCCAAGTCGTGAAACGAAATAGCTTTCCAAATGTGTTAAATGACATTATCTATAATATATAGATTATTTTGTTTAAATTATGAATGAAAAAAACCAACTTGGTATCAATAACTGTTTTTTGAATTTAGATGACCCAATTAAGTTATTTGAAATATGGATGGAAAAAGCTAAACAGACTGAACCAAACGATCCAAATGCAGTTGCACTAGCAACTTCAAATAAAAATAATGTTCCATCCGTCAGAATGGTGCTCCTTAAGGGTTTTAATAAAGATGGATTTGTTTTCTATACTAATTTAAATAGTCGGAAAGGTAATGAACTAAAGGAAAATCCTAACGCTTCAATGTGTTTTCATTGGAAAAGTCTTTTAAGACAAGTAAGAATTACTGGGACTGTATCATTAGTTTCTGATGATGTTGCAGATGAATATTATTCTTCGAGAGCATATGAAAGTAGAATTGGTGCATGGGCATCAAATCAGAGCCAAGAATTAAAAAATAGAGATGAATTAATAAATTCAATTAATGAGTATAAAAATAAATATTCTGATGAAACAAAAGTTCCTAGACCAAAACACTGGTCTGGATGGAATTTAAATCCACAAAATATAGAGTTTTGGCTAGATGGAGAAAATAGAATTCATGAAAGATTGCTCTATACAAAAAGCCAGAATGGATTATGGAATAAATCTTTATTAAGTCCTTAAAAATTTCTTGCTAAACTGAAAGATGTAAGTTTTTTAAGAATTTCTTTTTCTTTACTATCCTTGAACACACTTAAAGAATTTGATGCTAAATTAATATAGTGCTGAGCTTTTTGGTAGCATTCATTTATAATTTTATATTTATTAATCAAAGATATAATATTATTAAAATCTTCTTTTGTTCTCTCTTTTTTATTAAATACTTCTTTCAGTCTATTTTTTTCATTGTTTTCTAATTTTTGGTAAAGCAAGATTATTGGTAAAGTCACCTTTCCTTCAAAAAAATCTTTTCCTATTTTTTTTCCAAATAACTTTAATTCAGAATTATAATCTAATGTGTCATCTGCAATTTGAAAAGTTAAACCTAAATTCCTTCCATAAAATTCTAGCGCATCTTTTTCTTTATTTTCTACTTCAGCTAAAATTGCACCTACTTTTGTTGAAGCAGCAAATAGTTCTGCAGTTTTGGCAGAGATAATTTTTAGATATGTTTCTTCAAGCATATCAACTTCATTATTATGTTGTAGTTGTAATACTTCTCCCTGGGCGATTTTAGATGAAGTTGATGATAATAATTTTAGTATCTCTAAGTTTCCATCTTCCACCATCATCTCAAAGCATCTACTTAACAGATAATCTCCAATTAAAACCGAGGAATGATTACTCCAAATTTTATTTAAAGTTTCTTTACCTCTTCTAATCTCACCTTCATCGATAACGTCGTCATGCATCAAAGTTGCACTGTGAATAAGTTCTACACAAGCCGCTAAATTTACGTCTCTCGAACCTTTTGAGTAACCACATAACTTTGCACTTCCTAATGTCAATAAAGCCCTAAGTCTTTTGCCACCGGTTTCTATATGATAATTAGTCATTTTTTGAACTAATTGAATATCACTAATTAATTTGGATTTAATTCTTTCTTCAGTCAAAGCTAGTTTTTCTTCAACAGAATCCTTTAATTGGAAATATGAATTGTTTATCTGGTTTTTAAGCTGTACTACAGTTCCCATATTAATTTTAAATTAATATAAATAAGCTATATTTATTACTTATCATTTGACGCACCTATTTCTTCAATTATAAGTAGTCTTTATAATCAATAAAATATTCTGTAAGAGATAAATATGTTCTCCTTTTTAAAAAAGAAAAAAATAGTTTCACATATTAAATTAAATGGCGTCATTGGTAATGTCGGTAAATTTAAGCAAGGTATTGATTTTGCAGGACAGGAAGAAATTATTAAAAAAGCTTTTTCACTAAAAAAAGCTGCTGTAGTAGCAATATCAATCAATTCTCCAGGAGGTTCACCTGTACAGTCACATTTAATTTATAGTTTTATTCGTCAGCAAGCTAAAAAAAGTAATAAGAAAGTTATTTTTTTTGCAGAAGATGTTGCTGCATCCGGGGGATATCTTATCTCATGTGCTGGAGATGAAATTTATGCAAATTCAAGTTCAATTATTGGATCTATAGGGGTTATATATTCATCATTTGGTTTTACTGAATTAATTAAGAAAATAGGTGTTGAGAGAAGAGTTCACACAGCTGGAAAGAATAAGAGCACACTTGATCCTTTTATGGAAGAAAAGGAAGAAGATATTCAAAGACTTAAAAATATTCAATTAGATTTACATCAAGATTTCATAAATGTAGTTGAAAAAAGTCGTGGAGCAAAATTAAATAAAAAAGAAGTAGAGTTATTTTCTGGTGAATTTTGGTCAGGTTCTAGAGCTAAGAAATTAGGATTAATAGATGGTATAGGAGATGCTCATGAAATCCTAAAAGAAAAGTTTGGTGAAGATGTCGTAATTAAAAAATTTGAAAAAGCAAAAGGATGGTTAAGTCAAAAACTTTCATCTTCAAATCACATTGACCAATTTGCAAATATTTTAGATGAAAGATCGATCTGGCAAAGATATGGTTTCTAAATCAAAAGAGAAAATTTTTACATTTCAGGATACAATTTTAAATCTTCAAAGGTTTTGGAGTAAAAAAGGATGTGTAGTTCTCCAACCTTATGATATGGAAGTAGGAGCAGGAACATTTCATCCAGCAACTACATTAAGATCATTAGGGGCTAAACCTTGGAAGACAGCATATGTGCAGCCATCAAGAAGACCTACAGATGGAAGGTATGGAGATAATCCAAATAGACTTCAACATTATTATCAGTTTCAAGTTCTTATAAAACCTTCACCTGAAAATATTAAAAAACTTTACCTCAATAGTTTATCATCTATAGGAATTGATCATTCAGATCATGATATTAGATTTGTAGAAGACGACTGGGAAAGTCCAACATTGGGTGCTGCTGGTCTTGGATGGGAGGTATGGTGTGATGGCATGGAAATTACTCAATTTACTTATTTTCAACAGATGGCAGGATTTGAGTGCAAACCAGTTTCTGTAGAAATTACATATGGATTAGAAAGAATATGTATGTTTATTCAGCAACAAAAAAATGTCTACGATCTGTTATGGAATGATGATGGTGTAAAATATAAAGAAGTATTTCATCAAGCTGAGAGAGAATTTTCGGCATATAATTTTGAACATGCGAATGTAGAGTCACTTTTTAAAATGTTTGATATGCACGAGTTGGAAGCAAAGTCATTAGTTGAAAAAAAAATTTCATTACCAGCTTATGATCAATGTTTAAAAGCAAGTCATGTATTTAATATATTAGATGCACGTGGAGCAATTAGCGTTGCTCAAAGAGCAGGATATATTGCAAGAATAAGAGATATTACAAAATCAGCTGCTAGTATTTGGTTAGATAGTCAAAAATAATGTCTGAATTTTTCTTAGAATTGTTTAGTGAGGAAATACCTTCAAATTTACAAAAAAATTTAAGAGAAAATTTACTAAAAAGTTTTAATGAATTTTTTTTAGAAAAATCTATTAAATTTAAAAAAAATTCATCTTACTCAACACCTAATAGGCTATTAATTTTGTTTGAGGGAGTTGAAAAGAAGATAATTTTAAAATCTGAGGAAATAAAAGGTCCGAATACAAAGTCTCCAGATGCTGCGTTGGAGGGATTTGCAAGATCAAATGGTGTTTCAAAAAAAGAGTTGTTTATAAAAAAAACAGATAAAGGTGAGTTCTATTTTTATAAAACTAGATCAAAAAAATTAGATACTCATACATTACTAGAGGAAGCAATACCTCAAATACTGAGTAAAATTCAATGGAAAAAGTCAATGAAATGGTCAAATTATGAACTATTTTGGGGCAGGCCATTAAAATCTATCTTGTCCATCTTTGATAAAAAAAAACTAAATTTTAAATTTCATCATTTCATTTCATCTAACTCAACATTTGTTGATAAAGAATTTGAAGAAAAGAAAAAACTATTTTCAGACTTTAAATCTTATAAAAATTTTTTTAAAAAAATGGATATACTTATTGATCACACTGAGAGAAAAGATTTAATAGAAAAAAAATTCAATATTATTTTAAAAAAAAGAAATATAAATATTGACAACAACCACAAGCTTCTTCAGGAAGTAGTCGATTTAACTGACCAACCAAATGTAATTATTTGTGAATTTGATAAAAAATTTTTAAATATACCTAAAGAAATTTTAATATTAACCATGCAACATCACCAAAAGTATTTTCCTACTTTTGATAAAAAAGGAAACATTACAAATCAATTTTTGGTAGTTGCAAACAATAAAGATAAAAAAGGATTAATTAAATTAGGAAATGAAAGAGTGGTTGAAGCAAGATTAAGTGATGCAGAATTTTTCTGGCAGAAAGATAAAGCTCAAAACATGGTCAAAAAAATTTCTGATTTAAAATTAATGAATTATTTCAAAGGTCTTGGAAATTATTTTGATAAAGCTCAAAGAATGAGAAAGCTTGGTGCTATTATTTCTGATGAGTTGTTAATTAGCAAAGAAAAAGTAGAATTATCAGCATCGATAAGCAAAGTAGACTTGTTATCTGAATTGGTTGGTGAATTTCCAGAACTTCAAGGGATTATGGGAGGTTATTTTGCAAATGTGCAAGGTTTTGATAAAGAAATATCACTTGCTGTTAGTGAGCAATATTTACCTGTTGGATCTGGAACAAAAATTCCAAAAAAACCTTATAGCATTGCTTTATCCTTAGCTGATAAGATTGATACTTTAGTTGGATTTTTTGGTGTAAACCAAAAACCAACAAGTTCCAAGGATCCTTTTGCCTTAAGAAGATTGGCATTAGGGATTGTTAGAATTATCATTGAAAATAAAAAAGATTTTAAAATTAGAGATTTAATAAATTATTCTTCAAGTTTGTACCGGGATCAAGGATTTGAATTTGAGAATAAATCCTTACAAAAAGAATTACTAGATTTTCTATTAGAGAGATTGAAATATTATATGAAGGAGGAAAATATCCGAAACGATATAATACAAGCTTCAATAAATTCTTCTAACTTAGATCAATCTGTAATTATTTTTAATAAAGCAAAAAATTTAAATAAAATAATCAATAAACAAAACGGAATAGATATTATTTCAAGCTATAAAAGAGCATCAAATATTCTAGAAAGTGAACTTAAAAAAGATAAAATCGAATTATCTAATACAACCGACCCTGGTATTTTTAAAACTGAGCTTGAAAAAAATTTATTTAAAAAAATTAATGAATTGAGGAAATATTTTTCAAGTATTAATAATGATGAAAATTTTGTTCAAACATTGGACAATTTAGCAAGTATTAAAAGAGAGGTATTTGATTTTTTTGATAATGTAATTGTGAATGAGGATGATCTAGTAATTAGGAAAAATAGGCTAGAACTAATTCAAATGATGTGTAAAACATTCGACAATTATGTTAACTTTTCTTTAATCGAGTCCAGCTAATGACGAAACTAATATTAAACTTCAATTCGAAACAATCTAAAAGTATTAAAAATCCCAAAAATTTTTTAGGTGGAAAAGGTGCTAACCTTTCTGAAATGGGTAGAATGGGTTTGCCAGTTCCTCCTGGTTTTACAATATCTACTAAAGTTTGTGAGATTTTTTATAAAGATAAGAAAAAATTGAATAACGATTTAATTTCTCAAATTAAAAAAGAATTAAAAATTATAGAAAAAGATGTTTCTAAAAAATTTGGAGACTTAAAAAATCCTTTGTTATTATCTGTTAGATCAGGTGCTAGAGTATCTATGCCAGGAATGATGGATACAATTCTTAATTTAGGTTTAAATGACAAAACAGTAAACGCGTTAGCTTTGAAGACTTCCAATGGGCGATTTGCCAAAGACAGTTACAGACGATTTATTCAAATGTATGGAAACGTTGTGATGGGTGTAGAGAGCTATCATTTTGAAGAGTTAATTGAAAATTATAAATTAACAAAAGGTGTTTTGTTAGACACAGACTTAGATGAAAATGATTGGGATGGTTTAATTGAGGATTTTAAAAGAACAGTAAAAGAAAAAACAAAAAAAGAATTTCCCCAAGATGTATTTCAACAACTATTTGGAGCAATTAGCGCTGTATTTTTATCATGGGAAAGTAATAGAGCAAAAGTCTATAGAAAATTAAACCAAATACCAGCAGAATGGGGAACAGCAGTCAACGTTCAATCAATGGTTTTTGGTAATATGGGTGATGATTGTGCTACCGGAGTTGTATTTACAAGAAATCCATCAGATGGATCCAATGAAATATATGGTGAGTACTTAATTAATGCACAAGGTGAGGACGTTGTTGCTGGCACAAGAACACCTCAATATATAACTAAGAAGGCAAGAAAAAATGCTAAAGTTGAAGAACCTTCAATGGAGGAGTCTTTGCCTAAAGTTTTCAAAGAATTAAAAAAAATTTTAAAAAAATTGGAAAAACATTACAAAGATATGCAAGATGTAGAATTTACGGTTGAGAATAATAAACTGTGGATGCTTCAAACCAGATCAGGAAAAAGAACTGCAAAATCTGCGGTAAAGATTGCAGTTGATATGGTTAAGGAAAAATTAATATCAAAAAAAGAAGCAGTATTAAGAATTGATCCAAATTCTTTAGATACACTTTTACATCCTACACTTGATGAAAAGAGTACAATCAATGTAATAGCAAATGGTTTACCTGCTTCACCAGGAGCAGCAAGTGGAAAGGTTGTATTTACTTCAGAGGAAGCTGAAAGATTAACTTCGATGATGCAAGACACTATCCTAGTAAGAGTAGAAACGTCACCTGAAGATATACAAGGAATGCATGCTGCAAAAGGAATTTTGACGGCTAGAGGAGGAATGACTAGTCATGCTGCAGTAGTTGCAAGGGGAATGGGAAGACCATGCGTATCTGGCTCAAGTGAAATTGATATAAATTATGAGACGAAGACATTTAAAACATCTTCAATGGAAATTAAAGAAGGGGATGTCATTACTATAGATGGATCAACCGGTAGAATTATATTAGGAAGTGTTGCAACAGTTAAACCAGAGATATCTGGAGATTTTTCTAAAATAATGACTTGGGCAGATAGTTTTAGAAAATTAAATATTAGAACAAATTCTGAAACACCCAAGGATACCAAAACAGCAAAAGATTTTGGAGCTGAAGGAATTGGTCTTTGCAGAACAGAACACATGTTTTTTGATGAAGAAAGAATTTTATCAGTAAGAGAAATGATTTTATCAAAAACTAAAGAAGATAGATCAATTGCATTAAAAAAACTTTTACCTCATCAAAAAAAGGATTTTATTGAAATATTTAAAATTATGAGTGGATTACCAGTTACAGTAAGATTGTTAGATCCACCACTTCATGAGTTTTTGCCTCGAACAGATAAAGAGATTAATGAAGTAGCAAATATTGTTAATCTTCCAGTAAAAGAAGTAGAATCTAGAATTGATGAACTGCATGAACAAAATCCCATGCTGGGTCATAGGGGGTGTAGACTTGGAATATCTTTCCCTGAAATATATGAGATGCAATGTAAAGCAATATTTGAAGCTTTAGCTGAACTTAAAAGAAAAAAAATTAAATCTGCTTTTCCAGAAATTATGATTCCGTTAGTTTCAACTGAGGCAGAAATAAAAATAATGAAAGATTTGGTAATTAGAGTAGCAAGAGAAGTTCAAAAAGAACATAAATTAAAAATTGAATTTATAGTTGGCACGATGATTGAGCTTCCAAGAGCGGCTATAAAAGCCAAAGATATTGCAAAACATGCTGAATTTTTTAGCTTTGGAACTAATGATTTAACTCAAACTACATTTGGAATAAGCAGAGACGATAGTGGAAAATTTTTAAATGATTATATAGATAATAAAATTTTTTCAATTGATCCGTTTATTTCGATAGATGATGGAGTTGGAGATTTAATAAAAATAGCTGTTGAAAAGGGAAAAAGTCAAAATAAAAATATAAAACTTGGAATTTGTGGAGAACACGGCGGTGATCCTAATAGTATTTTATTTTGCTCAAAAGCAGGATTAAATTACGTTTCTTGTTCTCCATACAGAGTTCCAGTAGCAAGATTGGCTGCTGCACAAGCCGAATTAAAAGATAAATAGAGAGAATTTTATGAAAGGATATAGATTTATTACAGATGATGACACATCAAAATTTTGTCACCGTGTGACTGAAGCTTTGTCAAATGGTTGGACTTTATATGGCGAGCCAAAAATGATCTTTGATAAAAAGAGAGGTGTTATGCGTTGTGGACAAGCAGTAATAAAAAATTCACCTAAAAAAAAATACTCAAAAAAAATTAATTTATCATCAATTTAAAGTAGGGGCGTTCTGTTGCCAGGTGCCCCGGACCCCGTGCTTAATTAACTAAGTTAATTATGCAGCAAGTGCGTAACTTTCGTTAGCAATTATAAATTAGCCCGTTACGGTGGAACAATCCCGAACGAAAGAATAGCCTTTAGTCACCCGTCGATTCTAGTTCACCCCCGTAAGTTGTAATGGTGGAGGTGGTGGGTACTGCCCCCACGTCCGCAATGGTTATTACGAAATTCGTTTATCGTCGTAGTTGGAAATCCAACATTAATAATATAAAAGTAATTACAACAGATTCAATAACAATCATGAAATTAACAAAAGAACAATCAGAAGAAATAAAAAACCAGCAATCCCAAAGCAATCAAACTAAAAGAGTTACTGCTCCAGAGCTTGAAAAAATATTATACGAAGCTTTGCCAGCATTAGATCACGGTTTTGTTAGAGTTGTCGATTATATGGGCGATGATACCTCTATAGTTCAGTCTGCGAGAGTTTCATACGGAAAAGGTACAAAACAAGTTTCTACAGATAAAGGTTTGATAAAATATTTAATGAGGCATTGGCATAGTACACCATTTGAAATGTGTGAAATTAAATATCATATAAAACTTCCAATATTTATAGCAAGACAATGGATTAGACATAGAACTGCAAATGTAAATGAATATTCTGCAAGATACTCAATTCTTGATAAAGAATTTTATTTACCATCTGCAGAAAATTTAGCAGCACAGTCTACAAGTAATCGACAAGGTAGAGGCGATGTTCTTGAAGGAAAACAGGCAGAAGAAGTTTTAGAACTTTTAAAAAGTGATGCGGAGAGAACCTATGATAATTATGAGACGATGCTAAATGAAAGATATGATGGTTCAACAATTGATGAGAATAAAAAAGGATTGGCAAGAGAGCTGGCAAGAATGAATTTGACTTTAAATACTTACACTCAATGGTATTGGAAAACTGATCTTCTAAATTTAATGAATTTTTTAAGATTAAGGGCTGACAGTCATGCCCAGTATGAAATAAGAGTATATGCAGATATAATGTTAGACACAGTTAAAAAATGGGTACCAATTACTTATGATGCATTTATGGATTACAGGGTAGGAGGAACTGAAGTTTCCGCTAAAGGAAAGGTTATTATTCAAAAACTTATCAAAGGTGAAAACGTAGATGTTGAAAGCTCAGGTCTTTCAAAAAGAGAATGGAATGAACTAATGATTGCTTTTGATCTTAAAGATAAGTTAATTTAATCTTTTCAGCAAAATCAAAATATATTTTTGAAATTTCATGATCAGGATTTGACTCGACTATAGGTTTTCCTTGATCACCAGAATTACCAACTTCAGGATTAATCGGTATTTCTCCTAAAAATTCTTTTTGAAATTCCTCAGCAGTTTTTTTAACTCCACCTTCTCCAAATATTTTGTACTTCTTGCCATCATCTCCAACAAAAAAACTCATGTTATCAACTAAACCTAAAATTTTTACCCCAAGTTTATCAAACATTTTAATTCCTCTTTTCACATCCAGAAGAGCAACTTCTTGTGGAGTTGAAACTATAATTGCACCATCCATTTTGATTTCTTGTGAAAAAGTTAATTGAGTATCTCCAGTACCTGGTGGCATATCAACAATTATAAAATCTAAATCTTTCCAATTAACTTTTTGAGTAAAGGTTTTAATTGCACTTGTTACCATTGGACCTCGCCAAATCATTGGAGTTTGCTGATCTGCTAAAAATCCTATCGACATACATTGAATGTCATATTTTGTTATAGGATCTAATTTTTGACCATCACTTTTTGGTTTCTCATTGATGTTGAACATTTTTGGAATGGAAGGGCCGTAAATATCAGCATCTAACAATCCAACTTTACATCCAACTTTTTTTAAAGCTAGGGCAAGATTCGTTGCAAATGTAGATTTGCCTACACCACCTTTTGCACTTGAGATTGCAATCGTAAACTTAGTTCCTAAAATTGGATTTTTAGTAAAAACTCTAGGCTCCACCTTCTTTTTCATTGCGTCACTTAGTTCAGTTTTTTTATCAGGCATATTCCTATCCTTACTTGTTTTTTGCAATAAAGACACTATATACTTTGACATATGTCAGATGATTTCAGAGGGAGAGGCGGAAGCCCATGGGGAGCACCTCCTGGAGGTGGTAGTGGAAGTGGTAACGGCTCAGGTAGAGGTCCAACACCACCAAACGTAGATGAAATCATAAGAGAATTTCAAGATAAAATAAAAAAGTTTTTACCAGGAGGAAAATCTTCAGGTGGAAAATCTGTCGGTTTAATTTTGTTAATTCTACTTTTTGTATGGCTTGCTAGTGGACTTTATAGAGTATTGCCTGATGAACAAGGTGTAGTGTTAAGATTTGGAAAATTTGTAAAAACTACTCAACCTGGATTGAATTACCATATTCCTTTTCCTGTTGAAACTGTTCAAACTCCAAAAGTAACTAAAGTAAATAGAATTGATATTGGATTTAGATCTGAGCGAGACAGCGGTTTTTCTACAGGTGGAGGAGTTGCAGATGTTCCTCAAGAAAGTTTAATGCTTACTGGAGATGAAAATATCGTAAACATAGATTTTTCTGTATTTTGGGTAATTAAAGATGCTGGAAACTTTTTATTTAAAATTCAAGATCCTGTAGGAACAGTTAAAGCTGCTGCAGAAACAGCAATGAGAGAAGTGATTGCTAAAAGTGATATCCAACCAATACTAACAGAAGGTAGATCTAGTATTGAGATTGAAACACAAGAAATTATTCAAACTATTTTAGATGATTATGAAAGTGGAGTTCAGATAACTCAAGTTCAAACACAAAAAGCTGACCCACCTGATCAAGTAATTGATGCATTTAGAGATGTTCAAGCTGCAAGAGCAGACATGGAAAGATCTAAAAACGAGGCAGAAGCTTATGCAAATGATGTAATTCCAAGAGCAAGAGGGGAAGCGCAAAAAATTTTACAAGCTGCAGAAGCTTATAAAAAAGAGGTTGTCGCTAAAGCAGAAGGTGAAGCAAGTAGATTTATATCAATTTATAATGAATATAAAAATGCAAAAGCAGTTACTCAGGAAAGAATGTATTTAGAAACTATGGAAAAAGTACTAGCAGATATTGACAAAGTTATTATAGAAAAAAATGCAGGTTCAGGTGTGGTACCATACTTGCCCCTACCTGAATTAAAAAAGAAAGCGACAAATTAAAATGAAAGCTGGAAAAATAGTTGCTGGAATATTAGTTTTAATTGGTGTTGTAGCGTT
This sequence comes from Candidatus Pelagibacter sp. HIMB1709, assembly GCF_052047635.1. Lineage (NCBI taxonomy): Bacteria > Pseudomonadati > Pseudomonadota > Alphaproteobacteria > Candidatus Pelagibacterales > Candidatus Pelagibacteraceae > Candidatus Pelagibacter > Candidatus Pelagibacter sp. HIMB1709. The sequence continues at coordinate 198,004 of NZ_JBNAJW010000002.1, read as the reverse complement.
TCTATCAATAATTATAGTTAAAGAAGTAAACCAAGCAATAATTCTTCAATTTGGTGATCCAAAAAGAATTATAATGAAACCAGGCTTAAACTTTAAAATTCCATTTATTCAAAACGTTGTTTACCTAGACAAAAGAATTTTAAATTTAGATACCCCACCAGAAGAGGTAATAGCATCTGATCAAAAAAGATTAATTGTAGATGCGTTTGCAAGATTTCAAATAGTTGATCCTTTGAAATTTTATATTTCTGTTGGAGACGAAAGAGTTGCAAGATCAAGGTTGTCAACGATTATAAACTCAAGAATTAGAAATGTTCTAGGTCAGGAAGAGTTGCAAACTCTATTGTCTAAAGATAGATCTAAGCAAATGGAATTGATCAAAGAAGGTGTAAATAATGAAGCACAGAATTTTGGTATAAGTATTGTTGACGTTAGAATTAAAAGAGCAGATCTTCCACAAGCAAACAGTGATGCAATTTATAGAAGAATGCAAACTGAGAGGGAAAGAGAAGCAAAAGAATTTAGAGCACAGGGTGCAGAAATGGCAGTGACGATTACATCAACTGCAGATAAAGAAGTAACAGTAATTTTAGCAGATGCTCAAAAACAGTCAGAGATAATGAAGGGGGAAGGTGATGGTACAAGAAATAAAATTTTTGCAGATGCCTTTGGTCAGGACCCTGAGTTTTTTGCTTTTTATAGGGCGATGCAAGCATATGAAAAAGCTTTAATTGGGGGAGAAACATCTTTAATCTTGTCTCCTGATAGTGAATTCTTTAAATTTTTTGGAAATATAAAACCTGAAATCAAACAATAGAATTTAGATGAATGAGCTAGTCATAGCCTTTGGTCTTTTTTTATTTGTAGAGGGAATTTTATATGCCTTATTTCCATCAAAAATGAAAAGTATGTTAAAGAAGCTAGATCTTGTAAAAGATAGTCAATTAAGATCAGGTGGACTAATCTTTGCAATTATTGGTTTTGTAATTATTTATTTTGTAAAAAGTTAATATGAAAAAAATAAGATTAATATTTTTAACAATTATTTTTTCCTTAAGTTTTACTTTACAGTCAAACTCTAAATCCGTTCCAGCATCTTTTGCAGATCTTGCAGAAAAACTGATGCCATCTGTAGTAAATATTTCTACTTCAACAACTGTAGTTACTAATAGCAATCCTTTTCCATTTCAATTTCCTCCAGGTTCTCCATTTGGGGATATGTTTAAAGAATTTGGAACTCCTCAAGAAAGAAAATCTGCAGCTTTAGGATCTGGATTTATTATTGATGAAAAAGGAATAGTGGTAACAAATAATCATGTAATTAAGGATGCTGATGACATTATTGTCCGAGTCAATGGCGACCAAGAATATAAAGCAAAAGTTCTTGGTGCTGATCCTTTAATGGATATTGCAGTATTACAATTAGAAACAGAGGAAAAATTCAAACCAGTTGGCTTTGGAGACTCTGATAAAGCAAGAATTGGTGATTGGGTGTTAGCTATTGGAAATCCATTTGGCCTTGGTGGAACAGTAACTGCTGGAATTATTTCAGCAAGAAACAGATCAATTGGGTTATCAAGATATGAGGATTTTATTCAAACAGATGCATCAATTAATTCTGGTAATTCAGGTGGACCTTTATTTGATATGGAAGGAAATGTGATTGGAATTAATACAGCTATCTTAGGAAGAAATGGTTCTATTGGTATAGGATTTTCAATTCCATCAAATAGTGCTCAACAAGTAATTAAACAACTAATTGAATTTGGTGAAACAAAAAGAGGTTGGTTAGGTGTGAGAATTCAAGATGTAACTAAAGAAATTGCTGAGGTTGAAGAACTTGATAAACCAAGAGGTGCTTTAGTTGCAAGTGTTGCCGAAAACAGTCCTTCCGAAAAAGCTGGCATTCAGGCTGGAGATATAATTTTAGAGTTTAATGGAGTTGAGATTAAGCAAATGAAAGAGTTGCCAACAATTGTTGCAAGAACAGAAGTTGGAAAAAATGTAGATGTAAAAATTTGGAGAAATAAAAAAGAAATAACTAAAAAAGTTTTGTTAGGAAGATTAGAAACCTCAGATGATTTCAAAGTAAGTGAAAATCCAAAAAAAGATGAAAATAATTTAGATGAAATTATTGAGAGTTTAAGAATATCAGTGAGACCTTTAAACAAAGAAGATATAAAGAATCGAAAATTACCAAACCAAACAACTGGTTTAGTAATTACTAATATGGCTAATAATAGTCCTTTAGTAAATTCAATTGAGATCAATAGTATTATTATTGAAGTTCAAAAGAAAAAAATTAAATCAGCAGATGATTTAAGAGATATTGTTCAAAAAACAATAAACTCAAATCAAAAAACTATTTTAATTGCAATTTATAACAATCAAAATCAAAGAAGATATATTGGTGTTAAATTAGATTAATAATGGATTTTAAATCCAAGATAATTTTAATTTCAGGACCCACCGCATCTGGAAAATCAAGTTTTGCAATCAGGCTTGCAAAAAAAATTAAAGGAGAAATTATTAATGCAGACAGCATGCAAGTTTATAAGCAACTTAAAATTTTGTCTGCAAGACCTAGCCCAAAAAACTATCAATCAATTAAACATCATCTATATGGTTCCCAAGATGCAAAGAAAAGTTTTTCAACTGGTGATTGGCTTAAAATTGCAAATAAAAAAATTATTGAAGTTAAAAAAAGAAAAAAAATTCCAATTCTTGTTGGAGGAACTGGACTTTATTTCAAAGCACTAACTGATGGTTTAGTTCAGATTCCAAACATTCCACTAAGGTTTAGAAATCAAATTCGAAATCTAAACAAAAAAATTGGCCAAAATAAATTCTATAAGCGATTATTAAAACTGGATCCTCTATCGAAATATAAAATTAATCCAACTGATACCCAAAGATCAATTAGGGCTTTTGAAGTTAAAAAGTTTACAAAAAAATCTCTTCATGATTGGTTTAAAAATACTAAATCAAATTATTTAGACGAGGATTTTCTCAAAATTTACATTGATTATCCACGTGATGAGTTGGTTGAAAGAATTCATCAAAGAACCAGAAAAATGATTAAAATGGGTGCTGTGAATGAGGTTAAAAGATTTTTAAAACTAAAAATTAATAAGCAGATGACTGCAAGCAAGGCAATTGGAATAAATGAAATTCAGGAATATTTAGCTAAAGAAAAAAAAATTGATCAAATCAAAGAAAAAATCTCAATAAAAACTAGACAATATGCCAAAAGACAAAGCACATGGGCTCGTGGACACATGAGCGATTGGATAAAATTAAACCCATCTGAGATAAATAAATTTTTAAAAAAAATTTAAATTTTCCATACTTAACCTTGACCAATTAGCACAACTTCAGCTAGATTGCGAAATGCCAAAATTATTAACTGGAGCAGAAATAGTATTTAAGTGTCTTGAAGACCAAAAGGTAAACCATATTTTTGGTTATCCTGGTGGTGCTGTACTACCAATATATGATGAATTAAAAAATCATCCATCCATTAAACATATTCTTGTAAGACATGAGCAGGGTGCAGGTCATGCAGCTGAAGGTTATGCAAGATCTTCTGGAAAACCCGGTATTGTTTTGGTTACATCAGGTCCAGGTGCAACTAATGTAGTCACTGCTTTAACTGATGCTTATATGGATTCAGTTCCAATGGTTTGTATTTCGGGTCAAGTTCCAACACATCTTATTGGTACAGATGCATTTCAAGAATGTGACACAACAGGAATTACAAGACCATGCACAAAGCACAACTGGTTAGTAAAAGATATTAATGATCTTTCAGATGTTATGCATGAAGCTTTTAAAGTTGCAACAACTGGAAGACCTGGTCCAGTATTAATTGATATTCCAAAAGATATTCAGTTTGCAAAAGCAAAATATAAAAAACCAAAAAAAGAAAAAAGTTTAAATGGAAAATCTCACAACAAATTTTCAGCTGATGAAATTGACCAATTAATTAATTTAATTAATAAAGCAAAGAAGCCAATAATTTATAGTGGTGGGGGTGTAATTAATTCAGGACCAAAAGCAAGTGAAGCTCTTAGAAAATTTGTTGAACTAACTGGATTTCCAATTACTTCAACTTTACAAGGTTTAGGTGCTTATCCTGGAGATGATAATCAGTTTTTAGGAATGCTAGGAATGCATGGAACATATGAAGCAAACAATGCAATGCATGACTGTGATTTATTAATTAATATTGGTGCAAGATTTGATGATCGTATTACTGGAAAAATTGATAAGTTCTCTCCTTATTCAAAAAAAGTTCATATTGATATTGATCCATCTTCAATAAATAAGATTATTAAAGTAGATCTTTCAATCGTAGGTGATGTTACAAAAGTAATTGATAAAGTAAATAAAACAATTGTTAAAAAGAAAAATGGCAATGGTAAATCAAATAAACCTAATATTGCAAAATGGTGGGAACAAATCCAAAAATGGAGAAATAAAAATTCTTTAAATTTTATAAACAGTGACGATAGCATAAAACCTCAGCATGCTGTTCAAAGACTTTATGAGTTAACCAAAAATAAAGACACTTATGTGACAACAGAAGTGGGTCAGCACCAAATGTGGGCTGCTCAACATTATAAATTTAATAAACCAAATAGATGGATGACTTCAGGGGGATTGGGAACTATGGGATATGGATTACCTGCTGCTGTTGGAGTTCAAGTAGCTCACCCAAAAAAATTAGTTATTGATATTGCAGGAGAAGCATCAGTTTTAATGACAATGCAAGAAATGTCTACGGCTGTTCAATACAACTTACCAATAAAGATATTTATTTTGAACAATCAGTACATGGGAATGGTAAGACAGTGGCAAGAGCTGCTTCATGAAAAGAATTATTCTGAGAGTTATTCAGAAGCACTTCCAGATTTTATGAAAATGGCTGATGCTTATGGTTGTAAAGGAATTAAGGCTAATGATCCATCAGAGCTTGATGAAAAAATTCAGGAAATGATCGACCATAATGGCCCTGTTATTTTTGATTGTCATGTGGATCCAAATGAAAACTGTTTTCCAATGATACCTTCTGGTAAACCTCATAATCAAATGATACTTGGACCAAACGATCAAGAAGAGAATAAAATTAAAGGAAAAGGCAAAGCCTTAGTTTAATCAAAATGCCAAAATCAAAGTCAGCTTATAGCTCTCCATCTATAAAACAAAAATCAGATACTTATATTTTTGTTGTTTGGGTAGATAATGAAGCTGGTGTTCTTGCAAGAGTAGTCGGTCTATTTTCTGGAAGAGGTTATAATATTGAGTCTTTGGCAGTAGCTGAAGTTGATGCTATTAAAAACATATCAAGAATAACAATTGTAACAACTGGAACACCACAGGTAATTGACCAGATTAGACTGCAATTAACCAAATTAGTACCTGTACACAAAGTTGCTGAATTTAAAAGAGACGATAAAGACGTAATTTTTAAAGAGATGGCACTATTTAAAATAGTTGGAACAAAAAATAAAATTGAAAAATGTTTAAATGCTTGTAAAAAATTTAACCCAGTAGTATTGGATGAAACAAAATCATCTGCTGTTATTCAAATAACAGCACTTAGAAGAGAGATTGATAAAATGAGTAAAAAATTAAAACCCTTAGGACTTATAAGCACCTCAAGAACAGGGGCCGTTGCAATGACAAGAGGTGCAAAAATATTTAACTAATTAACAGGAGATAAACTATGAAAATGTTTTATGAAAAAGATGCAGATGTAGATCTAATTAAAAATAAAAAAATTGCAATTTTTGGTTATGGAAGTCAAGGACATGCTCACGCACTTAATCTAAAGGATAGTGGAGTTAAAGAAATTGTTGTTGCACTAAGAGAAGGTTCATCAAGTGTTGCTAAAGCAGAGTCTAAAGGGTTAAAAGTAATGAACTTATCTGATGCAGCTGCATGGGCAGATGTTGTAATGATATTAACTCCAGACGAGCTACAAGCTGAAATATATAAAAATCATATAGAACAAAGAGTTAGAGAAGGCACAAGTATTGCTTTTGCTCATGGTTTAAATGTTCATTATGATTTAATTAAAGCAAGAAAAGATTTAGATGTATTTATGGTTGCTCCAAAAGGACCTGGCCACCTGGTAAGAAGTGAGTATGAAAAAGGTGGTGGAGTTCCATGTTTGTTTGCAGTTCATCAAGATGGATCTGGTAAAGCTAGAGATTTAGCCCTTTCCTATGCTTCAGCAGTAGGCGGAGGAAGATCAGGAATAATTGAAACTACTTTCAAGGATGAAGTTGAAACAGATTTATTTGGTGAACAAACTGTTTTATGTGGTGGTTTAGTTGAACTAATTAAAAATGGATATGAAACTTTAGTTGAAGCTGGGTATGAACCAGAAATGGCATATTTTGAAACCGTACATGAAGTTAAATTAATTGTTGATTTGATTTATGAAGGTGGAATTGCAAATATGAATTATTCTATTTCAAATACAGCTGAATATGGAGAATATCAATCTGGTCCAAGAATTATCAATAAGGAAGAGACCAAGAAGAGAATGAAAGAAGTTTTGGCTGATATCCAATCAGGTAAATTTACCAAAGAATGGATGGATGAATGCAAAAATGGTCAAAAAAACTTCTTAGCAACTAGAGCAAAATTGGCTGAACATTCTGTAGAAAAAGTAGGAGCAGAGTTAAGAGCCATGATGCCTTGGATAAGTAAGAAGAAATTAGTAGATAGCGATAAAAGTTAGTTTTTAGCGTAAATTTATATCTGTAATAATCTTTTTTTTTCACTTATAATTTTTTTATAAATTTAAGAAAGAGGTTAATTATGAAGACTAAAAATTTAGTAAGGATATTACTATCACTAGTTCTAGTATTTGGATTTTCTTCAGCATGGGCAAAAACTATCAAGTGGTCAATGCAAGGAGACAGTCTTACACTAGATCCACACGCACAAAACGAGGGTCCTACTACTCAGGTATCTAGACAAGTTTATGAAGCTCTTGTGCAAAGAGCGGTAGATATGAAAATTGAACCAGCGTTAGCAAGAAAATGGAAAGCAACTGATCCTAATACTTGGATCTTCAACTTAAGAGAAGATGTGAAATTTTCTGATGGTTCAAAAATGACATCAGCTGATGTTGTATTTAGTATATTAAGAGCTAAACAAAGAACATCTGATTTTAAAGAATATATTAGCACAATTTCTGATGTGAAAGCAGTTGGAGAATATGCTGTTAAAATTACAACAAGCAAACCAAACCCTATACTTTTAAATCAATTATCAAACATATTTATAATGTCTAGAGCTTGGTCTGAGAAAAACTTTGCAATGTCTCCACAAAATTGGGATGCAGGACAAGAAACATTTTCAGCAACTAATGCTTTAGGAACTGGTCCTTTTAGAATTACTTTGAGAGAACCAAATACAAAAACAGTGTTTAAAAGAAATAAACATTGGTGGGGTAAAATGGAAGATGATGGCATAAAGCAAATTGAATTACTTCCAATTAAAAATGCTGCAACAAGAGTAGCTGCCTTACTGTCTGGTGAGATTGATTTAGTGACTGATGCACCTGTTCAGGATTTAAAAAGAATTGGTTCTTCTTCGGGACATCAAGTTGTGAGTACACCACAGATGAGAACAATCTTTTTAGGAATGGATCAAGCTGCAGATAAATTAAGAACCGGAAATACTGGGGATAATCCTTTCAAGAAAAAAGAAGTTAGACAAGCACTTTATCAAGCAATTGACATTGAGGCTATCAAGAAAAAAGTAATGAGAGGTCTAAGTGAGCCAGCTGGAATAATTACATTTCCAGGTGTAAATGGTTACACAGCAGAACTTGATAAAAGATTACCTTATGATGTTGATGCTGCAAAAAAACTTTTAGCTAGTGCAGGATATCCTAATGGATTTGATGTTGAGCTAAGATGTCCAAATGATAGATATGTAAATGATGAAGCAATCTGTACAGCTGTTGTTGGTATGTTGGGTAAAATTGGAGTTAACGTTAACTTGTTTGCTCAAACTAAAAGTAAACACTTCAAAGAGCTAAAAGATGATCAAGGTGATTTTTATATGCTTGGATGGGGTGTACCAACTTTAGACAGTCATTATGTATTTCATTATTTATATGAAACAGGTGCAAGTTGGAACAAAGTTAACTTCAGTAACGCTGATGTAGATGCTGCAATTAGAGTTATGGAAGGTGAGGTTGATTTAGATAAAAGAAATGCCGCAATTGCAAATGCTTGGAAAATTGTAAAAGATGATATTGCATATCTTCCTTTACACCACCAAGTAATTTCTTGGGCGTCTAAAAGCAACGTGAATGTTCCTATCAGACCTAATAATGAACCGTTATTTAGAGCTGCTAGCGTAAATTAAATAAAAATTATTATAAGCCCCTTAAATTTATAAGGGGCTTATAAATTTAAAATCCTCTCAAATTGATAAATTATTTTTTTAAAAGATTATTTCAATCAGCTTTGGTGATGCTAGTTGTTGCCTTTGTTTCTTTCTCCTTATTTAATTTTGTTGGAGATCCAATAAATAACATGGTTGGAGAAGAAACCTCAGATGAAGAGAGAGCTGAATTAAGAGAAACATTAGGCTTAATGGATCCAATTCATGTTCAATTTTCAAGATTTGTAATTAATGCGTCCAAAGGAGAGTTTGGAATTTCTTATCAATTAAGAAGACCCGTATCTGAACTCATTGTTGAGAGACTGCCAGCTACCATTGAACTTGTTGTAATTTCTGCTTTGATAGCATTGGTGACAGGAACTCTTTTAGGAGTTTACACAGGTATAAATAGAAAGGGTTTTTTGAGTGACTTCGTTTTGGCAGTTTCTTTGCTTGGAGTTTCACTACCCACATTTGTAATAGGGATATTATTTATTTACTTATTTGCTGTGATTTTAGGAATACTTCCATCATTTGGTAGAGGAGAAGTAGTTGATTTAGGATTTTGGACAACTGGTTTTTTAACAGTTTCAGGTCTTAAAGCAATAATTCTTCCTTCAGTTACATTAAGCCTTTTCCAAATGACATACATTATCAGGTTAGTAAGAGCTGAAATGATGGAAATTTTACAAACTGACTACATAAAATTTGCTCGAGCACGTGGAATTAGTGAAGATAGCATTAAATACAAACATGCATTAAAAAATGGTTTGATACCAGTAATAACGATTGCTGGAATTAATATAGGAACTCTAATTGCCTTTTCAATTATAACTGAAACGGTTTTTCAATGGCCTGGTATGGGCTTCTTGTTTATACAAGCTGTTCAGTTTGTAGACATACCAATAATGTCTGCATATCTAGTTTTCATCGCATTTGTTTTTGTAATGATAAATTTCATAGTTGATATTTTATACTATTTTATTGATCCACGGATTAGAGTTAAAGGAGATTCTGTAAGTGGATAATAATTTAAATTTGACAAGATGGGAAAGAATTAAGGATAGCGATATTTATCATAGCTTTATAAAATCCCCTACAGCAATTATATCTTCAGCTATTTTATTTATAATTTTTTTCTGTTCATTTTTTATAGAGTTTTTAACACCTTATACGCCTTTTGACCCATCATCTTTATCTTTGATGGATGCATTTACACCTCCATCTTGGACGGATGATGGTTTGGCACAATTTATTTTAGGTACCGATGGTCAAGGAAGAGATATGTTATCAACAATTTTATATGGATGCAGAATATCTCTTATTGTTGGTTTTGCTGCGATTATATTTAGTTTAATTCTTGGAGTTGGTTTAGGATTAACAGCTGGATATTTTGGCGGCAAATATGAAATGGTAGTAATGAGACTTACTGATGTTCAATTGACAGTGCCAAGTATATTGATGGCGCTTTTGGTTGATGGAATAGCAAGAGGGTTAATTTCAAGAGAAATGCATGATGAAATGGCTATTTATGTTTTGATATTTGCTATTGGGATTTCAGAATGGCCACAGTTTGCACGAGTATCAAGAGCAGCAACTTTGGTAGAAAAAAATAAAGATTATGTATCTGCTTCAACAATAATTGGTGTTTCAAATATAGTAATTATGTTTAAACATATTCTACCGAATATTATGAGACCAGTTTTGGTTATTGGTACAATTGGTTTAGCTCTTGCTATCTTGGCAGAGTCGACTTTAAGTTTTTTGGGTGTTGGGGTTCCTCCAACAACTCCTTCTTTAGGTACATTAATAAGATTAGGAAATGATTTTTTATTTTCAGGAGAATGGTGGATTACATTTTTCCCAGCAATTTTTTTGGTAATTTTAGCTTTTTCAATCAATTTATTAGGAGATTGGATGAGAGATACTTTAAATCCAAAATTAAAAAAATGAGTTTTTTAAAAATTAAAAATCTAAGTGTTGATTACCAAATGCGTAAAGAGACTGTTTACGCGGCTAAAAATGTTAATATTGAGGTAAATAAAGGTGAAATTTTAGGATTAGTCGGTGAGTCTGGTTCTGGAAAAAGTACCGTTGGAAACGCTATAATTAATTTAATTGATGAGCCAGGAAATGTTTCAAGTGGCTCCGTAATACTTGGAGATTTAAATATTCATGAAAATTCAGAAAGTATCATTAAATATAGGGGTAATAAAATTGGATTAATATTTCAAGATCCACAAACATCTTTAAATCCAATATTAACAGTTGGTGACCAATTAATTGAAACTATACAAACTCATCTAAATTTAAGCAAAGAGGAAGCAAAAAATAAATCTATTAATCTATTAAAAGAAGTTGGAATTAAAGATGCTGAAAAAAGATTTAATAATTACCCTCATCAATTTTCAGGAGGAATGAGACAAAGGGTAGTAATTTCTTTAGCGTTATGTTGTGAGCCGGAATTATTAATTGCAGATGAACCCACAACAGCTTTAGATGTTTCTATTCAATCACAGATTCTAGATTTAATTAAAAAACTCACAAAAGAAAGAAACTTAGCTGTGATTTTAATCACTCATGATATGGGTGTTATAGCTGAAACAGCTAATCGTGTAGCTGTGATGAAAAGTGGAAATTTAGTCGAAATTGGTGAAACAAAAAAAATATTAACAACTCCTCAACAAAGTTATACAAAAAGTCTTGTAAGTTCAGTTCCACCTACCAATAAGAAAATTTCAAGATTTGTAATAGTAGAAAAAGAAAGCAAAAATAAAGAAAATAATATTAAAATATTGAATAGATGGACTAAAAAAGAAATAACCAAACAAGACTTAGTACAGGTAAAAAATCTAAATAAAAGTTTTGACGATAATTTTTTTACAGAAAATTCTAAAAATTCTGTGTTAGCTGTAAATAATGTTTCATTTGAAATTAAAGAAGGTGAATCTTTTGGTCTTGTAGGTGAAAGTGGAAGTGGCAAATCTACAATTGCAAAAATGATTGTAAATTTATTCAAACCTTCTTCAGGAGATATATTTTTTGATAGTACTTGTATTACAAAAATAAAAAATAGATCAGAACTGATGAAATTTAGAAAACAAATACAAATGATTTTCCAAGATCCTTATTCATCACTAAATGGTAGATTGAAAGTAAAAGATATTATTTCTGAGCCAATTACACTTCACAATCCTTCAATATCTAATTCTGACCTAAATAATTACGTCTACGATTTATTGGACTCTGTTGAAATGACTCAAAAATCTGCAGATAGGTATCCACATGAATTTTCTGGTGGCCAAAGACAGAGAATTTCGATTGCAAGAGCTTTAGCAACTCAGCCGAGGCTCTTAGTTTGCGATGAACCTACATCTGCATTAGATGTTAGTATCCAGGCTCAAATATTAAATTTGTTAAAAGATCTTCAGGAGCAATTGAATTTAACTATTCTGTTTATCAGTCACGACTTACCTGTTGTTAGACAAATGTGTGATAGAATAGGTGTATTAAAAGATGGCAAATTATGCGAAGTTTCTAATACTGAGGATTTGTTCGAAAACCCCAATCATGAATACACAAAAGAACTTTTACATTTAATGCCTAAAATTGAGTCTATTTATAATTAATTTCAACCAAACTAAAATATCTGGTCAAAAAGGATCAATTTTACTAATTATTTTGCAATCTCTCTTATAGATTGTATTATAGATTTTCTAAAAATTTTATTATGAGCGATAAAGATAGGGTCTTTATATTTGATACTACTATGCGTGATGGTGAGCAATCACCAGGTGCATCTATGAGTTTGGAAGAAAAAATTCAAATTGCAAGAGTGTTTGATGAGTTAGGTATTGATATTATTGAAGCAGGATTTCCAATAGCTTCGCCAGGTGATTTTGAAGCGGTTTCTGAAGTAAGTAAAATTTTAAAAAATTCTATTCCTGCAGGATTATCAAGACATTCAGTTAAAGATATTGATAGAGCTTATGAAGCTTTGAAGCATGCACCAAGATTTAGAATTCATACATTTATTTCTACAAGTCCTCTTCATATGAAACATAAACTAAATATGTCTCCAGAGGATGTTTATGAGTCAATTGGTAAACACGTTGCTTATGCAAGAAAATTTACAGACGATGTTGAGTGGTCTTGTGAAGATGGAACAAGAACAGATATGGACTATATGTGCAAAACAGTAGAGCTAGCAATTAAAAATGGAGCAACAACAATTAATATTCCTGATACTGTTGGTTATACGATACCATCTGAATTTACTACAATAATAGAAACTTTATTAAATAAAGTTCCAAATATAGATAAAGCAATTTTATCAACCCATTGTCATAATGATTTAGGTTTAGCTGTGGCTAACTCTTTAGCTGGAGTTCAAGCTGGAGCAAGGCAAATTGAGTGTACAATAAATGGTTTAGGTGAAAGAGCTGGAAATGCTGCACTTGAGGAAGTTGTGATGGCAATCAAAACAAGACCTGATTTAATGCCGTATGAGACAGGGATTAATACTACGCTTTTAAGCAAAGCTTCAAAAATTGTTTCGAATGCTACTGGTTTTCCTGTTCAATACAATAAAGCAATTGTAGGAAAAAATGCTTTTGCTCATGAAGCAGGAATTCATCAAGATGGAATGTTAAAAAATAGACAGACTTATGAAATCATGACACCCGAAAGTGTTGGAGTAAAACAAACTTCTTTAGTAATGGGTAAACATTCTGGAAGACATGCTTTTAAAGATAAAATGAATAGTTTGGGTTATCCAGATTTGACAGATGATGTTGTGGCAAATGCATTTGCAAAATTTAAAGTCTTAGCAGATAAGAAAAAGCATGTTTATGATGAAGATATTATTGCATTAGTGGATGATAGTTTAATTACTGATAATAAAGTTAATGCTATAAGCTTGAAATCATTAAAGGTTTTTGCTGGTACAGGCGAACCCCAAAAAGCAGAAATGACACTTGATGTTTATGGAGATATTAAAAATGCTACTGAAACTGGGGATGGCCCAGTTGATGCCATATTTAAGTGCATTAAAACACTCTATCCCCACGATGTGAATTTACAATTATATCAAGTTCATGCTGTTACTGAGGGAACGGATGCTCAAGCTACAGTGAGTGTTAAAATTGAGGAAAAAGGAAAGACAACGGTTGGTCAAGCAGCTGATACGGATACGCTGGTTGCATCAGCGAATGCTTATATTAATGCATTAAATAAAATGATAATTAAACGAGATAAAACAGCTCCTATGGAGCAAGAAAGTCAAAAGGTAAAAGGAATATAATGGGATTATTTGATAGTGTAAAAAAAATTTGGAGCCAAGACATGGCGATCGATCTTGGAACGGCAAATACTTTAGTAGTTTTAAAAGGAAAAGGTGTTGTACTAAATGAACCTTCTGTTGTTGCAATTGTTGATCAAGGCGGCAAGAAAAACGTTCTAGCTGTTGGAGACGAAGCTAAGACAATGCTTGGAAGAACTCCAGGAAACATTAGTGCCATTAGACCATTACGTGATGGAGTTATTGCAGACTTTATTGTGACTGAAGAAATGATTAAACATTTTATTAAAAAAGTGCACAAAGGAAGTACTTTTGCAAATCCTAGAATTTTAATTTGTGTACCAACAGGCTCTACACCAGTCGAGAGAAAAGCTATTCAAGATAGTGCATTAGCAGCAGGTGCTAGAAGAGTCCAATTGATTGAAGAACCAATTGCTGCAGCAATTGGTGCGGGACTTCCAATTTCAGAAGCAACTGGTTCAATGATAGTTGATATAGGTGGTGGTACTAGTGAGATTGCAGTGATGTCTTTAGGTGGCTTAGTATATTCTAAATCTTTGAGAGTTGCAGGAGACGCAATGGATACTGCTATCGTTAATTATATGAGAAAAGAATATAATTTATTGATAGGTGATACTACAGCTGAAAAAATTAAAAAAGAAATGGGAACAGCTATTCCAACTGGAACAAATACTTATCCAGTTAAAGGAAGAGATTTAAGATCAGGTACTCCTAAAGAAGTAAATATTACAGAAGAGGATACCGCAGAAGCTCTTAACGACATAATGAAAGAAATGATTAATGCAATTAAAGAAGCATTAGAAAATACACCTCCTGAATTATCAGCTGATTTAGTAGATATGGGATTAACATTAACAGGTGGTGGAGCTTTATTAAAAAATATAGATAAAAGATTTGCGAAAGAGACTGGTCTACCAGTCCATGTTGCAGATGATCCATTATCATGCGTAGCAGTTGGTACAGGTAAGGCTTTAGATCAAGAGGAAACTTTCTCTACTATGTTATCTGAATATTAAAAGATGGCTTTAGGCAGAGATGAATTTGTAACCGCCTTAAGATCAGCATTTTTTAAAAAAAAAGATAAACAAAAATTTTCTTTAATAACCTTAATATTTTTATCAATATTGATAATAATATTAAGCAATTTAAATTTTAAGTTAATTCAAAATATTAGAATAGGAATTAACGAAGTTATCTATAGATCCTCATATTTCGTTTCTATACCAGAAAATAAATTAGGGGAGCTCAAAATAAAATTATCTGAACATCTGACTTTGTATGATGATTATAAAAGTATTAAAAAAGAACTAGAGGATTTAAAGCAGAATAAATTATCTGCTGATTATTTAAAGCAAGAAAATGAAAAGTTAAGATCTTTAATTAATGAAAATGTTAGCTCAAATGAAATTTTAGCTAAAGTTATAACCGATAAAGATAGCCCGTTTTTAAAATCAGTTATTTTAAACAGAGGTTCAAAAGATAACGTTAAATTGGGGATGGCTATAATAGATAATAGTTTTCTTGTTGGTCAAATTATTGAAGTCAATTTTACAAATTCAAGAGCGCTACTTTTGTCTGATTTAAACAGTAAAATACCAGTTATTGTTCAACCTCCTTCTATTCAGGCTGTGTCTTCAGGGACAGGAAAAGATTATGGAATTATTGAGTTTACCAAAGATGACATCAATTATGATTTAAGTGAACAGGATCGAATAATTTATACATCAGGATTAGGAGGTATGTTTAAATCTGGAATACCTATTGGAAGAATTTATAAAGACTCAGGTAATAAAATAATATTTTTCTCAGATTTTAGTCAGTTGGATTATGTAAAAATTGTAAAATTTAATTTAGGTAAAAATTAGTTATGGCATCTTTAAATAAAAGTAATTTTCTTAAATCTTTAATTTCATACTTGCCACTATTTTTTTTATTTTTTTCAGTATTGAATGAGTTTGACTTAAATTATCTAAAAATTGATAATTTTTCATTTAATTTTGTTTATATTTTAGTTTTTTATTGGACATTGAGAGGTTCTGAAGATTTAGGATATTTTTCAGTATTTTTAGCTGGAATAATTAATGATGTAGTAGTTGGTTTGCCTATTGGAATAAGTAGTTTCTGTTATTTATTAATTTGTGTTTTTACTTCATATATTAGACAAATAACATTAAGCCCCAAATTTATTAATGATTGGTTTGCATTTATAGTAGCCATTCTATTAGTAAATTCTATTCAGGTCATAATACTAGATTTAATATTTTTAATTGAAGTTGATTATATGCGTTATTTAATTAATTCTGGATTTACATTTATATTTTATCCAATATTTTATTTATTTTTTAATCTCATAAACGATAAAATTTCATTAAAACCAAATGATTAAAGAGAACTCAATTATAAGAAAAACTGATGTTATCAATAGAAGAATGTTTATTATTGGGGCTGCAAAATTTATTGTATTCGCTGGAATAGTGGCAAGATTATTTTCTCTACAAATTAATGAAAATAAAAAATACCTTACCCTTTCTGATAAAAATAGAATTAGAGAATGGAAATTACCACCTACTAGAGGGGATATAGTTGATTATTTTGGCAATGTTATTGCAGGAAATTTAAAAGTTTACCAACTACATATAATTCCAGAGCAAATAGAAAATTTTAATTATTTAATTTCAAGATTAAAAGCTCTTTTAGAATTAAGCGACAAAAAAATTGAAAATATCATTAAAACAAAAAAAAAGATCAAACCTTGGGAAAGCATAATTGTCTCTGAGAACTTATCTTGGAGTCAGTTTTTAAAAATTAATAATTATTTGTATGATTTAGTTGGTGTAAAGCCAGTAATGACTATTTCTAGAAATTATCCTTTTAATGATATGTACACTCACGTCCTAGGATATGTCAGCCAACCAAATGAAGAAGAAATTTTAAACAATGATATTGTTGCAGAGCGATTTGTTCCAGGAATGAAAATAGGTAAATTAAACTTAGAAAAAAGATTGGAAAATTATTTAATTGGAACAAATCCAATTCAAAGATATGAAGTTAATGCCTATGGTAAAAGAATAAATCAACTAGAATTTCAAAAAGGTGAACAGGGATCTAGAGTGAGATTAACTCTTGATACAGAAATTCAAAAATCTTGTGCCAAACTACTTAATAATAGAGCGGGATCTATAAGTGTAATGGATATCTTTACAGGTGATATTATTGCAATGTATTCTTCACCATCTTACAATCCTAATTTGTTTTTGTTCGGAATAAGTAATGATGAGTGGGAACTGATAAGAAATAATCCTTTAAAACCACTAATTAATAAATCTCTTTCAGGATTATATTCGCCAGGATCTACGATAAAGCCAATAGTTGCATTATCGGCTCTTGAAAACAACGTTGTTGATACAAATTTCAAAGTAAAGTGCACAGGTAAAATGGAGTTATATGGACAAACATTTCACTGTTGGAAAGAAAAAGGACATGGAGTGGTAAGTTTAAAAAATGCAATGAAGCAATCATGTGATACTTACTTTTATGAAGTTGCAAGATTGTTAGGTGTAGATAGATTAAATGTTACTGCTGAAAAATTTGGTTTAGGAAAAAAAGTTCTTGGAGATTATTTTGAAATAGAAAAATCAGGTTTATTTCCAAACACAAAATGGAAAAAAAATAATTTAGGTAAAGGGTGGGTTTTAGGAGAGACTTTAATCACAGGTATAGGTCAAGGTTATATTCAAACAACACCTTTACAATTATGCCTGATGACTGCACAAATAGCTAATGGAGGATATCCAATTAAACCAAAAATAGTTGTTAATAATAATCCTTTGTCACTTGAGGAAGCAAAAAACTTAATGCTTGAAGAGGCACAAAAAAATCCAAATAAAAAGTTATTTAAAAATGAAAAAAATATAAAAATTATCCAAGAAACTATGTTTAGTTCTACAAATGAAAGATTTGGAACTTCCTATAGATCTAGAATAGATGATCCTAAATATCAATTTGCAGGAAAAACTGGTACTGCTCAGGTTAAGAGAATTAGTAAGCGAGAACGTGAACTTGATTTAGATATTGAACAAATTCCATATAAGGATAGAGATCATGCTTTATATGTTGCGTATGGGCCTTATGTTAATCCAAGGTATGCACTTAGTATTATAGTTGAACATGGTGGTTCTGGAAGCAGAACAGCGGCACCAATAGCTAAAGAGCTTTTTAAACTAATTATTGATAGACATGAATTGCGAAACCAGCAGTCTAATTTTGAGGAAATCAGTATTTAAATGTTTCAGCATGATAGATTAAATAATGAAATTACTTTTTTTCAAAAAGTAAAAGAATTAGATTATTTTTTAATTTTTTGTGTACTTATATTATCTGTGGTTAGTTTATTTGTGATGTATTCCACAGATGGTGGTGAAATTTTATTTCATACAAAAAATCATTTTTTTAAACTGGTAGTTTTTTTCCCAGTAATGATCGTGCTAGCTTTTTTTAATTTAAGATTTTGGTATAATTTTTCTTATATAATTTATTTGGCAGTTATACTTTTGTTAATATGGGTTTCTTTTTTTGGAATTAAATCCTCAGGGTCACAAAGATGGATGGATCTTTATTTTTTTGTATTGCAACCATCTGAATTAATGAAAATTGCTATTATTTTGTGTTTAGCAAAATTTTACCATCGATTAAAAATAGAAAATGTTAATTCTTTGTTTAGTATGGCAATTGTTTTATCAATAATTGTTGCTCCAGTTATGCTGGTACTTTCCCAGCCTGATCTTGGAACATCAATATTAATAGTTCTAAGTGGACTTATAATTTTGTGGCTAGGTGGGGTAAAGATAAAATACTTTATATATTCTTTTATTGTTTTTTTAATTTCATTGCCTTTTGTTATTTCATTTCTTAAACCTTACCAAAAGTTAAGAATACTTACATTTTTAGATCCAGATAGAGATCCATTAGGTGCTGGTTATCAAATTATACAATCAAAAATAGCTATAGGATCTGGTGGTTTAGATGGAAAAGGTTTTTTAAAAGGAACTCAAAGTTATTTAGATTTCTTGCCCGAAAAACATACAGATTTTATTTTTACTCTTTTCTCTGAAGAGTTCGGTTTTATAGGTTCTGTTCTTTTATTAATTTTATATTCAATAATTATTTTTAGGATTATTAGAATTGGAGCAATTTCAAGAAGTAATTTTGCTAGGTTATTTTGTTTCGGTTTTGCTTTTGCAATCTTTATTTACATAGTTGTAAATTTATCCATGGTGCTTGGCTTACTTCCAATAGTAGGATCCCCTTTGCCGATCATGTCTTATGGTGGTTCTTCGATGCTAGCTACCATGATTGGTTTTGGTATCGTATTAAGCGCAAAAATTAATCATAAACAAACAATTCCTCAGTAAAAATTAATTGCCTGTATAATTTGTCACTCTAATTTTTTAATTTTTTCTTATATAAAAATTCCATGAATAAAAATATTAAGATTGGAATAGTTGGGGCAGGAATACAAGGAGTATCTAATGCTTTATTTCTCCAAAAAAAAGGTTTCAATGTAACTATTTTTGATAGAGACAATCCTGGAAGCCAAGCTGCTTCATATGGTAATGCAGGTCACTTTTCACCTTATGCTTCACTTTCTCTTAACAGAACTGATGTACTAGCAGATGTTCCAGCAATGCTTTTAAGTTCTACAGGACCACTTGCTTTAAAATGGAACTACGTTCCAAAAATGATTCCTTGGTTTTTAAAATTTATAATGAACACTACAAAAAATAAGATGATGCATACTGCTAAAAACATGCATCAAATTTTAGATTTAGCCTTACCGGCTTATGATGAGTTATTTGATGAAATAGATCTAGAAGGTTTAGTAGAAAATAAAGGCATACTTTATATTTGGAATGACAAAGATTTGAAAAGTAGAGAGCTAGAAATCAGAGTTAGAGATGAATTAGGCGTTAAGCAGCAATTAGTTAATAAGGCTGAAATACATGATCTTGAACCGCATATAAAACCTTTTTATCATGCAGGTGTATTTTATCCCTATGCAAGACATGCAAGAAACCCAAAAAGAATTCTTCTAAAATTATTTGACTTGTTTTTAAAGAAAGGTGGAAAATTTAACAAAGTAAACATCAAAGATATTAGTTTTGATGAAGAAAAACCTGTGTTTAAAACCGAAACTCAAAGTTATAATTTTGATAAAATTGTAATTGCTTGCGGTGCTTTTTCAAAAAAATTAACTGATAATCTTGGTGAAAAAATTCCATTAGATACTGAGAGAGGGTATCATGTTCATTTTAAGAATTGTGATCACTTATTAAGTAGACCTGTAATTTTTTCTAATAGAGGATTTGGAATAACTCCTATGGAGCAAGGATTAAGAGTTGTAGGTACTGTTGAATTTGGAGGCTTAGATAATCCATTATCTAAATCTAGAGTTAAAAACTTAATCAATAATGCAAAATATATGCTTGGTGATTTACCTGAACATGAGGATGAATGGTTAGGTTTTAGACCTACATTACCTGACTTTTTGCCTGTAATGGGTCCATCCAAAAATTATAAAAATGTTTATTATTGTTTTGGTCATCATCATTTAGGATGGACTTTAGGACCAATATCTGGAAAGATCGTCTCTGGAATGATTGCAAATGAAAATACAAATTTGGATTTAAAACCTTATAGCTCACTAAGATTTAATTAGGTGAGACAAGATAATAATTATTTAGCGTATCTATATCTATTTTTGACAGTTACATTTTGGGCAGGTAACTTTGTTGTTGGAAAATTAGCTAGTTTTTATGAGGTTCCACCTTTTTCTTTAAACTTCTATCGTTGGTTTTTTGCCTGGATGATTTTGGCACCATTTACGATCCCAGAAATATTAAGCAAAAAAAATTATATATTTCAGAATTATAAATTGTTTATTATTTTAGGCGTTACTAGCATTACTATATTTAATTCTATTGTTTATTACTCCTTAAATTTTACTCAAGTAATCAGTGGAGTATTGATGAT
Source organism: Candidatus Pelagibacter sp. HIMB1709 (assembly GCF_052047635.1). Taxonomy (NCBI): domain Bacteria; kingdom Pseudomonadati; phylum Pseudomonadota; class Alphaproteobacteria; order Candidatus Pelagibacterales; family Candidatus Pelagibacteraceae; genus Candidatus Pelagibacter; species Candidatus Pelagibacter sp. HIMB1709. Next base: position 177,243 of record NZ_JBNAJW010000002.1, on the reverse strand, counting down.
ATCAACTATACCAGTAATGATTATGTTATTTTCATCAATTTTAAAAATTGAAAAAACAAATATCTTTCAAATCATTGGGGTAATTTTTTCTTTTTTAGGTGTATTGATGATTATAACTAAAGCAGATTTTGAAATATTAAAAAATTTAGATTTTAATAAAGGTGATTTAACAATGGTTGTAGCCATGTTTTCATGGGCACTTTATTCTACATTACTTAAAGGAAAAAAATATGAACTATCTCAGTTGTCATTACTTCAAGTAGTCATAACTTTTGGATTGATTTTTTTAATTCCAATTTATTTTATTGAATATCAAGTAGGATTTAGAATAAATTTAGAATTACCGTTTATACTAATATTATCCTATGTTGTTTTATTTCCAGGTTTAGCTTCATTTCTATTATGGATCAAAGGTATATCCATGATTGGTGCTAATCGATCAGGTGTTTTTTTACATCTTATGCCAATTTTAAGTGCAATAATGGCTATGTTTTTTTTTAGTGAAAAATTTATGTTTTATCATATTTTAGGCGCTTGCTTTATAATTACAGGAATATTGTTGTCAAATAAGAAAGTTAAAAATGCTTAAAGTTGCTATATTAGATGATTACCAAAACGTCGCTCAAGAATTTGTTGATTTAGAAAAGCTATCTGGAAAATATGAGTTCAAGATCTTTAGTGAACCCTTTTTAGATGAAGCAGATGCAATTGAACAGTTGGCTGATTTTGAAGCTCTTTTAATAATGAGAGAGAGAACTCCTATTACAAAAAATTTAATCGATAATTTAAATGATTTGAAATTTGTTATTACTAGCGGATTAAGAAACCGATCTATTGATCTTGATGCTGCCAAGAAAAGAAAAATTATTGTTTGTGGCACAGAAATAAATATCAACCCAACACCTGAATTAACTTGGGCTTTAATTCTTGGTTTAGCAAGAAATTTCAAGGAAGAGCTTGATAATATGTACCAAGGGTATTGGCAAACTACCATTGGTGTTGAATTAAAAGGAAAAATATTAGGTTTAATTGGATTAGGTAGAGTAGGTAGTGAAGTTGCTAAAATTGGAAAAGCTTTCGGAATGCAAGTTATGGCGTGGAGTGAAAACTTAAGTTTAGACAAATGTAAAGAATTAGATGTTCTTCCTTGCAGTAAAGATGATTTGATTAAAAACTCCGATGTTATTTCAATTCATGTTCAAGGAGGAGAAAGATACAAAGATTGCATAACATTAAAAGAGTTAGACAATATGAAGAAGACAGCTTTTTTAATTAATACATCAAGAGGTCCAATAGTAAATGAAGACGATTTAATTATTGCATTGTCTACTAATGTAATTGCTGGAGCTGGAATTGATGTTTATGAAAAAGAACCTTTGCCTGAAAATAATAAATTAAGATTTTTGCCTAATGCCCTGTTAACTCCGCACATAGGATATGTAACAGCAGAAAATTACAGTATTTTTTACAATCAAATGATCGAGGGATTAGAGGCTTGTGTTAATGGAAAGCCGATTAGAGTTTTAGAGTAACCATGGAGTTGCCAGTTGTAAATCACGAAGATTATTTTGCAAAAATTGGAGATGATCATAAATTTCCAATAAACAAATTTAGTGAGCTTGCGAATTATTTAGTAAAAATAAATTTGGTCAAAAAGTTTCATAAACCTTATCCCTGTTCATCTGAAACATTAAAGTTTGCTCATTCAGAAAAATATATAACAGATATTAAAAACAAAACTTTAGACAAAGATGGTGTTAAAAAAATAGGTTTTCCTTTAGTAGACAGTGTTGTTCAGAGATCTTTAGTTGCAACAGGAGGAACTGTTTTGGCATCAAAACTTGCAATAAATTATGGAATTTCTTGTAACACTGCAGGGGGAAGCCACCATGCTAATTACAATGGTGGTGCCGGTTACTGTGTATTTAATGATGTAGCAGTTGCTGCTCATTATTTGCTTAATAGAGGTTTTGCAAATAAAATTTTAATAGTTGATCTTGATGTTCACCAAGGGAACGGAAATTCAGATATTTTTAAAGAAAATAGAAATGTTTTTACATTTAGTATGCATTCAAAAACCAATTATCCTGCAAAAAAATCTATTAGTGACTTAGATGTAGAGTTAGAAGATAATATGGAAGATGATACTTACATTAAAATGTTAAAACATTATCTAAAAGAGTTAAATCAAGAAAATTTTGATTTTGTTTTTTATATTGCAGGAGTAGATATTCATTTTAATGACAGATTAGGAAAACTAAAAATTTCTGACGAAGGTGTTAAATTGAGAGATGAACTTATTGTAGAAAACTTTTATTCACAAAGAATACCTTTTTGCGGTGTTTTAGGAGGAGGATACAACAAAGATTTCAATAAATTAGTAGAATTACACTCTATGTTACATCAAACTTGTGCTAAATATATTTAAATGACAAAAAAAATTAACCCTAACCTTACAGCTGAACAAAAATTAATTTTGTTTGAGGAGGGTACAGAACTTGCTGGATCAAGTGAGCTTAATCATGAAAAAAGAGAAGGAAGTTTTCATTGTGCAAATTGTGGTGAGAAATTATTTGATTCAAATACTAAATATGAAAGTGGATCTGGTTGGCCATCTTTTTATGAGTCTTTGCCAGATGTATTTGAAACAAAAACAGATTATCATTTAGGTTATGGAAGAACAGAATATCATTGTAAAAAATGTGGTGGTCACCATGGACATATATTTGATGATGGTCCAGAACCAACTGGAAAAAGATATTGTAACAATGGTGTCTGTTTAGTTTTTAAACCAAAAACTTAAGAATAATTTTAATTTTTTAGCAACTCTTGAAGTTTATTTTCTTTTTCTAGTGCTCGAACTTCGTCATAGCCACCTATATGTTGCTCATCAAAAAAAATTTGTGGAATTGTTCTTTTTCCATTTGCTTTCTTAATCATTTCATCCATTGCACCTTCAATTTTTGAAATATCAATTTCGTTATATGGAGCGTTGTTTCTTGTCAGTAATCTTTTTGCAGCCTCACAATAGTTACATAGTGGACCTGTATACATAGTAATTTTTTTCATACACTATAGATAGTCACCTTTTTTAATTTTGCTAGTGATTTCTTTTCTAGAATATTCAAATTTTTTTCTATGTTTAATACTTTTTTGATTTACTCTTTTTCTCCATAATCTGAAAGAAGAAGGTTTCAGAGATCTTCTCATAATTTTAATTACATCAGATTCTCGCTTACCAGTTTTTTTCTCAATTTCCTCAAAAGTAATCCGGTCTGCCCATGCTGCCCAAATTACCCAGTCAGGATCATGAATACTGGGCTCAGGATTTTTAACTTTGGTTACAGGGGTGTAGCCTTTTTTTTTCATAAATCCTTTATATTTGAAAAAAAAATTTAATGCATTTTTTTTACCCTCTGATATTATTATATTGATAGTCCTTCTTAGCCATCTTTAGCTCCCGGTTTTTAAGGACTATCTTCTCTATAAAAATATGCTTCCATTAGAATTTATACTTTACTTACAAATTATCATTTTTTTATTCATTACTCCTGGCACTCCTAGAATAGTCATAATTTCTTACTCAATGAATTACGGTGTTGGAAAATGTGTTTGGTCAGCGCTAGGTGATGTTACTGCAAATTTAATTCAAGCAACTTTAGTAATTTTTGTATTAGGTTCTTTTTTTTCTGAAAATTCATTAATTCTTAATATTTTCAAATGGATTGGAGTTCTTTACATTTTGTATCTTGCTTATGATATTTATAAGTCCCGCCCAAAAAATTTAAAAGACAAGGAAGAAATTACAAAAAGCAATTTATCTTTTTTTAGAGATGGGTTTTTAGTTGCAGGAACCAGTCCTAAAGCATGGATGTTTTTTCCTTTTATATTTCCACAATTTATTGATTTTAGTTCTAATCTTTTAGGTCAATTTATAATTTTAATTTCAACTTACATTGTATTAGATTTTTTATCTTTGATAGGTTATGCAATACTTGCGCAAAAATTAATTAAATGGATTACAGCAAATCCTAAAACGATTAATACAATTTCAGCGAGTGTTTTAGTAATTATTGCTGGAATTATTGTTATTACACAACAATATTAAACCCAAACTAAGTCTTTATTGCCACTTGCATTGTATGAAATTTCTTTATTTAATTATGTATTAATTAATTAAAGGGGAAATAAAATGAAGTTAAATAAAATAATTTTAAGTTTTGTTTCTGCATTAGTAATTTTATTTTCAACTTCTGTTGCATCTTTTGCAAAAGTAGTTGGCGACAAAATTATTTTAGGTGCTGCAATTTCCTTAACTGGTAAGTACTCATCTAACGGTGTTCATACTCAAAACGGTTATAACATGGCCGTAGATAGAATAAACAGCATGGGTGGAGTTAAAGTTGGTGGAAAAACTTATAAGTTTGACATTATCTATTATGATGATGAGTCAAACCCAAAGAGAGCTGCACAGCTTGCAGAAAGATTAATTTCACAAGATGGTGTTGAGTTTATGCTTGGCCCATACAGTTCAGGTTTGACAAAAGCAATTGCACCTGTAACTGAAAAATATGGTGTTCCAATGGTTGAGGCGAATGGTGCATCTAGATCTTTGTTTACTAAAGGTTACAAATATCTATTTGCGGTATTAGCTCCGGCGAACTTATATCTTGATGTAGCAATTGAAACAGCAGTTGAACTAAATGGTGGAAAACCAGTTAGAATTGCTCAAGCTTTTGAACAAGATGCTTTTTCACAGGACGTTAGATTAGGTATTTTAGATGCTGCGAAAAGAACTGGATCAGAAATCATTATTGATGACAAACTGCCTAAAGAGTTAAATGATATGGCTGCAACTTTGGTTAAAGTTAAACAACTTAAACCAGACGTTCTAGTAGTATCAGGACATACTAAAGGTGCATTGACTGCAGTAAGACAAATTGCTGAAATGAAGGTTGATGTTCCAATGTTGGCTATGACTCACTGCGATGCTGCGAAATTATCAAAGCAACATGGTAAAAACTCTCAGTATGCACTTTGTGCTTCTCAATGGCATAAATCTTTAACTTATAAAGATGACTTCTTTAAAGATGGAATGACTTATGCTGCTGACTTTGAGAAAGAGTTTGGATATGATCCACCATACCAGTCTGCTGAGTCTTCAGCTGCATTGTTAGTATTCAAAGATGCATTTGAAAGAGCAAATTCTTTTGATCAAAAGAAAGTAAGAGATGCTCTTGCAGCTACAGACATGCAAACATTCTATGGAAATATTAAGTTTGCACCTGGTGGTCAGAATGTTGATAAGCCAATGGTACTTTTCCAAGTAATGTGTGATGACGCTGGTAAGTGTGAAAACAAAGTTGTTGCTCCATTAAAATGGGCATCTGCTAAGTTAATTCACCCAGTACCTAAGTGGTCTGAAAGATAGTAATTAAAAATTGAGCCCCCTAGTAATAGGGGGCTTTTTTTTATATAAACCAAAAAAAGTTTTTATGGATTTTCTTGTATTTCAATACCCAATGATAACGGTTCAAGCTTGCTTGGACGGTATTCTTTTAGGAGTTTTATTCGCATTAATTGCTTATGGAATGGCTCTTCAGTGGGGTGTTATGAATATAATTAATATTGCACAAGGTGATCTTGTTATTTTAGGAGGATACATTGCTTACTTTATGTATCTTTACGGTATTCATCCGGCATGGGGAGTAATTGTTGCTCCAATCATAATGTATTTTGTAGGAATAGCGATCTACAAATTAGTTATTAATAAGGTAGTCGATAGAGATTTATTCATTTCGATTTTAGCAACATTTGGAATAAGTATTTTGTTCATGCAATTAATGAACTTTGCATTTGGCGCAGATGTTGTGCTTGCAAACTCTGATTATGGAACAACAATGCTATTTGATAATAGCGTTGTTCTACCAAATTCAAAAATATTCTCAGCTTTTATAAGCATTCTATTTGCAGTTTGTTTAGTGATTTATATGAAAAAATCTAAGCTTGGACGAGCAATTAGAGCAACTGCACAAAACGCACGTGCTGCAAAAATTTTAGGTGTAGATACAGAAAAAGTTTATGCAGCAACTTTTGGAATTAATGCTGCTTTATGTGGTGTTGCTGGAGCTTTAATCTCTATAACATTTACTATTCATCCTTATATGGGTTTACCTTATACGATTAGATCTTTTATGATTGTGATTGTTGCTGGTTTAGGAAATTTACCAGGTGTTGCTATGTCGGGTATGGGATTAGGTGTTTTTGAGGAATTTGCAGATTATATTTTAGGAACAGAATTTAGAATTGGATCAGTATTTTTATTACTAGTTTTAATTTTAGTTTACCGAAGATTTAAACTTTCAAGAAAAAGAGAGTACTTAAAATGAGGAAAGTTAAAATTAATGATAATCAAGGTCAATCAGTCGAAGTTGACATAGATAAATTTAAAAGACACTTAGACGAATATCATTCATCAGGCTCAAGTGTACATGATGAAGATGGTCATTATTTTACAGTAGATCAAAACTTTAGAGAAAAAATTAATAGTCTATATGAACAAAAATAATTTAATACTCTACTTAGGAATTTTAGTATTTGGTTTAGCTGCTCCATTTATATTTCCAGCATTTAAAGTTCAATTATCTATTCTTTGCATTCTAATTGTGCTTGCAACGACTTGGAATATTCAAGGAGGGGAGATGGGATACAATACATTTGGAAATATTTTATTCTATGGATTAGGAATGTATTTATGTGCCTCTGTTCAAGTTGGAATGTTTTTTCCATTAGCTGAATGGACAGAAAGTGGTGGTGAAAAAACATTTGTACATACTCCTACCCAATTTTTCCAAGGTATGGCGATGGGACTAGTTGTTGCTGCAGTGGTTCCAACGATTGTTGCTGGTTTAATTGGTTATGCAATTTTAGGATTGAGAGGTCACTACTTTGCTATTTGTACCCTAGGATTAGGAGTTGCTGCAGGAGAAATTTCTGGAGGAATAGAAATTATTGGAGCAGGACAAGGTTTTACTACTCCACCTTTTCCTAACGTGGGAGGCTTAGAAGCTAGAGGGGAGTTTTTCTATTTTTTAAGTTTCTTAGTTTTGATACTTACATTCGTTGCTGTTAAAGCAATCTACTCTACTAGATTTAAATTAATTCTTAATGCAATCAGAGACAATGAAGATAAGGCTGAAGCTATGGGAATTGCTACAATGAAATATAAAATCATTGGTTGGATGATTTCTGCATTTTTCTGTGGTTTGGCCGGAGGAATAATGGGAGGCCTTGTTGGATATATCGACTCTACAGATGTTGCTTTTGATGGAAGAGAAATGGGAGTGTTCATGGTTTTAATGGCAATATTAGGTGGCAAAGGAACACTTTGGGGACCAGTTATCGGTGCAACAATATTCCATATTTTCAAAGAAGGATTTTGGACATTCTTCCTAGGCTGGCAGTATGTGGCCTTAGGAGTTTTAATTGTGGTGATTGTAATTTATTTCCCTGAGGGATTAATGGGATGGTTGAGAGAAAAATATCCTCATAGATTTGGAGAAGTAGTTGACGAGGCTGATCGAAAGGCCCAGGTAGAGATAAAATGAGTATTTTAGAAGTTAATAATGTTAGTAAATCTTTTGGAGGAGTAAAAGCTAATGTTGATATTTCCATGTCAGTCGAAAAAGGTAAAATTGTAGGATTGATTGGTCCAAATGGTTCAGGAAAAACAACATTGTTTAATTCAATTGTAGGCACTTATCCAATTGACCAAGGTTCAATTAAATTTAATGGAAAAGAAGTTTCTGAACTTCCTGTTCCCGTAATAGCAAAGCTAGGATTATTAAGAACATTTCAACAAACAAGAATTTATGGAAAACTGAACTGCATTGATAATATGCTTATTAGCCATAAAGGTAGTGATGAAAGTTTATTAAAACTGTTTTCAAAAATACCTCAAGAGCTTACAGAAAAAGCAGAAAATTTACTAAATTTTGTTGGATTATATCAAAAGAGAAAACTTAGAGCAGGAGATTTATCTTTTGGACAACAAAAACTCTTAGAACTTGCTATGGCATTAATGAATGAACCAGAAATGTTATTATTAGACGAACCAACAGCTGGTATTAACCCAACATTAATTAATGGAATTATAGATAGATTGATAAAAGTAAATCAAGATTTTGGTATTACTCTTTTAGTTATTGAGCACAACATGAGAGTAATAATGCAATTAGCTGAAAATATCTTTTGTTTAGCTCATGGTAAAATGCTGGCAAATGGTTCGCCAGATGAAATTAAAAACGATAAACGTGTTATCGATGCATATTTAGGAGCTCAATAATGTCAAATCAATATGAAGTTTTAGGAAAAGCTCCAACACCAGAAGATTTAAAAAAACTATCTCCAGATGAAATACATCTGACAATTAAAAATTTAAATGCTGGTTATGGCAAAATGGAAATTTTACATAATTTTGATTTATTTGTGAATAAAGCACAGTCGTTATGCTTAATAGGACCAAATGGAGCAGGTAAATCTACAATTCTCCACTCAATTTATGGATTTACAAATATTTTTTCTGGTCAAATTGAAATAGAAGGAAAAGAAATTACAAATCTTACACCAGCTGAAAAATTAAAATCTGTTGGAATTGCATATATTTTACAAGATAACTCAGTATTCCCAGACATGACAGTTGAAGAAAACTTGTTAATGGGTGGATATATTAAAGATAAAACAGAGGAGTCTTTTGAAGAAGCTGAAAGAATTTTAGAAAAATATGAGAGATTGAGAAATAGAAGAAATCAGCCTGCCAAAGTTTTATCTGGTGGTGAAAGAAGATTGTTAGAAATTTCTAGAGCACTAGTAATGAAACCATCAGTATTGTTGGTTGACGAACCATCAATTGGTTTAGAACCAAGATATATCGATATGGTTTTTGAGATACTTAAAGATCTTCAGCAAAATGAAAAGAAAACTATTATTTTAGTTGAACAAAATGCCAAAAAAGGTTTAGAATTTGCAGACATCGGATATGTATTAGTATCTGGACAAACTGCAATCGCTGGCAAAGGGGATGAATTATTAAAAAACCCTGATGTCGGTAGACTATTCCTTGGTGGCTAATGATAAATAAAGATTTTTTTTTTAAAGGTTATAAATCAATTTTAGCACATGATAGTCCAGCAATAGCATTAGGTTGTTGCTTTATCGCTATAGGAGCTCTTTTAAAAAATCTTGGCTTCAACATTCAAGAAAGTGTTTTTTCTACTATGCTGACTTACGCTTTGCCAGGATCTCTGGTTATGGCAGAATCTTTATTGGTTGGTGCTTCTTTATTAAATATTTTTTTAGCAGTTTGGTTTGTTAATGCTCGTTTATATCCAATGGCTGTTTCTTTATTTCCACTAATGATGCATGAAGATCAACCAAAATGGAAATATTACTTTTCCTGCCATTTCATTGCTGTATCGGCTTGGTTGATTATGAAAAGTAATTATAAGACTATTCCCGAAAAATATAGAATTGATTATTGGATAGGGATTGGAACCGCCACTTGGAGCGTTGCAATAATTGGTACTTTAATGGGTTTCTATTTTTCAGAATATTTAAATAAAGAAATGATGATAGGTTTAGCTATTTTAAATCCTGTTTATTTTTTATGTATGATGGTAGGAGCTTCAAAGACAAGACAAGTCACTTTATCAGTTTCACTTGGAATTATTTTGGGACCTGTTTTTTATTTTTTTTCACCTGAATGGTCTATTTTATTAGGTGGAGTAGTTGGTGGTACTATTGCTTATTTAATAGGAGAAAAAAATGTCAACTAGTATCGTTTTAGCAATTTTAGTGACATCCCTTGCAACCTTTTTATCAAGATTCCTTGGGGCAGTAAGCTCAGAGGGCATAAAAGAAACTTCTAAGATATTTAAATGGTTCAACTGTTTAGCTTATGCAACTTTAGCAGCCCTAATTGCAAGAACAATAATTTTTCCAGTTGGTGTAATGGATGACTCAAGCTACTTAGTAAGATTTGTTGTTGTTGTACTTTCTTTAACTGTTTTTTTTATTTCTAAAAAAAATTATGTTTATCCAACAATTTTCTCTGCCATAAGTATGGCAATATTAGTTAATTATTTCTAAATAAAATTGATTTATTAAAAAAGTTAACTTAAGGTTTCTTATGGAAAAAATACCAGGTTTAGAAATTCAAGAACATGATAAATCAAAAAGAATTTTGAATATTAAATTTACTGATGAAATCATTAAGAAATTAGTTTTTCCATTTAATAAATTCGACTTAACAGCTTTAGAACTAAAGCCTTTCACAAGGTTTACAATAGCAAAAAGTTTAGACGATTTAACAGAAAATAAACTCAGTAAATTAATGAACTCAATAATTAGAGATCGTTCAACTGGATGCTTTATAATTGGACCAAAAAATATTTCATCTAAAATAGATGATAAGTTTTTAGTAAAATTATCAACTGCTATTGCATATTTAATTGGAAATCCTAACCATGATTCAATGGCTGGAAAATACTATGCCCGTTTTCATGTTAAACACGAAGATGCAAGTGACTCTTATTTAAGAAAAGCTTACCGTAATATGGATCTTCATACAGACGGAACTTATGTTAAAGAAATTACAGACTGGTTAATTATGACAAAATTAGAAGAAGAAAACGTAGAAGGTGGAGAAACTGCTATGTTGCATTTAGATGATTGGGAACATTGCAAAGAATTATCAAATGATCCTGTGGGTAAACAAGATTTTCTTTGGAGTTCACCCAAAAGTAAAAATGTAAATTATAAAGTTGAGCATCCAGTTTTTTTTTCAGATGATAAAGGAAGACCACATATTTCATATATTGACCAATTTCCTGAACCGAAAAACATGGAACAGGGTAATTTTTTACAGAGATTATCTGATGCTCTGGAAGGAAGTGAAAATAAAGTAATTACAGAGTTACCAGTTGGTTGTTCTATAATTGCAAATAATTATTTTTGGCTTCATGGAAGAAAACCTTTCAAAGAAAATAAAGAATTAAGCAGAGAATTGTTGAGAATTAGAGGATCTTTTTTTGTTAATTAATTCAATATAATCAATATAAAGTAACCAAAATATTATGATTTTAGGTTTTATTGGTACGGGTAAAATTGCATCTTCAGTAATAACTGGAATATGTAAATCCAGTCTTAAATATAAAAAAATAATAATTTCTCCAAGGAATAAACAGATTGCAAAAAGTTTAAAAAAAAAGTTCAAAAAAATAGTTATTGCTAAAGACAATCAACAAATTGTTGATCAATCTACTTGGGTATTTTTATCTATTACACCTACGGTGGGAGAGAAGATAATTAAAGATTTAAAATTTAAGTCTAGTCAAACAATTGTTAGCTTTATATCTACAATAACTCTATCACAGTTAAAAAAAGCCATTAAAGTAAAAGCAAAAATAGTAAGAGCAATTCCTTTGCCACCAATATCATTAAAGAAAGGACCAGTTCCAATTTGTCCTCCGAATTCAAAAGTGAAAGCTTTTTTTAACCATTTAGGAACTACTGTAGAAATCAAAAATGAAAAATCTTCAATAAACTTTTGGTCTACTTCTGGAATAATGGCGCCTTTTTATGAAATGCAAAGAGTAATGTCTGATTGGTTAGTTAAAAAAGGGGTAAAAAGAAATAATGCTCAAAAATATATAACTTCTTTGTTTTTAGCTTTGTCAGAAGATGCAGTTATACATTCTAAAGAAAACTTAAGAGAGTTAGTTAAAGAGTCGCAAACACCTAAAGGATTAAATGAGCAGGGTGTAAATGAATTGACAAAATCTGGTTTTTATAAATCATTAGAGAAAACTTTAAATAGCATTAACAAAAGATTAGATAAATAAATGTCTGATAATATTTTAGAGATAAATAATTTATCAAAGTATTTTGGAGGACTTGCTGCAGTTTCTGATTGTTCAATTAAAGTTAAAAGAGGAACTATCACAGGTATAATTGGACCAAACGGATCTGGTAAAACGACTTTATTTAATTTAATTGCTGGAAATTTAAAATCTTCAGGTGGGAGTGTAACCTTTGATGAAGAAAATATTACAGATGTGCCATCTTATGAATTATTTTCAAAAGGATTACTTAGAACTTTTCAAATAGCACATGAGTTTTCAAATTTGTCTGTTCTAGAAAACTTGATGATGGTTCCAGGAAATCAATCAGGTGAAAAGCTAATGACAGCTTTATTCAAGCCAGGGTTAGTTGCAAAAGAGGAAGCAGAAGTTAAAGAAAAAGCAAAAGAAGTAGTTGAATTCTTAAATCTAGGGCATTTATCAAATGAGCTTGCAGGCAATCTTTCTGGAGGTCAAAAAAAATTGTTAGAACTTGGAAGAACTATGATGGTTGATGCAAAATTAGTATTATTAGATGAAGTAGGGGCTGGAGTAAATAGAACTTTATTAAAAGATCTCGGCACTGCAATCGAAAAGCTAAATAAAGAAAAAGGTTATACTTTTTGTATGATTGAGCATGATATGGATTTTATAGGGAGATTATGTGATCCCGTGATTGTTATGGCTGAAGGTTCGGTTTTATTTGAGGGTACGGTTGATGAAGCTAAAAAAGATGAAAAGGTAATAGAAAGTTATCTTGGCAGAGGATCAAAATTAAAGGATGAAGTTTAATGGCATATTTTGAGGGAATAGAGATGACAGGTGGTTATGGAAATGGACCAGATATAATTAATTCTTGTTCTGTTGAAGTAAACAAAGGAGAAATTGTTTCTATTCTAGGTCCTAATGGAGCTGGAAAATCTACAGCTATGAAAGCAATGTTAGGTTTATTAAATTTAAAATCTGGATCAGTTAAAATTGACGGTAAAGATATTTCAAAACTTTCTCCACAGGATCGAGTTAAACAAGGAATTTCATTTGTTCCTCAAACAAAAAATGTTTTTGCGGGAATGACGGTTGAGGAAAATTTAGAAATGGGCGCCTTTTTAGTAAACTCTGAGATAAAAAATATTATTGAGGAAATTTACGAACTATTTCCAATCCTTAGAGAAAAAAGAAACCAAATGGTTGGTGAATTATCTGGTGGTCAAAGACAACAAGTAGCACTTGGAAGAGCGCTAATGATTAAACCGACAGTACTAATGTTAGATGAACCAACTGCAGGGGTATCACCAATTGTTATGGATGAATTGTTTGATCATATCGTTAAAGTAAAAAGAACTAATGTTGCTATTTTAATGGTAGAACAAAATGCTAAACAAGCATTAAATATTTCTGATAGAGGCTACGTATTAGTTACTGGAGAAAATCGTTATTCAGGAACAGGCAAAGAATTATTGAACGATCCAAGAGTAAGAAGCTCTTTCTTAGGAGGATAATATGGATCTTATTAATGCAATAATTCTTTTACTAAATTATATTTTTATTCCAGGACTTACTTATGGTTCTCAATTAGCTTTGGGTGCAATTTTTGTTACTTTAATTTATGGAATTCTGAGATTTGCTAATTTTGCAACTGGAGACATGATGTCATTTGGAACCATGATGACAATTTTATTCACTTGGTATTTTCAATCTTTAGGTATTTCTCTTGGAGTTCTGCCTACAGCTTTAATTGCACTTCCATTTGGTATTTTTTTTATGATTTTGTACATGCTTACAATCGATAAATTTGTTTTTAAGTATTACAGAACTCAAAAAAGTCCTCCAGTTCAGTTTGCCATGGTTAGTATCGGTGTGATGTTTGTGACCCAAGCAGTTGTTAGAATTATAATAGGTCCAGGAGATAGAAGGTTTTTTGATGGAGAAAAATTCATTATCAAGGCTAGAGAATTTAAAGAAATGACAGGTTTAAACGAAGGACTTGCCCTTAAATCTACTCAGGTCATTACTATTTTTGTTACAATAGTTTTAGTCTCTTTATTGTTCTGGTTTTTAAATAAAACTAAAACAGGAAAAAGCATGAAAGCTTACTCTGATAATGAGGATCTTGCTTTACTTTCAGGTATTGATCCAAAGAAAATAGTTTTAGTTACCTGGGTAATTGCAGGAATTTTAGCTACTATTGGAGGAGCTTTGTATGGTTTAGATAAAAGTTTTAAACCTTTCACTTACTTTAATAATATGCTTCCAATTTTTGCTGCAGCAATTGTTGGAGGAATTGGAAATCCTTTTGGTGCATTTTTGGGTGGCTATGTGATTGCTTTTTCAGAAATTTTATTAACATATGCATATAAGAAATTTTTTATGTACATATTACCTGAAAGTATGGAACCAGAAGGTCTAATTCAATTACTTTCGACCGATTACAAATTTGCAGTTTCATTTTCAATCTTGGTGATTGTATTACTTTATAGACCATCAGGGATATTCAAAGGGAAAGTATTGTGAGAAAAAATCTAAACGTTATTGCAGCATACAGTATCATGATGGTTCTAATTCTATTAGTTGGAATTTTTCAATCATGGAATATTGCATTATCAATATTTAATCTTTGCTTAATTTCGGCAGTAATGACAATGGGGGCTAATATTCAGTGGGGATATGCAGGTCTAATTAATTTTGGGATTATGGGATACACCGCATTAGGTGGTCTTGCAGCAGTTATTATTTCTGTTGATCCTGTTCAAGAAGCATGGAGAGTGGGTGGATTTGATATCTTAATGTGCTTATGGCTTATAATTGTAATGATACTTGTTATCAGATTCATTTTAAAAAATTTTGAGAAATCAAAATTAAGAACTTACAGTATAGCAGCACTTATTATAACAGGAATTATAATTATAAGAGTAACAGCAGAGCCAGGTATTGAAAAAATTGAAGCTGTGAATCCAGCAACAACTGGTTTCCTAGGCGGTTTTGGTTTACCAATAATTTTCTCATGGATCGTAGGAGCATTTTTTGCGGGTGGGTTAGCATTTATAGTTGGAAAAGTTGCTTTAGGTTTGAGAGCTGATTATTTAGCGATCGCAACACTTTTAATTTCTGAAATTGTAATAGCAATAATTAAGCATGAAGATTGGTTAACCAGGGGGGTTAAAAATGTAATTGGCTTAAAGAGGCCAGCTCCATATGAGGTCGATCTTCAGACTACAGATTGGTTTATAAATTTAGTTGAGAAATTTAAATCTGGTAAGTTAGATTTAATTACTGATTTATCTGAAAGACAAGCAGCATTGAGTCAATTTGTAATCGAAGGTTCTTCGATATTTGTTAAACTTTGCTACTCAGGTTTATTCTTGGTTGTAGTTATAATTCTTTTAATTTTAACTCAGAAAGCTCTTTATTCTCCATGGGGAAGAATGATGAGAGCAATAAGAGATAATGAAGAAGCAGCAAATGCTATGGGTAAAAATGTTGTGAAACAACATTTGCTAATATTTATTTTAGGTTCAGCAATTGTTGGTATAGCAGGAGCAATGTTAGTAACTCAGGATGGATTATTTACACCAGGAAGTTATAGACCCATGAGATATACTTTCTTAATTTGGGTAATGGTAATTGTTGGAGGTAGTGGAAATAACTTTGGAGCGATTCTAGGTGGTTTTGTCGTTTGGTTTTTATGGATTGAAGCAGCACCAATTTCAATGTATTTAATTAATTTATTTACTGCAGGTATTCCAGAAACAAATGCTATTAAAGCTCATCTTATTGAAAGTGTTCCTTATTTTAGATTTTTATTGATGGGTCTTGGTTTGTTGTTCATTATGAGATACCGACCCAAAGGTATACTTCCAGAAAAAGTAGAAATAAAATAATTTTACATGAAATATATTATTTTAGGTGCTGCAATTGCTTGGGCTATGTATATGGCTGACAAGTATATGTTTTGATGAATAGAAATCTTTTTCTATTAATTTCAAGTCAAGTTTTTGGCTTCACTGCAGCAAATGTAACAGTTTTTTTAAGTGGAATAATAGGAAGTCAACTTTCACCTATTAAATCTTTATCAACTTTTCCTCCTTCAATTTATGTTGTTGGTATTGCTATCTCTACTATTTTTGCAGCAAAAATTATGTCAATTATTGGTAGACGTTTAGGTTTTGTTTTGGCATCCATAGGGAGTTCTTTAGCTTGTTTAATTGCTGCTTACTCAATCTTCATTGATAGTTTTATAATATTCTCGTCTTCTTGTTTTATGCTTGGCACAGGAATGGCTTTCATTCATCAATATAGATTTGCAGCAGCTGAAACAGTTGAAAAAGAGAAAGCACCAAAAGCTGTTTCTATGCTTTTGTTAGCAGGAATTATTTCTGCATTTATAGGAATTACATTAGCAAATAAAACAAAAGATTTAATAGGCGATCATGTTTATGTTGGATCGTATATAGCACTAGCATGTTTAACTATTATGCCTGCAATTTTTTTAAGTTTTTATAAAAATTCAAATATCACTAATAAAAATATTTTAATAAATAATGATGTAAGAACTTATAGAGAATTTGTCTCTGATCCAAAATTCCTGCAAGCTATGATGGCTGCAACTTTTGGTTATGTGGTTATGGCATTTCTGATGACTGCAACTCCAATCAGTATGCATTATGTTCACAAATTAAGTGTAGATAAAGTTGGATTAGTTATCCAATTTCATGTGCTTGGAATGTTTCTTCCATCATTGTTCACTGGTAACCTAATAAAAAGATTTGGTTTTTCAAAAATAATGTACATGGGAGTGTTTTTTTATGCTTTAACGATATCATTAAGTCTGTTTGAGCCAAACTTTATAAATTATTTTGCATCGTTGATCTTTTTAGGCATAGGTTGGAATTTTTTATATATCTCAGGGACCAGCTTATTAGTAACTACTTATAACGAGCATGAAAAATTTAAAGCCCAAGGTTTTAATGACCTTATAGTTTTTTCTGCTACAGCAATTGGAAGTTTATCAGCAGGAATTTTAATTTCAGTTTTGAGTTGGAAAATAATAAATTTTATGTGTATCCCTTTTTTGATATTAATTTTGTATTCAATAATTAGAGCTGACTTCAAAAAAAGTATATAATGAACTGGTTATCTTATTTTGATCTAACTTTTTTTGAATTTTCATTCATTATTTTTACTGTTTTTATTGCTTCAATTATAAGGGGTTTTAATGGATTTGGTTTTTCAGCAACCTGTATTTCTGGCTTTTCTTTTGTAATTCCTACAATTGAAATTGTTCCAATTATTTTAATCCTTGAGGTTTTAATTAGTATTTTTATGGCTCCATACGTTTGGAAAAAAATTGACTGGAATATGGTTTTCAAAATTTTAATTGGCATGGCAATAGGCTCACCTTTTGGATTGTTTTTACTCAAATATCTCTCTCCAGAAATTACTCATTTATCGGTTTGTATAATCATTATCTTTTTCTCAATCTTATTAATGAAGGGATATACAAATAAAGGACTTAATAACGATAGAACAAAAGTTTTTACAGGAATTGTATCTGGCACCCTTAATGGATTAACGACACTAGGGGGTATGCCTGCTGCTTTATTTTTGTTAGTTACCTGTATTGAGCCGGCAGTAATTAGAGGAACTTTAACTGCGTTATTCTTTTTTACAGATATTTATGCGTTTGTGTTAAGTTTTTTTGCAGATATTGTCGACATGACAACAATTTATAGAACAATTACTTTGATAATTGTTTTGCCAATAGGAGTTTTCATAGGTGATAAATTTTTTGTTAAAAGCAAGGAAGTTCTCTATAGAAAAGTAGTATTTTACTTTTTAATAGTTATCTCAATATTTGGAATTTTTAGAATTATAAGTGGTTTATAAAAAAACCCCAGTAATAAAAATTACTGGGGTTTTTAATAAGATAAAAAATATTATCTTTGTTTTTTAGTTTTAAATTTTCCGCCTTTGATTTCTTGCTCTAAGAAAGAACCTTCAGCTTCACCAACTTCAGTAAAAGATACTCCAGTAGCACCTTCGTAATTTATCTTTTTACCTTTTGCTAGTAAGTCTAAACCTTTCTTTAATTCACCTGGGTAGATTTTAGTACCAGGAGCGTTAGCAACATCCATAACATTTTTTGCAATGGATGCTCTATCAGCAGAGTTACCTGCTTGCATTGCAAGAACGATCAAAGCAGCTGCATCATAAGACTCTCCAGTGTAAGGACCAGAAGAATCTATACCACCAGCTTTTGCAACTTCTGCAAATACACCAGCACCTTTACCAGTAGATCCTGGTAGAGATCCGAATGATTTGCTTAAGTCTTTCCCAAACGCATCAACTAATGATTGACCAATCATACCATCTGATAAAACGAAAGTATCAAATGCACCAGAGTCTAAAGAAGCTTGAATAATTCCTTTTCCTCCTTGGTCAAGATAACCAATAACTGCTACGGCATCACCACCAGCAGAAGCAAGAGTTGCTACTTCTGAAGAGTAATCAGCTTTACCATCTTCGTGAGCAGTTACAGTTGTTACTTTAATACCATGAGCTTCAACCGCTGCTTTGTAAACATCAGCCAAACCTTTTCCATAGTCATTGTTAGTATAAGTGATTGCAACACTTTTTACTTTTCTGTCTTTAGTAATGTCAGCTAAGATTTGACCACCTCTAGCATCTGATGGAGCAGTTCTAAAGAAATATCCATTATCATCTAGAGTAGTTAATCCTGGAGAAGTTGCTGAAGGTGAAATCATTACTACACCGTTTGGTACAGCAACATTTGTTGCAATAGCACCTGTTACACCTGAACAGTCAGCTCCCATAATTGCAGCTACACCACCTGATATCAAACCTTCAGCTGCTGCTGTTGCTGCTGCTGAGTCAACACAAGTTGAGTCTGCTCTCATTGCTTCAATTTTTTTCCCACCAAGTAATGAACCTGAATCTGAAGCCTCTTTAAATGCAAGCTCTGCAGATGCAGCCATAGCTGGAGTAAGAGATTCAATAGGACCAGTAAATCCTAATATGATTCCCATTTTGATCGAATGTCCGTCTGCCATAACGTTTGAACCAAAGCTTGATACAAACATAAATGCAGCGATAAATAGTTTTCTCATTATCTTCCTCTTTATTGTTAACAATTTATAAAATCTAATTTAAGTATGAATAATCTGAATATTCAATGACAAAATTGGCTTATTTTAAACTATTATCTGATAGAGAATGGGTCTAAAGATGGTTCATCTGATGTGTAGAACCAAGTTGTTTTTACTCTTGTGTAATCTTTAATTGAGTCAATTCCAGCTTCTTTACCGTATCCACTATCCTTGATACCTCCAAATGGAGCTGACGGTGAAATTAATCTGTAAGTATTAACAAATGTTATTCCAGCTCTAATTGCTTTTGATACTCTCATGCCTCTAGATAAACTGCTAGTATATACTCCAGAAGATAATCCATACTGATTGTCATTCATTTTTGAGATAACCTCTTCTTCAGTATCAAATTTCATTACTGATAAAACAGGTCCAAATAATTCATTTTCTGCAACAGGTAAATTATGATTATCACATTCAATTATAGTGGGTGGAAAATAATAACCTTTATTTGAAAAAGAATGTCTCTCACCACCACATTTAATTTTTCCACCTTGATCAATAGTTTCTTTAATATTTTTTTCTATTGTTTCTAATTGTTTAAAATTACTCAAAGGGCCCATTTCAGTTTCAGGATCCATAGGTGCTCCTATTTTTATTTTAGAAGCTCTTTCAGAAAGTTTGTTTAAAAATTCGTCATAGATACCTTTTTGAATATAAAGTCTTGAACCAGCTATACAACTTTGACCACTTGCTCCAAAAATCCCTGCTGTAATTCCATTAATTGCATTTTCTTGCTCGGCATCATCAAAAACAGCCACTGGACTTTTTCCTCCAAGCTCTAAACTCACTTCAGAAAGATTTTCTGCTGAATTTTTAATTATATGTCTTGCGGTTTCTGGTCCACCTGTGAAGGCAATTTTTTCAACTAAATCATGTGTTGTTAAAGTTTTTCCACATGGATCTCCAAATCCAGTTATTACATTTACTACTCCTTTAGGTATCCCAGTTTTTTCAATTAATTTGGCAAATTCAAATAATACCGCGGGTGCTAGTTCTGATGATTTAATTACAACAGTATTTCCCATTGCAAGTGCTGGAGCTAACTTAGTAGCAGTTAAAAACATTTGTGAGTTCCAAGGGATAATGGCTGCCACCACACCTATCGGTATTCTAGTGGTTATTGCTTGAATATTTGGTTTATCAATTGGCAAAACTGTACCTTCAACTTTATCAGCTAAACCTGCATAGTAATCGTAGTATTCTGCAATATAGATTGCTTGTTTTTTTGTTTCTCTAAACAATTTTCCTGTATCTATTGTTTCTATTTCCCCAAGCATTTCTGCATTTTCTCTTAACTGATCCCCAATAGCTCTTAAAAATTTTGCTCTTTCTTTAGGAAGTAATTTAGGCCATTCACCTTCGAATGCTTTTTGTGCAGCTTTAACTGCTTTATCAGTGTCTTTAGCACTTGCTTCAGGAACAACTGCCCAAGGTTCATTATTTTCTGGGTTTAAAGTTTCAAATGTTTTATTGTTTTCAGCATCGACCCACTGTCCATCGATATACATTTGATATTTTTTAAGTTTACTCATTTTCTTTAATAAAATTCTTAAGAGTTAAATTTACATCATCGGCACACTCAATACCACAAAGATGTTTTCCATCCTTGATTATCTTTAATTGGCTTTTTGGTATTAAAGCATTTAATTCTTGAGACATTTTAACTGTAGAGCCAATGTCATATTCTCCAGTCATAACTAAGGTGTGATTTTGAATTTTATTAAAATCCTCATCATTTTGATGTTTTACAAACAGCTCATAAACTTTCAGAAAATATTCCATATTATTAGCTGCTAAAATAGAGCTAATTTTATCATAAATACTTGGATGGTTTTCAATATACTTGTCTGTAAACCATCTTTTAAGAGCTTGTCTTGATAATTTAAGATCTTTCTTTGCTTGTTCAAATCTTTGATTTACAATTTTTTGTTGCTCTTCGGTCCTTTTATATATTGAGCATAAAAGAGTTAGTGATTGTAAATGTGAACTGTGATTGATAGCAAAATTTCTAGCAATCAAAGAACCTATTGAAAAACCAACCAAATGAATTTTTTTTATATTAAGGTGGTTAATTAAATCAATTAATTGATCCGAAAAGTCATCAAACGAAATTATTTCTTTATCTAAAGATGATTTTCCATGACCAAGAATATCATATGCAAGAGTACTATAATCATTAAAAAAATCTAATTGAGGTTTCCAAATCTCGTGGGTTAAACCTACACCATGAACAAATACAATTGGAATTTCTTGGTCTTTTTTTATGTATGAGTAAAAAGTTCCAGAAGCAGTAGTTCCAGTGGTCATCAAGATTTATTTGGGTTCAATTCCCATTTCTTTCATATCTTGATATCGATCACCTGTTCTAGCATGAGCTCTTCCACTAGATGCTCCACCTATCGCAATTACCACCTCATCATTAAATGGTGCATCATGTATAGTAAATTCATGTGTTAGATAATAAGGTCTTAACCCAGAGTCAGTTTTATGCATCATAGGGATAGAAATTTTTGATCCAGCTGGTCCTCTTGTATTTGTAAAACTTAAATAAGATGTGCCTCCCACAGCGTCTCTAAATTTATTTCCAAATCTCAAAGTGTGAATAAATGCTGATGCATGCTCTATTTCTCCATCCAGTCCAACTACTCCTGCTTTACCATATGCTAGTATTTTTTCTGGAGATCCTATTTCTTTTATTAATTCTGGAACAAGTAAATCACCTAACTTAGGAGCCAGATCTAAAATAGTTGGTCTTAAGTCTTCAACAAATCCTTGACCATGCCATGGATTTTTAAAAACTGCAGCAACAGATACTAATAATACAGGCTCTTTTGCTTCCTTGCCTCCTTCAATAAAAGTTTTGTCTACAAATTTTGAAAATTTTCTTAGCTCTAATTTCATTTTTTAATTCTATGTTGAAAACTATCTCTTCTAAAACTGTATAATGCTTTCGGATCTACATCAACATCTATCACGGCAGGTTTATTACTTTTTATTGCAGCTCTAACTGCTTCATTTATTTCAGAAACTTTTTTGACTTTAAATCCTTTTGCCCCATATAATTCAGCAACTTTGTCAAAAGATGGACTTGTTATATCAGCACCTAAATATCTTTTACCAAAAAAATCTTTTTGATAAGCTTTTTCGGCTCCCCAACTTTGATTATTCATCACTATAGTTGTTGTATTTATTCCATATTCAACAGCTGTGCTTAATTCAGAAATAGTCATTCCAAAACCACCATCACCCATCAAACTTACAACTGTTTTTTTTGGTTTTGCAACTTTTACTCCAAGTCCACAAGCGAAAGAAAAACCAACTAGGCCAAAATCTAGGGGTGTAAATAGAGAAGGGGGATCATAGTATTCTAAAGCGTCTGTTGCTTGTAAGCACAAGGTTCCTGCATCTAAAGTGATCGCTGAATTTTTAGGTAATACTTTTCTTAGTTGTTTAAACAAACCTTTTGGTTGGATTGGAAAATTTTTTCCTAAATTTTCATTTTCTCTATTATTTAAAAATTCTTTTCTTTCTTTAAAATACAAATCAGTCCATTTTTTTACATCTAATTTGATTTTTTCTTTTTTAATTTCTTTATATAATTGAACAGTTGCTGTTGCAGCATCTGCATGAATTCCTATTGATACTGGAAAATACTTTCCAATCATTTTTTTTTCTAATTCAATTTGAATTATTTTTGCTTTTTTATTTATATTTTCATAAGAGTAAAATGTTGAATTAAATCCTAGCCGAGTACCGATAGCCAAAATAACATCTGCTTCTTTGACTAATCTTGATGCAACAGGATTGCCTCTTGGTCCCATTTGCCCTGCATTTAATTTATGACTAAATGGTATAGCATCTCCATGACCTGCGGCTGTAACAATTGGAACATTAAGCAATTCTGCCAATTTAATAACTTCTCTATATTTTGAGTTATATTTTATTCCAGCCCCAACAATTATTGTTGGATTTTTTGATTTCAGTAGCAATTTAGTTGCTTTATTTATTCTCTCTTTATTTCCTTTAAGATTACTTTCACTTGAGAAAGAAGGTTTATTTAAATTAATATTGTAAGTATTTTTTTCCGCCAATATGTTTCTTGGAAGATTGATACAAACAGGTCCTCTTCTTGGTTTCATTGATAAATTAAATGCATCACCAATTACTTTAGGAACAATCTTAGAATTTTTTACAGTCCAAGTTTTTTTTGTAATTGGAGTAAACAAGGATTGTTGATCTAGGCCTTGAAAAGCATCTTCCATTTTATCTTTTGTCGAGTAAGAACCTGCAATCGCAACTACAGGAGAGAAAGCGGCTTTTGCTTGCGCTACCCCAGTCACTAAATTTGTTGCACCTGGTCCATTTTGACCTGCAATAATTACGCCATGCTTATTAGATGCTCTTGCATATCCATCAGCCATATGTGTTCCAGTTCGCTCATCTCTAACTCCAATAAATTTTATACTTTTTTCATGATAAAGAGCATCAAACATTTCCATTGTTGCAGAACCAATTAAACCAAAAACGTGTTTAGTTTTTTCTCTCTTAAGAGCTCTAACGGCAGCTTGACCACCGCTTATTTTTCGTTTGGAGTTGATCACGAAACTTTTTTAACTTCAGTTCCTAAATCATCTTGAAAATGAGGCATCACTTTTTCTGTAAAAAGTTTAATACTTTTCATACAATCTTTATGTTTCACACCAGGAAAGTTTGACCAAACTTGCAAGTTTTGTAAATTTAATTCAGATTTTAATTCATGAATTTTATCAATCACATATTCAGGTGTTCCAAATAACATGTTTCTTTTGTGTAAAAATTCATAATTTAATAAATCCAGCTTACCTTTGGTTTCTGGAAGTTCTTCACCTGGATCCATATGATTGCCTAGACCACGCCAATGACAAACCCAACGCATATAATTTACCATGTGTTCACCAGCTTTTTCTTTAGCTTCTTCCATTGTATCAGCTACAAACATATCTCTAACAAGAGATACACCTTCACCTAAAGGAATATTTTTTTTGGTTACCTCAGATCTTTTATTTTTATAAGCTTCAAATTTTGCCTTTAGAGCTTTTACTGTTGGTATCCACATTATAATATTAATATTATTCTCAGCTGCCCACTCAATTGATCTAATTCCATCAACTACTTGATGAATAGGAGGATAAGGTTTCTGAAAAGGTTGTGGCAAAACACTAATTTTTTTCATCGTGTTATCTTCCATATTCATAAATTCTTCACTTGGCGGACTCATATCGTGCTGCCAAACGTAATTTGGAGAAGGATAAGTATAAAACTCACCTTGATGATTGAAAAACTTTTCGCTCCATGCTTTTTTTAGCACTTCTAATGTTTCAGCAAACAATCTAAAGTTTTTTGCCTGATCTTTAAGATCAGCTTCTTTATTCAAATTGATTGCTTCTCTTCCATAGATTCCTCTAGCAACACCAACCTCAACTCTTCCTTTTGAAAGTTGATCTAGTGTTGCAATATCTTCTGCTAGTCTTATAGGATTGTGAAATGTAATTACATTTGCAGCTTGTCCTATTCTAATATTTTTTGTTCTTGCAGCCGCATCTACTCCCATCATAATTGGGTTAGTGCATGACTCCATTCCTTCATGATTAAAGTGGTGTTCAGTAAACCAAATAGAGTTCCAATTATTTTGATCACAATATTCTGTGATTTCTTTAGTTTCGTCTAATAATTGATGATAGGGTTTGTGTGTCCAATTAGTGGTATTGCAAAAATAACCAAATTTCATAAAGCCTCCTTTAAAAGTTAATTTAAAGACGACCGATCCCACTTTCGTAAATCTTTGATTTTAACGACGAGTTATGTATCGCTTTATAAAACAAGGATATCATTTTTTTTATGTACTGGATATCAAAAAAGTTTTTCTTTATGCGTCCATTTACCTTTTCTAGTTTTGGGTAAAAATTTACTTAAATCTGACAAGGCTTTTTCAGCTAATTTTCTGTATGTAGTTAATTTTCCTCCGTAAATATTGAGTAATGGTAAACCTTTTTGTGTATTTAAGTCAAAAACATAGTCTCTAGTAACTTTTGAAGCTTCATTGAAGTCTTCTATTAAAGGTCTTATTCCTGAGTAAGTTTCCACTATATCTTTTTTACTAATCTGTTTTTTTAAGTAATTATTTACTGAGTTTATTAAATATACTGTTTCTTTTTCTGATATTTTTTTATTCTCAGGAGATTTAACTTCCACTTCTGTAGTTCCTATTAATGAAAATTTTTCTTTATATGGAATTACAAAAATTATCCTTTTATCTGTATTTTGAAATGTAAATGCTACATCAGGTTTATATAATTTTTTTGTAATCAAGTGACTTCCTTTCACTAATCTAATTTTATTTTTTGACTTAATTTTAATATTTTTTTTTAAAGTTTCATTAATCCATGGACCAGATGCGTTAATTAAAACTTTAGACTTTATTTTTTTTCCATTTTCAAGATTCACAACCCATATATTTTCAACTATTTCAGCTTTTTTTACTTTGTTGTATTCTAATATTTTAGCTTTATATTTTTTTGCAGATTTAATATTTAATTTGGTTAATTTTTTATCATCTATTTGAACATCATAATATTGAAAGCCAGTTTTATATTTTTCTTTAAGAATGTTAGGTAATTTTTTAGTTAAGTTTAAAGTTTTTGATTTTGGTATCATTGTTTTACCACCCAAATTATCATATAAAAACAAACCCATTTGAATTAGCCAGGCCGGCCTAATCTTATCAACATATGGTATGATAAATGGGATCGGTTTAGAGATTTGTTTTGCAATATTATAAATAGTTTCTCTTTCTCTTAAAGATTCTCTTACTAATTTAAATTCATAATTTTCTAAATAACGAAGACCACCGTGTATTAATTTTGTTGACCATGAGGAAGTAGCACCTCCAATCTCACCTTTGTCAGCTAAACAAACAGACAAACCTCTGCCTGCAGCGTCCCTTGCTAAGCCTGCTCCGTTTATACCACCACCTATAATGAATAAATCAAATACTTTTGACATTTAAAATTTTAATTGTTTATAAATTTTATTGAAAAATTTTCAATGAGTTAGAAAATTCTATCGCTGATATTCTACAAATTTTTTTAATGATTGATTTAAGAATTTTTCATAAATCTGACCTGTATTTAAGTATTTTTTAGAGTTAAGGAAAGATTTATTCATTTTAAAATCATATGAAGGCTCAAAGAAAAAAGGGACAGACAGTCTTTTACTTTTATTCCATAAAACCCTGTGATTAGTCGCTTTAAATTTATTTTTTGTTAAAAATTCTAGCGCTCTACCTGTATTTACTACTAAAGCTTTTTTATTGAACGGTACATCATACCATTTTTTTGTCTTTCTATTCTGTACTTGAAGACCACCTTTTTTATCTTGGTAGAGAACTGTAAATATTCCACTATCAACATGCGTCTCACATCCAAGCGCAACCCCATCTTGTTTTGAAATCTCTACTGGTTTTGTTTGATTTGGATAATAATTAAATCTTAAGGTACTTAATGTTTTGAGTCTTGAAAAAGCTTTTGATGATATATTTGGGTTTTTTTTATTAAGTTTTATTACACTTTTAAATAATGTCTCACTTAAATTATAGATACTATCAAAATAGTTATTCAAAATTTTTATGGATTTTTTGCTGAAACAACTTTCTAGATTTAAATGTTCAATGTATTGATTTTTTAGTCTAGATGAATAATTTTCTGTAACCCTTAAATCGCCTATATCTAATCCTTCTTTCCCATTTACATCATTAGGAAAGTAACCTCTATAAACATTGTTATTTTTTTTATTCCATTTTTTTGGAGATAATTTTTTCTTTTCTTTATCGGTTAAATTAAAAAATTTATTCCCAATTTCGCAGGTTTCTTTTATTCGATTTAAATTTAACCCATGTCCTGTAATTTGGAAAAAACCAATATCAACACATGCTTTTTCAATTTTCTTTAATGTTTTAATCGCATTTAGTGTATCAAAGTTATTTTTGAGAAGTGATGATATATTAATAGTTGGGATATAGCTTTTCGTCATCTTCTAACTGGTGTTTCGGTTGCAATATATTGATCACGTACTCTTTCTCTTAAGTAAATATAAATTCCTGCAGCTATTATACAGGCTACACCAATAAAAGTTTTAGCAGACGGAATTTCATTGAATAAAAAATATCCTGGTATCATAGACATAATTATTAAAGAGTATTCAAATAACGATACAACAGAAGGAGATGCAACAATGTAGGCAGAAAATATACAAACAAAAGCTATTGATGCTGCAACTCCAAAAAATAAAATAAATTTCCAAGTATATTCAAAATTTGTAAACCATTCTCTGAAAATAAATTGAGTTGTTGGATCAAAATTGACATTATTGAATTGACCATTACCCATAAACATATAAATAACCCCACATAATATTAGAGCAATCAAATAAAAATAAAAAAGCTGTGTGTTCACATCATCTTTATCTGATGTATATTTTGTGATTGTCATTGAGGCTGCATAAAAAAAAGCACATCCAACAGGAAGTAGACTTTTGTATTCAAAATCTGAAAAATTTGGATCTAAAACTATAAACACCCCAATAAAACCAAATACAATTGCAGACCATCTTCTAATCCCAATAAATTCTTTTAAAAAAAATTTGGCAAAGATTGACACAAAAAAAGGGCAGGAGAAAAAAAGTGCATTAGCAGTAGCTAATGGCATGTAAGTTAAGGAGATGAAGAAAGCAGAAAATGCTAAAAAGTGAAAAGTCACTCTTACCAAGGTTAAAAAGGGATAATGAGTTTTTAAAATTACTTTTTGTCCTCTTATTTTTATGTACCCAAATAACAAAATTGCAGCAACAAAGTATCTGCCAAAAAAAATTTCATATAATGCCGCTTTTTCAAAAATAAATTTGATTAATGAGTCCTGCATTGCAAATAAAGTCATTGCAATAATAATAAGAACAATTCCTTTAGAGTTATTATCGGTACTCATTTCGCACCTATATCAAAATACGATAATGAATAATATTTAATTATTTCTTCAGTTTTGAAGAGAACAAAAGATTTTCACTTGAAAATTCGACTTCATTTTCCTTTATAAAAGTAGTCATCAACCTCAACTTTTCTTCTTCGAATTCTGTTACCTTTCTTTTACTGAGATCAATATACAGGGATATCCATTCCATTGATGCTGAGATTTTTTTTGTTTCTTTTGCAACCATTTCCATTTTTAAATGTAATCGTTTTTTATCATGGTCAAAATATGTAAGGTTTATATCGACAGTTTCACCTTCTTTGACCTCATTAAGATATTTAGTATTTGTCTCGACAACCATTGTGCTTCTATTAAGATTTTTTGCTGCACTTGCTCCCATTTTAAACTTTTCAAGTGCTACTTCCCATGCTTCATCAAATATTAAAACATAATAAGCCATGTTCATATGGTTGTTATAATCAACCCAGTTCTTTGTGATAGTGAAGCTTTTAAGAAAAACAGACATTTAATTTTTTAATTTAATATTAATATCATATAATAAAGTATTAATGAAAAAAGTATTAACAGCCAGTTGTTTATGCAAAGGTATAAAGTTTAAAACACTTAATAAACTAAGAAGTGTATCTAATTGTCATTGTGTGCAATGCAGAAAAACTCATGGTATATTTGGCGCCTATACAAACATTAAAGACAAAGAAATTAAATTTTTAAACAAAACTACTTTAAAGTGGTTTAAGTCTTCTAAGAATTCCAAGAGAGGTTTTTGCAATAAATGTGGGGCAAGTATATTTTTTAAAGTTGATAAATCTGACAATGTTTCAATTTCTGCAGGGATGTTTGACGGTAAAACAAAACTAAAAACTTTTAGAAATATATTTGTAGGTTCAAAGTCAGATTTTTATCAAATCAATGACAAACTTCCAAAATTTAAAAGATTTGCTAAATAACAATATTTTAAGATTTAGTTAAAGAAGACTGCAATTCTTGATTAGTAATATAGCCTTTGATATTACCATTCTTATCGACCACTTCACAATTTGAATCT
The DNA here is from genome assembly GCF_052047635.1 of Candidatus Pelagibacter sp. HIMB1709. Lineage (NCBI taxonomy): Bacteria > Pseudomonadati > Pseudomonadota > Alphaproteobacteria > Candidatus Pelagibacterales > Candidatus Pelagibacteraceae > Candidatus Pelagibacter > Candidatus Pelagibacter sp. HIMB1709. Next base: position 148,115 of record NZ_JBNAJW010000002.1, on the reverse strand, counting down.
GAACAAACTATTTGAGGTAAAAATTCTTCAATAAATTGATCTTCATTTACTTTAATGACGTTTGATTTATCAATATTTTCAGATTCATTTAAATTTTTCATGATTATTTTTGCTTTTATTACTTTTGCTCTATTAACATCTTTAACAAAAGCTTTTACGTAATCATCTGCAGGATTCATTATAATTTCTTCTGGAGTTCCAACTTGTACTAATTTTCCTGAATTTAAAATTCCAATATGGTCACCTAATCTCAACGACTCATCAAGATCATGAGTAATAAATACAATTGTTTTTTTTAATTCTGATTGAAGATCAATAAGTTGTTTTTGCATATCACTTCTTATAAGTGGATCTAGAGCACTGAAAGCTTCATCCATCAACATTATGTCAGTATCAGTTGCCAATGCTCTTGCTAAACCAACACGCTGCTGCATACCACCAGATAATTGATTTGGATATTGATTTTCAAATCCATTTAATCCAACAGCATCAATTTTTTCCATTGAGATTTTATTTCTGTCATCTTCTGACTTACCTTGCATTTCCAAACCATAGCCAACATTTTGTAAAACTGTTTTATGCGGGAATAAACCAAACCTTTGAAAGACCATACTCATTTTGTGTCTTCTAAACTCAATCAGTTTTTCTTTATCAAGCGACATCACATTCGTGCCCTCAACCAAAATTTCACCATCAGTTGGATCTATAAGTCTATTTAAATGTCTAATCAATGTGGATTTTCCTGATCCTGAAAGACCCATGCAAACAAACGTTTCGCCTTCTTCAATTTTAAGAGATACATTATCTAAACCAACCGTGTGCCCAGTTTTTTCTAATATTTCATCTTTAGTTGAACCTTCCTTGACCATTGGAAGTACTGATTTTGGATTATTGCCAAAGATTTTATATACGTTGTTAATTTCGATTTTTGACATCAATAAGTTCTAACAGTTCATAGAGCATAATGTAAAACAATTTCTATACAACTTTTAATTGATTTTTTATAAATTCGATTTTGTTTGATTTTGTTAGTCATTTAAATAATCATTTAAATAATGACCAAATCAGATCAAGATATTCGATGCGAACTATCTGCTCTTTATAGAATTTTACACATGTATGGAATGACAGATTTAGCCAATCAATGTGCGGGAGCTAGATCAGCTGAAGATAAAGATTGTTCTTTTGTTCACCCTTATGGAATGTTTTATGAAGAGATTACTGCATCATCTTTAGTAAAGATTGATAAAGATGGAAGAAAAATAAATTCCGAAGATCCTTGGTTAAATGATGGTTGTATCAATCTTGCACAATGGATTTTTAATTCACGTTCTGATGTTAACTTTTATATTCATGGACATGCTAACGATGTTATGGCAGTTGGAGGAACTAAAGAAGGTTTAATGTATCTTTCACAAGCAGCAGTCTATTTAAATCATTTAATTGGATACATTGATTATGAATTTGTTGAAGATAAAGATTTTGGAAAAAAATTTGAAAATCTTATAGGGAAGCACGATATTTTAATTACAAGAAATCATGGATACTACACTGTAGGTAAAACTGCAGCAGAGGCTTTTTTTAGAGCTTACTATTTAGAACAGGCATGTGCTGTTCAAGTTAAAAACTTATCTATGGGACTAAGTAAGCATGAAATAGATAAACAAAAAGCTGCTTATTTTTGGGACAATATGAGTAGTTCAGATGACTATAATTATGATGGAAAAACAGAGTGGGCTGCATTATTAAGAAAGTTAGATCGTGAAAATTCAAATTATAAAAGTTAATGGAACAAAATTATAAAATTGAAAATATAATTAAAAATTCTACCAATTTAGAAGTTGATTGGAGTGATGGAAAAAAAAGCAGGTTTAATTATTTATGGTTGAGAGACAACTGTCCTACAGCACACGATAAAGACTCTCGTCATAGAATGTTTAACATTCTTAAAGTATCTAAAGATATTAATCCTAAAAAATTTTCTTTGAACAATGATGGTAAACTCCAAATTGAGTGGAGTGAAGGAGATCATGTTAGTTATTATGATCAAAAATGGCTTAGAGACAATTGTTATACAATTAAAAACAATTTAGAATACAAATCACCCTACAAGCTTTGGGACAATTCTCTTCAAGATGATTTAAAATCTGTAGAAATTGATCATGATGAAATTATTAACTCAGATGAAGGCTTAATAAAATGGTTAGAGCTTTTGCATCATACTGGAATTGCAATTGTAAAAAATGCACCGACAGATGAGAACTCTGGGTTTAAAGTTTTAAATAGAATTAGTCATACTAGAGAAACTTTTTTTAAAACTCCATTTGAGGTAATTAATATTCCAAAACCAAATAATTCTGCTTACACAGCGCATGCTTTGAGAAATCATATGGATTTACCTTGGTTTGAAACACCTCCAGGTTATCAATTCCTTCACTGCTTGGTAAATTCTGCAAATGGTGGAGACTCCTCAGCTGTAGATGGATTTGCAGTTGCAGATTATTTAAGAAAAAATGAAAAAGAAATCTTTGATACACTAGTTAATGTTCATTTAAAATTTAGAGATATGGATTACACACAACAGTCAGTAAGAAGTTATTACGCGCCTGCAATTTCTTTAACTAAAGATAATGATTATCATGACATTAGATTTAGTGTTGCAACTATGGATGCCTTAGATTGCCATCCTGATTTAATGGATAAAGTTTATAAAGCTCATCATCGATTTGGAAATTTATTACACGATGATAAATTTCAAATTAAATTTAGATTAAGTCCAGGAGATATATTTACTTTCAACAATAGAAGATTGCTTCATGGGAGAACTGAATTTGATCCAAACTCAGGTCACAGACATCTCCAAGGATATTACATGGATCGTGATGAAATTATTGGAAGATTAAGGTATTTGAGAAATTCAAATTAATTCCAACCAGTTACGTTTTTTATCTCTAAAAATTCTTCCAATCCCCAAACTCCTCCCTCTCTACCATTTCCAGATTGCCTATAACCACCAAAAGGAGTTCCAACATCAGCTGCATTACCGTTTATGTAGACACATCCTGATCTTAATTTTTTTGCAACTCTATGTGCTTTTTCTTTATCATCGGTTTGAAGATAATTTCCTAAACCATAAGAAGTATCGTTTACAATTTTCACTGCTTCATCTTCAGTATCAAACGGAATAATTGATAAAACAGGCCCAAAGATTTCTTCCTTTGCAATTCTCATCTCATTAGTAACATCTGTGAAAATAGTTGGTTTAATAAAATATCCTTTATTTAAACCATTTGGCAATTCTGGTCCTCCAGCAGCCAAAGTTGCTCCCTCAGAAATTCCACTTTCAATAAGATTTATAATTTTATCGTACTGAACTTTTGAAATTACAGGACCAATGTGATCTCCTTTTTTAGTCGCTTGATCAACTTTAATTTTATTAGCTTCATCAACAGCTTCTTTTACTGCTCTTTCATAAATAGATTTTTCAACCAACATTCTGGTAGGTGCATCACATGATTGTCCTGAATTACTCATTACATTTCTGATACCATCTCTAACTGCATCTTTATAACTGTCAGCAAAAACAATATTTCCACCTTTGCCTCCAAGTTCTAAACAAACTCTTTTGATTGTATCAGCAGCATTTTTAGAAATTAATTTCCCAGCCCTTGTTGAACCTGTAAAAGAAACCATATCAATATCAGGATGACTTGAAATATCTGTTCCAACTCCAGCACCATCACCATTTACTAAATTAAAAACTCCTTTAGGAAAACCAGCTTCATGGATCATTTCAGCAAACAACATTCCCGATATAGGAGCAATTTCTGAAGGCTTTAAAATCATTGTACATCCAGTTGCAAATGCTGGAGCAACTTTAAGAGCAATTTGATTTATTGGCCAATTCCAAGGAGTAATTAATCCACAAACTCCAATTGGTTCATAACAAATATGGTTATTTGATTTTTCATCAAAATGTTCTTCGAAGTTAAAATTTTTAAGTCTTAGTATAAAATCCTCTAAATGATCTCTTCCTGATGCGGTTTGAACATCAGTCGACCAATCTATTGGAGCGCCCATTTCCAATGAAATAGCTTCTGCCATTTCATTAAATCTTTTATTATAAATAGTTAATAATTTTTCTAATAATTTAATTCGTTCCTCTTTTGAGGTTTCTTTCCAAGTTTCAAATGCTGTTTTTGCAGCTTTTACAGCTCTATTTGTATCTCCAGTGGATCCTAGAGAAATTACTGCACAAGGATCTTCATTACATGGATTGATAACATCAAAGTCATTCTTCTTAACTGGTTCTACCCATTCACCATCAATATAAAATTTTCTTTTATCTAACATGATTTTATTTTAGCATACTATTTAGATTTCATATCCTTTTTCCTCAGGCTCATTATCAACTAATTCTTCTGGGAAACCTTTAGCTCTAAAATCAATATTATTTAAATCTTCCATTCTTTTTACAATCATAGATGACCACGCTCTAGATCCATATTTTTTTTGTCCATCTTTAAATATTTCAACAACTTTTGGAGATATCTCCAGTGGAGCATTTAACTTTTTTGCTAGATCATCAAATAGACCTGTATCTTTTAAAACTAAATCCATTGTAAAATTAATATTATATGAACCATTCAAAATTACCTGACTTTCTGTTTCGTGAACAAATGAATTTCCTGATGATGCAGCAATTCCCTTAAAGGTCTTTTCAAGATCTAGGTTAGATTTTTTAGCAACTGTCCAAGCTTCTCCTAAAGCAACTAAATGTACTGAGGCTAAATAATTTGTAATTACTTTAAGAGTACTTGCTGTACCCAATTCACCAGTATGTAATACTTTTCTACCCATGACTGTTAAGACAGGTAAAATTTTTTCAAATGCTTTTCTCTCACCACCTACAAAAATTGCAATATTTCCTGTCGCAGCTCTATGACAACCACCACTTACTGGGCCATCTAAAGGTGTAGCATTTTTCGCAATTACTTTTTCACCAATTCTCTTTACTTCAGCTTCATCGGTAGTACTCATTTCAAGCCAGATTTTATTTTCAGAAAGGCCCTGAAGCACTCCATCTTCAGCTTCCATAACTTCTGCGCTTACTTTTAGAGATGGTAAAGAAGTAATTACAAGATCAACTTGTTCTGCAAGTTCTTTTCCAGAGTTTGCAACTTTTGCACCTAAATTTTTAAATTGATCTGTTAAATTTTGATCTACATCTCTTACAGTTAAATCAAATCCATTTCTCAGTAAACTTCCTGCAAGTTTAGCACCTACATTTCCTAGACCAATAAAACCTATTTTCATTATTTTACCTCTTCTTTTTTATTTTTTGTAAAAACTATTAATATGACACCAACAATTATTATTGCTCCACCAATGAATAGTTCTTTGGTCGGCTCTTCCCCTAAGAGAAAAATTGCAGCTAATAATCCTGTTGGAGGAATTCCCATGGTCACAATTGGTAGAACTTTATAAATTGGATTATTTTTTATGACATAATAAAAACAACCATAGGTAACTGGCTGCATTATAAAACCAATGTAAATTGCAATTATCCAATGATCAATTTTTGCATTAGCGATATAATTTATGGTATTTCCATCAATGATTGCTGATAATAATATTAAAATTGGACCAGAAAATAACGCCATCCAAGCAACCAATGCTAAAGGATTAATTTCTTTACTTAAAGGTTTCACCATCACTTGTCCAAGAGCCCAAATAGCTGAGCCTAGTATCGTCAATCCAATACCAATAATTTTTCCATCTAAATTTGGTGAGCCAGTTAAAACATAAACACCGATAAACGCTATACCAATACCAATTAAAGCCCTAACTGTAGGTTTTTCTTTAAGCATGAAGTAAGCAAAAATAACTCCAAACGGCACCTCCATTTGAACCAATAAAACTGCAGACGATGCATCAATCAAATCTAAGCCAGAGTAAGTAATGCTGTATTGCAATGTGTTAGCTATTAAAGAAGCTATGAAGATTTTTAGCAAGTAGCCCCTTGGTATTGGAAACCACCATATTAAAATTGAAGCCGCAAAGATAAATCTCAAGCCCATTAACAAAATTGGTGGAAAAGAATCGAAAGCTGGTTTTGCAATAACAAAACCAAAACCTAAAAATATTGGAACCAATGATGCAATGAAGGTATCTTTTAAATTCATGTCGTTAGTTTAATATTAATGATTATTAAAGAACTTCTGATATATTCATCTTTTAAAATATGAATTCAACAAAAATAGATCCAAAATACATTAGCAAATCAAACCCAAGAGTTGGTTTAATAGCTCTTGCAAGTGACTTTATGATCGAGAGAGATTTCATCAATGTAATAAAAGACAGGGAAATCGATTTTTTTGTTAACCGTATTGAGTGTTACAATCCTTTAACCAGAGAAAATCTGATTAAAATGTCTAATAAAGTAACGGAGGTTACAAAAGATATTTTACCAGATCAAGATATAGATTGTGTTGTTTATGGTTGTACCTCTGGAACTATTGCTGCTGGATATAATTCAATTGAACAAAAAGTAAAAGCGGCAAAACCAATGGCTGATGTTACAACTCCTAGCACTGCAGCAATTAAAGCTTTAAAAAAATTAAATATAAATAAAATTTCTTTGTTTACACCTTATAGCAAAAAACTAAATGATGAGGTTTTAGAATATTTTAAAACTGAGGGATTTGAAATTACTTCTAATTCTTACTTTGATATCGAGGCTGATTATGACATTGGTAAAGTAGATCAAAATTATTTATATGACGTATTATCTAAAATTGATTTAAATGGGGCAGAGGCTTTGTTTGTTTCATGTACGGCACTACCTGTGTTGCCAATTATTGATAAACTTGAAAAAAAATTAAACACAGCAGTTTTATCTAGCAATCAAGCATTAATTTGGGATACACTTGTAAAAATAAATAAAAATAATTCTGTTGAAGGATTCGGAAAATTATTCGAGGTAAACTAATGTCATTTACTAAAGAAGAATACAAACAAAGATTAAAAAAAGTTCAAAAAATGATGCAAGAAAAAGGCATCGAACTTTTAATTTCTCATGACACAAATAATTTATATTATTTAACTGGTTATGATGCTTGGTCTTTTTATTATGCCCAATGTGCAATTGTTCATGTAAATGCAGATGAGCCATTATGTTTTGTTAGAGCTCAAGATGCAGGTGGAGCTTACATAAAAACTTATTTAAAAGATGAAAATATTTTAGTGTATGACGAAGAATATATTCATACTTGGCCCAAACATCCTTACGATAGATTAGTTGAAATTATCAAAGAGAGAAAATGGGATAATCTATCAATCGGATTAGAGATGGATGCTCACTATTTCACAGCTTTTTGTTATGAAAAAATAAAACAAGGATTGCCAAATGCTAAATTAAAAGACAGTGATCGATTAGTGAACTGGGCAAGATTTACAAAATCTGATGCAGAAATTAATTATATGAAATCAGCTGCAAAAATTTCTGAAAGCGCTATGAAAACTGCAATGGAAGTCATCAATCCAGGTGTTCGTCAGTGTGATGCTGTGGGAGAAATCCAAAAAGCACTTTTTTATGGGACAGAAGAATTTGGTGGTGAATATGCAAGTATTGCAACTTTACTACCCACAGGAAAAGGGACTTCTGCTTCTCATTTAACAGCAACTCAAGATAAATTTGTGAAAGGGGAGGCAACAATTATTGAGCTTTCTGGAACTTATAAGAGATATCATGCACCAATGGCTAGAACAGTTTTACTTGGAGAGCCTAATCAGCAAAAAATTGATACGATGAATAAAACTATTGAAGCATTAAACTCTGGTATTAGTGCAATTAAAGCAGGAAATACTGTAGATGATGTTGCTCAAGCTTTTTGGAAAATACTCGATAAATATGGTATCGAAAAAAGATCAAGAACTGGTTATTCAATAGGGATTGGTTACCCTCCTGATTGGGGTGAGCATACTCTTAATATATATAAAGGAGACAAAACAGTTCTTCAGCCAAATGTTTGTTTTCATATGATTGCTGTAATGCAATTTGGTGATTGGGGCGTTGAGGCGTCTGAGGCTATTAGGGTTACAGAAAACGGTTCAGAGTTATTTTGTAATTTTCCAAAAGAGCTTCATATCAAGAGTTAATTTACTATTGAAATCTACTTTCACAAATGTTTAATAATCAACTTTATGTCTAAAAATCCAGAATTCGTAAAATTTGATAAAGTAGATAAAAGTTATGACGGTAAAGTACTCGTCGTTAAAGATCTTCAATTAGATATTGCTGAAGGTGAATTTATAACGATGCTTGGACCATCTGGTTCAGGTAAAACAACTTGCCTAATGATGTTAGCTGGATTTGAAACTCCAACTAATGGAGAAATTTTATTAGACGGAAATATTATTTCAAACATTCCACCTCACAAAAGAGGAATTGGAATGGTGTTCCAAAATTATGCACTGTTTCCGCACATGACAGTTTATGAAAATTTAGCCTTTCCTTTAAGAGTAAGAAAAGTTGAAAAAGGTGAAATTGATAAAAAAGTAGATAAAGCTTTATCAATGGTTTCTTTAAATGGATTTGAATCTAGAATGCCAGCACAACTTTCTGGAGGACAACAGCAAAGGGTTGCTGTTGCACGAGCACTTGTGTTTGATCCAGCAGTTGTCTTGATGGACGAACCGCTTGGTGCATTAGATAAAAATTTAAGAGAGAGCATGCAGTATGAAATTAAACATATTCATGAAAGCATTGGTGTAACAGTTGTTTATGTAACTCATGATCAAAGTGAAGCTCTTACTATGTCAAACAGAATAGCTGTATTTAACGATGGTAAAGTTCAACAGTTATCTGATCCAGCAGAACTATATGAGAAACCAGTAAACTCTTTCGTTGCAGAATTTATTGGTGAAAATAATACTTTTAATGGTGAAGTGTCTGATATTGATAAAGATAAATGTAAAGTTAAATTAGGTAATGCAGAAATTTTAGCTAATCCTATTTCGGTAAAATCAAAAGGTGAAAAAACTACAGTATCTTTAAGACCAGAAAGAGCTTTAATAAATCCAACTGACAAAATGGATAATATGTTTACTGGAAAAATTGAAGAAGTTATTTACCATGGTGACCACACACGAGTTAGACTGGACTTACTTGGTAGTTCTGAGTTTATTTTAAAAGTACCAAATAGTACCTCAAATCTTGAGCTAAAAGTTAAAGAAGATATCAATATTGGTTGGAACAGTGTTGATGCTAGAGCTTTAGATCCAAAATAATTTCATTTAAAAATCCAAATCATTATAAGATAAAATGAGCTGTTGACTTCACTTGCTCATTTTGGTGTACTTTCATTATATAAATTAATTTATATTAACGTTTAAACGGAGGAATAATGAAAAAATTAAGTAAATTATTACTTGCTCTTACTTTTGCTCTTTCAATAACTTCATCAGCATTTGCAGTTACTGTTGCATCTTGGGGTGGAGCTTATACAGAGTCTCAAAAGTTAGGGTATGGTGATCCAACTGCTAAGGCACTTGGAGTAGAAATCAACTGGGTTGACTACTCTGGTGGTTTATCAGAAATCAAAGCACAAAAAGAAGCGGGTGCGATCACTTGGGATATCATCGATCTTTTTGCATTCGATACAATTAACGGATGTGATGAAGGTTTATTTGTTAAATTTGATTTTGACAAAGACTTCCCAGCTGCACCAGATGGAACTCCTGCAAGTGAAGATTTCTTCACAGGAATGCCAAGTGAATGTGCTGTAGGAAACATCTTATATTCTTGGAACTATGCGTTTGATACAAGAGCATTTGGTGGTAAAGAGCCTAAAACAATCAAAGACTTCTTTAACACTAAAAAATTCCCAGGAAAAAGAGCAATCTACACAAGTGCTTTAACTAACCTTGAAATCGCTTTAGCTGCTGATGGAGTTAAAATGGGTCAAGGTGGTGATAGACTTTATAGATTTATGGAAGAAAAAGATGGATACATCGATAGAGCAATGAACAAAATAAAAGCACTTTGTGAAGATCCAAATGGAGGATGTGTATTCTGGTCTGCTGGTGCTCAACCACCTGAATTATTAGTTGCAGGTGAAGTTGTTATGGCAACAGGTTGGAATGGAAGATTCTTCAACGCTGAAGTTGGTGAAGGTGCTCCTATTAAACAAGTATGGGATGGTCAAGGTTTAGACTATGAATATTTTGCACTTGTTGATGGTGGTCCTGACCAAGAGAATGCTATGAAAGCTTTAGCTATGATGACTAACACTGAAATGTTAGCTGGAAGTGCTAAGTACATTGCATACGCTCCATGGAGAAAATCTTCTCTTGAAATAATCAAAGCTGGTGAGCCTTGGTATAAAGATGGTAAAACTGAAATGATGCCTCAAATGCCTACAGCTCCTGCTAACACTAAAAATTACTTTTTAGTTGACCCGTTCTTCTGGGCTGATTATGGAACAGAGATTGGTGAAAAATGGGAAGCAATGAAAGCAGGTTTAAATTAAACCTAGTTTTTAATTTAAAAATTATATAATATTTAAGGGCGGTTTTTTTAACCGCCCTTTTTTTATGAGCTCAGAAACTAAAATATTAACTACCGACGGTATACCACTTGAAGTCAGCTTAAAAAAAGCTGAAAGAAAAAACAAAATTAAAGCCTTTCTTCTAGTGGCTCCTCTATTATTATTTTTAGTTATCACTTATATTTTTCCAATTGGAGAAATGTTTACAAGAAGTATTGATGACAAGATGATTACCAATATGCTTCCTAAAACATTTAAAGAAATGGAGAATTGGGATGGAAAAGAATTACCACCCGAAGAAGTTTTTGCTGGTTTCTATTATGATTACAAGACACTTGTTGAAAGACAAGAACATGGAAAACTTGGCCAAAGATTAAATAAAGAAAAAAATGGTTTTAATTCAACAACCAAAAGATTGTTTAGAAATATTAAAAGAAAAAAAATAGATGAAAGCACTAGCATCAAAGAACAGATGATGAAAGTGCATAAAAATTGGGGCAAGGTTGAGTATTGGCAGGCTATAAAAAGAACAGCACCACCTTACACATTAGCTAAATATCTTAAAGGTATGGATATGTATTATGCACCAGATGGAAGCATTGCCCAAGTAGATGAAGATAGAAGGATTCATAGAATTTTGTGGCTGAGAACTCTTGAAATAGCATTCTTTGTAACTTTATTTTGTTTTTTAATGGGATATCCAATTGCTCATTTACTAGCTACATTGCCTATGAAGTACTCAAATCTATTGATGATTTGTGTCCTTCTTCCATTTTGGACTTCACTACTAGTTAGAACTGCAAGCTGGATGATTTTGTTACAACAACAGGGAGTAGTTAATGATTTCTTTGTCATGATAGGATTAGTTGCAGACGATAACAGGCCAGAAATGATGTACAATAAAGTTGGAACTTATGTGGCGATGACACAGATACTGTTACCATTTATGGTTCTTCCACTTTACAGCGTGATGAAAACGATCTCACCAAGCTTAATGAGAGCAGGAAAATCTTTAGGAGGAACTCCTTTTGTTGCGTTTTGGAAAGTTTATTTTCCATTAACTATTCCAGGTATTGGAGCTGGATGTTTGTTGGTATTTATTTTAGCAATTGGATATTACATTACACCAGCATTAGTAGGTGGAGCATCTGGAACATTGATTAGTAACCAGATTGCATTTCATATGAAGCAAACTTTGGATTGGAGTTTTGCATCTGCAATGGGTTTAATGTTGTTAACTGGAGTTTTAGTAATTTACTGGATTTATAACAAATTAGTTGGAGTAGATAATATTAAGTTAGGATAAAAATGGCATTACCAAGTTATACAGAAACACGTTATAGAATTTGGCATTATTTTTATTTAGCCATTTGTGCTTTTGTATTTTTCTTTTTAATTGCACCTTTATTCGTAATATTTCCGTTATCATTTAACGCTGAAGAATTTTTAGTTTTCTCTGAGGGAATGAAAAATCTTGATCCTGATGCCTTTTCTCTAAGATGGTATAAGGATATGGTCTATGGAACCAAAAACCCATGGGGATTGGCTGCAAAAAATAGTTTTATAATCGCGATATTTGCAACAATAGGATCGATAATACTTGGGACTTTAGCTGCTCTTGGTTTGAGTAGTAGGCACATGCCCTATAAAGGAATTATAATGGCTACTCTTATTTCACCTATGATTGTTCCATTAATTATATCAGGTGTTGCAATATTCTTTTTCATGGCAAAAGTTGGTTTAGCAGCAACGCATACAGGAATAGTATTTGCTCATATAATACTAGGAACTCCGTTTGTTGTAATCACTGTAACCGCAACATTATCTGGTTTTGATCATAGTGTAACAAGAGCTGCGGCTAGTTTAGGGAGCAATCCTGTAAACACTTTTATGAAAATTACTCTTCCTTTAATATTACCAGGAGTAATATCAGGAGGTTTATTTGCATTTGTAACTTCATTTGATGAAGTAGTTGTAGTTTTATTTCTTGCAGGTTTAGAAAATACTACTATCCCAGTTCAAATGTGGACTGGTTTAAGAGAACAGTTAAGTCCAACAATTTTAGCTGTTGCAACATGTTTAATTATTCTTTCAACTTTAATCTTGATTAGTGCAGAATTATTAAGAAGAAGATCTGAGAGATTAAGAGGAATAAATCGTTAAATTAAGAAGTTTGAATTATTTTCCTACAAGTTTTTCATAACTTTTAGATAAGTCATTAATTAAATCACATATTTCAAAATTATTATCTAGAATCTTTCCAACGGGTGTTATTTCTGCTGCTGTACCTGTAATAAAACAACCTTTAAAGTGACCTAGTTCATTTGGAGATATTTTTCTCTCATGAACTTTTATATTTTTTGATTTTGCAAGATCAATTACTGTTTTCCTAGTTATACCATCTAAAAAAGAGTCTGGTATTGGTGTGTGTAGCTCATTAATTTTATCTTTAAAAAAAATATTTGCGCTTGTAGCCTCAGCTATATTGCCCTCGTGATCTAACATTAAAGAGTCAGTGTATCCATCTTTTTCTGCCTGATGTTTTGAAAGTGTACAAATCATATATAGGCCAGCTGCTTTACTTTTCCATGGTGATGAATTTTGAGGTGGTCTTTGCCACTTAGATATATTTAATTTTATACCTTTTAATTTTAATTCAGGATTAAAATATGTAGGCCAATCCCATATCGCTATTGCTACATTGATTTTTGTATTCTGTGCTGAAACTCCCATCATTTCACTTCCTCTCCATACAAATGGTCTTATATATCCGTTTTTAATATCTTGATCAGAAACAAGTTTTTTTGTTGCTTCCATAATTTCATTAGATGAATATGGAATTTTCATATCTAGAATTTTTGCAGAATTAAAAAGTCTATCAGTGTGTTCTTTCAATTTAAAAATTTTCTTATTATAAACTCTCAAACCTTCAAAGACTAAACTAGCATAGTGCATTCCATGGCTAATTATGTGAACTCTGGCATCTTGCCATTCACACAGTTCATTATTGAACCAAATTTTTCCTGATCTTTTGTCAAAAGGCAATTGTTGCATAGAAAAATTTATTATATTGATTCAATTATTGTAGCAATACCCATTCCAAGACCTATACATTGAGTAGCTAAAGCAAATTTTTTGTTTTCTCTTCTTAATAGTTGAGCTGCTTTCCCGGTAATTCTTGCACCTGTTGCTCCAAGAGGATGGCCTAACGCTAGTGCTCCACCATCTATGTTAACTTTGCTTGGATCTATTTTTAAATCTTTTATACAAGCCAATGATTGAGATGCAAAAGCTTCATTAAGTTCTACGATATCAATATCTTTGATTGTTAATTTGGCTCTTTCTAATGCTTTTTGTGAAGCTCCAATTGGTCCTAGACCCATGGTGTCAGCTTTACATCCCTGAACAGAGGTTGAAACAATCCTGGCTAAAATTTCTAAATTATTATCTTTAGCATATTGTTCCTCACAAATCAAAGTAGCAGCTGCACCATCTGTCAGTGGTGATGATGTTGCTGCCGTTACAGTTCCATTTTGATCAAACGCTAATTTTAAACTATCCAATTTTTCTTGATTACTATTAGGTCTTATATTGCTATCTTGAGAACAATTCCCTATTGCAACAATTTCATTATTAAAATTACCTTTCGACTGAGCATCAAATGCTTTCTTATGGCTTGATATTGCAAATTCTTGCTGTTCTGTTCTTGATATAGAATATTGTTTGGCTACATTTTCCGCAGTAATACCCATTGAAAAATAAACATTAGGGTTATCTTCTTCTGTATAAGGATATGGCATAGGATCAAAGCCTGTTGTTACTCTAGTCATACTTTCTACCCCACCACATATAAAAACTTTTCCAGATCCCATTGATATTTTTCCTGCAGCTATATGAATAGCTTCCATTGATGATCCACACCACCTATCTACTGTCATTCCTGATGTGTTGATATCCATGTTGGTTAAAAAAGTTACTAATTTTCCAATATTAAAACATTGCTCTCCAGTTTGGAAAGCACAACCAACTACAATGTCTTCAATGTCTTGTTTATTGATTTTAGTTTTTAAGACAAGGTTGTTAATAACTTCAGCAAGCAAATTAACTGGTTTTACATCTACTAATTCACCTTTTCTTGCCATTGTGAAAGGTGATCTTGAGTAACCTGCAATAACTGCTTTTAACATAAGGTTAATATATAGCTATTTAATCTGGAAATGGCAAAGTTGTTATGGTCCCATTTCTTTTTGTGCCATCAAGATTTTGGACAAATATTTTTTCACCTATTTTCCAGTAGTCTTTTAAAATCATAGATAAACCAATATTTTTTTTTATTTTTGGGGAATAAATGCCTGAAGTTATTTGTCCTATTATTTTATCATCTTTGGATAATACTTTTAAGGGCTGACCTATACCAGAACAACGATCTCCATCAAATACGATGCCCCTTATTTTTTGTTTTACTCCTTCATTGTAAATTTTTGTTAAAGCTTGTTTTCCAATAAAATCATGAGAAACATGACCGTTACAATATTTTTCTAAGTTACATTCCAAAGGATTATTTTCATTTGTAAAGTCATTACCATAAGACATAAGTCCTCCTTCAATTCTATCAATTAGATTTGGACAGCCTGGCGAAATATTGTATTTTTTTCCAGCTTCCCAGATTGTATCCCAAAGTTTTTCACCCATTTCTACACTATCAAAATATTTCTCATGTGTTTTGAAATAAATTTCAAACCCATCTTGTTTACTATATCCAGATCTTGCAATAATTTGCTTTGTTCCTTCAAAATCTAAAACTCTGAAATTAAAAAATTTAATTTTTTTTATTTCCTGACCAAATATTGATATCAGTAGTTCCTCAGATTTAGGTCCTTGAATTGCTAATGGATACACATCGGGCTCTTCAATATTTACATCTAAATTCAAACCCAAAGCATATCCTTTTGCCCAAAGCAAAATGTCAGAGTCTGCTATTGATATCCAGAACATATCATCATCTAATTTGAGTAAAACAGGATCATTTATCATTCCTGCATCATCATTAAGCATAGGTATATAAAAACATTTTCCAATTTGCATATTCTTAATGGAACGAGGTGTTAATTTTTGAATAAGCGTAGCTGCATCTGGTCCACTAACTTGAATTTGTCTTTGACAAGAAACGTCCCAAATTTGGACATCCTTACTTAGGTGCCAGTAATCTTCCTCAACAGAATTTTTAAACCTTTTTGGTAAAAGCATATGGTTTACTACAGTAAAATCTGAAACACCATGTTCTTCAACTCGATTAGTATATGGCGTTCTTCTTATTCTTCTAGACATATTCAATTTTAAATTTTTTGACATAAGGAATTAATTATTTAAAATTATTTAGACCACCAAATAGAATATCCATTTGGAGATATAATAATTGGTAAGTGATATTTTTTTTTAGGATCTTCCATTTTAAATTTTACAATAATTTCTGACACAACTTTTTTTTCAGAAAAATAATCTCCAGTTTTGCAAACCATTTCGTATTCACATGCACAGTCATTATTTGAAAGTTCAAAATCTTTTAAAATTCTTCCCCCTTCATCTGTCTCAGTTTCAAAAAAAATTTTTTTTTCACCAGAAGAATTTATTTGATAAATTGTGACTTTAACACCATTTGCATGAGTTCCATCAACTGAGTTTAATAAGTGAGACGATATAGTTGCCATTATGTTATTCAATTGAAGCTTTGTCTCTTTTGTCGCTAACTGCAGCCACAATTGGGCTTATAACACCTTTTGCTTTTACGTTGATGCAAGCAGTTTTTCCACTTTCTATTGCTCTTTTTAATGCTGGAGCTAATTGTTCTCTTTTTGTGACTAGCTCTCCATGACCTCCAAATCCTTCAAAAATTTTATGAAAAGGTATATCTCTAAAATCAGTTGCAAAATGTTTTCCACTTTCAAATAATCTTTCTTGTTGTTGAGATATACAATCTAAACCACCATTATTATCAATTACTACCACAATAGGTTTGCTTTCTTGAAAAGCAGCTTCTATTGATAATCCTCCAGATAAAAAAGCTCCATCTCCACTGATTAAAATAACATTTGATTCAGGGTTTATATTTTTTGCAGAAAGCGCGAATGGAACACCAACACCCAACATACTAAATGTACCAGGATGAAGAATTCCACCTATTTTTTTTCCTTTTGATCCAGCAATATTTATTGCAATTTCAGACCAGAAGTGAGTGTTACCTCCATCAATGACTAACCAATCTTTTTCACCAATAGCATCTTGAACATCTAAGGCTAATTGAAGTGGATGCATTTTACCTCCTTTAGCTTCAGCTTCTTTTGTGTCTTTGCTCAAATCATCTAAAGTCTTATCAACCCATTCTTGTTTTTTGGTTCTGTTAAGATCAAACCATTCACTACTTAAAGTCCATTTATTATTTGATTTAAGTTTATTTAATGTGTCAAAAAAAACTCCCGGATCACATAATAAATTTAAATCAGCAGCTCTATTAAGTTCTATTTCTTCATGAGACCCATTAATACATACAAGCTTAGTTGATTTAGGAAAAAGTGGTGGGTTTCCAAAATTCATTTGATTATCTAATCTAGCTCCAATCATTAATACTAAATCAGATTCATGTAATGCAAATTTTGAAGGAGGATATTGGTGAATATCTGCTAAACCCATATAGGCATTAGCCTCTTCTCCAAGTAATTTTTGATGATAAGGAATATTAAATATTGGAATTTTTAAATTATTTCCAGCTTCTTCTAATTTTTTTTCAGAACCAGACCACCAAATTCCATGACCACCTATTAAAACTGGTTTTTTTGAATTACAAGCAAGTTCTAATATTTCTGACATTTGCGCTGGGTCAGGCCAAGCTTTTACTATTGGTTTTGTTTGATGAGAAAAAGGTCTTTCCTCAAGTCCTGCATCTTCGGAAAAAGATGAAAACATAATATCAACTGGCATACTTAAATGTACTGCACCAGGATATCCATTTGTTGCAATTCTATATGCCTTATCTACAAATTCCCTAATTCTAGTTCCATCTGTAATACTTGCGCTATATTTTGTTAAAGGTGCTGCGATTGCAACATCATCGATTTCTTTAAATCCACCAGAGCCTTGTCTTTTTAAACTACTTGAACCAGTTATAAATATTACAGGTGATCTTTCACCCCAAGCTTCCATCATTGATGGCACTGCATTTGCAAATCCCTCAGGACCAACAAGACAAACTGCTGGTTTTCTTGTAATTCTAGTATGCCCATCAGCTATATGACCTGCTATTTGTTCATGAGGACAATTGATAACTTCCATTTGGCACTCCATAAATCCCTCTAAAGCAGGATTACAGAACCCTCCAGATAATGTAAAAACATGCTGAACTCCTTTATCTTTTAAAGCTCTAGCTATAAGTGATCCGCCTCTAATTTTTTTTTCTGACATTTTATTAGTATTTCATATTTTCAATAAATTTTTTAGCAATTATTTCGGAAGTAACATCATTAATATCAGTTAAACCAACTAAACCTAGTGCGGTACTTAATTCGTCTTTAATAATATCTAAAATTCTTCTTAAGCCTTTTTCACCATCAGCCCCAATACCATACATTAGCGGTCTTCCAAGCATCACATAATTTGCTCCCAATGCTAAAGCCCTTATAATATCGCTTCCACCTCTAACGCCACTATCAAATAGCAAAGGAAATTCTTTACCTAACACATTTCTTATTAGCGGCAATGCTTCAATAGCTGCAGTAGCACTATCTAGTTGTCTTCCACCGTGGTTGGATACTTGTATGGCATCAACTCCTTCATTTTTTATTTTTAAAGCATCTTCTGGCGACATTACTCCTTTAATTATTAATTTTCCCTTCCAAGCATCTCTTACTCTTTTAAGAGTTTTCCAATCTGTAGCTCCTCTGCTTTCACTTCTTACAAATTTGTTACCACTCTTTGATGTTTCGTAATTCATTGGTTTTGGAATACCACCTAATAAAGTTGATAAAGACCAATGAGGATGAGTTATAAAATCAAACATCTGATTAGGACCTATTTTAAAAGGGACAGTGAAACCATTTTTATTATCCTTAGCTCTTCTAAATTGAATGGGAACATCTACAGTTAGTATTGCTACTTTATAACCAGTCTGTTCTGCTCTTTGCAAAAGCTCCATTACAAAACTCTCTTGAAAATTATATAATTGAATCCAAGAACGACCTTCAGATAATTCATACATTTTTTCTAAAGATGTTGAGGAAGCCATGGAAACACACACAGGTAAATTGTTTACAATACTTTCTTCAGCTAACATTTTATCTGCACCAGTCCAAGTGAGATTGCACATTCCCATTGGTGAAAAACCAAATGGTTGATCAAACTCAATGTCTAAAAATTTCTTTTTTAAATTTCTATTTTCAACATTTCGTAAAACTTTTGGCTCAAGTCTAATTTGATCCAAAGCTATACTATTAATTTCACAAAGTTTTTCATCTCCAGATGCACCATCTACAAAATCAAACATTAATTTAGGCATTCTTTTTTTAGCTAAATTTCTTGCATCATTTATACTGTGAATTTTTTTGCTCGCAGTTATGTTTTTCATATATTTTTTATATATTCTTCTAGATTAATTTTTTTATTTTTATCTAAAAAATAAGCTGTATGATTTTTTCTTGAAGAATAAACTTCAGTTGGTTTTCCGTCAATAAAAACTACAGCCACACCATCATCAATTGCAATACCATGAGGTAATTTGTTATTTTTAATATCTAATTCAAATTGATCTATTCTTTCAATATTCGAAGAATGGGGTGTGCAACTTCCCGATATGAAATTAATTCCTCTTAGTGCATTAAATCCAGGGCCAACAGAGTCTGATAGTATCCAATCGAACCAACAAACTGCCCCAGCACTTACGCCTGATAAAATAATGCCTTTCTCATAAGCATCTTTAAAAATATTTTCTAATTTATTTTTTTTCCAAATATCCAACATAAAGGCAGTATTTCCACCTCCTATATAAATAATGTCTTTATTTAATATCCATTCAGAAAATCCATCTTTAGCTGATGTTAAATTAAAATGTGACAATTCAGACTGAGTATCTTGATACCTTTTATAAAATAAATTTATTTTATTTTCATCATCATTACTTGCAGTTGCTAAAAAGCCTATTTTATTTTTCGATTTTTTTGATTGATCAATTACAAATTGATCTAAACCCTCATCTAACTGATGTGTAAATCCACCTCCACCTATTGAAATTATTTTTTTTTCTATATTGTTCATTTAATTAAATTTAAATTATAAAATAATACATATAGTACTAGTTACAAAAAGTTTCTAATGATTGATAGTATATCTAAAAAATTAGCACCAACAGGAGAGCTACGTGTTGGTCTAAATATGAGTAACTTTTTACTTGTTAGCTCGATAGATTCAAATGGTTTACCTGAAGGAGTGTCTCCAGATATTGGAAAAAAACTTGCAAAAGAATTAAATGTAACTTGTAAATTAGTTCAATTTGAAAAACCTGGATTATTAGCTGACGCTGTAAATGATGATAAATGGGACATAGGTAATATAGCTTCTGAAAAGGAGAGGGAAAAATTTATAGATTTTAGTGACCCATATGTAAATATTGACGCTAATTTTATCTATCGAAAAAAAGATAATTTTATTTGCAATGAAGAGATTAATTCATCAGGTGTAAAAATAGCTGTCCTTGAAAGAAGTGCTTATGATTTATGGTTAACTGAAAATTTCAAAAAAGCTGAATTAATTAAAGTTAATACAATGGATAATTCTCATAAATTATTTAGAGAAGGTGGTGCAGACGTTCTTGCTGGCTTAAAACCTAAATTAATAGAAGAGCTTGAGTTTAATAGTGATTTTAAAATTATATCAAATCCATTTACTTATATAAAACAATCTATTGGTATTAAAAAAGGTAATCCTGAAATATTAGATTTTTTAAATAAGTTTATCGCTAAACTAATTAAAGAAGCTTTTATAGAGGGACTATTAAAAAAACACAAAGTCCAGGATAAATTAAGTATACCTAAAATTGATTAGCTTTTTATTCCTACCCATGGTTCAGGCTTTGTAGGTATCTTCTTATTTATACCTCTTACAATTTCACCTTTTGGATCATACATTGGTAATTTACAAAGTTCAGCTTTATGAGTTTTTTCATCAGTACATTCAACATCAACTACTGTTCCAGGACCAATTTCTGACTTATCCAATAACACTATACCCACAC
Source organism: Candidatus Pelagibacter sp. HIMB1709 (assembly GCF_052047635.1). Classification (NCBI taxonomy): domain Bacteria; kingdom Pseudomonadati; phylum Pseudomonadota; class Alphaproteobacteria; order Candidatus Pelagibacterales; family Candidatus Pelagibacteraceae; genus Candidatus Pelagibacter; species Candidatus Pelagibacter sp. HIMB1709. The sequence continues at coordinate 127,289 of NZ_JBNAJW010000002.1, read as the reverse complement.
CACAGACTTGGTAAGGAGACCATGTGCTGGAAGTTACTTTTCCAATGTATTGGTCGTTTATTTTTATAGACCTTCCTTTTTTTGCTATTCCATCAACAACCCTGATACCCCAGCTTCGACATTTTTTGTCTGCATTTAACAGAGCTTTTTTACCTATAAAGTTATTTTTTTCTAAATCAACAAAACGACCAAGTCCTACAGAAAATGGGTTTGTCTCACTTGTAAAATCTTGACCTGCAGATAAAAGTCCAGCTTCAATTCTTCTGCCTCTAAATGAAGGTGTGGCTGTAATAATCATTCCCATTTTTGCTCCTTCACTAAGAATTAAATCCCCTAATTTTTCAGCATCATTCTCTGGACGAAAATAAATTTCCCAACCAAGTTCATTAGTAAAACCAGTTCGACTAATTATTACTTTTTCACCTGCCATACTAATCTCAACCCAATCAAAATATTTCCATTTATTTGCTATTGGTTCTTCAATTAACTGGTCAAGAAGTTCCATTGATTTTGGTCCTTGAATTTGACTTACAAACACATTTGGTTCAGTTATTTTTACGTCTAATCCTTCAGAATTAGCTTTGTACCAAGAAAACAAATCTCCATCTGCTTGAGCAAACCAAAAACAATTTTCATCAATTCGCAAAAGTAATCCATCAGTTATCATTCCTCCGTCGTGGTAGCAAGCAAACTGATATGAGCATCTTCCTTTTTTAACTTTTGAAATATCTCGTGGAAAAATTTTCTGTAATAATTTAAGCGCATCTGGACCTGAAATTTCATAAGGATGTTCTCCTGTATGTCTAAGAATAATTTCTTTTTTTGTTTTCCAGTATTGCTCATCTGGCGAAGCATTTGATAATTTTTCAGTTGTCAATCTTCCTGCGTAATGCGAATATTCTGGGTCAAAAGGTAGCTCCTGATAAGTTAAAGGATGAATGCTCATAGTTCGAGCTAATTCTACAGGTCTATTACCTTTATCTTTTTGAGGTTTGATAGAAAATCTAATGTTTTGTAGAGATTTATGCATGAATAATTTTTATTAAATTAAAACTAAATTTTAATCTAGAAAATATCGTCACAGTAAAAAACTAAATTAATTACAATCTATGATTGTATACTACATTATTATTGTTCTAAATTAAGTAAGATGTTAGCCTTACCTAAATTAACTTATAGGAATTTATAATGAATAATGTATTTAAATTGATATCAGTTTCACTGTTATCACTAATGATGTCGTTTTCATTTGCAAATGCATCAAGTGGGACTTTTAAAATTTCACATGATCTTGGATTTGGAAAAGATACAAACTTAGACGCAATTACTAAAGGTAGATTGTTTCAAGTAGTAATAATGACTCAAAACCGTTTAGTAAGAAAAGATCTAAAAGGTAAAGTTTCAGAAGAACTAGCTACAAAATGGTCAGCTAATGCAGATGCAACTGAATGGACTTTTAATCTTCGTAAAGGAGTTAAATTTCATGATGGATCAGATTTTGATGCCGAAGATGTAAAATATTCTTTAATGAGAGTTAAAGATCCAGAAATTAATTCACCTGCAAAAAAAAGCTTAAGTGTTGTGACTGATATTGAGGTAATTGACTCTCATACAGTAAAAATGAAATTAAGCACTTCTTTTGCTGATTTTCCTCTTAATTTAACTGATTACAGATTAAGAATGATACCATCAGGATCTGGAGACACTATAGGTCAAACTGGAATTGGAACAGGTCCTTTTATGGTTGATAAATTTGATGCAGAAGGAACTACTATTCTTAAAGCTAACCCAAATTATTGGGAAGGAGCACCTGGACTTGCTGAAGTTCATGTTATTGCAATACCTGATGGTGAAGCAAGAGTACAAGCTCTTTTAACTGGTCAGATTGATATGAATAGATATGTTCAATTTAGTCAAAAAAAAATATTTGAGGGGAATCCTAAATTTAAAACTTCAGTAATTCCAACAGGTAACTGGAGAGGGATGGTTATGAACACAGAGCGTGCTCCATTTAATGATCCAAAAGTTAGAAAAGCTGTGCGTTTAGCTGTTGATAGACAAGAACTTGTAGATGTTGTTATGGGTGGAGAAGCTATTGTGTCATGCGATACACCAGTTGCACCAGCTGATCAATATCGTTTGAATATGAAGTGTCCTCAAAACATTAGCAAAGCAAAAAAACTTCTTGCTGAAGCTGGATATTCAGATGGAATAGAAATGGCAATCCATGTATCTACAAAAGAACCTACTTGGCCTACAATTGCTGAAGTAATTCAACAACAAGTAGCTAAAGCAGGAATTAAAGCTGAAATTGTTATGACACCATCAAAAAGTTACTGGAATGAAACTTGGATGAAAAAAGATGTTGCAATGACACGTTGGAATGAGAGATCTGCTGACAGTGTGTTGCATGAAGTTTACCACAGTAGCGCAAAATGGAATGAGTCATACTATAAAAGTTCAGATTTTGATAAAAATCTAGCTAGCGCACGAGCTGAGCTTAATTTTAATAAAAGAAAAAAAGCTTATCAAAATGCGCAAAAAACTTTATGGGAGGAATCAGGTACTTTGATTCCTTACCATGTATCTAAATTAGTTGTTACTAATTCAAGAGTAAAAAACCTTGATGAAGTTGAGGTTTTTTCGATACAGTGGCATAAAGTAAAAGTAGATTAATACAAAAATATTATTTTACAGGCCTAAATTTAGGCCTGTAAATTTACTTCCATTTATTAAAATTAATTTTAAGATTAAGTCAAAACTTAATTATGCTTTTTTTAATCTGTAAGAGAATTGGACTAGGATTAATAACATTGTTTATTGTATCCTTAATTACTTTTATTGGCGTCGAAGTATTGCCTGGTGATGCATGTACAGCTTATCTTGAGCGAGAAGCATTTGGACAAGCTTTGGAAGCGTGTATAAAAAGATTAGGATTAGACGTGCCTGCTCATGAAAGATATATATCCTGGGCTTACAATGCTGTTCAAGGTAATTTTGGTTATTCTTTAAGTGGAGAAATGCCAATCAATGAAGTTTTAGGACCAAGAGTAAAAAATTCACTGATCCTTGCTTCTGCTGCAATTATTATAGGAATACCAATGGCTTTAATACTTGGAATAATTACAGCTTTATGGAGAGATAAATTCCCAGATATAGTTATTTCAACTATTGCAATATTTTCAATGACTATCCCAGAGTTTATCAGTGCCACTCTACTAATTTTAATTGTAGCGATCTGGTTGGAATGGCTACCTGGAATAGTTATTGTGTCAACCGACGCAACAATTTTAGAGTTATTACCAAATATAATTTTACCAGTTATTGCAATTGCAATGATAATGACGGCACACATGGCCAGAATGGTTAGGTCAAGTGTAATTCAAGTAATGGCAAGTGACTATGTACAAATGGCAATTTTAAAAGGAGTTCCTTATTGGAAAATGGTTTTTAAGCATGTTTTGCCAAATGCTTTATTGCCAGCAATTAATGTTGTTGCCTTAACTATTGCTTGGCTTTTAGGAGGAGTTGTAGTTACAGAGGTTGTGTTTAATTATCCAGGTCTAGGTCGACTAGTCATAGAGTCAATATCGAATAGAGATCTGCCAGTTGTTCAAGCTTTAGCAATAATACTTGCTTCAATTTATGTGAGCATAAATTTAATCGCAGACTTAATGACTTTAATGTTGAATCCAAGATTAAAATCAATGCAAATTAGAAAATAATAATGGAAATTAATAAAGAAGATAAAAAAAATATCATTAATAAAATTTCAGAAGTGCTAATCACTATGGCATCTAAACCATCTGGTTTTATTGGACTGGCAATATTAATTTTTCATGTAATTTTAGCAATTTCAAGCCCATGGTTTGTGCCTTATGATTATAAGGCAATTAACCCATCTCTAATGCTGCAGGCACCGTCAGCAGATTTTTGGTTTGGAACTGATAGTTTGGGTAGAGATGTTTTTACTAGGACTGCGTTAGGTGGAAGGACTGCACTTATAGTAACTTTTTTTGGATCATTAATTGCACTTTTGTGGGGTGGTTTATTAGGAATTTTTTGTGGATTAGTTGGTGGAAAAATTGATGACGTTGTCATGAGAATAGTTGATGCTTTTTTATCTATTCCTTGGATATTGGCTATGCTTTTAATAGTTTCTCTTCTTGGAACATCTACTGAAGTTTTAATTCCTGCACTTGGTTTTTTTTATGGAAAAGGAATTGTGAGAGTTGCTAGGGCAGCTACTCACGACGTAATTGCTAAAGATTATATTTTGTCTGCTAAAGCAAGAGGACATAACAATTTATCAATTATTTGGAATGAGATTTTACCTAATGTTAGAGATGCAATTTTAGTTGAAGGCGCAATGAGATGGTCGTGGATGTTACTTGGTTTTAGCTCTTTATCTTTTTTAGGTTTTGGTGTTAGTCCACCAACACCTGATTGGGGATTAATGATATCAAATGCACGTGGATTAATGTCTTTTGCTTGGTGGGCAGTAATTGCCCCAATAGTTGGTTTAAGCAGTTTAATTATTGGAATTAATTTAACTGCAGACGCTTTTGCTAAAGCATTAGGAATTGATAGATCTACTAAGGCACCTGTTTAATATGAGCAACAATATTCAATCAGTTAAAAATTTATCAATAGGATTTAGAAGTCAAAAAGGAAAAGAAATCTCAATTCTTAGAGATGTTACTACAAATATTAAAAAAGGAGAGACGGTCGGGATAGTTGGAGAGTCTGGCTCTGGGAAGAGTACATTAGCATTAGCAATGATGGGTTATGTTAAACATGGATTGTTTACTATGAGTGGTGAGTGCTTGTTTAATTCTCTAAATTTATTGGATTTAAGTAATAATGAATTGGAAAAAATACGAGGTAGAAAAATAGCAATGATACCTCAAAATGCTGGTCAATCATTAACTCCTAATCTTAAAATAGGTTATCAAATAGAGGAAGCTTTAAAACTGCATACAAATTTAAACGAAAATGATAGAAAAAATAGAATTTCTGAATTATTAAATAACGTTAGATTACCATCACCTGACGTAATGGCCTTAAGATATCCACATGAACTTTCAGGAGGTCAACAACAACGGGTAGCAGTTGCAATGGCTTTGGCTGGAAATCCCGAATTATTATTGTTAGATGAACCTACTACTGGACTTGATGTAACAACACAAGCGCATGTTTTAGAACTTTTAAGAGATATTGCTAAAGATACCGGGACATCGATGGTTTATGTTAGTCACGATTTAGGAGCAATAGCGCAAGTGTGCGATAGAGTTATCGTTATGTATGCAGGTGAAATTGTTTTAGAAGGACCAGTAAGAAAAATTTTAAAAGAACCAATTCACCCTTATACTAATGGTTTGTTAAAATCGATACCAAAACTATCTCTTGAAGGTCTTCCCGAGTCAATGTCAGGCGCTCAACCTCAACCAGGCCATATAGGAGAAGGTTGTAGTTTTTATGATCGCTGCAATATATCAGATGAAAAATGTAAAATTAAGGCTCCAGATTTAGAATTTTTATCAGAAATAGATACTAGTGTTAGGTGCTTTAATTATAAAAAAGTTATTATTGATCAAAGTAAAGATATTCAAATAAAAAACTTAGATGAAAAAAATGTAGAAAATAATGAAATTTTAAGTTTGTCAGATGTGTCTATTTCTTATGCAAAACAAAGTTTTTTGGATCAATTATTTAATAAACTTACGGACTCTAATCCTACCGTTAAGGATATAAATATTAATGTAAACAAAGGAGAAACTATTGCTTTAGTTGGTGAGTCAGGTAGTGGAAAATCTACAATATTAAAATCAATTGCTGGCTTATTAAAAACTAAAGATGGCAAAATAAATTTTGCTCAGAATAGAATATTATCAGAAGATTTGAAGAATAGAAGCTCAGATGATTTGCGAGCAATACAGTTAATTTTTCAAAACCCTGACGAGTCATTAAATCCAAATCATACTGTTGAACAAATACTTTCTCAACCATTAAAGTTATACTTTGGTCTTAAAGGAGATGAGTTAAAAAAAAATATTATAGAATTACTTGAAAAGGTAAGATTGGGTGAATTTTATTTGACAAGATATCCTAGACAATTGTCTGGTGGTGAAAAACAAAGAATTGCAGTAGCGAGGTCGTTTGCAGCGAAACCTGATATTATATTATGTGATGAGGTAACTTCTGCTTTAGATGTTTCGGTTCAAGCGGCTGTATTAAATTTATTAAAAAAACTAAAAGATGATTTTGGAACGACATATATTTTTGTTTCTCATGATTTAGCAGTTGTTAAAGCTATTAGTGACAGAGTGGCAGTGCTCTATCAAGGAAGATTATGTGAAATTGGACCATCTAAAAATGTTTATAAATTTCCATCACATCCATACACAGAAGTTCTATTGGGCGCTGTTCTTGAACCAGATCCAGATATTAAACCAAAATTAATTGCAGAGGATATAGTTGAGGAAAAACCTCCAGAAAAAGGTTGTTGTTTCCAAGGACGTTGTCCACGAATATTAGGTGACAAATGTAGAGAAGAAGTGCCTCCGTGGCAACTTGGAGAAAATGGAAATGCAATTCGATGTCATATTAATATTGAAGAATTAAAAGTTCTCCAAAGTTAATGTTGGGACGATTTATTTATTTCAAGTTTGATTTAATTTTAATATAAGAGCACTTTATTTATGGAAATCAAGAAAGTAGTAGTAATCGGATCTGGTACAATGGGAAGTGGGATCGCAGCTCATTTGTGTAATGCAAATGTACCTGTCACTTTATTAGACCTTACTACAGAGATAAGTGAACAGGCAAGAGAAAGAATTAGAAAATCAAGACCACCTCTGTTATTTGATAAATCAAAAATAGTTAATATTGATGTTGGAAATATTAATGATAATTTTAATGTTGTTAGTGAAGCAGATTGGGTTGTTGAAGCCGTTGTTGAGAGAATAGATATTAAACATAATATTTACGAAAAAATTTTTAAAGAAAGAAAAGCTGGATCTATAATATCATCTAATACATCCTCAATACCAATAAGTGTACTTTCAGAAAAATTATCAGCTGAAGACAAAAAAGATTTTTGTATCACCCATTTTTTTAATCCTGTTAGATATATGGATTTACTTGAAATTGTAAAAAGTGAAAACAATGATCTAAATAAAATTAATTCACTAAAGAAATTCTGTGAAATTAGCTTAGGAAAAGGTGCAATAGTTTGTAATGATACCCCAGGCTTTTTAGGAAACAGAATAGGAGTTTTTGCAATGCAAGTTGCGATGACAGAGGCTTTTAAAATGAAATTATCCATAGAAGAAGCTGATGCTGTTTTTGGAAGACCAATGGGTATCCCCAAAACTGGAGTATTTGGATTATATGACTTAATTGGAATAGATTTAATGGCCGATGTTTTAAAAAGTTTTATTAAAGAGTTGCCAGAGTCAGATGAATTTCAAGAAGTAGCAAAAGAAATACCACTAGTAAAAAAATTAATTGAAACTGGGTATACAGGACGTAAAGGCAAGGGTGGCTTTTATAGAATGAATAAAGTTGATAATAAAAAAATTCTTGAAGCAATTAATTTAGAATCTGGTGAGTACTATCCTGCTCAAAAAATTAATATTAAGTCTGATAAAGTAGATTTAAAAACATTAATCAATAGAGATGACAAATATGGAGAATACGCATGGTCAGTTATCTCAAAAATTATTAATTATTCTTCTTCGTTAGTACCAGGAATTACAGATGAATTTAATGACATTGATGAAGCAATGCGACTTGGATTTAATTGGAGCAAAGGACCATTTGAAATGTTAGAGGAAATTGGTGTTTCTAATTTTTTTAGTAAGTTCAAAAATTATAAAGGAAATAAATTTTTAGAGAATTTAGCTGAAACAAAAAATGAAAATTTTCATGGAATAAGACAAAAATATACAGACATTGAAACTTTAGGAAAAGTTAAAAAAACGGTATCAAATATTGACGGTAATAGCTCAGCATCTATTTATAGATTCAATGATTACAATATTGTTGAATTTACTACTAAAGCAAATGCTCTTGATTATGACTCAATGGATGCTTTAAAAAAAGCTACTGATAAACCTTTAATAATTATTAATGAAAGTATGCAATTTTCTGCTGGAGTAAATTTAAGCTATACTATGGAATTTGCTAAAAAAGGTGACTTTAAGTCTATAGAAAAATTTGTTGGATACTTTCAAGAAACATGCAAACATCTTAAGTATTCTGATCATCCTGTAGTATCTGCTCCTTCAGGTTTAACTCTTGGTGGTGGATTTGAGGTAATGGTTCAAAGTAATTTCGTAGCATCTCATACAAATATTGTAGTTGGACTAGTCGAAACCATCGTTGGTCTAATACCAGCAGGAGGTGGGTGTAAGGAAATGTTAGCAAGATGGCTTGATACAGAAGAGGCCAAAAATGATCCTAATTACGCCCCATTGAAAGTTTTTGATATTATTGGTTACGGAAGAACAGCATCTTCTCCAGTTGAAGCAGAGCCTATGAAATATTTGAGACCTGAAGATAAAAAAATAATGAATAGAAATAGTCTTTTAGAAGTATCAAAAAAAATTTTAAACAATAACAAAGACTTTAAAGCTCCCTTCGAGACAGAATTTAAACTTCCTGGAAAAGTAGTTAAAGAAGAGATGAATAAAATTTTAGAAAAACTATACAATGACAAGGTTATTCTTGATCATGGTTTATTAGTAGCTCAAGAATTGGCCCATGTCCTAAGTGGAGGAGACACCACAATAGATAAGACATTATCAGAAGATGATCTTTATAAATTAGAGCTAGACTCTTTTATGAGATTGATAGAAACCAAACAAACTCAAGATAGAATTAAACACACTCTTTCAACAGGAAAACCTTTAGTTAATTAGTCTCTAACATTCTAAAAGTGTTTATATAATCAGGTCTAAGTACATAGATTGCTTTATTCCCTGTTTTTATTTTCTTAAGAATATCTATACCAAACTTTACTTTTCCAAGTGGAGTATATTCCCCTTGATAAATTGGGATATCTTTCAAGGTAATAAAAAATTCACTATCTTCAGAGTCAAATTCTGTTGATCTTGCAAAACCAACACTACCTTCAGTAAATTCAAAATCATCACTAAGTTCTGATTTTAATAATCCTAATCCTGATTTTCCACTTCCAATTTTTGAGTAATCTAAATATTTAATGTTTCCAAATTCAATATCACCAGCTTGTACTAAAGTATTTTCAACTACCTTATAGAAAGCTGAGCCATCATACATTTTTTTTTCAATTAATATTTTAAATCTTTCAACAGCTTTTGGAGAAATTTCAGGATATAATTCAATAATAACATTTCCACATTCTAAATTCATTACTGCAATATTATCTGGGTTTTTAAAGTTTAATTTTTTTAAATTATTATTGTCTATAAATAGACATTTATTTTTTAATAAAAAAAAAGACGAAAAAGCTGAAACAGCTAAAACTATTAAAAAAATAAATAAAATTTTTTCTGAGTTTGAAGCTTTAATTGATTTAATCATAAAATATTTTCATCAATTTTAGATATGTTTAATTTAATAAAATTAACTTTATTATTTAATATAGGGTCATTTTTTATTTTCTCTTCAATCAAATTTTTATTAACCATTAAAAAAGAAAAGATTTCAGCCATATCTTCTGATGGTATTGATTTGGAGTATTCTGTTAAAAAACCATTGGTATTTTTATATAAATCTAAATTTAATCTATCTGAGCAAGTAGAGCATTCAGCATATTCAAAATCAGTATTATTAAATAAAGAAAATTTCTTATCATTAAAATCATCCTCATAACTATCTTGAATCATGTGAAAAATTTCATGATGAATCATTCTTTCAAAATATTTTTCGTTAAAGTTTATATCTAATATTAAAGTTCTATTTTTGTTATCTGGTACTCCACCAGTATTAATGTTCGAAATAAATAAACCTTCACAAAATACAACGTATTTTAAATTTATTTTTTTAAGAAATTTAGAATTGTATCTTTTAATATTTCTCTCAATGATTGGAAATTTTGTATTTAGATTTTCTTGATTTGTCTTATTGCAAGTAATGTTGTCATCTACTCCTATTTTAAAATCTCCCTTTGCATTTAAATAACGGATATTGTTCTCATTTTTTAGTTTATAGATTTCTAAGTTCGGAATTTTGATTAGATTGTATAATTCATCAGCATTTACATGTGAAAACTGAAATATTAAGATGAATAAAATAATAATTTTCATTAATTTATTATAGACGAATTAGATTAGATAATATTATCTTAGATTATTAAAAAATGAAAAAAGAAAGAAACAAAAATCCTATTCAACCAGTTAGTGGAACAAAAGTACCTCGATATGCTGGTCCAAGTACTTTTGCAAGATTACCAGAATTAAGAGATGTCGAGAGCTGTGATGTAGCGATTGTGGGTGTTCCTTTTGATGCTGGAACCAGTTATAGACCAGGAGCGAGATTTGGTCCTCAGAGTATAAGACAAGCATCTAGACATTTAAGAACAAATTATCATCCAAGTTATGATGTGGAGCCTTTCAAAATTCAACAAGTTGCAGATGCCGGTGATATTTCGTGTAATCCATTTAGTATTGATGAAGCTATTAAGCAAATAGAAGAGGGAGCAACTGATTTATTAAATAAAGTAGGTGGAATAATTAGTTTAGGCGGTGATCATACAATTGCAGTGCCATTGTTAAGAGCGATTAATAAAAAAAATAAAGGACCAGTTTCTTTAGTTCATTTTGATGCTCATTTAGATACTTGGGATACTTATTTTGGTGCTCCATATACGCATGGAACTCCTTTTAGAAGAGCAAGAGAAGAAGGTTTATTTTTAGATGATGCCTCAATGCATGTAGGAATTAGAGGACCTCTTTATAGTAGAGATGATATTAAAAATGATGAAAGTTTTGGTTTCAAAATAATTCACTGTGATGAATTTCAAACTGAAGGAACAGATAAAATTGCAGAAAGGATTAGAAAAAGAGTAGGAGATAATCCACTTTATCTATCTATAGATATTGATGTGTTAGATCCAGCTTTTGCACCTGGTACAGGAACACCAGAAATAGCAGGAATGACAACCAGAGAAATGGTAAATGTTTTAAGAGGGTTGTCTGGATTAAATTTAGTCTCAGCCGATGTAGTGGAAGTTTCACCTGCATACGATCATGCAGAAGTAACATCCCTTGCAGCTGCTACAATTGTTTACGAATTAACAAATTTATTTGCAAAAACATAAAGAAAGGATAACGTCAAAACATGTTAGATAAAAAAAATTTTTATATTAATGGTGCTTGGGTTAAACCAAATAGCGCTGAGGAAATTAAAGTAATCGATCCAGCTACAGAAGAAAACTGTGCTGTAATTTCTTTGGGAAATAAAACAGATGTTGATTTAGCAGTTACTGCAGCAAAAGATGCTTACGAGTCTTGGGCCTTTTCTTCTAAAGAGGAGAGAATTGCACTATTAGAAAAACTTTATGAAAATTATAAGAAAAGATGGGCAGATATTGCAGAAGCTATAACTCTTGAAATGGGTGCTCCAAAAGATTTTGCTACAAAATTGCAAGCAGGAACAGGAGCAAGTCATATTAAATCATTCATCAGATATTTAAAAAATTTTGAATTTGAAAAACCTTTAGGAGAACACGCTCCTAACCAAAGATTAATTTATGAACCAAAAGGTGTTTGTGCATTAATAACGCCATGGAATTGGCCAATGAACCAAGTTTGTTTAAAAGTTATGCCAGCAATTGCTTCAGGTTGCACAATGGTGTTAAAGCCATCAGAATTAGCGCCACTTTCATCTATGATACTTGCTGAAATTATTGATGAAGTAAAATTTCCAAAAGGTGTGTTTAATTTAGTTAATGGTGATGGAGCAACAACAGGTGACGCTCTTACAAGCCATCCGGATATTAATATGATTTCTTTCACAGGTTCAACAAGGGCTGGAGCTTTAATCTCTCAAAATGCTGCTAAAGATTTTAAAAGAGTAAGCTTAGAGTTAGGTGGAAAAGGAGCAAATATTATTTTTAAAGATGCTGATCCAGAAGCAATTGAACGAGGTGCTTTAAGATGTTTTAGAAATTCTGGACAATCTTGTAATGCTCCTACAAGAATGTTGGTTGAAAAATCAATGTATGACGAGGCTATAGAAAGATTAAAAAAATATACTGAAAGCTTTGAGGTAGGTGATCCTAAAAAAGAGGGTGAACATATAGGTCCTGTTATTTCAGAAACTCAATACAATAAAATTCAAACTTTAATCCAAAAAGGTATTGATGAAGGAGCAAAATTAGTTGCTGGAGGAGTAGGTAAACCTGATGGATTGGACAAAGGTTACTTTGTTAAACCAACTGTTTTTGCAGATGTAAATAATGATATGGATGTTGCAAGAACTGAAATTTTTGGACCTGTTTTATCTGTTATCCCATTTGAAACAGAGGAAGAAGCAATTAAAATTGCAAATGATACTTCTTATGGATTAACAAACTATATTCAAACTCAAGACTCTGAAAAAGTTCAAAGAGTTGCTAGAAAATTAAGATCTGGAATGGTAGATGTTAATGGAGCTGGTATTGCTGTTGATGCACCATTTGGAGGTTTCAAACATTCTGGTATCGGTAGAGAAGCTGGCGAACATGGCTTAGAAGAATTTTTAGAGGTGAAAGCAGTAGGTGGTTGGAGTTAATTTACTGATTTATTTTTTACACCTTCTAAAAATTTAAGGCATTTTTTCATCTCATTTAATTCTATGAACTCATCGATTTTGTGGGCTTGTTCTATAGATCCAGGTCCACAAACAACTGTGCTAATTCCTAGTTCTTGAAATAAACCAGCCTCTGTTCCAAAAGAAACTACTTCCCTGGAATTATCACCAGTTATATTTGATACAAATTCACATGCCTCAGACTCGTCCAATCTATTAAACCCAACCACTTCACCAATTGTTTCTTTTTTAATATAAGAATCTGGAAATACTTTTTTCATTTCTGGTAAAAGTACTTCATTTGCATATTTATCAATTTCATTTGTTACAAATTCTCCATCCTCTTTTGCAACTGGTCTTGTTTCCCATTCAACACTACATTTGTCTGCAATAACATTATGAGCAATACCACCTTTAATGCCTCCAATTGATAAAGTTGAATGTGGAGGATCAAAAATACTATTTTCTTTAACTCTTTTTTTTAGTTGTTCTCTTATCTCTAAAAGTTTTCCAACATATCTAGTTGCATATTCAGCGGCATTTACTCCCAAATGTGGTTTTGAACTATGTCCTGCTAGTCCTCCAAAGTGAACTGTGTATTCATTCATACCTTTGTGGGCATCAATAATTTTCATTGTAGTTGGTTCACCAATTATACAAATTCCATTTTTGATATCTCTTTTTTTCAATTCCTCTATCAACAGGGGAGCGCCAATACATGCAGTCTCTTCATCAAAAGTGTAACAGAAATGCAAATCTCTATCTAAATTACTTTCTTTAAAGATTGGTGCATAAGCAAGTGTACATGCAATAAAACCTTTCATGTCACATGAGCCCCTTCCATAAAGCTTATCGTTTTTAATTGTTGCAACAAATGGATCGCTGCTCCAACCTTTAGAAACTGGAACCACGTCAGTGTGTCCTGATAGTATGATTGGTTTTTTTGTACTTTGGTTTTTTGCTTTTAAAGTTCCAAAAAGATTTACTCTTTTCTTATCATCATCGTAAACTTTAAAAGTTTCTATTCCAATGCTATTTAAAATGTTTTCACAATAATCAATTAAATTACTATTATCTTGTCCTGAAACAGTTTTAAATGCTATTAAGTCAGTTAAAATCTTGATTGATTTTTCATATAAATTGTTATCTATACTCATAAATTTAAGACACTATATTATATTATGATTAAAGAGCAAATTACCTATGACATTTTTGACAAAGTAGATATTAGAGTTGGTACTGTAATTTCAGTAAAAAAAAATGAAAAGGCAAGAAAACCATCTTTAGTAGTTGAAGTTGATTTTGGAAGTGAAATTGGCATTAAACAATCATCAGCACAAATTACTCATTATTATAATGAGGAGAATTTAAAAGGAAAACAAGTTATTGCAGTTTGTAATTTTCCTGAAAAAAATATTGCTGGTGTAGTTTCACAAGTATTAGTTTTAGGAGCAATTGATAATGAAGGAAAAGTTACACTTGTGCACCCATCGCAAAAAGCTGAGAATGGTTTACCAATCGCTTAGCAATGCATCCTGAAATTCTCTCAATAACTTTATTTGGAATTGTTGCTGCATTTACACCTGGTCCTAATAACTTTGTAGCTTTTTATTCAGGTTTTAACTTTGGTATACTTAGAACGCTTCCGCATATAATCGGGGTTACTCTAGGTTTTCCATTTTTATTATTATGCCTAGCTTTAGGTTTGATAAATATATTTAAGCTTTACCCTCTAATTCAAGAAATATTAAAATACTTAGGAACTCTTTTCTTGATTTATTTAGCTTATAAAATTTCTTTTTCAGGTCCATCAAACCAAGAAAATAAAAATAAAAATCCAATTAAATTTCATGAAACTTTTATTTTTCAGTTTTTAAATCCAAAAGGTGTTATCGCATCTATTATTCTTGTATCAACTTATATTAATCCGGGTGAAACATTTGTGAGTTATACGACTCAAATTCTTGTTATGGCTTTACTAGTTTCAGTAACGAGTATAACTCTTTGGACATTTTTGGGTAAATTCTTTAGGAAATTTGCGACAAATCAGAAATTTATTAATTATTTTAATTATGCTATGTCACTGCTTCTTTTAACAAGCATAATAACTTTTTATTTATAAAATATGACACCAGGAAACAAAAATTCTTACAATTCACTAAAAAAAATTAGCATCAACAATAAAGAATACAATTATTACTCATTAAGCGAAGCAGAAAAAAATGGACTAGATGGGATTAATAAACTTCCAAAATCTCTAAAAGTTTTATTAGAAAACTTATTGAGATATGAAGATGATTTGAGTGTTACAAAATCTCAAATAGAAGCAATTAAAAATTGGTTGGAAACAAAAAAATCAAAAACTGAAATTGCATATAGACCTGCAAGAGTTTTACTCCAAGATTATACAGGAATTCCTGCTGTTGCAGATCTAGCTGCAATGAGAGAGGCTGTTAAAGAAAAAAATAAAGATCCAAATACAATCAATCCATTATCAGCAGTTGATCTTGTTATTGATCATTCTGTTCAAGTTGATCAATCTGCAAAAGCAGATTCATTTGAAAAAAATGTAGATATAGAATTCAACAGAAATGGTGAGAGATATTCATTTTTAAAATGGGGACAACAAGCATTTGATAATTTTAGAATTGTTCCTCCAGGAACAGGAATTTGTCATCAGGTAAATTTAGAATATTTATCTAAAGTAGTTTGGTCTGAAGAATTTAAAGGTGAGAATTATATATTTCCAGATACTCTTGTTGGTACAGACAGTCATACAACGATGGTTAACGGACTTTCTGTTTTAGGCTGGGGAGTAGGTGGCATTGAAGCAGAGGCGGGAATGTTAGGTCAGCCTATATCTATGTTGATACCAGAAGTGATTGGTTTTGAAGTTAAAAATAAAATGCCCGAAGGTACAACGGCAACAGATCTTGTTTTAACAGTGGTTAAAATGTTAAGAGATAAAGGTGTTGTTGGAAAATTTGTAGAATTTTATGGAGATGGATTAAAAAATCTAACCCTTGCAGATAGAGCGACAATTGCAAATATGGCTCCAGAATATGGTGCTACTTGTGGTTTTTTTCCTATAGATGATGAAACTTTAAAATATCTAAAATTTTCAGGAAGAGATCAGTACACAGTTGATGTAGTTGAAAAATATGCGAAAGAACAAGGGTTATGGGCAAGTAATGATTTAGAATTTACTGATGTAATTTCATTAGACATGTCTACAGTTGTACCAACTATATCTGGTCCGAAAAGGCCTCAAGATAAAGTTTTGTTAACTGATGCACCAACTTCATTTAAAAAAGTTTTATCTGAAGCAACTAATAAAGATCAAAAATCAATATCAAAAGTTTCAAATACTGATTATGAAATTCAAGATGGTTCAATTTTAATTGCTGCTATAACTTCATGTACCAATACTTCAAATCCAAATGTTTTAATTGGAGCGGGCCTGCTTGCTAAAAAAGCTGTTGAGTACGGATTAGAAGTTAAACCATGGGTCAAAACATCATTAGCACCTGGATCTCAAGTAGTAACTGACTATTTAGAAAAAGCTGGTTTAAATACTTATTTGGATCAATTAGGTTTTAATTTAGTTGGATATGGATGCACTACTTGTATTGGAAATTCAGGACCATTACCTGAAAATATAGTAGAGGCAATTCAAAAAGAAAATATTCATGCAGTTTCTGTGCTATCAGGAAATAGAAATTTTGAAGGAAGAATTTCTCCTCACATCAAAGCAAACTATTTAGCTTCTCCACCACTAGTAGTTGCTTATGCAATTGCCGGACATATGGAGTTTGATTTATACAAAGAACCTCTTGGAAAAAGTAAAGATGGGAAAGATATATTTTTAAAAGATATTTGGCCATCAAATCAAGAAATAGAGGATACTTTAAAACAATCTTTGAATGCTGATATGTTTATTCAAAGATACTCAAATGTTTCTGATGGTCCTACTCAATGGCAACAAATTAAAACTGAAAAAAGCAGTATTTACAAATGGGATGAAGGATCAACATATGTAAAAAAACCTCCGTTCTTTGAAGATTTGTCTGATGAACCAGAAGGATTTAAAGAAATTAAAGATGCAAGACCGTTATTAATATTAGGTGATATGATAACAACAGATCACATTTCACCAGCTGGAAGCATACAAAAAGATAGTCCGACTGGAGAATATTTTATGGAACATCAAATTTTACCT
This sequence comes from Candidatus Pelagibacter sp. HIMB1709, assembly GCF_052047635.1. NCBI lineage: Bacteria > Pseudomonadati > Pseudomonadota > Alphaproteobacteria > Candidatus Pelagibacterales > Candidatus Pelagibacteraceae > Candidatus Pelagibacter > Candidatus Pelagibacter sp. HIMB1709. The sequence goes on along the minus strand of NZ_JBNAJW010000002.1, from coordinate 110,293 downwards.
AAAGATTATAATTCTTATGGCTCAAGAAGAGGGAATCATGAAGTTATGATGAGAGGAACTTTTGCAAATATTAGAATTAGAAATGAAATGGCACCAGGAACCGAAGGTGGATTTACAAAATTATATCCTGAAGAAAAAGTAATGCCCGTTTATGATGCAGTTGTTGAGTATAAAAAAAGAGGAACTGATTTAGTAGTAATAGGTGGTAAAGAATATGGAACTGGCTCCTCAAGAGATTGGGCTGCTAAAGGAACTAAACTTTTAGGAGTAAAAGCAGTTATTGCCGAAAGCTTTGAAAGAATTCATAGATCAAATTTAATTGGAATGGGAATTTTGCCACTACAATTTAAAGATGGAGAAAATAGAAAAAGCTTAAATTTAGTTGGCTCAGAACTAATAAGCGTAGTTGATATTGAAAAAGGCATAAATCCTTCTGATGAAGTTGTTATAGAGATCAAATATATCTCTGGAGAAATTAAAAAAGTAAAGACTTTATCTAGAATAGATACTAAAAATGAGTTGGAATATTATAAAAATGGAGGAATTCTCCAATATGTGTTAAGGAACATGATTTAATATGGATGAAGATTTATCAATAATAAATGCAAATACTAGAAACGAAAAAATTAAGAATTTTTTTGTAAATAACAAAAAACTACTAATTTCTTCAGTTATAATTTTAGTCTTAATAGTAATAGGTGTTTATAGTTATGATAGATATACAATAGACAAAAAAAGACAGATATCTGATAATTTTAATGCAATCACGATCGATCATTCAGAAAGTTCTAAAGACATAACTTTAAATAAATTACTAGAGATAATTAATCAAAAAGATCCAACTTATTCTCCACTCTCTCTTTATTTTATAATTGATAACAATCTCCTTTCTGATCAAAGCGAAGTTAATAAATTATTTGATGTCATAATTGACGAAACATCACTAGATAAAGAAATTAAAAATTTAGTTATTTATAAGAAGGCACTATTTAATGCAGATCAGGCAAGTGAAGCTGATTTGTTAAATATGCTAAACCCATTAATTAATTCAGAAAGTGTATGGAAATCACATGCATTATATTTAATGGCTGAGTATTTTTATGCACAAGATCAAAAACAAAAAGCAAAAGAGTTTTTTCAACAAATAACAACTTTAGAAAATCCAAATCCAGATATAAGAATTGAATCAGAGAAAAGATTAAACAGAGATTTGAGTGAATAGACTATTAGCATTATTTATTACATTTTTTCTTCTAAATAACTGTTCTTTGAATGAAAATTCAAGAATTTGGAAAGATAAGGAAAAAGATTTATCAGAACAAGAAAATGTAAAACAAATTTTTGCAGAGGAAGAAGTAAAAGCATCTGAATTTAATCAAGAAGTTAAACTTGATTTATCTGGATTGAGAACAACCAACAAAGTAATAGATAATACCAATAACTACGGTGCCCAAAGTTATGAGGGCCAACTAGAAAAAATAAATAGTTTTAAATTTTCAAAGTTAGACGAAATAAACAATCTTAATTACAAGCCAATTTTTTTATCAGATGGATTAATTTTCTTTGATAAAAAAGGTACCATAATTAGATATGACAATAATAAAAAAGTGTTATGGAAAAAAAATCATTATTCAAAGTCAGAAAAAAAATTAAGACCTAAGTTAAATTTTGCAGTTAACGAAAATAATATTTTAATAACAGATAGCATTGCGAAATATTATTCAATTAATCTTGAAAATGGTGAATTGAATTGGTCAAAGAATAATACCTATCCATTTAATTCAGATATCAAAAGTTATAAAAATAAAATTTTTGTTGTTGATTATAAAAATACTTTGAGATGCTATAAAATTGAAGATGGATCAGAATGTTGGAATTTACAAACTGAGGATTCTTTTACAATATCAAATACAAAATATTCATTAATTATAATTGATGAAATGGTGGTATTTAGTAACTCAATTGGAGATATCACGGCAGTTGATATTGAAACTGGATTAATCACTTGGCAATTACCAACTCAAAGCAGCAGCATCATAAATGAAACTTATAACTTTAAAATATCAAAACTAGTATCAGATGGAAAATCTATCTTTTTTTCAAATAATAAAAATGAATTTTATTCAGTGGATGTAAAAACAGGAGTAGTTAATTGGATAAATGAGTTAAATTCAAATATTACTCCAATAATTACTGGCAATTTAATTTTTACAGTTTCAAATGATGGATATTTGTATGTAGTTGAAAAAAACAAAGGCAACATTCTTAGAATTACAGATCTTTTTAAAAATTATAAAATTAAAAAAAGAAAAGAAATTGAACCAGTTGGCTTTGTGATAGGGAATACTAATTTGTATTTAACAAATACTGACGGAAAAATAATAATTGCTGACTTAAGTGAAGGAAAAGTTTTAAACGTAGAAAAAATTTCTGGAGATATTGTTTCAGAGCCATTTATATTTAATAATAATTTGTATGTAGTTAGAAACGGTTCTATCGTACAATACAATTAAATATGATCTTGAAATTTTTAGAAAAGATCGGAAGAAAAAAAGTAGTTCTAGACAGAGGACCATCACACCCAAAATTTGAAGAAGTAAAACCGTGGATGAATAGATATTATGTGATATTCAGAAATAGACCTAAATGGTTTCCATTTAATATATTAATTCACGAAATGTTAGATGATGACCATGGTGATGGGGTGCATAACCATTTATGCCCATACATTACAATAATTTTAAGAGGAGGGTACTGGGAAACAACAAAAAATGGAAGGTTTTGGAGAAAGCCTGGATACATTGGTTTTAGATCGGCAAATGCTTTTCATAGAGTTGATTTAGAACCAGGCACAAAACCAATGACAATATTTATTCCAGGACCATTTGGTTTACGAAAAGGACCACGATCAGAATATGGTATCGATTTTAAAACTAAAAGAAGTTAATGGCTCTACCTTTTGAAAAAGAATTTATATCTCACTGTAAAAAAAAAAATTTAGAAATTAATCCTAGCCAGATAGATTTAGTAAAAAAATTACAAGAATACTACGAGGGTAATTTCCAATCCTTAATATCAAAAATTTTTCAAAGCCAATCTTCTAAAAAAGGATTTTATTTATATGGTGATGTTGGTGTAGGTAAAACAATGATTTTAGATTTCTTTTTTGATCAATTGGATCATAAAAAATTAAGATTACATTTTAATGAGTTTATGTTGAGTTTCCATGAATTTGTTCATGAAAGAAAAGGTAGCAACCAAGAAAATATTATTAATGAATTCGTTAAAGATTTAAAATCAAAAGCATACATAATTTACTTTGATGAGTTTCAAGTAACCAACATTGTTGATGCTATGATTTTAGGAAAATTATTTGATCAAATCTTCAAAGAAGATATAAAAATAATTGTAACTTCAAATACTAAAATCTCTGAACTTTACAAGGATGGTCTTCAAAGGGATCAGTTCAAACCATTTATAAAAATAATGGAGGAACAATCCTTTCAATACAAACTTGTAATTGAAGATGACTATAGAAAATCTAATAATTCTCAAGATAGATACTTTTTTCCACTTGATGAAGAAACTAATTTTAAAATAAATAAATTTTTTAGAACTATTACTAAAGATAAAAATAAAACTGAGAAAATAATTAATGTAAAAGGAAGAAATTTTAAAATAGAAAATTTTTATGAAGGGGTGGCTAGATTTGATTTTAAAACATTATGTGATCAGAATTTAGGCGCAGAAGATTATTTAGAAATTATTAAAAATTGCGATTTTATAGTAATCGATCAAATACCACAGTTTGATAATTTTAATTCTAACCAACAGCAAAGATTTATCACTTTATTAGATATAATTTATGATAATAGTGTTCCAATTGCAGTAACAGCTAATCAAAGTTTGGATAAATTTACATCATCAAAACTATTAGAAAAACCATTTGAAAGAACAATCAGTAGATTATACGAATTGACATCTAAAGTGATGAATTCATGAAACAAGAATTTTTTAATCTTCAAATAAACACAAATGGTCAAAAGTTATATGAATTTACAGATCAAACTCTTAATTGGATAAATGAAAATAATTTTAAGAATGGAATTTTAAATTTAAGTATTCAACATACAAGTGCGTCTTTAATTGTGCAGGAGAATGCAGACCCAGATGTACAAACTGATTTGATTAAATATTTTGATAAGTTAGCACCAATGGATAATTCGCTTTATGTTCATACAACTGAAGGTAAAGATGATATGCCAGCTCATATAAAATCTGCATTAACGAATAATCAAATTTCACTTAGTATTAAAAATAAAGAATTATTGCTGGGAACTTGGCAAGGTCTCTATCTGTTTGAACATAGATTGGAGTCTCAAAAAAGATCTATAATTCATCATTTTTTGGGAGAATAAGTTATTTTTTCTTCAAAGATTGAAATGCATCCAATGCAGCAGCTCTTGCTTTTTCATGAATAACTATTGGTTGTGGATAGTCTTTACCTATGATTGTTTTGATAGCCTCTTGATACTTGACTTCCATTTCCCAAGGTTTGTGAATAAATTTTGCAGGAACTCTATTTAATTCAGGAACCCATTTTTTTACATAAATTCCTTCCTTATCAAATTTTTCACCCTGAAGAATAGGGTTAAAAATTCTAAAGTATGGCGCAGCATCAGCTCCACAGCCCGCAACCCATTGCCATTGAGCTACATTATTAGCTTTATTAAAATCAAGTAAGCAATTTCTAAAATGTTTCTCTCCCTCTATCCAATTAATTCTTAAATGTTTTACCAAAAAGGATCCTACAACCATTCTAATTCTATTATGCATCCATCCCGTTTCGTATAATTCTCTCATACCAGCATCAACTATCGGATAACCTGTCAAACCTTTTTTCCACGCTTTTAAAAACTTTTCATTTTTAGACCATGGGAATTTATCAAATTCTTTTCTAAAGTTGCCTTTTAAGAATTCAGGAAAGTAATTAATTAGACTATGAGAAAACTCTCTCCAACCAAGTTCATTTATATATTTTCTATATCCTATTCCTTTTGATTTTAGCTCACTACACTTTTTCCAAATTGTATTCACATGTATTTGACCAAATTTTAAATATGGGGATAACCTAGAAGTACCATTTATAGAAGGGATATCTCTATTAGTCCCATAATCTTTAATTTTATTTTCTAATAAATCTTTTAAAATTTTTTGAGAATCATTTTCAGAAACTTTCCAATATTTATCAAATTTTTGATACCATTTTTTATTTGGTAAAATATTTTTGAGATCTAAAGAATTCTTAAAAAAATTGATAGCTTTAGTTTTCTTTTTTACAGTGTAATTTTTACTTGGCGGTTGATTTAGATAAATTTGTTCAGCAGTTCTCCAGAAAGGTGTAAATACTTTAAATGGAGTACCATCATTTTTAGTCACTTCTTGAAATTCATTTAAAATATTTCCTTTAAAATATTTGTATTCTATTTCGTTTTTAATAAATACATCTCTTATTTTTTTTCCTTTAGATATTACATCTGGTTCATAAATTTTATTCCAATAGACACATACATCATCTTTTTTTTTAAGCTTTGAAAAAATATCTAACTCATCACCTTTTAAAATTTCTAGATTGATTTTAAATTTTGAAAGTTCTGTTTTTATTGACTCTAATGATTTAAATAACCACCATTTCTGAGCTTCTCTTTTATTATCAAATTCATTATCGTTATAAATATATAACGCAATCACATTCTCATGATTATTAGTTGCAAAGGAAAGAGCTGGATTATTATCAATTCTAAAATCTTCTCTAATCCAAAATATTCCAGTGCTTTTCATTATAATTATTTTTGATTTACTAATTTTTGATACATTTCTTGATCGGTATCACCCTCACAACCAAAAATTAATACATTAGAATTTTCATTAAGATCAATTTTTGTCTTAATTGCTTCATCTTCACAGCTTGCAATTAAACTAATTACACCTGGTGCAGCATTTTCACCTGCAATTATACTATCTTCACTAAAGCTTGCATTTCCAAGTAATTTCATAGTTTTTGCAATATCATCGTCAGGTAAACTTATACAGTGTTTAACTGAGTTTTTTAAGATTTCCCATGGCACAAGTGACACTTCTCCACACGACATCCCACCCATTAAACTTTCTCGTTTAATATCAATTTTTTCTATCTTTCCAGTTTTAATGCTTTCCATAACACAAGCCGCACTATCAGGTTCCACAACAATTATCGTAGGAATATTATCTAGGTATCTCGCTATCCCAGCTACCATTGCACCAGCCATACCACCGACACCAGCTTGTAGAATAATATGAGAAATTTTTTCATTTTTAATTTGTTCAGCTATTTCCTTCATCATTACTGAATAACCAGCCATTGTATACTTAGGTACTAGCATATAATCTTTCCAAGCAACATCCTGAACAATTTGCCAATTATTTTCTGTAGATTGTTTTATGCATTCAATCAAAGAATTTTCGTAATTGCCTTTAACTTTTATAACTTCTGCACCAAGTGCTTCCATAGCTTTGCCTCTTGCATCACTTACAAATTCACTTATGAAAATTTTACATTTTAAACCTAATCTTTTTGCACCCCAAGCAACAGATCTACCATGGTTTCCAGCTGTAGCAGTCGCTACGACTATTTCTTTATTTCCTTTAGTAACTTTTTCAACTGCATAAGCTCCCCCTAAGGCTTTGAAGGATTTTAAATTAAATCTTTTATTTTCATCTTTATAAAAAATATTTTTTAAATTTAATTCTTTTGTTAATTTGTTTAATTTAATTAAAGGTGTAGGAGAGTATCCTTCCCATTTCGAGATAGAGTTGTACGCATCATCCAGGTCTTTTGAAGTTAATGAGTTTAAAATTTGATCTTTATCAAATGAATATTTTTTATTATCTACAAATTCAGTTAATTTCCATTGATGACCATTAGATAAAACAGTCATTGTTTCAACAATCTAGGGTGTTGTCTTTTTCCCACTTAGTTACAGGTTTTCTCTTATTAAAAGTTGATGAGCTTTTGAAATTTTTAATTTCAGATCTTTTTAATTTTGTATAGCTAGCAATAACATCTTTACCAAAAGCATTTGATAAAGATTTACTCTTTTCAAGCATTTTTATGGCTTGTTCAATATCATTAGGTAATTTTTTTAAATTAGGATATTTTTTAAAATCTTCGTACATGTTGCAGTGAAGTGGTTTTCCTGGATTTAGCTTTTTATTTATACCTTCTAGACCAGCAGCAATTATTCCTGCTTGTAACAAATAAGGGTTAGCAGACCCATCCATTAATCTTAATTCAAATCTTCCTTGATCCGGTATTCTGATCATGTGAGTTCTGTTATTACCTGTATAGGAAATACTGCTTGGTGACCAAGTTGCACCAGATTTTGTTGGTGGTGCATTAATTCTTCTGTAGCTATTTATTGTTGGATTAAAAAAAGCAGACAAAGCTTGAGTGTTATTCATTATACCACCTAAAAAATTGTAGGCTAATTTACTAAGCCCAAGATCATCTTTTTTATCTAAGAATTTATTATTTTTTCCATTCCATACTGATACATGCGCATGGCAACCATTACCTGTTAAATTATGAAAAGGTTTTGGCATGAATGTTGCTCTTAAACCATGTTTTTCGGCTAAACTTTTAACCATATACTTAAAGAATACATGCCTATCTGCTGTGACAAGTGAATCTGAATAATCCCAATTCATTTCGAATTGACCGTTTGCGTCTTCATGGTCATTTTGATATGGCTTCCATCCCATAGCAAGCATACAATCACAAATCTCTTTGATTAATTCATATCTTCTCATTAATGCAGACTGGTCATAGCAAGGTTTAGATTGGATATCTCTTCCATCAGCTATTGAATTTCCATCTTCTGATATTAAAAAGTATTCACACTCAACGCCTGATTTCATTTGTAATTTTTTTTGAGACATTTTTTTAATTTGCTCTTTAAGCATTACTCTTGGTGATGCCTTTACTGGTTTACCATCCATATATAAATCTGATGCTAACCAACCAACTTCTTTATTCCATGGCAATTGAATTAAACTTTCTGGATCAGGCACACCGAACATATCACTATCAGCTGGTGTCATATCTAGCCATGTTGCAAATCCAGCAAATCCTGCACCATTTTTTTGCATTTCACCAATTGCTTGGGCAGGGACTAATTTTGATCTCAGAACTCCAAATAGATCTACAAAACTAATTAAAAAATATTTTATTTTTTTTTGCTTTGCAATTTGAGATAAATTTTTTGGCATAATTAATCCTACTTGTTTAAAAAGTTGAATTCAATTATTTTTTTCCTGGTATCCAATCTGTACCAGCTAATGGAACCCTTGCCATTGCTGCAGCCTCAACAGTTAGTGCCGCCAAATCCTCAGGTTCTAAGTTTCTTACATCTGATTTTCCATTAGCTCTTGCCAATGTTTGCAACTCTAAAGTTAAAGTTGTTAAATAATTCTTAATTCTTTTTCCACCTTCTATTGGGTCTAATCTTTTTTCTAATTTAGGATCTTGTGTTGCAACTCCAACCGGACACTTACCTGTATGACAATGGTGACAATATCCAGGTTCAGTTCCTAGTTTTTTATAATCATCAACATACAATTCAGCATTACAATTTAGAGCCATCATTGCTGCTGATCCAATAGATACAGCATCAGCACCCAATGCCATTGCTTTTGCAACGTCAGCACCAGTTCTTATTCCTCCAGATACAATTAATTGAACCTTTCTATGCATATTTAATTCTTTAAGTGCATCAACCGCTTCTCTTAAAGCTCCTAAAGTTGGAATTCCAACGTGTTCTATAAATACATCTTGAGTAGCTGCAGTTCCTCCTTGCATTCCATCTAACACCACTACATCTGCACCAGCTTTTACTGCCAATGTTGTATCGTAATAAGGTCTAGCAGCACCTACTTTAATATAAATTGGTTTTTCCCAATTAGTTATTTCTCTTAATTCTTGAATTTTAATTTCAAGATCATCAGGACCTGTCCAATCAGGGTGCCTACATGCACTTCTTTGATCTATTCCCTCAGGTAAAGTTCTCATACCCGCTATTCTTTTGTTAATTTTTTGACCAAGAAGCATTCCACCGCCGCCTGGTTTAGCACCTTGACCAACAACAACTTCAATAGCATCAGCTTTTCTTAGATCATCTGGATTCATTCCATATCTTGATGGCAATAACTGATAAACCAAATATTTTGATGAACCTCTTTCTTCTTTAGTCATACCACCATCACCTGTTGTTGTAGAAGTTCCCATTGCAGAAGCACCTCTTCCAAGAGCTTCCTTCGCATTTGCTCCTAAGGCCCCAAAACTCATTCCAGCAATTGTAATTGGAATGTTTAATTCAATTGGTTTTTTGGCAAATCTGTCTCCTAAGACTACTGAGGTATTACAAGTTTCTCTGTAACCTTCTAATGGATATCTTGACATTGATGCTCCTAAAAAAACTAAATCATCAAAATCTGGAACCTTACGTTTAGCTCCTAAACCTCTTATTTGATAAATTCCTTCATTAGCAGCTCTTTGTATCTCTTTAATAGTTGAGCTTGGAAATGTTTTAAATTCTTTAAGATTTTTTTTCATTTAATAAGATCCAACGTTATCAATTTTAAAATTATATAATTTTCTAGATGATCCATATCTTTTAAAAGTTTTAGGGTCTTCTGAAATATTAAGTTTTTTGAATAGTTTACTTAATTCATCTATATTTTTTTTATCCATTTTTTTTTCAACACAATCTGCACCTAAGCTTTTAACTTTACCTTTTACAAATATTTTAGCCTCATAAATCGAATCCCCTAGATCAGAATCTGCATCACCCATCACAACAAGATTTCCTTTTTGAGCCATGAATGCTGACATATGACCAACAGAACCCTTTACAACAATGTTAATACCTTTCATTGATATTCCACATCTAGAGCTTGCATCACCTTCAATAACCAATACTCCTCCATGACCTGTTGCACCTGCAGATTGAGATGCATTTCCTTTTACAACAACTTGACCTGACATCATGTTTTCAGCAACGCCAGTTCCTACATTTCCTTCAACTGTAATATTTGCTTTTTGATTCATACCAGCACAGTAATATCCAGTATGTCCTTTAATTTTAATATCTATATCATCTTTTAATCCTGCACATATAGCATGTTGCCCTTGAGGATTTAAAATTTCAAATTTTCTATTATTTTTTTTTCGATCAATATTTTGCAGATGATTATTAACCTCTCTAAGTGTTTTTTTATTTAAATCAAACTTCATATTTTACCAGTGATAAACCACACCAGGTTTTGGTTCAAAAATTTTAGCTGAGTTTACATTTGGAAGATGAGCCATTGCTTGAAATTCTGATGCGACTGCAACATAATCTTTTGTTTCAGCAACAACTGCTGGCTTACAAGCGATTTCATCTCTTAACAATGCAAAGCCATTTTTTGTTCCTGCTATAAATGTATAAAAACCATCAAGATCTTTTAAGCTATTTTTTAAAGTTTTTTCTAAATCTTTCCCTTTTGATATTTGATTTGAAATATATCCTGCTGCGACCTCAGTATCATTTTCTGAATTAAAATTTTGACCTTCTTTGATTAGTGATCTTCTTACATTGTTATGGTTTGATAAAGAACCATTGTGCACCAAACATTCATCTTCTGAAGTAGAGTAGGGATGAGACCCTTCAGTTGTGATTGCACTTTCAGTTGCCATTCTTGTATGTCCAATTCCATGTGTTCCAGAAAAAGAGGAAAGTTTAAATTTTTTAACTACATCTTTAGGATTTCCAGTTTGCTTAAAAATATTAATACTTTTTCCGTAACCAACCAAAGAAACTTCAGGTATTTTTTCTTTTAGTAAATTAAGAGTTTTAGCGGGTTTCTCTCTTGTTTCTAAAACTACATGATCTGAGTAGTTATTTAATTTTATTCCTTTTAGATATTTGGATATTTTTTTTTTAAATTCGCTGAATTCTAATTTGTTAAGACAAATTGAATATTTATAATTTTTATTATTTTCTTTGGTGTAAATTGCAAATCCTGCACTGTCAGGTCCTCTTGTTGCCATACCATCTAGCATTCCAGATAAAAATTTACCTAAATGTTTTTCGTATTTTTTTGTTTTTAAATAAATTCCAACTATTCCACACATAATTTCTTAAGATTATTTAAATAAAGATATTAAAAAATCCTTATAGTAGATTAGATTAACCACTACAATAATTATCACAGCAGCTATAACTCCGTATTTCGCCTTAGGAAAAGCTACCCCTCTCATTTTAGAGGGTCTTAATTCTTCATTATTTTGATCTTTCATAATTTTTTCCAAAAAAAAAGGCGCCACAAATTATGTGACGCCTTCTTTTAATTTTAATTACCAATCAGTAATATTGCTTTTATGGTCGTTAGCACCATGTTTCTTTTTAGCTAATCTTGAAAGTTCATCACTCTCAGATTTTGCAGTCAAGACATGCCAACCAATCCATAAGATTACAGCAATGATTACTAGTATTCCTTCACTAGATCCAGCACCAGGGTAAACAGCACCAACCACTTCTTCAGCTGGCTTGTTAAGGTGATCTATCCAGTTTGTTACTGTAGCCATATATTTCTCCTTTACCTGGTTGCAGATGAAACTGCTTTTTCGTCTTCTTTAGCAGCCTCCATCATTTCATAATCTAGTCCAGCTATTTCTACCTCACGAGGGATTCTTAATTTACCCATACCGTGAAGTACTTTAGCTATGACATAGCCTGGTATTAGTCCAAGAACAACAAACATAATTATTGCTCCAATGAACTGTCCTACAGGATTGATTGTTGCATAAGTAGTTCCATCCCACATAGCACCCACACTGTAACCAGATGAAGGGTAGCCCCATAAAACAAAACCACAAATTATAAGACCAACAAATCCTGCATAACCATGAACTGCTACTGCACCAACTGCATCATCGATTTTGAACTTACGTTCAACCCAGTAATGTAGTTTGTATGCAATCACAACACCGATCATACCAATGATCATTGATTGAATTGGATGATATAAGTCATTTCCAGCTGAAGCACAGATAACACCTGCTAGTCCACTAGAGTATGTCCAGAAAGGATCACCTTTAGCAATCCAATATCCGGCCAGTAATCCTCCTGATAATGACATCAAGAAGTTAAAGGTAATACCACTAAGTGTAGTAGGAGTTACGTAAATGTTTGTAGCTGTCCAATAAGATATACCTTCCATTCCATATTCTGGACCTAAGTCAAAAATTGGAATGTTACATGCAGCATAAAATCCCCAGAAACCAGTGTAAATTAAAAATAATCCTACTGTTACTAGCCAAGGATTTCTAGGCCCAATGTTTCTTGGCTCACCACTTGATGAGAATTTTCCAATTCTAGGACCCAAAACCACAAGAACACCTAAAGCAAATCCACCTGCTACTGCGTGAATTACTCCTGATGCATATGCATCATGATATCCTAAAAGTTTTAGCATCCATCCATCAAAGTGCCATCCCCAAGCAGCATCAATTGTCCAAAATACAGATCCAATTGCAATTGCTAAAATACCAAATGCAAAAGTTGTAATTCTTTCAATGATTGCTCCTGAAACGATAGAAGCAGCTGTCCAAGAAAACAGAAGGAATGCAGCCCAGAAGACACCAGAAATGTGATCTCCTAGATTGATCGCCATAAGTTCACTTGTAGCTGTATACCAAGTAGCACTAAACGCAGACTCGTCTGTGATTAGAGCGGTACTCTCATTCATTATTGAAGGTGCTAATCCAGGTCCTGTTGGAAAAGCCCAGTAAATCCACCAACCAAATAAAAACCAAGTTACTGTTACCAAAGGTATCAGCATTGTGTTTTTCATAAGAGTATGTTGATGGTGTTTGTATCGAGAAGCTCCAACTTCATACATACAGAATCCGACGTGAATTAAAAACATCAGTACTACTGTTACCCAATAGTAGAATTCTGTAAATATGGTAGTAAGAGCAGCTAACTGATCAGTCATTATTCTCTCCCCATATTAGTTTTAAAAATCATATAAAATTTTATGGTTCGATACAAATATAAAGAGCATAAAAAAACCTAGTTATTAAACTAGGTTTTTTTAAAATAAATCAACTTTTGATTGTAGTATTAAAACTTTAAATAAGCTTTTTTCAAATCAACAAGAGGATGTTTTGGAGACATTTGAAATTTAACTAAAAGCTCTCTTGCAATCATGTCTCTGTCTTGTTGATTGTTAGGAAGTTTAATTGATTTTGGAATTGTTACCCATCCATTTGCATTTCTACAAAACACAGCAGGTCTTCCTTCTTCGTAACCCATGTGTACATCTTCCAACCAATTTAAATCATCCCATCCCATTGCCTCAATATATTTTTTTAAGAATGGAGTTATTTTCTTATAATCAGGCAACAGGTTAACGTCATATCTATAACCAATCGACTGGCCTATCATTTTTTCTCTAGCAGTTTGTTTTTTTACTCCAAACTTAACTTTTGAAACTTTAGCTTTCGATTTAGTTTTTTTAGTTTTCTTTTTAGCCATCATTACCTCTTATATTTTATGATAGTTATCAACACCAACAGTGTAGTTTGTACCTGCAAGTGGAACTTTCGCTAATGCAGAAGCTTCAGAAGTTAAAGCTGCTAAATCTTCTGGTTCCAACGAATGAATATTTGTCTTACCACAAGCTCTAGCTAATAATTGAGCTTCCAAAGTCATTGAGTGTAGATAGTTATATACTCTCAATGCTGCATCATCAGGATTTAATCTTGCTCTTAATTTAGGATCTTGTGTAGCAACACCAACTGGACATCTTCCAGTGTGGCAGTGATAACACTCTCCAGCTTTTACACCCATTTCTTTTTCGAAATCAGCTTCTGGAATATCTTTATTACAATTAAGTGCAATCATTGAACCAGTACCAATTGCAATTGCATCAGCACCAAGTGCTAAAGCTTTAGCCATATCAGCACCATCTCTTATTCCACCTGCATAAATTAATGTTACTTTTCCAGTTTTACCCACATCATCAATTGCTCTTCTTGCTTCTCTAATAGCAGCAATTCCTGGAATTCCAGTGTTTGCAGCAGCAATGTGAGGTCCTGCTCCTGTAGACCCTTCCATACCATCTAGATAAATAGAGTCTGGATCACATTTTGCAGCCATACGTACATCGTCGTAAACTTTTGATGCACCAAGTTTTAACTGAATTGGAACTTTATTTTTTGTTAACTGTCTTAACTCTTCAACTTTTAGAGCCAAGTCATCTGGACCTAACCAGTCAGGGTGTCTAGCTGGTGATCTTTGGTCAATACCAGAGGGTAATGATCTCATTTCAGCAACTTGGTCAGTTACTTTTTGACCCATTAAGTGTCCACCCATACCAACTTTTTGTCCTTGTCCAATAAACACTTCAATTCCATCTGCTAATTGAGCATGATGTGGATTGAAACCATATCTTGATTGAATACATTGGTAATACCATTTCTCTGAATATCTTCTTTCATCTGGTATCATTCCACCTTCACCTGAACAAGTAGCGCTTCCTGCCATAGTAGCTCCTCTTGCTAAAGCTGTTTTTGCTTCATATGAAAGTGCACCAAAACTCATTCCTGTAATGTAAACAGGTATATCTAATTCAATTGGGTTTTCACATCTTGGACCAATTACAGTTTTAGTTTCACACTTTTCTCTATAACCTTCGATTACAAATCTTGTAAGCGTTCCAGGTAAAAATACCAAATCATCGAATGTTGGAATTTTTTTCATTAATGCCATTCCACGCATTCTGTATCTTCCTAATTGAGATTTAATGTGAATGTCGTCTATTACTTCAGGAGTAAAAATAGCATTATGTCCTAGTAGACTTTTATTTCTTTTTCCTTCTTCATGTGCATGGACATCAGCTTTTCCACCAACACCTTTACCATTTTTTTTGCTTTTCTTCTTAGGCATTAAATTGCTCCCTTCTTCTCTGTAGGTTCTAAATTATCGTAATTCCAAAGTTTTTTACCAGCTACAATTTTTTTCATTTTACTTACATCAAAATTTTCACCAATTTCTGCAACTTTTAATTTTCTTTTTAACCAATCTTGGTCACTATCTGTTAGCTCAGCGTCTACTGCATCACTTCCGTAAGATCCAATTTCACCACCAACAAAAATAGTTCCATCGTACATCGAGTCTCCTAAATTAATTCCAACATTACCAAGAATTATTATTCTTCCTCTCTGCATCATGAAACCAGTGAATGCACCAGCATCTCCACCAATAATGATAGTTCCACCTTTCATATCAATACCAGTTCTAGCACCAACGCTACCTTTGCAGATTAAATCTCCACCTCTGATAGCCGCACCAAAACAAGAGCCAGCATTTTTTTCAATAACTACTTTTCCAGCCATAAGGTTTTCAGCACATGACCAACCAACTCTTCCGTTAATTCTAACGATTGGACCATCGCACGAACCCATGCCAAAGTATCCTAAACTTCCTTCAAAAATTAAATTAAGTTTATTTAAAATACCAACACCTAAACTGTGTTTTCCTTGAGGGTTTTTGATTACAATTGTTCCGTAACCTTGGCTCATTAAATTATCAATTTCCTTATTAGCTTCTGGAGCTGTCATATCTTTTACATCAAGCTCAGTTCTTTTATTAAAATCTACATCGTATGTTCCAAAATAATAAAAGTTTTCAGCTTCATCAGGATTAAAGAATTTTTGTTGAGTTCTTCCTGTTAAAACCTCAGTATGCATACCCATAGATTGGGCTTTAGATTTTTTAGATACAGTTTTTAGATTTGCCATACTTTTACCTCCCCATCAAATGGATCATATGTGTCTATTTCTTGTGGTAATACAGATCTAATAGCTATTTCTTCTGATCCCATTGCAACTAAATCATCTGACTCATATAAAACTAAAGGTTTTGCAGCCATAGTGTCTTTAGCCATACCTAAAGAGTCTTTTGTCGCCACGAAGTAAGTAAATACTCCGTCTAAACCAGTTAAACTCTCTTTCATACCTTCTTCTAAAGTTGCTCCATCTCTCATTTTTTCTGCAAGATAAACTGCGATTAGTTCTGAGTCACACTCAGACATAAATCTCATTCCTTTATTTTCTAAAACTCTTCTATTGTTCCAATAGTTGGTTAACTGACCATTGTGAACTACAGAAACGTCACTAAAAGGATAGCCCCAGAAAGGATGGGCAGATTTGATATCAACACCAGACTCAGTTGCCATTCTAGCATGACCTATTGCATGAGTTCCAACAAGTTTATCTAGACTATATCTATCACAAACCATTTTCGCGTTACCTAAATCTTTAATAACCTCTAATGATTTACCCATAGATAAAATCTCTACACCCGGAATGCTTTCTATTCTTTGAGAAAAATCTAACAAATCTTTTGCATTGTAATCAATTTCATATCTTAAAGAGTAGGGAAGTGTTCTTTCTTCTTTAACAACTTTAGCTCCCATTTCAGCTAAAGTTTGATCTACAACTTTTTTTCTTTCATCATATACAGAAACATCTTCCATAATTGATGAACTTCCTTCTCCAACGTTCTCACCAACTTTAAAACGCATGATGAAATTTTTGCCGTCTGTATCTCCATACAAAGCATACCCAGTAGAGTCTTCACCTCTATGTTTTAACGCTTGAAGCATTCCTTGTAATTCGCTTCCAACATTTGAGGATTTTCCTCTATGAATTAATCCTGCTATCCCACACATATCCTTTATACCTTTCTATCTATCTATTAATTAACGACCTACGGTAAGCAATCAAGATAAGTATCCAGATCCCATTGAGTAGTAGCACCCAAGAATCTTTCCCACTCATCATTTTTGTACCAGTGGAAAACTTTATACATTTCATCTGGCATTGCAGATTTGATAACCTCATCCTCTGCAAGTCTAGCCAAAGCTTCACCAAGACTTAATGGAAGTTTTTTAACATCTTTACCAGCTTTTTGAGCTTCGTAAATATTTCTAGACTCAGGAGCAGCTGGTTTTAATTTTTTACTAATTCCATGATCACATGCTTTTAGTAATGCTGCACCTAATAAGTATGGATTATGCATAGAGTCTACTGATCGGTATTCAAATCTACCTGGTGCAGAAACTCTTAATCCACAAGTTCTATTTTGGTATCCCCAGTCAGCATAAACTGGTGCCCAGAAACCTTGGTCCCATAATCTTCTATAAGAGTTAACAGTAGAAGATCCTAATGCTGTTAGTGCTGGCAAGTGTTCCATGATACCCGCAATTGATTGCAAACCAATTTTACCTGGTAATTGCATATCTTTAGTATCAGGCATAAAAGTATTTGTTCCACCTTCAACGTAACTAAATACTTCTTCAACACCTGGAAGTTTTTTGTTTCCAAGTTTGTTTACTTTAACTTTTCCACCTTTCCATAGAGACATATTAGTATGACATCCACTTGCAGAAACTCCCATGAAAGGTTTAGTCATAAAGCAAGCTATCAAGTTATGTTCTCTTGCAACTTGAGCACAAATTTGTCTGTATGTTGATAATCTATCTGCGTTTCTTAAAACGTTATCATAAGTCCAGTTTAATTCTAATTGACCTGGTGCATCTTCGTGATCCCCTTGAATCATATCAAGTCCCATCGCTTTTGCGTATTCAATTACCTTCATAAATACTGGTCTCAACGACTCAAATTGATCAATGTGATAACAGAATGGTTTAGAAAAACCTTTACCTGTAGGGGTTCCATCCTCATTTTTTGTTAACCACATCATTTCAGGCTCAGTACCAACTCTTAATTCTAGACCATGTTTTTTCTTAAATTCATCCATGAAAATTCTTAGATTTCCTCTACAGTCTGAAGTTAAGTGACCTCCTGGATTTTTTCTTTCTTCTCTGTTTCTAAAACATGTTACAAAAACTCTTCCAACTCTTTTGTCCCAAGGTAGTTGAACAAAAGTTTCTGGATCAGGAATTCCAACAAGTTCCATAGCCTCTGGACCATAACCAATATAGTTATTATGACGATCTAAAAATAAGTTTGCTGTTGCTCCGTAAACTAATTGAAATCCTTTTTCTGCTGTTCTTTCCCAGTGATCTGCAGGTATACCTTTACCTACGACTCTTCCTGTTACAGAAATAAATTGATAATAAATATAAGTTATCCCAAGTTCGTTAATTTTTTCTCGAACTTTTTTTACTAGTTTAGCTCTACCTGGCTGGTTAACATGTTTTTCTAGATCCGTCATTTTCACCCCTCAATGAATTATTAAATATTCAAGCGTAGCTGAAAACTTTATTCGTGTCTAGGCTTAGAGTTTAACTCCAAGGGAACGGACTGTTAGAAGTCGGATGAAGTTCACCCTTCTCGTAACGGTTGAATCTAAACGGCTTCAATAAATCACTTTCAGTACCAAGAATTTCTTTTGCAACAAGTTCACCAACACCAATCATTTTATATCCGTGATTAGCATCAGCAATCATGTAAACGTTTTCAAAAAATCTATCGAAGATAGGAAAAGAGTCAGGTGTCATACAGCCTAAACCACCTGATGGTCCTTTTCTGTATAAATCTGATTTTCCTTCAAATCTTTTTTGGCAGTGCGCAAGTGCTGAACACCACATTTCACTAAAAGCGTCTGTTGTTTGATACTCTGGAGATTCAATTCCATAAGGATCAACATTTACTTCATCAAAATGTTTTTTAACAATGTAAGGAGAAGTTCCACCTTGTACACCTAAACCTTCAATATCAGGTTTGTAATAAATTCCCCAAATTTTATCTGTTAATAATTTTTTTGTTTTGTCAGAATATAAAGGTGCCGTTGAGTCAACGTGAACTACAGGTGGTTGTTTACCATCATTTGTTTTTAAGAAATCTGGCTCAACTCCGATAACTCCTTCTTGAAGCATCCAATAAGTCCACATATCAGTTTCATGCATCTTACCATCTTTACCTTTTATGTGAGCTGTCTTTGGTAACTCTAACATATTCCAAAAATCTCTTGCCCATGGTCCTGCACCAACAACTACTTGTTCGCACTCAATAGTTCCTTTGTCAGTTTCAACACCAGTTACTGCTTGACTGTTACTTCCTTTTTTAAAACCTGTTACTCTTACACCTTTCATAACCTGAACACCATTAGATGTAGATTTACTTTCTAATGCTTTAATTGAGTCTTTATTAAATGCGTATCCACCTTTTTTCTCATGAAGTACAGAAGTGATACCTTGAGCTTGCCAATCATCAAAAATTCCCTTCATGTAATTTGTGCAATCTTTTTCACCTTCAATAAAAACTGACTCGTATCCAATTGCTTTTTGTTGTTCATAAATACTCGCAACATCCTCATGCATAACTTCTGGAGATATTTGTAAGTATCCAACTGGATTATATTTAAATGCTTTCGGATCACTTTCCCAAACCGAAACTGAATGAGCCATCAACTCTCTCATTGCTGGCTGAAAATAATTATTTCTTACAACACCACATGCAATTCCACTTGCACCAGCAGCTGTATCTTTTTTTTCTAATACAACTATGTCGCCAGGATTTTTGTAAGTTTCTGAAAGTTTCCATGCAGTACTTAAACCGTGTATACCACCACCGATTATCACTACTTTTGCTTTTGAGGGTAATGTCGCCATATCAAAACATTATTTTTTGATAATGTTAATTAATATAATTATTTATAGAAGTAAAAATTATATATAAAAATTAGATACTTTTTAAATCAGTCAAAAAATGAATTAATAACTGATGTTTTTTAGTGTTTCTAAGTAGTCATTAAATTCTTTAATAAATGACTCACTTGGGACTATATTTTTAATTCGCTGATCAGTTGAAGTTTTTTCTAGTTTAAAGAATCCTTTTTCACAAGCTTCAGTAATTATTAATGCTGATTTTGGCCTAGATGTTTTAAATAATTTTGTTTTTAATTCTTCAACAGATAATTTTGAGCCTTCTTTAAATGCAGACATAACTAACAACATCATATGATAATGAGAAGGTGACTTTCTGAAAAAATAATTACTAGAAGTATGAGATTGTTTCATTTGCTCTTCCCAAAAATCTAAAAGGGTCTTTTTTTCTTTTGGCATTTTTTTAAGATCTTACTCTAGATTTAGTTGGATCGTAGAATGGAAACCCAACAACTTTTGCATTAATTCTTTTTTGGTGACCATCTATTTTTCCAACTTCAACTTCTGTTCCAATTTCTGAGTATTGAGCATCAATTCTACACAAGGCTACATTTTTATTTAGAGTTGATGATAGACATCCACTTGTAACAACACCTACTTGAGCTCTGCCAATATGAACACAATCACCATGCCCAGCAATTTCTTTTCCAATTAATTCTAAGCCAACTAATTTTTTTTGTGGATTGTTTTTTCTTTTAATCAATTCTTCTTTACCAATGAAATCTTCTTCTTTAGTTTTCAAAGGAACCGCAAATCCAATTCCTGCTTCAAAGGGATCTTGTTGACCATCAAATTCATTTCCAAATAAAATTAATCCAGCTTCTATTCTAAGTTTATCAAGAGCAGCAAAACCAGCAGGAATTAATCCATCATCTTTTCCCGCTTCCATTAACTTATCCCAAACCTCAGGAGCATGGTTTGGATGACACCAAACTTCATAACCAAGCTCACCTGTATAACCTGTTCTGGAAACGATTAATGGAATACCTTGTAATTCTTCAATTCTACAAATTGTAAATCTAAACCAACCAAGCTCATCAATAGATGGTTGAGTAGGTGGTGTAAAAATTATCTTTTTTAAAATTTCTCTACTTTTTGGACCTTGTATAGAAACATTACTAATTTGGTCAGTTGAATTTTTCACATTCGCATTAAAATTTTTTTTCTTTGCTATTTCTTTTAGCCATTCTCCAGCATATTCATCACCACATATCCATCTAAATCCTGTTTCACTTAATCTTAATAATGTTCCATCATCAAACATCATTCCATTTTCATAGCACATTGCAGAATAAACAACTTGGCCAACTGATAATTTTTTGATGTTTCTAGTAAGTGTGTAGTTTAATAATTCTTCAGCATCTGGACCTATTATTTCAAATTTTCTAAGAGAAGATAAGTCAATTAAAACGGCGTCGTTTCTGCAGGCATTATATTCATTTACTATTCCGTGTTTCGTATAATCATTTGGAAGCCAAAAACCTCTTGCATCAACATAATTTCTAGTTAGTTGAGATGTACGTTCGTGGAAACCTGAATTTCTTGTTAATTTTTTTTCTGAATCTGTTTTCATTCGAAAAGCAAATGACTTTCTAAATTCTTTATTTTTGTCATAAGTTCTAACAAAAATTTCAGTAGGATTCCATGAATTACAAGCATCAATATCGCTAGGACATGCTGTGGTACCTATTGTTAAATCTTTTAACGCTCTAAACATTACATAGTCACCTGGTCTAGAATAAGATTCGTCTGATATTACCGAGTTTAATCCAGCAGCCGAAGTATTAAAAAATAAATTAATTGCATGCCATCCCTTTTGTTTTTGAACTCCATATTTAGACATACTCTCAGTTAAATTGTCAGAGCAATTAGGATGACCAAAGTAACCTGCATCTTCATAATATTTTGAAGTGCATGCAAGATTAAAAGTATCATGTTTACCAACGGTATCTCTTATTACTTCTACTAAGGGTTCATGATCAGTATCATAAAATTTTGAATGTAATCCAGGACCGGGAAAAGTGTTTCCCATAAACGTTCTAGTTGTTTGCCAATCCAATCCTTTTTCAATTCCTTTTTCTAATTTTTTTGTATCAAATGCTACAAAGTCTGAACATTGTCTCCCAGTTGGACTTATAACTTGAATGTAATCTCCTTCTTTAACTTGGTAAGATGTTGAGGTTTCTTTATCTATGTTTTCTTCATAAAGTGGTTCAAAAACTGGATCAGGTATAACGCTTAGCTCTTTATCATTTGTAATTTTTGCTCTTTTAATAAATATAGTTAAATCTGTCGGTGGATTTTGTTTGGTAACATCCATATTTTCGCCAGGTGCAGCAAAGATTGCATAACATTTATCTTTTGATTTAAGTTTAATCTTTTCTTCAGCTTTTGTATCAAGATCAAAAATTATGGACGATTTAGATTCTTTTATATTTAAGTTTCTTTTTTTTAATTGATAATTTGTTGCTAAGATTGTTTCATCTTTTCTATTTAAAATGTCTCTTATAAAATTTTTTTGACTGTTTTCTTTTAAATTTAAAATTCCTAATTCTGACTTTCCATCTTTATTAAAACAAATTATTTCACAAATTTGATTTCCTTCATCATTAATAATTTCTATTTCATCGTCTGGAAAAATTTGAAAAGCAGTAAGAGCGCCGCCATTTACAATATGTCTTTCAACCCCAGGTGGTAAAATATTTAATCCAGGATTTTTAATGTCTTTACTTGTTCCAAACATTTTTAAAATTTTTTAATATTGATATATTTTTTATCATCATTTTTATTGATTAAATATATATATATTTTTTAGAACTAATAATTCTTTACCTAGCTATTCGTTTTAACATAGAGTGTCGTTATTAATATTAATAGAGGGGAAAAAAATGAAAAAAATAATGTCATTATTATCTGCTCTAGTTATTTCTGTAGTAAGTTTCTCAGGAATTTCTAACGCTGATAGCAAAAAGCCCATCGTAATCCCAACTCATAACTGGTCATCTCAAATTGTAATGGCTTACGTTATTGGTGGAATTTTTGAAAGCATGGGTAACAACGTAAAATATGTAAACGCTGACTCACAAGCAGTTTATGAATCAATCAGAATTGGAGACGTAACTATTTCTCACGAAGTATGGGAGTCTGCATTCGGTAAGTCATTTACTACTGCTTTAGACAAAGGTGGTTTACTTGACTGGGGTGATCATGAGGCAAGAACTCTTGAAGATATGGGCTACCCGAACTGGGTTGTTGAAAAAGGTTTGTGCCCAGGTCTACCAGATTGGACAGCTTTAAAAAATCCAGACTGTGCTAAAAACTTTACAACACCTGACTCTCCAGATGGAAAAGGAAGAATGTTGGAAGGACCTCAAAGTTGGCACGGTGATTTAATTCCACAAAGAATTGAAGCTTTAGGTTTAGGTGATCTTTGGTGGGTTAAATTTGCTGGAGGTGCAGATGCACTTTGGGCTGAATTAGCAGCTGCTGAAAAAGAAGGAAGAGGAACTATAATCTTTAACTGGACACCAAACTTTACAGATGGTGCTGGTTTCACATTTATTGACTTCCCTCCTTACACAGCAGGTTGCAGACCAGAAGATGGTGGTGATGGTAAATGTGGTTCTCCTGATGGATACTTGAAAAAAGCTGTTCATGAGGATTTCCCAAAAACTCACCCAGATGCAGCAGCAGCATTTAAAAAGATGTCATTCTCAACAAGTCACATTGGTGCGATGGCAGCTTTAGTTGATGTTGATAAAATGACTCACGAAGATGCAGCTAAAAAATGGTTAGCTGACAACGAGTCAGTTTGGAAACCTTTTACTAAATAAGGGTAAAAGTTAAAAAAATTAAAATCTCCCCCAACTTGTTTGGGGGGGATTTTTTTTTATTGTAATTTGTGTAAAGTGACAAAATGAAAAAATTTCTAATTTTCATATTTTTAATTTCTTTAATTAACTCATCTGCATTTGCTCGAAGTACAGGATGTAAAGAAGGAAACTGTGAAAATGGTTTTGGTAAATGGATTTATACCGATAAGACAACTTATGAAGGTGAATGGGTTGCAACAAAAAAAGAAGGCCAAGGAGTTGAGACATGGCCTAACGGATATATTTACAAAGGTGAATTTAAAAATAGTCAATGGAGCGGAAAAGGAGTTTTGACTTTTCCAGATGGATCTACTTATGACGGTGAATGGTCCAAAGGTTTTATGAATGGACAAGGAACATTTACTTGGGCAGATGGTAAACAAGTATCAGGCACTTGGGTAAACGGAAAGTTACAAGAGTAATGTCAAAGGAAAATAGTTTAAATAAAACTGAAGACAATTCAAACTCAACAAAGCAATTTATTGGATTAGTTATTGTTACAGTAATAGTGATAGCTTTTTTTGCTGTTTTAAATGGAATATTTGGAGGGGGAGATGAGCTTGTAGAAAAAATGAAATTAGAAGAACAAAGAATTGCTGAAGAAAGAAAACTAAGTGAATTAATATCTAAATTACCTTCAGGAATATTAGTGTCATTTGATGGAACTGACCATTATAGATTAACTGATGAAGTGTATGAACAAGTATGTAAAGCTACAAAATTAATTCCACAACGTGCAATTATGGGAGCTAATTTTTTAAATTTTAGAGCACATGAGATTTACACAAAAAATGGAAATAAAATTGATGAAACATTTGTTAAGTGGGATCAAGAAAAAGGCAAGTGTTATGCAGGTTTTACCGTAAGTGGAAACAATGTAGGAATTGATGAAAGTATCACTGTCAGTGGAGAAGCCTTAAGTTTTTTAAGCACAGGTATTGATACAAGAGTTTACTATATTAAGAATTTTTAATGATGAAAGGTTACAATAATTAACATTTAAATTTTATTGAATTTCATATAACTTTGAAAAGATTTATGTCTGAGACCGTTATTAAGTGTGAGTCAGTTTATAAAATTTTTGGTGAGAATGCCAAAAAAATGCTTGAAGAATCTAACGGTAATGTAGATGCAAAAACATTTCAAGAAAACGGTTGCATAGTTGGAGTTAACAACGCTTCGTTTGAAGTTGCAAAAGGAGAAATGCTTGTAGTAATGGGTTTATCTGGTTCAGGTAAATCAACATTACTAAGATGTATTTCAAGATTAACAGATGCAACTGGAGGAAAAATTTTTATAGAAGGCCAAGACTTACTTCAATTAAACAATAAAGAATTAATTGAGCTTAGAAGAAATAAAATGGGAATGGTTTTCCAAAGCTTTGCTTTGTTGCCTCATAAAACAGTTGTAGAAAATATTGCTTTCCCACTTCAGATAAAGGGTATTAAAACTGAAGACAGTATTAGTAGAGCAATGGAAATGGTCAAACTAGTTGGACTTGATGGAAGAGAAAATTATTTTCCAAGAGAACTTTCAGGAGGTCAACAACAAAGAGTTGGGATTGCTAGATCTTTAGCGGTGGAACCCGATATTTGGTTCTTAGATGAACCATTTTCAGCATTAGACCCATTAATAAGAAAAGAAATGCAAGATGAATTTTTAAGACTTCAAGAAAAATTACAAAAAACAATTATGTTTATTACTCATGATTTTGATGAAGCTTTAAAATTAGCGGATCGAATTGCGATTATGAAAGATGGTATTATAGAACAGCTAGATACACCTGCTAACATTGTTTTAAATCCAGCTACAGAATATGTAAGAAAATTTACTGAAGAAGTTCCAAGAGAAAAAGTTTTAGTTATTGAAGATGTGATGGATAGTTCAAATAAAGATAATTTAGGAGATTTAAAAGTTTCAAAAGATGACATTATCGAAAATGTTGCAGAAAAAATTCTTACCCAAGAAAAAATTGTAGGAGTGGTTGACTCCAATAACAATATTATTGGTTCAATAAAACCTTCAACAATCATTGATACAGTTTTTGGAGGAAGAAAAAATAGTAGCTAGACCATGGAATATTTAAAAAAATACCCAAAGTTGTTTCAATGGATATTTTTGCTGGTTGTATTTTTTTCTCTATGTTTTGCAATAGATGTTCCTGAAACTTATAAATTTATAAGAGGCCAAGCAGAATTTGTAAAAGATCCTAACCAAAGTGTTTATTTTTTTCTAGGTAAAGAAGTTCGTTATTATGCGTTTGATGTGTTTTGGAGACTACCACCTTTACTTGGTTGGTTGCCTATCTGGATAAACGACTCTTTATTTTTCTTAATGAACGAGTGGATGCCAATGGAGTTTTGGAATGAAGATACTCAAGAGTTTAAAACAAGACCGCTGTTATTAGAGATAAGTAGAAATTTAACGTCTTTTATGACGTTTTTGATTGAGTTGATTAGAGAAATTTTACTTGGTGGATTAGAAACTATAGTTGCGTTCACTAGCTGGGATTTTATTGATGCTTATCCTTGGTTAGAATTACCAGGTTTACCTTGGACTATCGTTGCAGCCGGAGCAACAATACTTGCATATAAACTAAGTGGTATAGGACTTGCTTTATTTGCAGGTTTAACAATGGTCTATATTTCAATCTTTGGTCAGTGGAAACCTTCAATGCAAACACTTTCTTTTATATTAGTGGCTGTTCCTTTGTCATTTGCATTCGGTATCAGTCTAGGTATTGCTGCTTACAAAAGTAAAAGAGTTGAAAATGCTTTGTATCCAATTCTTTTAGTGATGCAAACTATGCCTCAATATGCAGTATTAGTTCCTGCACTTGTTCTATTTGGCGTTGGTGATCATGCAGCTGTAATAATTACAATGGTAGTAGCAGTTCCTCCAATGATTTTATTAACCATTCTTGGACTACGAGCAGTTCCTCCAGAGGTGATCGAAGCAGGAAGAATGAGTGGTTGCACAAATTGGCAGTTAATGACTAAAGTACTTATTCCAACCGCAAGAAGAGATATCTTAATAGGAGTTAACCAAGTAATTATGGTTTGTTTTTCTATGGCAGTAATCTCTGCGTTTATTGGTGCTAAAGGTCTAGGATTTAATCTATTGCTTGCTTTAAACCAACTTAACATTGGTCTCGCTCTTGAGGCAGGTTTATGTATTAGTTTGATTGCAATTCTATTAGATAAAATGTCATTAGCGTGGGCAAATCAACAACAAGATTATTTCGGCAATCTTACTTTTTTCCAAAGAAATAAAAATATTATATTTTTTGGTGGATCAGTAGTTGTTGGAATTGTTCTTGCTTATATCGGTACTTTTGTTTTCAAAGGTACATTTAATTATTTATTTGAAGTTCCGCACAACAAAGGATTTTCAACAGCTGATTTTTGGAACAAGGGTGTTGATTGGATTTTTGATACATTCTTTGTTTACATAAAAGCATTTAATACATGGTTAATTACAGAAGTGCTTCAACCAATGAGAGCTTTATATTTAAGAATGCCAGCTGTTGCCACTTTAGTATTAGCTGTAGGAGCTGGTTATCTAATTGGAGGAATTAGATCAGCATTAGTTGTTGCCGCTTTAACTTTATTTATAGCATTAAGTCCATGGTGGGATAGAGCATTGGTTACATTATACATGGCAACTTTTGGAGTATTAGTTTCTTGCATAATAGGTTTTACAGTTGGAACTTTATGTTTCCAAAATAAAAAGTCTGCAGCGTTTATGTTAGGGGTTTGTGATATTTTTCAAACGTTCCCATCGTTTGTATACTTAATTCCAGTAATGATGTTATTTGGAATTACAGATACTTCAGTTTTAATTGCAGTAATTGTTTACGCAACAATTCCAGCAACCAGATACACTATTGAAGGATTAAGAAGTGTACCTGCTGGTTTGCATGAAGCAGCAACGATGTCTGGTGTTAATAAATTTCAAAGATTAACTAAGATTGAATTTCCATTAGCTTTCCCACATATGATGCTTGGAATAAATCAAACAATCGTATTTGCTTTATTTATGGTCATAATTGGAGCTTTTATTGGAACAGAGGATTTAGGACAATATATTTTAAAAGCATTGTCAGATAAAAATGGAGCTGGAATAGGATTAACACTAGGTATCTGTGTTGCTTTCATAGGATTGATTTTTGATAATTTAATCAGAACTTGGGTTGAGAAAAGAAAAAAACACTTAGGTATAGCTTAGTCCATTGAAAAAATTTATTATTTCCATCGATCAAGGAACGACATCTTCAAGAGTAATTTTATTTGATACAAAAGGTAATATTGTTTTTGTTTCACAATATGAATTTAAACAATATTTTCCAAAAAATGGCTGGGTTGAACATAATCCAAATGAGATCTGGTCCACAACACTTAGCGCTTTAAAACAAGTAATAAATAAAGCAAAAAAATTAAAAGGCCACATACTCACAATCGGAATTACAAATCAAAGAGAAACTACAATTCTATGGAATAAAAAAACAGGAAAGCCAATTTATAATGCAATTGTATGGCAAGATAGAAGAACTCAAGACTACTGTAAATTACTTAAGAAAAAAAATTATGAAAATTCATTTAGAAATAAAACTGGATTATTTATAGATCCATATTTTTCAGCAACTAAAATTAAATGGATTTTAGATAATGTTAAAATTTCAAAAAAACTTCTTAGTTCAAATGATTTATTATTTGGGACTGTAGATACATTTTTGATTTGGAAATTAACAAAAGGTAAGCAGCATTTAACGGAAGCATCTAATGCAAGCAGAACAATGCTGTATAATATTAATAATAATAAATGGGATAAAGAAATTTTAAAAAAACTAAATATTCCTCATAAAATTTTACCAGAAGTTAAAAACTCAGCAGATAATTTTGGAAAAACAGATAAAAAAATTACAGGAGTTGAAATTTCAATTTCTGCAGTTCTTGGCGATCAACAAGCTGCAGCATTTGGACAAACTTGTTTTGAAAAAGGATCTATAAAAAGTACGTATGGTACCGGTGCTTTTGTTATTATGAATACCGGTCCAAAGAAAATTAATTCAAAAAATAAATTACTGACTACCATTTGTTATCGATTAAATAATAAAAATACTTACGCCTTAGAAGGTTCAATTTTTATAGCTGGCGCAGGAGTACAATGGCTAAGAGATAAAGTAAAATTAATTAATAAAGCACCTGAAACAGAAAAAATTTCAAAGTCATCTAAAATTAATGATGGTGTTTTTGTTGTACCAGCTTTTAGCGGAATGGGGGCACCTTATTGGAGACCAGATGCAAGAGGAGTAATTACAGGACTAACAAGAGACAGTGATTGGAAAAGTATAGTGAGAGCAACAGTAGAATCTGTTGGTTATCAAAGTTTTGATTTATTTGACTCGATGAATAAGGATGGTTTGAAACCAAGAATAATTAAGGTAGATGGCGGAATGGTTGCAAACAATTGGTTCACACAATTTTTAGCTGACATTATTAATTTAAAAGTTGTTAGACCAAAAATATTAGAGACAACTGCTTTGGGTGTAGCTTTGTTAGCTGGACTTCAAATAGGAGAATATAAATCTTTAAATCAAATCAAAAATATGTGGAAAAAAGATCGTGTTTTCTCACCAAAAATTAAAAAAACATTAAGAAACGAACTTTTAGCAGGATGGAAACTAGCAATTAAAAAAACTTTAGCGTAACTAGTCTTATGAAAAAAGTTTTAATTATAGGAGCGGGCGCAATGGGTGCTGCATTTACTTTTCCCCTTGTTGATAATAATCATAAAGTAACTTTAACCGAGCCTTACAGTAAAGATCTATTAAATAAATTAATAGAAAAAAACAAATTTCATCCAGTATTAAAACTTAAATTATCTAAGAGAGTTTCTATAAAAAAATTTTCATCAGACTTACTTAATGAAAAATGGGACTTAATTGTTGTTGCTGTAAGTTCTATTGGAATTGAAATGGTTAGACAGCATTTAAAAAATATAAAGAGAAAAATCTCTATTCTCGTTTTGACCAAAGGTCTTAAATATGATCGAAATAATAAAAAAATTATTACTATGTCGGAGCAGCTATACAAAGGAAATCAAAATTTAAATATTTCAGTTTTAAAAGGACCTTGTTTGGCAAAAGAGTTAGCAAAAAAAATCAAAAGTTACACCGTGATAGCAAACAAGAATATTAATATTGCAAAAAAAATAGGAAAATTAATCTCAACTAAATATTACAAAACAGAATATTCAAGTGATGTAAAAGGAGTTGAATTTTCATCTGCAATTAAAAACATATATTCAATGATTATTGGATCGGGTGAAGGTGAAAATACCGCTTCAGCTTTATTTAGAAAATCATTAGATGAAATGGAATATTTAATAAAATATTTTAGAGGTAAAAAAGAAACAGTTCATGGGTTAGCTGGAGTTGGTGATTTATATGTTAGTGCTGTTGGAGGAAGAAATAGCAAAATGGGCGAATATTTAGGAAAAGGCTATACTTTTAAAATTGCAAAAAATAAGTTTATGAAAAATGACACAGTAGAGGGAGCAGATCTAGCTAAAGAGATTGCACCCTACATATTGAAAAAAATTAATAAAAATAAAATACCGCTTATGCATGCACTATTAAGTGCGATCACAAAAAATAAAAAATTAAAAGTTAACTATTAATTATTTATTTAAAAACGTTTTCATCGAGTCGTCCATTGCAGTTTCCCATGGAGTATGGTGTATAGGTGCAACAGAACCTGTTACAGGTGATGAAAACGATTTGTTTCTGTAAGTTAAGATATTCTCTACTTTATGATGTTCCCACTCTTTGAAATGTTTTCTGATTAGTTCAAAATCTATTTTTGGATAATCAGACATATCATGAAGTTCTTTTGTGTATTCAGTTTGAAAATCAATCATTTGATCTGGGTTTTCTAATTTTTCCTCCATAGCAACCCATTTATCTATATCTTTATTGATTTCATCAGCACTTGGCATTTTAATTTTTCCCATAATTACATCTCTTGCAAACCATGCTTGGCAATCAAACATATTAAAAGTATGGAATTGATCTTGCATACCAAGATATAAAAGTTTGTGATTATCTTGCCAAACAACTCCTTTGTATAATTTCGGTGGATATAATCTGTTGTGTGTTTTTAACTTTATGCTTTCATCTAAAAATGGAAAGTGATGCAAGTAACCTGTGCACAAGATTATTGCATCTGCATCTTGTTCAGTACCATCTTTAAAAATTGCTTTTTTCCCTTCCAATCTATCTAGATAATGCACTTCTTTCATACCTTTAGGCCACTTAAATCCCATAGGTGCATTTCGATATCCAATAGTTACACTTTTGGCCCCATATTTATTACACTGTAGAGCAACATCCTCAGCTGAATAACTGCTTCCTAAAACAATCACATCTTTTCCTCTAAACTCCTCTGCATCTCTAAAATCATGTGAATGCATTATTCTTCCTGGAAAAGAATTCATTCCTTTGTATTCAGGAATAAAAGGAACTGAGAAATGACCAGTAGAAACAACCAAATAATCAAATGTATCTTTTGAAATTTCATCTTTAACTTTGTCTTGATAAGTAATTTCAAATTTTTCATTGCTAAAATTTACATTTGTAACTCTTGTGTTTAGTTTTATTTTATTTTTAATTTTACCTTTGCTTACTCTTCCAAGAATATAATCTTGTAGAACTTCTCTTGGAGGAAAAGAAGGAATTGGTTGCCCAAAATGTTCATCAAAAGAATAATCTGCAAATTCCAAACATTCTTTAGGGCCATTTGACCACAGATATCTATACATACTATTATGAACTGGGTCTCCATATTGGTCACTACCTGTTCTCCAATTATAATTCCACAAACCTCCCCAATCTTCCTGTTTTTCAAAACAAACTATTTCGGGAATTTTTTCACCTTTATTTTCTAAGTGTTCGAATGCTCTTAACATTGATAGACCGCAAGGTCCTGCTCCAATAATTGCAATTTTGCTCATTGTAATTTCTCCAGTTTAAAAATATGCTTTTTAAATATAAACAAATTAAAAATAAAATTACAATATAAATATTAACTTAAGATGGCAGAGATAAATATTTCAAACATAAATAAATCTTTTGGATCTACACATGTGATTAAAGATGTATCTCTAGATATTAAAAGTGAATCTTTCACTGTATTAGTTGGACCAAGTGGATGTGGTAAATCAACAATGTTAAGAATGATTGCAGGCTTAGAGGAAATTAATTCAGGAACAATTTCAATAGACGGACAAGTTGTAAATGATCTTCCACCAAAAGAAAGAAATATAGCAATGGTCTTTCAATCTTATGCTTTATATCCACATATGACAGTTTTTGACAACATGGCTTTTGGTCTAAAGATTGAAAAAAAATCTAAAGAGGAGATTACCGAGAGAGTTATGGAGGCTGCTAAAATTCTTCAAATTGAAGAATATTTAGAAAGAAAACCAAAACAATTATCAGGAGGACAAAGACAAAGAGTTGCAATTGGTAGAGCCATTACAAGAAAACCAAAAGTATTTTTATTTGATGAACCATTGTCTAACTTAGATGCAGCTTTAAGAGTTCAGATGAGGGTAGAGCTTGCTAAATTGCATGATCAATTAAATGCAACAATGATTTATGTTACACACGATCAAACAGAAGCAATGACACTTGCAGATGATATAGTTGTATTGGATCAAGGTATTGTTTCTCAAAAAGGATCACCTTTAAAATTATACAATGAGCCTGAAAATTTATTCGTTGGGGGCTTTATTGGTTCACCAAAGATGAACTTTATTAATTCTAAAGTTATAAGCTCTAATAATTCTAGAACAGAAGTTGAAATTTCAGGACAAGGAAAAATTATTGTTCCAAAAACTTCAGACAAAGTTTCACCTGGCGATAATGTAAAGATTGGTATTAGACCTGAGCATATCTTAATAAATAAAGGTGAAAAATGTTGGGAGAGTAAGGTATTCGTTATTGAAAAATTAGGTTCTTCTACTTTTTTATATCTAGAAAAAGAGGGGGAGCCATTAGTAGTCCAAACTGATGGAGCTAGTAAAGTTGAAGTTGGTGACAGGCTTGGCTTAAGTTTTGATTTAAATCAATGTCATTTATTTGATTCTGAAAATAATGCATTTAGGTAAAAATATTGTTTGTGATTAATTAATTTATGAACTGGAATTATCCTACTACTATTTGGTTTGGAGCAGGTAAAATTGAAGATCTTACAAACGCCTGTTTGAACTTAAAAATTAAAAGTCCACTTTTTGTAACTGACAAGGATCTTTTAAATCTACCAATGACTTCAAAAGTAATTGAAAAATTAAAAAATGACTTTGATCATTTACAAGTATTTTCACAATTTTCAGGAAACCCAACTGGGAAAAATGTAATGGAAGGAGTTTCTTTATATATAGAAAAAAACTGTGATGGAGTAATTGCTTTTGGAGGAGGTAGTGCATTAGATGTTGGTAAGGGAATAGCTTTTATGTGCGGTCAAAAAAGACCTATATGGGATTTTGAGGATATAGGAGATTATTGGACAAGAGCTGATGAAAATAAAATTTCTACAATTATAGCAATTCCAACCACAGCTGGAACAGGCTCAGAAACAGGAAGGGCTTCAGCCATCATTAATGAAGAAACAGGAATAAAAAAAATAATTTTTCATCCAAAAATTTTGCCTTCTATTGTAATTTTAGATCCACATTTAACCAAAGATCTTCCACCAAGAATAACAGCTGCAACAGGTATGGATGCACTTGCTCATAATCTCGAGGCTTTTTGTGCACCTGGATTTCACCCAATGGCAGATGGTATCGCGCTTGAGGGTATGAGGTTAATTAAAAATTCATTAACAGAGGTTTATAAAAATGGTTTGAATATAGAAGCTAGATCTGAAATGTTAGCTGCCTCTAGTATGGGTTCTACTGCATTTCAAAAGGGTCTTGGTGCAATACATTCTCTAAGTCATCCAATAAATGCACAATTTGATGTGCATCATGGTTTAAGTAACGCGATATTTATGCCTTATGTTTTAACTTTCAATAAATCAGTTATTGAAAACAAGATTATATCTGTTTGTAATTATCTTAATTTAAATAATACATTTGAAAGTTTTTTAGAATGGATATTAAATTTGCGTAAAGAATTAAATATTCCTCATAAACTTTCAGATGTTATGGACTGTAATGAAATCGATTTAGAAAAACTTTCTTTAATGGCATTTGAAGATCCATCTACAGGAGGCAATCCAAAAAAAATAACAAAAGAAGATTTAAAAGAGATGTATAAAAAAAGTATTTCAGGAGAATTATTTTAATGAAGAAAATTTTGGTAGTAGAAGGTAATTTACAAGAGGAAAATCAAAGTTTTACAGAGGCAGGCATTCAAACTCATACAGAAAGCTTAAAACATAGTCTTTCTCATTTTACTGATCAATTAAATATAGATGTGGTTAATCCATCTTCAGATGAAAATATAAGCAAGAATATAGATCCACTAGAAAGTTATGATGGTCTTATTTGGGGTGGAAGTAGTTTAAATATTTATAACAAGACACCTGAAATTTTAAGACAAATAGAATTTATGAAGGAATGCCAGAAAAAAATTAAAAAAGTTTTAGCAATATGTTGGGGAATGCAAGTTGCAGTTACTGCTGCCGGTGGTGAAGTAAAAAAAGCTGAGAAGGGGTCACATCGAGGCATTGCAAGAGATATTGAAGTTAATGAAAATGGTTTAAATCATCCATTGTATAAAAACAAAAATAAAAAGTTTAATACTCCAGCATTTAATTTTGATGAAGTTGTAACTCTTCCAGAAAATTCAACACTGCTAGCTTCGAACCCAATTAATAACGTTCAAGGTTTAAATTTTAAAATTGGAAATTGTGATGTGTGGGGCCTTCAGTATCATCCAGAAATTACTTACAACAAGATGATTAACTTAATTATTTTTAGAAAAGATAGACTTATAGAACGTGGTGCTTTTAAAGACCAAAATCATATTGATGATCACATTAAAAATATAGAAATAGAAAACAAAAAATTAGATAAAATTTCCAGAATGAGAGAGTTAGAGAATTGGTTAGATTATCTTAATTTAGAATAATCCTTCAATCTCACCTTTTTCATTTAGTTTAATAGAATCTGCTGCAGGAACCCTTGGTAATCCAGGCATAGTCATGATTGCACCGCAAATAACAACAATGAACTCTGCTCCTGATGATAGTCTTACTTCTCTCACTGGCAAAGCATGACCTGTCGGTGCTCCTTTAAGATTTGGATCTGTTGAAAAACTGTATTGAGTTTTAGCAACACAAATTGGCAAATCACCATATCCAGCTTCTTCAAAGTTTTTAAGTTGATCTCTAATTTTTGTATCAGCGATTACTTCATCTGCTCTATATATTTCTTTTGCAATAGTCTCTATTTTTTTAAACAAAGGTGTTTTGCTTTCATACAAAAATTGAAATTTAGCTTCATCTTTTTCACATAATTCTGAAACATGAGCTGCTAATTCTTTTGTTCCTTCACCCCCATTTGCCCAATGAGTACATAGACTAGCTTTAACACCTAAATTATCACAAAAATCTATAAGCGCTTTTACTTCATTATCAGTATCTTTTATAAAATGATTAACAGCTACTGCTACAGGTAAACCAAACTTTTGAACATTTTGAATATGTCTTTCTAAATTTACTAACCCTTTTTTTAAAGCTTCAACATTTTCATTTTTTAAATCATCTTTAGCAACACCACCGTGCATTTTTAACGCTCTTATAGTTGCAACAATTACAACACAGCTTGGTTTTAAATTTGATTTTCTACATTTAATATCTAAGAATTTTTCTGCACCAAGGTCAGCACCAAATCCTGCTTCAGTCACTACATAGTCTGCTAATTTTAAACCAGTCTTTGTTGCAATAACTGAGTTACAACCGTGAGCAATATTCGCAAATGGACCACCATGAATAATTGCAGGATTGTTTTCTAAAGTTTGTGTAACATTAGGTCTGATAGCTTCTTTTAAAAGAACTGTCATAGGACCTTGAGCATTTAAGTCTTTTGCGTAAACTGGTTTTTTATCTCTAGTATACCCAATAGTTATATTTCCAATTCTTTTTTCTAAATCTTCCAAATCATTTGATAAGCAAAAGATTGCCATTATCTCTGATGCAACAGTGATATCAAAGCCATCTTCTCTTGGAAAACCATTTGCTATTCCACCTAAATTTATATTGATAGATCTTAATGATCTATCATTCATATCCATAACTCTTTTCCAAACAATTCTTCTAACATCGATATCAAGTTTATTTCCCCAATAAATATGATTGTCGATTAATGCTGATAATAAATTATGAGCAGAAGTAATTGCATGAAAGTCACCTGTGAAATGTAAATTAATTTGTTCCATTGGAACAACTTGAGCATAACCTCCACCAGCTGCTCCACCTTTCATACCAAAAGAAGGACCTAAGCTTGGTTCTCTAAGACACACGATAGATTTTTTTCCAATTTTATTTAAACCATCATTTAATCCAACAGAAGTTGTAGTCTTTCCTTCACCTGCTGGAGTTGGAGTAATTGCAGTTACTAAAATTAATTTTCCATCTGGTTTGTCTTTAAGTTGTTCTAAATATTCTAAATTTATTTTTGCGATGTGTCTGCCCATAGGACTAAACGCAGAGCTTTCATCAGGTACATTTATTTTTGCTAAAATATCATTTATTGGTTGCATTTTAGCTTCTCTAGCTATCTGAATATCTGATTTTACTTCGCTCATTCGTTATCCTTTATTGTAAATTTTTTTGCATAATAATTATCTTATTTGAGATTTTTCGAAACTTCTAAAATATATATATAAAAAAAATAAGAACTATTTAAATTCATTAATATAAAATTCTATCATGCAAAAGTATTCTATTTTTAGCTTAGTTAAAAATGCATTAACAGGCCATCAAAATTGGGATTTAGCTTGGAAAGATCCAAATCCTAAAGAAGAGTACGATGTTGTTATTATTGGGGGCGGAGGGCATGGTTTAGCTACCGCATATTATCTAGCTAAAGAGCATCAAATTACAAAAGTAGCTATCATTGAAAAAGGATGGATTGGCGGTGGAAATGTTGGGCGTAACACTACAATTATAAGATCTAATTATATGCATGATGAAAATGGTCTTTTCAGTGAGTTTGGAATGGATTTATGGAGAAAGATGAGTCAGGACTTAAATTACAACGTAATGTTTTCTCCAAGAGGAATTATTAATCTTGCACACTCAGATGCACAAATGAATGCATATGCAAGAAGAGGAAATTCAATGAGATTAAATGGAATTGATGCAGTTCTTTTGAATAGAGAAGAAGTAAAAGAATTAATTCCTATGGCTGACTTTTCAGATAATGTAAGGTTTCCAATTTTTGGTGGATTGATGCAACCCAGCGCTGGAACTGCTCGTCATGATGCTGTTGCTTGGGGATATGCGCGTCAAGCTGACTCAATGGGAGTAGATATAATTCAAAATTGTGAAGTTACAGGTTTTGATATTTCTGCAGGAAAAATTAAGGGGATTAGAACATCGAGAGGAAATATCAAAGCAAAGAAAGTTGGTCTATGTGTTGCAGGTAGCACAAATATTTTAGCAGAAAAATTAAATATGACTTTGCCAATTGAAACACATCTTTTACAAGCTTGTGTTTCTGAACCAGTTAAACCAGTTTTGGATAAGGTAGTTACTTTTGGTGCAGGTCACTTTTACATCAGTCAATCAGACAAGGGTGAAATGGTAATGGGTGGAGATCTTGATGGTTATAATAGTTATGCTCAAAGAGGTAATCTTCCGACCTTACAACATGTGTTAACTGAAGGAATTGCGATGATGCCATTTTTAAGTAAATTAAAAATGCTTCGTACTTGGGGTGGGATCATGGATATGTCAATGGATGGCTCTCCAATAATTGATAAAACTCACATTGAGGGTTTATATTTAAACTGTGGATGGTGTTACGGAGGCTTTAAAGCAACTCCAGCATCAGGATGGACATTTGCTCATACTATTGCTCAAGACAGAGTTCATGAATTAAATGCAGGCTATAGCTTAAACAGATTTAGTACTGGTTATCTGATTGATGAAAAAGGTCTTGGAACGAAAACTTGGATTTCATAAATGCTTCATATTAAATGCCCACATTGTGGAATGAGATCTCAAAATGAATTTTCATATGGTGGTGATGCAACTGTTAAAAGACCTGAGCTAAATAAAGAAGTTACTGATCAGGAGTGGGATAATTTTGTATATAACAGAGTAAGCCCAAGAGGAAAACATTTAGAACTTTGGCAGCATTTATCTGGTTGCAGACAATGGATTAAAGTTGAAAGAGATACCGCAACACACGAAATATTTAAAACTTATAAAGCTAACGAAGAAATTGCTTAATGACTCAGAGTTATCGAATAGAAACAGGTGGTTTAATAGATAGAAGTAAAAAAATTTCTTTTAAGTTTAACGGAGTTACTTATTTTGGGTACGAAGGAGACACTTTAGCCTCAGCTTTATTAGCAAATGGTGTACATTTGGTAGGGAGAAGCTTTAAATATCATAGACCAAGAGGGTTTTTTGGAGCAGGAGTAGATGAACCTTATGCCGTTGTACAGCTTTACAGAAATGGTGAAACGGAGCCAAATATTAAAGCAACAGAACAAGAATTATTTGAGGGCTTAGAAGCAAACAGTGTTAATTGTTGGCCAAGTGTAAACTTTGATGTTGGAGCGATAAACAATTTTTTAAAAATATTTTTACCTGCAGGTTTTTATTACAAAACTTTTATGTGGCCAAAAAGTTTCTGGTACAAAATTTACGAACCATTCATTAGGAAAGCAGCTGGTTTAGGCGTTGCATCAACTAAGCATGACAAAGAGAGGTATGAACATAAATATGAATATTGTGATCTATTGATTGCAGGCTCAGGTCCTTCTGGTTTAGCAAGTGCATATGCTGCTGCCAAAAATGGAGCTAAGGTTATTTTAGCAGAAGACAAACCAAGGTTTGGAGGATCTTTGCTTACAAACGATGTTAATATTGGAAATCAATCTGGAAAGGATTGGGCAGAAGGTATTGTTTCAGAATTAAAAGAAATGCCTAATGTAATTGTAAAAAACAGATCTCAAGTTTTTGGTTATTATGATCATAATATGTTGGTGATGTCCGAAAAGGTTAGTGATCATTTACCCAAAACTAAAAAATATCATCCAAACAAAAGACTTTGGTACATTAGAGCAAAAGAAGTTCTAATTTCCTCTGGTTCAATTGAAAGACCAATTGTTTTTGGAAACAATGATACTCCTGGTGTTATGCTTTCTTCTGCTGCAAAAGAATATTTAAAAGTTTATGGTGTCTTGGTTGGAAAAAAACCTTTAGTGTTTACAAACAATGATAGCGGTTATGAAACTGCGATTGAATTTAAAAAACATGGAATTGATCCAATTGTATTAGATTCAAGATCAAGTCCTCAATCTGAGATTATTGATGAAGCTAAAAACTTAGGAATAAATATCAAAAACTCATATGTAGTAGTTGCGGCACAAGGTTATAAAAAAGTTAAATCTGCAGATATAGCAACTATTTCAGAAGACAAAAAAACATTGGGAAAGACAGAAAATATAATTTGTGACTGCATATGCGTTTCTGGTTTTTGGACACCAACTATTCATTTAGCATCACAATCTGGAAATAAAACTAAATTTAATGAAGAGATAGACGCGTTTGTTCCAGGTGTTTCAAAACAAAATGAAACTACATTGGGTGCTGCTAATGGAATATTTTCTCTTGAGGAAACTTTAAAAACATCATTTGAGGCAGGTAATGATTTATCAAAAAAAATAACTAATGAGGAAAATAAAATTTCTATCCCAAATGTCGTAGAGAAAAAATCTTCTGTGCATGATAAGTTTTGGTGCGTTCCATTACCGAAAGGAAAAAACTATAAAAGATTTTTAGATTTTCAAAACGATGTCGCTGTTTCTGATGTAGAAATTGCTCTTAGGGAAGGATACCGTTCAATAGAGCATGTGAAAAGATATACAACTTTAGGTATGGCAACAGATCAAGGAAAAACAAGTAATTTAAACGGATTACAGCTAGTTTCCGAAATCGAAAACAAGGTAGTTCCTTCAGTTGGTCATACTACCTTTAGACCACCTTATACACCTATTTCTATAGGAGCAATTGTCGGAAGAGAGGTTGGAAAACATTCAAAACCAACTCGAAAATCTCCAATGCATTCATGGCATGAAAAAAATAATGCTGTTTTTGTAGATGCAGGAATTTGGTTAAGGCCAAGATATTATAAAAGAGGTAATGAAACTTTATTTGAAGCCTCAAAAAGAGAAGCAAAAAATGTTCGAACAAATGTTGGAGTTTGTGATGTAACAACATTAGGCAAGATTGACGTTAAGGGACCTGATGCTGCTGAGTTTTTAAATAGAGTTTATACTAATGCCTGGCTTAAACTTCCAATAGGTAAAGCAAGATATGGTGTTATGCTTAGAGAAGACGGAATTGTAATGGATGACGGAACTACTACTAGAATTTCAGAAAATCATTATCACATGACAACTACAACTGCACAAGCAGCGAATGTTCTATCTCATCTAGAGTATTACTTACAATTGGTATGGCCTGATTTAAATGTTAATGTTGTATCAACTACTGAACAGTGGGCTGGAGCTGCAATAGCAGGACCTAAATCAAGATCATTACTACAAAAGTTATTTCCTAAGAACGATGTATCCAATGAAGGACTACCATTTATGGGTTACATGGAAGGAGACTTGTTTGGAGTAAAAGCAAGAATTTTTAGAATATCATTTTCAGGTGAATTAGCTTATGAGGTAAACGTAGAATCTGACAATGGTAATTTTATGTGGGAAAAGATAATTGAGTTAGGAGAAGAATTTAACTTACAACCCTACGGTACAGAGGCCTTATCTACTCTAAGAATAGAAATGGGACATGTGGCTGGTTCTGAACTTGATGGAAGAACTATACCATATGATAATGCTTTAGAAGGATTAGTTAGTAAAAAGAAAGATTTTATTGGAAAAAGATCTTTGCAAAGAAAAGCATTTATATCTGAAGACAGACAAAGAATTGTTGGAGTTGTTCCATTGGATAAAAAAACTAGTATTCCAGAGGGTTCTCATTTAGTTAAAGATGCTAATGCGCCACTTCCAAATCCAAAACTAGGTCATATCTCTGCTTCTTGTTGGAGCGTTGAGCATGATAATCCTTTTTCCTTAGCTATACTTAAAGATGGAAAAAATATGATTGGTGAAAAACTTTTTGTGATGTCACCATTAAAAAACAAAGTTATTCCAGTTGAGATAGTTTCTTCACACTATGTTGATCCAAAAGGAGAAAGAGTTAGATCATGAGTTCTATATCAGCTTTAAAAGAAGTTCATAAAAAAGGAAATTTTGGTGATTTCAGCGAAAAAAAAGAAGATGAATTGATTAAAATTTCTGAGGTCAAGGATTTGTTAATAATTCAAATAGTTC
Organism: Candidatus Pelagibacter sp. HIMB1709; assembly: GCF_052047635.1. Lineage (NCBI taxonomy): Bacteria > Pseudomonadati > Pseudomonadota > Alphaproteobacteria > Candidatus Pelagibacterales > Candidatus Pelagibacteraceae > Candidatus Pelagibacter > Candidatus Pelagibacter sp. HIMB1709. Next base: position 69,058 of record NZ_JBNAJW010000002.1, on the reverse strand, counting down.
AGTATAAAAATTCAAATTTAGCTGAAAATATTAGTATTGATGGTTTAAAATTAGATAACACGCCGTTAAATGTTAATTGTAATAATGAAACGAGAATTTTTTGGAATGGACCAAAAAATTGGCTTTTAACTTCAACAAAAAAAGAATTAATCAAAAATATTTCTGAAATTTTTATTGAAAGTGATTTTGCAGTAACTGATTTATCTCACTCAAGAGTAGTTATTCAGTTAGAGGGACCAAATGTAAAAGAAGTTTTGAAAAAAGGATGTCCTTATAATTTTAATATTTTAGAAAAAAATAATTCAATAAACTCAACATATAACGGAATAGCTTTGACCATCGATATGCTTGATAATAATCCTGAAACAGTAAGATTGTTTGCTTTAAGAAGTTTTGGAGAGTCTTTATATCACTCTGTTACAGATGCATGTTTAGAGTTTGGTTATAAATCTATCTAACAGCTCTCAATCTCTTGTAGCTATATATACACCGATTGAAGTAATCAAAAATCCAAAAACATCTAACGTGGTTAAGTTTTCATTTAAAAATAACCAGGCCATGATAGCAGAAGTTGTGGGTATTAGAAAAAATATAGATACTGTTTTACTCGCTGAGTTTTTTTTAATCAAAAACATTAAAATTGTAAAAGCACCAAATGAAACCAAGAATATTTGATGACTCATAGCTATTATAAATGTTTGAGTAAAATTAATGTAAGGTTCTGCAAACAAAAATATTATTATCAAATGAAATACACAGCCACCTATTGCTTGGTTCATGTTGCTTACTGACAGAGGTAAATTATTACTTAGTTTTTTTTGCCATAAAGTTGAAAATGTTATTGCGAGTAAAGCAATAATAGTAGCAACTAATCCAAGCGTAGGTATTTCTGAGCCTACATCAAAACCTAAAACAAATAGTGCTCCCACAAAACCTAAGAAAACTCCAATCCATTGTTTAATTGAAACTTTCTCATTTAAAATTGGTCCACTTAAAATATTTGTGAGGATAGGTTGAAGAGTTACAATCAATGCCGCTATTCCTGTTGGCATGCCTTTTGATATTGAGTAAAATACTCCACCAAGGTAAAAACCATGAAATAGAACACCACTTAAAAAAGACTCTATAAAATTTTTTCTATCAACTATAATTTTTTGTTTTCTATAAATAGAAAATAAAAAAAAACCTAAAGCTACTAATGCAAATCTAAAAGCAAGAGCTGCAAATGGTTCGCTATTATCAATTATTGGTTTTGTTGTTATAAAAGCAGAAGACCAAAGAAGAATAAAAATGAATGGAAAAATCTTAACCATTCTTATTTTACAAATTTAGTTTAATTAAGTTATTTTGTTTTGTTTCTTTACACCACATCTCATAACTTTCACATACTCTCCAAAGATGATCAAATGCTCTTTGCGATATTTCTAAAGGAAAATGGCTTTTTGTATAATAAAGTTTAGGAATTTTTATTAGAAATTTAATCATACTGTCTTTTTGAAGCTCTAGTAATCTCAAGGTTTCATTGTTAATTTTTTTACCAGTTTTGTTATCTATAAAATCGTTATTTTTAAGGTCTAATAGCCATTTATTATGAAATTCGCCTGAGCTTACAAAGTCATAATCTTTTGTGGACATAAAAATCTCAAAAGCCTGGATATTATTTATTTCTGGATTTTGAATTTTAATTTCATTTATTTTCAAATAAATAAATTCAGCAACTCTCAAAACATAAGGTTTCTCAGTTTTTGATGACATATATTATCTTTTATATTTATTCATCGCTGAATGAGCTAATATTAAATTAGGATCTAAGAAAATTTTTGAGGATTTAATATTTTTAAAAGATTTAAACGCAAAAATTGCAATAGGAAGCTCTGTGCATCCTAAAATAATTTTTTTACATTTGAGCTTAATAAGAGAATTAATTGCTGGTTTAATAGCTTTAGCAGCAGCTTTAACATTACCCATTTTCACAAGTTTAATTGCTTTATTGACAGAATTTTTTTGAAGACTTTCTGATGGTTGAACTAACTCATAATTTTTATCAAAAAACTTCGTATAAACTCCTGTTTTTAAAGTTCCTTCAGTTGCTAGCAAACCTACTTTAGAGTTTTTTTTACAATTTTTTTTAGTAAATTTAAAAACTTCACTTGGCATATTGATAATAGGAATATTTATTTTTTTTTGTAGATCATCATACCAGTAATGAGCTGTATTGCAGGGGATCACAATAAATTTACATTTATTTTTTTCAAGCAGTCTACATCCTTTAAGCAAGCTATTTAAAACTTTGTTGTATTTTATTTTACTAGTTTTATTTGTAGATTTGTTTGATAGATTTTTAGTTTGAGACCCAATAGACTCTGGTCTGCCTGGAATGTTTGATTTATTATAAAGAATAAATAAAGGATACTCTTGATCTATTTTTCCTCTATTTAAAATTGCTATTTTATTACAGAAATCAAGACCAGCTTGAGTTCCCATTCCACCTAAAATTCCAATCATAAATTTTTTTTCAATTTTTTAATCTTTAAACAAAAATTGTGTTTAAAGATTGTTTTTGAATTCTTGGTATTGGCTGAAATTTAAATATTAATATTCTTAAATAATTTTTTCCAGCCAATAGGAAGTGTGAAATTATGCAGTTTTTAAGTTAACTGCTGAAGGACCTTTAGGACCATCTTCAACATCGAAAGTCAAAGCCTGACCCTCATCTAAACCATTCATACCAGCATCTCTTACTGCTGATACGTGTACAAAAACATCTTTTTCTTTATCTTCTCTTTCAATAAAACCATAACCTTTGGTTGGATTGAACCACTTTACTTTTCCTTGTAGACTCATATTTTTCTTCTTACTTTTTGTTATTAATTTATTACTTATAATTAAGTAATATTGGCTTTCTTTAGATTTTGTTCAGTTTTGTCAACAAAATTGATTAATTTTTAGAAATTTAATTGTTTCGTTTAAATTAGCTTAGTTAAATATACTGAATTAACATCCTTTTTGTAATGCGCAAAAGGTTCACAAACATTAAAACCAGATTTTTTGAAAAGCTTTCTTGCAGGTATAAAAAAATCTCCTGCGCCAGTTTCAATACTTAATCTTTTTATTTTTAGCTTTTTAGCTTCGTTAATTAAGTGATTAATAACATCCATTCCATGACCCTTTTTTCTAAAATTGTCATGAATTCTGATTGATTTAAATTCGCCGTGGTCATTATCTAAAAATTTCAATGCACCACATCCGATCAATTTTTCTTCATCCCATAAGCTCCAAAATTTTATAGATGGTACTTTTAATCCTGGGATATCTAGAACATGAGCACTCCCTTCTGGAGAAGCCGCTCTAAGTTCTATAAAATGTTTATTTAGAAGTTCATTAACTTCAGGGTTATCAAAATTACCTTCGATTGATTTTAACATTTACTCTAAAATTGTGATGTGTCCCATTTTTCTTTTGTCTTTTACCTCTTTCTTGAGATAATCAAAGAAAAATTCATTATCTTTTAATTTTGGCAAATTTCTATAATGCAAAATTTGGTCTCCTAACAAATTAATCATTTTTGCATTTGATAGTTTTTTTAAGGGTATTTGTTCTAGTCCACAAACTGCCCTTACATGATTTTCAAATTGACTTACGTTAAAAGCATTTATGGTTAGATGACCAGAGTTATGCACTCTTGGAGCAATTTCATTCACATATAGGTTATCATTTCTATCTATAAAAAATTCTACACACAATGTTCCTATATATTTTAATTCTTCTGCAATTTGAATTGCCCATTCTTTAGATTGATTAAAAATTTTTTCACTAATCTCTGATGGTATTTTAGAGTATTTTAATATCTGATCTTCATGAGTATTTTCTATTGGTTCATAGATTTCATATTTATCTCTATCAAACCTTGTAATTATAATTGAGATTTCTTTTTTTAATTTAACTAGTTTTTCTAAAATATAACCTTTAGTGAAGTCTACATTGAGTGAGTCAAATTCATCTTTTGACTGAATTCGATATTGGCCCTTTCCATCATATCCAAGAGTTGTAGTTTTTAAAATTCCTGGCAACAAATCTTCCAAAGATTCCATATCTGATTTTTTATCTATCGAGGCATATCTTGTAGTTCTAATATTTAATTTATTTATAAAATCTTTTTCAGCCAATCTATGTTGGATCAATCTATTTACAGATGGTTTGGGCGAAACAGTTTTTAATTTATTGATTTCATTAAGAGTATTGTAAGGAATGTTTTCAAACTCATAAGTTACTAAGTCCACTTTACTTGCAAATTCCATTATCTTTTCTTTATTTTCGTAATTTCCACAAATAAATTGAGTACAAAAATTTTGAGCAGGTGCATCTTTATCGTCACAAAAAATTACAGTTTTAATTTTTAATTTTTTAGCAGCAATAGCAAGCATACTGCCTAGTTGACCACCTCCAATGATACCAAGTGTAATTTCTGACATATTATTTAGGTAATCTCTTCACTGATTTTGTTTGTAAAGTCCTAAAGTTTTTTAATTTTTTTCTCACCTTTAAATTATTATTCGCAATTATAGCAGATGCCATTAACGCTGCGTTAATAGCTCCGTCCTCTCCAATTGCAAGGCTGCCAACAGGAATTCCTTTTGGCATTTGTGCGATTGATAAAAGACTATCTAAGCCTTTTAATTTTTTACTTTCAATAGGGACACCTAAAACAGGAATATGTGTTAGAGCTGAAATCATTCCAGGTAAATGAGCCGATCCTCCAGCGCCTGCAATAATTACTCCAATATTGTTTTTTTCTGCATTTTTAGCAAATTCATACATTCTTTTTGGGGTTCTGTGAGCTGATACAATCTTTGTTTCAAATGTTACGCCCATTTTTTTAAGTATTTTCTCAGCTAGTGCCATTGTTTTGTAGTCAGATTGGCTACCCATAACAATTGACACTTTAAGTTTTATGTTTTTTTTCATGAAAATTAATCAATATGTTTATTTCAAAATAATTTAAAAATTTCAATAAAATTCATAGTATTTAAAAAACAGATTGAATAAAGTTTAGCATATTATGAATTATAAAATTGATAATTTGCAATACTGTAAATGGTCGAGAAAAATATTTGAGATTAACCGTACAGCGGGTCTTGATGCAGTACATGTCACGATAGTTTATCATGAAGATTTTGATGAATTACAAACTGAAGTAAATAAGTGGAAAATATTATTTGAAGATAATTCTGATATTATTTTTCCTGGATATGGTTTTAAAGATATTGAAAAAGCAAAAGATGAAAACAGAACTGCAATTTTTTTTGGTTTTCAAAATTGTTCTCCTATCGAAGATGATATTGGTTTAGTTGAAAAAGTTCATCAATTAGGTTGTCGATTTATGCAACTTACATATAACAACCAGTCATTGTTGGCCACAGGCTGTTATGAAAAAATTGATAGTGGAGTAACAAATTTTGGTAGAGAAGCAATTAAAGAAATGAATAGAGTAGGTATTGTTGTTGACATGTCACATTCTGCAGAAAAAAGTACATTTGATGCAATTGAAATAAGTGAAAAACCAATAGCTATTACTCATGCAAACCCATCTTTTTGGCATGCAGCAAAAAGAAATAAATCTTCAGATTTACTCAGGGCTTTAAGTGACAGTGGAGGAATTTTAGGATTATCTTTATATCCACATCATTTGAGAGATAATACAAATTGCAGTCTTGATAGTTTCTGTGAAATGGTTGCCAAGACAGCAGAAATTATGGATGTAAGTAAAATTGGAATAGGTTCAGATCTTTGTCTCGATCAACCTGATAGTGTAGTTGAGTGGATGAGAAATGGCACTTGGACTAAAACCAAAAATTATGGAGAAGGATCAAAAAATAAACCAGGCTTCCCAGAACAACCTGATTGGTTTAAGGATGCAAGAGGATTTTCAAATATAGAAATAGGTCTTAAAAAAATTGGTTTTTCTGATGATGAGACACATGGAATACTAGGAAATAACTGGTACAATTTTTATAAATCTATTTAATTTATGAAAGTACAATTAAGAGATCCTAATACCATAATGAAATTATCTCGTTTAGGTTCGTTTCATCAGTCTAAATTATCTTTTTTGAGAAGTTTTTTGAGTGAATTTAAAGATTGGGAATTTAGTAGAGATTTATTTAATTTAGATGAAAATGGATATGGTGAAGCAGTTTATTCATTTAAAAAAAATAAAAGAGTTTATTCATTAGTTTGTTTTGCAAACCAGATTAAAGATGAAGAAAGATCGGATAGAGTTATAGCTACAAAGTGGGATGCTGCCTTCACTCTCCATGACGGGGTTCCAGGTAAAAAAGATATTGAAAGATTAAAAAATGAAGTACCCAAACAGGAAGTTGGAAGGCTATCTTATAAAGAGCTAACATTATCAAGAGCAAATAAATCTGTAAGATTATTTAATCATGTAACTGAAAACTTAAGCAAAGGATTGCAGCCTGATTTAAATTTATTGTCAAAAGTTGGGTATTTATACAGAACTACAGCTGTTTATGGTTCTGGTAAATTTGGTTTAGCAGATAGATTTAGAATTAAAAATCGAGATGAAATCAACGGACCATTTAGACTGGAAATGATGTTGGTTTATCTAGTAAGACAATTTACGTTTGATCAAGTCAATCATGTCGCTTACCACATGAATCCAAAAAAGGCTGTTAAGTTAGATGAACAAATTTGTAAAAATTTAGGTATTGGTAACTCAACAGGATTGGGCATGGCACCTTTTATTGTTAATCATCCAACGTTATTAAATAATTGGATTTTATGTAGAGAAGTGGCTCTAAAAAAAATTAGAGAAATAAAAGATGTAAATAAGAATGATAGAGAGCTTTTTATCGATTGTGTAAAAAAATCACTAACTAATATTACCAGTTGGAACACAGAGAGCGAATATCAAAAAAATAAAATTAATAATTTACTAACAGACATTCAAAAATTTTTAAAATTCATTGAAACAGAGTTTAATTTTACAAGTGATTATCCATTTAATTCAATTTATGAATGGTTAGAGAAAGAAACATGTGAAGAATGCATTGAGTATGTAGTGTCTATTATGATGGAGCCATACAATGAAATTACTGACCCGTTAGTAAAAGAAATGAGTTCTGATGAAGAAAAATATTTTAATATACCTACTCATAGAACTGTTGAAGATTTAAGAAATGTTATAGTAAAAAAATATCCAAATATTTTAGAAATTAATTTTGAAAAAAAAGAAAACAATCAAAATTTTTGGTTCATCTCAAAAAACAAAGAAGAACCAAGATTAGCTGATAGATTTGAAGAACATGGTTCAGAATTAGAACAACCTTTAGCTATAGCAAGAGATATAAAAAAACTTTATGATATTTTGTCAGTTTCAAAAAATAGTCAAAGTATATCTGAATTTTTAATAAATAATTCAGATTTAAGACATGTAATTAGAAGAGCTTTTATTGTTGAAAAATTTCCTTATTCTGAAATTCAAGATAATACTATTGGCAAAAACATAATACCCATAGATATGTTAAGGTTAAAGCTATCATTTTTTGGAGCTTTAAAATTTGACCCAAGATCTGATAAATGGTTAAGAATATGCATGTTTCAAGGAGCACCACTACCACATGAATTAAAAAATTATGACGAGCAGTGGGTTTATAAAACTAATATTTAATCATGAAATCATTAAGTGAAATTGAAACTACTGTTAAAAGAGCAACGAAAGCTATTGGATATTCATGGGGAGTTGCTGAAGAAACAGCAAAGTGTATTAGACTTTTAGAATCGTTTGGTCTTCCAGGAATTAAACATATAAATGATTATTTTTGTGAACGAAAAATAAATAGTTTTGAGAATTTAAATTTAATATTAGAAAACAACATACCTTCTACAAATCCTTATTGTCCAATTGTCTTAGGAGTTAGTTTTTTAGACCAATCAAAATTTTTGGAAACACTTAAGAAAATTGAGTTAAATAACGTTGCTTACCCATCAATTTTTTTAGCTTTTTTGAGTAGGGCATCAGAAATTATTGGAAAAAAAATCCAAATAAACCTTGATAAAAAAGAAATTATTTTAAATTTAAATGTAAATATCTATTCTAATATTGCTAACTATGAATTTCCATCTGTTGCAAATCATTTGAAGATTAGTTTTTTAGAAAATATAGATAGCTTTACTGAAGAGGAGTGGAATAATTTATACAAATTGTCTGAAGATACTTTTGTTGAGGAATCTGACAGTCTAAAACAAGGTGGAGCGGGAGCAGGTTTGACAGACAATGACTGATAATTTTGATGAAATTAATAATCAAGAAAATATTGAAGATTTAAATAATATTTGTGATGAGTGTAAAGATGAAGATGAGAGTGTATCTCAAAATCTAATATTAACTGGTTTTAAAATTTGTAAATCTTGCAGAGTTTCTAAAACTATTTTTCCAATTTAGCTAATTTGATTAACTGGGAGCATATTCATTCTGCTCATTACAAAAGAAATTGACAAAAAAGCAATTATTAAAAAAGACAACAATATAATACCAAAAGATTTGAAATTAGATTTTAAATTTAAAATTTGTTTTGTAGAAATTATTAAGCCTGCAAAAATCCAGAATTGAGTAAGAAAAATTATAGGTATCATTAAATCTGGAGTTACTGCAAAAAATCTTAATAAACCTGGTGCATGAGCAAATCCAACTGCTGTTAGTACTTTTTTAAATGAAACTTTAGTCTGTTTATCTGGAAAAAGTTTAACTCCTATAACAAAAATAAAAATAGCCCATATCAACCACGTAACAATTGCAGTCAGACCCGACATTGCAACAGCAGTTTTAATTACAGTGTTTGCAGCAACGGCTCCAGCAACTCCGTCTAAAATCATTATCAATCCAGCAAAATATATTGAAGCCTCACCAAAATTTCTGTTATCAGAATAAAGTGTTTTATCTAATTTTATTGACTTAAAAACTATATTTAAAAATTCACCAAACATTAATTTTTATCTTTTTTTTTCTTTGAGCTTTGTAAGAAACGATTAATGGAAATACTATTAAAGCAATCGCAATAATAATGCAAACTGCGATTAAAAACCCTTTTGTCATCGAATTTTGGGGGAGTTTGAATAACTCCCCCTAAATAAATTTAGCCTTTTACAACTTCTCTTGTGTTAGCGTTGAAAGACTCTTTGAATGGAATATCCACTACTACAGCATCAACAGGTGTTCCTGGAGTATCTGAGTATTGTTCAGGTAGATGAACTTTAAATTTAGTTCCTACTTTTCCTTTTGGAAAACCATTTGCATTTAAATTTCCATCGAATGGTACATATCCCATTGCAATGTTTTGCTTCTTCTCAGGGTGATACCAAGGAGACGTAATAAATCCTACAGGATCTCCACCACTCTCTGGTGAAATTAACCAAAAGTCAGGCGCATAATCTTCAACTGGCTTACCACCAAATTCAAGTCCAACCAATTGAAGTTTATATGGTTTTTTTCCCTCTTTTAGTTCAGCGCCCATTTTTTCAAGAGCAGCTTTACCTACGTAGTCACCTTTTTTTTGCCATTCACCTTTTCCAGATAATGAAACTTGATAACCTAGATTACATTGGAAAGGATTATGTTGAGCATCCATATCTTGACCCCAAGAAAGAATTCCAGCTTGAATTCTTCTATGGTGCGCTGGTGCAATAACCATTAAGTTATGTGCTTTTCCAGCTGCAAGTACTGCATTCCACATATCTTCGGCATATAATGTAGAGTTTCTTAGATAGATTTCATAACCAGCTTCTCCTGAAAAACCAGATTGTGAAATTACAACATCTCTTCCTCCAACTTTTGCTTCAGCTAGTCCGTAGAAAGGCATGTTGTCAAAATCCACTTGATCTCCACACAAATCTTTCATTAGTGCTTTTGATTTAGGACCTTGTATTTGAACTGGACTCACATCAATTTCTTCAATAGTACAATCAAATCTTCCATCTGCATTTACACCCTGAAGATACATTCCAATATCAGAGTCTGATAATGAAAACCAAAATTCATCTTCAGATATTCTTAAAAGAATTGGATCATTTAAAACTCCACCATAGGCATTACATAAAATTACATACCTTGCTCTCATTGGTGAAATTTTAGTTGCATCTCTTGTGATCACGTAGTCAGTAAATTTTTCTGCATCTGGACCCTTAACTCTTATTTGTCTTTCAACAGCAACGTTCCACATTGTTACATGGTTTACGATAGCATCGTATTCAACCATCGCTCCACCATCTTCAGGTTTTACATAACCTCTTGGGTGATAAATACGATTGTATACAGTTGCTCTCCAACAACCTGCCTGCATTGATAAATGCCAATAAGGTGATTTTCTTACCCTTGTTGAAATTAACATTTCAACTTTTGTTGGCCCACTTTGTCTTAAGTTATATGGTACTTCTCTGTCTGACTGATCAACAGAAGTAACATGTTTTAATTTAGTATAGTCAAATTCATTAGACATAACTATTCTCCCTCAACCACTTGTTAGTTTCCTTCAAGCCGCCGAATGTATAAATGTGGAAGTTATCAGTGTGCGATTTAACTTTCCCAATTAAATCATTAGGGTCTTTAGGTTTCAATAAATCTAACGCCTTACTAAAATTAGATTTAAGAAAGTTTAAGGAATTTTTTGCCCCAACAATATTAGCAAATTTAATTAAGCTAGATATTTTTAAGGGCCCAGTGATTCCAACATGCACTGGCACGCTTTGTTTAGAAATAAAATCAATGATAGGCTGAGGATCTAATAACCACTGTGTTACTATATAATCAGCGTAAGGCTTTTTATCTGTCATTGCTTTTTCTAAATCTGTGTCGGATATATCAGGACTTCCTTCTGGATGTCCAGCTATTCCTATTTTCATTTTTTCAAAATAACCTGTTTCTAAAAGTTGAAATGAACTATCAAATTTTCCAAGAGGCTCTCTTCCTCCTCCAATAATTAAAGCTTGTTTCACTCCTGCATCTTTGCACCTTTTAACATAATCCTTAAGCTCATTTTCATCCCCCATAGATCTTGCCGGAAAATGTGGAACTGGATTAAATCCTTTTTTTACAAGCTCAGCTGCTTTGTCTGCTGTTTCTTTATAATCTCCTCCTGGGAGCATAGTGATATAGACATCACTTAATGGAGGTAAAGTTTCAAGATCTGTTTTTGGACCAATCTCCAAAGAAAAATTCATATTTCGGATCTTTATTGATTTTGAAATATGAGTCTAGAAAATTCGTTCGCGCTAAAATTACTTCTTAAGCTGACCTCTGTGCTTTTGAATTCTTTGACCGTACTGCTGAGTGACTCTGTCGAAGATAATTGCTAAGGCTACAATAGCTAAACCATTCATCATTCCTAATGCCAAATATTGGTTAGAAATTGCTTGTAAAATAGGCACTCCAAGACCTTTTACACCTATCATGGATGCAATCACAACCATTGCTAAAGCCATCATAATTGTTTGGTTAATCCCAGCAAAAATTGTTGGAAGTGACAATGGAATTTGAACAGATTTAAGTTTCTGCATTGGAGTTGCTCCAAACGCCTCACTTGCCTCTAAAGTTTCTTTATCTACTTCTCTAATCCCCAGATTGGTTAGCCTTACAATTGGAGGCAAGGCATAAATACAAACTGCTAAAAGTCCTGGAACTTTACCGATACCTAGAAGCATAATTATAGGAATTAAATAAACAAAACTTGGAATAGTTTGCATCATATCTAATATAGGTAAAATTGCTTTTTCTGCTCTTGAAGATTTAGACATTAAAATTCCAATTGGAATCCCAACTACAATACAAACTAAAGTTGAAACTGATATAATGGCAACTGTAGCCATACAGTTTTTCCACATACCAAAATAACCAATTATCAAAAAGCAAACAATCGTTCCAATAGTTAATTTTATACTTCTTGAACCTATCCATGCTAATATTGCAAAGACTGCAATAACGATTGGCCAAGGACTATTTACTAAAAGTTTTTCTAGCCAAATTAAAAAATATAATAGGGGATCAAAAAAACCTTCTATTCCATCACCATACGCTCGTGAAAATTCTTTAAAGCTAAAATCAATACCTTTTTTTAACTCTCTTAAGGCTGTCCTATCCATTACTGGAATTTTAGTAAAGAAATCCATAAATTTTTTTTCTAAAATCGAACCCGTTTGACAACGGGTTCGATAATTTTATTTAATTAAAGTGCTTTTTTGATTTTTGCAGCAGCGTCACTTGAAACCCACTTAGACCAAACACCCTCTTGTGTTTTTAGGAATTCAATTGCAGCGTCAGCACCTTCTGCTTGGTTTTCACCCATCCAAACTAACATACCGTTCATCACTGGACCAGGATAAGTTCTTTTTTTGAAATAATCCATACCAGAACTTCCAGCTGTGTTTTTGAAGTTATCTGTTACGATAGTGAAAACTTCTGATTTAACCCATGAAGTTTTTTTAGGGTCAGCACATTCTTGTTCTGGTAAAACTATACAGTTGTCCCAGTTATCTTTACCACCCCATTCACCCATATCTACAGCTCTCATATCATATTTTCCTATTAAAGCTGTTGGTGACCAATAGTAACCAAACCAATTTTCTCCTCTTTCAGCAGCTTTAGCAATTGAACCATCAAGTCCTGCAGCAGAACCAGTTTCAACAATTGCCCAACCTTTTTCTTCCATGCCCCAAGCTCTGAAATGGTTTCTGTTACTTAATTCACAGTTCCATCCAGGAGGGCAAATGTGGAAGCCACCCTTTGAAGGATCTTCAGGGTGAGGAAACAGATCAGGTCTTTCTAAAATTGCAGCAGCGGTTGTAAGCTCTGGATGCTTTTCTAGAGTTGCAGGTAATACCCACCAACCTTCACCTAAACCAGTGATTGGTGCTTTATTGATTGAATGCATTTTGCCTTCATCAACAGCTTTGTTCAAAGCAACTATTGCAGCGTTAGCCCAAAATTCTGGAGCAACATCTGGCTCACCTTTTTCTTGCATAGATGTAAATGTAGGCATTGTTGCACCTGGCACCAATTCCACAGAACATCCATAACCTTCTTCTAATATAATTTTATCAACTTCAGCCATAAAGTTTGCTGAGGCCCAGTTCATATTAGCGATAGTTATATTTCCACAAGCAGCATTAGCTACACTTCCAAAAGAAGTAAGACCAAAAACAACGGCTAGGGAAAGAATTATTCTTTTAATTTTCATTATATCTCCCAATATTTGATTCATTTAAAAACCAAGTTGAACATATTGAGAGAAATATTGCAAATTAAATTCAATTATAAGTTGAAGTCAAATTGTCTTTAACTATCAAATAAATTTAGTTATGGTTTTATTATGAAATTTTCAGCAAATTTTTTTTTCAAAGAGTTTGTTTATATTTTAAATTGCAAAACAGTTTTTCAGCAAATCATCATTAGAGAGTCGTAATTTTTAAGCCCTAAATTAATTTTTTAATTAATTAATTAAAGGAGGTTTATGAATTTAAATAAAAAATTATCAGACATCTTAGATCCTAAAAAAATAGAAGTTGTTAAAAATCCCATAGAAAAAGCTCATGGATTACCAAATGAATGTTATCTAAATGATGACTATTTAGAGTTTGAGAAAGAAAAAGTTTTTACAAATAATTGGACAATGATTGGAGTTGCAAGCTCTGTTCCAAATCCTGGTGATGCAAAACCTTTTAATCTTTTAGGCATACCGATATTAATAGTCAGAAATAAAGAGAACGAAGTAAAAGTTTTTCATAATGTTTGTAGTCACAGAGGTTTCAAATTAGTTGATCAAGAATGTAAATTAAAAAATGTAATTAGATGTCCTTATCATTCTTGGTCTTATGATTTTAATGGGAAATTAACTGTTACTCCTCATATAGGAGGTTTAGGAAAACATGATGTAGAAGGATTTGATAAAAATAATAGCAACCTAAAAGAAATAAAATCAAAAGTTTGGATGGATTTAATCTTCATAAATATTAATTCTAATGCAAAACCATTTGAAGAATATATTAAACCCTTAGAAGATAGATGGTCTAAGTTTATTTCTAAAAAAGATCAACAATTAATAAGACATGCTTCTGACAATGGTTACTTTAATATGACAGTAAATAGTAATTGGAAATTTGCTATTGAGAATTATTGTGAAAGCTATCACTTACCTTGGATACATCCAGAATTAAATAGAGTTTCAAATATTGCAGATCATTATCATATAGAAGATGAAAATTTTAATTTTTCTGGACAAGGAAGTAATAAATATTCACAACAGTTTGATGGAAACATAAAATTTAAATGTTTTCCAAATTGGCCAAGTGAACTTTCTGAAAAATCTGAATATGTATCACTGTACCCAAATGTGATGTTAGGAATTCATATAGATCATTTTTATGCATTTTGGTTAGAACCAATTTCAAACAATCAGACAAAAGAACATTTTGAATTATATTATATCGGAGATGAAAGCGCTTCGAGTGACGAGTTTAAAGGGATAAGAGAAAAAAATTTTGCATTTTGGCAAGAAGTTATGAACGAAGATGTAACTGCAATAGAAGGAATGCAAAAAGGTCGAAGTTCCCCAGCTTACAATGGTGGAAATTTTTCACCTGTAATGGATACTCCTACTTTGATGTTTCACAAGTGGGTTGCAACCAATTTAACTAAATGAGAGGGTAAATTATGAAAAAAGATCTTATTACAAGATTAAATGAAGGTCCAATAATGTGTGCAGAAGGATATCTTTTTGCAATGGAAAGAAGAGGTTATCTTTCAGCGGGTCCATTTGTCCCTGAAGTTGTGTTAGAGCATCCTGAAGTAGTAACTCAATTACATCGAGAATTTATCAGAGCTGGGTCAGATGTTGTTCAGGCGTTTACATATTATGGTCATAGAGAAAAACTAAGAATAATTGGCAAAGAACACTTGTTAGAACCAATGCAAAAAGGTGCTCTTAAAATTGCAAAAGATGCTGCTGCTGAATTTAAAGATTTAGATTTGATGGTTTGTGGAGATGTTGCAAACACAAACGTATTTGATCCTGGTGATGCAAATACTCATAAGCAGTGCCAACAAATGTATGAGGAGCAAGTTGCTTGGGCAAAAGAGGCTGGAGTTGATTTTGTTATTGCCGAAACAATAAGTTGGACTGATGAAATGAAAATTGCATTAAAAGCAATTAAGGATGCAGGACTGATTGCAGTGTGCAATTTTGCAATTCCAAGAGGGGATAAAACTAGAGAAGGACACAGTGCTGAGGATGCATGTAAGATGATGGAAGATCAGGGTGCTGATGTTGTTGGATTGAATTGTTATAGAGGACCAGAGATGACAATGAAACTTTTAAAAAAAGTTAGAGACAAAGTTTCATGTCATGTATCAGGGCTTCCAGTTCCTTACAGAACTACAGAGGAAGAACCTGGTTTTTTAAATATTACCGATCATGGTTGTGATTGTATTCCTGGTGGAAATGCATTCCCCGTAGCTTTAGATAATTTATTTTGCAACAGATTTGAAATGGCAGAATTTGCAAAAGAGTGTGTTCAGAATAAAATAAATTTTATTGGTATATGTTGTGGTGCCGAAGCTCATCATGTCAGAGAAATGTCTGTTGCAATTGGTAAAAAACCAATTTCAATGAAATATATGCCAGATATGAGCAAACATTTTCACCATGGAACAGATAAATCTCTAAAAAAAGTAAATAAGGAGATCAAATACTAATAACAAATATGAAGAGAAAAACTTTTTTTGATTCTAGAGACAAATATCTATCATTTGTAAACTCAACTAATGAAAAATCAAAAATTGCTTTTTATTTATTTAAAAAAATAGAAAAAATCAGTACTCGGTCACCAATTTTTAACGTTTTAGACGCGGGTACTGGTGAGGGAACAATTATATCTACTTTTTTGTCTGGTCTGCATAAATATTTGCCAAATAAACCTATATTTGTTGTAGGTAAAGAAATAAGTATCGATGATATTAATGTGCTTCTAAGTTTTTTAGGGGATAGATTTGCTGAACATAAAACTTTAATTTTTAATATTACTAACTGTAGCTATAAAGATATAAATAACTCTACATCTGAAAATGTAAAATTTGAAAAATTAGAATTAGTTGGAAAAAAAGGTATTGATTTTACTAAGATCTTAATGAGTTTAAGTCCTTATATTAGAAAAAATTGGAAATTATCTTTTAATAACAAAAATGGTTCAATTAAACCCAAGTCAAAAATTTTTTTGACAATTTACAGAAAAGATCAAAAAAAAAAATTAAAAGACTTTATACCTAGAAATATAAGTGAAATTCCAAAAAAATATGATTTTATTATTGCATCTCAATGTTTTAAGCTTCGGTCTCCTTTAACTCAGACTGTAAAAAATGTTATTAGACCTCTTTTATCTTTGTTAAATTTTAAGGGAAAAATGTTCCTTATATACTCATCAGGAAAGGATTTTACAGGATCATTTCTTAAATATTACTATCCAAGGAATGGTTTTTATAAAAATTCAGAACCCAAAAAATTAATATCTCAAATAAAAAAAAATATAGAAAAAGATAAATTTAAAATAAAACTAGAAAAACTAAAATATACCTTCAATAATTTATCTATCAATTTGAAAGAATTCTCACTAAATAATATTTTTTCTGTCTGGAATGCAATTAACTATGTGGGACAAGTTTCTGAAATAGAGCAAAAAAAAGTTTCATTTACTAAAAAAAATATAAATATTCTTCAAAAGAGATTATCCAAATT
Source organism: Candidatus Pelagibacter sp. HIMB1709 (assembly GCF_052047635.1). NCBI lineage: Bacteria > Pseudomonadati > Pseudomonadota > Alphaproteobacteria > Candidatus Pelagibacterales > Candidatus Pelagibacteraceae > Candidatus Pelagibacter > Candidatus Pelagibacter sp. HIMB1709. The sequence goes on along the minus strand of NZ_JBNAJW010000002.1, from coordinate 52,262 downwards.
AAAAAATATTTATTTTGAAGACAATATTGTAAATTTTGAAAAAGAAAGTTTATAAATAAATTTATGGAGAAAAATGCTAAAGTTGTAATCATAGGTGGTGGTGTGGTGGGTTGTTCTATTCTTTACCATTTATCTAAGTTTGGATTAAAGGATTGCATTTTACTTGAGAGAAACGAACTTACCTCAGGATCGTCTTGGCACGCAGCGGGAAATGTTCATGTAATTTCTTCTGACCCAAATATCTCTCGGATGATGGCTTACACAATTGGTTTATATAAAGAGATTGAAAAAGAGTCTGGTCATTCAACAGGATTTAAACCTAGTGGAGGTTTTTACTTAGCATCAAATGAAGTATGGGCTGATTATTTAAAGAGAGAAAGATCAAAAGCAAGATACATGGGGCTTGATCAAGAATTTATTTCTTTAGAAGAAGTAAAAAAGAAACATCCGTTAATTGATCCCTCTAGATACTTGCTAGCATTATGGGATCCTATAGATGGTGAAGTTGATCCATCAGGAGTTACTTATGCTTTTGCAAAAGCTGCAAAAGTTCATGGTGGAAAATATTACACTCACACTGTCGTAAAAGACACGAAACAAAAAGAAGATGGAACCTGGGATGTATTTACTGAAAAAGGAAACATTAATGCTGAAATAGTAATTAATGCAGGTGGTTTATGGGCAAGAGAAGTTGGTCAATTAGCAGGATTAAATCTTCCAGTTCAGCCAATGGAGCACCACTATTTAATCACCGAACCTATTCCAGAAATTGAAGCAATGGGTGACCAAAGATTGCCTATCGGAACAGATTTTGAAGGAAATATTTATTTTAGACAAGAGGGAAAAGGTATGTTGCTTGGAACTTATGAACCTAAATCAACTCCTTGGAAAGTGGAAGGAACCCCAATGAATTTTGGTCATGAATTGTTGGAGCCGAAATTAGATAATATTGAAGATCGATTGGCAATTGGGTTTGAGAGAATGCCAGCATTAGAGCGAGCAGGAATAAAAAATATAGTTAATGGACCTTTTACTTTTGGTCCAGACGGAAGTCCTCTTATTGGTCCAGTACCTGGAATGAAAAATTATTGGGTTGCAGTTGGTGTTATGGCTGGGTTTTGTCAAGGCGGTGGTGTTGGAAAATGTATTGCTGAATGGATTATTGATGGTGAACCTTCCATTGATGTTTGGGCAATGGATGTTGCAAGATTTGGAGATTATGCATCCCCTCAATATGGAACAATAAAATCTTCAGAAAACTATGAACGAAGATTTATTATGACATTTCCTAACGAAACATTACCAAAAGGAAGAAAACAAAAAACAACAGCACTTTATGATCGTTTTGTAAATCAAGGAGCTGTGATGGGAGATAGTTTTGGATTAGAAAATGTTTTGTGGTTTGCAAACAACAAAGAAGACGCTCATGAAGAACCAACAATAAAAAGATCAAGATCACATGATTATGTTTCAAAAGAAGTTATTAATGTAAGAGAGAATGTTGGCTTGATTGAAGTTGCCAACTTTTCAAAACATGAATTCAAAGGACCTGACGCTAGAAAATTTTTAGATCATATAATGGCTGGAAGACTTCCAAAACCTGGAAGAATATCTCTATCACCAATGTTATCCTATAGAGGAAAATTGTGTGGAGATTTAACAGTTGCTTGTTTGGATGAAAATGAATTTATGGTATTTGGATCTGGTGCTGCTCAAGAAATGCATAGACGTTGGTTTGAAAGTCATCTAGATAAATTTAATTTAAATTATAAAAATAGATCTGATGAGTTTCATGGATTATCCATTGCAGGACCTAATTCAAGAAAGGTTTTAGAAAAAATAGTAAGAGATGATGTTTCAAATGAAAAATTTAAGTTTAGAGACTCAAGAAGAATGTTTGTTGGTGGAGTTCCTGCATTAGTAAATAGAATTTCATTTACTGGAGAACTTGGTTACGAAATATATGTAGCACCTCATTATCAATTAAAACTTTACGAAGAATTAATGGAAGCTGGAAAAGAATTTAATATTAAACCATTTGGTGGAAGAGCTTTGATGTCAATGAGGTTAGAGAAAAATTGGGGAGCTTGGACTTTAGATTATAGACCAGATTTTACAGCAAAAGAGACTGGCTTAGATGCTTTTATTAATTGGGATAAAGAGTTTATTGGCAAAGAAAGTGCACAAAAGGAAAACTCTTCAAACAAACTTATACCTTTAATTGTTGAAACCAATGATATTGATGTAACCAATAATGAGGCCGTTATGAATGGAGATCAAAGCATAGGTTACGTTACTTCAGGCGGGTTTGCTCATTTTGTTAATAAAAGTGTTGCGTTTACATTTATTGATAAAAATAAGATTGTAACTGATAATAAAATTCAAGTAGAGATAAACGGAGACTTGTTTAATTGTTCAATAATTAAAGAACCACTTTATGATCCAAGTGGTCAGAAAATGAGAGGCTAATGGCGCAAAAAGATGTAGGAAATAAAATTCCAATTTACAAACTTAAAACCACTGATGAAGTGATGAAATACTACGATGAGTGGGGAGATAAAGATAAGTATAATAAAGACATGGTCGATTGGAATTATACTGGACCTAAAGAAACCGTAGCAACTTACAATAAGCACGAAAATAATAAAGATACACTAATCTTTGATGCAGGCTGTGGAACAGGTCTAGTTGGAGTAGAATTAAAAAAATATGGATTTAAAAATTTTCATGGAGCTGATTTGTCTCAAACTTTATTAGACACAGTTCCAAAAGATCTTTATCAAAAATTAGCAAAGGTTGATTTAAATAAAACAATAGAAGCTGAGGATAATTTTTATGGTGGAGTGATGTGTGTTGGTACGTTTACTTTTGGTCATGTAAAACCAAATGCATTAGATGAGTTTATAAGAATAACAAAACCAGGTGGATTAATTTGTTTTACTATAAATGAAGGTATTCATGAAGAGTATGGTTTTGATAAAAAAATTGATATACTCAAAGATGATAAGAAATGGGAAGAAGTAGAATTTTTTAAATCTGATTATATTGCAAGCAAAGATGTTAATGCATGGTTAGGGTTATATAAAGTAATATGAGGTTTAGTAGAAAAATAGCTCCAGAATTTAAACCAAGACAAAATTTTATAACGAAAAAAAGATTGAGAGAAGATGAAATTGATTTTGATAAATTAAGATCATATCGTTTAGATAGAGTAAGAAAAGAATTAGAAAAAAATAATTTAGAAGCTTGTATTTTATTTGATCCAGTAAATGTTCGATATGCTTTAGACACTTTAAATATGAGTGTTTATAATATGCATAATCTTACCAGATATTGTTTTGTACCAGTTAATGGACCAATAATTCTTTACGAATATTTTAATTGCGAAAAATTATCCGAAGGATTAAATCTTATAGATGAAATTAGGCCAGCAATAACCTGGGATTATTTTAGTAACGGTGATCAATCAGAATCACAATTACAAAAATGGGTTAATGAGGTTAAAGATTTATCCAAATCATATTTTAAATCAAAAAAAATAGCTATTGATGTTTTAAATGGTCCTGCAGTTTCAGCGTTAAATAAAGAAGATATACAAGTGGTTGATGCTAAATTAATTTTAGAGCAAGCAAGAGTAATTAAATCAGTTGATGAAATTAAGTGTATGCGATCAGCAATTGATGTTGCAGAAATGGGTATTGTTAAAATGAGAGAACAATTAAAGCCAGGTATGACTGAGAATGAATTATGGGCAATACTTCATCAAACTAATATAGAAAATTACGGTGAATGGATTGAGTGTAGATTGTTAGCATCAGGAGAAAGAACCAATCCTTGGATGCAAGAATGTAGTAATAAAATTATTCAAGATGGAGAAATTGTTTCATTTGATACAGACATGGTAGGTCCATATGGATATTGCGCAGATATATCTCGAGCATTTGTTGTTGGTAACAAATTTAATGAAGAACAAAAAAAGCTCTATTCAATGGCAGTTGAGCAAATAGATTACAATTCAAGGATAATTAAAGATGGATTATCTTTTAAAGAATTCACAGAAAAGTCATGGGTTTTACCTGAAGAGTATTACCCAAATAGATATTCTGTGATGGTACATGGAATTGGTCTATGTGATGAGTGGCCAGCGATTAGATATCCAACAGACGGTGGGGAACGTAGCGGAACGTTTCAAAAAAATATGACCATAACAGTTGAGAGCTACATTGGTAAGGTAGGTGGTAAAGAAGGTGTTAAACTTGAGCAACAATACCTAATTGGTGAAAATGGACTTGAATTAATGTCCCATCATCCGTTAGAAGATATTTAATGAAAATAATTTTAGTAATGGGATTACCTGGTGCAGGTAAAACAACTTTAGCAAATGAAATGGCACCTCATTTAAATGCCAAAAGATTAAATGCTGATGAAGTTAGAAAAGCAGCTGATGATTGGGATTTTTCAGAAGAAGGAAGAGTAAGGCAGGCAAAAAGAATGGCTGAATTTGCTCTTAAATTAAAAGCAGAAGGTCATTATGTAATTGCTGACTTTGTGGCTCCTACACCGGAAGCAAGAAGTTTGTTTCCAGCAGATTATAGAATTTGGGTAGATACAATAAAGAAAGGTAGATTTGAAGATACTAATCAAATGTTTGTTAATCCAAAAAACTTTGACTACCATGTAACAACTCAGGATGCTAAGAAATGGGCACCGTTAATAATTGAGGAGATTAAAAAATGACATATCAATGGGATAATAAAAAACCGACAGCACAAATGCTAGGAAGATGGCAACCATTTCACGATGGGCACTATACCTTGTTCAAAGAGATAATTAAAAAAACAGGACAAGTTTGTATTCAAATAAGAGATGTACAGGGTGTTGATGATAATCCATTTGATTTTGAAACTGTAAAAAAAAATATTGAAGAAAGATTAAGTCCTGAATTTGAAGGTCAATTTAAAATTATGTTGGTTCCTAACATTACAAATATTTGTTACGGAAGAGGTGTTGGATATAAAATTGAGGAAATAGTTTTAGATGAGGAAATTCAAAAAATCTCAGCAACTAAAATTAGAGCTCAAATGAGAGAAGAGGGTAAATTAAAATAAACTTTAATGAACGATAGATTAAATACTATTGTCGATTTAAAAAGATATCCTATTCACGATTTAAATTCTCCAATCATTAAGAATTTAGTAAAAAAATGTAAGGAAGAATTGGACCAATATAGTTGTTCAACTATCCCAAATTTTATTTTACCTAAATCTTTAGAGGTAATGAATTCAGAATTAGAGAAACAACTTAATGAAGTTTATATGTCTAAAGAAAGCATCAATGCATATCTTTATGCTAAAGATGACACAAGTTTACCTGAAAAACATCCAAAGAGAAATTTTATGGAAAGGTATAATGGATATTTAAATTCAGATTGCTTTCCAAAAAATTCAGAAATGAAATATCTTTATGAAACTGAAGAACTTTTAAAATTTGTTTCTGCATGTTTAGGTATTTCTCCTATTTATAGATGGGCAGACCCTTTGGCTTGCCATGCATACAATGTTATGAAACCTGATGGAATTCTTCCTTGGCATTTTGATAGTTGTGAGTTCACTCTAAGCTTGATGATTCAGAAACCTGAAAAAGGAGGTATTTTTGAATATTGTCCAAATATAAGAGCACCAGGAAATGAAAATTTTGATGAGGTTAAAAAGGTTTTAGACGGAGATAGATCAAGAGTTAGACAGCTTAAATTAGAACCTGGAGATCTTCAAATTTTTAAAGGCAGATTTACTCTGCATAGAGTTACAAAAGTAGAAGGTCAAAAATCAAGATATATGTGCATTCCAGCTTATGTTTTAGATCCCTATAGAGTAAATACCCCAGAACATTCAAAAGCAATTTATGGTAAAGTTTTACCAATTCATATAGAAAGAAATCAGGCTAGATCCGATGGATTGTCTGATTAAATGACTAGTAATATTAAAATAAAGAGAATTAATTTTGAGATTTCATCAATTATAATTGATGAACCAAAAACATATAATTCTCTTTCATATAAAAATCTTTCCGACTTATTAAAATCATTAAAAAAATTAGATGCTGATAAAAAAACTAAAGTAATAATCATAGAGGGTGCGGGTAAAGGATTTAGTGCTGGTCATAATTTAAAAGAAGTTAGAAACCTTAAAAAAAAAGATAAATACCAAAAGTTATTTAGTCTTTGTTCCAAGGTTATGTTGCAAATTGTTGAAGGAAAAAAACCAGTTATTGCAAAGGTTCATGGTGCAGCTTTTGCAGCAGGCTGTCAGTTAGTTGCAAGTTGTGATCTTGCATATAGCACGAAAGACTCTTTATTCGCGACACCAGGTGTAAATATTGGATTGTTTTGCAGCACACCAATGGTGGCTGTTAGTAGAAAAATTAATCGTAAATCAATGATGCAGATGCTTTTAACAGGAGAACCTATCAAAGCAAATTATGCAAAAGAAATTGGTTTAATAAATGATCATTTTTCTAAAGCAAAATTAAATGATGAAGTTTTAAAAGTAGCAAAAAAAATTGCTTCTAAATCAAACTTGACAATTAAAATTGGAAAGCAAGCTTTTTATAAACAATTAGAAATGCCCCTAAGAAAAGCATACGCTTACACTAGTAAAATGATGACTATTAACATGATGGCAATCGATGCAAAGGAGGGTATTTCAGCTTTTTTAGAAAAAAGACAGCCAAATTGGAAACATAAATAATAATGAAGAATAAAAAAAATATACTCATTATTTTATTTGTTATTTTTGGAATGTACTTTGTATTAAATTTTAAAGATCATAATTTTAAAAGAGCAGTAGATGCTTGTATTGCAGGAAGTCAAAAATTATCTGAGACAAAAATTACAGACTTGAATGAAGCAAGAAAATTCTGTGAAGAACAAATTAAAAAAGAAAACAATTAATTAAATGAGTAAAATAAAAAGAATTTTAGAAAAATCTAGGTCTATTGCAATGATCGGTGTTAGTAATGATCCAAAGAAACCCTCAACTATTGTTATGAAATATATGCAAGAGTATGGGTATAAAGTTTACCCAATTAACCCATCAGCTAAAGGTAAAAAAATTTTAGGTGAGGAAGTCTATGCTTCTATAAAAGATATTAAAAATCCTATAGACATTGTAGATGTATTCAGACCTTCTAAAGAAGCTTTTGGTATAGCAGAAGATACAGTAAAAATTGGCGCTAAAGTATTATGGTTACAACTTGGAATAAGAGACGAAAATGCCAAGAAACTAGTAGAAAAAAATAATATTGAATATGTAGAAAACAAATGTACTAAAATGGAATATCAAAAATTTTTTTTAAAAGTAAGACAGGCTTTTCCTGTTTTAAGTGATTAATTTTATGAACATAGTAAATTTTACACCAATTCCTGCTTTTACTGGTGGATTGATAATTGGATTAGCAGTGGCGGTATTTTTTTTGCTGAATGGTCGATTAGTAGGAATTAGTGGGATTGCAAGTAACGCTTTAACTGAAAAAGAAAATAAATTTGATAATTTATTATTCTTGTTGGGTTTAATTATTGCGCCAATTATTTACTCTATATTTTCTAAAGGTGGAGTAAATATTAGTATTTCTAATTCTTACGTCTTAATGATTGCAGCAGGTTTGTTAGTTGGAATTGGAACACGTGTTAGCGGTGGATGTACAAGTGGCCACGGTATAAGTGGCATCGGAAGATTTTCTTTAAGATCAATTGTAGCGACAATTACCTTTATGATTGTTGGAATTTTAACTGTCTATATAAAAAATTTATTATGAACAAATTAACTTCCCTTCTTTCAGGAATAATATTTGGTATCGGTTTAGTGATATCTGAAATGATTAATCCTGCAAAAGTATTAGGCTTTTTAGATCTGTTTGGAAATTGGGATCCTTCTCTTGCATTTGTGATGATCGGAGCTTTGGTTGTTTCATCTCCTTTGTTTCATATAATTAAGAAACAAGAAAAACCGTTACTTGTAGAAAAATTTAATTATTCAAATAACAAAACAATAAATAATCAATTAATATTAGGTTCTGCATTATTTGGCGCTGGTTGGGGATTAGGTGGATTATGTCCTGGTCCAGCTATAACTTCTGTTGCTTTACTAAATATTTACTCAATAACTTTTGTAGTTTCAATGTTTGTAGGTTTTTATTTAGTTAAATCATTCAATTTAAGTTCCCCAAGATAAATTTATATTTTTCCTTAATTGTTTATAATGAGTAAAAATAATTTTTATGAATAAAGTTTTAAAATTTTTAGACAGTACTTTTTTAGATTTGGGCCGACAATTTAAATGGACTTATTTACCGCCGTTGATGGTTTATGTTGCAGCTGGTATTTCTGGATTAACTGGGATAGTTGGAACTTTTTTTGTTAAAGATTATTTAAATTTATCTGCAGCATTTTTAGCAGGGCTTGGTTTTTGGGCTGGAATTCCATGGGCATTAAAAATGCCTTTAGGTCATTTAGTTGATCTTATATGGGATAGAAAAAATTACATGGTTTACTTTGGTGCTTCTTTAATTGCCTCAAGTTTACTGATTATGTATGGGCTTATCATTCATACAGAAGACATGTCTGAAATTTTCACAGTTGAGACTTGGTTTGTGATTAGTGTAATTTTAGCACCTGTTGGTTATGTAATTCAAGATGTCGTTGCTGACGCCATGACTGTTGAAGCTGTGCCACTAACTGATGAGAGTGGAAATGATTACAATAAACATCAAGTAAAAATTATGCATACAACAATGCAAACTCTTGGTCGTTTTGCAATTATTGGAGGTACAGTTTTAGTTGCGTTGGTGAATGTAATTTTATTTAGAGATGTAGATAGCCTAGAACAAAATGCTAAAATTGCTCTATACGGTAAAATTTATTTATATGCATTAGTTATTCCAGTTGTTTCAATCTTAGGTGTATTTTTAGCAAAATATTTAAGGAATAAAAAAATTCAAAATTTAAAATCTAAAGGACTTGAGCTTAAAGAGGAAAGAGGATCTGAGAAAACTAATATTAATTGGTGGATCCTTGGGGGAAGTTTAATATTTGTTATTTTCACTTTATCTATAGGATCCTTCAAAGTTCCTTTTGCACAAGAGATCGTTTTTATTGGTTCAGTTGTCATAATTTTATTTTTGATGTTTAAACTTATCAAAGAGTTGCCAGAGAACTTAAGGTTAACAATTGTTGGGACTGCAGTAATTATATTTATATTTCGAGCAATGCCTGGCCCAGGCCCTGGTCTAACGTGGTTTGAAATTGATGAACTTGGTTTTAATGAACAATTTTTTTCAATTTTATCTTTATTGGCCTCAATTTTAACATTGGCTGGAATTGTCTTATTGAGACCATTTATGGCTAATAACTCAATTGCAAAAATTATTGTTGTATTAAGTATAGCTGGTGCAATTTTATTTTTACCTAGTGTTGGTATGTATTATGGATTTCATAATTGGACTGCCTCATTAACTGGAGGGGTAGTTGATGCTAAATTTATAGCAATACTTAATACAGCCCTTGAGTCTCCATTAGGACAGGTATCAATGATCCCTTTATTAGCCTGGATTGCTAAAAATGCTCCCTCACATCTTAAAGCAACTTTTTTTGCAGTTTTTGCTTCTTTTACAAATTTAGCTCTTTCAGCAAGTGCTTTAGGGACAAAATATTTAAATCAAATTTTTACAGTTACCAGAGAGGTAAAAGATAAAGTTTCAGGTGAAATCCAAACTACCGCTGATTATTCAGAACTTGGGATATTGTTAATTGTTGTAACTTTACTGACGCTAATTTTACCTATTTTATTTGTCTATATAATTAACAATAGTAAGTACAAAACCTTGGAATAAAAAATAATCTTATAGTTTTTTTGATTTTTTTTGTTAATTAGAAAGCATGAAAAAAATTTTCCTAGTTTATGGTCATTATAATGACAATTCATTTAATGCAGCAATTAAAAATGAGTTCATAAAACACTCTGAATTAAAAGGTAACAAAGTTGATGTTGTAGATTTATATAAAGAAAAATTTGATCCAGTTTTTGCTGGAGAAGAACCAGGTGCTGAAGTTTTAGATCATCGAAAAAGAATAGAAGAGTGTGATACTATTGTATTAGTTGCGCCTATTTGGAACTTTAGAATGCCAGCAATTGTTGAAGGATGGATTGATAAAGTATTGGCACCGCCATGGGCATTTAGATTTAAGCAACTCGTTGGAAACTATGGCTATCCAATTGGTAATTTGAGAAAAAAGAAAGCAGTAATTTTTTGTACATATGGCTCACCAAGACTAGCTATTACCACATTTTTTTTAAATTTACCTATTAGAAGATTAAAAAGAGGAGTGTTTCACATGTGTGGCATATATAACATTACCTATAGAAGGTATTTTGCAGTACCATTTGTAAGTGACTCAAAAAGACAAGAGTTCTTAGAAGATGTTAGAAAAACTGCGAATAATATTTAAAACTTTATTAATTTTATTGTTTTATTTTGGGTATGCGAGTGCTCAAAACACAAACATTACTATAAATTCAAATTTAAATCTTAATTGTAAGTTTGAAAAAGTAATTTTAAAAAACCCTGATCATAATTTTGAAACATTCTCTAAAGATGAAGTGAACAGAAACGATATTACTAAATTATTTATTGAGACTAAAATTCCAAATGTTTTAAATGTTAGAAATTTATCTAATTTTATTGATAAAATTGAATTAGAGGTGAAAATTTCAAATAGAGACATTGTTTTAATCCAAGCATTTGATCAAGAAAGAAATTATTCAGAATCTGCTGTTTTAACAATTAAAACGGGCGAACTTATTCATGAAATTACTAAAAATATTAAACTAGAAGACAAAGAAAAGGACATTTCTTTTTATAGTTGTAAAAAAATTAATCAAAATACATAAGTTCAAAGACTCTAATTCTCTTATTTGATAATATTTAATCATGAGGAGAGCACTTTTACTTTTTTTAATTTATTTTTTATTTTTAACTAGTTCTATTGCAAATGAAAGAGACGTTAGATTAAATCAATTGTTTAACGAGCTAAAAGTTAATAAATCAAAGGTTGCAGCTATTGTTGAACAAGAAATTTGGTCTTTATGGAGTACTCATCCGACAGATGAGAAACTGACTGCACGTTTAGAAGAAGGTTCTATGTTTGTTAGAAACCAACAACCTAACAGAGCAAGGGAAATTTTTACTGAAGTAATTAAACTTGATGAAAATTGGGCTGAGGCTTGGAATAAAAGAGCAACTGTTCTTTATATGTTGGGAGAATATCAAAAATCACAAGACGATATTGATAAAGTCTTAGAATTAGAACCAAGACATTTTGGTGCTTTAGCTGGCCAAGGACTGGTAAATATAAAATTAAAGAATTATGAAAAAGCAATTCGTAGTTATGAAGAAGCTCAAGAAATTTATCCATCAATGAAAACACCAGATGTTATGATTAAACAACTAAAGGAAATAATTAAACAACAATCAATTTAGTGAAAAAAATATTTATTATTTTTTGGATATTATTAAATTCTACAAATAATTTATCTTCTGAGGCTAAAAAATTAACTAATCAAGAAGATATTTTAAATATTTATAAATCAGTTGTTAAAATTGATAGTATTATCCCCCCTGAAGCAAGAACTGCTCAATCTTTAGGAACAGTTAGAGGAGGGAATGGGGTGGTTATTGATGATAAACACATATTAACAATTGGTTATATTGTTGTTGAGGCTGAAATAATTACAATAACATTACCGGATGGTAAAAAATTTCCAGGTGAGCTTATTGGATATGATCATACAACGGGCTTTGGTATCTTAAGAACTATTATTCAATCAGATCTAACACCTCTTAAAATTGGAGATTCTGATCAATTAACTAAAGAAGATTTTCTATATGTATTACCTTATTTAACAGAAGGAAGACCTTCAGCAGTTAAAATGGTTTCAAGGCGATCTTTTGCTGGCTGGTGGGAATATTTTTTAGATAAACCAATTTATACTTATCCAGCTAATAGTTCTTTTGCAGGTTCTGCTTTAATTAATGAATATGGTGAAGTTTTAGGAATAGGTTCTTTGTATGTAGGAGATGCAGCAGCAACAGGAATAAATTCTCCTGGTAATATGTTTGTGCCAATCAATGATTTAAAACCAATTTTAGATGATTTAATTCAAAATGGCAGAAGAACTAAAAATATCAAACCTTATATGGGTTTAACTTCAAGTGACAATACTGGACAAGTTAAAATCACAAGAGTAAACAACAACGGTCCTGCTGCTAAAGCTGGATTTAATGTAAATGATACAATTTTAGCAGTAAATAATGAAAAAATTAACAACATCGAAGATTTTTATAAAATAGTTTGGTCTTATGGTGGCCCAGGGACTAAATTACAATTTGATATAGAGAGAAATCAAAAAAAATTAAACATTGAGCTTACGACAATGGATCGTAATGACTTTTTTGTAAAACCAAAATATTATTAATATTATGTGTGGAAGATACGTAATTAAAAATGCAGTAACTAAAACTAGTTCATTAGTTAAATCTGCAATTCAGGTTGAGGACGATGAAAACTATAACGCGCATCCTTATCAAAAACTTCCAGTTATAAAAAAATATAAAAATGGAAACACCTTAGAAGCTTTAAGATGGGGCTTAGTTCCAAGTTGGGCTAAAAATAAAGATTTTAAAGCTCTGATTAACGCAAGATTAGAAACCATTGATGAAAAAGTTTCATTTAAAAAATTGATTAAAAACAATCGATGTGTCGCTGTTGCGGATGGATTTTATGAATGGAAGAGGGAAGAGAAAGAAAAAACTCCTCATTACTTTACCCGTGAAGATACCAATACTATTTATTTTGCTGGGATTTTTGAAGAAGATCAGTTTTGTTTAATTACTGAAGAAGCAAAAGAAAATATTAAGGAAATTCATAATAGACAACCTGTTATTCTTAATCAGACTGATGTTAATAGATATTTAAATTTAGAATTACAAGGTTCACAATTTTTAAATGATCGAAAAATACCTAATTTAGTTTTTTATCAAGTATCAAAAGATGTTAATAAACCAACAAACAATAGTGCGTCTTTAATTCAAAAAACTAATATTTAATAGATATTTTAATAATTTTTAAAAAAATTTGTGATAATTTAGATTATGATTAAGAATATTATCTTTAAAAAAATTAAATTCACAAACTTTAATCAAAAAAAATTTAATAAAATAATTAATAAAAAAGGAAATTTTGTATTTCCAGCTGCTCCAGCATTAGTAGAAATTGAAAAATCTAAATATTATTATAAATCTTTACAAGAGGCAGATTTTGTTTTTTTTGATAGTGGCTTATTTGTCATTATGTTAAAAATTTTTAGAAATATTAGTGTAAATAAATTTTCTGGTTTTAAGTTTCTAAATTTATTTTTCCTATATTTAAAAAAAAATAATAAAAAAAAAATTCTTTCAATCGATCCAAATAAAATAATTTCGATTGAAAACAAAAAATACTTTGAAAAAAAAGGTATTACAAAATTTTATAGTTATATCGCACCAATTTATAAATCTAAAAAAATTACTGATAAGAAGCTTTTAAAATTAGTTAATAAGGTTAGACCAAATTTTATTATAATTAATATAGGTGGAACGAAACAAGAAATTTTAGCTCATTACATGAAACAAAATTTAAAAAGTAAACAAACTATATTATGTACAGGTGCTGCACTTTCATTTTTGACAGGTATACAGGCACCAATTAATAAATTTTATGATAAAATTTATTTAGGATGGTTTGTTAGAATTATTTATAACCCTAAAATTTTTTTGAAAAGATACCTGTATGCCCTCGGTTTTGTTCCTATTTTTTTTAAAAATAAAATTATTATAGAATAAGCCGTTCTAATAAAATATGCTTTATTTAAAGCTATTTAAATGAATCATACAAGCTCAATAGGTTTTTTAGAAACAAATTTAAATAAAATTAAAAGTTTAACTTTTATTTTTTTAATTTTCTCATGTTTAATTCAATTAATAATATTAGAAAATTATGAAAATGTATTTTCAATATTATTTTTATTTTTGTCTAATTTATTAATTTTAAGATATTGTTTAAATCAAAACAATATTATTAACTATCCTATTTCTATTTTTGCAATTATTTTTTTTAATATTTATGCAAATGGTGGAGCTCTTTTTTTTAAGAGTATTTTGTTAGAAGACTTAACTGTAAATTTATATCAGCCTAATAAAACTTTTTTTATACTTCTATTATTTAATATATTCATCCTATTAAGTCATTTTTTTTATAAAAAAATTAAAACTCTAGAGAAATTTAAAATTAAAATTTTTAAGATATTAAATTTCATAAATATAAATGAACAAAATAAAAATGAAGTAAAAAAATTTTTCATATATCTTGGAATTACCAGTGTTTTTTTTGCAAGTATTTCTTTTACTTTTTTTGGCAGCTTTATTTATGTGCAAAATCAAGGTTCACCAAATTTATTGGGTGATTTAATTAATGGAATAAATATTTTTTATATAAGCGGTTTCATAGTTTTATTTTCAAATAATTTTTATAATTTTGACTTTTCGAGAAAAGATTATTTTTTAGTTTTTGCAAGTGGTGTACTTATTTTTTATTTATCTTTAGGGTTAAATTCAAGATCAGCTTTTTTTGATTTAGCTTTTGTAGGATTATTAATATATGTTTTTTATTACTTTATAGGCTTTTTTGAAATTAAAGTTTTAAGACTTAATAAAATATTTTTCATTTTTATCTTATTAGTCATTTCAACTAGTTTGATTGATAGATTTTCTCAAACTTACATAGAGTCAAGAGAATTGAGAGACAAAACAAACCCAATCCAAAATGTTAAAAATCATTTTTCAAGTTTTTTAGATGGAAATGCAAATAGAGAATATGAATACTTCAGTTCAATAAATATTTTTAATGAAAATTATTACAAAATTCAATTATTGAATCGAATGAATATTATTAAAGCAACAGATAATGTTATTTATGCAAAAAATTTTTTAAATACCCAGCAAATCAATAATTTAATTTCATACGAAAAAAACCAAACAATATCCATATTGCCAAATCCAATAATCAAAATATTTAGTAATACTTTTGATAAAGGAAGATATTTAAACTACACAATGACGTCAAAAATTTTTATCGAGGCTGATAGATCTTTTGGGGGATCAAAAAGTAACGGGTTGATATATCCAATAGTTTACATCTATCAAGATTTTTTAATTATAATTATGACAACTGTTATGCTTATTGTTTGTTTCTTATTTTTAGATGCTTTTTACAATCGAAATGAAAAAAAATTTTCAATTTTGCTATTTTTGTTTTTTTACTCAACTGGAGGAGGTATTGTAAACTCAATCTCTCAAGGAAGTATTTCAGATTTAACTGCTTTACTAGTTAGAGATATTCCTCAATCTTTATTAATATTATTTATTTTATACAAATCATTTTTAATAGTCTTAAAAAAGATTCGATAAAATTTTTTTAATATTTTTTTCAAAGGAAATATTATTTAAAATTGAATTAACTTTTTTGGTTCCATTAGAACTAATAAAATTTAGCTTTTTGTCATCTGCTAATATTTGATGACATTTTTTGATACAGTCATTTAAATTTTCAAAAAAAATTGCTTCAAAATTATTTTTAAAAAATTCTAAGTGAGTTTTTGTTTTTTTTGCTAATAAAAGTGTACCAATTAATGGAATTTCTAATGACCGATGTGTGATATCATCATTATTTTCAATTGATGGTAAACAGATTGAAATGTTGCCTGATTTAAGAGTTTCTACGTATTTTTTATCATTTTCAATCTTGGGGTAGAAGATATTTTTATTTGTTGTGTATAATCTGGATCTCTCCCAATGATCTCCATAAACTTGAATTTTGAATTTATTTTGTAAAAACTTTTCTACTAATTTCTCTCTTTCATTTCTGAAAGTTGATACAATAATAATTTCATTTTTTTTGATTATTTTTTTTTTTCTTAATTTTTTAAATTCATCAATTTTAATTGTTGGTGGTATCCAGATTTTATTTTTAATTTTAAATTTGATGCTATCAGCTAATCTATTTTTCTGCATAAAAATTACTAAATCAAATAAATGAAAATTATCTTTTATTAAATACCATCTTTTTCCATCATTATTTTTAAATGGATTGTCAGTACAAAAATAAATAATTTTTTTTGATTTTTTTTTTAAATAAGAAATACTTTTTTTTCCTAATAGGTTTTCATTATTAATATATATTAAATCATAATTTTGCTTAATATTTTTCTTTAAAAAGTATAAAATTAACAAATCAAATACTTTGAAATTAAAGTGCCAATTAATTTTATTGATTAAAACACAACAAAAATTAATGGTTTTTATATTTATTTTCTTAATATTTTTATAATTTTTTTTTAAAATTTTATATTGATAATACGAATAACCAATTTTGTTATCATCACCTAAAAATAAAATTTTCATTTTTAGTTTATAATTTTCTTTAAAGATTTAAAACAACTTTCAAAATTATATTTGGAAATTATTTTCTGACTGTATTTTTTATGAGCTTGCAATTTTTTTTTATTATTTATGTAATATAACATCTTAGCATAAAGATCGTCAGAGTTTTTGGATTTAAACAAATAACCATTTTTATTTTTAACGATAAGATCTGCAGCACATCCAACCATATTTGATGCAATAATAGCATTTCCTGAGCACATAGCCTCATTCACAACTAGACCCCATGGTTCAATTTTTGAAGGAACAATTAATATGTCAGATTTCTTATAAAATTTTTTTAATTTATTTTGATTTATAAAACCATGAAATTTTACAAAGTTTATTTTTTTTATTTTAATTTTGTTTTTATAAATTTTTAAAAGTTCACCACTACCAATAATATCAAAAAAAACGTTTGTTTTTGGTGCAATTTTGACTATTGCTTCAAACAGGACATCTATACCTTTTAATGAATTAATTTTTCCTACAAATAAAAAATTAATATTTTTTTTAATTTTATTTATCTTATTAAAAAAAAATTCATTGTTTACTACATATGGAACCCTAACAATTTTACTTTGTTTTATATTTTTTGATAAATAGTACTCTTTATTAAGCTTTCCAATAGCTAGATAATAATCAATAAAAAGATCAATAAAATTGTAATAAATTTTATTTAAAAATATATTAATTTTGTTTCTATTTTTACTATATTTATTACTTTCTTCTCTAATCAATACTTTTTTTCCTATAATTGAAGCAAGAATAATTACTAAAAAATTATAAAAATTTTTTGTACCATGTAACCAAATAAATTTTGTTTTTGGATTAAATAAAAATGAGAAATTATATTTATTAATTTTGAAATAGTTGTAGTTTTTTATTAAATTTTGATCCCATAATATTTTTTTTTTAAAATTTTTATCGTAAAATTTACCCGTGGTATGCAAACTTTTATAAGCAACCGTAATGTCAATTTTTTTTTTTACCAAATACTTTATCAAAGGAGTTTGGTATTGTATTGGATGACTAAGAATATATATAATTTTCATAAGTTATTTTTGATCCATATACTGAAAGAATTGTTTATTTTTAAATTATAGTTTTTGTCAAAACAAATTAGGGCTTGTTTTGATAATTTATTTTTTTTTTCATATGAAATTGATAATAAGCTTTCAATACTTCTTTTTAATGAATTTACATTTAATTGATGCACTAGACCGCAAGAGAATTTTTTAATTATTTTAGAAATTCCTACTTTGTTTGAAATAATTACTGGTTTACCTACTGAAAGACTTTCAACTACCGAAACTCCAAAATTTTCACCATAAGATGGTAAAATAGTAAATTCTGAAAATTTTAGAAGATTCCATTTATCATTTCCCTGAACAAACCCAGTAAAAAAAATTTTATTTTTCAATTTGTTTGATTGAATTAATTTATCAATTTTTTCTTTGTATTTTTTATTATGAATAGGCCCTGATAGAACTAAGCAGTAATTTTTTTTTATTTTTATTTTTGAAAACGCATTAATTAAAAGATCTAAACCTTTTTTTGGATCTATTCTTCCTATAAATAGAATATATTTTTGTTCTTTTAGATATGGATGTTTTTTCAATAATTTAAATTTACTTAAATTGAATTTTGGTTTTATTATTCCATAATTAACTTTTTTAATTTTAATACCATCAGTATCTACAAACGTTTTTTTTAAATGATTTATTTCTTCATCTGAATTTACAAGTACAGAATTAGATTTAATTAAATTACCTCTTTCGAATAAAAACCAATATATTTTTTTCTTTAAGGTTTTAGTTTTTTCTTTACCAAAATATGGATCCAGCATTCCATGTGTAAAAACATGATATTTTTTTTTTAGAATTATCCTAGCAATTAAAGTTTGGAACTGCCACAAGCCATGAATAAAAAATTTATGATATTTTTTTCTGTTTTTAATTAACCAAAAAATTAATTTTATACTTAATCCATATTTAAAAAATCGATTATTTAAGCCAATATATTTTATATTTTTGCTATATTTGTACCTACTATTTTTACCCAAATGTATGATGTCATGTTTGATATTATTGTTAAAATTTGACTTAGCCATATCGGCTAAACTATGAGATGGTCCCCCATCTTTTAATTTTACGCTGTCAATTATACTGGCAACATTAATTTTAGACGTCATCAATTAATTTTTTAAAAATATTGTTTCTATTATATTTACCACTATTAAATAAAAATGATATTTTAAGAATGTTTATATCTACCAACATTCTAAACCATAAAGTTTGCCAGAAACAAAATCTAAGACCATTTATGCCATCTAAAAAACCTAAATTAAAAATAAATCTATAAAAGAATAAAAAAATTGGCCTGACAAAAATTGGAAATCTGTAATATATTTTTTTTCTAATAACCTTAATTTTCATTTGTTCTTTGGAAAATTTTTTATTATTTAAATTTTTTTCAAATTTAAATCTTATAGCTTCTTTAATTGCGTACTCTTTATGTTTTTTTTTCCAAAAATTAAATTTGCTTTTATTGTGATCAAATAAGGAAATATTTAGATTTATTATTTTAGGCTCGCAAATAATTTCTTCATCAAAAAGTGTATTTTCACAAATTCCTTTTCCATTTTTCCAAATTCTTAATTTTTTTTGAGGGAAAACTCCACCATACTTAATTTCTTTTTCATTAAAAAAATATCTTCTTGTAACATTTATACCATTAATATTATTTGGTAAATTTTTTAAACTTTGGTCTAATTTTTTAAAAAAATTTTTTTCTACAAATTCATCTGCATCTATTCTCATTAACCATTTTGTTTTTGAATTACTAAGTTTGATTGCTGAATTTAATTGATCTGAATGGTTTTTAAATTTCTTTTTTATAAATTCTATTTTTTTTGATTTAATAATGCTTATTGTTTTATCGGTTGAAAAACTGTCTAAAATAAAAATTTTTTTGACTTTACCAATCAACGAATCAAGACACCTTTTTATATGCTTGTCTTCATTATAGGTAATGATTATAGCAGTGATATCACTCAATTTTTTTGATTTTTTCATCATTTTTAAATGTAAATATGACTTAGTGTATAAATATATATTACATATTAAATGATTGTTTAAATAATTACTCATAATAAATTTTTAATGGAAAAAACCTTATTCAGCACCTTATCTAAAATAGCAGAAGGTTTAGAAATTAAATATTATTGGATTGTTTTTTTAAAATATTTAAAACCGATATTTTTCATATCATTTTTAATATCTTTATTAGTATTATTAATTTCATTAAACATTGAAAAAAAATACAGAAGTTATGCAACAATAGTAATAGAGGCTGATGAAAGTCAAAAAATTGTAAATATTGAGGAAGTTTATTCTTTAGATAATCAAGCTAGTAGAATTAATAATCAAATTGCAATTTTAAATAGTGATGATGTGGTTGATTATATTGTTAATGACAAAATCATTCTTTCAGAATTTCAACAACTTTTTAGAGGCCTTGAGCCGAGTTTAATTAAAAGACTTTTTGTAAAAAAAGAAGATATCAGCAAGGAAGGCCTTAGAGGTTATTTAAAATCAAATTTTTCAGTAAATAATATTCCTCGAAGTGATGTTTTAGAATTAACTTTTATTTCAGCTAGTCCTAAAATATCAAAATTAGCACTTCAAAATATTATCAAATCTTATCAAAGATATGAAATAGACTCTAAGATAGTAATCACTTCTTATGCTAATGAAAAAATTTCAGATAGACTTAAAGAACTTACAAAACAAATGGAAAGTGCTGAAAAAAATTTAGCAAAATATAAAGAGGAAAATAATTTAGTAGATACTGGAGATGTTAAAGAATTAAAAATTAAACAAATAGAAAATTTGTCTGATACTATCTTAGAACTTCAGGACAAAGTAAATCAATATCAATCTGATCTTCTTGCAATTAAATTAGCGAAAGGTGATGTCAATCAATTGACTTCCATACAAGACTTAATGATTAGACCAGAAATAAAAAATATTTATGAAAGTTTAATGGGTTCTAGAAATAATCTTGAGTCATTAAGATTGTTGTATACCAATGAACACCCTAAAGTAAAAAAAGCATTACAAACAATAGCTTCTTATGAGGCCCAATTGGTAAAAATAATTAATGATAATATTGATAAAAAAACTTTTGAATTAACAAATTTAAAAAATTCAATAGATATAAATAAAAAATCGTTAACTAACGCAACAAAAGAGCTTAGAGATTTGGAAGAAAAAGAATCTGGAATGTTAAAGTTTTCTAGAGAAGTTTCTAGTAGCCGAAAACTTTATGAAACTTTTTTACAAAGAGTAAAAGAAACAAATGAAGCTCAAAATTTACAAATTTCAAATGTAAAAATAATAGAAGATCCTATTGCTTCAAATACACCAGTTTCTCCAAATATTAAGAAAAATACTATTTTAGCATTTTTATTTTCTGCGATAGGAGTTTATTTTTATTTATTTTATAGAGATTTAAATAGCTCAACTGTAAAAGATCCAACCTCATTAGATATGTTTGACACATTAGTTTTGGCAAATTTACCCAAAGTAAATATTTCACGTAAAGGTTTTCATGTGATGCAAATGTTTTTGGAAGATAATGAATCTGCTTTTGCAGAAGCTGTAAGAAATGCTCGAACTGTAATGGAGTCTAAATTTAAACCTAATAAAAGTTATTTAGTAACTTCAAGCAGCCCATCTGAGGGTAAAACAACAGTAGCATTTAATTTAGCTTTATCTTTACAAAAAAATTATAAAGTTTTATTAATTGAGGCCGATATTAGAAAACCTTCTGTTGCCGCAAGTTATTATGAGTTTGATGAAAATCATAAAGGTCTTAGTGAAATTTTGACTAATGAAGTTTCTTTTTCAGATACAATACAAAAGGTTCCTGGAACTAAATTAGAATTTATTAGCTCAGGAAAAAGAAGAAGCGATCTATCTGATATAGTTAATGTAGCTAAATTTAAAAAATTTTTAGATGTTCTTAATAAAAAATATGATTATGTAATTGTAGATAGTGCACCAATATTACCAGTTTCTGACACCTTGGTGCTGGCACAAGCAAGCGACTATATATTTTACGTCACTAGATCTAATGTTACTGGTGTTTTATCTTTAATGTCTGGGATTAAAAAACTTAAAAATATAAACAGAAATGTAAATGCATTTATTTTAAATGATCTAGATATATCTAAAAATAGTTATTACGGTTATTACTATCAGCAACCATATTATTATTCAGGTGAGGAAAAACCATATTAGAATAATTTTTTACTATGCTAAATCTTGAAAAATTATTTCAAAAAGATGACGAAATATTTGTTTTTTATAGTTTTTTGTCTCAAGCTATAATTGCTTTTTTTGCTTTATATACATCAACAATTTTATCAGAAAATACTTTATTAGAACTTTTTTATTTTTCTTACTTTGTAAAATCACAATATTTTTATTTTGTATTATGTGTTTTTGTACTTTATTTGTTATCTTATTTACTAATTCGGAATAGAAAAAATTATGTAAAAACATTTCATTATTTTATCAAAAGGGATATTAAATTTTTTTCAACAATCTATTTTTTTTTATTTGTAATATTTTTTTTTTTAAATAATCAGAAAATTAGCTACATATGGTTTTTAAACTCTTTTATTTTTTCTTTATTAAATTTATTCTTATTAAAAGCCTTAAATAACCAGATATATAAATATTTAATAATCAATAATGTTATCCAAAGAAATATTTTGATTATTGCAAATTTTGCTACAGTTAAAAAATTTGTTGAAAGTTATAAAAATAAAAAAAAAAAATCTCTCATAAAATGTTGCATAATTACAGATTCTAATATTGAAAATTATTTTAATGAGTTAAAAATACCTAATTTTAAATTTAATGATAATATTTATGAAATATTAAATTATCATCATATTGGTCAAATCTGGCTTGAAATTGATAACAAACGTGAGAATTCGAAGCTAGAAGAATTATTAAAATTACCTTTCGATATAAAAATATTCTCAGGAATTAATAATAAAGAAAATATAAATTATTATATTGAAAAATTTAATATCACCTCAACATCAGATAAAAAAAATAATTATATTTTTTATTCTATAAATAATTCTAGGTTTACAGGAGCACCTTTGCTTGTAAAGTTTTTAATTGATAAGGTATTTGCTATTTTAATATTATTAATAACCTCACCAATCATTTTGATTTCTATTTTGTTAATTCTTGCTGAAGATGGGTTTCCAATTATATTTAAGCAAAAAAGAACAGGTTGGGATGGAAGAAAGTTTAGTATTTTTAAACTTAGAACTTTAAAGAAAGAAAAATTTGATAAATCTATACAAGTTCAAGCAGGAGACAAAAGATTACTTTTTTTTGGCAAATTTCTAAGAAGATTAAGCATTGATGAGCTTCCTCAAATCTACAATGTGTTAAGAGGAGACATGTCTTTAGTGGGTCCAAGACCTCATATGATTGAGCATAGCAAAAAATATTCGAATATAATTAAAAATTTTTTAACAAGACATAAATGTAATCCAGGGATAACAGGGTGGGCACAAATACACGGTTATAGAGGAGCAACACCAGATGATGAATTAATGAAAAAAAGATTAGAATACGATATTTGGTATTTAAAAAATTGGTCAATAGGATTGGATTTAAAGATAATGTTCAAAACTATTTATGCTATTCTCAAATATAAAGTCGATTAGCTTAGTTCAATTGACAACTATAGATTGAAATAATATTTTCTAAAAGATGATTCGATTTATAAAAAAAAATTTTTTAGAAAACCCTAAATTTGAGGATTTTAAAAAAAGAAACTTTAAGAGAGAGCTTTTTTTTAAATTTCAAAAAATTAAATCTAGAATTAATCCAAATCAATTCATCTCAAATACTCCAGAACTAAAAATTGAAAAAAATAATCTGCAAGATCAGAATGTAAAAATATTTAATGAGCCAATAAAAAAGCAAATTAATTTAGATATAAAAATAACACCAGAAAGAAATAAAGAAATTATAAATAATGATAACAAGTTTTTAAAAAAGAAATTAAAGAGAAAACTTGGAAGATTGAAAAGAAAGATTAAAAGATATAAAGTTAGTTCGAGCGAGAATATTAATAGTAAAAAAATTGTGTTTAATATGAATGAAGGTGATGAAAAACTTAATCAATTGAATTTAAAAATAAAAGAGATGCAAAATGAGTTAAGTAAAATTCATGAAGTAGATGATAAAGATTCTCAAGATGTCATTAAAGTTAAAAATAAATATAAGAGAAAAATTAAGAAATTAAGAAATAAGATTAATAAACTAACTAAAAATAATGAAAAAGTAAGCAACGTTGTAAACTTAAAAACAACATTATTTGAAAACGATAGAGCTGATGAAACTAAGCAATTAAAAGAACAACCTGAAGTTGACTTAAGATCAGAAGAAATTATAGATTTAGAAAGTCAATTGGACTTTTATAAAAAAGAAAATCAAGAACTAAAAAATGAAATTGACAAACAAAATTCATCTCAAAAAATAAATCAAGAACAAAAAAATATAACAGAAGAACTTGAGTTAAAAATCAAACATTATCAAGATGAGAATATTAGATTGTCAAATCTTATTACAAGCCAAAATAGAAAAATAGAAATTATGTCATCTCAAATTCAAAATTTTGAAAATTTGAAAAACAAACTTTATCAACAAGTCAATATTCTTGGTGATACACTTTTAGATAATGATAATGTTGAAAATATTTTTGAAAACAATTCAATGAATAATGAAAAAGAATTAGCTGAAGAAAATTCAAAAGAAGTAAAAGTTGTGAATTCAGATAATATTTCAATAAAAAAAGAATATACACCTAAAGTAACTAGAAATTTAGAAGTAAATGATAATTATTTAGATCAAGAAATAAATAAAATTTTTTCTGAATAAAAAGTTTATCTTTCTAAAAAATCGAATTAATTTGAAGCTATTAATGCTAAATATTTTTAATCATTATAAGCTTCTTATTATTTTTTTATTTACGCTAATTGTTAATATACAACCTAATGCAATTAGTGCTATCAATGAGGAAGAGATCAAAAGTCAAATTTCTTTAATTGAAAGAAATTTAAAAGAATATGAAATTACGAAGTCATCTAATTTACTAGATATAAATGATAATTTAATTAAAAGATTGACTTTAGAATTAGAAGAAGAAAGTCTTGATAATAAAATTCTTTTATTTCAAGAGCTATCAGACACGTTAACTTCGATTAAAGCAAATGTAATACTCAAAATAATTGAAAAAGATGCAAAAAATAACGGTAGTTTGAAAATTTTAAATAACCAACAGTTAAAGGATATTACACAGCTATTTGAAGACACAATTCCAAATATTTACGACGATACCAGAGAAACTAATGATAATGCTTATTTATTAGCCTCAATTTTAAATGAGTCAGAGGAAAGACTCTGTAATAATATTGTCAAACAAATATCAAATACGTCTATAGACAACAATAATTCAAATTCATTAGCAACCAATGTAATCTATTTTGCATCAGAAATTAATTCTGAATTTTTATCAATAGTAAATAAAACTGAAAAAGAAAAATTAATTAAACAATCAATCAATGAAGTAAATTATGACTTGAATATTAATAAAAAATCAGTTGAAAAAAAAATTTCAAAGGATAATTACACCAAAAATAGTTTAGTGGCATTAAGTACCGCAATTCTTAAATCAAGTGAAGATATATCAAATAATATTATTCAAAATATAAATAACCTAGATAAAAAGGATAAAGAAGTAATTTCATTTAAACTAACAGAACAGTCATTAGAGTTAGATGAATGGAAAAAATCAGAGGATTTAAATATAATAAATAACAAAGTAAAATTTGCTGAAAATATTTTTTCTTCAGGATTTTCAAAAGTAGATGATAAAAAGATAGAGTTAGCAAAAAATGTTATTGAAAAATCTGACGTTAATACATCAGAAATTTTAGTTAGATCAATAATTGATACTCATATTAAAGAAGAGAATAATTTTTTCACATTAGAAGAAAATGTTGTTAGTAATTTAAGTAATATTTTTGAAGCAGCAAAAGTAAATAAAGCACAAATATTTAGTTCAAATAGTGAAGCCGATGAAGTTTTGGATAGTTTGTTTAATAATAAATTGTCATCAGGACTTCTAAGAAATAATAAATTACAATCAGCTTATGTTCTCGTAAAAAAAAAAAGATTTGACTTAGATAATGTTTCACCAAATTAAGACTAGTCAATTTTCATTAAACAAAACTTATCAAATAATATTTTGTTTTTTTATTTTTTTTACAACAATTTTCAACGCATCAAATTCATTCTTATTAATTAAAATTAATTTTATAATTTTGTTATTTTTTTTATTTTCTTAATTTTAGATAAAAAATATAAAAAAAATTTTATTTATTCTATAAAAACAAACAAAAAAATATTTGTTTTATTTGTTGTATTTATTCTTTATTTAATATTTCAAATTATTCCACTACCTAATAATTTTTTAAATCTTATTTCAGAAAACTCATACAATTTTTATTATGGAATTAATTTAAAAAAATATAATCCAGTAACTTTAAACGTTTACTTTTCTATTCATGAAATTATTAGTTACTTAAATATTTTTTTCATAGTCGTTTTAACTAATTTAATTTTTTATAAAAAAAAACACACCAATAGGTATTTTATCTACTTTTCAATAATTGGCTTTATTCATGCTTTTTTTGCAGTTTTTTGGTTGCTTATAGGAAATCCTGAATTTCTATTCAAAGAGACAATGTATTATTCGAATTCTGCAACAGGTTTTTTTATTAACCGAACTAATTTTGCTTTTTTTTTAGTTTTAACTTTTTTAATAAGTCTAAATTATTTATTTTTTAATTATAAAAAAATTATTCCTACAGAAAATGATTTCAATGTCGTCTATGTAAGAATATTCATCTTGTTTATATCAATTGGTATAATTTCAACTTTTTCAAGATTAGGTAATTTATATTTGTTTTTTTCAATATTATTTTATTTCATTTTAACTTTAAAAAATCAGAAAAATTTTTTAAATCAGTTTTCTTTATTTTTTATTGTTCTAATCCTATTTGATATTTTAGTTATGGGTCTTTATTTTGGAGGTAATGAGTTAATTTCTAGGTTTGATTTTTTTAACTATGAATTACTCTCTAATATTGAAAATCAAAATTCTATCTCTGGACAAATTGAAATTACAAATAATTTATCTCGAATTAATTTAATTTTATTAAGTTTAAATTTTTTTAAGAGTTTTCCTTATTTTGGATATGGAGCTGGTTCTTTTGAACCTGCCTTCTTTTTATTATTTGAAAATATCCAAAATGTATACGCTAATCATGCTCATTCTGATTTTGTAGAATTATTAGGGGAGATAGGAATTTTTGGTTTTTTAATTTTTTTATTAATTTTTGTTAACATTATAATTAAAGGTATACACACATTTAAAAACAAAACCAATAATGCTTATGTTTTGCTCATACCTTTGTTAATAATATTTTTGTTTAATGGATTTTTTGATTTCTCACTAAATATTCCAAGCAATCAATTTTTATTTGCAAGTTTAGTTTCTTTTAGTTTAAAAAAATATTTGTAAACTTTCTACTGAACATTGACACTATTAGCGTCTAGCCCATTTTGAATGATTGGATTATATGATTTAAATAAATCTGTTTGAGGTAATAATAAACTAATTACTCTATTCCATTTAACTATGTCAGACGCAGGTATATAAACGATATCTTTTGCTTCTAAATTAAAATATTTACCTGCAACTAAGTTCACCGGGTTTTTAACATTAATTTTATAAACATCGATAGTTAGTTCTTCCTCATAATTTTCTCGGATCACAAATATTTCTTTTGCATCTGCGGTCAAATTATTTATTCCACTATCAGACAAAACTTGAGTTAAATTATACCCCGCATAAGGAAAGAAAGATCCTTGAATATTTGCTTCCCCAAAGACAAGTATTGAGTCTGGATTACGATCAATAAAAATCACATCATCTTTTTTAAGAAAAAAGTTTTTTCTCTCATCTATTCCAGTGATTGCATTTTTTAAATCCATTTTATAAACTGCCCCATCTCTTCTAATAACACCAGATGTACTAGATAAATTGTCATTTCCAGTGGTATTGATATTAGCTTTTATAATCGCATCTAAAATTCTCATAGGTTTATCATCCAAATCAATAATTAATTGATTTCGAACTGTACCTGTTACATATACCTTGCTGCTAGCAAAAGTTACGATATCTAATTGTAGATCAGGATTTACATAATATTTTTTTAAAACATTAGAGATTAAATTTTGAGCTTCCTCTGCGCCTTTATTCTTTACATTAATCTTGCCAACATATGGCAAATCAATATCTCCAGAAGGATCAACTAAATAATTCCCATCAATATCATCTGTTTCAGTTAAATTGATATTTATTTCATCCCCTCCACCAAGTTGATAATCATACTCGTAATCATAAAAACCATAATAATCTTTGATTACTTCAGCATCAGTATCTTTAATAATACCACTGTTTAAATTACTTATTTCATTAAAATCCATTTCACCCAAATCATGAAGCACAATATTAATATTAGGATTTACTGAACTATTCTTAATTATATTTGGTTTTTCACTAATACCAGGGGAAACAGCGCATGAATTCAAAAAACTCATTAAGCCTAAAAAAAACAAAGTATAAATTAATTTAATATTTTTTATCATTCGTTAATATTTTATACTTATTATTAATATTGAATAAATTTAATACCTTTTTTTTTTAAATTTAGCAGGATTACCAGCATAAACTGAGTTTCTCTTAGTATGATGAACCAAATTGCTGTTTGCTAGTAAAACCGATTCTCTATCCATCATGACACCAGGACCCACAAAGCAATATGCAGCTACCCAAACATTTTGCTTAATAAATATTGGGGATCTAGTTAATTCAAAGCTTTTAGATTTGTAATTGTGGCTTGCAGTACATAAGAAAGTATTTTGACTTATTATTGAGTTTTGTTGAATTGTTATTTTATCATAATTATAACAATCTACATTTCTTCCTAAACAACTATTTTTTCCCATGATTAAATTCCATGGCATAAATATTTTTGCAGATGGGTAAATTTTTGAAGTCCATTCAATTTTAGCTCCAAATAGTTTCAAGATGAATACTCGCCATGAGTTAAAAGGGAAAATTGGTGGAGTAAACTTGCAGAATAATATCCAGATAATTTGCCAAAAAACTCTTAAGATCTTCAATGAAAAGGGCAGTTTATACTTCTTCAATTTATTTTTAGTTTAGTTAATTTTTAAATAATTTAGTGTATTTAATAATATATTCGTTTTAACAAAAAAAATATGCATTTTTCACTTTTTCTTAATTTAATAAAAAACAATTTAAGATTTAAAGAAAATGTTAGTTATCATTCCTTCAATTTTGTATCTAAAATATTTGTTCAAATTCTTTTTCCACCTTTAATGATATTAATTTGGGGAGCTGAAAATTACGGTATTTGGATAATGATCCTCTCACTTGGAGCATTATTTATTGGCATAAACTTTAATTTCACAGAGGTGGTGAGGTTAGAAATGACCAAAATTTATAAAAAATCAAAAAAAATTAGCTTAAATCAGCTTGTTTCAAACTTATTTGTATCTCACTCAATCAATATCGCTTTTTATACGTTACTCTCATTATTGTTTTATTTTTTTATTTCAATTGATGAAATTGAGAGTCTTACAGGATTAAATAATAATGAAATTCAATTTATATTTATTTTTATTTTTTTATCTTTTTTATTAGAGAACATAATTAATTATTTTTATCCGATAATAACGTTTAAGGGGTATACCAAAAATTGGATACACCAAAATACTTTATTTTTATTTTACTCAAGATTTTTAATCTTGTTAGGATTTGTTTTTAATGATTTTAAGTATTTAGCTTTAATTTATTTTGTAGCGAATATAATAAGATTTCTAGTGATGTTTTATTTTTTTTTAAAAGAAAAAAATAATATTAAAGTTAGTTTAAAATATTTTAATTTAAAAAGTTGTTCTGATATTTTTAAAAAGTCTATTAGTTATAGTTTTGAAAAAATTAACGCTGTTATTAATCAAAATTTAATTATTTTATTAATTGGTAAGTTTTTTTCACCTTCAATTGTAGCTTTGATTACAACTGCAAGAACTATGTTTTCATATTTACCATCTAACGTATATGATATTATTTATTCTCCAGCTTTAATTGAATTTACATCCTTAAAAAATATGAATAAACAAAAAATAATTCAAAAAGTTTTGTTATTTTTAAAACCAGTATTATTTGTAAGTTTTTTATTTATTCCATTTAGTTTATTATTAGGAAAACCAATTTATGGTTATTGGATTTCTGACCCTCAAATACAAATTTCATTAGTATTTATATTTTTATTATCAGTAGAATCTTTTTTAACTACTGTTTTAACAGGTTTAAAAATACCTTTTAAATCTAATAATAATTTTTTATTCATTACTAAAATTGAAACATTTTTTTCGATATTATTATTATTAATTATTGTAGCTTTCATTCCTTCTATTGATAATTGGATGATAATTTTTATGATTTCAAATGTTTTTTTATTCTTAATTAATATCATGTTTATCTTTAATTATAAAAACTATCTCTCTAAACTGCATGGAAAATAAAAAATTTTTATTAAGTACTCATGGTACCTTTCATTATTTTGATTTAGCTAAAGAATTAATTTTAAGAAATGCATTAACCAAAATTATTTCTGGATACCCAAAATTTAAATTAAACAAATATAATTTAGAATCAGAAAAAATTCATGCCACAGGCTTTTATCAGATCCTTACTCAATTATTAGGTAGATACAAATTTTCTAATAAGAAAATTTTAGATTACCTGGCTTTAATAAATTGTAAAAAGTTAGATTTAATCTCTTCAAATTATATTAATGACAGTAATATATTTCTAGGTTTATCGGGAACTGGATTATCGACTGGCCAAAAGTTTGTTGAAGCAGGAAAAATTTATATTTGTGAACGAGCAAGTGCTCATGCACAATTCTGTCATGAGATATATAAAGAAGAGTACGATAGATTTAATTATAAATTTCACACCTCAAGTGAATTAATGGAAAGAGAATTAGAAGAATACCAAAAAAGTAGCTTTGTATTGTTACCCTCTGAATTTGCTCAAAAAACATTTGAAAATAAAGGTTTTTTTAACACAAAAGTCATCGATTATCCTGCAAATGATAGTCATTTTTTTCCAATTCCTGAGTTAAAAGGTGACAAAAATCAATTCAATATCCTTTATGTGGGAGGCTTAACTGTTCGTAAGGGTCTAGAATATCTGATTGATGCTTTTAATAAAATAAAATTTAAAAATAAAGTTTTACATTTGGTTGGCACTAAAACTTTTGATTTTAAATTCATTGAAAACAAGATTGATCACCAACATACGATAATTTACGGTCATTTAGATCAAAGTAAAATCAATGAGCTGATGAATAAATCTCAATTATTTGTATTACCTAGCCTTCAAGACGGCTCTGGTATAGTTGTCTCTCAGGCATTAAAGACAGGCCTTCCTGTAATTGTATCTGAAAACACAGGTATTGAGAGTTTAATTAAAAAAAATGATTGTGGATATGTAGTTCCTATCAGAGATTATAATATTTTATCTGATAAAATAGATTATTTAATTGAAAACCCCAATCAACTCGAATTATTTTCAACAAATGCAATCAATTTTTCTAAAAATCATACTTGGAAAAACTATGTGGATCAATTAAATCAAATTATTGATAATTTTAATTAATTAATTCTTTATAAATTTTAGATAATTTTAAAAAATAATTTTTTTCACTAAATTCTTTTATATTTTTTAAATTAAATTTTACTAATTTACTTTTTTCTTTTTTATTTTCTAAAATATTAACTAGTAATTTAGAAAATTTTTTGTGATCATATGGACTTGCCATATACTTTTTAGTTTTTATTATTTCTTTTAATACTTTTATATCTGAGCAAACAACTGGTATTCCGCTATTAATCGCTTCTAGCAACGGTAATCCAAAACCTTCATAAACAGAGGGAAAGAAAAGTACATCATTTATTTTATAAATCTTACTAATCTCTCTTCTAGTTAATTTTGGAAGTTCAATTATATTTTTTTTTAAACTTTCTTTTATTTTAAAATCAAATTTGTTTCCAATTTTAATAAAATATATATTTTTATAATAATTTTTTAAATGTTCTAAAACTTTAAGAGTAATTTTATGGTTTTTATAGAAAGAAGTTCCAATAATTAAAATTTTTTTACCATTTATTGGTATTTTAAATTTTCTTATAACCTTATTTTTATCAATTTTTTGTTGATTGAAGAATTTTTCTATTGAATTTTGTTGAACAACTATATTTTCTTTAGGACAATCTGTGTATTTAACTATATCTCGCTTAGTATTTTCACTAACTGCTATAACTTTATCAAATTTTTTAAGATAGGAGAGCGAATGTTTGACTAAGAATGGGTTTTTTCCAATTTTTTTCTTAAAAATTACTGGAATAAGGTCATGAACAGTGATTATTTTATATTTTGCATTCAAATGATTGACTAAATGTGCGTATTGGTGATCAATTACATGGGCAATATCAGTTTTTTTCAATTTTTTGACCTGATCAGGGTAATTGATGTATCGATTGTACCTTAAATTCCAAGGTTGAGAGATAATTTTAGAATTTTTGTTTGAAAATTTAGGAATGAACTTGGTTACATTGAAATTTTTGTAATTTTTTAAATTTGAATACAAATTGTTAGCCACAGTTTCCATACTGAGGCGTTTATCTTCCTTAAAATTGAAAAAATACCTTACAGAAATTTTTTTTTTCATTTTTTAGATTAAAAATATAATATTTTGTAATTCAACTGTAACTATACACAACATATAGTGTTTTCAAATTTTAAAAAAATCAATCATAAATTGAAATTTTACTTTAAAATTGACCCATAATGAGCAATAATTCACTCGATCGAGTAAACAAATTCAATAATTTTGGGAGCAAATTGAGTGTTAAAGAAAATATTTAATGTTTTTTTAATTATCATCCTAATTAACACTACATTTAGTGTTATTTCAGTTATTGCCGTAGCACCTTCACCTGGAGATTTGCTAAGAAATAAGGAAAATTACGAAAAAAATCAAAAAATTCCTAAGAAAATTCCAGATATTTTACTAAAGAAGGAGAAAATCACAGATACTCTTGAGGGAGATCAGAAAATCTTAGTAGAAAAGTTTCAATTTATTGGAGAACTTGATTTTGTTCCAATTGAAACGCTTCAAAATTTGATCAAGGAATTCAAT
Organism: Candidatus Pelagibacter sp. HIMB1709; assembly: GCF_052047635.1. Lineage (NCBI taxonomy): Bacteria > Pseudomonadati > Pseudomonadota > Alphaproteobacteria > Candidatus Pelagibacterales > Candidatus Pelagibacteraceae > Candidatus Pelagibacter > Candidatus Pelagibacter sp. HIMB1709. The sequence goes on along the minus strand of NZ_JBNAJW010000002.1, from coordinate 19,231 downwards.
GGTAAAGAGTTAAACTTTGGAGAAATCCAATCAGTAGTAAATACTGTTAATAGATATTTTCAAAATCAAGGCTTATTAGTTGCAAGAGCCTACCTTCCAAAGCAAGAAGTTAAAGATAACACAATTTTAATCTCAATCTACGAAGGAAAACTAGATTCTGATCAACCTTATCGAATTTTATCTCAGGGATTAAAATTAAAAGAGGATAAAATATTTGGATATTTAGATAAAGCGCTTGAAAGAGGACTAACTTATAGCTCATTGGAAAGAGCGATATTAAATTTAAATGATAATCCAGGTGTTTCAACCAAAGCATCATTAGAACCAGGCGATGAAACTGGGGAAACTAGAATTGTACTAGATATAAGAGAGCAAGAATTTCTTACTTACAATACTTCATTTAATAATCATGGATCAAGATATACTGGAAAAAATAGAGCAACTGTTAATTTTACATTTAACAATCCTTATTTAACTGGAGATAAGTTTGATTTGATTTTAGCAAAATCAGATGAAGATTACAAAAGTATAGAATTAAAATATAATTTTCCAATTGGAGAAGATGGCTGGAGATTAGATACAAGTTATAACTATTTTGATTATAAAATTGGAAAAGAATTAGCATCTAGTAATATTTTAGGAGATTCAGAGACTTTTAAATTAAATGCTAGATATCCATATTACAGAACATCATTAGAGAGTTTATTTTTTGATATAGGTTACACTGAAAAATATTTGTACAGTGAAACTGCAGGTTCAGCAACAAGTGACAAAGAACTTAAAAATTTTGTTTTTGGCGCTGAATGGAATAAATCAGATAATTTTTATGGTGGTGGATATACACAAATCAAACCAACAATTACTTTTGGTGATTTAGATCTTTCAAAAGTTGCATCTAGTTTAAATAGTGACAGTTCAGGTGCTAGAACCAATGGTTCATTTGAAAAAACTACAATCGATATTACAAGAATTCAAAAAATTAATGATAATTTAAATCTCCATTTATTTGGAACTACTCAATTTGCCTCAAAAAACCTTGATAGTTCAGAGAAATTGTCACTTGGGGGACCAGCTGGAATTAGAGCTTATCCAGTAGGTGAGGCAACAGGAGATGAAGGGTTTAGATACAGTATTGATGCAAAATATAACGTTATTGCACCAAAATATTTTGATAATTTAACAGCTATTGCTTTTTATGATTATGGAATGGTTAAGCAATACACTGATTTAACGAATTTATCTGTAAGTAACAACACGTATTCACTAGAGGGATATGGAATTGGCTTTGAGGCAACGAAGGGAGAAAACATATCTGTTAAAGCTTCGCTTGCAAAAGCAATTGGCGGAAACCCTGGTGCATCCAATGGAAAAAATACGGACGGACTTGCAGATGATGAACAACTATTTATTTCAATCAGCGCGAAGTTTTAAAGTATGAGGCTGAACTTAAAATTATTAGTTATATTTTTAGTTCTTGGCCTAAATTTAAAATTAAGTGCAAATGAAATAAGTAACAATACTTTACCAACAGATCCCAATGTTACACACGGAACAGCGGAAATTAGTCAGGGAGCAAATCAATTAACTATTGATCAGCAGACCGACAAATTAATTACCAATTGGTCTGGTTTTAATATTGGTTCTGATGCTAAAGTTCAATTTAATCAGCCGAGTTCAAACTCGTCTGCTTTAAATCATGTCAACAGTGCTGACCCAAGTTATATCTACGGATCCTTGGAAGCTAATGGAAAAGTTATTCTAATAAATCCAAATGGAGTAATTTTTTCTGAAGGCTCAAGAGTAGATGTCGGTGCCATTGTTGCAAGTTCTCTAAAGTTAAGTGATGAAAACTTTTTAAAAGACAATTTTGTTTTTGAAAAAGATGGCATTGCAGGAATTGTAGAGAACCATGGAACGATTAAAGCTTTCGAAGGTGGAGCGGTTGCATTAATCTCATCAATTGTCAAAAACAACGGGACGATTGAAACACCAAACGGCTCAACAGCGTTACTCGCTGGTGAGAAAGTAACCTTAAACCTTAATTATAATCAACTCATAAGTTACACAATTGATAGTGGAACGCTCAATGGTTTAGTTGAAAATAACAATGCAATTGTCGCTAATAACGGACAAGTTATTTTATCAGCTCGAGGTCTTGATGCAGTTCGAAAATCAGTTGTGAACACAGATGGGATTATTGAGGCGAAAGGAATTAACACAGAAGGAGGAAAAATATTCCTGGAAGGAGATGAAATTACTGTAAAAAGTAATTCAACTCTAATTGCATCAGGAGACAATGGCGGTGGTCAAATACTTGTTGGAGGTAGTTGGCAAAATTCAGATCCAACAATTTATCAAGCAACAACAACAACAATCGAGGAAGGAGCAACACTTAATGCATCAGCAAATAACACAGGAAATGGCGGTGAAATAGTTGTTTGGTCAGATATCACAAATGACCAATCAGTTACAAAAGTTCAAGGAAAATTAACAGCAGAAGGAGGAAAAAACAGTGGAAATGGAGGTCAAATTGAGACCTCAGGATACAAGTTAGATGTTGAAGGAATTGAAGTTTCAACATTAGCAAACGATGGTTCAGCAGGAGAATGGCTGCTTGATCCAGGAAATATAACCATTCAAACTAGTGGATCAGACAGTATTCCAGGTGGTTCAGGTCCATCTGGTGATGTTACAATTCATCCAGATACGATAGAAAGTGCGCTCGGAAGTAACAACGTAAGTATTTACACAGGGATCAACGAGTCAACAGAATATGATATCGATATCAATGATAGCATTGAATATACTGGGGTAAATGATCGAACATTAACTTTTAAAGCAACTGGAACAGTTCGAGGAGCAGCATCAATTTCAACTGGAAGCAGCGATGTTAATATTACTTCGACCAATGCTGCCTTAAATCTAGTTTTATGGTCCGATGCTGATGGTGATGGTGATGGTAAAGTGGTCACGCCAGATGGCAATATCACTACAAACGGAGGACATTTTTGGGCCGGAGGTGGTGATGGATCTACTACATGGAATGGTCTTACGGTTGGAGATGATTATGCTTCAACATCAGGTAATGATTTATATGGGGTAAGATTTAGAGGAGGGACAACTTTAAATACTGGGTCAGGAAATATTAAAATTAGTGGAAGAGATAATGGGGATCATTCAACAGGAAAAGGAGTATCACTTGGTCAAAGTCAGTCCGTTTCCATTACTTCAACTGGAAACATAGAAATTTTTGCAACGTCAGACAGTAGTCAAGCGGGAGACGTTGCTTTAGAGACAAACAGTGGAACCACAATCAATGTTGATGGAGGGACAAGCAAAACTCTAACAATTAGTATTGCAACAGGAGCGGCTGATGTATCTGGAGATATTACTGGAACAGGTAATTTTACTAAATCTGGAGCAGGGGATCTTACACTTTCAGGCACCAATACCTATACAGGGGACACCACCGTTTCAACAGGAACTTTAGAGTTAACTGGATCTTTAAGTACTTCAAGTGATTTGATCGTTAGTTCAGGAGCTACCTTTGATCTTCAAGCAACTCAAACTGTTGCAAGTTTGGACCTTGATGGAACTATTTCAAGATCGTCTGGTACCTCAGCTTTAACGGTCTCAGGAACCTCAGATATTGGAGGTAATATTACAACCTCTGGAAACCAAGTTTATTCAGGAGCTGTTTCACTAACCGGAAACAGCATTTTAACATCCTCTTCAGGGGGAATTACTCTGAGTAGTACTGTTGATGGAGGATCAACTTTAACCACTAGTTCTTCAGGTAATTTAACTACTTCAGGAATAATAGGGGGCACAACACCACTTACAAGTCTTTCAGCGACAGCTGGAGGAAATATTTCTTATGTAAACAATATAACCACAACTGGAGCTATTTCCTTAAATGCTGAAGGTAATGTAGATCCAAACCCTTCATCAGGAAATATTACATTAACCACAACTAACAGTGATGTTACTCTTAATGCTGATAGCGAAGGGAATGGTACAGGAACATTTTATGGGAATTTAATCATAAATCCAGGAAGTGGAAATGTTACAATTCGCGGTGCAACTATAGCAAACGAGAGTTATCAAGTTAATGGTACTGGAACGTTAACAATCGAGTCTAATGCTGCTAGTTTTGCAAGTAACTTTACCTCAAGTGCCTTAACAGAAGCTTCAACTTTAACAGAAGTAACTATTGGTAAATCAACTAATACCTCTAACATTAATTTAAATAGTGCAATTGCAATAGCTGGTCCAATTACAGTTTATGGAGGGTCAATTGATGTTAATTCAGATTTAACAGCTACAGGTGGAAATATTTTATTAGATGCAGATACAGGAAGCGCATTAGCAACTAATGATGATGGAGTTTTAATTGCTGGTGGAGTAACTGTACAAACATCAACATCAGGTAATATTACAATTTATGGTCGAAGTGGAAATAATAACACAGCAGGCCTAGTTGGAATACAAACTACTGGAAGTGGAAACCCCATTTCAATTACCTCAGCTGGCGATATTACAATGATTGGAATATCAGAAGCGGCCAACTCTAGCACAGCAAGAGGAACCTATTTTCATACAACTGATATTACAGCTGCTGGAAATATTAACATTACAGGTCAAGCAAAGAACGTAAGTAATGATTATGACGTTTCATTCCAAGAAAGTTCATTAACAACTACGAATGGATCAATTACAGTCAAAGCTCAAAATCTAGGAAGAATTAATTTTACAGATAGTGGAAGCGACGACCCATTAACAGCTGGAGGTGGTAATGATATTACCTTATATGCAAATGTTTTTGCAAATGGCATAGGCCTTGATACCACTGGTGAGGTAAATTTATTACCAGGATATAACACATCCGATGTTGCTCAAACAGCTTTTACGCAAGATATAGACTTAGGAGATTTTACTTTTAACAATTTAACGGGACTAACTGTTGGTACTACTAATAATACTAGCAACATAGCTATTAGTCAGGCTATATCTGTTGATGGACCTATCAAAGCTTACACGACTGGTACAGGAACTGTAACTTTAACTGCCAATTTAGTATCTGCATCTGGAACTTCTTTAATTCAAGGTGAACTTGAAGGCACTGGTGATTTCACACAAACCACAGGAACCTTACAAGTAAACGCTACAGGAAACAACTCATCATACACAGGAGACATAAAAGGTGGTGGTGCTTTTACAAAATTAGGAGATAGCACTTTAACGCTTTCAGGTGCTAATACTTTTACAGGAAATATTACAATTAGTGCTGGAGCATTAACTATCGATGGTTCAGGTTCTTTGGAAGGAGGTACTTATGATGGTGCTATTTCAAATAGTGGAACTTTTAATTACTCAAGTAGTGCAACTCAAAATCTAGATGGAGTTCTATCTGGAACTGGTGCACTGAATGTTACAGACGGGATACTTAGGTTAAGAGTTGTTGATCATACTTATTCAGGGAACACAAGTATCTCTGGCGATGCTAGATTGGTTGTAAGAGGAAGACTTGGTACAGGGGGTAGTTACGCTGGTAATTTTTCAAATTCTTCTTCAGATAATTATGGATTAGTATTAAATACTAGTAGTGATCAAACCTTTAGTGGAGTTCTTTCTGGCAGTGGTTTTTATACCGTTTTAGATTATGATACTTCTGGACCAATAACACTCTCTGGATCTAATGATTTTACATCTGCACTAAAATTTGAGGGAGGTAAAATTATTGTTGGTCATGCAAATGCTTTTGGATCAAACTCAATATTAAATTTAACTACTGATAACACTAAATCAATAGGTATTGCAGATGGGATAACATTATCAGGATTAGAGTTAACTGGATCAAAAACACTAACTTTAACCAATAATTTTAGAACTGGAAATTTATCAAGTAGCTCAGGTGCAGCAATTGATTTACAGTCTTATACTTTAACAGTTGGATCTGATAATAGCTCAACATCTTATAATGGTGTGATTTCAAATTCTGGAGGATTAACAAAATCTGGCTCTGGTACTCTAACACTTTCAGGTACCAACACCTATACAGGAGCTACAACAATTAATGCTGGTACTTTAGATGTCGATGGTACTTTAGCACAAACAGCAGTTACTGTTGCAAGTGGAGCTACTTATGATGTTGATGCAACAGACACTGTACTATCAATTGAAGGTGCAGGTACCATTGATTTAACTGATGCAGCACTATCTGCTGGTGATGGAAATGACCAAACATTCTCAGGTGTCTTTAATGGGGCTAATATATTTACTAAAGTTGGATCTGGAACATTAACGTTATCAGGAAATAATTCAGCTGCAAGTTACACTGGTAAATTAGTGATTGATGCTGGTACAATTGCTGTTGCAGCTGACACTAATTTAGGAGCTGCACCTGGTTCAGCAGTTGCAGATCAATTAACATTAAGTGGTGGTACCTTACAAACCACTGCATCCTTTACTTTAAATACTAATAGAGGAATTACTTTAAGTACCGATGGTGGAGGTATCAATACTAATACCAGCACTACCTTAACTTATGGTGGTGTGATTACTGGTTCAACAGCATTTACTAAATCAGGAGCTGGTATTTTAGCGTTATCTGGAACAAATACATACACAGGCACAACTACTATTTCAGGTGGACAACTTAATATTTTAAGTGATGCAGGATTAGGAGCAGCACCAGGATCTTTTGTTGCTAATCAACTTATTTTTAATGGAGGAACTTTATTTAATTATAATGGAGCATCTATAAATTTTCATGCAAATAGAGGAGTAACATTAACAGGTGATGGAACTTTTAAAGTTAACAATAGTTCAACTATAACTGTACCTGGAGCAATCACAGGATCAGGCGCTTTAACAGTTGATGTTGGTTCGTCAGGAACTTTAGTTTTATCTGGAACCAATACTTATACAGGTGACACCAACATTAATAGTGGTGCTACTTTAAGAGTTTCAGGAACTCTTGCTGATACAACTGATGTTGTTAATGCTGGAACTTATGATGTTGATGCATCAGACACCATTCAATCTTTATCAGGTGCTGGTGCAGTTGAAATAGCAAATAGTGTAACATTAACTACTGGTGATGGTGGTAATGATACGATCTCAGGTGTTATTTCTGGAGAAGGTAATTTAACTAAAGTTGGATCTGGAACATTAACTTTAACAGGTGATAATACTTTTACAGGAACGTTAACCGTTACTGTTGGAACAGTTATTTTAAATGATGCTGATGGAGATACAGGCACTGTATTATCAGATAGTGCATCCGTAACAGTTAACGGAGGAACAGTAACTGTTTCAGATACATCTGAAACTGTGAGTACAGTTACTCAATCATCAGGAACAATTAATGGATTACTAATTAGTTCAAGTGGATATTCATATGCACCGGCAGATGGGGTTACTTTAACAATTTCTGAAGTCCTTTCTGGTTCTGGTGGTTTAACAATGTCAGGTGCCGGAACATTAGTTTTAACTGCAACTAATACTTTTACAGGTAACATCACCATATCAGCAGGTACATTAAAAATAGATGGAACAGGTACATTAGAAAGCGGAAATTATGATGGAACCATCTCTAATGCAGGAACTCTACATTACTCATCAACTACAGATCAAACACTCGCAGGTGTTATAAGTAGTACCGGTGCATTAACCAAAGATGAAACTTCAACACTAACCTTAAGTGCTGCTAATACTTACACAGGAGCTACAACAATTAATGCTGGAACATTAACTGTATCAGGAACACTTTCAGATAGCACTGATGTTGATAATTCAGGAACTTACGATGTTGATGCAACAGATACTATTCAATCATTAACAGGATCAGGTGCAGTTCAAATTGCTAGCGGTCAAACTTTAACTACAGGTGACACTGGTAACGATACGATCTCAGGTGTCATTTCAGGCGCTGGTAATTTAACTAAGGCAGGTTCAGGTACATTAACTTTATCAGGTGTAAATACTTATAGTGGTATCACCACAATTGATGATGGAACTATTTCAATTGGGGCTGCAACAGGTTTAGGAGCAACACCAGGTTCTGCTGATGCAGACAACATTATTTTAAAAGGTGGAACTTTAAATACTTCAGCAAGTTTCACGCTTGGTACTAATAAAGGAATTACTTTAAGTACAGGTAATGGAACAATTGATGTTGATAGTAGCACAACATTAACTTACGGCGGTGTAATTACTGGTTCAACAAATTTAACTAAGGATGGAGATGGATCTTTATTGTTATCTGGAACAAATACATATACTGGTGACACTGCAATTGATAATGGTGAAATTATTTTAACAGGTGCACTATCATCTAGTACAGATTTAACTATTGCTGCAACTGGAACTTTAGACTTAAGAGCTGATCAAACATTTAATACTTTAACTATCTCAGGTGCTGGAAGTGGAAATAGAATTGAAAATGGAGATTCAAACACATCAGGTGATTTAACAGTAACCAATGCAGCAACACTTGCTGGAAATATTGTAACAATTGGATCACAAACGTATAGCGGTGCTGTAACTTTAGGTGCTAATACCTCAACACAAGTAAGTGGTTCTAGTGGTACAACTTCATCAACTCAAACCTATGGATATAGCGGTGACAGTGGTTTTACAAGTGCCTCAAGTTATTCAGTTTCAATTTCATCATCTCAAACTGTAACCAGAATTCAAATGTTTGGAGGATCTGGAGGTAAAGGTGGTACAGACGGTTTTGCAGGTTCTGATACTGGTAGACCTGGTTATATAGACGTAACTGTTAGTATCACAAATAAAACTCTAAATATTGCGCCTGGAGGAAGTGGAGGTAATGGTTCCACTGGGGGTAGTTGTTGTGGTGGTAGCGCAGGTGTTAATTCTCTTGATAGTAATTATAATGGTGGTACCGGAGGTGATGCTGGACCATCTGGGGTATCTGGTGGTGGAGGTGGTGGTGGTGCTGCATCACTTGTAGAGGTTGGTAATGGAACTGGTATTTATGTAGTAGCCGGTGGTGCCGGTGGTGGTGGAGCCGGTAGATTTGATGGTGGAAGTGGAGGTAACAATAGTTACTCTAATGGTGGATCAACAACTGGTAGCGATGGAACTGATAAAACTTCTGGAGACGGTGCAGGTGCTGGAGCTGGTGGAGGTGGTTCTAATGGTGGTGCTAGCGGAAGTTTATATAATTATAATGGTGAAGGATCTAGTACAGGTGGATATAGAGGTGCAAACGCAATAGTTGACAGCGGTGGAGATTTTTCTTCAGCATCAACTATTAACTCTAATACTTTTTATGGGAGCTCAACAGCTAATGGAAGAATTGGACAAGTTGTTTTAACAATTTCAACAAACACAGCATCAAGTATTTCTTTTGGCTCAACAATAGATGGTAATTATACTTTATCTACAACTACAGGAAGTGGTGGTCAGGTTACTTTCTCTGGAGCAACAGGTGGTGGTACAGCAATTAATGGTTTAACAGTTTCAGCTGGAGATTTTGATACCTCTACTATTGCTTTACAAAATAGTGCAGCAGTTTCTATTACTATTACTGGAACAAGCTCAGATGTTGCAGCGATATCTGGAACAAGTGCAACTCTAACTAAAGCAGGAACAGGAACATTAACTTTAACTGGAGCAAATACATATTCAGGTGCAACTACAATTAATGCCGGAACTTTAAAAACAACTGGAACATTGTCCAATAGCACAGCCATTACAGTTGCAAGTGGTACAACATATGATTTTGATGCAACTGATACAGTAGGGTCTATTGCAGGTGCTGGAACAATTAATATTGCTTCAAGCCAAACTTTATCTGCAGGTAATGATGGTTCGGATACAGAATTCTCTGGAGTAATTGAGGGAGCTGGTTCTTTAACTAAAGTTGGATCTGGAACTTTAACTTTAACTGGCGATAATACTAATACAGGAACTTATACTGTATCAGCTGGAACATTAGTTTTAAATGATGCAGATGGAACTACAGGAACTGTAATTGCAGATACTGCAAATGTTACTGTTGATGGAGGAGATTTATCTTTATTAGATACTAGTGGAGAAACTGTTGCAACATTTACAGTTACACAAGGTAATGTTACTGGTACATTTTTAACAGCAAGCTCATATGTATTTAACCCTGACACTGGAGAAACCGCAACCGTTGGCTCAGTAATATCAGGTTCAGGTGGATTAACTAAATCTGGAGCCGGAACATTAGTTTTAACTGCAACTAATACTTTTACAGGTAACATCACCATATCAGCAGGTACATTAAAAATAGATGGAACAGGTACATTAGAAAGCGGAAATTATGATGGAACCATCTCTAATGCAGGAACTCTACATTACTCATCAACTACAGATCAAACACTCGCAGGTGTTATAAGTAGTACCGGTGCATTAACCAAAGATGAAACTTCGACACTAACCTTAAGTGCTGCTAATACTTACACAGGAGCTACAACAATTAATGCTGGTACTTTAGATGTCGATGGTACTTTAGCACAAACAGCTGTCACTGTTGCAAGTGGTGCAACGTACGATGTTGATGCAACAGATACCGTACTATCTATTGCAGGAGCAGGAACGATTGATTTAACCAATGCAGCATTAACAGCGGGTGATGGTAATGATTTAGAATTCTCAGGTGTCTTTAATGGTGCTAATGATTTTACTAAAGTTGGATCTGGAACATTAACTTTGTCAGGTGATAATGCAACAGCTAGTTATACTGGAAGAGTAACTATTGATGCTGGAACTATTTCTATATCATCAGATAGCAACCTTGGAGATCCTGATACTTTAGATGCTGATCGATTAATATTAAAAGGTGGAACATTATCAGCAAGTTCAAACTTTACATTAGATACCAATAGAGGAATTACTTTAAGTACTGGTGGTGGAACAATAAATGTTGTTAGTGGAAGAACCTTAACTTATGGTGGTGTAATTGATGGCACAAGCACATTTTATAAATCAGGTTCAGGAACTTTAATTTTATCTGGAACAAATACTAACACAGGATCTACAAGTATTACCGCAGGAACACTTAGAGTAACAGGAGCTCTTGATGACACAGCAGTAAGTGTTAGTAGTGGTGCAACTTATGATGTTGATGCAACGGATGCAGTAGCAAATATCTCAGGTGCAGGTACAGTTGATATTGCAAGTGGCGTAACTTTAACTGTGGGATCTAACAATGCAAGTACGACTTTATCTGGAGTTATAAGTGGTGATGGAAATTTAATTAAAGTTGGAACAGGAAGAATTACTTTAAGTGGTGCAAATGATTACACAGGATCAACCACCGTTAATGCTGGTACCATAAGAGCTTCTCACAACACAGCACTTGGAACAACAGCTGGCAATACCAGTGTTGCAAATGGTGCTGCTTTAGAATTAATTGGTGGAATAACAATCGGTAGTGGAGAAGATTTAACTATTATTGGAACAGGGATAAGTAATGGTGGAGCATTAAGAAATATATCTGGAAACAATACTTACCAAGGACCTATAACTTTATCTACTGCAACAAGTAGAATTGATAGTGATGCGGGTACATTAACAATCAGTGGAAACATAACTAACGGAAGTATTGAGTTAATAGTAAGTGGTGCAGGCAATACAACAATTTCAGGTGTAATTGGAAACGGATCAGGAGCTCTTTCTAAAAGAGGTTCTGGAACATTAACTTTAAGTGGAACAAACACTTATACAGGTATAACAACTATTGATGCTGGTACTTTATCGATCAGTGCAGATGCAGGATTAGGAAGTATATCAAGTTTAGATGCTGATAGATTAACACTCAAGAGCGGTACCTTATTAATCACAGAGACAATTACTTTAAGTACTAATAGAGGAATTACATTAAGTACTGGTGGTGGAACAATAAGTGTAGCTGATACAAAAACAGTTACATATGATGGAGTTATTACTGGTTCAACTACCTTTACTAAAGATGGAAATGGTATTTTAGATCTAGGTGGAACAAATACTTATACTGGTGCTACAACTATTTCAGATGGTGAATTAAATGTAACTGGTTCATTAGATGCAACAGCATTAACAGTTTCAAGTGGCGCAACCTATGACAGTGATACTACTGATACTATCGGATCAATTGCTGGAGCAGGTAATATAGAAATTAATAGTGGTACAACTCTAACTGTTGGAGGCAATAATACAGGAACAACAGTATCAGGTGTGATTTCTGGTGCAGGTAATTTAATTAAAACAGGAACTGGAACATTAACTTTATCTGGAACCAATATTTACACAGGTGACACGACAGTTAACAACGGAGCAATAACTGTTAGTGGTTCAGGTAAATTAGGTAATGGTAATTATTCTGCAACTTTAGTTGTTGCTGCAAGCAAGACATTTACTTATTCAAGTTCATCCGCTCAAACATTCTCAGACTGGGGAGCAGGTACAGGTACTATTAATTTAAGCGGAAGTGATACGGTTACTTTATCAGGCAATCAAAACTTTACAGGTACATTAAATGTAAGTCAGATGTTAGCAATGACGAATGGAACTAATGGTTCAGAAACTGGTTTAGGTAAAGCTACAACAATAGATATTAAAAATGGTGGAACTATTAAAGTACAAAGTAGTGATAATGGTTTTATAGGATATCAAACTTCAGGTGCTCCAGATATTTATATTAGAACTGGTGGTGAATTAACTACTGACGATACTAATACAGCAAGAACTTTTCATATTGGTGGAACATTAACATTAGATGGAGGAACTTTAAGTTGGGAGGAAGGCTCTGGTAATACAATATCCACTGCTGATGGAACATGGAATTTTGATCAAGATGTAGTTGTTACTGACGATTCTACAATCAGTGCTCCAGCACTTCTAAGTAAGGAAGCAGATGGAAGCACAACATTTACAGTATCAGCGACTAAAACGTTAACGGTATCTGGATATTTTTATGACGGTAGCGCACACACTGAAGTTGCAGTAGAAAAAGCTGGTGATGGTACTATGATATTACAAGCTGCTGGTACCCACAACGCTGGATTTACAGTAACTGCTGGAACTTTAGCGGTAACTGCTAATAATGCACTTGGAACAACGGCTACTGGAACTACTATTGCAAGTGGAGCAACTTTAGATCTTCAAAATGTTACTTATTCAACTACAGAAGCAATAACAAATAATGGTGGAACAATAGCAACTTCAACAGGAACATCCACTTTTGCAGGTGTGATCACGCTTGGAGCAAATTCCACATTTGATGTTAGTGATGGTGCACAATTAACAGCATCAGGAGTAATCCAAGATGGTGCAAACACATATGGTATTACAAAAAACGGTGATGGAAAATTAATTTTATCTGGAGCGAATACTTATGATGGAACTACTACTATTTCTAATGGTTCTTTAAGAGCAGCTCATAACACTGCACTTGGTAATACAACTGGTAATACTACAGTTGCAAATGGAGCAGCACTAGAGCTAATTGGAGGTATAACAATTGCAAGTGGTGAAGATTTAACTTTAAATGGAACGGGTGAAAGTTCTGGAGGAGCACTAAGAAACATTTCAGGAGACAACACTTACAATGGTAATATTACTTTATCTACTAATGCAGTTAGAATTAATTCTGATAGTGGAACATTAACTATTGGTGGAACTATTTCAAATGGATCCATAGGATTAACTTTTGGTGGTGCAGGTAACATTACTGTTAATGGTGTAATAGGTAATGGTGCAGGTACCGTTACAAAAGATGGTGCTGGAACTTTAACGCTTACTGCAGACAATACTTATACTGGAGCAACAACTATTTCTGATGGAATAGTTGCAATCTCTCATGCTAATGCTCTTGGTACTACTGATAATGCATCAACCGTTGCAAGTGGTGCAACATTATCAATTTCAAATGGAATAACTGTACCTGAGGCAGTTACAATTTCTGGAACAGGAGATGGTTCAGTTGGAGCTATAAGATTTACAGGTGGTGCGAACACTTATAGTGGAGCAATTGTGCTTGGAGCAAATGCAACAATATCAAGTACAGGAACTGGTGGTACAACGTTTAGTGGTACAATCAATGCCACAAGTAATGGAGGCCAGTCTTTAACTATCTCAACAAGCACAGATGATTTAACTATTTCAGGAGCGATAGGTGGATCAACTAGACCTTCTACTATAGATATTTCTGCAACTGGTGTATCTAAAACACTTAGTATCGATCAAGATCTCAGCAGTACTGGCAACCAAACTTTGACCGCAGCAGGTGGTATTACTATTAGCGGTGCAAGAACCTTCACTAGTACATCAGGTACAATCAATACCGCATCAGCATTATCAGGAAATAATTCATTCGATATATCAGGAAACGCAGACATCGATGGCGCTATAACTGGTATTACAACATTCTCAGTTTCTGGAACTTCTAATATTGGTGCAGATGTTACTACATCATCTACTCAAACTTATTCTGGGGCTGTAACTTTAAGTGCAAATGTTGATTTAACTGGAACTACAGTCACAACTAATGGAACAGTAGCAGGGGGCACAAATAATTTAACAGTAACAGGTAATGCTGTTTTTGGTAATGGTACAGCAGATACTGTAACAGGTGTTGCGGTATTAGATATTACTGGAAACACTACAATCAATACAAATACAATTACAACTTCTTCAACACAAACGTATGGAGATGCAACATCAGATATCATTACTATTGGTGCTGCAACAACATTAACAACTACCAACTCTCAAATTACTTTTAGCGGAACCGTAAACTCACAAGCAAATCAAGCATACAATTTAACTTTAAGTGTAGGAAGCTCAGAGGTCCAGTTTGATGCTGCTGTTGGAACAGGAACTAATGGAACACTTGGAACAATTGGAATTACTGGTGCATTAGATTTAGATGCTGCGATTGGAAGTGGAGCTACCGCAGGTGCTGATGCTTTAACTGTTTCAACTACATCTAACATTGGTGCTGATATCACTACTACAAATAATCAAACTTATACTGGTGCTGTTACGATGTCAGGAGGTAACAGAATTTTAAGATCAAATTCTGGAACAATAAATAACCAATCAACAATAGCAGGTGGTTCAGCAAATTTAACTATTACGGGTAATCTAAATTCTGATGGTGCAATTTCTTCAACAACTGTATTTTCAGTTTCAGGTACATCTGATTTAGGAGCCAATGTTACAACATCTAGTACACAAACTTATACAGGTGCAGTTTCAATAAGTGCTGATGTAACTTTAACGACTACAAATTCAAACATTACATTTAGCTCAACATTAGATTCAGCATCAAGTGCTTACAAACAATTAATTGTAAATGCTGGTAGTGGAACTTTAACTTTTGCTGATAATGTAGGAACTACTCAAGATTTAGGTGAGCTTGATTTAACAGCTGCTTTAATAGTTGTAGGTGGAGATATTACAACAGATGATAGTGGTAGTGGAGATGGAACTGAAGGATTAACTCAAATATTTACCAACTATCAATATTACGGTGATAACAACGCATTGTTTAATGATTATGATGATGGATCGAGCGATCTTAATTGGTGTGGAACTAGATCAACTTGTTCTTCTGATACTGATGCAACAACTGTCACAAGTATTTCTGTTGGAGAAAGTAATTTTGGTACATATGCATTTAGATGGACAGGTTATTTTCAACCATCAGCAACAGCAACCTATCATTTTTCAACATACAGTGACGATTCATCAAACGTTTATATAGGTAATGCTAGTCAAACTTTATCAGATTTTTTAGATGATGTTCAATCAGGTAGTTATAATCACACTAACGCTAACTCTTATAGAGTTGTAACTAATGCCGGTCTTCATGGTATGAGTTCCAAAACTGGAAGTAAGTCAGTTACATCAGGAAGTTTATATCCTATAGCAATTTATTATGGAGAAAATAGTGGTGGAGATCAAATGTATTTTCAATGGAGACAAGGTTCAGCAGTTGCCTCTCCAGCCAGTGCTACTGCAACTTCTTTATCAGGAGGTCAATTTTACACTGATACTCCTAACAACTCTAGTGGAGATGGAACAATCACATTTACCGGTGCAGTTCAATTTAGCGCAGACAGCACAATTACAAGCAATGATGATGATATAACTTTTACATCAACAATTAATAGTGACGGAGCAACTGCACGAACAGTTACGATTAACTCAGGAACAAGTGACATCAGTGTATCAGGAGCAATTGGTGGAACAAATGATTTAGCAGATATCACATTTACAACTGCAGGACTTACTGCAGCAAATATTAAATCCGAAGGAACAATAACAGTTACCAACAGTGCAGCAAGTTCAATTACAGGAGTAATTTCAAATGGATCTTCTGCAGCAGCTTTAACAAAGGCAGGTGCAGGAACATTAACACTTAGTGGAACAAATACTTCAACAGGACTAATCACTGTATCTGCTGGTACACTTACACTTGATCAAGACAGTTCTACCACTGGAACAGTTATTGCAGATAACACAGCCATAACAGTAAATGGAGGGACATTAAATCTTGCTGATAACACAGAAACTGTGGGTGCTGTTACTTTAACTTCAGGATCAATTACTGGAACTAGTAAAGCTTTAACAGGTTCAAGTTATTCAATTAATCCAGCAGATGGAACAACAGTAACAGTTTCAGCAAATTTAGCAGGTTCAGGAATTAATTTAACAAAAACAGAAGCAGGTATTTACACAACATCAGGATCTCACACTTATACAGGTACAACAACTTTAACTGCAGGAACATTGTTAGCTGGAGTTGCAAGTTCAGGTTCAGTAGGTTCAATTACATCTAGTGCTATCGGTGCTGGAACATTCATTGTTAATGGTGGAACCATTTCTTCAGATGGTGCTACTGGTAGAGATTTTTATAACCCAGTAACATTTACAGGTAATGGAACGTTTGGACATAGCACTAATACTGGAACTTTAACTTTTGAAGCTGCAGCAGAATTAGGTGCTGCAACAAGAACACTAACTGTTAACACAAGTACTACCACAGAGTTTAGTGGAGTAATCGGTGATGATGCAGGTGGTGATTATGGAATTACTAAAGCAGGCGCAGGTACTTTAATTTTAAGTGGCGCTAATGATTATACAGGTGACACTACTGTTTCAGCTGGAGTTTTAAGAGCTGCACATAATACAGCTCTTGGAACAACTGCTGGAAATACATCAGTTTCAAGTGGTGCAGCATTAGAGCTATCTGGTGGTATAGCACTTGGAGCTGGTGAAGATATTACTTTAGTTGGAACAGGTATTTCAAGTGGTGGTGCTTTAAGAAATATTTCAGGCAACAACTCTATTGCAGGATTAATCACTCTTTCTGGAACAACTAGAATTAATTCAGATAGTGGAACATTAACTTTAGATGTTAGTTCAGGAAATGCTATTACCGGAACTAATAGAGCTGTTACTTTTGGTGGATCAGGAAATACTACAATCAATGATCCTATTGCAACAGGTTCAGGAACTTTAACAAAAGATGGAACAGGCACATTAACATTAACAGCTGCAAACACTTATACTGGTAAAACTACTATTTCTAATGGAACGATCGTAGTTTCAGGCTCAGGTACTTTAGGAGATGGTTCTGGAGATCTTGATATAGCTGGAGACGGTTTACTTGATCTTCAAAACAATATTACTGTCAGTGACCTTGGTATTTTAGCAGCGGGAAGCAATGAAAGAATTACCAATTCTTCAGTGTCAGATTCACAAATTACAGTAACTGATACTTCTAGTTTACAGGGAGAAATATTAACACATGATGTAACTGTAGTATTTGGAGATACAGTCACTTTAGAAGGTGATACAATTATTAATTCAAACGCAGTTACATTTAATTATCCTGTATCAAGTGCAACTGGTGAAAGTAACTCTTTAACAATTGGTGTAAGTGGAGAAGGGGCAGGTAATCTTACAGTTAATGCAGAAATATCAAGTATAAATCAGTTAACTGTTTTAGGTACAACTGTAATTGATGAAGATATTTCTTCAGCTGGAACTCAAACTTATCATGGTGCAGTTACTGTAGATAATGATGAGGCCGGTAGCGCTTACTGGACACTAACAACAACTAACGACAACATCACTTTCAATGGAACTTTAAATAGTACCAGTGGTGAAACAAACAATCTAACATTTGATACTGGTGGTAATACTGGAACAATTGTTCTTGGTGATGCAACAGCAGATACAGTTGGAGCAACAGATGGACTTGGTGCTTTAGCAATTACTGGTAAACTTGATCTTAATGCAGCAATCACTAGCGCAGCATCAATTTCAGTTTCAGGAACTTCTAACCTAGGTGCCAATGTAACAACATCAGGTACACAAACCTATACAGGAGCAGTTACATTAAGTGCTAATGATACCATTACCACAACCAATGCAAATGTTTCATTTGGATCAACAATAGACAGTGATGGTACTACTCGAAACTTAACATTCAATACTGGTACTGGAACTGTATCCGTTACTAGTAACGTTGGGGCAACAAATGCTCTTGGAACAGTAACATTAACCCAAACAGGGGGAACTACATTTAGTGGAACATTTGAGGCAGCAACTGCAACCTTAACAGATACAGCAGATGCAGCGGATATTACGTTTAGTGGTAACACTACAATTACTACTTTAAATACTGCTAGTCAGGCCTACAACTTAGTATTTAACGGTTCATCAAATACTATTACTAATGCAGTTACATTTACTAATACAGGTACAGTTACACTGGGTAACAGTTCAAGTGACAGTTCAACATTTAATGGAGGTATCACTGCAACTGCACCAAGTGGTGTTACTCTTGCAGGTACTATTCAAACTTCAGGAGACACGATCTCTATTGGTGATGGCGATACAGCGATCACTCTTGCAGCAAACACTATAGTAGATGGTAATACTGCAGGAGCAATAACATTAGCGGGAGCTACTAATGGTGGATACTCATTAACTTTAAACACTACTGGAACCACTACATTATCAGCTGAAATTGGTGGCAGCACAGCGTTAACTACCTTAACTACCAACGCTAGCGGTACAACAGTTATCAGTGTTGATATCACAACTAGTAGTACTCAAACTTATAATGATGCTGTAACCTTTAATGGTACATTAGACTTTACTGGTTCAACTGTTCAATTTGCAAGTACTGTTGAAGGGAACGATGGTACTGGAGATAACTTAACTATTTCAGGTG
>NZ_JBNAJW010000001.1:1132500-1168350 GCF_052047635.1 Candidatus Pelagibacter sp. HIMB1709 | reverse complement strand
AAGTTATTCTCATTAAAACTGTCATCTTTTATTAATTTTATAATTTTTAAATTTTTATTTAAAAAAAATTTGATTGATGGATAATCACAAGTAATTATATCAACTTGGATATTTTTTTTTAACAACCTTGAAATTAACCAATAAAAATTTTTTTCAATCCCCCCAAATGCTATTTTTGGAAAAAAAATTAATATTTTTTTTTTCATAATTAAAAATTACAGAAATAAATTATTAAAGTTATTTAAATCTTCAACTATGCTCATAATATTTTAAATTTAAAGTTGCTACAAATAATCCAAAAGGTTGTATCAACATAAAAGTGTTTCCCATATTTAATGAAAGAAAAATCAAGATTGAAACTATATATAATTTATTAATCTTATTAATATTTTTCAAAATATATACCGCAAAATAAATTATTATTAAAAAAAATGGTATTAAACCAAAATAAATAATAAATTCTAAAAAAGTATTCTCTGCATAAAATCCATATTTAAAAGCATAAAAATCAAAACCCTTACCAAAAAAATTCCATGAAATATTATCCATTGCATTGGTCCATTTTTCAAAACGATAAGTATCTACCTGGTTATTACTAAAAAGCTTAAATTTTAATGATTCAAAATATCTTGTAAGATTGAAAATAAAATTTTCCTTATTTAAATAAATTTGAAACAGTTTTATGGATAATAATAATGAAATAAAAATTAAAAATTTTTTTTTTAGGTTCGTATTGGTAAAATAATAAAATATCAAAACTAAAGTTATAAATATATTAACCCTACTCTCTGTATATATTGTTAATAAAGAAACTAACAAAAGCATAAATAAAATAACTCGATCTTTGTTATTAATCATAAGGTTATATAAAATGATAAAATAAAATGGAGCTAAAGACACATTTGGATTCATTGAAAAACCTCTATAATTATCTATTCCTCTCCCTTCTCTATACACTTGATAAAAATCTAATTTTAAACCCATAATATCGAAATTATTAATTTGAAATAAAAACATAACAAAACTTATTATCAAGATGATTAAGAATAAAATATTTGATTTTAATATAAAATCATTACTTATCTTTCTTAAGTCAATTATAATTAAAGTAAAAATTTGAGATAAAAAAATAATAACGAAAGTTAAAATATCAAAATTTAAATTTACAAAACTTAAAAGCGAATAAAATAAAGTTAAAAAAAATATTAAGATCAGTGTCTTAAGCCTATTAAGAGATAAATAATAAAAACCTATCGCAAATATTATGGCCATACTTAAAGTGCTAAAAGTTAGATTAATAATAAATTTAGAAATCCAAACTTTTGAAAATATAGCACCAATTAAAGAAAGAAAATAAATTGAATGATGTATATTTAGCCTTAGCACAGGTTTATTTTTTATTTTTGTTTAGTGAAGTATCAAAATCAAAATTAAAATATTCTACATCTTCTTTATACAAATCATAAACTCTATTAATCAAATTATTATTATAAAATTTTTTATAATCATCAAAATTGACAGAAGTTTTATTCATTCTTTTTAATTTATTTTCTCGTGAAAAATTTTTATTTTTTTCTTTCATTAAATCACCAAAATCTTTGTCCAAATGTTCAAATCTTATGATTTTTAATCTATCTTCATTAATGCCTTCAATGTATGATTTTTGAGTATACCATCCATCTACGACCTTATGCCAAAAATAATCTTTTTCTTTAAATTCGAAAGAACTCTCAATATAATTTTCAAAGGTTTTTAACTTTTTGGGTATTTCTAACTTTTTTTGTTTTAAGACCTTAAGTCCAAATAAATATTTTGAGACGCACCTGCTCCAAGGATTTCTGATTACTACTACAAATTTGTAGTTATTTTTAATAAAAATTCTAAAATCTTTATAACGACCGTGGGCATAATTTCCAAAACCAATCGCCTTTCTAAGCTCAAAAAGGTATGATTTGGGATAAGAAAAAATAGTTGGCATAACAAGATATGAATCTAAAACTTCAGAATAAGTTATTGCTGTCCCTGCATTTTTTGGGATATGTATAAAAAAAAATTTTTGTTTGTAGCCTAAATCAGATGCAGAAATAAAATGATTTTTTAATATTTTATAATAAATCTTATATTTCATTTAATTTATTATTGATACATAAATTGATTTCTTAAGCAACAAATAGAAAATAAAACTAAAATTAATTATTTTACTTAGTTGATAAAATTTTTAATTGAACTTCATTATTAATTTAACTCTATTTTTCCATGTATATTGAATGGCATCTTGATAAGCTATATCTGCTTTTTTTTTAGCTAATTTTTTATTTTTCAAAATATATTTAATTTTATTTGCCCACAAATCCTCATGATAATTATTAATCATAAATGAATTTTTTGAATTCAATACTTCTTTTAATACTCTATGGTTAGAGGAAACAATAACAGTTTTATGTGACATATACTCAAACATTTTTAGAGGAGACATCCATTTTGAAATATCATCTTGACCAACACTTGAAACTTTTTTCTGGTAAGGCATTAATGCAATGTCAGTTTTAAATAATATATTTTTTACCTTATTATGAGGAACATGTCCGTGAAAAATTACATTTTTATTGGATTTATTTTTTATTAAATCAATATCACTTTGATCCCCTCCATAAATATCAAAATCAAAATTTTTAAAATGTTTTGCTATCTTTATTATAAATTCAACTCCTTTACCTTTATGAAAAGACCCAATATATGAGATTTTAGGTTTTTTAAGTTTAAATAGTTTTTTTTTTTTTATTTTTTTATCTAAACTAACTCCATCAGGAAATGTTAAAAATTTTTTCGTTGAAATAAATTTTTGATAAAAATTTTCTAATGATTTAGAGATAAAAACTATTTTTAAAAAATTCTTATAATCATAAATTTTTTGTAGTTTCACAATATCCTTATTGCAATAAGGAGTTGTGTGCATTTCTAGAATATTTTTAAACCCAAGTTTTGAAAGTATATAGGATATTTTTATATCTCTAGAATAAATAATATATTTTTTTTTAAAAATAAAGTATTGAAGTATTACTAAAATCAAGATCAAGTATTTGGATAAATTTCTATTAAAAATTTTAATTGGAAGAAAAAAATTTAAGTTAACTTTTTTTTCTATTTGATAATAAATTCTTATATCCTTTTCAGATGTAAAAATTTTTTTTAATCCTATTAACTTTATTGATTTTCCAATTTTTGAAAAAGCAGAACACATTTGTGCTACCTGAACTGTATTTGCTTTCTTACTTGGAAACTCAAAGGGATGTATATAAATTATTTTATCTTCCATCTAAATTGCGTTAATTTATAAATGATTTTAATAGGATATAAAAAGATTGAAAAAAGCGAATCTTCATTTAGTATTTTAATATCTTCAATCATTTTTTTTAATTGATTGCTATATTTTGTAGAATTTCCACCATCTCTTTGATCTACAGAGTGAATATTCAGAAATTTATAATTAATATTGTTATCTTTGAATATTTTTCTTAAATATTTAAAATCTGAAGATATTTTATATTTTGTATCAAAATTAAATTTTTTAAAATAAGATCCAATAAACAATCCTGTATGAGCAGGTAGGATTATATGACTCAATTTTTTTGGTGCCCCCCACCTTCTCACAATGTTGTTTGTTTTTTCACTTACGATGTTTACATCTGTGGATATTACATCTGACCTAGATTCGTAGACTTTTGATATTTCGTAAAATAAATTTTTATTTTTTATAGTGTCATCGCTACAATAAAGAAAAATTAAGTCGCCTGTTACATTATCTAAGCATTTGTTTAAACCAAAAAAAATTCCATTATCCTTTTCAACAAACAATTTAGTTCTATGATCTTGAAATTTTTTTAATATCTTAACCGTATTATCAGTTGAGCAGCTATCAAAAATTATATGCTCATAATTTTGATAAGTTTGAGATTTAAGAGCTTTTAAATTTTCCACCAAATATTTTTCAGAATTATAAGTTGTGGAAATTACTGAGATCTTCATATGTTTTCTATTTTTGATTATTAAATATATCGAAATATTTTTTAATTATATTTTCTGAAGAATAATAATTCCTAATATAGGAACCACCTTCTAAACTTTTTCTTTTATATACGTGATAATTATTTTTTACTTCAATAATTTTTTTTCTTAAATCAAGAACATTATCTTTTCTAAAATATATTCCAAACTTCCCTTTTTTTATGGTTTCCTTCGGTCCATATTTGCAGTCTGAAACTATGACAGGAATATTCTGGCATAAAGCCTCGATAACCGTATGGCCTGGACCTTCCCACCTACTCGGCATAACAAATAAATGATAATCATTTAAATTTTTCCAAGGTTTATTTTGCCATCCCAAAAGATTAACTTTATTATTCAATTTTAATTTTTTTTTTAGATTTGTAAGTTTAATTCTATCTTCACCATCTCCAATTATGTCCAACTTAACATCAGATATTTTAGATATTGCTCTTATCAAAACATCAAACCCTTTTTGTTTGTTAAGTCTTCCAATGCAAATTAATTTAAAAGTATTTCCAGTTTTATAAATAAAATTTTTTTTCCTTTGGTTTTTCATTTCATCTGTAAGTACTGGATTGGGAATTTCATATATTTTTTTTGAATTAGTATAGTTGGTTATATGTTTTCTCATATCATTTGTAGGAATGATAATCCCTTCATAATTTTTCAAAATACTTCTCCAAATAAATTTTCTAAAAAAATTTTCGTAAACTAAACCAGCTATTGAACAATAAAATTTAATATTTTTTTCAAAAACAAAATATAAAGAGATAAATGCAATAGCAATATTTGACATTCGAGTGACAACTATTACTTCTGAATACTTTTTTCTTTGATTTAGTAAAACAAATGGAAAAATTAATTGTAAGTGAAAAAAAACAAGAATAATCCAGATCCTATAATATAACCAAGGAAATTTTTGCTCTAAAAATCTAAAAACAAAATTAATTTTAAAAGGATTTTGAATTAAATTTTTTTTTTTTAAATGATCAAATTCATCATAATAATTAAAAACTTTAAAATCGATATAATTTAATCTTTTAAAATTTTTGAATAAATTTTCAAAAATATATGTTTCTCCACATTTGTTGTAATGCGGTGAAATAAATAATACTAGTTTCATTATTTTAATTTAAAAATTTCATTCAATATAAATAATATTGCTTAATATATAAAAATATCATTGTAATTATTTACACCTTATAATAACTCTTGTACCACCTAACAAATCTTGAAACTCCTTCTTCAACAGAGGTCAATGGTTTGTAGTTAAATTTTTTATTTAAACTATTTATATTTGCAAAAGTATCTTGGACATCACCTAATTGTAGAGGTAAATAATTTATTTTTGCTTTTTTATTTAAAGCATTTTCTATTGCCCGAATATAATCCATAAGCTGTACTGGTTTATTATTGCCAATATTATAAATTTTCCAAGGGGCTATACTACTTGCAGGGTCTGGTGAGTCACTATTCCATTCAAAATTTGTATCAGCAGGTTCATCTAATGTTTTTATTATTCCCTCAACAATATCATCAATATAAGTAAAATCTCTGCTGTGTTTACCATTATTAAAAACATCTATAGATTTCCCTTCCAAAATATTTTTTGTAAATTTAAACAAAGCCATATCTGGTCTTCCCCAAGGTCCATAAACTGTAAAAAATCTTAGACCTGTTGTAGGAAGTTTATAAAGATAGCTATAAGCGTGTGCCATGAGTTCGTTAGATTTTTTTGAGGCCGCATAAACAGACAATGGATGATTTGCATTATCGTTTTCTGAAAATGGCATCTTCGTATTAGCACCATATACACTAGATGTGCTGGCATAAACTAAATTTTCAATTTTATATTTTCGACAATTTTCTAAAATATTTGCAAATCCTAAAATATTGCTATTAATATAAGAAAGTGGATTCTTTAATGAATAACGTACACCAGCTTGGGCAGCTAGGTTTACAACTTTTACAGGATTATGATTTTTAAAAATATTTTCTAAGGCATTAGAATCCTTTAGATCAACTCTATAATGTAAATAATTTAAATTTTCTTTTAAATTAAGATACCTGGCTTCTTTAATTTCAGGTTCATAATAATCATTGTGATTATCAATACCAATTATTGTATCTCCACGCTCTAAAAGCTTTTCACATAACGAAAAACCAATAAATCCTACAGAACCTGTGACAACAATTTTTTTAATAACTTTATTCACTAAAATATATTTAGATTATTTAAATTTAAATTTTATAGATGTCGAATTAAAATAATGTTTTACATCATTATAAAACAAGCTAATATTAACTTTTCCATTTAACAAATGGTGGAAATGCATCATAATTGTTTCTTTTAATCCCATAATTTGAAAATTTTCTCTTAATATTAATTTTTCTAAGCTAAATCTAGAAAAACAGTTTAAATGCTCAAGAGGTTGGATTGGTCCTTTTTGAATTTTTATTTTAGAGGGATCTTTTGGTAAATTTGATCCATCTGGAACCGAAATAAAAAATATACAATCTTTTCTTGCTACTTTCTTAAGTATTTTAAAAATATAGTTAAAGTTATCTAAATGTTCTAAAACCTGATCTAGACGAATAAAGTGAAAATAATTTTCGTAATTATTAATATTATCAAAATCTATTATATTAATTTCCATTTTCTTTAAAAAATTCTTTCTTTTATTAGAAAGCTCAAAAGCATAAGGATTATATTTTTTTTTATCTCCAGAAATTAGCCAGTGACCCCAACCAGCACCGAAATCAAGTATATTAATTTTTTGTTTTTTAAATTTATGGAATAGTAAATTTATTTCTTCAAAGACTCTAAATTTATCTTTAACAAATTTTAATTTACTTTTCTCTAAACTCTTGTCTGAGTCAATTATATTGTCATAAAGTAAATAACTAAACTTATTGTCAGGAGAATTTTTTTGCCAAATAAATTTACAATTATCACATCTTAATAGATGAAAATTAATACCCTCTAATTTATTTTTAAAAAGTTTAAATTTTTCTTCACCATAATACCCTGTAAAATACTTTGTTAATCTAGGACCAAGAAATTGCTCATTATAAAAGGATATTCCTTCTCTATTACAAATTTTACAATTATATGTTTTATTAAATTCTACCATTGCAAAAAAGATTTTAATTTTTTTTCTATAAATAGTTGATCTTTTTTTGATAATAAACTTTTGGCTTTATACGCATTATTCTTTGATTTTGAAAAATCGAATTTATAATTAATTTCTTTATCGTCGATAAATTTTAAAATTTTATTTTTTAATGTTTCATCACTTACAAAATTTTCAAAATTTACTTTTAAAATTTTTTTATGAAATAAATTTTTTTTATAATTTAAATAAAATTTTTTTATTATGTAATCGTACCAAATAACAAATTTTTTGATATCTTCTCCTGGATAAGCTTTCGATGATCTAGATTTCATACTATAAAAAATACTTCTAGGGTCTCTTGTAACTATGATCAATTTTACATCATCAAAAAATTTAAAAATTTTATGATAATTCCAAATTGATATTGGTTGATCCAAAATTATTTTTTGTTTTTTTTTTAAATTAGATTGAATTATCTTTTTTAAATATTTTTTAGCTTCTCTTAAAAAAATTTTTTCATCAACCGGTAAAATCATATTAAATTTATTAAGATGTTTTTGTTTAACATTAAAAAATCTCGATTTTGTTCCCAAAGTTAATTTTTCAAAAAAATTCATTTGAACTTTATAAAATTGCGGTAAACCAGGATAGCTAATTAATGTAATTTTATCTGTAAAATTATTTGTTTCTTCAATAAATTTTTTATCAAAAATTCTCACATACCTGCCGTCAACTTTCATTTTTAGCTTAGATAGTGATTGTGTATAATTCTTAAATCTATTAAGTGCGTTTGAGCAATTATTTATTGTAAAATCCTCATAAAAATTTTTATATAAATTTAATAGCCCATC
The DNA here is from genome assembly GCF_052047635.1 of Candidatus Pelagibacter sp. HIMB1709. Lineage (NCBI taxonomy): Bacteria > Pseudomonadati > Pseudomonadota > Alphaproteobacteria > Candidatus Pelagibacterales > Candidatus Pelagibacteraceae > Candidatus Pelagibacter > Candidatus Pelagibacter sp. HIMB1709. The sequence goes on along the minus strand of NZ_JBNAJW010000001.1, from coordinate 1,160,336 downwards.
AGGATCTTGTAGCAAGCGAAATTCATGACCTTTGACTGGTGAATAATATCTAGTATTTAGTTTTATAAAATCATGAATTGCACCACCTCCACTATTTCCAGGACTAATAGTGGCGACTATTTTCATAGTTTTTTTATTATTTTTTATATCTAAACTTGATTAATATTTTTCAGTTTTACAGTTTCGTCCCAATTATAAACAATTTTATTTGTTTTCGATTTACTTATAAATCTTCCTTGATAATAATCTCTATTTAGCATCTCTTCATTTGTTAGTTCTCTGTTAGCAGAGCCTAAAATTTTTGAGTATTCTTTTTTTTTATATTTTTTTTTTATAAAATTTAATATTTGTGAATTTGGAAGATCTAATACTTCTCTTAATTCTTTCAATTGAGATGGGTTAACAGAGACAACGCCATCTTTTGTTGCATTTTTTTTTAAAATAGTAAAATGTCTCTCTATCCATGTAGCTCCTAGAGTTTTTGATATCGCAGATAAATCATAGGAATAAATGTCTGGATTTGAATGATCACTAAAACCCACGCTTTTTGAAAATTTTTTTAAAAATTTAATTCTCAAGAGTGATGCTACTTCAGGAATTGTTGGGTAAATTGAAATACAATGAAGTAAAGTAAATTTTCTTTTATATTCTTTTAAAATTTTTGCAGTTTTTATTATCTCTCTATCATATGCTCCACCTGTTGAAACTATCATTTTGGATTTAACATTTGAAAGAATATCTTTTATCATGGCATGAGATGAACAATCGAAACTTGAGATCTTTAAATATTCTAAATTCATCTTCTTTACTAAATTAATTCTATTCCTAGTAAAAATAGTTGTCATAGGCTTAATCTTATATTTTTTGCAAAGTTCTAAAAATTTAAAATGTTCATCGGGATTTAAATCAAGATTTCTAAGCCTTTGAAATTCTTGATTAAAAGGTCTCTTCTTGCATTTTGTATATCCACCCTCAATTAAACCCTTTTCAAATCTTTCACGATAATTAAGATCGTTTGATCTCATAGATTGAATTTTGACATAGTCTGCTCCATTTTCTTTAGCAGCATGTATCATTTCTTCAACAATACTTAGATCACCATAATGATTTTGACACAATTCAGCAATTAGATTTACTTTCTTCATATATTGTTACTATATCTTTGATTATTTGATTTGCTCCATTTGGATTTATATAATTTGATCTTAGTTTATTTTCAATATTTTTCATATTTTTTTTTACAAAAAAATTAATTTTTTTTTCAAAATTAGATTTAAAACTAGATTGTTTCATTATTGAACAATAGCCTAATTTATGCATTTGATCTAAATTTGCCTTTATTTCTGGATTATTTTTTTCATCTATAAGTAATGCTGGTTTTTTAAAAATTAATATTTCTGTTAAAGTATTAAATCCACCTCTAGCAACTAAAAAATCAACATAAGATATTAATCGATGCATATTTTTTAAACCTTGTATTGGAATTAAATTTTTTTGCTTAGCAACATATGTTTTTAATTGATCAGAAAAATTATCTACTGATATGTAAAAATCTATATGTTGCATTTTTTTAAGATATTTAACAGTTTTTTGAATTAAGTTTGAGTTAGTTTTTGTCCCATTATCCATTATTAAACATTTCAATGAATTTGTACTTTTAAAAAATTGATTTGTTCCTTCTTTAAAAATATTTTTATTAAAAATTAAATTTGTTTCTTTAAAATTGAAATAATCATTTGAAAGTACTTTTTTTTTTACAAAGGTAGGAAAATAAATTTTATTTGATAACTTCAAAGAATCCTTAATCATTTTCGTTTCCTTTAACTTTTTAAATCTGGTGTTATGGAAAAACCAATCCCAAGTGAATCTAGCTACACCAAATGATGGGATGTTTAATATTTTTGCTAATTGAAAGGCCTCTGGGACTAGATCTGAAATTATGATGTCAAAATCCAATTTTTTTTTACTTTTTAACATTTTTCTGATGTGCATATTTGAATTTTTTGGCCAATTAATAAGTATTTTTTTTGTACCAATTAAATCTAATTCACCACTTTTTTTTTTTATTGTGCAAAGAGTATTTGGATAAAAATTATAATTTATTTTATTACCAAAATATTCTTTCAAGAATAATAATCGTTTATCATTAAAAATTGTAAATTGAATTTTTGGATTGTATTTAAAAAATTCACTAATTATAGTTTTTTGTCTAACTGAATGCCCAAAGCCTTCATCAGAAATGAAAACAGCTATTTTATTTATTTTTTTTTTCAATATTTTTTTTCGCATTTACATATTCTTCAAAATTATGAATATCAATTAAGTTCTTAACATAGACTCCAATTTTTGTACTTAAAGTTTTTTGAAAAACTGTTTTATATGTCATAATTCTAAATGCAGCATTCTGAATTTTATTTTTATTAATTGAAATAAGTTCCTTTATTTTAGCGCCAGGAAAAAGTTTTTTTTCAAAAAAAACCAGCGCTTTTTCTAAATCTTTATACTTAAGTTCTGGTGAATTAGGTTGAAGAGAAATTACAATCTTAGGTTTTTGAGAATTTTTATAAATTTTTTTAATAGCATGCACTACTACATCTTGTTTTTCGGCATTTTCATATGTAAGTCTTTTTGGTCTTTTTATAAATTTAAAACTGTTTGCCAAAGAAAGTTTTTCAATTTTTTTACAATCAGAAGAAATAATAATTTCATCAATTTTTTTTGATTTTTTTATCTCTTTTGCAAGATATAAAAACATCGGCTCACCTTTAATTGGCAAAATATTTTTATTTTTCAATCTATTAGATTTTTTTTTTGCTGGTATTACAACTACAATTTTTTTCATATATTATAATTTTAAATTTATCTTATAGAATTTTGAACATAATAGATAAATTTCTTTTGACTTGGTTTTTTTTTCAATTTCAAAAGTTATATTTTTACAAAAAATTTTTCTTTTTTTTAAATAAGATTCAAATTTATCTGTGAATGAGAACAAATGTTGTTTCTCAAGATTTTCATCTGAATGAAAATAAATCGCTACATATTTGCTATTATTTAAGGCAAAGTCTAAAATTTTTTTAGGTTGGTGCGTATGATCTAAAGTATGAAATATACCAAATAAATCATATATTTTAGTTTTTTTTATTAAATTAAAATCTTCAAATTTAATATCTAAAATTTTTGATGCTAGAGATCGACTATTAACTGACTTATAATTATCATTATATAACCAACTTAAATATGTATTATCAATTATAATTGACTTATTTATATAACTACTTTTTTTTAATTTATATTTAATTTTTATTTTATCTAATTTGTTTAAATATTTTTGAACTTCTTTTTGTTTTTTTTTTATTGAAGCTTTATTTACGCCTGCAACTTGTCTTGAAGAAAGATATTTTAAAGAATAATTAAAAGATTTTTTATAAAAATTTATATTTTTCTCATATTCTTTGCTAAAAAAATCAATCATCAAACCCATAAAAGGAACATTAAACTCACAATAATTTTTAATTTTCAAATTTTTATTAAGTATATTAAATAGTTTTCCGTGATTAGGTTTAATTCCATTTTGAAAAAAATTTATAGCATTTGACCAATTGCGATTATGTTGACCATAGACCTGATTAAATATTTTAAAAGATATTTCTTTTGAAAACCATGGATTATTTTGAATTATATAGCATTTTTCACATTCGAAAATTTTCATTTTTTTAAAAAATTTATCAGAAAGTTTAAAATCATTTTTAATAGCAATAGTGTAGAAATTATGAGTAAAATTTTGATTCAAAATTAATTTTAATTTTGATGAACCACAAAAAATACACTCATTATATTTAGCAAGTCTCATATTCAATTTTTATTATTCATTTTTGTCTAGAAGAAAAACTTCTGGTATAATTTGTTTAACTCGCAAATTATCTACTTTTTCATAGCTATTTATGTAATTTATTCTTTCTACAAAATTTTTATACTGCAATCTTGTTCCTATTTTTTCTTTCATAAATCTCTCTAACAAAGCTTTTTTTTTATTTTTATATCTGATAATTTTTTTTATATAATTTTTTAAAATTCTATACTGATTAATGATAATAAAATAACCGTCATATTTTTTCTGTTTAAATAAAGAATTGTAAGTTTTTACATCTTGTAATTCATCAAATCTCTCCAAAATACTTTCAAAACTATCAAAATTTTTTGAAGAATTTTTTATTTCTATAAGCCCTTCATTTGGATGTGTTTTATTCTCAGCTGTTTCAAAATTTCTTATTGTTGCATTCAGTTCATCAACTGATCTTACAACTTTTGATATTCTTTTTAAAAGATCAATTTCTGATGCCCTAGTTTTTTTTCCTAAAAAATTTACTGTCTTTTTTTTTAAAAAATATGCTTCTAATAATGATGTGGAGTTAGTAGATATCAACATTTCACATGAATTAATTAATGGATATGAGGTTGAATGCAAATCTGTATTAATAACAATATTTCTAAATTTTCTTTTAGCTATATAATTTTTCCAAAAGTCAAATTTTTCATTTGGGTGTGGTGAAATTACAAGTTTTTTATTTGGAAAATTTTTTTCAAAGTTATCTAAAAATTTCAAGGTCTGTAAAAGGGCATCTCTTTGCATATTTACTTGTTCATTAGCAAGGAATATATGATGAGATTCTGGGTCAATATTAGCTTCTACAATTCTATTAAATACGTAATCGATTTGATGTGTTTCTCTAATTTTATTTATTTTTGCAAAGGCAGTTAGTAATAAGATGTAATCTCCAAATTTTTTTTTAATTCGAGCTGAATCTTTTTCTAAAAGTTTCTCATATTTTTTTTTTAATAATTCTAATCTTATATTTCCACACACAAGAACATTTTTAATTATAGAATTAAATTTTTTTTTAATTATCGGATAATCAGATCCCTCACCAACACATAAAAGTATATCCAGCTTGTTTAAATTTTCATTATTCATTCTCCAATTTATTTTATCCTCAAAGTCTAAAGCTAAAATTAATTCCTCATCATTTGAAACTATTTTAAAATTATTTTCTTTGAGAAAATCTATGTGTTTAGTATTTCTAGGTCCGAAACTTTTTAATATTACAATTCCAGGATTTGTAAATTTAAGCAAGGAACGAATTGCAGCTTTTTGGCCTATCACAACTCTATAATTTCTTTTAAGAGCTTTTAATGCTAGCAAGGTTTTTGAATCTAGCTCTCGTTTGACACTTTCAATTATTATAAAAATAATTTTTTTTTTCATTTATTTAGATATAAAACTTTTAAATTAATATAATATAGAATAAACGTATTATTAAAATGAAATTATCCAGATCATTTAAGTTAGATAGTGGAAATAAGATTATTGTAAATGAAAAGAAATATTTACTTAACCTTTTAAATCCAACTTCAAAAAATACAAAATATTATGATCCTCCACCTCAAGGTAAAATTTCAAAAATACAAATAGGAAGAATAATTTTACAAGTTCATCAAATTCTTAGTTTGGTAAATAAATTAGGATATAAGTTTCAAAACAAGACCTTTTTAGATATTGGTTGTGGTAATGGCATGATTCCTAGACTAATTTCTTCACTCACAGGAATAAAATATTCATATGGAATAGATCCATTTTTAGATGGAGAACATCAAACCAGTTGGCCAAAACACAATCAATATAAAGTATTTCTAAAGATTATAAATAAGCTCAAAAAAAAAAAATTTTTAGAATTTGAAAATTATTCAAATCTATTAAAGTATGAAAATTTTTCTTTAAAACCAAGTAAACAAAAAATTTTATATAAAAAAAATTATCACTATGATTTTCGTCAGCTCTCAGCCTTAAATTTAGATAAACTAGAAATAAAAATTGATATTGCTTATCTCAAATCAATTGAGCATTTCAATGATTGGGATAAACTATTTTTAAAATTGAAATCATGTTTAAAGAAAGGTGGGATTATAATTTTTAAACATAGATCCTTTTTTTCATATCTCGGCGCACATAGATACGCTAGCATTGGAATTCCCTGGGGGCATGTGATTCTTAACGAAAAAGAATACAAAAGATATATAAAGGAATTTCATTATAATCGAAAAGATAAAATGATAGATTTTTTTTATAATGGTCTTAATTATCCAAGATCAACAATTGGAGATTTATTAAAGTATGCAACAAAACACAATTTTAAATTAAAATTAATCACTACAGAACCTACTCATTATAATGAAAAATCAACAAAATTTATCCACGATATCAAAAATTTTTGGTCCATAATAAAAAAAAATTATCCCACTGTTTCTTATGATGAGGTTTTAAGTGGAATGTATCATATCGTTTTAGAAAAAATATAAAACAGAATTATAATATATCTAGAAGATACTTTTTTAAATTAATAAAAAAAATCATTTATCTCTTACATGATTATGATAATTTAAACTTTTTAAATCTAATATTCTTTAACTTTAACTGTAATAAGCTATATTAATTTTATCTTATGAAAAATAAATTAGGTCAAAACTTAGAGGCAGGTAATGCTTCATGGACTTTTGATAATGATGTGTGGAAAAATTTTGATAAACATATAAATAAATCTATTCCTCTTTATTTACTATGTCATAAACTTGGACTTGAAATTTCAGATTTTTTTTTAGAGAAAAACTCAAAAACTATTGATTTGGGATGTTCTACTGGAACATTTATAAAAAAATTAAATGCTAGACATAATAATAAAAATTTAAAAATTAATGGCTATGATTCAGTTAAAAAAATGGTTCAAGCTGCAAAAAATAATAATAAAAATAAAAAAAATATTTCAATTTTAAAAAAAGATATCGTAAAAGATAAAATTCTAAATAATGTTGACTTAATAACCAGTTTTTTCACACTAAGTTTTGTAAAGCCGGCACATAGACAAGAAGTATTTAATAAAATATTTAATTCATTAAATTGGGGGGGTGGATTTATCTTTTTTGACAAAGTTAGAGCACCAGATGCAAGATTTCAGGATATAATGACACAAATTTACACCAATTATAAAATAGATAGAAATTTTTCGCCCAATGAAATATTAAATAAAAGCAAGAGTTTAAAAGGAGTTCTAGAACCATATTCAACTAGAGAAAATTTTTTATTTTTAAAAAGAGCTGGATTTAAAGATTATATGACAATTTTCAAATGTATTACATTTGAAGGTTTTTTAGCAATAAAATAATTAATGCTAAAATTTTTAAAAATTTTAAACACTAATCAAAAAACAAAACTATTAATATTTTTTATATTAAATTTATTTTCAGTTGGAATTGAAGCTTTGGGAATCAGTCTAGTTCTGCCACTTCTGCATTCTCTGCTCAGTCAAAATAATTTTTTATTAGAAATAATTCAACAGTACTTTCCAAATTTAACAAATTTAGAAAGTATAAAAATAATTCTTTTATTATTTTTTACCATATTTTTTTTAAAAAACTTGTTCATAATATTTTTTGGTTGGTGGCAAGCAAGTTTTGTAAATTCAATTCATCATTACCTTCAAAATTCTCTTTTGAAAAGATATCTTACAGATGATTTGCTTTCAATTAATAGAATTAATGCTGGAGTAAAAATAAGAAACGTAAAAACTGAGACATCAAGATTTGCTAAGTATCTAACTGGATGGATGTTGATTATTGTTGAGAGCTTAATGATTATTGGTCTGTTAGTGGTTATGTTGATTAATAATTATAAGTTAGCAGGATATTCGATATTAATATTTTTTTTATTTTTTTCTATATACTATTTTTTAACAAAAATATTATCATACAGGTGGGCCCAAAAAAGACTAGAAATATCAAAAATATCAAGCCTTTTTTTAAATGAAAGTCTAAAATTTATAAAAGATATATCTCTTTTTAACAAACAAGATTATTTTTTAAATAATTTTAGAAAAAATGAAAAAAAAATATTTAATTTATCTACAAAATATTCTGCTTTTAACTTAACTCCAAAAGTCATGATTGAAATCTCAATAATTACTATATTGGTTTCATATTTATTTTATATTTTAAATTCTAATCAAGATTTAAATTTAGTAGTAGCTAATATTGGTTTTTATTTTGTTATAGCTTTAAGATTTTATCCAGCTAGTACAAAAATTATTCAAAGTTTAAATCAAATAAGAAATGCAAGTCCATCTATTGATTTGTTATACGATGAAATAATTCCTGGTTATAAAAATTTTGAAAAAATAGATAATAAAGATGTTAATTTAAAAATAAAACTAATGAATAAAATAGAATGTAATAATATTTCATATAATCATGCAGATAGTGGAATTATATTTAAGGATGCAAATTTAATTATTAATAAATCAGAAAAAATCCTGCTTATTTCACCAAGTGGCATGGGCAAAAGTACTTTTTTAGATATTTTGGCTGGCTTGATAAAAGTTGATGAGGGAAAAATCATGTATGATGATATAGATATTTCACGATATCCAAACAAAATTAAAAATATGATAGGTTATCTATCTCAGGAAAGTTTTGTTCTTAATGAAAGTCTTCTATTTAATATTACTTTTGAAAATGATGAAAAAAACATAAACAAAGAATTAATTGAGAGTGTTGCCAATTTAACTCAATTAAACAAATTATTTTCTGATCAAGTTTTAAATTTAAATTTACAAATAAAGGAAAACGGTTCAAATTTATCTGGAGGTCAAAGACAAAGAATTGCTTTATCTCGTCTTCTTTATAAAAATTCTGAAATATTAATTCTTGATGAGCCTACAAATGAAATCGATATTTCAAGTGAGATTGAAATTATAAAAAATATGATTAAGACATTTACAGATAAAACAATGATAGTCACTTCTCATAACCAATCATTATCAAAATACTTCGATAAATGTTATGAAATAAAGGATAATCAATTTAAACTCATTAGTTAAGAGTACATTATAGATAAATATTAAATTTATTAATAAATATATTAATTAATGTTATTTAAAATAACTTAACATAAGACAGTGTAAATTTTATTAGAAGCCATTAATATTTATGAAATTAATTTATATTCCAATCGAAATAAAAGCTCGAGAACTTACTAGCAAATTACTTTTCATTTCAGAAAATATTAATGAAAATTTTGTTTATTTTATTGGTGATAAAAAATCGTCAATAAGAGCAACTTCTTTGCTTGGAGAAGGAATATACTTTTATAAATCTATAAATTATAATGACACAAATCATATATTAAGAATCAAAAATAAGGGTAATGCATACATATCATTAGATGAGGAAGGTGGTGCTACTCAAAGCAATACATCCTCTTTTCAATCTTACTTAAATTACAGAAGTAATTTAAAAAATGTATCACTAGTAAATAAAATATTTACTTGGGGAAATTTTGATTACAAAGGATGGAACAAAAAATATAAAAATCATACTAATAAAATAATCAAAACTGGTTCTCCAAGATTTGATATTTGGAGAAAAGAAATTTATTCAAAAATTTTTAAGGATGAAATTTTACATTTAAAAAAATACTCTCCATTTTTTTTTATACCAAGTACTTTTATAAGTTCTTATAGTTGGCTACAAAAAGAAATCTCAAATGAAAAAAAAATGAAGAGAAATAATAATAAATTAACTTACGGCTATCTTAAAAAAAGAATTAAAGCAAGAAAAGACAGTCACAAAAATTTTTTAGCATTTGTAAATCTCATAAAAAAATTAACGAAAGACTTCCCAAAATATAAAATTTTAATTAAACCACATCCAACAGAAAATGTTTTAGATTGGAAAAAAAAATTTAAAGAAAAAAAATACTCTAACGTTTTAATTGACAATAAGTATGATTTAACAGCATATATAGCTGCTTCAAATTGTGTTATCTTTAGTGAGTCTACTGCTGGAATACAATCTATAATCATGGGTAAAAAAGCAATTTCTTACAATTTAAAGAATAATGTAACATTTCGAAATTTTGCAAATAAATGTGCTCCTCAAACATCTAATTATGATTTTCTGTTAAAATATTTAAATGAAAATTATAATTATGAAAAATTAAAATATAAAAAAAAAATCAAAGATAGATTTTATATTACAAAAAAAACTTCATCAAAAATAATTATGCAAAATATAAAAAAGATTAAAATGAAACCTGTAAATTTTAGAGTTTTTAATTTTAAAGTAAATTTTTTTGGTTCTTATTTTCTAATAAAAGATAATCTTAAATTTTTTCTAATGAGAGTTAATCAGATAATCTTTAAAACAAAACCAAAGATTGAGTCTCGATTTAGTTATTCGTTGAAAATGCCAGGTGGAATAAAAAGAGATGAAATAGAACAAATTTTCAAAAACTTAAAAATAGATAAAAAAATTAAAATTAAAAATTTTGGAAAAGATGGGTATATAATTTATAAAGATATTGATCAAAAAAAATATTATTAAATTATGGATAAATATATTATTGCTACAATAAAAATTGGAACATCAAACAATTTAAAAAATCAAGATATAAAAAAAGTAAAAATTGGTTTTTAATAAGCAATCCCAAAAAATTATCACTTTCTTATCTAAAATCAATTAAGCCAAATACATTCTTTTTCCACATTGGAGTAAAAAGTCAGTTCTAAAATAATTAATAAAATAAGATCTGATGCAATTTTTACTCATCATAGATTTTGTACCAATATAGATCATCAATATTGTCATGTGGCTTCTGTAGTTGCATCTAGACCTTCAATTAATTCTCACATTCCTATTTTTTGTGGCGAAATACCAAGCAGTACAGGTTATCTGAAACCTACTCAATGGGAACCAAACTTTTATGTCAATATCTCAAATAATGATTTATCGGCGAAGATAAAAGCAATGTAAACATTTGAGGAGGAGGCAAGGACAGATACTCATCCATGGTCACCTGAGGTATTAAGGTCATTAGCCAAATTAAGAGGTTCGGAGTCTGGTTTTTATTTTACAGAGTCTTTTATGATATAAAAAATATTTCAAAATTAATTATATCTCTGATATTATTTCCCAAGAAAGTGGGGTACCTTTTTTGACATCTTGTTTTATAGTTTTGCCCAAAATATCATAATAGTATTTTGGATGTAAACCATAACCAGGTCTAATAGATTTTATATTTTTGTTAGTTAATTTTTCACCTTTTTTAATATCCTGACAAATAAATAATGAACGACGTCGACACATATCTTTTTCTGAGACACTATAATAAACTTTGCCAAGACTTGCCTCAACATCTCTGATATCATTTACCATCTTACGAAACTCTTCTGGCTCCATGCTAAATGCAGAGTCAGGTCCTCCTAACTCTCTATCCAAAATAAAATGTTTTTCAACAACTGTAGCTCCTAATGAGGTTGCTACGATTGGAACAATACTATCTAATGTATGATCTGATACTCCAATTTTTACTCCAAACCTATTTTTCATTTCTGGAATTGTTATTAAATTAGCATCACTAACAGAAGCAGGATAATCTGATGTACATTTTAATAAAGTAATATCATCATTTCCAACTTCACGACAAGTTGAAATTGCTAACTCTATATCTTTAATTTCAGCCACACCATTAGAAAGAATAATAGGCTTATTTTTGCTTGCACAATATCTTATAAGAGGGATATCCACAATTTCCAATGAAGCTACTTTATACATTGAAACATTTAAAGTTTCTAAGAAATCTACAGCCTCTATATCAAATGGTGTAGAAAAAAAAATTAAACCTTTCGCTTCAGCTATTTTTTTTAGTTTAGATTGCCACTCATATGGCATTGAAGCCTCTTTATAAAGTTTCCACGGCGTATAACCTTTCCACAATCCTTCTAAACGTGGTGCAAAATAACCTGTGTCCATATTTAAAGTTAAACTATCTGGCTTATAAGTCTGAACCTTCACTGCGTCAGCCCCAACTTCTGCTATTGACTCAATAGTTTTTACAGCTAGATTAAAATCATTATTATGATTTGCTGACATCTCAGCTATAATGAATGTTGAATTTTTTTTATCGGTATTGATAGATTCTTTCATTTACACATAATTTTCTATCATAATTTATTTAATATACAATAAATCTAATTTTTTTTGAATTTATAAATTAAAGATTTTTTTTTAATTAAATTTTAAAAGTGAATTTATTTATATATTCAAAATTTTATTAAGTTTACAGATTGCTTTTTTTGATATTTCCATTGTAACAAAATTTTTTTTCGGTAGTTCAATATTTTTTTTTCTTTTTATAAACTTAAAGCCAAGTTTTAAATTTAGATTAATGTTAGTTACATTATTAATATCTGTAAAAATATAAATTTTATTTAAATCAATAATTTCAAAGCCATATTTGAGCCAAACAGCAAAAGCTTCTTTTGCAAAGCCCATTTTTCTGAATGATGAGTCGCCAATCATTTTTCCTGCCTCTGCAATACCTAAGGCTTTATTAATATTTTTAAAATGCACTGTCCCAATTGGGGTTCCTCTAAATTTTTCACAAAAAATATAGTCAATACGACTCTTTGCTCTATTTTTGAACCAGGTTTGATGCTGTTTAATATTTATTTTTTCTCTACTTAAAAACACTTCATGACTTTCTAAAGTTAAAAGATTTTTCCATGCTACTAGTAATTTTGCATCTGTTGCAGTTATTGGACGCAAGAAAAGCCTTGGTGTTTCAATCAGCTTTTTTTTATCATATTTATAAGAATTCAAACTATTTATTTTTATAATTATTAAAAAGCATACTGCACAAAAACTTTGTCGGATTATTTTGAAAATTTAAATTAGAAATTTTCATAAGATTCAAACATTTGCGGTTCATTGAAAGAATTTTTTTTTTATCACTCAATAACTTATTAAGTTCTCTAATAATTACTTTGTCAATATTTTTTTTATAAAAACCAAGATCAATTATCGCACCATAAGAATGGACAGCCGCAGCTTGTCTTTTCTGATTGTCAGCAATAGAAATCAACAATGTTGGTAGTCCTAAGTAACATCTTTCCCAAACCATCGTACCGCCAGCACCTATTGATAAATCTGCTAATGACATTAATTTTGCAATTCTTAATGGTTGTATGTGCAATTTAATATATGAAAATTCATTACATAATTTTTGTATTTGAGAGATGTAGGGAAAATGACTACCAACAACTACATCAACAACAATATCACTTCTGTTCAGGGAAATTATAGCATCTAAAGTTTTTTTTGTTGCATTTATTCTGTCATACCCACCAAAAGAAATTAATATTCTTTTAATTTTTCCTGTTTTTTTTGATAATTTTTTTTTTTCACTGATAAATTCTTGACGTAATAATGCATGTTTAGGTCCAGATAATAACTTACAATGTGATGGTAAAAGACTTTTCCACCTTAAGTGTGTATTTTGAGAATATGTATGATCTAAAATAATTTCACAATTATGTTGTCTATTTGCCAAACCATCTATTACCATTATTTTAACTCCAGTTAATGATTTAATCAGATTTTCCCATTTAACATCAATTGCATAGTGGTCTATAATTAACCATTGAGGTTTTTTTTTAAAAATTATTTCACTTGTTTCCTTTGCATCAACATCCCAATTTTCACCAAGCCAAGATTCGTACTTATTTTTATAATTAATATTTAATTTATTTGAAAAAGACTTTTTTATTGGAAGAACAGTCACATCAAAGCCTTCTTGTTTAATCCTTTTTTCCATATGCCCAACATGATTTCTGCAAATAAAATGAATTTTCACGCCTTTTTTAATCAATTGTTTAGAAAGTGTTATACATCGTTCAATATGACCAGAACCAATTTGAAGCGATGAGTCTACTCTGAAGCAGACAATTTTTTTTTTTAAATTATAATTCACTTAAAATAAATTATTTTTTTATATAAGATTTTCTATTTTTTAATTTAAGGCAAATTTCTGCCATTAAAAAATCATCTTTATCATCAATATCTAATGCTGATATCCAACTAATCTCTTGATATCTATGTCCTGGCATATAAAAATTCTTTTGTTTAAGAAAATTTTTACGCTTTGCTATCCATAATGCACCAGAAGGACAGTATAAATCTGGTAAATCTTGAGATCGTTTTTGAGTTAAATTTGGAAAAATACGTGAGGGATAACCTTTTTTACTGATTATAGATGCCCACCAAGGATTCATCCATCCAAAGCGAAAACAGCTTATTTGAGATGGTTTTTTACTTTTATTGAAAATCAACATAGATTTCTTGATATCTTCTGCAGTTCTTAAAGGACAATTTGCCATCAATTGTGCCACTGCATCATATTTTTCACCCCAAAATTTTTCTGCTTGGAGAAGTGCATAATAAGTGGCCATACTAGATGTACTGAAATCATCTAAAGCTTTTAGACGTAAAAACGGAACCTCTGCTTTATATTTTTTTGCAATTTTTGCTATTCTTTTATCATCTGTTGAAACCAAAACTCTATGAAATTTACCAGAATCAATGGCAGCTTTAATTGACCATGCAATCATTGGTTTTTTACCAAATTTTATAATATTTTTTTTTGGCAGTCTTTTTGAACCACCTCGAGCGAGGATAATTGCAATATTTTTAGTTACCATATTGTCCAACCACCATCAATCATCAGAATATGGCCTGTTACACCTGAGGTTTTTTCTGATATCAACATATCAATTGGACCAAAAATTTCATCCTCAGATAACATTCTACCAGAAGGGCATAAGTCTGCGTAACGCTTTTTAAATGTTTTATTTACTCGACCCTCAACACCTCCGAATGCCGCACAATTTACTCTCACTGAATTTTTTGCTAATCTAACAGCTAATTCTTTTGTTAAGTGTTCTAGAGCTGATTTTGTAACCCCATATTGAATTGATGATTCCGCATCTAAATTTTTATAAAGTTTTTTATTTGGTGCTACGGTACCATAAATTGAACCTATATTAACTACATTTTTAAATTTCCCTAAAAAAGATTTTGTCATTGCCATCACAAGTTGATATGGAATTACAACTCCTAACTTAAATTCATTTAAAAAATTTTTTGAACTAGTTTTATTTTTTTGATCTAATTGAAGGTAATCTAAATTTCTTGCATTATTAATTAGAGAGTCTGGTTTTAAGTTAAGTTTTTTTATCAATTTGATTATTCTCGAAATTGCTCCCTCTTTCATTAAATCAACATTGATAACAAAAAGTTTGTTATATTTTTTATTTGTTAAAGTTTTAAGTTCATTTAACTTTTTATTGGATCTACCTATGGCAATAACCACATCTCCATGAATTAAAAAATTTCTAACTAGTATTTTACCAAACTTACCTGTAGCTCCAGTAATTATAATTGTTCTACTCATCTATTTTGACCTTCCTAATTCAATAAATTTAACAACCTCTATGATTTCATTTGAAGGTATTCGTTCATCTTTATTAATTATTCCTTTAATAAAATCTAAAAGTGCGCAGCGAAAAGTATTAAAAGTATCAGTAAATACTAAGTCAACCCATCCTTTGGTTCCAATTATTCTAAGACTAATTGGTGAAATTGAGTTACCACATGTTTGTATATGTATTTCTTCACCCGTTTTAAAATTTACTAATAATAAAACTTTATCATCATGTCGCCAAATTTTATGTTCTAATATTTTCCCTCTTCTAGGAATTAATTGAAGAATTGGTTCAATTATGTGCACCGCATATTTATCCCAACTCTTAGAAACAAATCCGTGAATTGAGCAAATTTCACCAACAATATTTTTTTGCTCATCACTTAATTTTAATTCTGCAGAATATCTCATTGCTGAACAGGAAAAAATTTGCCCTTTATAACGTTGTAACTTTATTAATTCTTTTGCATCAAATACTGTTAATGCAAATGGCTTATCGATATAGATTGGCATACCCGCTTCAAGGAAAGGTTTTGCAATTTTGAAATGGTTTTCGGCATCATCTCTAGCTAAAAGAATTGCATCAACTTTATCAATTAATTCATGATAATCGTCTACAACATTATCAATAAAAGTTGATGAAGCAATATGATTGGAAAGATTTTTATCTTGTGTCCAGACATGAGTTACCTTTCCCTCTTTAATTTGAATGTCTGGAAATTTTTGTTTTTTTAAATAATCAAAAATGGTTGGATATCCACAATTCTTCATTATTTTTTGATTATACCCATTAAAAATAGCAGACCATGAATAAGGATGACCATTTCCATCAGAGCAGCCAATTATGCCAAGTCGAATTTCTTTGTTCAATTTATTTTCCAGTTTAAAGGATTTATCAAATTTAAATCTTCACAAGCCAGTGAAGATACGTTTATTTTTTTTTTAGATTTTGAGGCCAATATACATTGTTTTAATTGAGACAAATTTTCTACTCCTACCAAACAATAGTCAATTTTATTTTGATTTATAACAAAATTTAAGGCTGCCTCCATTAAACTCAAATCTTTTTCTTTACAAACTTTTCTCCATTCATAAATAATATCAATCCAAGAATTAAAATAAGTAGGAATTTTTTTTAAAGGCATCAGTAATAAACCTTGTAAAAATATTGACCGAGCATGAATTTCAATATTCTCACTTTTAAGATATTCCAAAGTTCCATCTTGAATAACACGTTGATCTAAGACATTTAGTGGTAACTGGACTATATCTGGCTTTAGTTCTTCTACTACCTTTTCAATTTTTTTAGAATCATAAATAGATACACCTATTTTTTTTACTAAGCCTCTTAATTTTATTTCATTCAAAGCTTGAATCAAGTATTTACTGCCATTTTTAAAAACATCATCCTTATTATGTAACAAAATACCATAGCAAGATTTTTGGTTTAATCTTCGTAAAGATTTCTCAAAAGTATTAATAGATTTTACTACATCTAATTTTGTAATAATATTTTTTTTAAACTTGGGTATTTTTGTGACTATAGAAAAAAAACTTAGATCATTGTTTCCTAACACTCTTTCTGCATTACCATAGCTAGAAGCTGTATCAACTAAACGTATCCCCTCAGAGCGAGCCATGGTTAAAATTCTAGAAACTTCATTAGCATTAGTTTGGCCGTTCCGATTTGAAATCCCATACAAACTTCCCCATTGTACACTTCCCAAACTTAATTTATTGACTTTCATATTTTTTAAATATCTTTTTAATAACCTTCACAACTTTCTTGCATTCGCTATCCTTTAGCAATGGGAACATTGGTAAACTAATCACTTTTTTATGAAATTTTTCTGACTCTTTAAAATCACCTTCCTTAAATCCTAAACTTTCAAAGTAAGGGTGACGATGAACTGGAATATAATGTAAATTTGCTGCAATACCATTTTTATGCAATATATCATAAATTTGTTTCTGCAGATTTTGATTTATATTCTCTTTAATACATATCGGATATAAATGGTAACTAGAAAATGCTTGAGGTAATTGCCAAGGAGTTACAAGAGGTAGATCAGAGAATTGTGAGTCATAATACTTAGCAATTTCATGTCTACGACTAACATATTTATCCAAACGTTTCATTTGACTTAATCCAAGAGCTGCTTGAATTTCATTCAACCTATAATTAAAACCCAACTGGGTTTGTTGATAATTCCAAATTTCATTTATTGGTCTAATGCTCATCGATGATTTATCTCTAGTGATGCCGTGTGCACTTAGCTGTCTCAGGCGTTCTGCAATTTTTTTATCATTTGTGAGCGCCATACCCCCTTCACCTGTAGTTATAATCTTAACTGGATGAAAACTAAAAACTGTAATATCGCTATAACAACAAGATCCAATTTTAATTTTATTATAAGATGCTCCTATTGCATGTGATGCATCCTCAATAATCTTAAAATTATAGTTTAATGACAAGTCATGAATAGCTTTCATATCACAAGGCTGGCCCGCAAAATGCACTGGAATTACAATTTTAGGTAATTTATTATTTTTTTTTGCTATCTCTAATTTTTTTGCTAATTCATCTACACTCATATTGTAAGTTTTTGGATTAATATCAACGAAATCAATATTAGCTCCACAATAAAGTCCGCAATTAGCACTGGCAACAAAAGTGTTAGGTGATGTCCATAGCCAATCTCCGGACGAAAGACCTAATGCAAGACAGGCAATATGCAAAGCGCTTGTAGCGCTATTCATAGCTACACCGTAAGAAGCATTACAATAATTAGCAACTGATTTTTCAAATTTTGTAACTATTGGACCTTGTGTTAAAAAATCTGACTTTAGAACTTTTTTTACTTCTTCAATATCCTCATTTGTAATTTCTTGACGCCCATAAGGTATCATAATCTAAATTTTGCCTATATAATCATGATTTGTATCAATCCAATTCTTTAGATCTTTTTTGGTCATCCAATTTTTATTTGTATCGCTTCTATATACGAAATTTTTCAAAACTTTTTTTCCATTTTTAATTCGTTTTGTATCCTTTAACCAATCATTTATTTGTGGAAGAATTTTGTAATAACTAGGATACTCATAAGTAGAGTAAGAATCTTCAACACCAATCATTTGTTCATGAAGTTTTTCTCCTGGACGAATACCGATGATATCATGTTTGGCCTTAGGCGCAATTACGCTTGCAATGTCTGTAACTTTTATAGAAGGGATTTTTTTTACGTAAATTTCTCCACCTTCCATATCATTGAAAGCATGCCAAACTAATTCTACACCTTGTTCAAGAGTTATCATAAAACGCGTCATATTTAAATCAGTTATAGGCAAAATACCTTTATCTTTAATTGACATAAAGAAAGGAATTATCGATCCACGTGATCCCATCACGTTTCCATATCGCACAACCGAAAAAGAGGTCTTATGTTTGGTTGAGTAAGAACTATTGCTTGATACAAATAGTTTGTCTGATGCAAGTTTAGATGCTCCATATAAGTTTACAGGACTACTAGCTTTATCTGTGGAAAGTGCTACTACCTTTTTTACACCCTGATCAATAGATGCATCAATTAAATTCATTGCACCAATTATATTAGTTTTTATACATTCAAAAGGATTATACTCTGATGTTGGAACAATTTTAGTGGCCGCGGCATGAACAACATAGTCAACACCTTCTAAAGCACGATAAAGACGATCTTTTTCACGGACATCGCCAATAAAAAAACGTACTCTATTATCACCCTTGTATAGCTCTGCCATCTCCCATTGTTTCATTTCATCTCGGGAAAGAATAATTAATCGTCTAGGTTTATATTTTTTAAGCGTTAAATTTACAAAAGCATGCCCGAAAGACCCTGTGCCCCCAGTAATTAATAATGATGAATTTTTTAACATTTTATTTTAATGGTCATAATGATAAATACTCTTAAATCTTTTCTTTTATTTAATCAATAAACGAAATAAAAAAATTAAAACTAGTCATTTTAAATTGTATTTTAGAATACATATTAATCCAAAATCTTATAAAATAACGTATAATATAAAAATAAATTACATTCTCAAATGAAGTTTTATAACAAAGCAAATACTCTAAGAAAAATCAAATGTAAAAATGCTTTCATACCTAAATTTTTAATTATTAATACGAAAGATTATTTAATTAATCGTAAAAATATTCTAAAAAAGATAGTAAAAAATTTTAGTAAAAATAAAATTCTAATTGTAAGATCTAGTTCCTCAGAAGAGGACACAAACATTAAATCTAATGCTGGTCGATTTGTAAGTGTTCCATTAGTACAAAATAATGAAGACACACTAGAAATAGCAATAGATAAAGTAATAAATTCTTATAGAAAAAATAAAAAAAATTCAATTTTCTTTGTACAAGAGATGATTTCTGATTGTGATTTATCAGGAGTTATAACTACATGCAATTTAAGTAATCAGTCGCCTTATTATGTTATTAATTATTTTGAAGGTACGGATACAACGGCAGCAACAAGTGGTAAAGCAAATACTAAAAATTATTTTCAATTTAAATATAGTAAAATCGGAAGCAATAAATTTAAGAAAGTAATTAAACTTGCAAAAGAACTTGAAAAAAAATTTAATAATAATTACCTTGATATCGAATTTGGTTTAAAAAAAAATAAAGTATACCTATTTCAAGTAAGACCAATTATTATCAAAAAAAAAATTTTATTTGATCAAAAAAATTTTGAAAGCTCCTTAATCAAATTAAAAAATAAAATAATTAAACTAAAGAAAAAAAGTCACAATTTGTTTGGTGATACATCTTATTTTGGAGTAATGCCTGATTGGAATCCAGCTGAAATGATTGGCATTAAACCAAAAGCTTTAGCTTTCTCTTTATATCAAGAACTTATTACTGATTTTATTTGGGCAAAAAATAGAGAAAAATATGGTTTTAACGATTTAACCTCAAATCATTTAATGTCAAATTTTCTAGGGACACCATTTATAGATATTAGAGTAGATTTTAATTCATGGCTTCCAAAAAATCTTAAAGATAAAACAAAAGAAAAGCTTGTAAATTATTATCTTAATATATTTAAAAATAATCACAATTTTCATGATAAGATAGAATTTGAAATACTTTTTACATGTTACAATGCAGAGACGGAAGATAAATTAAATGAAATTAAAAATAAAATTTTAAATAAAGAAGAAAAACAAAAATTAAAAACTGAATTAAAAAAAATTACTCTAAATTCAATTTCAAAAATTAATGATGAAATTAGAAAAATTGAAATTTTAAAAAAAAAACAAAATCATGTAAAAAAATCAAAAATATATTCTATAGATAAAATCTATTGGTATATAGAAGACTGCAAAAGATATGGTACTGAGCCATTTGCAGGGTTAGCAAGATCAGGCTTTATAGCTGTAGAGCTTCTAAATTCTATGACCAATAAAAAAATTATTGAAAAACATGAAAAGGAACTTTTTTTTCAAAATCTTAAAAGTATAACCTCTGAGATTATTAAAAATAAAAGTCTTTCTAGAAAAAAATTTTGTGAAAAATATGGTCACTTAAGACCAAGCACATATGATATTTCTAGCAAAAATTATAAAGAAAATTATGAATCTTTGTTTGGAAAAAATAAACACGATGAGACAAAAAAATTTAAAATATCAAAATTTAAACTTTCAAATAAAAGCAAAAAAAAATTAGAAAAATTTATAAAAACTTTAGATAAAAAACTAACATTAAATACATTTTTAGATTACTTGAGAAAAGGTATCCAATATAGAGAGTATTCGAAATTTATTTTTACAAAAAGTATAGACTACATATTTAATGAAATTAAATACTTATCGACAAGAAATAAAATAAGTATATCCAAATTAAGCCACTTAAATATTAAAATTATCAAAGAACTTTATTACAATCTAAACAACAAAAACTTAAAAGAAATATTAAATAAAAATATTAAAGAAAATATTGATGATTATAAATTCAATCAATACGTGGAGCTACCCCAAGTTATCAAGAAGCCAAGTGATGTATTTTATTTTACAGAAACAGCTGGCAAACCAAATTTTTTTGGAAGTAAAGCGGTTGAAGGTGAAATATATTTTTTAAATAATGATAATTTTAAAAGTCTTAATAATAAAATTATTTGTATAAGAGGTGCAGACCCAGGATATGACTTTATTTTTGATCACAAAATATCAGGATTAATAACTGAATATGGAGGAGCAAACTCGCACATGTCAATTAGATGTTCTGAATTAAATATTCCAGCTGCAATAGGTGTTGGTTCAATTAGTTTTAATAATATTGTTAATTCTAAAAAAATTTATCTTGATCCTGAAGGAAAAAAAATTAGCGTAGAAAAATGAATATTCTCATTATACCCAAAATAAAAGAACCTTACCCAAATCAAATGGAATTTTCGGTTGAAACAAATCTTATAATTTTTTTAAAAAAATGCTTTAAAAATTGTAATATAGATATCGCATATAATTGTGAGATTAAAAAAAAATATCATTTAATTATTTTAAGTGGCGGTAATACAGTGCCCAAATACTCAAAGACCCAAAAAGATAAACTGAGAAACAAATTAGACATATTTTTTTTTAGAAAAGCAACCCTTAGTCGAACTCCAATTATTGGAATTTGTCATGGTGGACAGTTTATAGCAACAAAGTATAAATTAGATTTAGTCAAAGATACAGAGCATGTTGGATCACATAAGATAGTAAATCTATCTACTATTAAAATTAAATTTAATTTTATTAAATCATTTCATAATTTTAAAATTAAACTTAAAAAAAAAAAATATATCGAGAACCTAGTCCTTGCTAAAGATAATAGTATAGAATGTTTTAAAGTAAAAAATAAAAAAATTGGTGCAATAATTTGGCATCCAGAAAGGGAGAATAGTAAAGTTGTAGAGCAAATTAAATTTTTTAGAACTTTTTATTCAATTATTAAATTATGCAACTAATTGTATTAGCCTCAGGAAGAGGATCAAGACTTAAGAAACTTACAAAAAAAATTCCTAAATGTTTAATAAAAGTAAGGAAAAAGCCAATAATTGATTATATCTCGAAAAATTTTATAAAATTTAATCAAACTATTATTTTAACTGGATATAAATCTGGATTAATTAATAAAAAATTTCCAGAATTAAAAAAAATTAAAAATAAAAAATATAAATCAACAAATATGGTGTATTCGTTATTTTGTGCCAAAAAATATATTAAACAAGATTTAATAATTTCTTATAGTGATATAATTTTTGATCACAGAATTATTACTAAAATGATAAAAATTAAAAAATCACATATTCCATTAAATAAAAATTGGCTTACTCTTTGGAAAAAACGAATGAATGAAAAAAAAATTAATGACGATGCTGAAGATTTATTAATAAATAAAAATAAAATTTTATCTATTGGTAATAAAATTTGTGATAAAAGGCCAAAATTACAATTTATGGGTTTAATAAAACTTAAATACCAAGATTTTATAAAACTTTATAAATTTTTTAAAAAATTAAACGATACAAAAATTGATATGACATCTTTTTTAAATTGTGCTCTAAAATACAAAATCATTTCTCTCAGCTATTTTAAAACCTCTAGATATTGGTATGAGATTGATAATGTTAATGATAAAATTGTTGCAGAAAAGTACTTAAGAAAATAATTGTTAATTTTAAAAAACAACTTTTTTTTATCTTTTATATCCTGAATTATAAATTTAACATTTTGGAAAACAAATTTTTTACTTTTGTTTTTATCTAAATATAGATTTAAATTTTTTACACTTTTAATGGTAATTCAATACTCCTAATATTATTAATTTTTTAACTAGAAACTATAATAGTTTCAAAAAGATAAAAAAAATAAATTTGATTGATTTAACCAAAATTTTTTTTGTTAATTAAGACCAAAATTGTGTAAAAAATTTTGTAAAAATTTGTTAATTGTCTTATGCCTACCTTCCATTGAGAGCTGCATATAATAAGATTGCTCAAAATTAAAAGGTCTTGTAAATTGATACAAACCTAAGCTTAAAGCTATGATATTTTCACTGGATATAAATCCTGTTTTAAAAAGCATTTTAATTTTTTTAATCAGCTCAATGTTTTCTAAAATAATCTTATCTTTGTAATCTACTTCAAATAGCTGGTCTCTTCCTTTGATAGTAATCAGCTTATTTTTAACATCTTCAAGTTTAATATTTGTTTGATTTTTTTTTGTTATATAAATTCTATCTCCACCAATAGAAAAATAATCTTTTCCTTCATGATTATAATCTCTTAAATCACCATCAAAATAATATACAGAGCCTCCAAGAGTTTCAATGTCTTGAATTATATCTTTTGGATGAAAATTATGTTTTCTTGGTACAAAAAAATCATCCATAACTCTTGAAGATTGATAATGGTTTAATTCACCTAGGGTAAACAAAATTGAGTTCAAGTCTCGAATTCTAGACATCATATTTTTTTCTACTAAATATCTTATGGCATCAACTACAAAATATTTAAACTCACCACTTCTATAAAACCCCATATACATTAAGCCACCTGGTTTTAATGCATTAATGAATTTAATAAGTGAATAAGCAGGTATTTTTATATGCTGATAGATCCCTGATAAAAAAATTATATCGTAATGATTTTTTTCAATTTCCACCTCTGCAATATCGCTACATGAACTTGATACTTTAAAGTCATTTTTTTTTGCCCAGTCATTTAGTTCCTTAACTGAATCAGGTGTAATATCTAAGTGAGTTACAATCCCGCCGTTTTCTGCAAAAAATCTGCTTTCTCTTCCTGTGCCTATATTAAAAATTTTTTTTGATTTTAGGTCATCTTTACTAATTTTCATTATATCTAAAGACTCTAAAATGTATTTTGATGCTTGGTTATCAGTATTTTTTATAATACTTCCATCTTTTTTTCTGTACAGAGGTCCCCATGACAAATCATTGTATATTAAAGACGTTAATTCAACGTATTCAAAATTATTTTTGTCATTTATATATTAAATACTAGAAAAAAAATAAAATTATGACTTATGTCAAAGAAATTTTTTTTCATATACGACTCTTGCTACTAATTATTTAATTTTACAAAATTAATTTTTGCGTGCTGCTAAGCAATCATTATGTTTGTAGATTAAACATTCATATGAATTTTTATTTAAAAATTGAATTAAGTTTTCAAATTTTTCTTTAGTCAAATTTTTATATTCAAAGTTAATATACTTTGGTTTAAAAAAATCAATTTGAGAATTATATATAATTTCATCATCGTAACCCTCGGCGTCCACTTGCAACAAATCAATATCTTTAAAATCATCTAAGTCAAGGCCATTATTTTTGATTAAATCAGACAAAGGAAATACTTCTGTATTAAATTTACTTATATAAGTATCAGGATTCAAATTGTTTCTAATTAATCTACGTGAAAGATTATCTTTCACTAATGAGTTAACACCATTACCAAATTTTAAATTGTTTTTTTTACAATATTCTTCATAATTGCTATTAAGATAATAAAATTCACTACTACCTCTTTTTCCTACGCACCCTTGTATAAATTTAAAATTTTTAAATCCTTTATAATTATTTTTTAATTGATTAAATGGTATTTGTTGAGGTTCTATCCCTAAATATAAAATTTTATCCTTATAATCGTTATTAAATTTATTTAAAAGATCCATTCCATCATTGGCACCTATTTGAATAATTTTAGTATTATTACTTTGTAAACCAAAAAGTAATAAATAAATGGGTTCATATTTTAATGTGGTTATTTTACCTCTATTGAAACCATATTTACTAAGTATCTTTTTTATTAAATTTTTAATTTTTTTCATTTTTTAATTAAATATAGTAAATAAACTAAAACTATGATTAAAAAAACGGATATGTCAAACTTTAATATTCATTTATAGAAATTGCTAATAAAATTCAGAGATGAAAAGAAAATCTATGCTTTTTTTAAACTTCTAGATATTGGTTTGAGATTGATAATGTAAATGATAAAATTGTTGCAGAAAAATACTTAAAAGATCAAGTATTAACTTAAAAAAACAACTTTTTTTTATTTATTATATCCTTGATTATAAGTTTAACATTTTTTAAAAAAAATTTTTTACTTTTGTTATTTTCTAAATATAAATCTGAATTCTTTGGCTCTATAAATGGCAAGTCAACACCTACTACATTCTTAATTTTTTTTTTTACAGCTTTACTGTAGAGTTTTTTATAATCTCTATTTAATAAACTTTTAAGAGTTGCTGAAATATAAATCTCATAATAGTCTTTAACATTTTTTTTCATCCATTTTCTAAATTTAATGTTAGTTATATTGGCTGAAACGATTATATTTACTTTTTGCTTAGATATATTTCTAACAAGTCTTGTTAATCTTATTGCATTTATATCTCTATCTTTAAGCGTGTAATTAATATCATTTTGAAATATTTCACGAAACTGATCTCCATCAAAAAAAATTGTAGCTGGAAATTTTTTTTTAATTTCAACAAATAGTTTTTTACCTAACGTAGATTTACCCGTACCAGATATTCCAGTAATCCAAATAACCATTATTTTAACTTAACTATTAATTAGTTTTTTTACAAATATAAAGGGGTGATCGCTTTATGATTTCAAAATAACCATTTTTATCTATATCATCTTTGGCAATTTTAGAATATTCATCATAAAAATTATCTTTTAATTTAATATTTCTTGGTTCAACACCTGAGGCTACATAATTCATTAAAATTTCTAAATCTGTAACTTTCAATTTTTCCAATTCTAGTTTTTTTTCAACTAAAAAATGTTTCTCTAACATTGTATCAGCTATTTCTTCTGTAAATGTATCTATTATCCTATCTGTAGGAAAATTAGGGTCAAGCTTTCTTCCTATCTCATAAACATTCAACATATGTTTTTCACTATTTGTTGTTATACTTACAAAAGAATCTTTTTTGTCATTTAGACATTTTGACAAGTTGCTTAAAGCTAAATCTTTATTTTCAGCATGATAGACAGCATTATGACAAAATACTAAATCAAATTTTCCAAAATAAACATCTAATTTTTCAATATCTGCGATTTCATAATTTATATCAAACGAGTAGTTTTTTAGATTTTCTTTAGATTTCTCTAACATTGAATCGGCAAAGTCAGTCATCGTTAAATCTATGTCAAAGTTTTTAATTTTTTCAAAGTTTTGTTTCCAAAAAACTCCTGTACCACAAGCAACATCTAATACTTTAATTTTTTTATTTTTAAAAATATTTAAATCATATTGGTCAAACAACCATTGATGAAAAGATTGCTTGTTTTCAGTAAAAGTATGTATTTTTATCCTTGCTTCTAAATATTTTGTAGATTTATATTGTTTTTCTTTTAGGTAATTTTTATTTATTTCTTCAGACATAATTACTTCACATAGAACAAATTATCAATATTTGCAACATCTCTATCAAAACCAATTGCTTTTTTATTTTCATCAAATTTAATTATATACATATCTGGCATTGATATTTGCTTCCAAGATTCAAAATTAAATTTCAAATTAAAAAAATTTTTTAAAATTATACCTATTAAATTTCCATGAGTTACAAGAATTATATTCTTATTTTCATCTTTAAATTGATGGAAAGTTCGGTTCATAAACGGCTCAAGTTTACTATAACATTCTTTTTGAGATTCTCCATTTTCAACTTTGAATTCATCGTTTTCCCACATTTTTTCTATAATTTGATGTTTGGATAATTCTTGAGATTTCCCGATATTTATTTCTTTTAAGGATTCGTCCGCAAAAATTTTTATAGATGGATTATCTTTAATTAATGGTTCAAGAGATTGCATAGCTCTAGTAAATGGACTTGAGTAAATAATTGTTGAGTCATTTACTTTATTAAGAATTTTTTTAGACAATGAATTAGATTGTTTTAATCCATCATCATCTAATTTTCTTTCATGGTCAGCTCCATCCATAGAGGATTTACAATGCCGGCATATAATAAAATTGTTCATAAAAATAAAATTTATATATTATTTTTCAGTTCATTAATCAAGCCGAATAGTGGCTATTATTACTTGTTAGCTTGATACATACCATAATTTCCAACCAAAAAATATTTACTTTAAATATTATTTTTTTTAATAATGGATTTTTGTCTCTTTCAATAATGTCAATTATATTTTTGAGTGAAATTTTTAATGATTAAATAAATAAAATATAAGCTCAATTTTTAATAATAAAATAATAAAAGTTAATATGACAATAGTCATTTAAATTAAATATTTTTTAACTAATTATGTTAGCAACAAATATTAAATATTTAAATGTTCACTATATTTATCTATAAGAAAAATTTTTTTCAGTGCATAAATCAAGCCAATTGAGCTATTAGTACTGGTCAGCTGCACGCATTACTGCGCTTC
>NZ_JBNAJW010000001.1:0-1130000 GCF_052047635.1 Candidatus Pelagibacter sp. HIMB1709 | reverse complement strand
GATGTTTCAGTTCTCCAGGTTGTCTCTTTAAACCTATGTATTCAGTTTAAAGTACCACATAAAGTGGTGGGTTTCCCCATTCGGAAATTTTCGGATCAAAACTTACATACAGCTCCCCGAAACTTATCGCAGTATATCACGTCCTTCATCGGCTTTCAGTGCCAAGGCATCCACTACACGCCCTTAAACGCTTGATTTATGCACAGAAAAAAATTCTGTGTTGAATCAAATTTTTATTTTGAACATTAGCTAATAACGTTACTAATGTTCGGATATAGATATTGATATTAATTATTAATTCTTAACGATTTTTTATAACTAAGTGTTTTGGTGGAGGATAGCGGGATCGAACCGCTGACCTCCTGAATGCAAATCAGGCGCTCTCCCAGCTGAGCTAATCCCCCATGATCTTAAATTGGTGGGCCGAGAAAGACTCGAACTTTCGACCCCACCCTTATCAAGGGTGTGCTCTAACCAACTGAGCTACCGGCCCCTATGCAAAGAGAAACACTACTTTAAGAAGAGAAATGAGGACGGTCAACATTACCTGTATATTATTTAGAATGAAATTTTACTTTCATTCATCCTTAGAAAGGAGGTAATCCAGCCGCAGGTTCCCCTACGGCTACCTTGTTACGACTTCACCCCAGTCGCTGACTATACCGTGGTCAAGGGTTTTAAACCTTGCCTTAAGGTAGAACCAACTCCCATGGTGTGACGGGCGGTGTGTACAAGACCCGGGAACGCATTCACCGTGGCACGCTGATCCACGATTACTAGTAATTCCAGCTTCATGCACTCGAGTTGCAGAGTGCAATCCGAACTGAGGTATCTTTTAAGGATTTGCTTGACCTCGCAGTCTTGCTTCCTGTTGTAGATACCATTGTAGCACGTGTGTAGCCCAACACGTAAGGGCCATGAGGACTTGACGTCATCCCCACCTTCCTCCAGCTTATCACTGGCAGTTCTTTCAGAGTGCCCAACTTAATGATGGCAACTAAAAGTGAGGGTTGCGCTCGTTGCGGGACTTAACCCAACATCTCACGACACGAGCTGACGACAGCCATGCAGCACCTGTGTTTCGTCCGGCCGAACCGAAAACTCTAATCTCTTAGAGTCGCGACGAACATGTCAAGTGTTGGTAAGGTTCTGCGCGTATCTTCGAATTAAACCACATGCTCCACTACTTGTGCGGGTCCCCGTCAATTCATTTGAGTTTTAACCTTGCGGTCGTACTCCCCAGGCGGTGTGTTTATCGCTTTCGCTGCGACACTGAAAATAAATTTCCAACGTCTAACACACATCGTTTACGGCATGGACTACGAGGGTATCTAATCCTCTTCGCTACCCATGCTTTCGTTCCTCAGTGTCAGTAATGATCCAGAAAGCTGCCTTCGCAATTGGTATTCTTTCTAATATCTACGAATTTCACCTCTACACTAGAAATTCTGCTTTCCTCTATCATACTCTAGCTGAAAAGTTTTAATGGCAGTTCCAGAGTTAAGCTCTGGGATTTCACCACTAACTTTTTCAACCACCTACGAACTCTTTAAGCCCAGTAATTCCGAACTACGCTAGGTCCCTTCGTATTACCGCGGCTGCTGGCACGAAGTTAGCCGGACCTTCTTATTCGGGTACAGTCATTTTCTTCCCCGACGAAAGAGCTTTACAACCCAAAGGCCTTCTTCACTCACGCGGCATCGCTGCATCAGAGTTTCCTCCATTGTGCAAGATTCCCCACTGCTGCCTCCCGTAGGAGTTTGGGCCGTGTCTCAGTCCCAATGTGGCTGATCATCCTCTCAAATCAGCTATTGATCACAGTCTTGGTAGGCCATTACCCCACCAACAAACTAATCAAGTGCAGGCTCATCCAATGGTGCATAAAGCTTTCTCCGTAAAGACTTATCCGGTATTAGCACAAGTTTCCTCGTGTTATTCCAGGCCAAAGGGTAGATACCTACATGTTACTCACCCGTCTGCCACTAAGTATTGCTACTTCGTTCGACTTGCATGTGTTAGGCGTGCCGCCAGCGTACGTTCTGAGCCATGATCAAACTCTCAAGTTTAAAAACGGCGCACACTAGCTTCCATATAAATTCTAAGAATAAAATTTATATGTGATTGAAGTGTGTACGACAAATTTTTGGTAACCTTAACCGTCCACACTTCTCTTCTTAAATTTTTACTTTTTAAATAGCTAATTGAGCAAAAAAGGCTCAATAAATCTCACTAATTTATTGTGTTAACAATAATTTTATTGAGAAAGTTCAGTGCTTATAGGCTAAAATTATAGGAAATCAAGCATATTACATTAAAAAAAAAGATAAAAATGATAGACTTTACTTGGTTTTTTTTGATTTTTAAGAGGCACTAAACTAATAATTGCACATTATTTATTTGAAGATGCTTAAAAATATTACAAAAAAAATAAAAAAAAATTTTGAAATATTTGGACTAGTTGTTCTAATTATAATTGTAGCTCTTTCCACAAATTACTTTAACGCAAAAAAAAATACCGAAATTCAAACTTTTAATAATTTTATAGATAATATTTATTTTAAAAAAACATTAAAGCATGTTGTTGCTAATCTTGAACCTAAATATAAAAAAATAAAACATAAAATTAGACCAGGTGAAACTTTTGATAAAATTTTAGAGAGTTATGAAATTAAAAAAGATGAAATAATAAAAATAAAACAATCTCTTAAAGGTAAAACTAATTTGAATAAATTAAACACCAGACAAATTATTTATTTTAGTTTAGATAAAACAAACAATAAAATTAACGAATTTACTTTTCAAATTTCAAATACCCAGAAAATATATTTAAAAAGAAATTTTGATAGCGATGATTTCAAAAATGAGATGCTCGCTATAAAATTAGATAAAAAAATAATTTATAAAGAAAATATAATTTTACAAAGTTTATATAAATCAGCGTCAGATGAAAATGTACCACCAAATACTATAATTGAATTTGCTAGAATTTATGGTTTTCAAGTTGATTTTCAAAGAGACATTAGAAAAGAAGATAAATTTCAAATTATGTATGAAATATTTTTAAATGAAAATAATGAAATTGTTGAAACAGGCGAAATTCTTTTTGCAAACTTAGAACTGAGTGGACAAGATAATAGTTTATATTATTTTGATCATGAAGGAAGTGAAGGACATTACGATAAAAATGGTAAAAGTGTTAAGAAAGCATTAATGAAAACTCCAATTAATGGAGCTAGACTTTCCTCTCCATTTGGAATGAGAAAACATCCTATCGATGGATTTAATAAAATGCACAGAGGTACAGATTTTGCTGCACCAACTGGAACACCTATAATGGCTTCAGGTGATGGGGTTGTTAAAAAAGCTGGATGGTGTGGAGGCGGAGGTAATTGCGTGAAAATTAGACATAATTCAACTTATCAAACAATTTATGCTCATATGTCAAAATTTGCTAGAGGGATAAAAAGTGGTGTAAGAGTTAAACAGGGACAAACCATAGGTTATGTTGGATCAACAGGAAAATCGACTGGTCCACATTTACATTACGAAGTAATAGTAAATGGTAAAAAAGTTAACTCACAAAAATTAAAGCTTCCATCAGGAAAAATTTTAAAAGGGAATGAAAGAAAAATTTTTGAAACTAAAAAAATTAAACTTGACGTTCTTAAATCTGAAAAAATTATTGGATTAAATTAAACTATCTCAGCCTGAGATTTTGCAGTCTTTTTAACTTCCTTTTTTTCTAAAACTTCTGATTTATCTTCTTCTTTATTTTGATCAGTTATATCCACAACGTTATCTGAAGTCTCTTCACTCAATTCAGCGCTATTTTCAACGTTTTCTGAAAATCTTTCCCTTCTTTGAATTTCTCTTTCATTAAGTACTCTTGTGAAATGGTCTGCATGTTGCATGTAATTTTCTGACAAAATTTTATCTCCATTAGAAAGAGCCTCTCTAGCTAAATCATTATACTTTTCAATTAACTTTGCAGCATTATGGTTATTTCTTCCTGGTGCTTTTCTTTTAAAATTTTCATTATTTGAAAAGTTTGATGAAAATTTTTGTCTATCACCATTAGATTTAAAATTTCTATCATTTCTTCTAAAATTACTACGTCTGTTATTATTGTTGTTATTTCTAAATGTTACCATGATTTTAATAAATTATATTTTTGTTGAAATGATGCATCGATCATTCTTTGCAAGATCTTTCTCTACACTATTAATATAATATCCTTCTTTCTTTAATAAATTTATAACTTTATATTTTTGGTCAAATCCAATTTCTAATATCAATTTGCCATTTTTTTTAATCAGCTCAGAAGATTTTTTTATAACTTTTCTGATTTCTGATAAGCCATCTAATCCGCCATCTAATGCCAATTTTGGTTCAAAACTAGCAACATCTTTATCCAAATATTTAATTTTACTTTTTTCAATATAAGGAGGATTAGATACAATCAAATCATATTTGCCTAATGTAAATTTGTCAACATTTGATTTAAATAGTTTTAATCTGCTAAATACGTTGAGACGATTAGCATTAATTCTGCTTATATTTAAACAGTTTTTACTCAAATCAATGCCAGTGCCATAAAAATCTTTTTTTTCTTTTAACACTGATAATAGAATACATCCAGAACCAACACCAATATCAAGAATACTCAATTTTTTTTTATGCTTAGTTAATTTTAAAATATTCTCAACAATCAATTCAGTATCAGGACGTGGAATTAATGTATGATTGTTGATATAGAACTCCGAGCTCCAAAAAAACT
The DNA here is from genome assembly GCF_052047635.1 of Candidatus Pelagibacter sp. HIMB1709. Taxonomy (NCBI): domain Bacteria; kingdom Pseudomonadati; phylum Pseudomonadota; class Alphaproteobacteria; order Candidatus Pelagibacterales; family Candidatus Pelagibacteraceae; genus Candidatus Pelagibacter; species Candidatus Pelagibacter sp. HIMB1709. The sequence goes on along the minus strand of NZ_JBNAJW010000001.1, from coordinate 1,125,223 downwards.
TTTGATTAGTTAATTGAGCTATAGGTTTTCTTTTTAATCTTTCATTTATTAATTTGCTAAAAAAACTTAAATTTTCTTTACTTATTTTTTTATTAGAATTTAGTAAAATATACTTTCTGTCTCTATTAATTGCTTTTGCCATTAATATCTCGGAATCTAAGTATGCATTCGGTATGGATTTATAACTTAAAGCTTTAGAGCCATTCTTAATTGCCTCTGAAATAATCATTAATTTAAATTACTCAAACTTTCTTCTTGTGCTTGTAAAGTTAATGCCTCAATCATCTCATCAAAAACCTCACCCTCTAAAAATTCATCCAATTTATGAAGTGTTAAGTTTATTCTATGATCTGTAACTCTGCCTTGAGGGAAATTATAAGTTCTTATTCTTTCAGATCTATCTCCTGTCCCAATTTTTGTTTTTCGATCTTGAGATCTCTCTTGATCAATTCTAGATCTCTCCAACTCATATAAGCGAGCTCTTAAGATCTTCATACCTTTAGCTTTATTTTTATGCTGTGATTTTTCATCTTGCTGGGAGACTGAAATTCCAGTTGGAATATGAGTTATCCTAACTGCGCTATCAGTAGTATTTACAGACTGGCCACCAGGTCCGCCAGCTCTAAAAACATCTATTCTCAAATCAGAGTCATTAATTTTTAAATCAACTTCTTCAGCTTCAGGTAAAACAGCAACCGTGGCCGCTGAAGTGTGAACTCTACCTTGAGTTTCAGTATCTGGCACTCTTTGTACTCTATGAACTCCACTTTCATATTTTAATGTTGAATAAATATTACTTCCTTTAATTGAGGCAATTACTTCTTTCAAACCACCAGCATCACTTCTTGAAATAGAAATCATTTCCAAGGACCATTTCTTTTTATGACTTACTTTTTCATACATTTTAAACAAATCTGATGCGAATAAACTCGCCTCTAATCCTCCTGTCCCCGCTCTAATTTCTATGATTGCATTTTTTTTATCTGCTTCATCTTTTGGAAGCAAAAATAATTTTAATTTTTTTTCATTAATTTCATACTGAGTTTTTAATTCTGTTAATTCAGAATCTGCCATATTTTTAAGCTCTTCATCAGAAGAACTGTCATTTAAAATTTTTTCTAACTCATTTTTATCATTTTCAAAGGAAACATAGCTTTTAGCTACCTCAATAATCTCATTTACATCTGAATATTCTTTCGATTTTTCAGCAAATAATTTTTTATCTAAGTCCCCTGAAGAAAGTTCTTTCTCAAGAGTAGAGTGTTTAGTTATAAGTTCTTCAACTGTTTTTATTGGTATCATTATTTTTTTTCCAGTTCAGAAGCTTTTTTTTCAACTTCTGATACAACTCTGTTAATTATATCTCCAGTTAAAACTTTTTCACTTTGTACTCCAGAAAGATAAAGCATATTATTCCCCTTTCCACCTCCTGTAATACCAATATCTGTTAATGCAGCCTCACCAGGTCCGTTTACAACACAGCCTATAATTGAGAGTGTCATTGGAGTTTTAATGTGTGATAATTTTTGTTCGAGTATTTTTACAGTATCTATTACCTCAAAACCTTGTCTTGCGCATGAAGGGCATGAAATTATTTTTACTCCTCTTTTTCTTAATCCTAAAGATTTTAGTATCTCATTCCCAATTTTAATTTCCTTTACTGGGTCATCTGATAAGGAAACTCTTATAGTATCTCCAATTCCATCCAAAAGTAATGATCCAAGACCTATAGAGGATTTTATACTTCCTGGAATAAAACTACCAGCTTCAGTAATCCCAAGATGAAGTGGATAATCAGTTACTTTGGATAGCTGTCTGTAAGCAGCGATTGACAAAAAAACATCTGAAGATTTAACACTAATTTTAAAATTAAAAAAATCCTGATCTTCTAAAATTTTAATATTTCGAATAGCACTTTCAACTAAAGCCTCTGGACAAGGTTCTTTATATTTCTCTAATATATCTTTTTCTAAAGATCCAGCATTGACACCAATTCTAATTGAACAATTATTATCTTTTGCAGCCTTTAAAACCTCATGAACTTTATCTCTGTCACCAATATTTCCTGGATTAATTCTTAAACATTTAGCTCCATTTTCAGCTGCTTCAATAGCTCTTTTATAGTGAAAATGAATATCGGCAACTACTGGAATTTGAACATTTTTAGTAATTTCTTTTAAAGCTTTTGATGAACTTTCATCTGGACAAGATACTCTTACAATGTCTGCACCTTCTTCATGTATTTCATTAATTTGTTTTATAGTTGCAGCAACATCAGTGGTTAAAGTATTTGTCATAGATTGAACTGAAATTGGATTGTCTCCTCCAATTTTAACATCGCCAACCTTAATAACTTTTGTTTTTCTTCGATTGATATTTCTAAATGGTCTAAGACTCATAACTAGTCTAATTTAAATTCTTTATGAAGGGCAGCTACTGCTTTTTTTACATTTTTTGAAGAGACTAGTACAGAAATTTTAATCTCTGAAGTTGATATCACAAGTATATTAATTTTTTTTGAAGCTAATGCCTGAAACATTCTATAAGTTATTCCAGGAGTAGTGATCATACCAACTCCAATTATTGATACTTTTGATACATTTTTATCAAAAGTTAATTCTTTGTATGAAATTGACTTATTTTTCTTAATTAACTTTTCTGTTTTTTTTAAATCATCAGCTTTAATTGTAAAAGTTAAATCAGTTTCTTTTCCATTTTGAGATATATTTTGGACAACCATATCCACATTTATTAAATTTTTGGATAAAGGTCTAAATATAGATGCGGCAATTCCTGGTTTATCTTTAACTCCAACGATTGTTATTTTTGCATCATTTTTAGTTGATGAAATTCCTGTAATTATTTGATCACTAAATGATTTTTTTGAACCTGTAATTAATGTCCCAGACTTAGAAACAAATGAAGATTTTACTCTAATGTCTATATTATTTAATTTTGCATCTTGAACAGATGTGGGCTGCATTACTTTTGAGCCTAATGATGCCATTTCTAACATCTCATCATAAAATATTTTTTTAATTTTCTTTGCTTTTTTATACAGTCTAGGATCAGTGGTATATACACCATCAACATCAGTATAAATTATACATTCATCTGCTTTAATAAATTTTGCTAACATTATTGCTGTTGCATCTGAACCACTTCTACCAATCGTTGTAATTCTATAATTGTTATTTATTCCTTGAAATCCAGTAATGATTGGTATTCCACCTGATTTTAAATAATTATTTAACTCTTTTACCTTAACAGATGAAATTCTTGCACCAGAATGAGGTCCCTCTGTTAAAATAGGAAGTTGCCATGAAATAATAGATCTAGATTTAAAACCTTCATGTTTTAATCTTCCTGCAATTAAAGCACAAGAAACTTGCTCTCCAGTTGATACTAACGCATCATACTCAGCTCTATCAAAATTATTACTAATTGATTTTGATTTATTTACTAAATCGTTTGTCACACCACTCATCGCAGAAGAAACAACTACAACTCTATTTCTCTTTTTTTTATAAAAGGCAATAATTTTGCAGACTTTTTTAATTCTCTCTATACTTCCAACTGAAGTACCACCAAATTTTAAAACAACTGTTTTCATGATCTTTTTAAAAAATTATTATTTAATAAATGTTTGATAAAATACATCTTAATTGTTATGTCAACTAATTATCTAATATGACCACTATTAACAAAAAAGAAATAGAAAAATTTTCAAAAATGGCAGATGAATGGTGGGATCCAAATGGAAAATTTAAACCTTTGCATAAATTTAACCCTATTAGAATTCAATATATTAAAGAAAACATAATTAAAAATTTTAATTTGCCAAAAAATAATGAACCTTTGTCAGGTATCAATATTTTAGATATAGGTTGTGGAGGTGGTCTTTTGTCAGAGCCAATGAGTAGACTAGGAGCAAATGTTACAGGTATTGATGCTTCTGAAAAAAATATTCAAATTGCAAAATTACATTCAAAAAAAAATAAATTAAAAATAAATTATATATGTTCATCACCAGAAAAAATAAATGTGAAAAAAAAATTTGATGTCATTTTAAATATGGAAATTGTTGAACATGTTGAAGATATTGAGTTATTTTTAAAATCCTCGTCAAATCTACTAAAAAAAAATGGGTTAATGTTTATTGCAACAATAAATAAAACACTAAAATCTTATATTTTTGCAATTGTTGGAGCTGAATATATTCTCAGATGGTTACCTAAAGGAACACATGAATGGGAAAAATTTGTTAAACCTGAGGATCTAAAAAAAATTCTATATAAAAATAATCTTTCTTTAAGTAAGCTCAATGGTATGAACTTTGATATTATTAAAGATCAATGGAAAATCTCTAACGACTTATCAGTAAACTATATAGCAAAATTTTTAAAAAACTAATTTTCTTGATCTTCTATCCAGGGAATTATTTGAGTATCAATACCCTCATCTTTTAACTCTTTGATATCTTTATTAGATGCTGTTCCATAAATACCTTTTGATTTTTTTTTGCTATTATAATGAATAGTTCTAGCCTCATAAGCAAAATTATCACCTACATATTTAAAATTATCTTTAATAAACTTTTGATAACTCTTTATGGTTTTTTTTACTTCATTTAATTTTTTGAGATCTATTCTTTTTTCTGATTTCTTCTTACTATTTATTAATTGAGGCGACATTAAACTTTTCTCAACTTTTTGAGAATTGCAATTATGACAATTTAAAAATTTTCTTCTTTTTAATTTTTCAAATTCATTCGATGAAGCAAACCAACTATCAAATTGAATACTACAATCTTTGCAAATAAGTCTATATTTAATCATATTTTTACATTTATTTAATTACTTCATCTAATTTTGCAATATCTCAGCTTCTATAATCAGCATTAATCTCAATGTATTTTTTTGTAAGATCCATCGTGTACGCAGTAAAATTTTTTAATCCGGTGTAAATTTCTATATTAATTTCAATATTCTCACCTTTCATATATTGAGCTGCAACTTCCTCATTATAGCTTGAATGTAATTTCCCGTTATCAATAATTTTTATTTTTCCCAATTTTATATTTAATTTTTTTATATTTATTTTTACATTAGCTTTACCAATTGCCATAATTACTCTGCCCCAGTTAGGATCCTCCCCAGCAATTGCAGTTTTAACTAATGGAGAATTGGCAATAGAAAAGGCAATTTTTTTTGCTTCTTCCTCGCTTTTACATCTAGCAACATTTACAGAAATAAACTTTGAAGCACCCTCACCATCTGCAACTACTCTTTTGGCTAAATTAAGCAAAACATTATTTAAGGCACTATCAAATTTCTTTATTTTATTATCATTAATATTTTTGATTTGAGGATTTTGTACTTTATTTGTAGCAAAAATACTTGCCATATCATTAGTACTTGTATCTCCATCGCAAGAAATAGCATTAAAAGTATTATATATATTTTTTTTTAACAATTTTTTTAAAATTTCATTTGATAAAGTTGCGTCAGTAAAAACATAAGCAAGAGTAGTTGCCATGTTTGGATAAATCATTCCTGATCCTTTAGCTATTCCATAAATTTTTACATTTTTATTTCCTATCTTGCATTCTTCCATAGCTAATTTTGGTTTAGTATCTGTGGTCATTATTCCAAGTGCTGCCTTCATCCATATAAATTTGTTTTGGGTATATCTGACTTTATTAACTAAATTTGGAATTTGACTTGCTACTTGATCATAAGGAAACTTTTCACCAATAGTTCCCGTACAACCAAACAAGATATCTTTTGGTGAAATTTTTTGAGGTCTGTCTTCATCTTGTTTTTGTTTTTCAGTTAATTCTTTAGAGATTATATCTGCAAGTTTTTTTAAACTTTCATAACCCTGTGAACCTGTAAATGCATTTGCGTTTCTGGTATTAACTAATAGAGAAAATATTTTTTTTGAATTTTGTGCTAAATTCCATTTTATATTTTCAGAAACAATATTTGATTGGGTATAAACAGATGCATAATTAGCTCCATCCCTAAAATAAAACATTGATAGATCATCTCTATTATTTTTATACAAATTAGCACTTAAAACCGAGATTGATAGACCATCTATATGATCTAGGTCCTGAAAATCAATCATTCTGGTGTTGTTTGATTTAGATGATAAAAAGTTTGATAAATTAATTCCCATGATATTTAAAATATTTATTTAATACATATATTAAAGCATATAAATAAAGAATAAATCAAATAGTCATGTTTAACCCACTTAATTTAATCTCAAAGTTCATCAAATCTAGTAATCAAAAAGAGTTGGATAGGATTGGAAAAATTGTTGAAAAAATAAATTTACTTGAAGAAAAGTTTATTAATTTAAATGACTCAGATTTTCCAAAAAGAACTGTTGAGTTTAAAGATCAAATAAAAAATGGAACATCCCTAGATCAAATTTTGCCAGAAGCTTTTGCTCTTGTAAGAGAGGCTGCAAAAAGAACTCGTAAGGAGAGACATTTTGATGTTCAATTAATTGGCGGAGTAGCTCTTCATGAAGGTAAAATTGCTGAAATGAGAACTGGAGAGGGTAAAACTTTAACAATTACCTTGGCAGCTTATCTAAATGCTCTTAATGAAAAGGGTGTGCACATTGTAACTGTTAATGATTATTTAGCAAAAAGAGATTCTATAGAAATGGGAGAAATATACAATTTTCTAGGTCTGACCTCGGGATTTATAAATAACGATCAAGATGATGTTGAAAGAAAAAAAAATTATAACTGTGATATAACTTATGCAACTAATAGTGAGCTAGGTTTTGATTATTTAAGAGATAATATGAAATTCTCTGAAAACCAGATGGTTCAAAGGGAACATCACTTCTCAATAGTAGATGAAATAGATTCATGTTTAATCGATGAAGCCAGAACTCCTCTAGTTATATCAGGAGCTGCTGAAGACAAAACTGCTCAATACTTAGCCATAGATAAATTAGTAAGATTATTAAATGATAAAGATTATGATATTGATGAAAAAGAAAAAAGCATTCTACTTACAAATGAAGGAATCAATAATGTTGAAAAACTTTTTTCAAATGCTGGTATTTTAAAAAATAATAATTTTTATGATCCAGAAAATCTTCATCTAGTTCATCATGTAAACCAAGCCCTTCGAGCAAATCATTTATTTGAAAAAGGCAGGGATTATATTGTAAAGGAAGGTAGTCTTAAAATTATAGATGAGCTAACAGGAAGAATTTTAGAAGGAAGGCGTTTTGGAGATGGTTTGCATCAAGCTCTTGAAGCTAAAGAAAAAATTCAGGTTCAGGCAGAAAACCAAACATTGGCTTCTATAACTTATCAAAATTATTTTAAACTTTATAAAAAAATTTCAGGATGTACTGGAACTGCAGCCACAGAGGCTGAAGAATTTTTTGAAATCTATAATTTACCAGTATTAGTAATTCCAACAAATAACGATATGATAAGAAAAGATTTCAACGATTTAATCTTTAGAACTGAAAAAGAAAAAAATGATGCTATTATTAATAAAATTATAGAACGTCATAATATTGGTCAGCCAATTTTAGTTTTTACATCAAGCATCAATAAATCTGAAGTTTACTCAAACTTATTAAACCAAAAAAATATTAAACATGTTGTGCTAAACGCTAAAAATCATGAAAATGAAGCAGAAATAATAGCAAATGCTGGAAAAGAGAAATCATTAATAATTACAACAAGCATTTCTGGAAGAGGTGTTGATATACAACTTGGTGGAAAAAAAGGATCTATTCCTGACGATGAGCTTAAAAATAATAAAGAAAGAATTAAATCTTTAGGTGGTTTGTTTGTTATTGGAACTGAAAGAATGGAGTCAAGAAGAGTTGATAATCAAGCAAGGGGAAGAGCGGGAAGACAGGGAGATGAAGGAAGTTCTGTTTTTTATGTAAGCTTAGAAGACGACCTGATGAGAATTTTTGGGTCAGAGTCAATGAATACAATGCTTGAAAAACTTGGTCTTAAAGATGGAGAAAGTATTGACCACCCATGGATAAATAAAGCGCTCGAAAGAGCACAACAAAAAGTTGAAGCTCGTAACTTTGATATTCGGAAAACTCTTATAAAATTTGATAATGTGCTTAATGATCAAAGACATGTAGTTTTTTCACAAAGAAAAAATGCAATGAATAGTGAGCATATTTTTGATTACTCAGATGAATTTTTAAAAGAGATTAATGATGATTTAATTAAACTTAAAATTTCAAATTTATCTGATCCTAAAAGTAATGAGTTCAGTAATAGGATTAGACAAATTGTGGGTAAAAGCTTCAATGAAATTGAATTAAAAGAGTTAATTGAAGCAAAAGATATTGAGCTAAAAGAAAAAATTTTTAGCAAATTTAGTGAAACAAGAAACGAAAGAATTAAAATTTTAGGTGAAGATCATGCTAAAGATATTGAGAAAAGAATTTTTCTTCAATCAATTGATTTAAATTGGAAATCTCATATTCAATATTTAGAACAACTAAGACAAGTAATTGGACTTAGATCATATGGTCAAAGAGATCCATTGGTAGAGTACAAAAAAGAAGCTTTCGAATTATTTTCAAATCTTTTAGAAAAACTAAAACTTGATTATGTTACCATTTTAATGAATTTAAAAATTGTTAGAGACTCAGGTCAAAACGAAAAAAAGAATGAGGAAGAAAATACAAAACAAATATTAAAAAATAAAAAAATTGGTAGGAATGAACCTTGTTTTTGCGGCTCAGGAAAAAAATTCAAACACTGCCACGGATCCTTATAAATTTAAAATAAGAAAAAAGCTGTTATTAATAATATTACTCCAGCACCAATTGCTATTAAACTCTTTTTAGATTTAAAGATTTTTTCTAAATTGTTTCCTTTGACACTAAGAGTGCTTAAATCTTCAGTAGTACTTATAAAACCTTCATTTCTTCCTATTTTTAGAAATTTATTTTTTCTTTCATTGACAATATCCTCAGAGCTTAATTCTTTAAAATATTCTAAATTACTAATTAATGATTTTTTTAAATTTTCTAACATCAAATCCCTATCTCTATGTGCTCCTCCAATAGGTTCTTTGATAATTTCATCAATAACTTTTAATTTTAACAAATCTTTAGCTGATAATTTCATGGCTTTTGCTGCATCAAGCATTTTTTTTGGATCCCTCCACAAAATTGTGGCACATCCCTCAGGTGAAATAACTGAATAAATTGCATTCTCTAGCATTATAACTTTGTTGGATGAAGCTAGAGCTATTGCACCACCAGAGCCTCCTTCTCCAATAATTACTGCAATTGTAGGAACCTTAAGCTCCATGCAACATTCGATAGATTTTGCAATCGCCTCTGCTTGTCCTCTTTCTTCAGCACCTACTCCTGGATAAGCTCCTGGAGTGTCAATAAATGAGATTATTGGAATATTAAATTTATTAGCTAATTTCATTAATCTTATTGTTTTTCTATAACCCTCTGGTCTCATCATTCCAAAATTTCTCTCTATTCTGCTCTCTAAATCTTCTCCCTTTTCTTGACCGATTACTAAAACTGATTGACCATTAAACTTTGCGAAACCAGTTAAAACTGATTTATCCTCTCCATAATAACGGTCTCCAGACAAAGAAATAAAATCCTCAAATAAATTATCTATAAAAAATTTAGATTTAGGTCTGTCTTCATGACGTGCAACCATTGTTGTTTGCCAAGGATCCAGGTTTGAATAAATATTTTTTAGTTTTTCATCTATTTCTGACTGTGTACTTGAAATTTTTTGGGTATCTACTTCAGATAATCCATCTTGGTTATATGGATCTTTTAATTTCTCTAGCTCATTTTCTAGATCTTTAATTTCCGTCTCAAAATTTAGGTAATTTTTCATATAATATTTATATCGGATGGTTAGATTAGAAAAAAGGCAATAAAGTGATCAATTATAAGACTTTGTAATTGTTATCAATTGACTTAATTCTTTTTAAAGATACAAATTATCTATCGGGAGAGACTATTATTAGCGCCGAAGGAGCAACCGCCCCGGAAACTCTCAGGCAAAAGGACCGATTAAAGCATAACACTCTGGAAAGAGATTAATTTCCGCCGAAGGAGCAAAACTCTCAGGCAAAGATACAGATGGGGTAATAAAAGTGCTATGCAACATAAATATATACAAATTAAAAATCTTAAAGTTTCAGAAAATCTTGCAAAATTCATAGAAGAAGAATTGTTAAAAGACACAGATGTCAGTGTAGAAAATTTTTGGACAGGTTTTGAGAAGTCTCTAGATGAGTTAGTTCCAAAAAATAGAGACTTAATAAAAATCAGAGAAAATTTACAAAAAAAAATAAATGATTGGCACATAAATAACAAAGGTGAGGAATTAAATTTAGAAGAATACAAAAAATTTTTATTAGAAATTGGTTATTTAAAAAATGAAGGACCTGATTTTAAAATTGAAACAGAAAATGTTGATGATGAAATCACAAGTATAGCTGGTCCTCAATTAGTAGTACCTGTTATGAATGCTAGATACGCATTAAACGCTGCTAACGCAAGATGGATGAGTTTATATGATAGCCTTTATGGTACTGATGTAATTGAACAATCTGAAGATAGTGTATCTGAAAGATATGATCCTCTGAGAGGTGAGATGGTAATAAAATATGGAAGAGATTTTTTAGATAAATATTTTCCTTTGAAAGGACTTAGTTGGCAAAAAATTACAAGTTTTGCAATTAAAGATGGTAAGTTTAAAGTATTAAAAGGAGCTGATATTTTTGATTTACAAGATGAAAATAAATTTATTGGTCATAGAGGCGAAATTGATAATCCTTCAGCGATAATTTTAAAAAATAATAATTTACATATTGAAATACTAAAAGACTCGAGAGCATTTGCAGCTCAACAAGATCATGCTGGGATTAGTGATATAATTCTGGAGTCTGCGGTTTCAACTATCTGTGATAATGAAGATAGTGTTGCTGCCGTAGATGCCGAAGATAAAATCATTTGTTATCGAAATTGGCTTGGTTTAATGAAGGGAGATTTGAAATCTACTTTTGAAAAAGATGGTAAATTATTTGAAAGAAAACTAAATCCAAATAGAAGTTATGTTTCAAAAGAAGGTAAAGGTTTAAAACTTCATGGTAGAAGTCTTTTATTAGTAAGGAATGTAGGTCATCTTATGACCAATCCATCAATAATATTAAGTGATGGAAATGAAATTCCTGAAGGTATCATGGATGCATTTATTACTACAGCTGCTGCTTTACATGATCTTAAGAATAAAAATAACTCAAGGAGAGGTTCAATTTATATTGTTAAGCCTAAAATGCATGGACCAGATGAAACTGAATTTACTGATCAAATTTTTTCTAAAGTTGAAGAGGTCTTAGGTTTAAAAAAATACACATGTAAAATTGGAATAATGGACGAGGAAAGAAGAACTTCAGCTAACCTTAAAGAATGTATTAGAAACCTTAAAAATAGAGTGTTTTTCATAAACACTGGTTTCCTAGATAGAACAGGTGATGAAATGCATACATCAATGGAAGCAGGTCCTATGATTAAAAAAGGTGACATGAAGACTTCTAAATGGATTAACGCCTATGAAAATAATAATGTTGATGTTGGTTTAAGATGTGGTTTTTCGGGCAAAGCACAAATAGGAAAAGGAATGTGGGCAATGCCGGATAAAATGAAAGATATGATGGAGCAAAAAACTGGACATTTAAAAGCAGGAGCTAATTGTGCATGGGTACCATCTCCAACAGCAGCTGCTTTACATGCTTTACATTATCATGAAATAAATATTTTTGGTGAGCAAAAAAAATTAATCAACAGGGAAGCAGCTAAACTAGATGATCTCTTAACAATACCAGTAGCAGATAGACCAAATTGGTCAGTAGAAGAGATAAATAAAGAAATTTCTAATTCAGCACAAACCTTATTAGGTTATGTGGTTAGATGGGTTGATCAGGGGGTTGGTTGCTCTAAAGTTCCTGATATTAACAATGTGGGATTAATGGAAGATAGAGCAACACTTAGAATTTCATCTCAACATATTGCAAATTGGATTCATCATGGAATTACAACTAAAATACAAGTAACTGAAATCATGAAAGATATGGCTAAAATTGTTGACGATCAAAATAAAAACGACCCAAAATATGTTAAGATGAGTGATAATTTTGATAGTTCAATAGCTTTTCAAACTGCATGTGATTTAGTGTTTAAAGGTAAAGAACAACCATCAGGTTATACTGAACCTTTGCTTCACTTAAATCGATTGAATAAAAAATCTAATCTGAATTAGAAACTAAACTAGATCTATTTTTAAAAGCAGAAAATAAAGTTCCATCATCCAAACTTTCAATTTCTCCACCCACTGGCAGTCCTTGTGCAAGCTTAGTTATTTTAATATTTAAATTTTTTAAACTATCTTGAATATAATATGCTGTTGTTTGACCTTCAACAGTTGCGCTAGTTGCAAGAATTACTTCCTCAATATTTTCTCGATTAACTCGATCAACTAGAGAATTTATTAAAAGATCTTCTTTTCTTTGACCTACTGAAGATATTGTTCCACCCAATATATGAAAGTAACCTTGGAATATATTTGAATTTTCTATAGACCACTGATCTGCAATATCTTCGACAACACAAATTTTATTGTATTTAGTATTTTTGTCCTCACAATTAATACATCCTGTTGAAATAGATTTTAAAGATCCGCAAGAGTTACATCTAACAACATTTTTATAAAGTTGAGCCAAAGTATTTGCCATTGGTTTAACAAGTTCATCTCGATTATTGATCATCTTTAAAACAATCCTTTTTGCTGACTTTGGTCCTAAACCTGGAAGTTTAGAGATTAGCTTTATTAATTCTTCTATCTCACTAATGTTTTGCATTTATTATAAAGGCCACTTAAAACCAGGTACTCCAAAGCCTCCTGTTGCTTTTGAAATTTCCTCAGTTGTTTTTGATTTTAGCTGAGATTTAGCGCTGTTATGAGCGGCAACAATTAAATCTTCTATGATTGTTTTATCTTCTTTCATTATTTCATCCGATAAATTAATTTTTTGCATCTCACCTTCTCCATCCAGTACAATTTTTACCGAATTAGACCCAGAAACTCCCTCAACTCTTATCTCTTTTATTTTTGCTTGGCTCTCTTTCATTTTTGCTTCAAGTTCCTTAGCTTTGTCTAAAATTTTACTAAAATCAGTCATTTGAATCTCCTTCTTTAATTAAACTTACATCTATCAACTCAGCATCTGGAAAATTATCAATTACTTTTTTAAAAATATCTGATTTTTTTGCCTCTTCTACCAATAACTTTTTATTTTGAACAATTTTATCTTTTATAGAAATTTCACCTTTTGCCTTACTAAACGTAATAATCCATCTTTCATTAGTCCACTCAAAAAGTTTTGTCGATAAATCTTTTACAAAGTTTTTATCTAAATTATCATTAAAGGATATCTCGATTCTATTTTGCTCAAATTTTACTAGATTAACATTTTTTTCTAATTCATATTTTAATTTAATTTCTTTTTTGTCTAGACAAATTTGGATTAGACCTTCAAGAGAATTAATTTTTAAAGAGCTATCAGCCTTAACTTCATTAGAGAGTTCTGGTTTGCTTTTTTCTTCTTGAGCAATATTTTTTATTTGATTTACAGTTGGAGAAGACAGATTTTTTTCTTTAATTTCATTAGAATTATTAAAATCTTTAATATCATCCATTTTAGTTTTAGATTTAGTAGAGCTTAAATACATCAATCTGATAAGAAACATTTCAATTGACAAATGTTGATTGGAAACAATATCTAGCTCCTCAAGGGTAGAAATAGTAAATTGCCAAAATAATATCAACGTATCTGGGTTTACTTGATTTTCTATATTTTTAATTTTTTCAAATTCATCATCATTTAGAGAAAAATTGGTACTTTCTAAACTTAGTGAATTTATATTTTTAAAATAATATAATAATTCTAGAAAATCATTTATAAATACTTTTGGTTCAACACCTTGGTCATAAATTTTTCTATAAGTATTAATTACTTTATCCTCTTCCCCTTTTAAAATTAATTCAAATAAATCTATAAGTTGTGATTTATCAAAATATCCAAATATTTTTTGTGCAGCTACTAAATCTAATTCTACGTCATTTTCTAAACTTAACATGGCCCTATCTAAAAGCGACAAAGCATCTCTAACGGAACCCTCAGAAATTTTAACAATTAATTTTAAAGCATCATCTGAAATGTTTCCTTTCTCTTTGTCTTTTATTTTTTTTATAAATTCCAATAATTCTGAAGATTTAATTCTAGACAAATCAAATCTTTGACACCTTGATACTACAGTTATTGGTATTTTTTTAATTTCAGTAGTTGCAAAAATAAATTTTAAATATGGGGGTGGTTCTTCTAATGTTTTTAGTAATGCGTTAAATGCCTGTTTACTGAGCATATGAACCTCATCGATGATAAAAATTTTAAATTTTGCTGTAGTTGGTCCATATCTAGAAAATTCAATTAAATCTCTAACATCATCTACACCTGTTTTGCTAGCTGCATCCATCTCAAGAACATCAATATGTCTTGAATTACTAATCGCATCACAATGTTCACAATAATTTTCCTCACATAAATTTTCTATTCCATTTGAACAATTAAGTGCTTTAGCAACAATTCTTGCTGTTGTCGTTTTTCCTATCCCTCTAATTCCTGTAAATAAGTAAGCGTTAGGAACCTTATTTGCTATAATAGAATTAATTATTGTTTCAGCTACTACTTCTTGACCAATGAGATGATCAAATGTTTGAGGTCTATATTTTAAAGCTAATACTTTAGAATTATTATTCATATTTATATAATTTAGGAGACTAGAACCTGAATAACTGTCTCTACGACTGCTTCCGTTAAGATCTGGTCGGGTTCAAGCAGCATCCACCTCTAGCCTCCAGATCTATTATAGCAGTTAAAATTTCTAATCCACAAGAAAAGAATATTATTTTTTTTCTCTAAGGGTATCTGCCTCAAACACACCTAAAACGTGAAAATCTTCACAGTGAAGACCTAACTCTTCTAAAGATTTTTGAACTTTTAAATCCTCAATATGTCCATCTAAATCACATAAGAAAAAATATGAATCAAAACTATTTTTTTCTGGGTAACTTTGCAATTTTGTTAAATTGACACCATTTATAGCAAAACCTCCTAGTGACTGGTAGAGGGCTGCTGGTTTACTTTTAAGTTTAAACAAAAAAGAGGTTATATATTTTTTATCTTTAAATTCAGGTTGAGAAATATTTTTTCCCATAACTAAAAATCTAGTCAAGTTTCCAGTCTCATTCTCTATATTTTTTTTTATTATTTCTAATCCATAAATTTCAGCACTTAATGAAGATGCGATTGCAGCTTGTTTTGGATCTTTTGTTTTAGAAATCATTTCTGCAGATCCAGCTGTATCTGCTCTTATATGTTCAGATAAATTATTTTCTTTAATGAAATTTGAACATTGAGATAAACCTTGTGCATGAGAATATACTTCTTTGATACTTTCTAGTTTTACACCAGGTTGTCCAAGTAAATTATGTTCAATTTTTTGAAAGTGTTCCTTATAAATATTTAATCTGTGTTTAAAAATTAAATATTCAATTCCTATATTTCCAGTAATTCTGTTAGACTCAGGAATTATAATCTTGCACTCATGCTCTTCGGAAGCTTTATTAAAACAATCATCAAAAGTTTTACAAGGTATAATCTCAGCATCTGGATCAATTGATAGAGCGGCTAAATGTGAATACGCACCATAAGTTCCTTGGAAATATATTTTGCTCATAACGATTTATATTCCATAATTTTTTTCAAGGCCAGATAATCTTCCTCGGTATCAACCCCTATAGGATTTGAATTGGCTATACTTACATTGATATCAATTTTATTATCTAAAGCTCTCAATTGCTCTAGTCTAAATTTAATTTCATTTTCTGTTTGATTTAAATTTACAAACTTTTCAAGTGTATCAGCAGCGTAACAATAAATACCAATATGATGATAAGTATTACTGATATTTTTAGATATTCGATTAAATGACTTAGCTTTAGAAAAATTATTATCCTCAAGTTTTTTTTCTGTTAATACTTTAACAACATTTTCATTTTCCAAATCTTTCTGATCTTTTATTTTGGCTGCAAGTGTGCCTATCTTTGATTTATGGACAATCATTTTTTGATTTAAGCTAATTATATCTTCAACTTTAATAGATGGTTCATCTCCTTGTAAATTCATAATCAAATCAATATTTTTTATATTTAGTTTTTTATAGGCCTCATAAATCCTATCAGTCCCAGTTTTATGTTTATTGCTCGTTAAAATAGCTTTAAAACCATTTTTTTTAACATCATCAACAATTTCTTGATCTTCTGTTGCCACATAAACATCCCCAATATTTGCCTCTGATGCTCTTTTGCAAACATGAGAAATAATTGATAAATCATTAATTTTTAACAAAGGTTTGCCTGGAAGTCTGGTAGCAGACATTCTTGAGGGTATAATAATTATGGTTTTCATTATTTTTGATTTATTTAACCATTAATTAATGAGAGAGGCAAATTTATACATTAAATTTTAGCGATTTTTTTATTTAACGTGTTATACGTTCAATCTCATAATAAAAAAAAAAATGGATTCTTTTGAAATAAATAAGATTATTGCAGCAGTATTAATAGTTGCTCTTTTGGTTATAGGAATCGGTAAACTATCTGATGCTATATTTTATGTGGAGAAGCCTGAAACTCCTGGCTATACAGTTGAAATAGAGAATGCAACCACTGTATCTACTTCTAGTTCTGCAAAAGAAGAGGAAAAAATAGATATTGCAGCATTAATGGCAATGGGAGATATAGCAACTGGTGAAAAAGTTTTTAAAAAGTGTGCAGCATGTCATTCAATAATTAAAGGTGGAAAAAATGCAATAGGGCCAGCTCTCTACAACGTGGTGGGAAGAAAAGTTGGATCTATAGAAGACTATAAGTATTCAAAAGCATTAGCAGCTTATGACAAAGAATGGACATTTGAGGAATTAAATGGTTTTCTTCAAAAGCCAGCAAAATATATTAAGGGAACCAAAATGGCCTATGCTGGACTTAGAAAAGAGAGTGATAGAGCATCAGTAATTAAATATTTAAATGAGAATTCAGATAATCCAGTACCTCTACCTTAGTTTCCCAAAACAATATAATAAAATACTTTTTTGTACGTGAACTCTATTTAGAGCTTGCTGCCAAACATGAGAATTTTTTCCTAGAAAAACTTCTTCACTAACTTCATCTCCTCTAGGCAAACAATGTAAAAATATACAATTTTTATTTGCAAAGCTCATTAGTTTTTTGTTTATTTTAAATTTCTTGAAAGCTTGTATTTTATTTTTCTTATTAACTTTATCATTTAGAGAAATTACTTTATCAGAAAAAATTACATCTGCTCCCACTGCAGCTTTTTTAGGGTCATTGTATATAAATATTTTTTTTTTATTTTTTTTAACCCAATTTCTGACTTGTTGTCCTGGTTCAAATTTTTTTGGACAACCAATTTTCAATTTAAATGAAAATTTAACTGAAGCCGCAATTAAACTATCTAAAACATTGTTAGAGTCGCCTATCCAACAAATATTTAATTTAGAAATAGGTTTTTTTGTTATTTCCTCAACTGTAAAAACATCTGATAGAACCTGGGTTGGATGAGAAGATGGACTCAAACCATTAATTACTGGTATTGATAGATGATCTTTAAAATCCTCAACTTTTTTATCACTATCAGTTCTCAACATAAATCCATCCCCATATGTTGAGAGAATTTTAGCAGTATCAGCAATACTTTCGCCCCCTTGACCTAAGTGTAATTCGTTAGAACGTAAAGTTAAGGTTCCGCCACCAAGTTGTTTTATTGCTAAATAAAAGCTTAATCGAGTTCTTAAACTTGATTTTTCAAACATCTGTATTAGCAATTTTCCTTTTAAAGGTGCTCCTTTATCTAGCTCAAGTGTACTTAATTTTTTTCTTAAATTTTTTCTTTTTTTTGCATCAATTAAAATCTTTCTTAGGTCTTTAGCAGGTATATCTTTTAAATTTATAAAATGTTTCATTATTATTTTAACTCTTCACATACTTTTTTAATAATTTTTAAAGCTTGATTAATTTCAACTTTTTTAACATTTAATGGTGGTAGAATACGAACCACATTTTCAGCAGCACGTATAGTTAAAAGTTTATTATCCATTAGTTTTTTTATAAATAATGTTTGATCTTTTTGAAGTTGAATTCCGATTAATAAACCTTTCCCTCTAATCTGCTTAATAATTTTAGGATACTTATCTTTAATATTATTTAGATTTGATATGAAATGTTTTGATAAATTTTTTACATTTGTTAAAAATTTCTTATTTGAAACAATATCCATAACAGCATTACCAACTGACATTGCTAAAGGATTTCCTCCAAATGTTGATCCGTGTGTGCCTGGCACCATACCAATAGCAACTTTTTTATTCATTAAAACTGCTCCAATTGGAAAACCGCCACCAATTCCTTTTGCAATTGGTACAATGTCTGGCTTAACTTTAGATTTTTCAAATGCGAAAAAATCACCAGATCTTCCAATTCCGCACTGAACCTCATCAAGTATCAATAATATATTTTTTTTATCACATAATTTTCTTAATTCTCTCAAGCACCAATCAGGAATAACTTTAATACCACCTTCACCCATTATTGTTTCAACCATGATTGCAGCAGTGTTTTTGGTTATTTTTTTTTTCAATAATTCATGATTGCCAAAATCAAAATGATCAAAACCATTTACTTTTGGACCAAATCCTTCTGTCATTTTTTTAGAACCACTTGCAAATATTGCTGCCAGAGTTCTTCCATGAAATGAATTTTTTACACATAAAATTCTATTTTTATTTGGTTTTCCTATAGAAAAAAAATATCTTCTAGCAACTTTTATAGCAGCTTCAGTGGCTTCTGCCCCACTATTTTGAAACATGACAAAATCTGCAAAAGTATTTTTACATAATTTTTTAGCTAATCTTTCTCCCTCTGGAATTTGAAAAGCATTTGAAACATGCCAAAGTTTTTTTGATTGCTTGTTAATTGTTTTTACTAATTTTGGGTGTGCATGGCCTAATGAATTTACAGCTATACCACTTACAAAATCTAGATATTTCTTTCCATCAGTGGAATATAAATAACTTCCCTTTCCATGACTAAATGAAATTTTTTTTCTATTATAATTTTTAGCTAGATTGCTCATAAATAAATTTTGTTTTTATAAATTTTAATTAATAGATACAAGTTATGATTGAAACTGGTGAGTTGGTTTCTTGTAAATCGTGTTGATAACTCTTATTTTTTGATTGTTTAATTAATTTTTATAACAGTATATTGTTATTTTTAAAAATTTTAATACAACATATTGATATATGAGCTGGACTGAAGAAAAAGTACAAAAATTAAAAGAGCTTTGGGGCAAAGGAAATACTGCAAGCCAAATAGCTGAGATTATTGGTGGTATTAGTAGAAATGCAGTTATTGGTAAAGCACATAGACTTAATTTATCTGCAAAAATTAAGACAAGATCTGCAACTTCTAATCAAAATTTTGAAGAAACAATTAGTGAAAAAAATATTAGATCTAGAAGAGGACGAAAAAGTAAATTTAAATCTTTAATAATTGAAAAAGACTTTGAGCCAGAAAACCCAAAACAATTGGAAGAACTTGATGAACATTCTTGCAAATGGCCAATAGGTCATCCAGATGAGAAATCATTTTATTTTTGTGGAAGATCTTCTTTAAAAGATTTTTCATACTGCAAACTACATCTTCTATATGCTTATCAGCCTAAAGGTAAAAAAGAAGAAGTAACTGATAAAGAAGAAGTTCCAGAATTTATTGAAAAGAAAATACAGTCAGCTTAATTTGTTAATTAGCTTTTATATCTAAATCATTCTCTGAATTATATTTTTCTGTAGAAAACTGACCGCCTTCTCTCCACATATAACAATATTTTTTTACCTCTTGATCAAAATACCTTAAACTTGGAATTCCTATATCAGAATTAGTTTTGTACTTACCTGAAGCAATATTATTATATTTTAAAAGTCTTAATTGATCTCTTGTAAGCAAAGGTTTTGGCATAATTTCAAAAAATCTTGCAGAAAAATTAGCTACTGGTAGAGGTAGGGGTATAAGTAATCTTTTTTTTCCAATCAAATTTAATAATTTTTCAAGAAGCTCTTTAAAATTAATTTCTTCAGGTCCTACACATTCAATTATTTTTGAATAAACATTATTTGAAATAATATAATGAATTGTATCTGTTAAATCAGAGCAATGAATAGGAGCAAACTTAGTCTTGCCTTCATAATATAATGGGAAAATAGGAAGTCTATTCAGTAAAGTCATAAAGTTTGTAGTAAAATTATCATCAACAGAATAGACAATAGATGGTCTTAGTATTGTTGCCAAAGGAAAATTTTTTAAAACTTTGTTTTCACCATCAAGCTTACTTTTTGCATAGTCGGAATCCAATGCATCATTAATTCCTAATGCGGATAAATGAATAAAATGTTTTAGATTATATTCTTTTGAGAGCTTTGCTAATAAAGAAGGGAATATTGAATGGATATTATCAAACGTATTTCCTTTTTTCTGCTCAAACAAAATACCAATTAAGTTTATGCATATGTCTGCTTTTGAAAAAAGTTCTCTTATTTTTTTTTCATCAAAAATATTTGCTTCAGCAATATCAATATAGCCTGCATTAGCTTGTGTTTTGATAACATAACTTTTTTGATGAATGTTTCTTGTTACAACAGTAACTTTATAATTATTCTTAGTTAATTTTCTTATTAAGTTTCTTCCAATTTGGCCACTACCACCAAAAATTAGACAATTTTTTGCTTTCATATATATATGTTTAAAAATGAGTAATAATATTCAACTTCACAAAAACGATCTACCAGATGATTTAAATTTAGGCAATATAATTGCCATAGATGGTGAATTCATGGGTCTAAATGTCAGACGTGATCCATTGTGCTTAATTCAAGTATCTTCTGGCAACTCAGATGCACATATAGTTCAATTTGATAGAAAAAATTATCAAGCACCTAATTTAATTAAAATATTAAGCAACGAAAATATTGTAAAAATTTTTCATTATGGACGAGCAGATATGGCTCATATTAAATATTATTTAAAAACAGAAACTAAAAATATTCTAGACACAAAAATTGCATCAAAGCTTGCAAGATCTTATTCTGACAACCATTCATTAAAAACGCTTATTAAAGAGTTTATAAATATAGATATTAGCAAACAATTTCAAAGTTCAGATTTTGGAGGTGAATTAACACCTGCACAACTAAAATACTGTGCTAACGATGTAATATATTTACATCGAATACATGATGAATTGAAAAAAATATTGGAAAGAGAAAATAGAATGCAACTTTATGAAGATTGTCTTAAATTTTTAAAAACAAGGGTTGACCTTGATCTTGCATTATTTAGAGATGATATCTGGTCGCACTAATGAATAAAAAAAAATTCATAACTGAAGCAAACAATGTAATTAACTTAGAAATAAAAGCGCTTCAAAAATTAAAAAAAAGTATCAACAGCTCTTTTGGTGAAGCAGTAATAAAAATAGCAAAATGCCAATCAAAAGTAATTTTGTGCGGAGTTGGTAAGAGTGGTTTAATAGCATCTAAAATTGCAGCAACTCTTGCTTCTGTTGGAACTCCATCATTTAGTCTTGCTGCTAGTGAAGCTTCTCATGGTGACCTTGGAATGATATCAAAAAATGATATTTTAATACTAATTAGTAATTCTGGACAAACAAATGAACTAAAAAATATTATTCAATTTGCCAACAGAAATAAAATTCTCTTGATAGGAATAGTGTCTAAGAAAGATTCAGTTTTATATAAAACAGCTGATATAAAACTTTTAATTCCTCAAGTAATTGAAGCTGAAGGCATAATTCCAACATCTAGCACGACGTCTCAGCTTGCTTTGGGTGATGCTCTGGCCATTTGTTCAATGAAATATAAAAAATTTGGAAAATTAGATTTTAAAAAATTACATCCCGCAGGTAGTCTTGGAGCTCAACTTAGAACAGTAGAAGATATTATGCTAACAGGAAATAAAATTCCTTTTATTGATGAAAATCTAAATATGAAAAAAGGTTTACAAATATTAAGTAAAAAAAAATTAGGATTTCTACTTATTCAAGATAAACAAAAACGGACTAAAGGAATAATCACAGATGGGCAAGTTAGAAGATTTAATGAAAAAAAAGAAAATCTTTTTAATGTGTCTGCAAAAGAAATTATGACAAAAAATCCAATTAGTATTGATAAAGACTCATTAGCAGTAAAAGCGTTAAGCTTGATGAATGAGAAAAAAATTACTTCTCTTTGTGTACATAATAAAAAAAATAAACTTAAAACTATCGGTATTCTTCATATTCATACTCTATTAAAATCCAGCATTAATTAATGAAAAGTATAAATTATAGAGTTTTTATTTTCATAATTATATTAGCTGTAAGTTTTTTTTTCATTTATTCAAATTATTTCCAAAAAGAAAAAAATAATCAAAATATAAGTTTAGAAGCTGAAGAAGAGATTTCTACAAATTCAAATATTATTAAAGATATTAAATATTCTTCAAAAGACCTAAAGGGAAATGAATATATAATTTTGGCTGATGAAGGCGAAATAGATCTTGATAATAGTGACATTATCTTTTTAAAAAATGTAAAAGCTTTCATCAATTTAATTGAAAAAAATGAGACGATTACAGTTGTCTCTGACTTTGGCAAATATAATACAATAAATTATGATACCATTTTCTCGCAGAACGTTAGAATTCAATATCAAGATAATTCAATTACTGGGGATTATTTAGACTTTTCAATGAAGAAAAATTTATTGATTATTTCAAAAAATGTAGTTTACACAAACCCTACTAATATTTTAAAAGCAGATGTAGTTGAACTTGATACAATAACAAAAGATACAAAAATTTTTATGCACAATTCTAAAAATAAAGTAAATATAGAAAGTCGAAATTAAATGGCGCTTATAAAAAAATTTAGAATTAAATCATATAAGCAACCTAATTCGATCATCTCTTTTGAAAATGTATCCCTGTCATATGGAAATCGATTAATTTTAGATAATATCAATTTTAAAATTAACGAAGGTGAAATTTTTGGAATGCTTGGACCAAATGGTGTTGGTAAATCTACAATATTCAATTTAATAACAGGACTTATTAAGCCAGATAGCGGTCAAATTAAAATCAACAACACCAATGTTGTAGATTTTCCAATATATCTAAGAACAAAAAAATTTAAAGTTGGATATGTTCCTCAATATGGTGGTTTTTTTAGCGATCTAACTTTGTACCAAAACCTAAAAGCTATCGCAGAAATTGTTATTAACGAAAAAAATAGTGAAGAAAACAAAATTAATGAATTAATTAGTAAATTTGAATTAGAGAATTTAAGAAACATAAAAGCGAAATTTCTTTCTGGTGGGCAAAAAAAGAAATTAGTTATTGCTCTATCACTTTTAAGTGATCCAAGTGTTCTTCTTTTAGATGAATGTTTTGCAGCTCTAGATGTCCTAACAATAAAAATGTTACAAGAAATTATTGTAAACTTACAAAATGAGAAAAAAATTACTATCTGTATATGTGATCACCAAGCAAGAGATTTACTCGCTTGTGTAGATGTTGCAATGATTTTGAGCAATTGCAAGATTATTGCAGAAGGCTCTCCATCTGATCTAGTTAATAATATTGAAGCAAAAAGTGCATACTTTGGTGAGTCTTTCAGTTTTAAATAATTGCAAATGTCAAAAATAATTTCTGTAAATCATAAAATTAAAAAATTTAAAAAAATTATAACAGTTCCTGGTGATAAAAGCTTAAGTATTAGATGGGTACTTTTTTCCTCGTTAGCAAAAGGAACATCAAAAGCAAAAAATCTTTTAATGTCTGAAGATGTATTGGCTGCAATAGAGGCAGTAAAAAAATTGGGAATTAAAGTAATTATAAAAAAAAAAGAATGTAAAATTTATGGAAAAGGAATTGATGGCTATAAATATAAAAAAAACCTCACAATAGATGCTCAAAATTCAGGTACTCTTGGAAGACTTATTCTTGGACTGTTAGTAAATTCTCCAGAGCCAATAAATTTAATTGGAGACAAAAGTTTATCAAAAAGAGATTTTAAAAGAGTATCAGATCCTTTAAGCAAGTTTGGAGCTAAATTTAAATTAAGGAGCAATAATTTTTTACCGTTAAAGATCTATGGATCATCAAAGCTAAAACCAATTAAATATAATGAAAACAAAGGATCAGCTCAGTGCAAAAGTTCAATTATTTTTGCAGCAATGAGAACTGATGGAACAACAACAATTAAAGCGAAAAAATCAAGAAACCATACTGAACTATTATGTAAACATTTGAAATTACCAATAAGTATTAAAAATAATAAAAATTTTGATGAAATTAAAATTGAAAAAGTAAAAAAAATTAATTCTTTAAATTATGATATTCCATCGGATATTAGTTCTAGTGCATTTTTCATTGTCCTAACTGCGCTCTCTAATAATTCAGAATTAGTTATTAGAAATGTAAATATAAATCCATCTAGGATCGGTATAATAACTATTTTAAAAAAAATGGGAGTGAGAATAATTTTTAAAAATCAAAAAACTTATAAGGGTGAGAAAAAGGCTGACATAAAAGTAGTGAGTGCAAAAAATATAAAGGCGATTAATTGCCCTCCTGAATTAAATAGTGGTGCGATTGATGAATTTTTAGTTATATTTTTAGTTGCTGCCAAAGCGAAAGGTGTTTCATATTTTAGTAATCTTGGTGAATTAAATCAAAAAGAAAGCCCAAGGTTAAAATGGGCTGATAAAATTTTATCCAATTTAGGAGTAAAAACAATTACAACAAACGACTCTATTAAAATCTATGGCAACCCTGATCTAAATTTAGATTTTGACAAAAAAATTACAATTAAAAATTATTTAAAAGATCATAGAGTTTTTATGACAAGTTTGATTGCAGCGTTAAGTTTTGGTGGAAAATGGACTATTCACGATAAAGATTCAATCAACACATCGTTTCCTAATTTTATAAAAATTATTGAGGATTTAAAAAAATGATTAAAAGAAAAAATATTTTAAAAATTGCTATTGACTCACCTGCTGCAGCAGGTGCTGGAACTTTAGCAAAAGCTATTTCAAAACATTATAATCTATTTTATCTTGATACTGGAAAAATTTATAGATTTATTGCTTATCTAAAAATTAAATACCCAAAAAAATTTAATAATAAATTTATAAAATCAAAAATTAAGTCATTAAAAATAAAAGATCTCTCAGACAATAATTTACTGTCTGATGAAGTTGGAACTGAAGCTTCCATAATTTCTAAAATTAAATCAATAAGAAAAATGGTCCATTCTTTTCAAATTAATTTTGCATATAACCCACCTAAAAAATATAAAGGTTCTTGCTTAGATGGAAGGGATATTACATACAATATTATTCCTGATGCTGACTTTAAATTTTATATAACTGCAAATGTAAAAACTAGAGCATTAAGAAGATATAAAGAATTAAAAGGGTTAAAGAAAAAAATAACATATAAAGATGTCTTAAAAAGCATTAAAAAACGTGATAAAAGTGATTTAAATAGAAAAATATCTCCTTTAAAGAAAACAAAAGATTCACTATTGATTAATACGACAAACCTTAATAAAAGGTCATGTTTTTTAAAAATAAAAAAAATAATAGACAGGAAAATTAATATTTAATGGAAATTTATAAAGACTTATCAAATCCAGCATCTCAAGAATTCGAAAAATTACTAAGCAGTCAACTTTCAAAAGTTCAAATAGAAGAAGGTAAAATCATTGAAGGAAAAATAAATAAAATTACAGAGAAATTTGTATTTTTATTTGTTGAAGGTTTAAAATCAGAACCAGTTCTTGATATTAATGAATTAAAGAGCATGGGACTTTCTGAGAAAATCAAAATTGGAGAAACAATTCCTGTGCTACTTGAAAAAATTGAAGATAAGCATGGTGAAATTTTAGTTTCAGCTAGTAAAGCCCAAAAAATCAAAGGTTGGGATAAATTAGTAGAAGCATATGAAAAAAATGAGCCTATCATGGGAAAAATTACATCTAAGTGCAAAGGAGGATGTATAGTTGAACACATAGATACAGGTTCATTGATGTTTTTACCTGGCTCACAGATCAGTGATAAGCCTTTAAAAGATATAAGTCATTTAATGAATGAACCACAAAAATTTGCTCTAATTAAACTTGATAAAGTAAGAGGTAATGCGTGTGTCTCAAGAAGAGAAATAATTTCATCGTTTAAGAAAGAAGATAAAGCAAAAATAGTTGAGAAATATAAAGTTGGTGACATTATTAAGGGTGCAGAAGTAAAAGGATATAGCTCTTTTGGCTGCTTCTTTAATGTTAATGGTGAATTAGATGTACTAGTTCACTTACAAGAAATTTCTTATTCAAGAGTAAACCATCCAGATGAAGTTTTCAATATAGGTGAGAAACATGACTTAAAAGTAATTAGTGTTGATAAAGAAAAATTACAAGTTGGATGTTCAGTAAAACAATTGTCTCCTGACCCTTTTGAGCATATTGAAAATTATGAGTTAAACAAAATCTATAAAGTCAAGGTTGTAAAATTAATGGACTTCGGTGCTTTCTGTGAACTAGAACCAGGTTTAACAACTTTACTTCATTCTAGTGAACTAAGCTGGACTAAGAAGAATATTTCAGCAAAAAAAATGTTTAAAGTTGGAGATGAAATAGATTGTGTGATTACTGAAATTGATAAAGATAAAAGACGAGTTGCTATTTCACATAGACTAACCCAAGAAAATCCATTTGAGACATTTGAGAAGAAATATCCTATCGATAGCATTGTTGAAGGTGAGGTTGTGAATAAAAACGAATACTCATTGTTTGTCAAAATAGAGGATTTAGATATTGATGCTTTTTTACATTGTAATGATTTGACGTATTTAAATAATGGCGAAGAAGAATTAGCCAAGTATAAAAAAGGCGATAAACTTCAAGTTAAAGTTTTAGAAATTAAATCTTCTGAACAAAAAATTAGAGTTGGTCTAAGACAAACACAACCAGATCCGTTTGACTGGTTTAAAGATAAAGCAAAAAATCAAACAATAACTGTTAAGGTTGTTTCAACTGATAACAAAGGTCTGATTGTGAGACCAGAAGGCTGTGAAATGGATTTCCAAATTAAAAAATCTGCGATAGCAATTAATGCTGCAGACGCTAGGCCAAGCAGATGGACAGGTGGTGAGAAATTAGACTGTGCAATAGCAGATTTAGACCTAAACAAAAGAAAAGTAACATTAAGTATTAGATTGCTTGAAGAAATTGAGAAAAAAGAAGCTCTTGAAAAATATGGATCTGAAGGTTCTGGTAAAAACTTGCCTTTTTCATCATTATCTGAAGATCTGAAGAAAAAAGAAGAAGAGAAAGAATAATTGAAGAAGATTTAAATTGGCTATTGTAAAATCAAAGCTTTTAAAACAACTTTCAAATAACTACCCAAATTTCTTAAAAAAAGACCTAGAAAAATTTACTAATATAATTTTAAATGAAATAAAAAGAGCTCTTCGAAGAGGAGATGGGGTTGAATTAAGAAATTTTGGAACCTTTAGAGTTAAAACTCAAAAAGCTTCAATCAGAAGAAATCCAAAAACTGGGGAAAAAGTTGCAGTTCCTGAAAAAAAAGTAATATCATGGAAAATGAGCAAAGAAATGTTTAAAAAGATTAATAATGAGGAATAAAACTATATTTGTTGCTTGTGATACTTCAAATTTAAATCAAATAAATCAAATCCTTAAAAATATTAATACAAAAAAATTAAAAATTGTTCCAAAATTTGGATTGCAGTTTTTTTATTCTAAAAATGGAAGAAAATTTTTGGAAAAATATAAATCAGATTTTTGGTTAGATTTAAAAATTAACGATATACCACAAACAGCTCTTTCTGCGGTTGATAGTTTAAAAGATTTAAAAAATTGTAAATATATTACAGTTCATGCAAACGGTGGTCTTGAAATGCTAAAAGCAATTAAAAATAAGACTAAACAAATTAATAAAAATTTGAAAGTACTAGGAGTTACTATATTGACTAGTCTTAACAACAAATCTTTAAAGGAAATTGGTCATACCAAAACAGTTGATCAACTTGTTTTAAAACAAGCAAGTATTATAAAAAAATCAGGCTGTGATGGAATTGTTTGTTCAGCGCAAGAAGCAAAAATGATTAGAAAAAAATATAAAAACTTTTTAATCATAACGCCTGGTATAAGAATGCCAGGTGATAATTTAAATGATCAAGCAAGAGTAATGACACCAAAGAATGCATTCAAAAATAAAGTTTCAGGAGTTGTAATTGGTAGATCACTTACAAAGGGTAATATTAAAAATAATGTTAAAAGACTAATTGATCATTTAAACTGATGATCCAAGGATGCAAAATCTGTGGGATTTCAGATCCTAATACTCTTAATTTTCTAATTAATCATCCCCACCCACCTAAGTTTATTGGATTTATTTGTAACTATCCAAAGAGTCCAAGGTATGTTGAATATCAAAATTTAAAAAAACTTGTAAGTATAAATTCTAAAAAGAGTTTCTATGTTGCTGTTCTAGTAAAGCCTGATACTAAAATTTTGGAAAAAATTAAAAACTTACCTTTTGATTACTATCAAATATATGATTGCCTGCCAGAGGAGATAAGAGAAATAAAACAAAAATATCAAAAAAAAATTATTACAGCTTTTACAATCAAAACAGAGTCTGATTTAATTGATTATAAATTATATTCTGATGTAACTGATATTTACCTATTTGATAGTAAAGGCTATGAGAAAAGTCAGTCTTTTAATCATGACTTGCTTAAAAATATCAATTTAAATAAGGAATTAATGATAGCTGGAAATATTCAATTCAATGATGATCTAAAAAATTTCAAAAATTTAGCAAATTTTATCGATTTATCTGGAGGTGTAGAAACATCTGGATTAAAAGACTTATCCAAATTAGAATTTTTTTTAAATAAAGTGAACGAAATTAAAAATGAAACTTAAAAAAGGTGTTCCATTAATTGATCAACATGACCAAAAAGGGTTTTGGGGAGGAAAATTTGGAGGAAGTTTTATTCCTGAAACTTTAAAAAAACCTGTAGAGGACTTAACTAGAGAATTTAAAAAACTAAGAAATAATAAAGAATTTCTTAAAAAAAGAGATTACTATTTTCAAAACTACATTGGCTCACCAACTTCTTTTGTAAAATTAGAAAATTTATCTAATCATTTAGGTGGAGCTCAAATTTGGGCAAAAGTAGTGTCAGAGGCAAATGGTGGAGCTCACAAAATTTATAATGCAACTGTACATGCACTTATTTGTAAAGCTATGGGTAAAAAATATATTGTAGGCGATACTGGAGCTGGCTACGCAGGAAAGATGTTGAGTATGGCAGCTAAAAAATTTGGTCTCAAATGTAAAATTTTTATGGGTGCAAAAGATATTAAAAGACAAAAACCAAACTGTGATGCTATGAGAAAAAATGGAGCAGAAATAGTTCCTGTTTATTCCGGAAGCCAAACTTTAGTAGATGCTGTAAGTGAATGTATGAGATATTGGGTGTCAAATTGCGACAATACTCATATGTGTGTAGGAAGTACAGTTGGGCCAAATATATTTGTTAAAATATGTGGTTGGTCTACTGCACAAATTTCAAGAGAATTAAAATCACAGATTAAAAAAGAATTCAAAAAAATCCCAAATAAAATTAAACTAATTAATTGTGTTGGAGGTGGAAGTTCTGCTTATGGTTTTTGGAGTGAGTTCATAGATTTTAATAAGAAGCAAATTGAATTAATAGGTGTTGAAGCCGGAGGCCCTAAAAAATCAAAACTTCATGCTGCTCCTCTAAGTAGAAATGCAAAAGTTGGAATTTTACATGGTGCTGCTTCATATGTATGTCAAAATAATGAAGGACAAATAAATGACACAGAGTCTATAAGTGCTGGATTAGATTATCCAGGTGTAAGTCCAATTCATTGTTTTTTAAAAGATACGAAAAGAGCAAGATATACTTATGCTACAGACGAGGAAGCATTAGACGCTCATGTAATGGTCACAAAATTTGAAAAATTAAATCCAAGTCTAGAACCAAGCCATGCTTTTGCTGAAGCAATAAAAATTGCGCCAAAGTTAAGTAAAGACACAATTATAATTGTCAACTCATGTGGTGATGCAAAAAAAGATAGGGATATTTTAAGGGAAAGGTTAGGGAAACATTAATGAGCTCATTACTTAACAAAGCCTTTTTAAATGCAAAAAAAGAAAATAGGCCTGCTTTACTAACGTATACTGTTGCAGGAGATAATACTAAAAAAAAATCTCTAGAGATTCTCAATTCTATATCAAATTATGCTGACATATGTGAATTAGGATTTCCGCATAACACACCTATAGCTGACGGTGGACAAATACAAACTAGTGCCTATCGGGCTATTAAAAACGGAATCAAAATTAATGATGTATTTGAAATCGCAAAAGATTTTAAAAAATTAAAAAAAAATACTCCAATTATATTAATGGGATATTACAATATGATTTTTCAGTACAATGAAAATAAATTTATTAACAAATGTAAAAAGTCAAATGTAGATGGATTAATTGTTGTAGATTTACCCTACCCAGAAAATAAGAGTTTTGCCTCAAAGTGCAAAAAAAATGGTGTTAACTTTATACAACTAGTATCTCCAACAACTTCACAATCAAGATTAAAAAAAATCATAAAAGATTCACATGATATGGTTTATTATATAAGTATGCTATCAACCACAGGTGGGAAATTAAAAGTTTCACCTAAAAAAATTTTGGAAAGATATGCAAATATTAAAAAACAAAACACTTCAAAAAATGTAGTAATTGGATTTGGAATTACTGAAAAAACAATAAAATCTTTAAAAAGTGCAGATGGTTTGGTGGTTGGAAGTGCAATTTGTAAGGAAATATCTAAATCAATAAAAAACAGACAAAATACTGTCACAAATGTTACTAATATTGTGAGAAGATTAAAAAATAAAATTCAATGAACTGGATAACAAAAATAATAAAAGCAGGTGAAAAAATTAAAACTGCTATTAGAGAAAGATCTACAAAAGAGGATATTGAAAAAAGTGATTGGACTTCTTGTTGTAGAGGCCCAATTCTTAAAAAAGATTTAGAAAAAAATCTATGGGTTTGCCCAGATTGTAATAAGCATCACAGAATTAAACCAAAACAAAGATTTGATATTTTGTTTGGAAAAAATAATTATGAAGTATTCAAAACACCAATTCCAAAAGATGATCCATTAAATTGGACAGATTCTAAATCATACAAAGATAGATTAAAGATCGCTCGTAAAAAAACTGGATTAGAGTGTGGTATGATGGTTGCCTCAGGTACAATAAATAATATTAAAATTACTGCAGTTGCATCAGATTTTGATTTTTTAGGAGCCTCGATGGCGGCTGCGGAAGGTGAAGCATTTTTATATGGAATTCAACATGCTATTGAAAATCAAACTCCATTCATTTGTATAAGTGCAGGTGGAGGAATGAGAATGATGGAAAGCTTAATCTCACTATCACAAATGACAAGAACCACACTTGCTATAAACGAATTGAAAAAAAATGGTCTTCCATATTTGGTATGCATAACCGATCCTACTGCTGGAGGGATTACTGCTTCTTATGCAATGTTAGGAGATATACATATTGCAGAACCAGGAGCACTAATAGCTTTTGCAGGCGCAAGAGTAATTCAAGGAACAGTAAAAGAAGAACTTCCGGAAGGATTTCAAAAGAGTGAATATGTTGAAAAAACTGGTTTTGTTGACTTAATTGTTGAACGAAAAGACCTTGCAGCAAAAATTGGAACCTTATTATCAATATTGTTAAAACAGAATTCTGTTATATCTTCTGATCAAAATGAAACTTCAGAAGATAGTCAATCACTTACAAGAGCTGCATCCTAAAGAAATAGATTTATCTCTCAATAGAATTAAAAATCTTTGTAAAAATCTAGGAAATCCACAAGATAATTTAAAAACAATTTCTATTGTTGGAACGAATGGAAAATACTCTACCATACGAGCACTCTTCGCAATTTTAAAAGAAGCTAATTTTAATTGTAATATTTATACCAGTCCTCACATCGTAAGAATAAACGAAAGGTTTATATTTAATAATCACGAATTAAATGATGAAGATTTGAGCAAATTACTTGAGGATGTTGCAGAAGCAAACAATAATGATCCAATAACTTTTTTTGAGATACTTACTGCAGCTTATTTTTATCAAGCAGCAAAAACTCCTGAGAATATTAATTTAATTGAAGCAGGATTATTCCACCGTTTTGATGCAACGAATATTCTTAAGAAAAATTTGGCTAGTGTTGTCACTTCTATAGGATTAGATCACCTAGATTGGCTTCCAAAAAATGAGCAAAATATAGAAAAAATTATATTCGAGAAAACATCAACACTTTTAAATTCAAATATTATCGTTTCCAAACAAAGTTCGGATTATATTAAAAGTGAAATAAAGAAATCTTTATCGAGAAATAATTCAAAAAAATATTTTTTTGGAGATGATTATAATTATTTATTTAATGAAAATGGCTTTGTTTATTATGAAGATAAAAAAGGTGGAATAAAACTTCCTCAACCCAATATAAAAGGTCAATTTCAACTTGATAATATTTCAAATGCTATTGCAACTTTAAGATCTCTAGAAGAGCTCAATATAAATGAAAATCATATTAAAAGTGGGATAACAAAAATTAAAAGTATTGCAAGACTCCAAGAAATTAATTCAGGAAAGCTAAAAGAATTAGTTAGAGATAATATATTACTTGTAGATGGTTCTCATAATCCATTAGGAGCAAAAGTTTTAAATGAATATTTAAATAGTTTAGATTGTAATAAGCATATAATTCTAGGAATGATGGCAAACAAAAATCATAAAGAATATATGAGCTATTTTAAAAATATCTCAACCTTGACCACCATTGAAATTCCAAATCAACCAAATTCAATAAATGGGAAAGAGTTAAAAAATAAGCTTAATTCTTTCAAAAATGTTCAATATAAAGAAAGTATTAGTGAAGCAATCAAGTCAATTCCGGTCAAGAAAAATGATATTATACTAATTACAGGTTCATTGTACTTGGCAGGCGAAGTTTTGAATTTAAACTAGATATTTTTATCTAAGAATTCTTTCATGTGGCTTTCAGGAACTCCACCAACTTTTCTATCTACCTCAACACCTTTTTTATATACAATAACAGTGGGTACGCCTCGAATACCTGCAGCACTGCCTGTGTTTATCCCACCATCTTCTATATCGGCATAGTAAAAACCTGCTTTATCTTTATATTCATCAGATAACTTATCCATCACGGGTTTAAGAGCCTTACAAGGACCACACCAAGCAGCAGAAAATTGAATCACTGATACCTCTTCATTTTTGATTTTGTTTTCAAAATCTTCATCTTTAAAGTCTATAAGCATGCTTCAGATATAATATATTCAATTCATTATTCAATGGTCAAAAATAATTATTTTTAGTTTATTAAATCAAGCATCAGAATATTTTTGCTCGAGATTCATCACATAATCATTAATTCCATCTAAAAATTTTAATTTTTCATCAACATTTTTGAAAGAAAACATCTTATCTTCATTCTCTCTAATCTCATCACACTCAGAATAAAATGCAGAAACAGTCCACCATTTTTCTTTATTAGTACTCAAAATTCTTGAAGCTATTCTTCTTTTAATTTTTTTATAAATTTCTTTTGGCAAAATTTCTGGAGCTTCATTAAAAATTAAACTATGACCAAATGTTACTAATCTATCATCTTGAAATTTATCTAATAGAGCAAATTTCTCCTTCCAATCAGCGCTATGAAATTTTGGAAATAAAGCTTCATCTTTAGATGAAACAAAGCCTCCAGAATATATTGACTCTTCGGGCTCAATATCTTCTTGGGAAGCTGTTTCCATTTTTTCCTCTGCTGCTTCTTTGAGAATATTGCAAATATCCTGGGAAAATTTTTCATTAGTTTTCATGAGTTCAGCTCTTTTATTTAACAAATTTTCACCAATTTTTTTATATGGATCTACCTTTATACCTAAGCTTTTATCTAAAATTATAGGAGCTTTGTTTGATTTAATGGTTTTATAAAAACGAGGAGATTTTTTCATTTCTCTTTTTAAATCTTGGTAGTTTAGTTTTTGAAGCTCTTCTATATTTGCAGATAAATTTACCACTTGTCCCCATTTGTAAACTGGGTGCATACATGAATTAGGATGCAATGGTGCAACTAAAAATAAATAATTTTTACCAAAAAAATTTTCATTTATTGTAAACATTTTTTCTTGTTTAATTAAATTCTCAACCACAACCTTACTTTTAGTTTTTAAATATTCGTGCCACAAATCAGGTTGCTTATCTTTTAACAAACCTAAAACTTTAACTGTTAACTCAGTATCAAATAATGCAGAATGTGCATCTTTTGAGTCAAAACCATTTAATCTTGCAAGAGACTCTAGCTTCATTGATTTATTGCCTTTATTATTTAATTCAGTTTTTAAAACATTTTCATCTATGGCAAATGCAGCTTTGATCATATTTAAAGCATCATGTCTTGAGTTACCATCTGTGTTAGTTAAATATGGTTTTCTTAAAGATTTAAAAAACTCGCGTCTTAAAATCTCATCATCGAAACCAATGCTTGAGAAACCCATAAATGTAGCTGGTGACCATTCTTTAAATTTTTTTTCAAGTTGAGAAATCATTTGGTAGTGGCTTAAATTACCTTTGGAAATTAAATCTACATTTGATTTGTTAATACATAATGCGGTTGCTGATGGAACTCGATCTTGAGGCATCCTGCATCTATATGAAAAACGCTCTTTTTCATTAAAGTTTTCATCTAAAAGTATTGCTCCAACTTCAATCATAGTTGCCCAATCCAATTGGGCAGAATCTGTTTCAATATCCCAAATTACGTAATTCAATTTGCTAACCTCTGTGAGTAAAATTGCTCTACTTTATCCATAAACTGCATTTGATAACCTCTAAATCGCTCTCCATCTATTACAAATCTTTGAAAAATGTTTTCTTTTGTACATAAAAGTATTGCAGCTTGGGTAATATTTGATCCATAAACTTTATTATGTGCCATTGCATAAGCAGCACATTGCAAATAATAGTCACCTATCCACTCATCTTTCTTAGGTTTATTGCTTTGTTTAAAATCTATAATTGTTTCTTTATTTTCATAAACACCAATGCAATCTGCTGCGCCAGCATATTTTCCTGGATAATATAAAGTTGCCTCACAACCCCATATTTCATCAAGTTTATTTCTTAAACCATTTTCTATAATTTGATCAGCCATCATTTTTTCGCGAGTATTATCTCCAAGTAAATCTAAATTTAATTTTCCAAGTAAAAATTTTTCAAGATAGTCATGCATAGAGCTTCCTCTTGAAGTGGCTTCTCTTGAAATAATTTCAGCTTGCTTATATCCAACTCTTTTTTTCCATTCTTCTAATTTTGCTTTTTTTTCCTCAGACTCAGTCGCTTTTAAAATTGTTGTTACCGAAGGCAAATTTTCTTGATTGACTGAATAATGACGTGATCCTTGAATAATTGATCTTGTTGATTTTGGATAAATATATTTATTATTCCACTGCATGTAATTTCTTATAGTCGTTAATTGGGAAAAAAAGAAATTAATTTTTGAGCTGTCTATTACGTTCAACAAATTTTTCTACGTTTTCAGTTTGTACAGCTTTCTCAACCTGCTCAGGATCTTTAATACTTTCTAAAGTTCTGTTAATTGATCTTGCATCTGTTCCAAATTTATCTACTACACCCATAGCATCTTCTAATTTTTTTCTAAGAACAACTATGTTGTCAAAGTGTTTTGAAAATCTTGTACTTATTGTTTTTAAATGATTGTAAATTTCTGTTGCACCTTTTTGAACTTTCAATGATTGAAAACCCATATGTAAAGATTGCAAATATGCTGACAAAGTATTAGGGCCACAGATTACTACTTTATATTTTTTCATTAATTCTTGGGTTAATAATTCTTTTGTACTTGGATCTTGGTATTCAGTTAACTCTTTGTATAAACTTTCTGTTGGAGCATAGACAATTGCAAAATCAGTAGTTTTTGGTGGAACAATATATTTTTCATTCACACTTTTAGCCTTTGCTTTAAATGCAGTGGCTAATTTTGCTCTAGCATCAGCAACTAACCTTTTGTCTTCCGCGTCATGACCATCAGTAATTGCCTTAAATTTCTCCACTGGAAAATGACTATCAACTGGAACTAAAACATCACCTTGAAGCTTAATTGCAAATTCTACATTCTCACTTGTATTTTCTTTCATTTTCACATTTGTCATGAATTGAGAAGCTGGTAGTAAATCTTTAATCAGTGCATCCAAACTAAACTCTGCAAGAGTTCCATATTTTTTAACTCCAGCCAAAATCTTAGTTATTCCTTCTTGGCTTTGGTTTAATAATTGAACTTGCTGATTAAAATTTCCAACTTTTTCATCTACTTTAGTTAAAGCCTCTGTCATATCTTTTGTTACTCCAGTAGATAGATTATTAAATGAAGTGGACATTGCACCAAGTGAGCTATTGATTGTTGTATTTAAGGTATCCTTTAAACTTGAGATTTCGGATTTTAAATTAGCTATTTCTTCAACTTCTTTATTTTCTTTTTGATCTTCAGGCTTAGATCTCAAATTTAAGTAAAGAATTGCCAAAACTACTCCGAGCAACAGAATTAAAATAAATAAAAATATAGCTTCCATGAATCACTTTATATCATATATAAAATATGTAATGGAATTATTATTAATATTTAAAATTATTATTGGTTTAGGAATACTTGTTGGTGTTTATGCAATCCTTCGAAACCTAGATATTATTAAAATTATTCTTATTTATTGGAAAGATTTAATTCTTAGAAAGTAATCTAGCTAAACTTTGAAGAGATTTATTTTTAGACGATGATTTAGATATCATCATACAAGCCTCTGATTTTAATATTTCACCATCTTTTAAAATTCTTAGATTATTAGCTTTTAAAGTTTCTCCCGTTGAAGTGATGTCAGTAATTATTTCTGATGAGCCAGTGAAAGGATATGCCTCAGTTGCACCTAAACTATCTACTAATTTAAATTGAGTAACACCTTTAGAAAATAAAAATTCTCTTGTTAAATTTGGATATTTGGTTGCAACTCTTAATCTTTTCTTTTTCTTATCTCTAAACTCAAATGCTATTTCCTCTAAATCAGCAATAGTTTGAACATCAATCCAAGGATCTGGAATTGCAACTACTAACGTGGCCTTCCCAAAATCATATTTTTTAATAACGTTAATTTTCTTTTGAATATTTATTTCACTTTCTTTTAATAAATCAAAACCAGAAAATCCTAGATCTAATGAACCATCTCCGAGTCTTTCTATAATTTCTCTTGCATGAAGGTATAAAATTTTAACATTTTTCTTTTGTTTAATTGAGCCTAATAAATCTCTTTCTCCTCTTTCGGAAATTAAATTTAATTTATTTTTTTTAAATATGTTTAAAACATCCTTTCTGAGTCTGCCTTTACTAGGAATTCCAATATTTAAAATATTTTTCTTCATTAATAATTTAAATTTAATGCAGCCCCAACTGCTGGTATTTGTTTTTTTGACCCAAGATCAGAAATTAATCGATCATAACGACCGCCATTAATAATATTTTTTAATTTATTTTTTGATTTAACATCAATTTTAAAAACCATTCCTGTGTAATATTCTAATTGTCTTCCAAACGAAGTTGAAAATACTACATTAAGTTTTGACACTTTGTTATTGGAGACAGAAAAATATCTTTGATCAACTACTAAATTGATTCTATTTTTCTTAAAAAATTTGTTTAATACAGATGCAGCCTCATTGATCGGGCATTTGATTTTTAAGAAGTCTTTAATAATTTTCGAAACACCTTTACCTTTACTAGCTCTTCTTGGATCTTTAATTTTGTTATCAAATCGATTTAATATCTCATTAATAGTTCTTCCTGCTATTACATTTGATAAATCTTCTTTTAGCATTTTTAAATAACGTTTTTTATCAATTTCAACAATAGTTGGATCTACATCAGAGTTTGTCTCTAATCTTTTTAAAAGATCATTAAAGTAATCTTCCCTCCAAAAATGTCTTGATAATCTTAACTTCCATCTTTTCGGAATATCTAGTTTTGAAATTAACAAATTAAATATCTCAACATTTCCTATTGTTAATTTACCTGATGAATATTTAATATTTTGAAGAGATTTTAGTGAAGTATTGATGATTTCTTTATCATCATTTTTTTCATCTTTAGAACCTAAAATTTCAAAACCAATTTGATCTCTAATAATAGAGTCACTTTTATTTTCTGATTTTCTATAAGCTTGACCGCTATAAAAAATTTTTTCTTTTCCTTTTAAATTATTCTCTAAGTATCTTAAGCAGGATACAATTGTTAAATCTGGTCTAAGACATAACTCGCTTCCATTTTGATCAGTAAATGAAAAAATGAATTTTCTAAAGTTTTCACCTGACCTTTGAACGATATGATTTGCCTCAATAACTGAGGGTAATTCTATATATTTGTAACCCTTAGATTTTACTGATCTAAGAATATTTTCAGATAAGTTTTTTGATTTCATCTATTAAATTTGATTTTGAAAATGTTTTATTATTTTTACCTTTAACACCTTTAAGATTTTTTATAGTTACTGTGCCTTCATTAAATTCATTTTCACCACATATAACTGCTACATTTAATTCACGCTTATTTGCTAAGGTTAATTGCTTACCTAAATTTTTTTTTGTGTCTAAAAAAATTTCTGCATTAATGTTATTTTCTCTTAATTGATCTACAATTTCGTAATAATTTTTTAGATATTTTTCATCCATCACACAGACTAGAACTGGCTTTTGATCATCCACCTTAATCTGATCTAATTGCAAAAGTGCAAATAACAATCTATCCACACCAAAGCTAATTCCAGTACCTGGAATATCTACCCCTTTAAATCTTGAGATAAGTTTAGCATAAGACCCTCCGGAACAAATGCTGCCAATATCAACTTCTTTTCCTTTATTATTTGTAACTTTAAAATTTAGGTTAGTTTCAACAATAAAATCAGAATAATAAGCTAAACCTCTTACAATAGTAAAATTGGTTTGTACTTGTTCTAAATTAGAACTAAATCCTAAAATTTCAAAAACTTCCTCAAGCTCTTTAATTCCTTCTTGAGATAATGGATTTTTTAAATTTTCTTTCAATTGTTTTAAGTCTTTTATTTTTAAGAAATTTAATATTTGTGATGCTTGTTCATCTGTTAGATCGGCACCTTTTGTAACTGCACCGCTTGCATCTTTTCTCTCTTTTTTAAGAAGATCTTCAACACCTTTTAAACCAAATCCAGGTTTATCTAATTTATCAATAGCTCTAATTACTTTTAATTGCTTATCTTCAGATATTTTTAAATCATCAATTAAACCTTGTACTATTTTTCTATTACTAATATTGATTGTGAATTGATCTTTATTCAAACCACAATCTAAGAGTGTACTTGAAATTAAATTACAAAGTTCTGCATTAGCTTGAGCTGAATTAACATTTCCAACAATATCAAAGTCGGCCTGCATAAACTCTCTGTATCTTCCATTTCCTGCTTTTTCATTTCTAAAAACATTCTGAATTGCATATCTTTTGTAAATTGATGGAAGCTCTTGGTTGTTTTGAGCAACAAATCTAGCTAAAGGACTAGATAGATCGTATCTAAGTGTAATATTTTTATCACCATCTTTGAATGAGAATACATCAGACATAGGGTTATCCTCGTCCTCTGCTAAAAACGAACCAATATTTTCACTGATCTCAAAAGAGGGTGTCTCTAATGGCTCAGCTCCAAATTTTAAAAAATTTTTTTCAATCACTTTTAAAAGTTGTTTTTTTAAAACTAACTTTTTGTTCCAACGATCTTCAAATCC
Organism: Candidatus Pelagibacter sp. HIMB1709; assembly: GCF_052047635.1. Lineage (NCBI taxonomy): Bacteria > Pseudomonadati > Pseudomonadota > Alphaproteobacteria > Candidatus Pelagibacterales > Candidatus Pelagibacteraceae > Candidatus Pelagibacter > Candidatus Pelagibacter sp. HIMB1709. Next base: position 1,084,925 of record NZ_JBNAJW010000001.1, on the reverse strand, counting down.
AGATGGTAAGGAAGGATTGAGTTTTTTATCTTTTTCCATTTTAGTGGTACTTTGGGTAGGTTACGCTCCTACGACTTCGGATCCACAAACCGACGTGATACTATTTCACCACCAAAGCTTATCCTTAAGTTATTATCTTATTTTATGTGGATTGAAAATTATAATATAAATAAATAGCCTAATGGCTATGGAAACAGTTTCTGTGAGTACTTCTGTAAGTAGCTCTGTATGTATTATTTATATTCATGAGCAGCGTTTTAGACAAAAATTATTAATATTCAAGGCCTAAATAAAAAAAAGGACGTTTATCTACTAGATGTAGAAAAAACGTCCTTAAGAATTAATGTGAAAATTAGTCTATTTTTTTTAAATTTACTGCAGAAGGACCTTTGGGACCATCTTCTAATGTGAATTCAAGTTTATCACCTTCATTAAGAAATCTCATACCAGCAGCTTTTACAGCTGAAGCATGCACAAAGGCATCTTTTTCTTTGTCGTCTCTCTCAATAAAGCCATATCCCTTTTTACCATTATACCATTTTATTTTACCTTGTAGTGTACTCATCTTGTTTCTTCGTCCTTTTGTTATTTATTATATTAATTAAGTTAATTTCTTTTCTGGGTATTTCAAGATCAAACTTTGGGTGGTGGCTGAGGAAGGATTCGCACCTCCGACACAAGCCTTTTCAGGGCTCTGCTCTACTCCTGAGCTACTCAGCCTTATTTATCCTCTAAAGATTATTCTTCCTTTAGAAAGATCGTAAGGTGTCATTTCCACAGTTACATTGTCACCTTGAAGAACTCTAATTCTGTTTTTTCTTAACTTACCTGCTGTATGAGCTGTAACTGTATGACCATTTTCTAATTTAACTCTAAACATTGCATTCGGAAGTAGATCTATTACAGTTCCCTTGAATTCAAGTAAGTCTTGTTTTGACAAATTTATTTTCTCCTTATTCTTTTAATTACTGATTGAGCATGCCCAACCAAGCCTTCATAATTTGCAAGTGTTATAACTGATGGTCCAAGACTTTCAATACCCTTTTTTGATAGGTTTATATATGAAATTCTTTTGTAAAATTCATTTACACTTATACCACTTGAATATTTTGCTGAACCGTTAGTTGGTAAAACATGGTTTGATCCAACATTGTAATCTGTCATTGCCATAACAGCATATTTACCTAAACATATTGATCCAGAATTTTTTATTTTTGAAGCTAAAGATTTATAGTTCTTAACATTAAGCTCTAAATGCTCTGGTGCTATCTTATTTACAATTTTAATAATTTTTTTATCAGAACTTACGTGCATTAAAATACCATTATTTTTTAAACTTTTTCTTGCAATAGATTCTCTTGGAATTTCTTTCAGTTGTTTAAATATTTCAGTTTTAACTCTATCTAATAAGTTTTTATCTTTTGAAATAAGTATGCACTGTGCAAGATTATCGTGTTCTGCTTGACCAATTAAATCGCTTGCAACCCATTCTGGATTTGAATTCTTATCACAAACAATGGTTACTTCTGATGGACCAGCAATCATTCCTTCAATCCCTACATCTCCAAAAACTTCTTTTTTTGCTGCTGCAACATAAGCATTTCCAGGACCAACAATTTTATCAACTTTTTTTATTTTTTTTGTACCATAGGCAACTCCTGCAATTGCAGATGGACCTCCAATAGAATAAATTTCCTTAATTTTACATTTTCTAGCAGCATACAATACCGCAGGGTTCTGTTTTCCTTTGAAACCTGGATTGATCATTACAATTCGCTTAACACCTGCAACAATTGCAGGAATAGCATTCATTAATACACTTGATGGATATGATGCAGTTGAACCTGGTACATAAATTGCAACTGAGTCTAGAGGCAAATATTTATACTCAAGTTTATTTTTAAATTTATCCGTATAAGAAATATTTTTAAATTTTTGTAATGAATGAAATTTAAAAATTCTATCATAAGCAGTATCAATTGATTTTTTTACTTTAGAATTTAATGATTTAATAGATTGTTGTATTAGTTTTGAACTTGGTTCAATTACAACATTTTTGTTAAATTTCTTTTCATATTTAATTAAAGCCTTATCTCCATTTTTTCTTACATCTTTAATAATATTGGTAACTGATACTGAGTTTGACTGAACCTTATTTTTTCTTTGAATTAACAAGGTATCCAATAATTTATCAAAATTCTTTGTTTTACTATCTAAAACTTTCATTTCTATTCTATTTCACTTTGATCCTCTAATCTTGCCTCGATAGTTTCGGTGGTCAAAGCAATATGAGCATTGTTACTAAAAATAAGATTTATTTCATAATCATTATTATTTTTCAAATAATCTATTCCAATTAGCTCTAAAGTTAATTCTTCATTTGATTGATCAATATTCTTAGATCTCACCTTATCAACAAAATCAAATCTACAAATACTGTTAACTTTTTTATCCTCATTTTCATTTTCTACTTTTATTCTCTCAATTGATAACAAAAATACTTTATTAGAAGCTAAATACTTAATATCTGAAACCTTTACTTTGGCTCCTGAGCTACAAGCTGAAATTACTTGTAATCCCTCCTGATCTGTAGCAATGATTTTAGCTAAATATTTACTCATTTTTTTAATCTTTTAATTTTAATACCTATATTTTTTAATTTATTTTCTATTTTTTCATAACCTCGATCTAAGTGGTAAATCCTGTTGATAATTGATTTTCCATTCGCAACAGAGGCAGCTAGTACAAGAGCAACAGATGCTCTTAAATCACTAGACATTAGTTCTGCAGCTATAAACTTAGTATTTCCATCAATAAATGCTTTGTTATTTTTTATTGTTATGTTTGCTCCTAATCTCTGTAATTCTGCAACGTGCATAAATCTATTTTCAAATATATTTTCTGTAATTGAGCTTTTGCCATTAGCCTTACACATTAAAACCATTAATTGCGCTTGAAGATCTGTTGGAATACCTGGAAATTCCTTTGTTTTAATATTTTTGATAGGTTTTATTGTTTCAGGTCCTTTAATAGAAATTTTATTTTTATTTTTACTTATTTTTGCTCCTGTTTTTTTTAAAAAGTTTAATTCAGTGCTTATTATTTTTGGATCTAAGTTATTGATTTCCAAACTACCTTTTGAAAGAGTAGCTGCTACACAAAATGTACCTGCCTCTATTCTATCAGCCATCACAGAATAGTTTATTGATTTTAAAGAATTAACACCATTAATTGTACATGTTCTTCCTATCCATTCAATTTTTGCACCCGCTAAATTTAAAAAATTAGTTAGATCTTTAATCTCTGGCTCGATAGCACAGTTTTTTAATACTGTTTTTCCTTTTGCTAAACATGCGGCAATAATAGAATTTTCAGTTGCACCAACTGAAATTTTAGGAAACTTGATAACTGCACCTTTAAGTTTGCCATTTGATTTTGCTATAATATAACCATCTTTAATTTCATAATTCATTCCAAGTTTTTCCAACGCAGATAAATGATAATTAACTGGTCTAGCACCTATTAAACATCCACCTGGTAGGGAAGTTTTTGATTTATAAAATTTTGCAACTAAAGGTCCTAATACCAAAATTGAACCTCTCATTGTCTTTACCAGCGAGTAACTTGCAAAAGTTTTCATATTTTTTGGATTAGAAATTTTTGCTATTTTTTTATCTTTTGAAAGTTCAACTTTTGAACCAAGAGATTTTAATAAATTAAGCATGGTACTTATGTCTTTTACCCTTGGCAAATTCTTTATGGTTACTGGTAAATCAAAAAGCAAAGTAGCTGCTAATATTGGTAACGATGCATTTTTTGAACCAGATATTGAAACTTTGCCCTTTATTTTACTAGGACCATCTATCAGAAATTTGTCCATAAATTACTTTTTGATTTTAGCAACTTGAATAGTTGTTTGTCCCTGATATTTACCGTTCTTTGATTTGTAAGTTGTTTCTGGTTGAGTATCTGATTTAAAAAATAAAAACTGTGCTATGCCCTCATTTGAATAAATTTTTGCTGGGTTTGGAGTGGTATTACTTAACTCTATAACTATATTTCCTTCAAATTCATTTTCAATTGGAGTTACATTACAAATTATTCCTGTTCTTGCATAAGTACTTTTTCCAACACAAATACAAAGCACATCTTTTGGAATTCTAAAATACTCAACTGTTTTAGCTAAAACGAACGAGTTAGGTGGTATAATGCAGTGTGGCCCTTTTCTTTCAATAAAATTGTCATCTGAGAAGTTTTTTGGATCAACTAATGAACTGTTTACATTAGTAAAAATTCTATATTCATCTGAAATTCTGACATCATATCCCATACTACTTAAACCGTATGATATTTTTCCTTCTGCAACCTGATGATCTAAGAATGGTTCTATCATATTGTGCTCAACACACATCTTCTTAATCCACGAGTCAGGCTGAATAGACATTACTTAGATTTTTTTTTATTCTTTTTTTGAAACAATTTTCTTTTTTTTAAATTTTTTCTTAAAGCTAAACTTAAACGCTCATTTTTATCTTTAGAACTCATTCTTTATTTGGATTGGTCAAAAAATCTAAAGATATTGGTTTATTTGGATCAAGAGGTTTTGATTTAGGTTCTTCTTGTTTTGGGCCTTCTTTAGCTAAACGCTTAGCCTTTTTTTCAGCAAGCTTTCTTTCTCTTTTAGCTTGCTTTTCCATAAGCTTGTTGCCTTTTGTAGATTTATAATCGTAGTGAATTCCCATAACATTTTTTTTAGTAGATATAGATCATTATAATCAAAAAATTAAGGCAATAATTTGAAAAAAATGCTTTATTATCAATAAATTACTAAATGTATTTTGGCTCCTGTAGTTAAATGGCATAACAAGTCATTGGTAATGACTAGTTCCCTGGTCAGTACAGGGTGGGAGCACCATTAACTTTTGTAAAATTTTTTTCTAAAAATAATTGAAATCACAATTAAAACAAAAAACGCTAAAAGAGGAATATAGATATCTGGAGAAAAGATAATATCTATTATTCCAGGAACTTCTGAATTTTGATCGATTACTTTTTCAATCCCACTTCCAATTGAAACAGCCAAAAAAATCTGGGGTATTATTCCTAAAAAAGTTGCAAATAAAAAATTTTTAATTTTAACATTAAATAATGTTGGCAATAGACAGCTTATTTGCCAAGGAACTCCTCCAATAAATCTGTAAACAAGTAAATAAAAAAATTCAGATTTTTTAAATTTAATTTCAAGATTTTGAAGTTTATTAAGAAATTTTTCTCTAATTAAATCTCTTAAAAAATAATTTCCAAATATATATAAAAAAGTTGCACCTACACTTAAACCAGTTACTACAACTAATGTTCCAATCCATTTACCAAAAATAAAACCACCCATAAGTGCTACGGGAGATCCAAAGCCCAGAAAAGGAAATACCCAGAGCACTGTTAGAAACAAAAAAGAAAATGAAACTAAAAATAAATTAGAATTCTTCAACCCAACTAAATAAGATCTATTATTTCTCAAAAAATCATAAGATGTAATCTCCTGAAGACTAAATTTTGAAAAGAAAAAATATAAAAATAAACTAACAATTAATAAGTAAGATAAACCAATAAATAGTTTAATTTTTTTTGTTTTTTCCATGAATATTGTTATTTTATTCCTAAATCTTCTATTTGCTATTTTTATTATTGCTAATATAAAGGGGCAAAATTTATAAAATTTAATCAATTTATTTATGAAAAGAACATACCAACCTTCAAATAAAAAAAGAGCACGAAAACACGGCTTTAGATCAAAAATGAAGACTAAAGGTGGAAAGAAACTTTTAGCTAGAAGAAGAGCCAGAGGAAGAAAATCTTTAACTGTATCAGTGTAAATTAATGAAAAGCAAAATTGTTGCTCTTTCAAAAAACGAAGAATTTAAAAATTTACTTAAACAAAAAAAGTTCTCGAATAAGTATGTAACTATTTTCTTTGGTAAATTAATGAATAAAAATAATAATAAACTCAATATTAGCTTTGTAACAAAAAAGAAATTAGGGAATGCAGTTAAGAGGAATAAGATTAAAAGAAGATTAAGGAATATTTTAAACGAAGCAGTTAAAAAAATATCAATAAATTTTAACTATTCATTCCTTGTTATCGCTAAGTCATCTATGCTAAATAATGAATACAAATTAATAAAAGAAACTCTATTTCAGGATTTTGAAAAAATAAAATAATGAATATTTTTACAAATATATTAATTAAAATTATCAAAGGTTATAAATATTTGATTAGCCCTCTATTTGGACATTCTTGTAGATATTTACCTACTTGCTCAGAATACAGTATTGATGCACTTAAAGAATTTGGTCTGTTAAAAGGATCTTTTTTAAGTATTAAAAGAATCTTATCTTGTCACCCAATCAAATTTTTGGGTGGTGGTGAAGGTTTTGATCCTGTTAAAAAAAATACAAAATTAAAATAATATGGATACTAAAAATATAGTAGCGGCAATTTCATTATCAGCAGCAGTTATAGTTTTGTATTCACTATTTTTTGCTCCTCCACCAATTACTAAAGAAAATATGGCTGAAGGAAATAAAGTTGAACAAAACAGCGATACACCTTCACTAGATCAAAAAGAAAATGTTGCTGAAATTTCTAGAGAAGAAGCTTTAAATCAAAGTGAAAGAATTAATTTTGAGAATGAAAGTATTGTTGGTTCTATTTCACTTAAAGGTGGTGTAATTGATGATCTAACTTTTAAGCAATATAATGTCAGTCTAGACTCACAGGAAAAAGTTACACTTCTTTCACCAAGAAATTCAAAAGATGGTTATTTAATTGAAAGTGGTTTTATTACATCTGATAAAAATGTTGAAATTCCAAATTCAAATTCTATTTGGAAAGTTTCAGGAAATAATAAATTAACAGATCAATCTCCTATAAAAATATCTTGGACAAATGATCAAGGTATTACATTTGAAAAAGAGATTGCCTTAGATGACAAATATTTATTTTCAATTAGACAAAGTGTAATCAATCCTACAGATAAAAAGTATGATTTTTATACTTATGGGCAAATCATTAGAAATGAAATGCCTGATATATCTAACTTCTATATACTTCATGAAGGATTGGTGGCAACACTTGATGATGAACTTATTGAAGAAGATTACGATGATATACAAGAAAAGAAATTTTCAAGAACAGCTCAAAAAGGATGGCTAGGGATTGGAGATAAGTACTGGGTAACTTCACTAATTCCACCTAGAGAAAAAGAATTTAAAACAACATTTGATTATAAAGATAAGTTCAGAGCAAACTTTGTTTCAACTGAGCCATTGGAACTTAATGAAAATTCATTGATTGAAGAAACCTTACAAATCATTGTTGCTGCAAAAAGAGTTGATGTAATTGATGGATATGCTGAATCTTTAAACATTGATAAATTTGACTTAACAATTGATTGGGGATTTTTATACTTTATTACCAAGCCATTATTTTTTGGAATAGATTATTTCTTTAAATTACTTGGAAATTACGGCCTAGCTATCATAGCAATTACAATTTGTATAAGATTAGCATTTTTCCCACTTGCAAACTTTTCGTTTAGAAGCATGGCAAAAATGAAAGCCTTACAGCCTGAAATGGCGAGACTAAAAGAGCTACACAAAGATGACAAAATGAAATTGCAACAAGCAATGATGGCTCTCTATAAAAAAGAGAAAGTAAACCCGATGTCTGGTTGTTTACCAATACTTGTACAAATTCCAGTTTTCTTTGCTTTATACAAAGTTTTATTTGTAACAATTGAAATGAGACAAATGCCTTTTTATGGCTGGATACAAGATTTATCTGAGAGAGACCCTACCTCTTTGTTTAATCTATTTGGATTATTGCCTTATGATGTACCATCATTTTTAGTCATTGGAGCATGGCCTGTCGCAATGGGTGTTTCTATGTGGGTTCAACAAAAATTAAATCCTGCACCAACAGATCCGATGCAAGCAAAAATATTTATGTTCTTTCCATTATTCTTAACAATAATTTTGGCACCTTTCCCAGCAGGGTTGGTAATATATTGGACAGTAAATAATATTTTAACTATGGCACAACAAGTTTTTATAATGAAACGAACCACTGTTAAAACAACAACTTAATGTTGGATATTAAAGAAGAAGAATTAAAAACAATTCTACCACTCGATGGTCCTTCAACTGAAGAAGTAAAAAAATATTTAGAAAAATATAACGATGAATATATTGTTATTAAATGTGGTGGTAGCGTTTTAATTGATCAAAATCTTTTTGGTATTTTTATTAAAGATATTTCAACACTAAATAAACTAGGATTTACTCCTATTATTGTTCATGGGGGTGGGAAAAGAATAAGCAATAAACTTAATGAGATAGGTTTAGAAAGTAAATTTATAAAAGGATTAAGGGTAACCGACAAAGAAACTATTGAAGTTGTAGAAGAAGTATTAATTGATTTTAATAAAGAAATTATCAATGCTCTAGATCAGCAAAATTGCGAAAGTCAGAGTATTAATTCCAAGGAAAATAATATTTTAACAGTTGTACAAGAAAATGAAGAGCTTGGTTTCGTGGGCTCTCCTACAAATGTAGATCAATCAATAATAGATAAAATTATAGCAGATAAAAAAGTACCTATTATTGCACCCTTAGGTTTAGATAAAAATGATCAAACTTATAACGTCAATGCAGATACTGCAGCTGGCTTTATTGCTAAAAAAATTAACGCAAGAAGGTTAATTATATTAAGTGACGTAGAAGGTGTTTTGGATAACAATAAAAATCTAATTCCGGAAATTAATTCAGTGTCTATAAAAAACTTAATCGATAATGAAACAATTACTGGTGGTATGATTCCAAAAATAAATAATTGCTTAGATGTAGCTAGTAACGGAGTAAAAGGAGTTGTTATAATAGATGGAAGAAAAAATCATTCTGTTCTATTTGAACTTTTATCAGATGAGGGATCTGGAACTTTAATTAGACAATGAAAAATTTAAGCCATATTAAAAATATTCTATTTGATTGTGATGGTGTTCTTTATAGCGACCTAGAGGCAGTATTTGGTCAAGTAAGCCGAAAAATGACTGAATATATCTCAAGTAAACTTAATGTAGATTTAAAAAAAGCCAAAGAGCTTCAGACAAATTACTTTCACAAATATAACACAAGCTTAAATGGTCTAATGATACATCATGAAATTGATCCTAAAGAATTTTTAGATTTTGTTCATGATATTGATTTATCTTTTTTAGAAAAAGATACGGCATTAAGATATGAGTTAGAGAATATAAATTTAAGAAAATTTGTCTTCACTAATGGTAGTTACAATCATGTAAAGCATATCACTACAACACTAGGAATTGATGACCAATTTGAAGGCATATTTGATATCGTAGATGCAGAATATCACCCAAAACCAGAAGCTAAAGCTTTTGATTTAATGGTAGAAAAATTCAAAATTGATCCAAAAGAAACTTTGTACATTGAAGATATAGCAAAAAACTTATCGATAGGTAAAGAGCGAGGAACTATTACTGCTTGGTTAATTAATGATGAGGAATGGGGCAAGAAAGAATCTGATAAAGAATATATTGATTATAAAATTGAAAATCTTACTTTATTTTTAAAAGAAATAAGGTTATTAAAAAACCAATAAAACTATGAGTATAGAAAACATTATAAATGAAGCTTGGGAAAACAAAGATCAAGTTAATCAAAATTCAGATCAAAAATTAAAAGATACTATTAATCAAGTAATAGAAGATCTAGATAGTGGTAAATCTAGAGTTGCTGAAAAAATTGATGGTGAATGGGTAACTCACCAACACCTAAAAAAAGCAATTATGCTAAGTTTTAGAATTCATGGAATGGAAACTTTAGATGGTCCCTACTCAGCTTGGAGAGATAAAGCTCATTTGTTAAAAGGAAAAACAGCCGGATGGTCAAACGATGATTTTGAAAAAGCAGGTTTTAGAATGGTACCAAATACTGCAATGAGAAAAGGATCATATGTTGCTAAAAATGTTGTTCTAATGCCAAGTTATGTAAATATTGGTGCTTACATAGATGAAGGAACAATGATGGATACATTTAGTCGTGCAGGTAGTTGCTGTCAGATTGGAAAAAATTGTCATATTTCAGCAGGAACTGGTATTGGTGGAGTTTTAGAACCAGCACAAGCGCTTCCGACTATTATTGAAGATAATGTTTTTGTAGGTGCTATGTCAGAAGTTGTGGAAGGGGTAATAGTTGGTGAAGGTTCAGTATTAAGTATGGGTATGTATATTGGCCAATCAACTAAAATCGTTAATAGAAAAACTGGTGAAGTAACTCACGGTAAAATACCTCCTTACTCAGTTGTTGTTCCAGGATCATTACCAGACAAAAATAATCCTGCTGCACCCTCGTTATATTGTGCAGTAATCATCAAACAAGTTGATGAAAAAACAAGATCTAAAACATCAGTAAACGATCTTTTAAGAGATTAAAATGCAAACCATTAATGAATTACAATTAGCCAAAGAGCTAATTCGTTACCCGTCTATAACACCAATAGATGCTGGAGTAATGAAATTCTTAGAAAAACAATTAAGAAAACTTGGTTTCAAAACTAAAATATTAGAGTTTAAAGAAAAAAACACTAAACCAGTAAAAAATCTTTATGCAAGACTTGGAACCAAAGGTCCAAATTTTTGCTACGCTGGTCACTTAGATGTTGTACCTGCTGGAAACTTAAAAGATTGGACAGTAAATCCTTTCAGACCCTCAATTAAAAAAGGACATTTAATTGGAAGAGGAGCAAATGACATGAAAAGCTCTATTGCAGCTTTTGTTTCTGCTGTCAGCATTTTTGTTAAAAATAACAAAGAATTTAATGGCTCTATAAGCTTACTAATTACAGGTGATGAAGAAGGAATTGCTATTAACGGTACAAAAAAAGTTGTTGAATACTTAAAAAAAAGAAAAGAAAAAATAGATTTTTGTCTAGTTGGAGAACCAACTAATCCAAATAAATTGGGAGAAATGATTAAAATTGGTCGAAGGGGAAGTATGACTGGCAGACTTTCAATTATAGGTATTCAGGGCCATGTTGCTTATCCTCATAGGGCTAACAATCCATCAACTGCTCTTGTTCAAATATTGAGAGAATTAAAGGAAATTAAATTTGATAAAGGAACAAAAGACTTCCAACCAACAAACCTAGAAGTTACAAAAATAAATATTGATAACACAGCTGATAACGTAATTCCAGGTTTGGCTAATGCAACTTTTAATATTAGATTTAATAATAAACACTCATCGAATTCAATTAAAACAAAAATAAATAAAATATTGAAGAAAATTTGTAATAAAAATAAGTCAAATTATAAAATTGAATATAGTGTATCTGGTGAAGCTTTTTTAACTAAACCAAACCAAACTACTTATATGATACAAAATATAATTAAAAAGATTACTAAAATTAAGCCTGAACTCTCAACCACAGGAGGCACCTCTGATGCAAGATTTATTAGAAAGATTGCTCCCTGTTTAGAATTTGGTTTGGTTGGAAAAACAATGCACAAAGTAGATGAAGCTGTTTCTTTAGGTGATTTAAAAAAATTAACTTTAATTTATTCAAATATTTTAAAGAATTATTTTAAGTGAAAACAGCTTTAATTACTTCTGATACATACAAAAATCATAATACAGGAGATGGACATCCTGAAAAAATAGACAGGGTTACAGCTGTTATTGATAACTTTAAAAAATTAGATAACAAAAATTTAATATGGAAAAAGCCTTCAAAATTTGAAAAATCAATATTAATAAAAACTCATTCTTCTGAATATATTAATCATGTCGATCGATCATACCCTCAAAATGGATTTAATTTTTTAGATGGAGATACAGTTGTCTCCCCTGGTAGCAAAGAAGCAACAATGGACGCTGTTGGATCAATTATTGCAGCGATTGACGGTGTGGAGGAAAAAGAATTTAAAAATGCTTTTTGTGCAGTAAGACCTCCAGGTCATCACGCAGAAAAAGAGAAGGCCATGGGCTTTTGTATTTATAACAATGTTGCAGTTGGAGCTAATTATTTAATTGAAAAATATGGTTATAAAAAAATTGCTATAATTGATTTTGACGTCCATCATGGAAATGGGACGCAAGATATTTTTTTCAATAATGAAAAAGTTTTATATATTTCCACTCATCAATTTCCATATTATCCAGGTTCAGGTTCAGAAAAAGAGATTGGAAAATTTAATAATATTTTAAATATTCCACTTGAAGCTGGTACAAGTGCTAGAGAATATTTAAATGCATACGAACTAGTATTAAAAAAATTAAAAGAATTTAAACCGGAATTTCTATTGTTTTCTGCAGGTTTTGATGCTCATATTGATGATCCTTTGGCACAATTAAAACTTAATGCTGAAGATTATTACACAATTACAAAAAGAACTTTAGAAATTTCGAAATCATTCTGTAGAGGTAATGTAGTATCTATTCTAGAAGGTGGATATGACTTAAAAGCTCTACAAGATAGTACTCAAAGACATGTTGATGCTTTAATAGAATTTAATTGAAAATTCCCAATAAAAATTTAAATAAAACTCAATGAAATTATATAAAATTAAAAAATCTGATATCGATAAAAAAGGTAGAGGACTTTATGCTACTAAAGATATCAAAGAAGGTACAAAGATAATCGATTACGTTGGTAAACTAATTACAAAAAAACAAACTGAAGAGTCTGATAAATATGACAATAGTAAACCAATCTATTTATTTACTATCAACAAAAGGTATGACCTTGATGGAGATTTTCCATGGAATACTGCAGGATTAATTAATCATTCTTGTGACAATAATTGCGATTATGATGGTAAGGGTCTAAAAATTTGGGTTAAAGCAATTAAAGATATCAAAAAAGGTGAAGAATTTACCTGTGATTATGGTTTTGGTTATGATGAAAATTACAAACAATTTCCATGTAAGTGTAAATCAAAAAATTGTTGTGGGTACATTGTAAGAGCAGAATCTAGATGGCGAATAAATAAAAAATTTGCCATGAGTAATAAAAAAAATCTAATAAAAAACTTTAAACAAAAATAAACCAGTAGGTGGTGCTGGAGGAGAGCACATTAATCTTTTTTTAGATTTTAAAGCTTTATCAAATTTTTTTAAATCCCATTTCTTTTCACCTAAATATTTTAAACAACCGACCATAGATCGTACTTGCTGTTGAAGAAAAGATTGAGATTTAAAATGAATTTCTATTTTATCATTTAAAGATTTTAATTTTACAAAATCCATCGTTCTAATTGGACTCTTAGCATTGCAACTTGAAGCCCTAAATGTTGAGAAATCTTTAGTACCAACTAATTTTTTTGCACCTAATTTCATCAAATCTAAATCTAATTTTTTTCTTACATGCCAAACTTGGTTTTTTTCAATCACAGGTGAACTTGTTCTATTTAAAATGACATATTTATAAACTCTCTTTTTTGCAGAAAATCTTGAATGAAAGTTACTGCTCCTTTTTCTTATTTTAAGGATTGCAATATTTTCATTTTTTAAAAAGTGATTAATTGAGTTAATAAATTTATCTAAGTCTAATAATTTATTTTTTAAATCAAAATGTGCAGACTGCTCGATAGCATGAACACCAGCATCTGTTCTGCCTGATCCAACTATAGTAACATTTTCTTTTAATAACTTTCTAATTTTGTCTTGAAGTATTCCTTGAATGGTTTTATTTTTTTTTTGAATTTGCCAACCTTTGTAAGTTGTGCCTAAATATTCTATCAAAAGCTGATATCTAAACATTTATATCTTAGAGCCTTTTTTTATCTGCGAACCTTGAATAAATTCAACAATATTTTGAGGTCTTTTCCCTTGCCTCTGAATTTCCTTAATAATTATCGATTGATTATTACCACAAGCGATTTCAAGATTATCACTCAATATTGATCCTGGATTTCCTTGAACTCTTCCAATTTGAGCTTTTAAAATTTTATATCTTTCTCCATTAAAAATAAAAAATGCTCCTGGTGATGGATATAAACCGTTTATCTTACCAATAATTTTTTCAGCATTTTCATCCCAATTAATTTGACCTTCAACTTTTTGAATTTTAGATGCATAGGTTGCATTTGAATGATCTTGCTCAACAAAATTAGCTTTATCCTCTAAAATATCATCTACATTATCTAAAATTTTCTCTGCTGCTAAGTTAGAGAGCTTTTCACTTATTTCTAATGCATTCATATTGTTATTAAGTTCAATTTTATAACTATTACAAACTGGACCTGTATCTAATTTTTCAGCAATTCTCATAATACTTATTCCAGTTTCTTGATCTAAATTCATAATTGATCTTTGAATTGGTGCAGCTCCTCTCCATTTAGGTAATAAGGATGCATGAATATTTATAAAACCTTTTTTAACTAAACTTAGAAACTTTTTAGGTATGATTTGTCCATAAGCTACAACTACAACTAAATCTGCATCTAAAGATTTTAAATAATTATACTCATCTTCATTATTTAATATTGATGGGGTCCTATATTCTAAATTCAGAGTTTCAGAAATACCTTGTATTGGAGACTTATTTATTTTCTGTCCTCTTTTTGATTTTTGAGGAGGCTGTGTATATACACATGAAATATTGTATCCATTTTGATATAAAGATTTTAAAATTGGTACAGCAAACATGGGCGTACCCATAAAAATTAGCTTTTTAAACATTTATTAAACTTCAGCTGAATTTGATTTTAATTTAGAAAGTTTTTTGATGATCATTGATCTTTTTAATTTTGAAAGATAATCAATAAATAAAATTCCCTCTAAATGATCCATTTCATGTTGAATACATGTAGCGAGTAATCCATCTGCTTTTATCAATTGTTTCTTTCCATCATAATCTAAATATTCTACCTCACATTTGCTTGGTCTATCAATTTCAGCAAATTGATTTGGAACAGATAAACAACCTTCTTCATATGTAGCTTTTAATGGATCTTTATTTTTTATTATTGGATTAACAAAATATCTAGGCTCTTTTTTATTTTCATCCTTACTAATGTCCATCACTATAATTCTTTTTGGTACACCAATTTGAATTGCAGCAAGTCCAATTCCATTTGCGTCATACATTGTATCCAGCATATCATCCATTAATTTTTGTTCTTCACTACCCACAACTGCTACAGGTTTTGAAATTTGTCTAAGCAACTTATTTGGTTCTGTAATTATTGTTCTAATAGCCATAAAAATATTATGTTATTATAATTATTATACTTTTAAAGGAAGAACTTTTAATAAAAGTTTGTTTCTAATTAAATCAGCATTTATTTGGTTTAGCACAGTTGAAATTACATACAGTCTTTTTTCATCAATGTTTTCTAATTGATCTTTACCAATAATTTCAATTAAGGATAACAAAACAGTTCCAACTTCCTTTGCATCTATCAATGCTTGCAAATTATCATCTAATTCATAAGGTTTTACTGAATATAAATTGTCATATTCGCTTGGTATTTCTACACCATCTGATTTGAGACTTTCTATAAAAATCATATCTTTTATATTTAAAGTTTCATTGCTAAAAACTATTTTATCTAAAAACTTCTTAATATCTTCTTGAATTTCAGATTTAGAGTAATCACCTCTAAAATAATTAACCCATTTAGACTGATGCAAAATTTTATTATTATACTCTATTTTTTTAAATTCTTTATTCCCACTTTTTAAATAATTATTATAAAAAGCAAGATAATCTGAAGGTACATCTTCAACTTGAATTTCACTTAAAAATTTATTTAATTCTAAATCAAAAGCTAATCCAATTTGGTTTTGCTCAAATAAATTTTTTAATAACTTTGAGTATTCTAATTTTAATTTTGGTTCTTTAGTTAATAAAGCTCTTTGATATATTAATGCTCTAGCTTCTAGTGGAGATAATGATTTGTATACTTCTTTAGCATTTATTAATTGATCAATATTGAATTGGAATTTTTTATAGTGCTCAAATAAATCTTTTTCAGAGAAAATTTTATAATGTATAGCTTTCTCAATTACTGAAATTTTATTTTTATCATTAATATCAATATTTTCTAAATCAGGTAGTAAATTTGTATTTGATAAATATTTCCAAATCAGCTGGGAAGTGTTTTCATTAGGTTCAAATAAAAAATTCGAATTTGTTCTATGAGCTAAATGAAAATCTAGTACTGAAGACTCAGAAGTTTCTTTACTTGCTTCTTCAATGTAACCAAATAAGTAATTAATTTTATTTTCATAGTATTCATCCTCAAAACCTAATTCTTTTTTAAGATCTAAAATTAATTGCGCCTCCTCATTTTTTCCATAATTAATCAAACAATATAAATTAAATTTAGACAAATATTCATCTTCAACTGGTTCGTTAATTTTTGTAAAAAATTCACAAGATTTTTTTATGTCTGCTTGAGATAAATAATTATCTAGCAAATGTCTTGTAAGTTTAGGATGAGAATTTACAATTTGATTGTTAATTAAAAATTCTTCAATTAATTCCAAATTAGAGTTTTTAATTAACCAATCTGACTTAAATTTTAAAAACTCATTTTCGCTAATATTATTATTGGGATAGTGAGCATTTGTTAGTAAAGAAACCTCCATAATATCTAATGCATCATTGGAAAGGTCAATTTTTTCAATGTTGCTAAAGAGATTTTTTAATTTTTGACCATCTGAATTTATCCACATATCAATAGTTAGTCCATGCTCTTGTGGATCATATAAACCAACAATTTTTACATCCTTTGATATTAAATCTTCGTCTAACTTAATAGTGTCATTTTTTTTATCAGATTGCATATCAAAAACACTTACCTGTTCATTGTTGGTTATATTTTCAGTTGAAATATTTGTCTCTTTAACAGTGTCTGTGTCTTTTTTTTCAAGGTTCCAAATATCTATAGGCTTATCCTCTGCGTTTGCTGTACAAATGGAAATCAAATAAGTTAAAAAAATTAAAACAATTTTTTTATTTAACAATTTTAAAGTTTTCATTTGGAATAATTTTTTCTATTTCCTTTTTTGGAGAAGGAAAATCGATTGAATTTAGAATTAAAACAATACCTGTAATAACTGCTAATCCAAAAATAGATTTAACAATAAGACCAATTGCATTTTTTTTAGGTGAACTTGTATTTTTATCAAATTGCATATAAATTTAATTAATTTCAAATTAAGACATATTTGTGTTTTTTCAATATTTTAACTTATGAAATCAAAAAAAAATCTTGTTTTTTTAGGTATGATGGGTTCAGGAAAGAGCTCTATAGGCTCTTTAGTTGCAAAAAAATTTAAATTAAATTTTCTTGATATAGATAAGGAAATTGAAAAAAATTTAAACACAACAATCAGAAAAATATTTGAAACAAAGGGAGAGGAATACTTTAGAAAAGTTGAAGAAAAAATGACTCTAAAAAAGTTAAAACTTAATTCAACAGTTATCTCTCTTGGGGGAGGTGCATTTGCAAACAAAAATATTAGAAATGAAGTTTTAAAAAATCATTTTTCATTTTGGCTAAATTGGAGTGATAAAATTTTAATTGAAAGGATTAAGAATAGCAAAAAAAGACCTTTAACAATAAATGCAACAGATAATGATTTAATTGAATTAATTAAAAAACGAACTAACATTTATTCAAAAGCTTTATATGAAATTAAATGTGATAATTTGACAAAAAATGAAATTGTAAACAAAATTCAAGAAATTTATGAAGCCAATTAAATTGAAAATTAAAACTAAAACTCAAAATTATCCAATTATAATTGGATCAAATTTAATATCTAAATTTTCTCAAATAAATAAACAAAACTTTTTATCATTCAATAAGTGCCTTCTTGTTGTTGATAAGAATGTTCCAAAAAAATTTATTACTGAAATAAAAAAATCTCTGAAAAAAAATGAAGTTTTTATTTGTTTTTTTAAAGCTAATGAAACTAATAAAAATTTTCCTATTATAAATAAGATAATAGATACACTATTAAGCAAAAACTTCTCTAGAGAAGATTGTTTAATTTCTATTGGTGGAGGTATTACCGGTGATGTCAGTGGCTTTGCAGCAAGCATATTTAAAAGAGGAATGAAATTTATAAATGTACCAACTACACTTTTGTCCCAAGTAGATTCCTCAATTGGAGGTAAAACTGGAATAAACTCTAGTCATGGGAAAAACTTGATTGGTAGTTTTTACCAACCTAATTTAGTTTTATCAGATATTAATTTTCTTAAATCTCTTCCAAAACGAGAAATAGCTTGTGGTTATGGTGAGATTTTAAAACACTCTCTGATCAATGATAGAAAGTTTTTTCATTTTTTAAATAAAAATGTAAATAAAATTCTTCAACTGTCATCACCTATAATTGAAAAAACAATTTATGAGAGTTGTAAAATTAAAAAAAGTGTAGTTGAAAAAGATGAGAAAGAAAAAAATTTAAGGAAAATTTTGAATTTTGGACATACTTTTGGGCATGCTTATGAAGCAAGTTTAAATTATAGTAAAAAACTAAATCATGGAGAAGCGGTTATACTGGGTATGAAAACTGCATTGACCTATAGTTTTAATTTAAAATTACTTAACAAGAGAGATTTTGAGCTAATAATAAATCATATCAATAATTTAAACCTTACAAATTCTATAGATAAATTTTTTACAGTAAAATATTTAAATAAAATATTATTTTTTATGACAAAGGATAAAAAAAACAAATCTCAAAAAATTAGTTTAGTACTTTTAAAAAAAATTGGATCTCCTTTAATAAACAAAGAATTTTCAAAAAATAAGTTAAAAATATTTTTAAATAATTATTTAAGAAATAAAAATTTGGATTGAGTGTATCGTTTCTTTGAGTTCTTGATCTAATATTTTGTAAATTTTTTTATTACTTTCAATTCTACCCAGATTTTTTAATTCATCAGAAACTATATTTAATTTTAGGTGAAACTTTCCCTCTTGATTTCCTTTATGTTTTTTGTGTAAAAAAGATTTATCCTCAATTTCAATATTTTGAATATTAATTTTATCTGATAATTTTTTTTTTATAATTGCAATTAATTCATTTATATCCATATAATATTCCTTATATCATGAAAAATATATGTGATTGGAATAATTGTAAGGAAATTGGCGAATACAAAGCACCAATCGAAAAAGATAACAGCAGAAAGTATAGAATGCTTTGCCTTGAACACGTGAAAGAATTTAACAAAAATTGGAATTACTTTTCAGGAATGAGTGATAATCAAGTTATTAATTTCTTAAAATCAGATATGACGTGGCACAAACCTACACAAAATTTTAGTTCTTCTGATAATTTTTTTAAAGTTCTTTGGAATACAACATTAAAAGATGAGTTTGATAAAGATAAATTTAATGGAGACTATAACCACATGCGTCAATTTAAATTTGATCATAAAGATATAAAAGCATTTGGAATACTGGGTATAACAGTGGGTTTAAAATGGAAAAAAATACAAGAAAAATTCAAAGTGCTTGTTAAAAAATTTCACCCTGATATGAATGCCGGAAATAAAAAATACGAGGAAAAATTAAAATTAATAACTTTAGCTTACACGCAACTTAAAAACACTTATAGAGAAAAAATTGACACCAAATCTTGATATTAAACCTGATATAAAAGTCTCTTTAAAACAATCATTTGGAATTGATTCTGAAATGGAAGTTGATGCTTTTTCAAAAAAAAGTGAATACGTTCCTGAAATAGATAAAAATTATAAATTTGATAGGGATACTACCCTTGCAATCATTTCAGGATTTGCATTTAATAAAAGAGTTTTGGTGCAAGGATATCACGGTACTGGAAAATCTACCCATATAGAACAAATAGCTGCAAGACTAAACTGGCCTTGTATCCGTGTGAATTTAGATAGCCACGTCAGCAGAATAGATTTAATTGGAAAAGATGCAATTGTACTTAAAGATGGAAAGCAAGTAACACAATTTAATGAAGGAATTTTACCTTGGTCAATTCAAAATCCAGTTGCATTAGTATTTGATGAATATGATGCAGGAAGACCTGATGTAATGTTTGTTATTCAAAGAGTATTAGAAGCTGAAGGAAATTTTACTTTACTAGATAAAAATAAAGTAATTAGTCAGAATAAATATTTTAGACTATTTGCAACTTCAAACACTGTAGGTCTTGGTGATACAACAGGTCTATATCATGGAACTCAACAAATTAACCAAGGTCAAATGGACAGATGGAACATTGTTACTACACTAAATTACTTAAGTCTTGATAGAGAAATGGATATAGTTTTGGCAAAAAATAAAAATCTAAATAACCCCAAGGGTAAAGAAAAAGTTGCTAACATGATCAAAGTTGCTTCCTTAACTAGAAAAGGGTTTATTGCAGGAGATATATCTACAGTCATGAGTCCAAGAACTGTTCTTCATTGGGCTGAAAACTCAGAGATTTTTAAAGATACTGGATATGCTTTTAGAGTTACCTTTTTGAATAAATGCGATGACATAGAAAAAAACACTATCGCAGAATATTATCAAAGATGTTTTGGTGAAGAATTGCCCGAATCTTTGATAAATATTCAAATCTAAATGAGTAGTAAAGAAACAAACTTAAAAGAAAAATTTAGAATTGCCTTAACATCAACAGCTAAAGTTATTGCTGATGATTTTGAAATAAACAATAAATCTTCTGAAGATAAAAAAGCTCAAGAAATCAGTTCTTTAGAAGTAGATACTCTTAATAGCCCAAGTGATTTTATTAAATTAAGAGCTGAAACAGACTCAAAAGCACTCAAAAAGAGATTCTCTGATGATAAAATTTATAAAAAAAATTTACCTTCTAATACCTCTTCAAGATCTTTGTATAATATAGCTGAAAAAATTAGATATGAAGTGATAGGAGGAAAAATGTTAAAAGGAATTCAAAAAAATTTTTCTGAAAACTATAATCAAATAATTAATCGTAAAAGGAAAGATCAACTTAAAACAAAAGAAGATATCCCTGTGTCGGAGGCATTTGAGTTATATATGCTCAAGCACTTTCACAATATAGAATTAAACTCTTTAACAAGTAAAATGCTTAATTTCTGGGAAAAAGATTTTGAGCAATCAATTGAAAAACATAAAGAGTTTTTGCTAGAAAACTTAGAAGATCAAAACACTTATAGTTCAAAGTTTTCTCAAATATTAGAGGACATGGATATTTTTCAAAGTGATGAAGAAGATAAAGAAGAGGAAGAAAATCAAGACCAAGGTCAGGACAATCCATCAAATGATGATCAAAATAAAGATAACGAGGACAATAAAGATGAAAACAATGACCAAGAAACAGAAGCCTCTGTTGATGCTGATTATAGTATAGATGAATTTAATGTAGATGAACAATTGTCAGATGTAGAATCTGATGAACAAAATTCTGAGCAAGTAATTCAAAAAAAAATTGATAATGTTAATCTTGATTATAAAATATTTACAACTCAATATGATGAAGTAGTCAAAGCTGAGAAATTAGAAAATGCAGATGAAGCTACTAAGTTGAGAAAAAATTTAGATCAACAATTGATTGCTTTTCAGGACGTAATTACTAAATTAGCCAATAAACTTCAACGACAATTACTTGCGAAACAAAATAGAGCTTGGGAATTTGATTTAGAAGAGGGTTTACTAGATAGTTCAAAATTACCAAGAATTATAATGGATCCATATAATTCTCTATCTTTTAAAAAAGAAAAAGATCTTGATTTCAAAGATACTGTTGTAACTTTACTTATAGATAATTCTGGATCTATGAGAGGAAGACCTATTACTATTGCAGCTATATGTGCTGATATTCTTTCAAGAACACTTGAAAGGTGTTCTGTAAAAGTAGAAATTTTAGGATTCACTACAAAAAATTGGAAAGGTGGGCAAAGTAGAGAATTTTGGACCAGAAACTCAAAACCAAAAACTCCTGGAAGACTAAATGATTTAAGACATATCATTTATAAGGGTGCTGATACTCAATGGAGACAAGCTAAAAATAATTTAGGCCTGATGTTAAAAGAAGGTTTACTAAAAGAAAATATAGATGGTGAAGCAATATCATGGGCATACAATAGGATTAAAAAACGAAAAGAGGAAAGAAAAATTTTAATGGTAATTTCTGATGGAGCACCAGTGGATGACTCAACTCTTTCAGTAAATTCTGGAGATTTTTTAGAAAAACATTTAAAAAAAATGGTTAAATTTATTGAAAACAAATCTGATATTGAAATATTGGCAATCGGAATTGGTCATGATGTTTCAAGGTATTATGATAAAGCTATAAAAATTACTGATGTAAATGAGTTAGGAGATGTAATGATATCTCAGCTAAGCTCTTTATTTGAAACAAAGAAAAATTATCATTAAATATTAAAGAGATCTTTATTTTTCCATCTTATTATTACTTCTGCCCCAGTTCTAGTTTTTGAATTTCTACAAGTAACAAAGGCAAAGTTTTTCTCTAATAAAGTTTTTCCTATAAAAAGACCTAATCCTAATCCAGTTTTTGATTTATCTTGAGAATTGTCTGATTTTAAATATGGCTCACCAATTTTTGATAAAATATCTCTAGGATATCCCTCACCATCATCCTCAATGCTTATTTCAGTAATTTCACTATCACTTTTTAAATTTATAAAGATATTTACATGTGCAAATTTATTAGCATTTCCAATAAAATTTCTTAATCCATAAACAATTTCAATAGACTTGGTAATTTTTTTCGGATTAGAATCTTGATCAATATTTAAAATAAAATTTTTGGAACTTATTTCTTTAAAAGATATAATAATTTCATTTAAATAATCTCTTAAAGATATGTCTTTATCAATAAACTCATCTTCCTCAACTGGATTTAAAGTTAATCGCTTTAAGATTTCATTACATCTTTCAACTTGGCTAGATAGTAATTTAATATCTTTTTCAACATCTTCTTTGCCTTCAAATTGTTTTACTAAATCTTGTGTAATTATTTTTATAGTTGAAAGTGGTGTACCTAGTGAATGGGCGGCGGCAGCAGCTTGACCACCCAGTGATAAAAGCTCGTGTTCTTTTGCCATTACCTCTTCCATTTTAGTAAGTGCCTCTTTCCTTAATCTAGTTTGTGTCCCAAATGTCATTGCAAAATAGTTTAAAAAAATAAGAGCAATTAATAAAGCAACCGGAATAGAATAATAATAATACGGACTTACATAAAAATTTTCGTTTAGTGGTGATGGTAGTTCTGTAGAGTAAAAAGTTAAAAAAATAATAGAAAAAGCTGTTAAAAATACAAGTAATGTATTTGTTCTAAAACTCAAATTAGAAGATGAAAATACACTTGGAATTATTATAAAAATAACAAAAGGATTAATTATTCCACCTGATAAGTAGAGTAAAATTGCAAGTTGCAAAATATCAATAACCAAAAATATGAATGCTGATCGATCTGATAATTGAGTTTTTTTATAAATGAAAATTAAATAAAAATTACTAATAATGCCAAATAAAATAACTAGGTTTGATATAAGAAAGTCAAATTTAAAATTTAATACAAAATATACGAAATTTACTGCAATTAATTGTCCAATAATTCCAATCCATCTTAAACTGATATAAGTAGATTTTTTAAAAGAATGATGTTTCGAAGTTTCAAAAAACTTCATTTTTAAATATCAAGATTTTTTACATTAATAGCATTAGAAACTATAAAATCTTTTCGTAAGGCAACATCATTACCCATTAGTGTGTGTATTAAACTTTGATCTTTTTTTAGATCTTTTGAATACTGTACTTGTAATAAATTTCTAGTTTCTGGATCTAATGTGGTATTCCACAACTCTTCTGGATTCATTTCACCAAGCCCTTTAAATCTTTGAATATTCATTTTTGATTTTTCTAAATCTAAAGCATTAGAATATTCTTTTGATCCTTTCTTTAATTTTTTTAAATCTTTATTATTCATAACAATGTAATCTTCTAATTCTTTCTCATCCTTAATATAAATGCCTTTAGATCCTTTATTGATTTTAAACAGTGGTGGTTGAGCTAAGTATACATGGCCATTTTCAATTAATTTATTAAATGGTTTGTTATTAAAAAAAGTTAATAGCAATGCTCTTATATGAGAACCATCTACATCCGCGTCGGTCATAATAATAATTTTGCCATATCTTAGATCTTTTAAATCTATTTCTTGAGACTTTGGATCTAGGCCCAATGCGTTAATAAGTGTTACAATTTCATTTGAAGAAATCATTTTTGCTAAAGCTTTAGTTCTTTGATCAGAGCCATTGCCATTTCCATTTTTTTTCAAATTTACATCTTCAACATATGTATTTAAAATCTTACCTCTTAACGGTAATACGGCCTGATTAGCTCTATTTCTTCCCTGTTTAGCTGAACCACCCGCTGAATCACCCTCAACAATAAACAATTCTGTGCCTTCTTGCTTTCCTATTTGGCAGTCAGCTAATTTCCCAGGTAAACCACTTAATTCTAGTGCTCCTTTTCTTCTAACATTTTCTCTAGCTTTTCTAGCGACATCTCTTGCCATAGCTGCCTGAATAACTTTCGCTAGAACTATTTTTGCAATAGATGGGTTTTGATCAAACCATATAGATAATTTTTCATTAACCAGTGTTTCAACAATCATTCTTACTTCTGAGGAAACTAATTTATCTTTGGTTTGAGAAGAAAACTTTGGATCTGGGATTTTTGTTGAAAGAACACATGTTAAACCTTCTTTAATATCATCTCCAGATATAGCTAATTTATTTTTTTTTAATAAATTATTTTCATTTGCATACTTATTTACTACTCTTGTTAGTGCACTTCTAAAACCTAATAAATGAGTTCCACCATCTTTTTGATAAATATTATTTGTATAAGGAAATATATCCTCTGCATAACCAGCATTCCATTTTAAGGAACATTCTATTTCGATATTATTTTTTTTACCTTCAATATAAATTGGTTTTCTAAAAAGATCATTGCCATTTTTATTTTGCAGCTTTTCTCTTTTTTCATCTAAAAAATCTACAAATTCAAGCACACCTCCATCAAATTTAAATTCAGATGTTTTTTCTTTTTTTTGACTAGCATCAGTAAAAATTATTTTTATACCCTTGTTTAAAAATGCTAGCTCTCTCATTCTTTTTATTAAAATATTTGCGCTAAATTTTATTGAGGAAAAAATATCCTTTGAAGGCAAGAATGTAATTTGGGTACCAGTATTTTTAGACTTACCAATAACTTTTAAAGGGGATTTTGCTTCACCATTTTTAAATTCAATATAATGTTTTTTTCCATCTCTATTGATTTCCAATTGTAATTTTTCTGATAATGCATTTACAACCGAGACTCCAACTCCATGCAGCCCACCAGAAACTTTATAAGAATCATGGTCAAATTTTCCTCCAGCATGAAGTTGAGTCATAATAACTTCTGCTGCAGATTTTTTTTCACCTTTGTGCATGTCAACAGGGATACCTCTACCATCATCATTTACAGTAATTGTTCCATCAGAGTTAATTCTTACATTAATATTTTTACAATGACCTGCTAATGCCTCATCTATAGAATTATCAACAACCTCATAAACCATATGGTGTAAACCTGTTCCATCGTCAGTATCACCTATATACATCCCTGGTCTTTTTCTAACTGCTTCAAGACCTTTTAAAACTTTGATGGAATCTGCTTGGTATGTATTTTTGTTTGTCATTTTTTAAATTTTGGAAAAAATTAATTATAACATTTTTTCAAAAAATTGCTGATTTATCTTACTATTAAAGCCATTAAATGGATAAATTAATGTGGAAAAACTTAACTTATTTAATGGCGGAGAGAATGGGATTCGAACCCATGAAAGAATTGCTCCTTTACACGCTTTCCAAGCGTGCGCCTTCAACCACTCGGCCACCTCTCCAGTTATTTTTCTTTTGAAATTTTAAGAACACCAATAAATGCCTCTTGAGGTATTTCCACTCTTCCAAATTGTTTTGATCTAGCTTTACCTTTTTTTTGTTTTTCTAATAATTTTCTTTTTCTATCTGTTGCTCCACCACCGTGAATTTTTGTTAAAACATCTTTTTTAAAACCTTTGATAGTTTCTCTTGCAATAATTTTTCCACCAATTGCAGCTTGAACAGGAATCATAAAATTATGTCTTGGAATTAGGTCTTTTAGTTTTTCACAAACTTCTCTCCCAGTTTTTTGAGCAAAATCTTTATGTATCATCATAGCTAGAGCATCAACAGGTTCGCCATTCACTAAAATACCTAGTTTTACTAGATCACCTTCTCTGTGCTCAATTATTTCATAATCAAAACTTGCATATCCACTTGTCATTGACTTAAGTCTATCGTTAAAATCAAACACAACCTCATTTAAGGGAAGTTCATAATTTACTACAGCTCTATTCCCTGAATAGCTAAGGTTTGTTTGTACTCCTCTTTTGTCCTGACACATTTTAATTATTGAACCTAAGTACTGATCTGGAGTAATAATAGTTGCCTTAATCCAAGGTTCTTCAATATATTTTATTAATGTAGGATCTGGTAAGCTTGATGGATTTTGCAAATCCATAGTATCACCATTATTCAAATGAACTTTATAAACTACTCCAGGAGTTGTTGTTAATAAATTAACATCAAATTCTCTTTCAAGTCGCTCTGTTACAATTTCTAGATGTAGTAAACCTAAAAATCCACATCTGAATCCTAAACCTAAAGCTGAAGATGATTCTGGTTCAAAAGAAAAGCTTGCATCATTTAATTGTAACTTTGCTAAACCATCTTTTAATTTTTGAAACTCTGAGCTATCAACAGGGAATAATCCACAAAATACTACAGGTTTACTTGGTTTAAAACCTGGTAAAGCTTCTTTCAATGGTTTTGTTGCGTCACAAATTGTATCTCCAACTTTTGTTTCTGATAACACTTTTATTCCTGTTGTGATAAATCCTATTTCTCCTGTTTTTAATTCAGTGATATCAACTGGCTTTGGAGTAAAAACACCAACTTTTTCAACGATATATTCTTGATTTGTAGACATCATTTTGATCTTCATGTGTTTAGAAAGTTTTCCATCTATAACTCTAACTAATATGACAACACCTAAATAAGTATCGTACCAACTATCGACTAGTAAACATTTTAAATCCGATGAACTTTCTCCTTTTGGTGCTGGTAAAGTCGTTATAATTTGCTCTAAAATATCTTCTATTCCTTCGCCAGTTTTTCCAGAACACGGAATAGCATTCTCAGTATCTATCCCGATAACTTCCTCAATTTGCTTTTTTGTTCTCTCTAAATCAGAAGCTGGTAAATCTACTTTATTTAATACTGGGACAATTTCATGATTTGTATCTAATGCCTGATAAACATTTGCTAAAGTTTGAGCCTCAACCCCTTGAGTACTATCTACAATCAAAATTGAACCTTCACACGCATATAATGATCTACTTACTTCATAGCTAAAGTCTACGTGGCCTGGAGTATCTATAATATTTAAAATATATTCTTTTCCATCTTTAGCTTTATAATTTAGCTTTACTGTTTGCGCCTTAATTGTGATGCCTCTCTCTCGTTCAATATCCATTGAGTCTAAAACTTGAGCTTTCATCTCTCTTTCAGTCAAACCACCACAACTGTGAATTATTCTGTCTGCAATAGTAGATTTTCCATGATCAATGTGTGCAATGATTGCAAAATTTCTTATATTATCGATTGAACTCATTGGCTTTAGGATCGAATTTTAGCGCCAGTTTTATTTTCTACTGTTTCTATAATTGATTTATTGATTTGATCTAAATCAGCATCTTTAAGAGTTTTTTCTTGAGATTGAATTGTAACACTGATTGCAATTGATTTTTGATTTTCTGGAATATTATCACCTTCATAGACGTCAAAAACTTTAATGTTAGAAATCAATTTTTTATCAACATTTGAAATAACATTTACTAAATCTTGAACATTAATTTTCTTATCGACTATAAAAGCAAAATCCCTTTCTGACTTTTGGTAATCTGAAACAGAATATTTTGTTTTTTGATCTTTTAATGATTTTTTTGGTAATTTTAAATTATCAAGAAATATTTCAAAACCTACTAGTGACTCTGTTTTCATATCAATTTCCTTAATGATATTCGGATGAATTTCACCAAAGTATGCAGCTAGACTTTCTTTGCCTCTGTTCAAAAATAATCTTCCTGATTTACCTGGATGATAATAATCAGGGGTTTCATCATCAATAAAAAATTTTTCTGAATCATAGCCTGCTTCAACTAAAGTTTGAACTACATCTTTTTTAATATCAAAAACATCAACATTTCTCTCTTTTTCTAACCAAGAAAGACGTGATTTTTTTCCAGCAGCTAATCCACAAACTACTGTATTTTGTTCACCAGGTTTTTTTCCAAAAAATGTTGGGCCAATTTCAAAAATAGATAAATCTTTAATTCCTCTATCTATATTTTTGCTCATATACATAATTAAATTAGAAAATATTGAATTTCTTAAAACTCCTAATTCTGAACTTATAGGATTCACAATTTTTAATTCTTCTTTTTGACCTTTAAAATGGTTATTATATTTTGAGTCCGTAAAAGACCATGTAATAGCCTCCAAATAACCCTTTGAAGCAACAGATCTTTGAAGAAAATGAAACAGTTTTTGAGTTTGTGTTAAAGTAGATTTTTTTCTTTCTTTGATTGGCTCTTCAATCTTTATCTTATCATAGCCAACTATTCTTACCAATTCCTCAACAACATCTATTTCCTGAGAAATATCTGGCCTCCAGGATGGTACGGTTAATTTAAAAACCTTTTTATCTTTTTTGCATTTAAAACCTAAGTTGTCTAAAATTTTTAACATATCTTTTGTTAAAATTTTAAAACCTGTTACTTTTTCAAATGAATTTGGATCAAATTTAATTATTTGATTTTTAAATTTACTAATTTTTTGAATATCTATCTTACTAATTTCACCACCACAAATTTCTTTAATTAAAAATGCTGCTTTATTTAAACCTTCTTCAATTGACAATTGGTCTATTCCCCTTTCAAATCTAAATTTTGCATCTGTATCAATATTCAATTTTTTTGCTGTTCTTCTGATTGATCTTGGATCAAAATAAGCTGATTCAATTAAAACATTTTTTGTATCCATCTCAGTTCCAGATCTTGTGCCTCCAATGATACCTCCAAGTCCTAGCACACCATTGTCATCACTAATTACACACATATCATCTTCAAGCTTATATTTTTTGTTGTCTAATGCTGTAAACTCTTCTCCAGATTTTGAGTTTCTAACAATTATTCCTTTTTCTATTTTATCAGCATCATAAGCGTGTAATGGACGATTAATGTCTATCATTACATAATTTGTAATATCAACTATTGCTGAAATAGGTTTTTGACCTATAGAAATTAATTTATCTTTCAACCACTTTGGGCTTTCGGTATTTTTTACATTTGTTATTAAGCAGCTTCCAAAAGAAAAGCATCCTTGATTTTTTTCGTTCGTGATTTTAACATTAACTGTTTGAGATTTTTTTGATTTTATTTTTTGTTCTCTAATCTGCTTTAATTTACCAAAACCAGATGCTGCTAAATCTCTAGCTATTCCTCTAACACCAAGACAATCCGGTCTGTTCGGAGTGATAGATAAATCAATTAAATTTGAGCTTGATTGTGTAAAAAAACTTTTTCCTATACTTTTGTTATATTTCGAAGATGAAAGCTCAGTAATTCCATCACTTTCATCAGACAAATTTAGTTCAGATTCTGAACAAAGCATTCCATAAGATGTAACGTCTCTAATTTTAGCTATTACCAATTTAGTTTTATTTTTTGGTATAACCGCACCAGGAGGAGCGTAAACAGTTATCAAACCTTCTCTAGCATTTGGTGCGCCACATACAACCTTCTTTACTTCATTTTCGCCTACATCAACATCACAAACTTTTAAACGGTCTGCATTGGGATGTTTTTCGGTTTTTAAAATTTTTGCTACTTTAAATAAATCTAAACCTTCAGCTAAATTATCAACACTTTCAACTTCAAGTCCAATATCAGTTAATTTCTCAAGTAACTTTTCTTCCTTGGCACTTACAGTTAAATGATCTTTTAACCAATCAAATGTTATCTTCATCGACTTAATCCTCTATAATTTGTAGGCACGTCAAGAGGATCGAATCCAAAATGATTTAACCATCTGTAATCACAATCAAAGAAAGCTCTTAAATCATTGATACCGTATTTTAACATTGCAAGTCTATCTATTCCTATGCCAAATGCATATCCTTGGTATTTAGCAGGGTCAACTTTGACATTTTTTAAAACGTTTGGATGAACCATTCCGCAGCCCAAAATTTCAAGCCATTGATCTCCCTCTCCTATAATAATTTTGCCATCTTTAATTTCGTAACCAATATCTACTTCTGCAGATGGTTCAGTAAAAGGGAAATGGCTTGGTCTAAATCTCATTTTAATTTTTTCCACTTCAAAAAACTCTTTAATAAAATAATTTAAACATCCCTTCAAATGACCCATGTTAATATTTTTATCTATATGGAGGCCCTCAACCTGATGAAACATTGGTGCATGTGTTTGATCACTATCTGATCTATATGTTCTACCTGGAGCAATAATTTTAAAAGGTGGTTTATCTTTTAACATTGTTCTAATTTGAACAGGTGAAGTGTGTGTCCTTAATAAAACTTCCTTATTTTCATCTAAATAAAAAGTATCATGCATGTCACGAGCTGGATGATTATCTGGAGTGTTTAGCGCTGTAAAATTATTATATTCGTTTTCTACATCTGGTCCTTCTTCCACGCTAAAACCTATTTCTGAAAATATAGATGAAATCTCATCTATAGTTTGAGATACAGGATGAATTTTTCCTCTAACAAAAGGTCTTTCAGGTAGAGTTATATCAACTTTTTCTTTTTCAAGTTTTTGATTAATTTCTTTTGTTTCGATTTCTTTGATTTTTTCCGAAATTAAAGATTGAAGTTCATCTTTTATTTTATTCAAATCTGCTGCAAATCTTTTTCTATCAGACTCTGGAATTGATCCTACAGTTTTAAATAAAGATGAAATTTGACCATTTTTACCAAATAAGTCTGTTTTGATTGAATTGATTTCATCTAGGCTTAATCCGTTTTTAAGCCTTGATACAAATTGATCTCTAATATTTTTTATGTCTGACATATTAGTAGATTATTTCCTTAAGAAATAAAAACAATAGAGATTAATTTAAAGCGGATTGAGCTTTTTGTACAATTGTTTTGAACGCTTCTGGACTATCGTAAGCAATTTCTGCTAAAATTTTTCTATCTATTGCAACACCACATTTACTTAAACCATTAATAAATTTTGAATAAGTCATTCCCTCAGCTCTTACACCTGCATTAATTCTTTGTATCCATAATGATTTGAAGTCTCTTTTTTTATTTCTTCTATCCCTATAAGCATACTGCATGGATTTTTCCATTGCTTGCTTTGCAACTCTGATAGTATTTTTTCTTCTTCCCCACTGACCTTTTACAGCTTTTAATACTTTTTTATGTTTTGCTTTACTGGTTACACCTCTTTTAACTCTAGCCATTATTAACCTCTTAAACTGTACGGCATATATGATTTAACAATTTTGCCGTCTTGTTTTGACAAAGTTGTAGTGCCTCTAAGTTTTCTTATTTGTGAATTCGTTCGTTTAATCATGCCGTGTCTCTTACCTGCCTGAGCAGACATAACTTTGCCTTTAGCAGATACTTTAAATCTTTTTTTTGCTGAGCTTTTTGTTTTTAATTTTGGCATAATTCTGCGGACTTATACAAAGAATGTTGAAATTTTACAACCTCTATTAAAGCTTATAAAGGTTGAATTACCATAATCATTTGCTTGCCATCAAACTTAGGGTGCAGTTCTACCTTGCCAATATCCTTCATATCTTCTTTAATTTTGCCCATTAACTCGTTACCTAAATGAGAATGCTGAAGCTCTCTACCTTTAAATCTTATTGTAAATTTAACTTTGTCTCCTTTTGCTATAAATTTCTTTGCATTTTTAACCTTAAATTCATAATCATGCGTTTCAGTAACGGGTCTCATTTTAATTTCTTTTAATGAAACTATTTTTTGTTTCTTTTTTGCAAGATTTGCTTTTTTTTGAGCATCATATTTATACTTACCCATATCCATAATTTTACAAACAGGTGGGTTTGCATTTGGTGCAATTTCAATTAAATCCAAACCTTGGTTTTTTGCCATTGAAATAGCTTCATTAGTGTTCATCACTCCAAGATTTTCTCCATCACTTGCGATAACTTGAACATCGGGTGAAGATATACGGTTATTAGACCTTGGACCTCTATCTTTTGTTCTTCTTTGAAAATAGTTTTGTTTGAAATCTGCCACTTAGTTTGATGATGCTTTGTTTAAAGCAGAGAAAGTTTTTAAAAATAAGTTTATATCCATATTTTCTTGTTTAGTAGAGTCTAATCTTCTAATCGTTACTGAATTGGAGTCAACTTCTTTTTTACCACAAATTAATAAAAGAGGTATTTTTGCTAAAGAATGATCTCTAATTTTATAGTTTAAATTATTGTTTTTAATATCAACAGCAGAACTTATACCTGCATCTTTTATTTTTTTAGACACTTCTATTGCATAATCATTAAATTCTTCTGAAATGGGAATTACCATTGTTTGCAATGGGGAGATCCAAAAAGGAAATTTACCAGCATAATTTTCAATTAATATTCCGATAAACCTTTCTAAAGAACCAAATAGCGCTCTATGAAGCATAACAGGAACTTTTTTTGTTCCGTCTTTATCAACGTAGGATGCATCTAATCTTCCAGGTAAATTTAAATCAACTTGTAAAGTTCCACATTGCCAATCTCTACCAATAGCATCTCTTAAAACAAATTCTATTTTTGGACCATAAAATGCACCTTCACCTTTATTAATACTATATTCTAACTTAGAGGCTTTAACTGCTTCAAGAAGTGAAGCTTCTGCTTTGTCCCAAACCTCATCATCTCCAACTCTAACCTCTGGTCGATCTGCATATTTTAAAATTACATTTTCAAAACCAAGGTCTTTGTAAATATCCAAAATTAAATTTGTCACATTTAAACACTCACTCGTAATTTGATCTTCTGAGCAAAAAATATGTGCATCGTCTTGCGTAAAAGCTCTTACTCTAAGTAAACCATGTAAAGCACCCGATGGCTCGTAACGATGAACCTTGCCAAATTCTGTTATACGTAATGGAAGATCTCTATAACTTTTCAATCCCTGATTAAATACTTGTATGTGACCAGGACAATTCATTGGTTTAATTGCAAACACTTTTTCATCAGGAGTTTCTGATGTATACATATTTTCCCCATATTTCTCCCAGTGACCAGATTTTTCCCATAATTGTCGGTCTAAAATTTCAGGTGTATTCACCTCTTTGTATCCAGCAGCATCTTGTCTACTTCTCATATAGTTGATTAATTTTTGGAATAATGCCCATCCTCTCTCATGCCAAAATACTGAGCCAGGACTTTCTTCTCTGAAATGAAACAAGTCCATTTCTTTTCCTAATTTTCTATGGTCTCTTTTTTCTGCCTCTTCTATTCTTTTTAAATACTCATCCAAATCTTTTTGAGAGGCCCAGCTTGTACCATAAATTCTTTGAAGCATTTCATTATTTGAATCACCTCTCCAATAAGCTCCAGAAACTTTCATTAATTTGAAGTATTTTCCAATTTTACCTGTTGAAGAAAGATGTGGTCCTCTACAAAGATCATGCCAATCTCCATGAAAATAAATTGAAACATCTTCATTCTCCGGTATTGCTTCAATTAACTCAGCTTTATAGATCTCACCTTTGTTTTTAAAATGATCTATTGCTTTATTTCGGTCCCAAACTTCCCTTTTAGTAATCTCGTCTCGATCAACAATTTCTTTCATTTTATTTTCAATCATTGTTAAATCATCTTCTGTGAACGGATCTTTTCTAGCAAAATCATAATAAAATCCATTTTCAATTACAGGACCAATCGTAACTTGTGTTCCAGGGAATAATTCTTGCACTGCCATTGCCAATATATGAGCAGTATCATGTCTAATAGTTTCCAGCCCCTCAGGATTTTTAGATGTAAAAATTTTTACAGAACAATCTTTCTCAATTAAATGCTCTAAGTCTTTTAACTGACCATCTACGCTTATTACCATTGCTTGTTTAGCTAATGATTTGCTAATTTTTTCTGCTACTTCTAATCCAGTAACTTTATTTGGGAAATTAATATTATTTCCGTCGGGTAATGTAATTATAGGCATTTAATTTATTAATCTTTTATACTCTGAAT
The DNA here is from genome assembly GCF_052047635.1 of Candidatus Pelagibacter sp. HIMB1709. Classification (NCBI taxonomy): domain Bacteria; kingdom Pseudomonadati; phylum Pseudomonadota; class Alphaproteobacteria; order Candidatus Pelagibacterales; family Candidatus Pelagibacteraceae; genus Candidatus Pelagibacter; species Candidatus Pelagibacter sp. HIMB1709. The sequence continues at coordinate 1,050,499 of NZ_JBNAJW010000001.1, read as the reverse complement.
AAGTAGAAAAGCACATTTTTTCAACATTAAATTTTTGAACTATATTTTTTCTTCCTTCAATACCAATTAATTTTAATTGAGTTTCGTCAATTGTCAGAGTTTTCAAAATTTTCTGACTTAAAGACTTTGCATCACCAGCTTCAAATAAATAGCCTGTTTTTTCATCAACAACAGTCTCATTAGAACCGCCAATATTACTAGCAATTATTGGTTTCTCCATAGACTGGGCCTCCACAGCAACTCTACCAAAAGCTTCTGGTTCAATAGAAGCTGAAACAATTATATCAGAAACTTTGTAAGCTAATGCCATATCTTTACAGTGATCGATAAATCTTAGCTGTTTAGTCAATCTATATTGTTCTGAAAGTCTGATTAGTTTTTTTTTGTACAAATCTCGTCCCTGATCACTTCCAAGGATAACAGCATAAAACGCCTCATAACCTAATTCAATATTTACAAGATTAATTGCTTCAATAAATACCTCTTGTCCTTTCCAGGTAGTTAGTCTACCAGGCAAAAGTATAATTTTTTTATCTTTTTCAATTTCCCATTGTTTTAATAATTTTTCCTCTTCAGTTTCAAGTTTTGTGGTAGGGTCAAAGTAATCAATATTTATTCCTCTAAATACTACTAATAGTTTTTTTTTTTGATTTAAGTAATTTGAATAATTTTCTTTGATGTGTGAAAAAATAAAATTTGATCCTGCAATAATTAAATCAGATCGAACCATTACTGAATTATATAATTTTTTCAAATTACTTTTAAAATTATAAGTGCCGTGAAATGTAGTCACAAACTTTCTACTTGTTATCTTAGAGGCTATTAAACAAGACCATGCAGGCGCTCTACTTCTAGCGTGTACTATCGAAATATTATTAAATAAAATGATAAAAATTAAAATTATTGCATTAATTAAGATTAATATTGGGTTTTTACTTTGAACTGGAAGTCTAAAAACTTTTACTTTATTTTTATCTACAAATTTAAGTAACTCACCACCACTAGTAACAATAAATGATTTACAACCGTTCTCTGGCAAATAGTGAGCAATATCATAACAACCAGTCTCTGCACCACCATATCCAAGTTTTGGAATTACTTGCAAAACTTTTAAATTAGATGACATTTGATATGATTATATATTAATTACCAATTCTTATAAACGATTATGGCAAATTTCAGATTCCACAAAATTTCAAAGACTAAGAAAATTAGACATATTTGCAAAATTTATAAAAATTCCCCATTCATAGTTTTCTTACATGGATTTATGTCAGATCTTGAAGGAAAAAAGCCAGACGCTTTTTTAAAATTTTCAAAAAAAAATAAAATAAGCTTTCTTGCTTTAGAGTATTCAGGTCATGGAAAATCTACAGGTAAATTCACTAATGGAAATATTTCAAAGTGGAGTAAAGAAACTTCTACGTTAATAAATAAATATATAAAAAATAATAATTTTTATGTCATTGGTTCAAGTATGGGCGCTTGGATTGCTTTAAGACAATTCGAAGTATTTAAAAAACAAATTATGGGATTTTTAGGTATAGGGTCGGCACCTGAGTTTTTAGAAAATTTGATGTGGAAAAAATTCTCCAAAAAAATAAAGCAAGAAACAATCCAAAAAGGTATATATCACCTAAAACATGGAAATTATGAATATCCAATCACTTATCAGCTTATAAAAGATGGAAGAAAAAATAGAGTATTAAATAAAAAAATAAATTCAAAAATTAATGTTACCATGGTTCATGGTGAATATGATGAAGCTGTGCCGGTAAGTTATTCTAGAAAAGTTTTAAAACTATTTCCAAAAGCAAAAAAGAAATTGATCATCGTAAAAAAAGGTGACCATAGCTTATCAAATAAGAGATGGCTTAATATAATTTTAAAAGAATTAAAATTATTAATTAACTAACTTCTTTTATAACTTTTTTTAAACTGATAGGGTTTTTAAGTTTATCCAACATTTCTTTAGGACAAACCTGAATGAAATTATTAATTTCATTATCATAATTTTCAATTATTTCTTTAGATAACAAAGATCCTGTCTCTTCATGGTGTTCTTTGATTAAATTTTTTAAACTTTCTTTCCAATAATCTGTTTCAACATTCTGCCAAACTACTGACTCTGGGTTTACTTTTTTTTCAAATTCTTGTGATTTGTCATAGATATATGCCATACCACCTGTCATACCAGCAGCAAAGTTATCTCCAACATCTCCAAGAATTACTACAGTTCCACCAGTCATATACTCACAACCATTCGAGTCACATCCCTCAATAACTGTAACTGCACCTGAATTTCTTACAGAGAATCTTTCACCAGCTTGACCAGCTGCAAAAAGTTTTCCAGATGTTGCTCCGTATAGAACTGTATTTCCTAAGATAGTATTTTCATTTGAAACTAAGTTACTTTCCTCTGGTAGTCTTATAGAAATTGTAGCTCCTGAAAGACCTTTACCGACATAATCATTTGCATCGCCTTTTAATACCAACTTCAAACCTTTGGATGAAAAGGCTCCAAAAGATTGGCCAGCTGACCCTTTAAAATTTAATACTAAAAAATCATCATCAAGTTTTTCATAGCCGTATTTTTTATATAAATGATGAGAAATTCTTGTCCCAACTGCTCTGTGAGTATTTTTAATTAAATATTCTTTTTCAATTTTTTCAGAACTATCTAAAGCTTTTTCAATCTCAGGCCATATTTCTTGGTCTAGAGTATCTGGCACCGAATTAATTTTTTGGTTTTCACAATATCTAGTATTGTTCCCAGTATCTGCTTGAACAAATAAAGGATTTAAATCTAAATCATCTAAATTATCTGAACCCTTGCTAACTTGTCTAAGTAAGTCAGTTCTGCCAATAATATCATTTAATGATTTAAAACCTAATCTAGCTAAAATTTCTCTAACTTCAGTTGCTATAAACGTAAATAGATTAACAACCTTATCTGGTGTTCCAGTAAATTTTTCTCTTAATTTTTCATCTTGAGTACAAACACCAACAGGGCATGTATTCGAATGACATTGTCTTACCATTATGCATCCCATTGCAACTAATGCAGTTGTTGCAACTCCATACTCTTCTGCTCCCATCATAGCAGCTATAACAACATCTCTACCTGTTTTAATTCCCCCGTCAGTTCTAAGTGTAACTGTATGTCTAAGATTATTTAATGTTAAAACCTGATTAGCCTCTGTTAATCCCATCTCCCACGGTATACCTACGTATTTTACACTTGTTTGCGGAGTAGCTCCAGTTCCACCGTTATGTCCTGAAATTAATATTATATCTGCTTTTGCTTTGGCAACTCCTGCAGCAATAGTCCCAACTCCTGAGGATGCAACTAGTTTTACTCCAATTCTTGCTTTTGGATTAATCTGTTTTAAATCATAAATAAGCTGCGCAAGATCCTCAATCGAATAAATATCATGGTGTGGTGGAGGAGAAATTAGCGTTACACCAGGTGTTGAGTGTCTTAACTTTGCTATTTCATCAGTAACTTTGAAACCTGGGAGTTGTCCACCTTCTCCTGGCTTTGCACCTTGTGCAATTTTTATTTCAATCTCATTGCAATTGTTTAAATAATTAACTGTTACACCAAATCTTGCTGAAGCTATTTGTTTTACTCTTGAGTTTGCACTATCTCCATTATCTAACACTTTAAATCTTTTTTGATCTTCACCGCCTTCACCACTACAAGAAGCACCTTTAATTCTATTCATGCCTGTAGCCAAAGTTTCATGTGCCTCTTTAGATAAAGCGCCATGAGACATGCTTCCACTTCCAAATCTTTTTAAAATATTTTCTATTGGTTCTACTTCTGAAATATCTATAGCTCCCTTTAATTTTTTTTCTCTAAAATCAATTAAGTCCCTTAAATTTATTGGTGGTAAATTATAAATACCCTCTGCATATCTTTTATAAGCGTCATAAGAATTAGAACCAACTGCACTTTGAAGTAAATGTATAAGTTTGCCTTGATATTGGTGTGTTTCTCCATTTTTTCTATATCTATAAATCCCTCCAATAGGAAGAATTGTATCAGTGCTTTCAAATGCTTCTTTATGAATTGCTCTTATTTTTTTTTCGATTCCAGTAAGTCCAATACCAGAAATTTTAGACACAACTCCTGGAAAATAATCTGAAACAATAGTTCTGCTTAATCCAACAGTCTCAAAATTGCATCCACCTCTGTAAGAACTTAAAACAGAGATACCCATCTTAGACATAATTTTTAATAAACCTGCATTGACAGATTTAATGTATCTTTCAACACATTCTTCAAAGCTAAACTTTCCAAATAATTTTTTTTCAAATCTTTGATATAAACTGTCGAACGCCAAATAAGGATTTACTGTTGTTGCTCCAACACCAATTAAAGTTGCAAAAGAGTGTGTATCTAATGCTTCTCCAGATTGGACATTGATTGACACATAGCCTCTTAATTTTTTCTCAATTAAAAAAGAGTTAATTGCACCAACTGCAAGCAGCATTGGAATTGGAAGTTTTGAAATTGATAAATCTTTATCGCTAAGAATTAATTGTGTAACACCCTGTCTAACAGCAATTTCTGCATCTTTTTGAATTTTTTTAATAGCTTCGTACAAACTGTTACTTTCTTCAAAAGTACAATCAATTATTGTTGAATTATTTCCAAAAAAATTGATGAATTTTTCAAACTGAGAATTAGATAAAATTGGGCTATTAAGAACATAAATATTCTGTTTTGTTAAATTATCAAAATCTAGAATATTGCCTAGATTTCCAAATCTTGTTTTTAAACTCATCACTTTGTTTTCTCTTAAAGAGTCTATTGGTGGATTTGTAACTTGGCTAAAATTTTGTCTAAAAAAATGATAAAGAGGTCTATATTTATCTGATAGCACAGCTAAAGGGGTGTCATCGCCCATAGATCCTGTAGCCTCTTTTGCATCCTCAGCCATAGGGTGTAAAATTAATTCAAGATCCTCTAAACTAATTCCAAAAGTATATTGTCTTCTTCTTAAATCATCCCCTGAAAAAGAATTTTTTTCATCTTCAATCGTTAGTTTGTCATCTAAATCAATAATTTGTGAATTAAAATGTTTATACTCTTTTGCTAAGTAATCCTTAATTTGTTTATTAGTAAATACTTTACCTTTTTCGATTCTTACTCCTATAATTTCTCCAGGACCTAATCTTCCTTTTGATAAAATTCTTTTTTCATTTAGCTCGATCATCCCAGTTTCCGAGCCTGCAAACAATAACTTATCCTTTGTGATTGCATATCTTAAAGGTCTTAATCCGTTTCTATCATTTGCTGCAATAACCCACTCATTGTCAGTTCCAGCTATAGCGGCAGGTCCATCCCAAGGTTCCATTGTGCTATTTAAAAAATTAAATAATTGCTGGTGATCTTTTGGCAAAGTCTTATTTTTCTTAGACCATGCGTCAGGAACTAACATTAGTTTAGCTAATGGTGCAGGTTGACCTGAAATATTTAATAATTCGAAAACATTATCTAAAGCTGCAGAATCTGAGGCTCCTTGTTGAATAACTGGCTTAAGATTTTCTATATCATCAAATAATGGACTATTCATTTCTTGCTCATGAACTTTCATCCAATTTTTATTTCCTCTATAAGTGTTAATTTCTCCATTATGTGCAATTGCTCTAAATGGTTGGGCAAGATTCCAACTTGGAGCTGTATTGGTTGAAAACCGCTGATGAAATATTGCATATCTTGATACAAATCTTTCATCATTTAAATCTAGATAAAATTCTGAAATTGCTTCGGCTAAAAACATTCCTTTGTAAATAATTGACTTTGAACTTAACGAACAAATATAAAAATTATTTAATGATTTTTTGAAAGCTTCGTTTTCGATTTTTCTTCTTGTCTCATAAATTTTTCTCTCCAAATCTTTATTTATAAGTTCTTTATTATGAGGTTTGAAAAGTACCTGAATAATTTCAGGCATAGTTTGAAAAGCTTTTTCACCTAAAACCTTTGGGTTAACAGGAACTTGTCTCCAGCCATAAATACTAAAATCATTTTTCGTTAATTCGCTTTCAACAATTGTTTTACAGCTCTCTTGTGCTGCATAGTCATTACGTGGAAGAAAAATCATTCCTACGCAGATTTCAGAATTATCGTGTATGTGTCCAGTAACCTCAATTTTTTCAATAAAAAAATCTTTTGGAATTTCTACGTGAATTCCAGCTCCATCTCCTGTTTTTCCATCAGCATCTACTGCACCCCTATGCCAAACAGCTTTTAAAGCTTCAATTCCATACTCAACCACATTCCTGGATTTTTTTCCCTCTGTTGAAGCTATTAAACCTACCCCACAAGCATCATGCTCCATATCTTCAGAATAGACATTGTTTTTCTTAAGTAGATCAAAGTTTTTTTTATAAGTTTTCATTAAGCAACTTTTTTCTCATTTTTGGATTTTGTTTCTAAATAATTTTTTATGGAATCTGCTGCGTCTCTCCCATCTTTAATTGCCCAAACAACTAATGAAGCTCCTCTAACAATATCCCCAGCAGCAAAAACACCGCTTAGATTAGTTTCCATAGTATCAAAATCTGTTTTTATTGTTCCCCATTTTGTAACTTGAAGTTCGTGGCTATCAAATAAATTAGGTAAATCCTCTGGATCAAATCCAAGAGCTTTAATAACCATATCTGCTTTTATTTCATAACTTGATCCTTCTTGTACTTCAGGTCTTCTTCTACCAGTTTCATCTGGTTCACCTAACTTTATTTGATCTACAATTAAATTTTCTACCTTATTAGTTCCTTTAAATTCTTTGGGACTAGATAACCATACAAATTCAACACCCTCTTCTTCAGCATTTGCAACTTCTCTTGCTGAACCAGGCATATTTTCTTTATCTCTTCTGTATAAGCATTTTACTGATTTTGCTTTTTGTCTTACTGAAGTTCTCACACAATCCATTGCTGTATCACCTCCGCCAATTACAACAACATCTTTTCCCTCAGCATTTAGAATTCCCTTGTCAAATAATTCAACGTCATCGCCCAATCCTTTTTTATTTGATGCTGTAAGAAAATCCATCGCTGGAAAAATATTATCTAAATCATTACCTGGTAAATTAACTTCTCTTGCTTTGTAAACTCCTGTTGCAATTAATACTGCATCATGTTTTTTTCTTAATTGCTCTAAGCTTGCATCCTTTCCAACTTCAAAATTTTGTATAAATTCTATTCCACCATCTTTTAAAAGCTTTGTTCGTCTTTCAACTATTTCTTTTTCTAATTTAAAATTTGGAATTCCATATATTAACAATCCTCCAGCTCTATCATAACGATCGTAAACTGTAATTTTATATCCATTTTTTCTCAACTGTTCTGCCGCCGCTAATCCAGCAGGACCAGCTCCTATAATTCCAACACTTTGATTTTTTTCATTTGTAACTTCAATTGGTTTAACCCATCCTTGTTCCCAGGCGTTATCTGTTATATATTTTTCAACAGATCCAATTGTAACTGTTCCATGACCAGACTGTTCAATTACACAATTCCCCTCGCATAATCTATCTTGTGGACAGATTCTTCCACAAACCTCAGGCATATTATTAGTGCTTTGGGAAAGCTCGTATGCTTCTTTTAATCTTCCCTCTGCAGTTAACTTTAGCCAGTCAGGAATATTGTTACTTAAAGGACAATGAACCTGACAGAAAGGAACTCCACACTGTGAACATCTACTTGATTGTTCTTTAGCTTTTTCATTGATATATTCGTCATATATCTCGTTAAAATCCTTTTTTCTTTGATCAACTTCCCTTTTAGGTGGAGTTTGCTGACCTATTTTTACGAATTTTAACATTTTGTCAGTCATAAAAAATATAATTTTCGGCAAATTATATAATGATTTTATTAAATAAAGCATTAAATAGGTCATATTTATTGACCTTTAATCTCTCATTTTTGTTATAAACAAACAGGTTTCTAATAAATGCATAGCTACTATGATCAAATCGTATTGTTTGAAATATAAGCTTTATAAGCTACGAAGAAATTATGTTTCAGAATATTATAGAAGTTTTAATCCTTTCGGCAATTCAAGGGATCTCAGAATTTCTTCCAATAAGTTCTTCTGCACATTTAATTTTAGTTTCAAGTTTGTATGAATTTAAATCTAGCTCATTACTAATTGATATTAGCCTTCATCTAGGATCTCTTGTTGCAATAGTATATTATTTCAGAGAAGAGTTATTAAACATTAATAAAAATAAAAGACTAATAAGTTTAATTATTATTGGATCTATTCCATTAATAATCTTTGGATATATTTTATACACTACGGGGCTAATTTATAGTTTACGAAACATTGAAACTATTGCATGGACAACTTTAATATTTGCAATTGTTTTATACATTTCTGATAAAAGTCGTTTTGATAATAAAATTTCTACAAATTTAAACATTCAATCAATTCTATTTATAGGAGTAATGCAAATTTTATCATTGATACCTGGAGTAAGCAGAGCAGGTATTACAATAACAGCTGCAAGGATTTTAAGATTTAATAGAGTGGATTCGAGTAAAATATCTTTTTTGCTATCTATCCCAGCATTAACTGGTGCAAGTATACTTGGTTTAAAAGATATTTTTAATCAACCAACGGAATTTAATTACTTGGTAATAATTGCAATTATATTTTCTTTTATTTTTTCTTTTTTAACAGTTAAATATTTTTTAATTTTTATAAATAAGTTTTCTATGAACGCATTTGTAATTTATAGAATAATAATTGCTTTTGTATTGTTTAGTTTAATTTATTAAATTTTTTTTCTTTTTATAAGCGGGAGTAATTGTGATAATAAAACTCCACACAAAATGAAAAAACATCCAAGTATATTATTTATATCTAATACTTGATTTAAAATAAACCATGCAGCTACAGTTGCAAATACGCCCTCAAGGGAGAAAATAATTGCTGCTGGTGCAGGTGTAATATTTTTTTGTGCATAAATCTGTAATACAAATGCAAATCCTCCAGATAATATTCCAGCATATAATATAGAATACATTTCCATTAGAATGTTGTTCCAAACAAATTCTTCGTAAAGAATTCCAATGAAAAAAGACAAAATAGCTACGATTAAAGTTTGAATTGCTCCAATTGTAAGTGGAAGATTGTATTTAGAAATAATAATTCCAGTAAATATAATATGTGTGCTCCAAAATAAAGCTCCTAGTACAACCAAAGTATCTCCCAGCCTAACTGTTGCATCGTAAAAATTTGTTAATAAATATCCTCCAATTAAACACAAAATTACTGAAGGCCAAACACTCCAATGAATTGATTTTTTTCCAAACAAATAAATTATGATAGGCACCATAGGTACATAAAAGATCGTAAAAAAGGCTGCATTTGCAACATCTGTATAGAGCAAAGCAACCTGTTGTAATGCAGAACCTAAAAATAAGGACAATCCTATTAAAGACACATAAATTACAAATGTTTTTTTATCTGTTTTTAATTCTGGTTTAAAATTTTTTAATTCAAATAAAATTACGAGTGGGGTAATAGCTAAAAAACCAACAAAAAATCTAACAGCATTAAATGTAAAAGGACCAATATTGTCCATGCCAGTGTCTTGAGCAATAAAAGTTGTGCCCCATATAAAAGTGCATAACAAAGCACTTAATAGGGAAATAGGCTTAGACATTTTTGATTATACAGCTAGCTTATAAGCAAAATTTTTGCCTAAGTTTTCTTTAAGATCATTGTTAAATCTTGCTGCCTCAGCTCCATCAATAATTCTATGATCATAAGACAAAGAAATCGGTAGCATTGTTCTAGTTTGAAACTTTCCATTTATATAAATTTGTTTTTTCTCTGATCTACCTACTCCTAAAATTGCTACTTCAGGATAATTTATTATTGGTGTAAAAAATGATCCACCTATTCCACCCAAACTAGTAATAGTCATTGAACCACCAAATAATTCTTTTTTATCTATTTTTAAATTTCTACAAAGCTCACTTACCTCTCTCAACTCTCTACTAATATGAGAAATTTTTTTATTATTAGCATTTCTAATTTTTGGAACCATTAGTCCATTTGGAGTGTCTACAGCTATACCTATATGGTAATATTTTTTCATTGTCATTTTACCTGTTTCAATTTCATCAATTGAAGAATTAAAACTTGGAAATTTTTTTAATGAAGCAACTAAAGCTTTTACAATAAATGCTAAAGGAGTAATTTTAATTTTTTCTCCCGTATAAATATCAGTCAAAGAATTTCTGAAGCTTTCCATTTCTGTAATATCAGCCTCATCATGATTTGTAACATGAGGTATGGTGGTCCATGAATTTGTTAAATACTTTGATGATAATTTTTTTACTCTTGGTATATCTTTGGTCTCTATTTCACCAAAATCTGAATGCTCAAATTCATTTTTGATTTTGCTTGGTTTTTTTTCCTCAACAACCTCCGTGTTATTGTTTGATCTTAATGCTACAAATTTTTTGATATCTTCTTCAACAACTCTTCCATCTCTCTCACTTCCTAAAACTTTATTTATATCTACACCGAGTTCTCTAGCAAATTTTCTAGCTTTTGGGCTTGCTGATGAAATATTAGATACATTATTTAAAACTTTAGTTTCTTGTTGAACTTCAGGTTTTATTACTTCAATTTTTTTAAATTCTTTTTCTATTATTGGCTTCTGTTCAACTTTTTGATTTATCTGTGATGACTTTTCTAAAGTTAAAATTAAATCTCCTTCAGATACTTTATCTCCAACTTTTATATTTAAGTTAGAAATTTTACCTTCAAAACTAGATGGTATTTCTACGCTAGACTTATCACTTTCTATTGTAATTATAGGGTCATTTTTTTTAATTGATTGGCCTTTTTTTACTAATACCTCAATAACCTCAACATCTTTAAAATCTCCTATATTTGGTACCTTAATTTCAATATCTGACATTATAATTTTGTTGGCATAGGTTTATCGCCATCAATTTTGTATTTTTTCATAGCATCTTTCGCATATTTTGAAGCTATCAATTGCTCTTTTGCTAAAATGCTTAATCCATAAGCTACTAAATGTTCTTTATCTACCTCAAAGAATTTTCTTAAATTTTTTCTAGTATCACTTCTTCCAAAACCATCAGCACCTAGAGAATAAAAGCTCTTATTGTTTGTGTAAGGTCTTATTTGATCAGAATTCATTCTCATATAATCAGATGCTGCCATAATTGGTCCTTCAGTACTTCCAAGACATTGCTCTACATATGATTTTTTAGGAGTTTTGTCCGGATTTAGAAGGTTATATCTTTCAGCTTCCATCCCATCTTTTCTTAACTCATTAAAACTTGTAACACTCCATATTTCACTATCAATTTGATAATCGTTTTGTAAAATTTCAGCTGCTGACATCATCTCTCTTAATATCGTTCCTGAGCCTAAAAGTTGAAGTTTTGTTTTTTTATATTTGTTAAATTCCTTTATCTTATACATTCCTTTAAGAATTCCCTCTTCACAATTTTTATCCTTAGGCATTTCAGGATGTGAATAATTTTCGTTCATTGTTGTAATATAATAAAAAACATTTTCTTTCTTCTCATGCATTCTTCTTAGACCCTCTCTAAAAATAGTTGCTAATTCATAGTGAAATGTAGGATCATAAGTTACACAATTAGGAATTGTTGATGCAATCAAATGACTATGTCCATCTTGATGTTGTAATCCTTCACCTGCTAATGTTGTTCTTCCGGCTGTTGCACCAACTAAAAAACCTCTAGCTTGGCTATCACCAGCAGCCCAAGCTAAATCTCCAATTCTTTGAAATCCAAACATAGAATAAAAAATGTATATTGGAATCATTTCAATATCATGATTTGTATAAGCAGTTGCAGCTGCTATCCAAGAAGACATCGCTCCTGCCTCATTAATTCCTTCCTCAAGCACCTGTCCACTTTTATCTTCTCTATAAGAACTTAGTTGCGCAGCATCCTCGGGCTCATATTTCTGTCCTTCATGAGCGTATATTCCAATTTTTTGAAAAAATCCTTCCATACCAAATGTTCTTGCTTCATCTGGGATAATTGGAACTAATCTAGGTGAAATATTTTTATCTCTTAACAAATTAGTTAACATTCTTACGAGCGCCATTGTGGTAGACATTTCTTTTTCACCAGTTGAAACTTTCATAAAATCAAAAATATCTTTTGATGGTGCTTTAATAGGTTTTGCAAAAGTTGATCTCTCTGGTAAATAACCTCCCAGTTTAAGCCTTCTTTCTTTTATGTATCTAATCTCTGGAGATTTCTCATCAGGCCTAAAGTATTCTATGTTCCTAACTTGTTCATCAGTTAGAGGAACGTCAAAACGATCTCTATAATACATAAGATCATCCACATCTAATTTTTTAGTTTGGTGAGTAGTGTTTACACTTTCACCTGTTTTTCCCATTCCATATCCCTTGATTGTTTTTGCAATAATAACTGTTGGACTTCCTTGGTTTTTAATTGCTTTATCATAAGCTGCATATACCTTATGGGGGTCGTGCCCTCCTCGATTTAATCTCCAAATATCTTTATCTGACATAGATGAAACCATCTCCAAAGTATCTGGATTTTTTCCAAAAAACTTTTCTCGTACATATGCACCATCTCTTGCTTTCATAGCTTGGTATTCACCATCTACAGTTTCGTTCATAATTTTTACTAATTGACCAGTTTTGTCATTAGCTAATAATGAGTCCCAATATGAACCCCAAATAACTTTTATTACATTCCATCCAGCACCTCTGAAGCTACCTTCAAGTTCTTGTATAATTTTTCCATTTCCTCTTACAGGTCCATCAAGTCTTTGGAGATTACAATTAATTACAAAAATTAAATTATCTAGTTTTTCTCTAGCTGCTAATCCAATTGCACCCATAGATTCTGGTTCATCCATTTCACCATCTCCTAAAAAAGCCCAGACCTTTCGTCCCTCATCTTTAATCAATCCTCTATTGATTAAATATTTCATGTATCTTGCTTGATAAATTGCAAGCATTGGTCCTAACCCCATCGAAACAGTCGGAAATTGCCAAAAATTTGGCATTAGCCAAGGGTGAGGGTATGAAGATAATCCTCCAGGTTTTACTTCCTGTCTAAAACTATCTAGTTGTTTCTCAGTTAATCTACCCTCTAAAAATGCTCTAGCATACATTCCAGGTGCACTGTGTCCTTGGAAATATACTAGATCACCTCCAAATTTATTGTTTTTTGCTCTCCAAAAATGATTCATTCCAACATCATATAAAGTTGCAGCAGATGCAAAGGTTCCTATGTGTCCACCTAATTCTGGAAATTTTTTGTTAGCTCTTACTACCATTGCAGCTGCATTCCATCTGATCAGAGATCTTATTCTTCTCTCAATATTTTGGTCTCCATTTGATTTTATTTCAGCCTCAGGAGGAATGGTATTTATATACGGAGTATTTTGGGTGTAAGGAATATTTGCTCCTTCACGATAGGCTTTGTTAATTAATTCCTTAATTAAAAAATGAGCTCTTTGATTTCCATCTTTTGAAATTACTGCAGATAAAGACTCTAGCCAATCTTGAGTTTCTGAAGGATCTGTGTCTAATCCATTTGTAACTTGAATTATAGATTGTTTTTTTTCTTTAGCTGGCTCAGGAACATTCACCAGCTCCTCTTTATTTACAGCCATAGCTTCCTCAGCTTGTTTAATAATATTTTCTGTATCTTTAGGAAGATTGCTTTCTGAGAGACTTTTGGTTGAATTGCTTAAACTTAAAAGTAAATCACCTTTTGAAACTTTGTCACCTACTTTGACATTAATAGTATCAATTTTTCCTGAAATAGTTGATGGAATTTCAACACTAGATTTATCACTTTCAATTGTGACTATTGGATCATTTTCCTTGATTGTGTCTCCTGGCTTTACAAGTAATTCTATTACCTCAACATTCTCAAAATCACCAATGTCAGGAACAAGTAGTTTTTCGCTCATTATTAAAAAGGCTTATACACTCAAATAAAATATATTTTTATGTTATTTTATCACATTAATTAATCTTTTTATGCAAAGCTGTGTTTTAATTGAACAAAATTTGTTAATAAAACCATAAAATACAGTATCTTTAATAAAATTAATATTGGACCGCTGGCCAAATTGGATAAGGCGCTCGGCTACGAACCGGGAGATTCCAGATTCGAGTTCTGGGCGGTCCACCAAAAAGGATAAAAATGATTGATTGGTTATTAAAAGCTTCTTTACAAAAATCAGTAATTTACTTTTTTATAATAATTACATTGTTATTATTGCTATTAACAATTGTATTGTAAATTTTATGAGTAATGAGTTTGAACAAATAAGTTTAACCCAAGGGTTCATGAAACATAATGGAGGTGTTTTGTTTAGAAACATCTCTGAAACTGAATATGAATTTAAATCTACTATAAATGAAAATCACTTAAATGCTGCAGGAATAACTCATGGAGGCTATCTATCAGCATTAATAGATGCTGGTGCCGGAACCGCAGCTCACAGATCTGCTGGTAATGCTCCATGTGTAACTATTTCGTTAGATATTAAATTTATTGGTGCCTCAAAAGTTGGTGATGAAGTTATTGGGCACACAAAAATATTAAAAAAAACAAATACATTAATATTTTTATTTTGTGAGCTAAAATGTAACAATAAAATTATAACATCAGCAACTGGAGTTTGGAAAATTTTAAAAGTTAAACCTTCAAACTTAGGTCCAGGTGGTTAATTCATTCCTTTCTTCTGATATTAAAATATCCACAAATAACTAATAAAATTAAAGCAATTGGATAAACTATATTTTTCGATGGTCTATCAGAATTTTCAATTTTGAATTCACTGATATAATCTCCCATTTCAAAACCATTTTTTTTTGCTTCTCCATTCCATTTTAAATTATCAACTATTATTTTTTCATCCTGCTCTAATAAAGTAATCCCATAATCCTCTAGAGTAAAATGATCCTCAAATGTATTTTTCGATATTACAAAAAGTTTATATCTTTCTCCATATAAACTAGGTCTTGTTATTTTAATTTGAATTTCTTTTTCTGAATCTAATTTTAATGAATTTATTTTACTAATTTCTTCATAATTATATTTTGGATAAAATTTATTTAAAACAAAATCTGGAGACAACAAAGAAATAGAAATAATTAAAAAAATAATAATCTCATACCATTTAAGCTTATTTATAAACCAACCTTGAGTTGCTGATGTAAAAACTAAAATTCCAATTAGTGAAGTTATAATAACAATAAGCCCATGCCAGATATTCTCAATACCAATAAGTAAAAGTTCATGATTAAACAAAAAGACTATTGGTAATATTCCTGTTCTTAAACTATACCAGAAGGCTTGAACACCAGTTCTCAATGGATCTCCTCCAGATATTCCCGCAGCTGCATAAGAAGCTAAACCTACTGGTGGCGTTACATCTGCCATCAATCCAAAATAAAAAACAAATAAATGGACTGCAATCAATGGAAAAATAAATCCAGATGCATTACCAACATCAACTAAAACAGTTGCCATCAAAGATGCAACAACAACATAATTTGCAGTGGTTGGTAAACCCATTCCTAACAATAAACACAAAATTATAGTTAAAAATAATAGTATTGTGACATTATCTTTAGCAATAGATTCGATAACAATAATTAAGTTTGTACTTAAGCCTGTTGAGCCAACTGCACCTACTATGATACCAGCTGTAGCAATTGCAATGCCAACTGCAACCATATTTAATGCTCCTTTTTCAAAACCAACGATTGTTTGATTAAACCATTCTTTAAAAGAATCTTTAGAATAATTATTTTTAATTATTAAGTTGATTAGATTTACTAAAATTAAAGTAATTGTTGCATAAAAAATTGAATACGAGGCAGTAAACCTTAAATAAACAAGAGTATAAATTAAAACAAAAATAGGAATTAAAAAGTGAATTCCAGATAAAAATGTTTTTTTCAAATTAGGAACGTCCGCATCGTCCATTCCTTTAAGATTTAATTTTAAAGCTTCTAGGTGAGATATATAAAATAGAGCAATATAGGAAATAATTGCAGGTAAAAAAGCATGTTTAACTATTTCAAAATAAGTAACTCCAATAAAACTTGCCATTACAAATGCTGCGGCACCCATCACAGGCGGCATTATTTGTCCATTTACAGATGATGAAACCTCAATTGCACCTGCCTTTTCTTTAGAGAAACCTGTTTTTTTCATTATTGGAATAGTAAATGTTCCAGTAGTTACGGTATTAGCAATTGATGATCCTGAAATTAAGCCAGTCATTCCTGAACCTAGAATTGCGGCTTTGGCTGGTCCACCTCTCATTTTACCAACCATCGCAAAGGCTAAATCTAAAAAATATTTACCACCACCTGCCGTTTCAAGTAAGGCTCCAAATAAAACGAACAGAAAAATAAAATCTACGGAAACCCCAATAGGGATTCCAAATATTGCTTCTTGATCCAACCATTGAAATCCTACCAATCTATTTAAAGACAAGCCTCCATGAGAAATTATTTCTGGTGCATACCTACCAAAATATGAAAATAATAAAAAACAAGTTGCAATGATTACCAAAGGTAATCCAATTGCTCTTCTTGTGGCCTCTAAAAGAATTAAAATACCACATCCTCCTAAAATTAATTCTACTGGAAAATTGAATGTATCAGTGATTTTGAAACTTAAAAGGACACCGCCCCTCTCTACTAATTGATCATAAAAAAAATAAATATAGAGACAAGAAAAAGCACCCACAAAACTTACAATAATATCAAAAAATGAAATTTTTTTTCCTTTTGTTACTGGGTAGATTAAAAATGCTAAAGTTAATGCAAATCCTAAATGTATTGCTCTAGCCGGTAAACCTTTGAACATTCCTATATTCAACATAAATGGAAATGGTGATGCGTACCAAAGTTGAAATAAGGACCAAATGATAGCTATTGCAGATACTAACTTTAAATGAAATCCAGTAATGTTTCTAGTTGGTGATAAATCCTCGCTTATTTTATTTTTTATATTGGCGCTAATTGAATCACTCATAAGAAATATTCATACCATAAAAAAAAGGCCCGGTAAAAATTACCAGGCCTTTTAAAAAGTAAAAAACTTAGATTACATTAATCCAGCTTCTTTATAATATTTAATTGCACCAGGATGTAGTGGAGCAGATAAACCATCTTTAATCATGTTTTTCTTTTCCAAAAATCCAAATGCTGGATGTTGTTTTTTGAAATCATCAAAGTTTTCAAAAACTGCTTTTGTAACTAAGTACACTAATTCTTCAGAAACATCTGCCGAAGTTACCACAGTTGCTTTAACACCAAATGTAGTAGCATCTTTTTTCTGTTTTGTATAAGTGCCTTTAGGAATTACAGCCTGCGCATAATAATCAGCACCATCAATTAAGCCTTGAACTTCTGGTCCAGTCAAATTGATTGGAGATGCTTTAGCGGCACAAGTTGCTGCTTGTTCCATTGCACCATTTGGAAATCCAACCGAATAACCAAATGCATCAATTTTACCATCACATAAAGCTTTCACTTGCTCTGAAGAAGTTAACTCTGTTGTTGATTTAAAGAAACTATTATCAACACCCATAGCTTTCATTAGCTCTTCCATAGTTCCTCTCTGACCAGAACCAGGGTTACCAATGTTTACTACTTTACCTTCTAAGTCTGCAAAATCTTTAATTCTTGCTTTTTTTCTAGCCCAAATTTGAAAAGGTTCATTGTGAACTGAAAACACAGCTCTCAAATCACTAAAC
Source organism: Candidatus Pelagibacter sp. HIMB1709 (assembly GCF_052047635.1). Classification (NCBI taxonomy): domain Bacteria; kingdom Pseudomonadati; phylum Pseudomonadota; class Alphaproteobacteria; order Candidatus Pelagibacterales; family Candidatus Pelagibacteraceae; genus Candidatus Pelagibacter; species Candidatus Pelagibacter sp. HIMB1709. The sequence continues at coordinate 1,032,687 of NZ_JBNAJW010000001.1, read as the reverse complement.
TGTTTTCCTTCCCATTTGCTTGAACCATTTACTGCGTGATATTGCCAGTCAGATTGAGCTACACCAAATTGAAATTCTCCAGCTGCTATTTGTCCAATATTGTAGTTTGAACCACCTGTCGATGGAGCAGTACATCTATACGCTTTAGCTGTACCTTTTTTTCTACCATGCTCAGCACTAATTGCTGATTTATGAAGCATTTTACATATAGCGTTACCTGTTTGGAAATATACTCCAGTAGGTCCACCAGTTCCTATCGTGAAGAACTCAGCTGATTTAGCAACTGTAGTTAAGGACAGTGATGCAAATAAAATCAGTAAAGCACTTGATAGGGATGTGATTATTTTTTTCATTATTTTTCCCTCTCTATAATTGTATGTCGTTATTTTTTATAAATTAATCTTACCAAAAAATTATAATAAATGTATAGGTTGATTTTAAAGATTTTCTGACCATTTTTTTAAATTATCAACACCTTCTACAACCTTTGGTGCCAACTTTTCGATTATATTAAAATCAATAGATTGATCATCCTTAATACTATTCATGAATTTTTCTCCATCAAAATCAGTAAAGCTTAATCTTGCAAGCATTTTACTTTCATTAAATCCAAAATCTGATCCAGGTAATAATGCAACACCTGTTTCTTTTAAAATATTTTCACACATTTCTGATGAAGTTTTAAATTTAGAATTTAAAAATTCAGGCATTAAATAGAAACCTCCTTGAGGTTCATTAATTAAAATTTTGTTTGATTTTAAATTTTGATAAACATAATTGCCGACAGCATTTAAAATATTTCTAGATTTATTAATGTATTTACTATGATTGTTTTCATATGCTTTTATTGCAGCATATTGGATAGGCGCACTTACTGCTGAAAAGGTTTCACTGGCTAAAACATTAATCATGTTTTTTATGTCGTTTAAGCTCTCTGGAACAATAAAATATCCCAATCTCCAACCACCAGCTCCACACCATTTACTTAGGCCGGTACTGATAATTGTTTTTTCAGGACAAAAATTTGAAATAGACTTATAATTTTTTGTAAAAGTCAGTTCAGAATATATCTCATCAGATAAAATTATAAGATTATGTTTATTTGCAATATTAGAAATCTCTTCCAAATTTTCACAAACTTGTCCTGAAGGATTATTGGGGGAATTTAAAAATAATAAATAATTTTTATTTTTATCTTTTAATATTATTTCCTCTATTTCTTGAGCTGTAGGGAACCAATTATTTTCTCTTTTTGTTTGTAAAATTTGAATTTTGTTTCTTCCTAATATTGCTTGTGGCGCGTAAGAAACCCAACTAGGTGCAGGCAATATAATTTCACCATCGAATATTACATGAAGTAAAAACATCAACTCTTTAGAGCCTGGTCCTATGATGACATTTTCAGAATTATATTCATAATTTTTTTTCTTTGATGTGTATTTTGCAACAGACTGTCTTAGTTCTGAAAGGCCTTGCATAGGCAAATATTTGTTTTGATAAGCATTATTTTTAAGCTCCTCTACTACGTCTTGTGGAACTTTAAAGGGTGATTGTCCAAAACCAAATTTAAATATTTTTTTTCCTTCATCCTCAAGTTTTTTTGAAGCTTCATTAATTGCTAGGGTAGAAGATGGTTTTAAATCTTTAACTATATTTTTTAACATTTAATAACTTAACTGTTTCAAATTTTTGTATTGTTTTAAAACTTCTGGGTTTGCTAAAGCTTCTTTATTTTTAACAACACTTCCTTCTATAGTGCTTTTAACTGCAAGCTCAACAATTTTACCACTTTTGGTTCTTGGAATATCTTTTACAACAATTACTTTGCTAGGGACATGTCTTGGTGATGCATTTATTCTTATTTGAGTTTTTATTCTATTAAGCAAAGAATCATTAAGTATGTATTCATTACTCATTACAACGAAAAGAATTATTCTGATATCATTATCCCAAGATTGACCAACTACTAGTGCTTCTTTAATTTCTTTAAACTTTTCAACCTCAGAATATATTTCAGCAGTCCCAAGTCTTACACCTCCTGGATTAAGGGTAGTGTCAGATCTTCCATGTATAATAAAACCATCGGTATTTCTTCTTTCAGCATAATCCCCATGATGCCAAGTATTTTTATATCTATTGAAGTAAGCTTTTTTAAATTTTACGTCATTTTTATCATTCCAAAATTTAAGAGGCATTGATGGAAATGGATTTTTACAAACTAGTTCACCTTTAGAATTTTTTAAAGATTTGCCGCTATCATTAAAGACATCAATATCTAAACCTAAGCCGGAATTTTGTATTTCACCAATATTTACTGGCTGATATATATTTCCTAAAACAAAACATGATACAATATCTGTACCACCCGAAATAGATGAGAGATGAACTTTCTTTTTAATATTTTTGTAAACATATTTAAAACCTTCACTTGATAAAGGAGAACCTGTTGAACATATTGTTTTTAGTTTTTGAAGTTTATATTTAAATTTAAGATTAGGTTCTAATTTTCTTAGAGCATCAATATATTTAGCACTAATTCCAAACAGAGTAATTTTTTCTCTTTGTGCTATTTTTAAAAGTAAATCACTTGATTTATACATTGGAGAACCATCAAAAAGTACTATTGATGCCTTTGAAGCTAACGAGCTTACTAACCAATTCCACATCATCCAACCACAAGTGGTAAAATAAAACACATTATCATTTTCTTTTATATCGCAATGTAATTGGTGTTCTTTCTTATGTTGAAGAAGAACTCCACCAGTTCTATGGCAGATACATTTTGGTTTTCCAGTTGTTCCACTTGAATATAAAATAGTCAACTCGCTTTCGAAATCATACTTTTTAAAATTTATTTTTTCAGATTGATTTTGAATAATCTCACGCCATTTAATTAAATTTATTTTCTTATATTTACTTTTATTAGTGACATATTTTTTTCCAGGATAATTAACAATCACAACATTTTTAATTGATGGAATAGATTTTAAAATTTCAGATAATCTCTCTAATACATTAATTTTTTTCCCGTTGTAAAAATACTGGTCTGTAATGAACAAAACTTTTGGATTAATTTGAGAAAATCTTTCAACAACACCTTTAATACCAAAATCAGGACTGCATGATGACCAAATGCTTCCTATAGTACACGCTGCTATAAACGCCTCAACTGTCTCGATAGTATTAGGCATATAAGCTGCAACTCTGTCTCCTTTTTTAATTTTAATTTCCTTTAAAAACTTTACAATTTTGCCTGTACTTAAATTTAATTCTCTCCAAGATTTTTCTTCTCTAAAGCCATTTTCGCTTACAAAAGTGATTGCCTTATCATCATTATTTTTTGACAATAAATTCTCACCAAAATTTAACTTACTACCTGGTAAGAATAAATTTTTATGAAATATTTTAGATTTTTTAATTTTTTTTTTACTTTTCAATCCTTTAATTTCTGAAAATTCCCAAAAATAATTCCAAAACTCAGGAGAATTTTTAACAGTCCAATTTAAAAAAGTTTTGTAATTTAAATTAAATTTTTTTTTGATTTTATTTGAAATAAATTTTTCAAAAGCATAAAGATTTGAATTTTTTTTCTCTTTTAAAGATGCTTCCCAAAGTTTATTGGTCATTTTTATTTTATTAAATTACTATTATAGAATTAATCTCAATTATGATATTCTCATTAATATTAATATAAAAATGAGAACTTTTTACCCTCCGATTCGGTCATGTTTTAGTCTATTTTTGTTCTTTAGCACTAACAATATCTGGTAGGTAAAAAAAATTATACACCAAAGATAGAAATGCCTAAAAATAAAATTACAGCTGTTCTTGGTCCAACAAACACAGGTAAAACTCATCTTGCAATTGACACAATGCTATCTTTTGACAGCGGAATGATTGGGTTCCCATTAAGATTATTAGCAAGAGAGGTTTACGATAAAGTAATAAAAAAAATTAGTATAGACAAAGTTGCTTTAATTACTGGTGAAGAAAAAATAATTCCTACAAACGCAAAATATTATTTATGCACAGTCGAATCAATGCCTATTGAAAAACATTTAGAATTTGTGGGCATAGATGAAATCCAAATGTGTGCAGATCATGAAAGAGGTCACATATTCACAGATAGATTATTAAATTTAAGAGGTGAAAAACTTACGATGCTAATGGGTTCTAGTACTATTAAAAACATCATATCTAAATTAAACGAGGATTTAGAGTTTATTAATAGAGATAGATTGTCAAAACTCACTTATGCCGGACATAAAAAGATATCAAGGATAAATAGAAAAACTGCAATTATAGCTTTTTCAGCGGAGGAAGTTTATGCAATAGCAGAATTAATAAGAAGACAAAAGGGTGGGGCAGCTATAGTTATGGGTTCATTAAGTCCTAAAACGAGAAATGCTCAAGTAGAACTTTACCAATCTGGAGATGTCGATTTTTTAGTAGCCACTGACGCTATTGGAATGGGAATAAATATGGATCTAGATTATGTATATTTTTCAAATCTTAAAAAATTTGATGGAAAAAAATTAAGAAAATTAAATTTATCTGAAATAGGTCAAATAGCGGGAAGAGCTGGAAGATATTTAAATGATGGTGGTTTTGGAATAACTGGTGATTGTAAAGAAATTTCACCTGAAGAAGTCGAATTAATTGAAGGACATAAATTTGAAGAAATAAGAACTTTATTCTGGAGAAATTCTGATCTTAATTTCAATAACCCAAATTCACTGATTAAAAGTCTTGAAGAAAGACCCCAGATGGAATGGTTAAGAAAAGTTCACGAATGTGAGGATGAAAGAGCGCTAAAATATTTTATAAAAGATGAAAAAAATAATCTAGAATTTAACGAAAGAACTCTCAAATTATTATGGGAATGTTGTCAGATACCTGATTTTGTTAAAAAAACCTACGGCAATCATTATGAAGTGATCAGAAATGTTTTTAAATTTTTAAACAGTGAAAAAGGTCTAATTTCAGAAGATTACATGAGATTACAGCTCATGAAACTTGATAAATTAGAGGGAAATGTAGATTCTTTATCAAATAGAATTGCAAATGTAAGAACTTGGTCTTATGTTTCAAATAAAAATAATTGGGTAGAAAATCAAAATTATTGGATAGAAAAAACAAAACATTTAGAAGATAGACTTTCTGACAGACTTCATGAAGAACTTACCAAGACTTTTATCGACAAAAGAGCAAGTATACTTGCAAGAGGTTTAAAACAAGACATGGAATTCAAAACTGAAATATTACAGAACAATGACGTTAAAATAGATGATCAGTTTATTGGTAAAATCAAAGGTTTGAAATTAGAATTAGATTTAAAAAAAGGCTCTCTTGAAACTGATATAAAGTCATTAAAAAAAGCTGCTAGACAATCAATTGGACCTGAGTTTGATAAAAGAATTCAGTCAATTGTAGATACAGGATTAATAGATTTAAAAGAGGATTTTAAAATATATTGGAATGAATTTCCAATTGCTAGACTATTACCAGGAAATGATTATTTAAGTCCTAATTTTACTTTAGTTGTTGATGACATTATTGAACAAAATCCAAAACAAAAACTAAATGATTTTATTCAAAAATGGTTAAACTCTAAAATAAGCGATGTCTTGAAAAGTTTAATAGATTTAAAAAACATTAAAGAAGATAAGTCTTCGATTAAAGCTTTAGCTTATCAGCTTTATGAAAATAATGGTGTTTTAAAAAGAGAACAAGTTTCTGATTATTTAAAAAATCTTGAACAAATAGATAGAAAAGTACTTAGAGAATTGGGTGTAAAATTTGGAAGATACCATGTATTCCTTTATCAGCTTATAAAACCAGATGCTGTATCTTTAAGAACCTTATTGTGGAAAAATTTTCATCAAAAATTCTATAATTTAAAACCACCAACTTTTGGATTGAATTTTTTAGAAGATAAAGATTCTCAAAATAAAAACTTTATGCTTCTCTGTGGATTTGAAAAATTTGATAATTTTTTTGTAAGAATAGATATTCTTGAAAGACTGTTTGTACAAATTATTAATGCTACTTCAAAAGAAAATAATGAAATAAAAATGATACCTGAAATGTTAAATCTTTTAGGGTGCAGCAAAGAGAACTTTAAAAAATTATTGCAAAAAATGGGTTATAAAACTTATGAGAAAGAACTAGACATGTTTTTTAAATATAATCCTGTTAAAAAATTTAAAAAGATACAGAACAAAAAAGTTTCAAATGAAAATCCATTTAAAGTTCTTAAAAATCTCAAGTTAGGTTAATTTTATGTTTTTTAAAAAGACAGATAAAAAAGAAGAGAATAATTTTATAGTAAAAGTTTGTGCTTTATTGATCCATGCTGCAAAAATAGATGAAAATTATACTGACAAAGAAGAGGAAATAATTAAAAAAACACTTCTAGAGTTGGGCCTTGAAAGTGAAAAAATCACAAAAACTATCCAAGATGCAAAAATTATTGAGGAAAATTCAAACCAAATTTTAGACTTCACAAGAGAAATTAAAAATTTACCTGAAAAAGATAAAATTAAAATAGTGGAAGCTCTTTGGTCAATTATTTATTCTAATGAAGATGCAGATATGTATGAAACAAATCTTATGAGAAGATTGGCGGGACTTTTATACATTGACAGTAAAACTATGGGGGATATTAAGCATAGAGTAAAAGAGGAAAGTAAAGAGTGACTTATATTGTAAACGATAATTGTATTAAGTGTAAACTTACTGATTGTGTAGACGTTTGTCCGGTTGATTGTTTTTATGAAGGTAAAAATATGCTTGTAATTAAACCGGATGAGTGTATAGATTGTGGCGTTTGTGAGCCAGAGTGCCCCGTTGATGCTATAAAAGCAGATACAGAACCTGGAAGCGAAAAATGGTTAGAGATCAATAAAAAATATTCAGAAATCTGGCCAAACATAAGTGAGAAAAAAGATCCCCCTGCGGATCACGAAAAATTTAAAAATGAGCAAAATAAGTACGAAAAGTATTTTAAAGAAAATCTTTAAAGGCAAATCAGACAAAGAAATGACAAAAAAAGTTAAAAAGAAAAAAGTTACCAAAATTAAAAAAACTGCAAAACCTAAAACTAAAAAAGTTAAAAAAGTAGTAATAAAAAAAACCAAAAAAGTATTAAAAAAAATTCCAAATAAATCACCTAAAATACAAAAAGTTTCAAAAACTACTGAAACGCCAGATGAACCAAAAGTAGATAATTTAAGAATATCAAAAACTAATGAGGTTAAACCTGAAATAAAAAAAGTTAAAAAACAAGAAACTGAAAAAAGAGAATTTAAAATTAAAGATTATGTCGTTTATCCAAAACACGGAGTTGGTCAAATTACAGAATTTAAAAAAATAAATATCGGTGGTATTGATGTTGAAACATATGTTATCAAATTTGAAAAAGATAAAGCTAATGGTATGGTACCTGTTAACAAACAGTCTCACCTAAGACCTTTAGCAACAATTAATCAAGTAAATAAATGTGTCTCCATATTAAAAAGTAAACCAAAAATCAAAAGATCAATGTGGAGTAGAAGAGCACAGGAATATGAGGCAAAAATTTCATCTGGTAAAATTTATGAATTAGCTGAAGTTGTAAGAGATCTAAACAAAGGTGATGATCTTATGGTTGATCAATCTTATAGTGAAAGACAACTTTTTGAAAAAGCTTATGAGAGAATGCAGTCAGAATTTCAGATAATTTTAAATTTATCGCCAGAAGACACTCAAAAAAAATTAGATAAAGCATTAAAGAGAAATGTTGGTGGACAAACACAAGCGATCAGCGCTACTCCTAAAACTCCAACTGCTGATTTACCTGTCGAAGAACCTATTTCTGAAACTGACGAACCTTTAGACGAATAAAAAAAACGCCTCTCACACAAAAAGTTATGAGAAGCGTTTTTTGTAAAGAATACTAAGTTATTATTTTCTTCTTTTCTTAGCTTTTTTCTTAGCTTTCTTCTTAGTTTTCTTTGCAGCTTTTTTCTTAGTTTTTTTTGCCGCTTTTTTTCTTTTCTTAGGCATCTTTAGCTCCCTTTTTAGTTTAGCGAATCAATTTGATTCGCTGTTAGTTTATTTTTATTTTTTTATATAACTTATGTCAAATCATTAATTAGAAGTTAATTTTTAAAAAAATTATTTTTTATTTTTTATTTTTTTTTAAAAAATTTTTTATTAATTTAGTTAATATTTATGCGATAAATAAACTATTAATTAATAATTATTTAATAAAGATTTTCTATTTCAGTTTTATACTTTTGAATAATTTTATATCTTTTTAACTTTAAAGTTGGTGTCATTAATCCATTTTCAATTGTAAATTGATCTTTAATTACAAAAAATTTTTTTATTTTTTCTATCTTAGATAAATTTTTATTTATTGTTTCTATTTCTTTTGAAATATTTTCATCAGAGACATTACTTGTATCTTTATTTAAAACTAAAATAGCTACTAAATAAGGTTTATTATCTCCATAAACTAATGCTTGTTCTACAAATTCAATTTTAAGTAAATCATTTTCAATTTTTACTGTAGAAATATTGTCACCACCTGGTGTAATTAAAATATCTTTTTTTCTATCAGTGATTTTTAGATATCCATTTTCAAAATGCCCTATATCTCCAGTATATAACCAGCCATCCTTTAAAACTTTTTCAGTTTCTTCCTTTTTATTCCAATAGCCTAACATGACATTTTCGCCTTTGACCAGAATTTCACCATCATCAGCAATCTTTACTTCATTACCACTAAAAGCAGGACCTACTGTATCTATCCTTATATCTTTTATTGGGTTACAACTTACAACTGGAGAAGTTTCAGTTAAACCATACCCTTGCAAAGTTGGTAACCCTATTGAATTTAAAAAAACACCTACTTCTTTATCTAGTGCACCTCCACCAGAAATAAATGCCTTTAAAGAACCCCCAAATTGAGCTTTTATTTTTTTTCTAACTATTTTTTCACAAATCGTATTTTGCACTTTTTCAAAAAAAGTAAGTTTTTGATTGGTTAGTACTTTTTCTCCAAGGTAAAGCATTTTGTTTATTAGAGTTTTTTTAAAACCAGTAGCTTTATTAAATGTTGAATTAATTTTTTGATAAAGATTTTGATAAAATCTTGGAACAGCTGTCATAATATCTGGGCTACATTCTCCCATATTTTTAATTAACTTATCTATACTTTCTGCATAGTAAACTTCGGCGCCTATTGCTATTTGGACAAACTGAACAGTGTGTTCATAAGAATGAGATAATGGTAACCAGGTTAGGAATTTAGGTTTGTAAGATATTATTTCTCTTAAAAGTGAAATAGAGCCTTCACAATTATTTAAAATTCCCCCATGGCTTAGCATTACTCCCTTGGGATTACCTTGGGTCCCTGATGTATAAATAATACAAGCTACGTCTTTTCTTGAAATTTCTAACTTTAAAAAATCGATCTCTTCATAATCGTTCTTCGAAAAAATATCTTTAGTGCATCTAGTATCTGATTGACTGTTAATTTGATCAAAGGTGATAATCTTTTTTATAAATGGCTTTGTAGAGATTATATTATTAATTTTATTATATTGAACTTGATCTGAAACAATTATTACTGATGGATTACAATCATCAATTAAATATTCATAATCTCTCTCTGTGTAAGTAGTATAGGCTGGCACCGTAATTCCACCAGCTAACATTATCGCTAAATCAGTTATCATCCACTCAGGTCTATTTTCTGAAATTAATAAACATCTATCTTTTTTTTGAATTAAAGATTTAAGCTCATTGCTTAACTTTAAAATATTCAAATAAGTATCTCTCCAAGAAAACTTATCATTTGGATTTTTTAAGGATTTTAAAAAAATCTGATCAGCTTTTTCTTTTGTATACTGATTATAAAATAGTTCTAAAAGATTATTTTGGTGTTTTATATTCATAAACTTTGGTGGGCGAAGAGAGAATCGAACTCTCACTTCTTGCGAAACACGATTTTGAGTCGTGCGCGTCTACCAGTTCCGCCATTCGCCCATTAAATTAAATTATAATTAAATAGTATAAGAACTAAAATTATATTAAAACCAAAAAATGTTCCAAAGTCTTTATAAAAAGTGTTTAAATTTAGCTGCTCACAAAAGTTCAAAATTATATTTAAGCATTGTTTCTTTCACTGAAAGTTCATTTTTTCCTATACCACCAGATGTAATGATAATACCGATGGTGATTGCTAAAAAAAAAGAATATTTTAAAATATTTTTAATCGCATCTATATTTTCAGTTTTAGGTGGAATTTTTGGATATTTAATTGGTTATTTGTTTCATGATTTAGCTATTCATGTAATTGAATTTTATGGTTATGAAAATAAAGTAGAAAATTTGAAAATAAGTTTGTCTCAAGGATCAGGTTTTTTTACCTGGCTCAGTGTTCTTTTTCTAGCAGGATTTACTCCACTTCCCTATAAAGCATTTACTATTGCGAGTGGTATTATTGCTTTTAATTTCCCTGTATTTATTATTGTAAGCTTAATCTCGAGAAGTCTTAGATTTTTTATTATTGCTTATTTATCTTATAAATTTGGTGACTTATTTACTGAATTCATGGAAAAACATGGATCAAAATGGTTCACTATAATTGGAATTTTAATAGTTATATTGTTAGGTATTATATTTTTAATTTTTAAATTTAATGCTTAATAACAAATCATTGTTGCTTAACCTAATTTTATTAGTCAGTTTCGTCGCTTTAATATCAGCATTCTTTATTGAGTATGTGTTAGGTCATCAACCATGCAATCTTTGTATTTTAGAAAGAGTTCCATATGTAATTGCAATAGTAATTATACTTTTGAATTATAAATTTTCTCAGTTTGAAAAAATATATTTGGTTTTATTAATAATAGTTTTTTTAACAGCAACTATTTTATCAGTTTATCATTTTGGTATTGAACAAGGATTTATTGAGGAATCATTAGTTTGTGACCTAAAAAATGGCTCAGGAGTAACTTCAAAAGAAGAAATTTTAAAACAATTTCAGGAACAAAAAGTAAGCTGCAAAGATGTAACATTTAAAATTTTTGGATTATCTCTTACAACCTATAATATTCTAATTTCTATATTAATTACAATGAATACATTAAAAATATATTTAAACTATGCCAAAAGTAAGTAAAAAAAAAATTGAAGAATTTATAAGGGTAGATCATGCTGGTGAACGCGGGGCTGTAAAAATATATGAAGGTCAATTATTAGCTTTAAACACTTTTGTAAAAGATGAAAATTTGAAAAAAATCATAGAAGATATGAGAATTCATGAGAAAGAACATAGTGAATTCTTTGAAAACGAAATTAAAAAAAGAAATATTACTCCTACAAAACTTTTACCACTATGGGATTTGTTAGGTGTTGGTTTGGGATTTGGTTCTACTTTATTAGGAAAAAAAGCAGCCATGTTGTGCACAGCATCTGTGGAAGAAGTAATTGATGAGCACTACTTAAATCAAATCAATCAGTTAGATCAAGAAGAAAAATTTCTCAAAGACAAAATTACAAAGTTTAGAAAAGATGAACTTAATCATAAAGATATTGCTTATGAAAAGGGCGCAACAAAAAAAGGACCTTATAGCATTTTAGATAAAATAATTAAAACTGGTTCTAAAATTGCAATTAATATTTCTGAAAAAATTTAGGCTTCTAACTCAACATCCCAATATAAATAATCCATCCAACTTTTGTGTAAAAAATTAGGAGGAAAGTTCTTACCATTTTTATGTAAATCTTCTGTTGAAGGTCTAAAAGGATATTGATTTAATTTCATTCCTGAATGTTTTAATAATTTTCCACCTTTTTTTACATTACAAGCTGAACAAGCTGTAACAACATTATCCCAATTTGTTTCTCCACCTTTGGATCTTGGAAGCAAATGATCAAAAGTAAGTTCCTCATTACTTCCACAATATTGACAAGAAAATTTATCTCTTAAAAAAACATTAAATCTAGTAAAACTTGGTTTCGTTTGAGGGACAATGTAGTCTTTTAAAGCGATAACGCTTGGTAACTTCATATTAAATGATGGACTTCTGATAGTTCTATCATAATGACTTACAATGATAACTCTATCAAGAAAAACTGATTTTACTGTGTCTTGCCACGACCATAACGATAGTGGATAGTAGCTAAGAGGTCTATAATCAGCGTTGAGAACTAATGCAGGACATTTTTCTAATGATACGTCTTGTTCAATAAAATTGTTCACTTTAAAACATTAACTTAGTTTGAGAACATAATCAATATGGTCAAATGTTAAATTTTTTTTAAAATATAATTTAAGGCTGTACTTGATGCTTCAATAGGAATGTGATGATCACAATTTTTTATTAATAATGTCTCTATTGGAATATTATTTCGAATTAAAAAATCTTTAGCTTCAAGTAAATGTGTCGATGGAACAATTGGATCATCATCACCATGAATTAATAATGTATCTGTACTATTTTTAATTCTATCTTTTAAATTAATTTGATCTATTATTTTACCAGAAAATCCTACAATACATAAAAACTTTTCATTTGAAGTAAGACCAACATTCAAAGACATCATACAACCCTGACTAAAGCCTGATAAACAAATTTGTTGATGTGATAAGTTAAATTCTGTTTTAACTTCCTCAATAAATTTTTTAATAACATTTTCAGCTTTAATTGACTCATTAAGGATATAAGAAGAGTCCTCTTTTGTTAAATCAAACCATTGATATCCTGATGGATTAATTGCACACTTTTCGTGTCCATTAGGACAAATAAAAACTGTATTTGGTAAATGTCTTTTCCAATTTAAAGTTAACATGCTTATATCTTTTCCATCTCCGCCATACCCATGAAGTAATACTATCGCATTCTTAATTTCCGTCCCATCTTCTGGTTTGATGATGATTGAATTTAGGCAAAATGTCATAGAATGATTTATTATGTTTTTTATTATAAAAAATACTCTACTATAATTAAATGATTTCAGGAATATTTGTTAAAATAATATCAATAGTACTTCTTGTTGCAGTGGGCATTGTTTTAATTCTGGGTATTGGAACCCTATTTAAAGGTGGGGAAACGAGTAAAAAATATTCAAACAAATTGATGCAATTAAGAGTTCTTTTACAATTTGTTGCCATTCTTGCTTTAGTGGGGTTTGCTTATTTTTTTAAAAATTAATTATATTTTTTTATCCAATTAACAAAGTTGTCATCTTCAAAATCAATGGAGCCCATAATACGAGCAAATTCTTTTCCATCTTTATTAAATAAAATTGTTGTGGGAACACCCCTTAAAGAAAAAATTTTTGCTAATGTATTGGGTGAGTCAAAAAAAGGATCAAAGCTTGTAATATTTAGGTTTTCAAAGAACTCATTAACTTTCTTTGGATTGTCTTTACCGATATTGATTGCAAAAATTTTTAAGTTATTTAGACCATAATTTTTTTTAAGATTGTCTAAAGATGGCATTTCTTTTTTACAAGGTTCACACCAAGTAGCCCAAAAATTTAATATCAACAAACTTTCTTGATAATTATTAATATTAATTTCTTTATTATTTTTGTTTAAAAAAATAACATTATCATATGTTTTTGGCTCTTTATGTACTACAATATTTTTTATTCCAGATACTTTCTCGGCCAATGCATTTGTTATCAAAAAAATAAATAATATTAAAAATCTCATGTTAAATAGGTATAATTAAATATCATGGCAAAAAATAAAAACAACCAAGCAATATGGAATACACGTATAAAAAAAAATGCCTCAAGTTTATTTCAAAAAATAGGAAACTCCATCGATATAGATAAACGTCTTTATAAACAGGATATTCTAGGATCAATTGCTCATACAGAAATGCTTTTCAAGCAAAAAATTATTTCATTTAAAATTAAAAATAAAATTATTTATGGTCTAAATAAAATTAATAAAGAAATTTTAAAAAATAAATTTGAATTTAATAAAAAATATGAAGATATTCATATGAATATTGAAAAGAGACTTTTTCAAATTATTGGAGAAGAAGCAGGATATGTTCACACAGCAAGATCACGTAACGATCAAGTAATAACTGATTTTAAAATTTGGATCAAAGATGCAGTTAAAGATATTAATACTAATATTAATCAAGTTATTAAAAGTACAATTAAGTTGGCTGAAAAAAATGTAGAAACTATTATGCCAGGATTCACACATTTAAAAAATGCTCAAGCAATATCTTTTGCTCATTATTTATTATCATATGTAGAAATGTTTAGTAGAGATAAAAAAAGATTTTTGAATAATCTGGATAGTCTAAATGAAAATCCTTTAGGTGTTGCAGCTTTAGCTGGTACTTCATTCAATATAGATAGGAACTTTACAACAAGAAAACTTGGTTTTGACAGACCAACAAAAAATTCTATAGATACTGTTTCAGATCGAGATTTTGTTTTAGATTTCTTGTATGCAACTTCCGTATGCTCAATGCATATTTCTAGAATCGCTGAAGAGCTTATAATTTGGAATTCTGATGGATTTAACCTGATCAATTTATCTGACAAAGTTGTGACAGGGTCATCAATAATGCCTCAAAAAAAAAATCCTGATTTACTTGAATTTTTAAGAGGAAAATCAGGGTCTACTTATGGAAATTTATTTTCAATGCTAACGATTTTAAAAGGCTTGCCATTGTCTTATTTCAAAGATTTACAAGATGATAAAGAAATTGTTTTTAAATCAAATGATATTTTAATGAATTGTTTAAAAATTTTAGATGAGGTGCTCAAAAATTGTAAACCAAATAAGAAAAAAATGCTTGAACTTGCAAATAATGGATACACAACCGCAACTGATCTAGCTGATTATTTAGTTAAAAATCATTCGATGTCATTTAGAAAAGCTTATCAAAAAACTGCTGCTATTGTTAATTTTTCAGAGAAAAAGAAAAAAAAATTAAATGAATTAACTTTAGAAGAACTAAAAAAAATTGAACCAAAATTAAAAGAGGATGTTTTAAAAGTATTTGATTTAAATAATTCTATAAACTCTAAAAAATCATATGGAGGAACATCTTTTGATAATATTAAAAAAATGATAATGAATTATAAAAAACAAAAATGATTAAAAAAATTACGTTAATTATATTATTTTGTTGCACTTTGATTTCTTGTGGAAAAAAAGGAGATCCTCAGTATGTAGATCCTGATAAAAAAGCAGAAATTGAAGCAGTTTTAATTAATATAGCTTAATGAAGTACATTAATAACAAACTAACTATAGAAAAAATTAGTTTTTCTGAAATTGCCAACAAATACGGAACACCATCTTATTGTTATTCTCAAACAAAATTAGAAGAAAATATAAATAAATTTAAAAAAAATTTTAAATCTTTCTCACCTTTAATTTGCTTTGCAGTCAAATCTAACACTAACGTTAATTTAATAAAAGTAATCAAAAAACTTGGATTAGGAGCTGATGTAGTTTCCATGGGAGAACTAATGATGGCTTTGAAAGCAGGAATAAGTCCAAATAAAATAGTCTTTTCAGGTGTTGGTAAAACATCAAAAGAAATAAATTTTGCAATTGAAAAAAAAATATTATTAATTAATGCAGAATCTTTAAGTGAAATAAAAGAAATTAATAAAATTGCCAACGCAAAAAACAAAAAAATAAGTATTGGAGTAAGACTTAATCCCAATACAGATCCAAAAACTTTAAGTCAAATTTCAACTGGGAAAAAAGAAAATAAATTTGGAGTAAATAAAGAAACTTTTTATGAAATAGTAAATTACTGTAAAAATTCAAAAAATATTAACCTACAATGTCTTAGTGTTCATATTGGAAGTCAAATTTTAGATCATAAACCATATGAAAAAATGCTTATAGCAGTTGATAAAATTTTAAATAAGACAAATCATAGATTTCAATACATAGATTTAGGCGGTGGAATGGGCATAGCCTATTCTAATAAAAATAAACAACTAAATTATAAAAAATATAATAACGCTATTCTTAAATTTTTAACAAAACATAAAGTTAAAATTATATTTGAGCCAGGAAGATCAATAATTGGTAATACAGCAACATTAATTACTAAAGTGGTTTATATTAAAGATAGTGATAAAAAAAAATTTATAATTCTAGACGCAGCAATGAACGATTTAATGAGGCCAGCTCTTTATGGTGCATTACACACAACTCTTCCAGTTATAAAATCAACTAAACTCTCAAATAAAACATATGAATTCGTTGGTCCAATATGTGAGAGTACAGATAAATTTATAACTTTAAAAAAATTTCAAGAGTTAAAAGAAAAAGACCTAATTG
The DNA here is from genome assembly GCF_052047635.1 of Candidatus Pelagibacter sp. HIMB1709. NCBI lineage: Bacteria > Pseudomonadati > Pseudomonadota > Alphaproteobacteria > Candidatus Pelagibacterales > Candidatus Pelagibacteraceae > Candidatus Pelagibacter > Candidatus Pelagibacter sp. HIMB1709. The sequence goes on along the minus strand of NZ_JBNAJW010000001.1, from coordinate 1,016,352 downwards.
CAATTTGTGATGTTGGGGCTTACGGAATGTCGTTAAGCTCAAACTACAATTTAAGACCAAAACCAATTGAATTATTAATTAAAGGATCAAAAATTAAAATAATCAGAAAAAGACAAAAGCACAAAGATTTAATATAGCTTTTGAAACAATGATAAGAAACTTTTTATTTTCGATAGCATTTTTTACTGGAATAATTTTTATCTCTTTAATTTTTTTGCCAGCATTTTTTTTACCTAGAAAAATTGTTTTAATTGGTGGAAAACTAATGGGTTATTGGACAGGTTTTTGCTTAAAAACAATTTTATCTGTTAAAATTTTTGTTAAAGGAAAAGAAAATATTGTTAAAAATGAAAAATTTTTTATTGCTGCATCTCATCAATCAATGTTTGAAACTTTTTATTTACAAACAATTTTTAATTCACCAGTATTTATTCTTAAAAAAGAGTTGCTGTTAATACCTATATTCGGTTGGTATTTAAAAAAAATAGGCTCAATATCAATTAAACGAAACAAGGTAACAAAAGATAATTTAGATTTTTTTAAAGACATATCTCACATGATAAACACCTCGAATAGACCATTAATAATATTTCCTCAAGGAACTAGAGTTCAACCAGATGAAAGACCAATGTTTAAAAAAGGAGCTTCTAGAATTTATGAAGAACTGAAGGTAACATGCCAGCCAATAGCAATTAATTCTGGCTATGTTTGGCCTAAAAACGGTCCTAAAAATAGTCATAAGACAATATCAATATCAATTTTAAAACCAATTTCTGCTGGCCTACCCAAGGAAGAATTTATAAAAACTTTAGAAAAAGATATATATACTGAACTTGATTTATTAAACTAGCCTTTCATAGGCATAACAACATAAATACTATCAAAATCACCTGGATCTTTTATTAAAGCTGGAGAGCCTGTATCATTAAAATATATTTCCACTCTATCTCCATCAAGTTGTGAAGCAACGTCTAACAAATATCTAGAATTAAAGCTTATTTCTAAATCATGTTCAAATTTAACATTTAATGTTTCTTTACCATCACCACTATTTGTATTGTTCACAGATAAATCCAGTGTGTCTTTTGATAAATTAAATTTCACACCATCTTTTTTATCTAAAGAAACAGAGGCAACTCTATCTACTGAATTTAAAAATAACTTTAAATCTATTTCTAATTTTTTTTGATTATTTTTAGGAATTACTTGAATATAATTTGGAAATTTTCCATCAATAAGTTTAGATATTAAAATACTATTATTTAATTCAAATTTAATTTTTGATTTAACATTTGATACTTTTACATCGCCATCATAATTATCTAATAACGAACAAAGTTGAAAGATTGTTTTTTTAGGTAAAATAATTGGTTCAAAATCAATTTTTTCATCTAGTCTAATTTTAGAAATTGACATTCTATGACTATCTGTTGCAACTGCTGTTAAATAATTTTTATCCTCAACTTCAGTTTGATGAAAATAAATTCCACTTAAATAATGTCTGGTCTCATCATTTGAAACTGAAAATTTACATTTATTTAGAAGTTTTAAAAGTTGTTTTGATTTTATAACAAATTCATTTTCATTAAAATTTTCGTCAGTTAATGGAAATTCTGTTGCACTAATACAATTTAAATTAAAAATGGATTTCTCGGATTCGACTTGTAATTTACTTACATCTGTTAAAGATAAATTTATTTTTTTTCCTGAATTGAGCTTTCTAATAATATCATACATTATCGATGAAGTTGTCGTTGTTTTTCCCTCTTCAATAATCTCAACATTGCTCAACTTATGAATAAATATTAAATCTAAATCAGTAGCAGTAATTGTTAAATTTGAATTACTCACATCCAATAGAATATTTGAAAGTATTGGTAGTGTACTTCTTTTTTCTATAACACCTTGGCAATAATTTAATGCTTGCTGGAGATCTTGCTGATTTACGTTAAATTTCATTTTCTTTATTATTATACAATATCTGGTTTTTTAACTTATTAATATTCTCAACCATTTCAGTATCTTTTTCCTTTAATTTTTCAATTGTTTTTACCGAATGAATTATAGTTGTGTGATCTCTATTTGAAAATTCTCTTCCTATCTCTGGTAATGATTTTGAGGTTAAAATTTTCGTTAAATAAATCGCTGTTTGCCTAGGTCTTACTAAATATCTTGACCTTCTAGAGGATAACATTTCATTTTTACTAATTTTAAAAAATTTACAAACAATTGTCTGTATTAAATCAATTGTAACTTTATTTTCTGCAAGATTTAGCAAATCTTTTAAAACTACTTTTGTTTCGGATAAATTTGGGGCTTTGTTATAAATTCTTGAAAAAGAAACAACTCTATTAATTGCTCCAACTAACTCCCTAATACTTCCTGTAATTTCAGAACTAATAAAATTCTGAATTTCTTTAGAAACACTTAGTTGATCTGAATACAAATTATTTAATTCTTCAGTTTTCTTCTCGACTATTTTTTTTCTTAATTCAAGATCAGGCTTTTGAATATCAACTACTAGTCCTCCAGAAAATCTAGATTTAATTCTTTCTTGAATTCTTGATAATTTGTTTGGAGCTCTATCAGCAGAAACAATTATTTGAGATCCTTTATCTAGTAAAGCATTAAAAGTATGAAAAAACTCTTCCTGCATAGCTTCTTTTCCACTTATAAATTGAATATCATCAATTAGTAAAATATCTGTGTTCCTAAAATATTCTTTAAACTTAACCATGTCATTTGCTTTGATAGATTTAACGAACTGATACATGAAACGTTCTGCTGAAATGAACATAACTTTATTATTTTTTTTTAATTCTAAGCCTATAGAATTTAACAAATGAGTTTTACCCATTCCAACTCCACCATAAATGTATAATGGATTATAATGAGAAATATTTTCTGAAACTTTTAAAGAAGCTTCATATGCAAGTCTGTTGCTACTTCCCGTTATGAAGTTATCAAACCTTTTGTTTGGATCAATACGATTATATTGAAGATAAGAATCTTTAATAAATGAAATATTTTGGTTAGTATTATTTTCTATTTTTTGATTTTTTTCGGTAAAATTATTTTTAGCTTGTTCTACAATTTTAAATTCTATTCTGATTATATCTTTTTTGTTCAATCTAACTATTTGCAATATTTGGTCTAAATATCTTGAAGTAATCCAATCTCTTATGAATCTTGTAGGGACTGATAATAATAAATAATTATTAAATTCTTCTACAAAAGTTATTTTTTTTAACCAACTTTCATAAACCTCTAAACCTAGTTTATTTCTCATCTCAGCTTGAACCAACTCCCAATCAAAGCTATCTGAGTTTATATTAGTTAAATTTTTTGTATTTATAGGTTTGTTCATAAAATATATGGAGAAATCTCAGTTAGAACGATTTAAAAAAATTTGCAACAAGTTAATAAAAAAATATAAAAAAAAATAAAATCTACGATTGTAGTTTTGATTGTCGCATTATTTTTTTCAAAATTTTTTAAAAGAATTTTTTTTGTATTAATTAGAATAACAAAACAATTTATAAAATTTCTAATTGAATCAAACGTAGATTGAATCAAATATAAATTGTATTTGCTATATTCATACGTTTACTAAATCTAAATATAGTAATTTTTTTTTTATACTTGTTATATGATGTGTTAAATTTTTATATCTAAAAAATAGATATTTATAATTTTATATTGTTGAAATTTTCTTAGTAATTCTTGAAACGTTTCTTGATGCGTTCTGCTTTTTAATTATTCCAGTCTTGGCTATTTTCATCAACTCTGAGTTTAATTTAGGTAAAAATTTTAATGCCTCATCTTTCTTTTTGGCATCAATTAAAGTGTTCATCTTCTTTAATGCATTTCTAAATCTACTTTTTCTAGCTTTATTTACAGCTGTTTGCTTAGAAATACGTCTTATACGTTTAATAGCTGATTTTGTGTTTGCCATGCGCAGGGGTATAGCTTGAGATCTTAAAGTGGTCAACTAAATATTTAACTATTTTTGACAGGAAACACAAAAGAAAGTGGATCTATTTGATATAATTTTTTTTTTTATAGTACCTCTACAACCTCTTGTTTTACATCTTAATCCCTCTTGCTGATAAACATTGAATTCCTTTTGAAAATTTCCCAAAATACCTGAAGCATCTTTAAAATCTCTTATACTTGATCCTCCTTTTTTAATTGCTTTTGAAAGTACTTTTTTTGAATTTAAAATTATTTTTTTACAATCATCAATGGATAATAAGCTTGCTTTTTTAAAAGGATTAATTTTACTTAAGAACAAAATTTCGCTTGCGTAAATATTACCAATACCTGAAACAAATTTTTGATCCAATAAAAAGTTTTTTATACTTTTATTCTTTCCTTTAAAATATTTAAATACATAATTTAAGTTAAATTCTGAATTAAATGGTTCTGGTCCTAAGTTTTTTAATCTATTTTTTAAATCATCATAAGTCTCAATCAGTTCAAAAAAACCAAATCGTCTTGGATCGTTATAAATTACTTTTAAAGAATTAAATATCAATTCAATATGATTATGTTTATTCGGAAGTATTGGAGAGTGATAAAAACTTGTATTGGTAAATTTTGATTTTTGTTTTTTACTTAAAACATGAATTGTACCTGACATTCCCAAATGTATTATACAAAAACCACTACTCTTAAAATTTATTATTAAATATTTTGAAAATCTATCAACTTTAGCAATTTTTTTATTTTTAAGGAAAGTAGAAAAATTTTTTGGAATTGGGAATCTAAGATTTTTATTTCTAATGATTACTTTTTTAATAGTTTTTTGTTTGATTTTTTTGTCTAGTGATTGTCTGACAATTTCTACTTCTGGTAATTCTGGCATTTCGTACTATATTAAATATATATTTTTATATGCAACAATATCTTCAAAATAAAAAAGGTCTAGTAGAGGAAGTTTTTGATCAAGTTTATAGTAAGTACGACTTGATGAACGATTTCATGTCATTGGGGATCCATCGTTTTTGGAAAAAAAGTTTGATCAATATAATGAATCCATCTTCAAATAAAAGTCTAGTGGACGTTGCTTGTGGAACAGGAGATATTGGTAAATTATTTTTAGATAATACTCGCGAAAGATCAGAAGTAATTTGTGTAGATCCAAACAAAGGTATGATTAGTGAAGGTAAACAAAAATTATCTAACTATAAAAATATAAAATGGGTCAATTCAGCAGCTGAAGATCTTCCTCTCAAAGATAATCTTTTTGATTATTACACAATAAGTTTTGGCTTAAGAAATACAAAAAATTTAGACAAAACTTTATCTGAAGCTTATAGAGTGTTGAAGCCAGGCGGTAGATTTTTGTGCTTAGAATTTTCAAAAATTCAAAACTCTAACTTAGACTTTATTTATAAAAACTATTCAAAGCTTATACCTCATATTGGTCAGCTCATTGTAGGTGATAAAAAACCTTATGAATATCTGATAAAGAGTATTGAAGAATTTATTAATCAAGAAGAACTAATTGATTTAATGAAAAAAAATAATTTTACAAAATGTAGTTATAGGAATTTTTCTGGAGGAATAGTTTCTATTCATAGTGGCTGGAAGATATAATGATTAAAAAATTAATTACATTATTTAAATTAGGTAGAAAAATTGCAAAGTCTGATATTTTAAAAATTGCATCAAAATTTAAAAAACCACCTATCGGAATTACAATTTTATTTCAGTTATTAGCAATTTCATTTAAAAAAAAAGATTTAAATCAAAACATTCAAGATGATGGGGAAAGACTTTCAAAATCATTGGAGTCCATGGGAACAACATTTATAAAACTTGGACAATTTTTAGCAACTAGACCAGATATTATAGGTGAGGAGCTTTCCGCAAAACTAGAAAATTTACAAGATCGTTTACCACCATTTTCAGTTAATCAGGCAAAAAATATAATTAAAAAAGACCTAGGCATTGATGCTTTTAATTCTATTATTGATTTGAGCGAACCTGTGGCTGCTGCATCTATAGCTCAAGTTCATAAAGCAAAAATTAATGATAATGGAACAATTAAAGATGTAGCTATTAAAATTTTAAGACCAGATATCAAAAAGATTTTTAATGAAGAAATTGATGCCATGATGTTGTTTGCATTTATCATTGAGTCATTTGTAAAAAAAACAAAAAGATTAAAACTTGTAGAGGTTGTTTTTTTGTTAAAAGAAATAACTAACCTTGAAATGGATTTAAGATTTGAGGCTGCAGCTGCTAACGAATATGCAGAAAATACAAAAAATGATGCTGGATTTAAAGTTCCTGAAATATATTGGAATTTTACCAGTGAAAATGTCATGACTTTAGACTGGATAGATGGTGTTTCAATTCGTGAAACCGAAGAATTAAAAAAAAGAAATCTAAATACAAGTAAAATTGCTGAAGATATCATCCAACATTTTTTAAGACACGCTGTAAGAGATGGTTTTTTTCATGCAGATATGCATCAAGGTAACATATTTATTGATGATAATGGCCAAATAGCCCCCATAGATTTTGGAATAATGGGTAGATTAGACAAAATGAGTAAACGTTTTTTGGCTGAAATTTTATTTGGATTTATCCAAAGGGATTACAGAAAAGTTGCTGAGGTGCACTTAATAGCTGGTTTAGTTCCTAAAGATGTTCCTATTGATGATCTTGCTCAAGCATTAAGATCAATAGGTGAGCCTATATTTGGACAAGAAGTCAAAGATATTTCTGGGGGAAAACTACTAAAGCAACTTTTTGATGTGACTGAAAAATTTAATATGCAAACCCAGCCTCAATTATTAATGCTTCAAAAAACAATGGTTGTAGTTGAGGGAGTTGCAAGAAAATTAAATCCAAACACCAATATATGGACGACGTCTAAACCAGTTCTTGAAAGTTGGTTGAGAGAAACAAAAGATCCTATAAGTAATTTGAATGAAACATTAAAAAATACCTCAGAGGTAATTAAAAGACTACCTGAATTTCCTGAGATCATGGATAAAGCAAATCAAGCATTAACATTTTTAGCTAGTGGACAAATTCCTCAAAACTCAAATTCATATACTGCATTGAATGATAAAAAATTAGAAATGGTAGCTTTTAGAAATCAATCAATTATTGGCTTATTACTTCTTGTAATTTTTGGTCTTATAGTATTTTAATTCGACAAATGAAAAATCTTCATAACAAAAAAATTCTGTTTATAATTTGTGGTGGTATTTCTGCATACAAAAGCCTTGAAACAATAAGATTGTTTAAAAAAAATGGTGCAGAAATAAAAACTATACTAACATCAAGTGCTAAAGAATTTGTAACTCCCTTATCAATTACATCTTTATCTCAAGGAAAAGTTTATACTAATTTATTTAATGTAGAAAATGAAACTGAAATGGACCATATATCTTTATCAAGATGGGCTGATGTAATTGTTGTTGCCCCTACAACTGCAAACACTATTTCGAAACTAGCACAGGGTTCAACAGATGATTTAGCATCTACAGTTATACTAGCTTCAAATAAAGATATTTATTTAGCTCCTGCAATGAATGTTAGAATGTGGGAACACAAATCTACAAAAATGAATTTAAAAAAATTAAAAGATTATGGATATAAATTCATTGGTCCAGAGATCGGTGATATGGCATGTGGTGAATATGGTGAAGGCAAAATGTCCGAACCATTAAAAATTGCAGATGAGTTAAATCAATTTTTTTTAAACCAAAGTCAAAATAAAAAATTTAAAGCTTTGGTTACCGCCGGACCAACAAATGAGTATATCGATCCTGTTCGTTTTATAACAAACAAATCAAGTGGCAAACAGGGATATGAATTAGCTAAATGTCTATCAAAAAAAGGTTTTGATACAACACTGATTTCAGGACCAACTAATCTAGAAGTAGAACAAGATATTAAACTCATTAAAGTTGAAACAGCGGATGAAATGTTTGCCGCTACACAAGATAATTTGCCTGTAGATGTAGCAATTTTTTCAGCAGCAGTATCAGACTTTAAAGTAAAAAATAAATCTCAAACAAAGATAAAAAAAGAAGAATCATTAAATTTAAATTTAGAAAAAAATGTTGATATTTTAAATTATATATCAAATCATAATTCTATGAGGCCTGAAATTGTGATTGGTTTTGCAGCAGAAACGAATGAAGTTTTAAAAAATGCAGAAGAAAAATTAAATAAAAAGAATTGTGACTGGATAATTTCTAACGATGTTTCTAAAAAAAACATTGGATTTAACTCTGACTATAATGAAGTTACAATCCACTACAAAAATAAATCTTTAAAAAGTGAAGTCCTACCGTACAAAAGAAAATCCGAAATTTCTGAAGAAATAGTTGATAGAATAATTGATCAATTAAATTAATGGCAAAAATCCTTGTTAAAAAATTAGATCCTTCAATAGAGCTACCTGCCTATAAAACAGAAGGGGCTTCAGGAATGGATCTTATGGCTTTTATAAAGGAACCTATTCTACTTAAATCTGAAAATTCCTGTTTAGTTCCAACTGGAATTGCTGTTGCTTTTTCAAATGAATTTGAAATTCAAATACGACCCCGATCAGGTTTAGCAGCAAAAAATAATATTAGTGTTTTAAATACGCCAGGAACAATAGATAGTGATTACAGGGGAGAGATAAAAGTAATACTTTACAATCACGGAAAAGAAGATTTTTTAATAAACAATAAAGACAGAATAGCTCAATTGGTTCTTACACCAGTGATAAAAATAAATTTTGAAGAGACAGATGAGCTTCCAGAAACAATAAGAGGCGAAGGCGGATTTGGCTCAACGGGAAAATGAGCAAAAAATTAAACAAAAAACAAATCGAGCGTTTTTCAAGACAAATAATTCTAAAAAATATTGGTATTTTAGGTCAAAATAAAATTTCAAATTCAAAAGTATTAATAATAGGCATGGGTGGTCTTGGATGTCCAGTGGCAGAATTCTTAACTAGATCAGGGATTGGCTCATTGGGAATTGTAGATCACGATCGAGTTAGCCTTTCAAATATTCATAGGCAAAGTTTATTCAATGAAAAAGATTTAAATAAACCAAAAGTTAAAATTGCTAAAAAGAAGTTAAACAAGATTAATTCTTTAACAAAAATAAAAATTTTTAATTACAAATTAAATAAATCTAATTTTCAAAAAATTATTAAAGATTATGATTATATTGTTGATGGAACTGATAATTTTGAAAGTAAATTTCTAATTAATGACTTAAGTTTCAAATATAAAAAATTTTTGGTAACAGGTGCTATAAGTAAATTTGATGGTCATATCTTTACATTTAATTTCAAAAACAAAAAAGAACCATGCCTTCGATGTTTTTATCAAGAGGAAAAAATATCAAATGAAATACTTAATTGTGAATATGAGGGAATCTTAGGAACTGTTGCAGGAATTGTTGGCACAATGCAAGCAAATGAAATTTTAAAAAATATTTTAAATATAGGCCAAAGTTTAAATAATTATATTTTAATTATTGATTTATTAAATTTAAATTTTAGAAAAGCAAAAATTACAAAAAGAAAAAACTGTCTATGCCATTAATTATAAGAATAATTTTAATTTTTATTTTATTAATATCAACAAGCTCAGCAAAAGAGATATTTGTTTCTTTAAAAAAAAATAAAGTAAACGTTAGGTATGGTCCAAGTTTTGACTCAGATGTAAAATATGTTTACAAAAAAATTAATCTTCCTTTAAAACAAATAGATAAAAAAGAAAACTTTAGAAGAATTATAGACTTTAAAAACAATGGTGGTTGGATACATATATCTCAATTAAAAAAAAATAATTCTGTAATAGCAACCAAAGATAAAATTTTATTTAAAAACCCAACATCTTTTTCAAAACCTATTGCTCTTATTAAGCAAGGTAGGTTATTAATATTCGAAAAATGTGAGCAAGAATGGTGTGAAATAACCTCCGGAGAATTTCAAGGTTGGATTAAAACAGATAATATCTGGGGATTTAATTAACTAAAATCAGCCGAAAGTGACTTTTTGTTCTCAGCAGATAACTTGGTAGTATGAGAATATTCTTTGTGATCTATTCCTATTTCAACTTCAATTTCTTCAGATTTAAATTTAGCTATTTGGTCGTCTGAAAAATTAAAATGAATAAATTGAACTGAAGAAGCTTTTCCTTCAGCTGATGTTCTATCAACATCTTCCTCTGGTATAGCTTTTATTTTTTCTCCATTAATTTTCATAAACACAGTTTCCTCAATTCCGCCTACTTTTCCAAGGAAAGCCGCGCGAGATATAGGGTTGTCTATTTCAAACATTAATGTAGCAGTTAATTCTTTACCATTTGGTATTAGAGGATTGTATGCTGACAACTCGTCTTTAAGCTGTTCATCTCCACCTTTTTCAATATATAGCATTTCTTGAACTTGAGCCAACATTGTCTCGTAGCTTTCAAAGTAAAAGGTTGCATAAGGTCCTAATGCAATTCTTCTATTTTTTTTAAAATCAACAATGCTTTTTCTTAATTCTCTTCTGTTTTTTGTATAGACATCTAATGGCATAATGTCTTCTTTTTGTATCTCTCTTTTTTCTCTTGGCATAATCATAATTTATAACTTTTAGCCATCAATTCGATAGGATGTAGTGCCTCATCATTGGAAATGTTAGTATCCACTTCAAGCTGCTTTAAGTGCTTACCTGCTAAAGGACAATCAGAAGCCATGTACTTGTTATTTTTTGTTTTAATTTGTCTTGCAGTTGGTCTTCCTACTTTATTGGCCAGATCATGTGTTTCTTTCATCACACCAAAAGTTCCACCATGCCCGGCACATTTCTCTACAACATCAATTTTAACATTCGGGATAAGTTTAAGCATATCTCTCGCTTTGATACCCATGTTCTGTGCTCTTGCGTGACACGCATGGTGCACTGTCACTCCACCATCTATTTCTTGTAAACCATCTGCTAATCCCTCATTGTTTGCAATATCAACAACATACTCATCGATATCCATAACGTTTGCAGATAATTTTTTTATTTTATCATCATTAGGTAAAAGCAATGGCCATTCAAATTTTAACATTAAACCACAACTAGCGGTTAATGTAACAACTTTGTAACCTTTGTTAATCCATTCAACTAAATCTTTAGAAACTTTTTTAGCCTGTTCCACAACTTTAGGAAGATCAGCTTGCTCTAAGAATGGCATTCCACAACATCCAGGATAGGCTTCTTGAACTTCTACACCATTTTTCTTTAAAACTTTTAAAGCTGCGACACCCGTATTTTTTTTATTAAAGTTAACAAAACAAGTAGAATAAATTACAACTTTTCTATCATTAGTTTTTGTCTCATAGTTTATTTTGTCATTATTTTTCTTAAAAAAGTTAGAAAAAGTTTCTGAATTGTATTTTGGAAGTTGAACCCTTTTATCGATACCAGCAACTACCTCTAATATTTTTCTGAACAACTTATTTTTTATATCTGATGCCCAATTAATTATTTTAGAAAATAAAACCCCAATTTTTGCGTTTCTATCTATTTGGGCTAATTGCATTGGAACACTTGGTAATTTACCTAATTTTTTCTGTGCTGTTCTGTACCTCAACATTAAATGAGGGAAATCAAGATCAAAATCATGAGGAGGTACATAAGGACATTTGGTCATAAAACACATGTCGCAAAGAGTACAGGCATCAACAACCGGAGCAAATTGCTCACTTTTTAAACTCTCTACGTCTTCATTTTCAGACTCATCAATCATATCGAACAATTTTGGAAAGGAATCACAAAGATTAAAACATCTTCGACATCCATGGCAAATATCAAACACTCTTCGCATTTCTGCATCTAATTTTTCAGGATTTAAAAAATCTGGATGCTCAAAATCAATAGGGTGACGTATTGGGGCGTCTAGACTTCCTTCTTTGCTCATACGATTATATTAGAAATTATAATTAATGATAAAGAAACTAATACCACTGGTTCATTAAACCAATCTTTTATTAATTGTAAAAGTTGCTCTTTCATTTTTTTTGATTTTAGAAATTTTGTTAAATTTAGTGGGCGGTAAACGCCCACTAATGAATATTATTTAGGCAATAGACTCTAAAGTTTTTTGAAATTTACCAGCATGAGATTTTTCAGCTTTTGCTAAAGTCTCAAACCAATCTGCAATTTCCTCAAAACCTTCTTCTCTTGCAGTTTTAGCCATACCTGGGTACATGTCAGTATATTCATGCGTTTCTCCCTCAATTGCTGAAGCTAAATTTGCTTTAGTTTCACCAATTGGTTTCCCAGTAGCTGGATCTCCAACTTGTTCAAGGTATTCTAAGTGACCATGTGCGTGACCAGTTTCACCTTCTGCTGTTGATCTAAATACTGTAGCTACATCATTATAACCTTCGATGTCAGCTTTTTGTGCAAAATAAAGATATCTTCTATTTGCTTGACTCTCACCAGCGAATGCTGCTTTTAAGTTCTCTTCTGTTTTACTTCCTTTTAAAGACATTTTTTTCTCCTTAATTTAACTTTATAGACCATATAGTGTCTAAAACTTTAATGTCAATAGTTTAGAATTATTATAATCTAGATTTTATATAATTGATTTAATTGAATTATTTTTGAGTTTGATTATCACTCGCAACTTTAACCAAAACTTCAACTGAATTTATTTTTTTTCCTGTAATATTTTTTTTAATATTTACTGGGTCTATATCATTTTCATCACAATCTATTAGCTGGTGGGTATCTTCATCATAAAAATGATGATGAACAGATGTGTTTGTATCAAAATAACTTTTATCGCTGTTAATCGAAATTTCTTTTAAATATCCTTTTTTCTGAAATGCATGAACAGTGTTGTAAACTGTTGCTAAAGAAATTTTTTCATTCATCTCCTCAGAAATCATTTTTACAAGATCATTAATTGTAAAATGAAAAGTTTTTTCTCTATTAAATAGAACTTCACACATTTTAACCCTTTGTTTAGTGGGTCTAAGTCCTAAATCTCTTAATTTTTCAACAAAATTGCAGTTTTTTACCATTGTATTTTATAATTATTCTAATGTATGAATAAAAATATACAGTTTTATTATATTATATTGGCATTAAATCAAGTAATAAGGTTTCTCAAAAAATATGAAAAAAAATTCCTACTCATATGACGATCTAATAAGTTGTGGAAATGGTGATCTTTTTGGACCAGGTAATGCAAAATTACCACTTCCTCCAATGTTGATGTTTGATAGAATAACTGAAATCAACGAGAATAATGGAGCTTTCAGTAAAGGCTCTTTAAAGGCTGAATTAGATATAAAAAACGATCTATGGTTTTTTGACTGTCATTTTAAAGAGGATCCAGTCATGCCTGGGTGTCTAGGTTTAGATGCTATGTGGCAACTAGTTGGATTTTTTCTGGGCTGGTTAGGAAATCCTGGCAAAGGTAGGGCTCTAGGAGTTGGTACTGTAAAATTTACTGGTGAAGTTTTACAAAATGTTAAAAATGTAAGGTACGAAATAGATATGAAAAAAATTATGTCACCAGGTGGAACAACTGTTGGTCTTGCCAATGGAATTGTACTAGCTGATGACAAAAAAATATATTCAGCAGAAAGTTTGAAAGTGGGGTTATTTAAATAATGAGAAGAGTAGTAATTACAGGATTAGGAATTGTCTCTTGTTTGGGAAACAACCAAGAGGAAGTTCATCAATCATTAATTAATTCAAAATCAGGAATTTCTTATGCTGAGGAATATAAAGAACATAATCTTAAAAGTCATGTCCATGGTAAACCAAATATAAAATTAGAAGATCATATCGATCGAAAAACAATTAGATTTATGGGTTCAGGTTCAGCTTATAATTATATTGCAATGAAAGAAGCTATTGAGGATTCTGGATTAGAAGAATCTGAAGTTAGCAATTTTAAAACTGGGATCGTTATGGGTTCTGGTGGTCCATCAATTGAAAATGTTATTTTGGCTGCGGATAAAACGAGGGCTAAAACTCCAAAATTAATGGGACCGTTCATTGTTCCAAGAACAATGGCAAGTACAGCTTCTGCAACACTTGCTGTTCCATTTAAAATTAAAGGAACCAACTACACAATGAGTTCTGCATGCGCAACAAGTGGCCACTGTATTGGTAATTCAATGGAATTAATTCAAATGGGCAAACAAGATGTTGTATTTGCAGGTGGAAGTGAAGAAGTTCATTGGGCTATGACTGCAATGTTTGATGCGATGACTGCTTTATCATCAAAATATAATGACGCTCCTGAAACAGCATCAAGAGCATATGACAAAACAAGAGATGGTTTTGTAATTGCAGGTGGTGCAGGTGTGTTAGTACTAGAGGAATATGAACACGCTAAAGCGAGAGGTGCTAAAATATACGCAGAATTAACTGGTTATGGAGCAACTTCAGATGGATACGATATGGTAGCTCCATCAGGAGAAGGTGCTGTCAGATGTATGCAAATGGCGATGGCAACTAGCAAAAATAAAATTGATTATATCAATACTCATGGAACTTCTACTCCAGTTGGAGATATCACAGAGCTAAATGCAGTTAAAAATACTTTTGGAGACAATATCCCAAAGATTAGTTCGACAAAATCTTTATCGGGACATCCACTTGGTGCGGCTTCAGTTCATGAAGCAATTTACTGTTTGATAATGATGAAGAATAATTTCATAGCTGGCTCTGCAAACATAAATGAGATGGATGAAGAAGCAAAAAAATTTCCTATAGTTTCAAAAACTGAAACAGGAGCAACTTTAAATACAGTAATGTCAAATAGCTTTGGTTTTGGTGGAACTAATGCAGCTTTAATTTTTGAAAAGGTTTAATTTATGAGTTTAATGAAAGGCAAAAAGGGATTAATCATGGGTGTTGCCAATGAAAGATCTATTGCCTGGGGTATATCTCAAAAACTTGCTGAAGCAGGTGCAGAACTAGCATTTACATATTTAGGCGATGCTTTGAAAAAAAGAGTAGTTCCTTTAGCAGAAAAATTGAATTCAAACGTTACATTTAGTTGTGATGTTGAAAAAAAAGAAGAGGTTGTAAAATTATTTGAAGATATCAAATCCCAATGGGGTGAAATTGACTTTGTGGTTCATGCAGTTGCTTTCTCTGATAAATCAGAGTTATCAGGTGAATATTTAAATACCACTAGAGAAAACTTTTTAAGAAGTATGTTAATCTCATGCTTTTCATTTACTGAAGTAGCAAAAGAAGCCTCAAAGGTAATGAAACAAGGCGGAAGTTTATTAACTTTAACTTACGAGTCTACTAAAGCTATTCCAAATTATAACGTAATGGGTGTTTGTAAATCAGCTCTTGAGGCAAGTGTTAAGTATTTAGCAAGAGATTTAGGAGCCAAAGGTATGAGAGTAAATGCTATAAGTGCTGGACCTATCAAAACATTGGCTGCCTCTGCAATTGGAGACGCAAAATTCTTATATAAATGGAATGAAGACCATTCTTTCCTTAAAAGAAACGTAGATATCCATGATGTTGGAAATTCAGCATTATATCTATTAAGTGACCTTGCAAACGGTGTTACAGGTGAAATTCACTACGTTGATGCTGGATATAACAAGGTTGGGATGCCAGATCCTAAAAATATTAGCTAAAATTTAGTTAAATTTAGTTAAAAAAAACCCCCAGAATTCTTATTCCAGGGGTTTAGAATTTTAATTTAGGCTATTACTCAGCAGCTTGTTTCATAGATAGTTTAACTTTACCTCTATCGAAACCAATCACTTTAACTTTTACTTCGTCACCTTCTTTGACAACGTCAGTAACTTTAGCAACTCTTTTATCTGCAAGTTCTGAGATATGAACCAGTCCATCTTGTTTTCCTAAGAAATTAACAAATGCACCAAACTCCATGATCTTCATTACTTTACCTGAATAAATTTTGTTTAATTCAGCTTTTGCAGTGATGTCTTTAATCATTTGCATTGCGATATTTCTAGACTCTTCATCTGGCGCAGCAACTGTTACTACACCTTCGTCATTTACATCTACTTTCGCACCTGATTTTTCAACTATCTCTCTGATTGTTGCACCACCTTTTCCAATAACAGCAGCAATGTCTTTTTTATCAACATTAACTTGTTCCATTTTTGGAGTATGTTTTCCAACATCAGATCTTGAAGCTGATAATGCTTTATTCATTTCTCCCAAGATATGAACCCTTCCATCTTTGGCTTGGCTTAACGCCTGCTCCATAATTTCAAATGTAATACCTGTAATTTTGATATCCATTTGAAGAGAAGTAATTCCATCTTTTGTTCCAGCAACTTTAAAGTCCATGTCACCAAGATGATCTTCATCACCTAAAATGTCTGATAAGACACTAAAATCATCACCTTCCTTAATTAAACCCATTGCAATACCCGCAACTGGCTCTTTAATTGGCACTCCAGCGTCCATTAACGCTAAAGACGTTCCACAAACAGTAGCCATAGAAGAAGAACCATTAGACTCGGTTATTTCTGAAACTACTCTAAAAGTATATGGAAATGCCTCTTTCGTTGGTAATGAAGAGTTAATCGCTCTCCAAGCTAATTTACCATGTCCGATTTCTCTTCTACCAGTTCCAATTCTTCCAGTTTCTCCAACTGAAAAAGGAGGAAAATTATAGTGAAGCATAAATCGTTCTCTCTGAAGCCCATCTAAACTTTCAATTCTTTGTTCGTCATCAGAAGTTCCTAGAGTTGCTACAACAATTGCTTGGGTTTCCCCCCTAGTAAATAACGCAGAACCATGAGCTCTAGGTAAAATACCCACTTCACACTCGATAGGTCTTACATCAGATAAACCTCTTCCATCAATTCTATTTTTATTTTTTAGAATATCAGTTCTAACAATTGATTTTTCTAGGCTTTTTAGCTGACTGTTAACATCAAGATCTGTATAGTTTTCATCTTCCTCATAAAGTTTTTTAGCTTTATCAGTAATTTCGGAAATTTGATTTGATCTATCTTGTTTATCTCTTGTAGCAAAAGCTTTTTTAAGATCTTCTGTAAAAGTTTCCTCAAGTTTTTTCTTAACTTCAGATAAATCTTTTTTCTCAACTGTCCATTCAGGTTTTCTACATTCTTTTGCAAGTTCCTCTATCATTTCAATCACTGGAACAAAGCCTTCATGACCAAATTTAACTGCGTTTAACATTTCTTCTTCAGTTAAACCGCTTGCTTCTGACTCAACCATAAGCACAGCGTCTTTCGTACCTGCTACAACTAAATCTAATTTCGATTTTTCTAACTCTGCTTTAGATGGGTTTAAAACATATTTTCCATCAATAAATCCAACCCTTGAGGCTCCTACAGGTCCCATAAATGGCATTCCTGATATAGCTAATGCTGCTGATGAAGCAGTGATTGATAAAATATCTGGTTCGTTTTCTTTGTCGTATGAAATTACAGTTGGTAACAACTGTACTTCATTTTTGAATTCATCAGGAAACAAAGGTCTGATTGGTCTATCAATTAATCTAGAGATTAATGTTTCACTCTCAGTTGGTCTTGCTTCTCTTTTAAAATATCCACCCGGAATTTTTCCAGCTGCATAATATTTCTCTTGGTAATTTACAGATAATGGAAAGTAATCCATATCAGGATTTACTTTTTTTGCCCCCACTACTGTTGCTAGTACGACTGTCTCTCCACATGTTGCTATTATTGCACCGTCTGCCTGTCTTGCTACTTTACCTGTTTCTAAACTTATCTTCTTTCCCGCTACTTCAATTTCCTTCTTGTATACTTTAAACATTTCATTTCCATTTCGTTTCGTTCGTTTCGTTCCATTCCGTTCTATCTATCTTGACTTCTATTTTCTTAAATTCAATTTCGACAGTACATTTTTGTAAGAATCCATTTTGTTTTTCTTTAGGTATTCTAACAATTTCTTTCTTCTATTTACCGCTCTCAACAATCCAACAGATGAATGTTTATCCTTCTTGAATTGCTTAATATGCTTAGAGAGAGTTTCAATTTTCTCTGTTAGCAAAGCAATTTGGATTTCTGAAGATCCAGTATCTTTATCATGCATTGCTAATTCTTGTGCCTTTTTGTTCATGCCTCTTTCTTCCTATTTATTTGTTTGTTTTATTAAGTTTTCTATTTTTTCCGCATACTCAAAAGATTCGTCTTTTCTAAAAAGTAATTTTGGTAAAAATTTCATAACCACTTTTTGTGATAAAATTTTTCTTATTAAAAATGAGTATTCTTTCAAAACATTAATTGTTTCCTCAGCATCTTTTCCTCCCAATGGAAGAACATATGCTTTAGCAATTTTTAAATCAGGACTCATTCTAACCTCTGTAACTGTTATAGTATTTGTTTCTAAGTTGGGCACCTTAGCCTCATTTCTTATAAAAATCATGCTTAAAGACTGCTTAATCATCTCTCCGACTCTAAGCTGTCTTTGCGATACTGGTTTTCCTATTCTATCAGCCATTAAATCGATCTCTCTGTAGATGTAACACTAAATGCCTCTATTGTGTCGTTTTTTTGGAAATCCATATAATCTTTAACAGTAATTCCACATTCTTGACCATCACTAACCTGTTTTACTTGGTTTTTCTCTCTGAAAATTGTTGAAACTTTCCCTGTGTAAATTATTGCGCCGTCTCTAATAATTCTTACATCAGAATTACTATTTATTTCTCCTTCTGTAATTTTTGAACCTGCAACTTTTCCAGCACCTGAAACTTTGAATATCTCAAGAATTTGTGCTGTTCCAGTAATTGTTTCTTGAACATCAGGAGATAATAGTCCAGACATTTTTTGCTTAACAAAATCTAAAACCTCATAAATAATATTATAAGAAGAAATTTTTATTTTTTCATTTTCAGCAAGTTTTTTAGCCTCTTTGCTCGGTTTAACATTAAAGGCTATTAATACGGCATTTGATGCTTTAGCCAATGTAACGTCGGTTTCTGTTACCATTCCTATGTCTGCTAAAATTATTTTTGGTTTAACTTCCTCATGTTTAATTTGAGCTATAGCATTTTTGATAGCCTCAGAGGATCCTTGTACATCTGATTTTATAATTAAATTTAATTCTTCAGAGGATTTGTCTGAAAAAGCAGAATCTTGAGTTGCAAAAGTTAAAGGATTTTTTCCATCTTTGCTCTCTTGAGCTCTATTTTCACTCAAAGTTTTAGCCTCTTTTTCAGTATCTAAAACAATAAAATCATCTCCAGCTTTAGCAGCACCATTTATACCTAAAACTTCTATAGGAGTTGAAGGTGGAGCTTCACTTATATTTTGACCTTTATCATTGATAATTGCTCTAACTTTTCCCCACTTTAAACCACTCACAAAAAAGTCACCTTTTTTAAGAGTACCTGTTGTTACAATAATATTTGCAACTGGTCCTCTTCCAATATCAATTTTAGATTCTAACACTATCCCTGTAGCTTTAGATTCATAATCAGTTTTTAGATCTAAAATTTCAGCTTGTAAGATTATAGATTCGACTAACTTATCTAAATTTTGTTTAGTTTTTGTAGAAACTTCAACCATTAAAGTATCTCCAGATAAATCCTCTGCAATTAACTCGTGTTCAAGTAATTGGTTTTTAATTTTCTGTGGATCTGCTTCAGGAAGATCACATTTATTTATAGCAACTACAATTGGAACATTTGCAGCTTTTGCATGTTTAATTGATTCTACAGTTTGTGGTTTTACTCCATCATCAGCAGCAACAACTAATACAACTACGTCTGTTAATTTTGACCCTCTAGCTCTCATTTCTGTAAAAGCAGCATGACCTGGGGTGTCTATGAAAGTTAATTTGTTATTTTGACTTTCAATTTGATATGCTCCAATGTGTTGAGTAATTCCACCAAATTCTCCTGAAACTACATTTGCACTTCTCAAAACATCCAGAACAGAAGTTTTTCCATGGTCAACATGACCCATGACTGTAACAATAGGGGGTCTATTTTTTAAATTTTCTACTCTTGTAGCTTTTATTTTTTGTATAATTTCTTCTGCTTTTTCCTCTCTTATTGGATTATGACCAAATTCTTTAACTAAAAATTCAGCTGTATCAGCAGCTAAAGTTTGATTAATTGTTACTGTTACTCCCATTCCAAATAGATATTTTATTACATTACTCGACTGCTCTGCCATTCTATTTGCCAACTCTCTAACAGTTATTGCTTCTGGAATGTTGATATCTCTTTTGACTGGTTTTAGGTTTTCTTGAGCCTCTTCTTTTGAAGAGTTTTTCATTTCTTTTTGTCGAGCCCTTTTAACTGATGCAAGACTTCTTTCTCTTGCTTCTATTTCATCACTTAAAGCTCTTGAAACTGTTAATTTTAATTCTCTTTTTTTCGTTCCTACTTTTAAAGTTTTTCTATCTTTGCTTTCACTGTCACCTTTTAATCTTTTTGTGGCTCTTTGTTCTGCCAATTTTCTTCTCTCAAAATCGTTCGTGATTGGAGGGGATTTTGGCGCAAAAGAAGGTTTTAAAGGTGCACCTCTGTTAAATGAAGGAGTTGATCTTGGTTTACCAGCACCTGGTCTAAATGATCCACCTCTACTGGTAAATTTTCCAGTTTGTTTTTCTATAACAACTGAATTTTTTCCATGAGATTTAGCTATCTCAATATTTTTTATAGATTTTTTGGGTGAGCCAGATATTGTTAACTTTGTTTTTTTCTCCATTGCTCATCACCTAATCTTTATAAACTATATTTCTAGCAGACATAATCAACTCATCTGCTTCTTCTTTTGAGAGAGCAAAATCTTCAAGGTATCCTTGAATTTTTACTCTTTCACCTTTAACTATATCATAACCACCTGTAAGTTCATCCGATGCTAAGTCAGCAAAGTCCTCTAATGTCAAAATTTTTTGCTCACCTAAGGTAACTAACATTCCTGGTGTTAATCCTTTTAGATTAATTAATGTGTCTTCCAAACCAAGCTCTTTAATTCTTAGTGAAATATCTTCTTGATCTTTTTGATGAAAATCTTTAGCTCTTTCAATTAAAGCCTCTGCTGTTTCTTCCTCGATTCCCTCAATTTTAATTAAATTCTCTACTGTGCTATCTTTAATATCATCAATTGTTGAAAATCCTTCAGCAACTAGTAATTGACCCAAGGTTTCATCTAGTTCTAAATTTTTGACAAAATTATCAGTTTTTTCTTTAAACTCTAGTTGTCTTCTCTCTGAATCCTCTGCATCAGTCATTATATTAATTTCGTAATTTAATAACTTAGTTGCTAATCTTACATTTTGACCTCTACGACCAATCGCTTTACTCAAATTTTCTTCTGTAAGTATTACATCAAGTTTTTTTCTTTCAGCGTCTACATTTACTCTCTGCACTTCTGCTGGAGATAAAGCATTTGATACCAATATAGCAGCATCTTCTGACCAATTTACAATATCAATTTTTTCTCCCTGAAGTTCGTTTACTACTGCTTGAACTCTTGAACCTCTCATTCCAACACATGCTCCAACTGGATCTAATGAAGTATCAACTGCTTTAACGCATATTTTTGCTCTACTTCCAGGATCTCTAGAAGACGATTTAATCTCAATTAATCCGTCATAAATTTCTGGTACTTCTTGAACAAAAAGTTTTTCCATAAATTTTGGGTGAGCTCTTGATAAGAAAATCTGTTGACCTCTTGGCTCTCTCCTTACATCATAACAATAAGCTTTTATTCTATCACCAGCTTTAATGTTTTCTCTTGGAATTAACTCATTTTTTTGAATGATTGCTTCTGTTCTTCCTAAGTCAACAATTACACTTCCAAATTCTAATCTTTTAACAATACCACTTAAAATTGAATCTTTTTTATCAATAAAGTCATTATATTGTCTTTCTCTTTCAGCCTCTCTAACATTAAAACTGATAACTTGTTTTGCAGTTTGTGCAGCAATTCTTCCAAAATCAAAAGATGGCAAAGGTTGAAGAACTTCATCTCCAACTGATTTATCTTTATTGATTTCATTTAAAATTATTGCATCTTCTAACTTTATCTCAGTATTAGAATTCTCAGGATTATCTGAGATAGTCAGTTTTCTAAATAATTCTATATCGCCATTATCTCTGTTAATAGATACTTTGATTTCATTTTCTTGACCAAATTTAGATTTAGCTGCTTTAGCAATACCTGTTTCCATAGAACTAATTATAAGTTCTTTATCTATAGATTTCTCTAAAGCTACAGCTTCAGCAATTCTTAATAACTCTAATTTATCAGCTCTTTTATTTAACATTTTTGTTTGCTCCAAAAAAAAATGGGCTAGAGCCCATTTTGATAATTCAACAATGTAAGGGCAATATAGTAAAGTTTTTTTTTAATTCAACAGAAACTATTTAAAAAAAACCTCAGTTTTATCAGTTTTTTCCCAAGAAAAAGAACCATTATCCTCAGGGTTTCTGCCAAAATGACCGTAGGCTGCTGTTTTTTCATATATTGGTCTATTTAAGTTCAGCATTTCTCTAATTCCTCTTGGGCTTAAATCAAAACTTTCATTAATTTTTTCAACAACAAATTTATTTTTTTCTATGTCATTATCAAATAAATCAACATAAATTGATAATGGTTTAGATACTCCAATTGCATAGGCAAGTTGTATTAAACATTTATCTGCTATTTTTGAAGCGACAACATTTTTAGCAATATATCTTGCTGCATAAGCAGCAGATCTATCTACCTTGGTAGGATCTTTACCCGAAAAAGCGCCTCCACCATGTGGTGCCGCACCTCCGTATGTATCAACAATAATCTTTCTTCCAGTTAGGCCACAATCTCCATCTGGACCACCAATAACAAAGTTACCTGTTGGATTAACATAAAACTCTTCATCTCTAAAATCTTGAAGAAACTGTTCAGGAATTGACTTAATCATATAGGGTCTTAACAAATCCCTCACTTGAGATTGATTAACATCAGCAGAATGCTGTGAAGAGATAACTACAGATTTAACTCTAGTAGGTTTGCCGTCAACATACTCAAATGTAACTTGGCTCTTTGAATCTGGTTCTATGTTTTTTAATTTACCAGACTTTCTATCTTCTGCCATTAGTCTTAAAATTTTGTGTGAATAATGAATTGGCGCAGGCATCAAAACATCTGTTTCATTACAGGCGTATCCAAACATAATTCCCTGATCACCTGCTCCTTCATCTTTATTTCCAGATGAATCTACTCCCATTGCAATATCAGCAGATTGAGAATGTAAATGGCTTTCTATTTTTGTTGCTTCTCTCCAAGTAAAACCATCCTGATCATAACCAATATCTTTTATACAGTTTCTTACTTTTTCAATTAATTCATCTTTTTTTATCTCAGGTCCTCTTACTTCACCTGCCAAAACAACTTTATTCGTTGTGGTCAAAGTTTCACAAGCAACTCTTGAAAATGGATCACCGGAAATATAACTATCAACTACCATATCAGAAATTCTATCTGATACTTTATCAGGATGACCTTCAGATACAGACTCGCTTGTAAAAAGGAAATTTTTTAAATTACTCATTATTTTTTCTATTAAATGAAAATATTAGAAAAATATACAACAAAATTATTATTCCAAAAATTTTATTTCCAAATTTTGAAAAAACTGTTGGTTGAATTTTTCTCATTTCAAACAAATCAATATATCCCACATCATTAAATGCTACTTGATTTTCAACAATCCCCAGTGGATTTATTATTGCTGCTATTCCATTATTAGCAGATCTTAGAACATATTTTCCACTTTCTATTGCACGATAAATACTATGAATAAAGTGTTGTTTAGGTCCTATTGATTGACCAAACCAACCATCTTCTGAAATATTTACAATAATATCAAATTCCTCATTTTTAAACAATTTTCCTGAATAAATTATTTCATAACAAATCAGAGGTAGAAATCTTAAAGAAAAGTTATTTTGATTTATCTCGATAATATCTCTTTTTTCACCTCTGGAATAAGACTGATAATTATTAGTTAAAGATCTTAAACCAATTTTTTTCAAAAAATTTTCCATTGGTAAAAATTCACCAAATGGAACTAAATTTGTTTTGTCGTAAGATTCTAGTAAGTTAAGATTATGATCATAAACTGAAAGAGAGTTAA
Organism: Candidatus Pelagibacter sp. HIMB1709; assembly: GCF_052047635.1. NCBI lineage: Bacteria > Pseudomonadati > Pseudomonadota > Alphaproteobacteria > Candidatus Pelagibacterales > Candidatus Pelagibacteraceae > Candidatus Pelagibacter > Candidatus Pelagibacter sp. HIMB1709. The sequence goes on along the minus strand of NZ_JBNAJW010000001.1, from coordinate 992,252 downwards.
AATATTTTGTGACTTCATTTTTTTTAGACTTACTGTTAATGCCTAATATTAATAAATGATTTTGACTAAAATGATCTTTAAATTTGAAATGATAATCCTTTATTTCATCTTGAGAAATCCCTGGTAATATACCTTCGGGCCAAATAAAAATTGTATTTGTTTCTTTTTTAGGCGAACTAATTTTAATTAAATCCTCAATAGACTTCATGGGACCATCGCCCGAATAAAATCTATCAAGTGAGATATTAGAGCCAATAAGTCTTATTTTATAGTCAAGTTCATTCAACTGAATATTGAAAAATTTATCCTTATTAGATGATCCATTTAGATAAAAAATCAAAACTAATAGAGGAAAAAGCAAACAGAAAACAATATCTTTTTTGCTATCTCTCAAGATATATAAAGCTGGACATAAGAATAATGAAATACAAAATAAATTAAATCCATAAGTTCCAATAATTGAAGTGATACTTAAAATTTCTAAATGATTTGAAAAACTATAAGCAATCAAATTCCATGGAAAACCAGTTAAAATTGATCCTCTAACAAATTCAATAATTCCAAAAAGTACCGAAAATAAAAAAAAACAACTCAATATTTTTTTAGGTTTCAAAATAACAAATAAATAAGAAATCAAACCATAAAATAATGCCAAAAATGAAGGAATAAGAATTAGAGTAAATGGAATCAGAAATCTAAAATTCTCATCAAAAGTTAAAGAGATTGAAATCCAATAAACATTAGTTAAAAAATAACCAAATCCAAACAACCATCCATAAAAAAAGAAAATTTTATGATTGTTGATTTTTTTTTTTATTAAAAAAATAAAAAATAAAGATAATGAAAAAAAATTTATTATTAAAAAATTAAATGGTGGTAAACTTAGAGAGGTTATTCCACCTAATAAGATTAAAAATATTACCTCGATATATAAATTATTTTTCAATTTAATTTATTTTGGAAATTACTGATTGATAAATTTTTTCTTCTTCTTTCAACATTTTAAAATAATCTTTATTTTTAATATGATCAAAGCCTAGTAAATGCAAAAAACCATGAATGAATATTTTAATTATTTTTTCTTTAAATTGTTTTATATTTTGTGATTTAGGTTTGTTTATAAAATTAAAACTTATAATTATATCTCCTAAATAAGTTTCTTTAGAAATCTTTGTTTTTCTGTTTAAAGGAAATGATAAAATATCAGTAGATTTATTTTTATTTCTAAAATTTTTGTTTAATATTTTAATGTTTTGATTATTTGATAATAACAATGTTAAACTAACTTTTTTATTAAAAAATCTATATTTTTTTGGAAAAGCGTTGCAAATTTTTTTAAAAAAAAGTTGCTTATTTTTTAACTTTTTTGACCAAGCCTTCTCTTCAGAGAAGACATTTATATTAATCATTTTGTGAGTATGCTTTTACTATTTTTGAAACAAGAGGATGTCTTACAACATCAGAATGATCAAAATCTACAATCGAAATCTCATTTAAATGACCTAATAGTTCTTTTGATCTAACTAAGCCTGACATACTTTTGTTTGGTAAATCTATTTGAGTTGGATCTCCATTTACAACTATTTTTGAATTCTCTCCGATTCTTGTAAGGAACATTTTTATTTGAGTATCAGTTGCATTCTGAGCTTCATCCAAAATTGCAAATGAATTTTTAAGAGTTCGTCCTCTCATAAAAGCTAATGGAGCAATTTCAATATCTCCTATTTCTATCATTCTTTGTATTTTTTCAAAATCAAACAGATCATACAATGAATCGTAAAGTGGTCTTAGATATGGATCTACTTTTTCCTTCATATCACCAGGAAGAAATCCTAATCTCTCACCAGCTTCCACTGCAGGTCGAGATAAAATTATTCTTTCTATTTTTTTTTCTAATAACATCGTTAAACCAACAGCAACAGCCAGAAAGGTTTTGCCTGTTCCTGCGGGCCCTGCAGAAATAATTATATCGCTTTGTCTTAAAGCCCTAACATAACCTTTTTGTTTTTCAGATCTTGGGATGATAGATTTTTTTGGAGTTTTAATTATATCAGTAACATTATTATTTTTTACTTTTTCATTAATCATAAATTTATCAATAGATGAAACAATATCTTTATTTTCAATTGAGCCATTATTAATAAATTGATTAGCCAAGAATTGAATAGCATTCTTAATAAGTTCATTTGTTTCGGTATTTGATTTAATCATTATTGAGTTTCCTCTAGAATACAAATTAGAATTAGTCATTTTTTCTAATTCTTTTAAATTTTTATTAAACTCTCCTGCAACTCCCATCAATAAATCATTATCATGAAATATTACGCTTAATGAATTATTATCCGAGTAAACAAACTTTAAAGATGCGTTGATATTTTGTTTATTTGTATTTTGCAAAATCTAGGCTACCTTTTGTTTTGTATCATGGATGAGTTCACCAAATAAAGTATTTCTATTGCTATTCTTTATTTTAACCTTCACAACTTTTCCAACATGTTCATTTTTACCATCAAAAATTACAGATGTCATAAATTCAGATCTACCAAAAACTTTGGTTTTGTCTTCAGTTAAATTTTCCACTAAAACATCGATTATTTTATTTTCTAAATTCTTATTCATCTTAATTTGATTTTCAAACAAAAGATTTTGAACTAATTCCAATCTCTCCATAGAAATTTTTCTATCAACTTGAACTAAATTCTCTGCTTTTGTTCCAGGTCTTGGGCTGAATATAAAAGAATATGAATTTATAAAATTCACTTTTTTTATTAATTCTATCGTATCCTGGAAATCTTTCTCACTTTCACCAGGATAAGCTAAAATAAAATCACTTGAAAACTCAATTTTTGGATTAATTTTTTTTAGTTTATCAAATGTTTTTAAATATTCACTAATTGTATGTTTTCTATTCATTAATTTTAAAACATTATCAGAACCACTCTGAACTGGAAGATGAACTAATGGCATTAATTTTTTAGAGAACTTATAAACTTCAATCAGATCATTTGTCATATCTTTTGGATGTGATGTTGTATATCTAATTCTCTCAACCTTATCTATTTTTTCAATTTCTAAAATTAAATTTGATAATCTTTTTCCATTATCATCATATGCATTAACATTTTGTCCTAGCAATATAATTTCTTTAGCACCATTATCAGCTAAATATTTTGCCTCATTTATAATTTGACTAAATGGTCTTGAGTATTCTGGTCCACGTGTATAAGGAACAACACAAAAATGGCAAAACTTATCACACCCTTCTTGAATAGTTAAAAAAGATGAAACCTTACCAGTTTCATTTTTTATTTTACTTAAATATTCAAACTTAGAGACAGCATCAAAATCTGTTTCTTCAATTTTTTTATTTTTTTCTTCATAATTTAAGATTGTTTCATTAATTTTATGATAAGATTGTGGACCAATAACAAGATCAATATAAGGTTCTCGCTTTAGCATTTCTTGATTTTCGGCTTGAGCAACACATCCAGCAATTATCACTAATGGTTTTTTTTCATTTCTAAAACTTTTTTTTACTCTCCCAATTTCTGAATAAACCTTTTCTTTTGCCTTATCTCTGATGTGGCAAGTATTTAATAAATAACAATCAGCATCTTCTTGGTTTTGCGTTTTCTGATAACCAATTTTTTTTACAGTATCAAATATTCTATTTGAATCGTATTCATTCATTTGACATCCGAATGTCTTAATAAAGATTTTTTTCATTTGACTTTTAGGATTTCTTTTTGATTCCATATAGCTCTAATTTATGATCAACTAAAGTATACCCATATTTCTCTGCTACTTTTTTTTGAAGCTTCTCTATGTCTTCATCAACAAATTCAATAATTTCACCTGATTTCACATCTATTAGATGATCATGATGACCCTCGTTAAGTTCTTCATATCTTGCCTTTCCCCCTTTAAATTCATGCTTAGCAAGTATTCCACTTTCTTCAAATAATTTTACTGTTCTGTAGACAGTGGCAATACTTATTTTCGAATCTATTTTTGATACTCTGTTATAAAGTTCATCTACATCAGGATGATCAGTGGACTCTGACATTACCTGGGCGATTACTCTTCTTTGATCTGTTAATTTTACACCTTTTGCTAAGCATTTTTGCTCAATGGTTTCGGACATATGATAACTTAACTTATATAAATGGGGTTAATCAAATTTTTTTTAATTTTAAATTTATCACATAATTCAGGTATATTTTTATGATTTAATTCTTTTTCACCTTTAAAATCCTGAAAACTGTAACAATAATAATCAATTTTTAATGCTAATTGGATAGCTTTAACAATTGAGATTGAATTTCTAATCCCCGCAAAGCTTCCTGGACCTCTATTAATATAAATCTTGCTAATATCACTCAAATCAAATTTATTAGATTTTAAAAATTCTTTAATTAACAAAGTTAATTTTTCATAATTTATTTTAGTATTATCATGAGTAATGCTGTAAATATCACTACTAGTAATAACCATGAGAAAAATTTTTGCTTCTGCTACATCTATAATAAGTTTATTCATATTTAGTTTATTATTCAGCTTTAGTTCTAAATCAGATGAAAATAATATCAAATATTATTCTAAAGATAACGGAATTTTATCAATAATGTATCATCGTTTTAATGAAACGAAATATCCATCTACAAATATTAATATGGATATTTTTAAAGAACACATAAAAATTATAAAAAATTCAAAATATAATTTTCTTAATCCAAATGAATTTGAAACTAAGTTTAAAATTTCTAAATCAAATAAAGAAATTTTATTGACTATTGATGATGGATTTGAATCATTCTACTTAGAAGCATGGCCTTTTTTAAAAGAGAATAAAATACCATTTATACTCTTTGTTTCAACTGAAGCAGTTGGAAAAAGAGGATATATGACATGGGATCAGATAAGAGAAGTCAGTTCAGAAGATTTTTCTTTAATTGGTCATCACTCCCATAGTCACGAATATCTAATCGATGAAGATACAAACAATTTTGTTTTAGATATTGCTAAAGCAAATGTAATATTTCAAAAGGAACTAGGAAATATACCAAATATTTTTTCCTATCCTTTTGGAGAATACTCTAAATTTATGAAAGATTATATATCTAAAAATTTTAAATTTGCTTTTGGTCAACATTCGGGTGTAATTGACATTAATAAAAATAAATTTGAATTACCAAGATTTCCAATAAATGAGAAATACGGAGAGTTAAAAAGATTTAAGTCAATAATAAATTATTATCCATTGGAATATAAAAAATTGTCACCAAATGAAAAACAACTAACAAAAGAAAATAACCCGCCAAAGTTTGAAGTTGAATTTTTTAAAGAACAACAAAATTTAAAAAATATTACATGTTATTCAAATGAAGGAAATAAATGGGAAAAATCTAAAACAAATTTTACAAATCAGGTTTTAACAATTGAATTTAGAGCTCCGTTTGAACCTAGAAGAGGTAGAGTAAATTGTTCGCTAAATGATAATGGAAAGTGGAGATGGTTTGGCGTTCAATTTCCAATTAAGACAAATTAAATCAAACTTTCTAAATCTTTACTAGAAGGTAGCAATCTTGCTTCATCAAAATCTTTTAAATTATTCTGTTCAATAATTTTTTGAAGAACATCAGTGTATTCTTTTCCTGTCTCTGCATACTTATCTAAATATTTTGATAATATTAAACTATCTAAAGGTTTATTTTTATTCCTAAAATCTGTTCTAGCTTTCCTTAAATTTTTATATGAAGAATGTGTATTCAAATTTCTCAGATATGCTCTTACCGAAAGTTGCAAACTATGAAATTTCATCACTTTGTGCTCTTTTCCATCCTCAGCATTTTTAGGTTTTAAACCTTCTCCAGACCAAGTCCATTGACCAAACAATGCGTTTCCTTTTAATGCAAATCTAGAAGTTCCCCAACCAGTTTCCTTTGCAGCTTGAGCAATCGCTAAAGAAACTGGAATTTCGTCCATTCTTATTTTTAATGTGGAAAAATCATTTTTCTTAACACCATATTGTTTGAATTTTTTTTCTAACCATTTCTTTTCAATTTCAGAATTACTGTTTTTATTTAAAATTGTGAAAAGTCTCTTTCTATCAATTCTAATTTTAGTATTTTCTTTAACTATTAAAGGTAAAACAATTTTGATGAACATTTCTTTTCTTTTTTTTGTATTTCCAATATTTTTTATTTCATTTGGCAAAAGACCTATATCGATTGGTTTTACTAATTTTGTTTTTCTTACGTCTTTAAGGGTGTAGTTAACTTCTTCAAATAACGCATCAATTTGAGATGTAGTAAATCTTACAAGGTTAATTTCAGAATTATTTTCTTCCAAAATATCATAAAGTAATTCTCTCTCATCATTTTCAACAAAAGAATCAATTTCCTCAACTTTTTTATCTCTTTTTAGAGCTTTATTTAAAATATTTTTAGAATTGTTTGTGTACTCTTCATTATTAAAGTTTTTTTCTGCAAAATTTATTAAAACTGGTGTTACATAAAAAAATGAAGTAACCATCAATGCACTTAATAAAAATCTTGATAGTACATTTAAACTTTGATCTTTAGAGTTTTCAGATTTTTTTATTTTTTTCATAATTATTAAACCGAAACAACTTCTTTAACCTCAGGTAAATAATGACATAATAAATTTTGAACCCCTTGTTTTAATGTCATTGTGGAGCTTGGACAGCCAGAACAACTTCCTTGCAACTGAACTGTAACTATTCCATCTTTAAATTCTTTAAATTTAATATCGCCACCATCTCTTGCTACTGCAGGTCTTATTTTCTGATCCAAAATTTTAACTATCTTCTCCTCAATTTCGGTTAAATTAGTTTCTTCATTTTCTGAATTTTCGTCTATTACAAACTCTTTGCCACTTGAATAAAAATCATTAATTAAAGAAATTACAATATGCTTTATTTCATCCCAATTAATATTACCTTTCTTATTAACGGATATAAAATCTTGCCCTAAAAATAAACCTTCAACACCATTAACTGATAATATATTTCGAACTAATTCATTTTTTACATCATCCTTATTTGTAATTTCATAAGGACCACTATTTGAAACCTTCTTGCCCGGAAGAAATTTCAAAGAATTTGGATTTGGTGTTACTTCAGTTTGCACAAACATAAAATTATATATAGTTAAATTTTTTAAAAATGAAACTTGATTATAAATTTTTCTAAAAACCTACTATTTCTTTCAATCTTTCAATCTTTTTAGATGCAATCGCATTAGCTTTTTCAACTCCTTCTAGAAGGATTTTGTCTAAATATGATTTATCATTTAAAAGTTTTTTAATTTCACTAGAAATAGGATTTATCTTATCAACTAATTGATCAGATAATCTTTCTTTAAATTCTGAGAAATTTTTCCCAGCAAATAAATCAACAGAATTTTGTAAAGATGAATTTGTCAAACTAGAATAAATACCTAATAAATTTTTTGCTTCTAATCTATTTTCAAGCTCATTTATATCTTTTGGCATTGGTAAGGGATCTGTTTTTGCTTTTTTAATTTTAATAATAATTTGATCTTTATCGTCTGTTAAATTTATTCTACTTAAATCTGACAACTCGGATTTGCTCATTTTTTTCGAACCATCTTTCAAACTCATTATTCTTGAGAATTCTTTTTGGATTAAAGGTTCAGGAACCTGTAAAAAATTTTCAATTTCAAAATCATTATTAAATTTTTGAGCTATATCTCTACATAATTCTAAATGCTGCTTTTGATCATCTCCAACTGGAACATGGGTAGCATCATATAACAGGATGTCTGCAGCCATTAAAACAGGATAAGAATAAAGACCGACACTTGCTTTTTCTTTATCTTTTCCAGCTTTCTCCTTAAATTGAGTCATTCTATTTAACCAACCCATTCTAGCTACACAGCTAAAAATCCATGCCCCTTCAGAATGAGCTGGAACTCTAGATTGGTTAAAAATAATACTTTTTTTTGGATCTATTCCACTTGCTACAAAAGTTGCAACAGTTTCTCTAATATTATTTTTTAATTCTTTTGGATCTTGCTTTACTGTAATCGCATGTAAATCCACAACACAAAAAATACATTCATTTTCATTATCATTATTTAAATCTACAAAATTTTTTATAGCCCCTAAATAATTTCCTAAATGAAGATTTCCTGTAGGCTGAACACCAGAAAATATTTTTTTACCCATATGACTAGTACTTTAATTTAATATCGTTCATTTGAAAAGCTTTGATGAAATAACATACAATTAAATAGAATAACAATCCTAATGCAACAGATAGAACTAAATATAAAGATTTAATTGATTGATTAAATGCTAATTCATTTTGAAAAAAAATTAACATAAAGTTAAAGAATAAACCCATAAGGATTGATGCAAAAATTATTTTAATAAATTTAATAAAAAATATTTGATTGAAATAAAATAATTGTCGATTTTTTAAAAATATAAATAATAGTACTGAATTAAACCATGATGAAATAGATGTTGCAATTGGAATAATTATAAAACCAATTTCTCTAAAAAAGTAAATACTAATAAAAATATTTAGCATTACTGAAATTAAAGAAATATAAAATGGAGTTTTGGTATCATAATTTGCAAAGAAAAAACTTGAAAAAACTTTTATTAAGGCAAATGCAGGTAGTCCTAATGCAAAATAATATAAAGCTAAACTTGAATTATTTACTGAATTTTCATTAAAAGAACCATAACCAAATAAAGCTGAAATAATTTGTTCTGATCCGATAACTAAAGCAATAGTTGCTGGAAGACTTAAAAATAAACTTAACTCAAGCGCTTTATTTTGTATTAGCAAAATTTTACTTTTTTTTCGAGATTGAATATGTCTTGATAACTGAGGAAGGATAACTACTCCAATTGCAATTCCAGCTATAGCTAAATTTATTTGATAAATTCTATCTGCATAATACAAATATGAAACTGCACTTGCTTGAAAAGACGCAATAATTGTTCCAATTAAAATATTAATTTGAGTTACACCAGAAGAAAATATACTTGGTAAAAGTTTTTTAAAAAAAAACTTAACTTTATTACTTACACTAAAATTAAAATCAAATTTAAGTGAGTAATATTTTGATACGTATTTATATAAAAATATTAACTGAAAAAAACCTGCTAAAGAAACACCATAAGACAAATAATAAACCAACTGATCACCTAAAGATTTAGAAAAGATTAAAACTAAAATTAAAATAATATTCAAAATTATTGGGGCTGCAGCTGCAGCTGCAAACTTGTTATGTGAGTTTAGAATTGCAGAAAAAAATGATGCTAAACAAATAAAAAATAAAAAAGGAAAAGTAATTCTTGTTAAATTTATTGCTGCTTCCATTTTTTCTAAGTCACCAACAAATCCTGGAGCAATGATTGAAACAAATGCAGGCATGAAAATTTCAATAATTATTGTTAAAAACAGTAGCCCTAAAAAAAGAAGATTAAAGACACTATTGGCAAACTTATTGGATTGTTTTTTTCCTTTAATTAATTCAGATGAATAACTTGGAACAAATGCTGCATTAAAGGTTCCCTCAGCAAACAATCTTCTAAACGTATTTGGAATTCTAAATGCTACAAAGAAAGCATCGGCCAACATTCCTGTACCAAGAAATATTGCAATTAAAATATCTCTTAAATAACCAAGCAACCTACTTATTATTGTATAAAACCCAAATGTGCCTGTTGACTTAAGTAAGTTCATAAATCATATTAGTCTTAATTTTACCCTAATTGTAAGCTTATTGTAAGGATATATAGATAAAATATTTAGAATAATAAAAATATTAAAAATTACAAAAAATATTTAACTTTGACTTATAGAGAAATGAAAAAAACAAAAATTGACCATTACACTGACAAAGAAGCTTTAGATTTTCATAAAGATAGAAGACCTGGAAAAATTGAAATCAGATCATCTAAAAACATGACAACTAAACGAGATCTTGCTTTAGCATATTCTCCAGGAGTGGCCGCTCCAGTTAAAAAAATTAGTGAAAATCCTGAAGCTGCATATGATTACACTAGTAAAGGAAATTTGGTTGCAGTAATTAGTAATGGTTCAGCAATTTTAGGAATGGGAGATTTGGGAGCACTTGCCTCAAAACCTGTAATGGAAGGAAAGGCTGTATTATTTAAGAGATTTGCTGATATTGATTCAATAGATTTGGAGATAGATTCAAAAAACTCTGATGAGATTATCAACTCAATTAAAAATTTTGCACCGAGTTTTGGTGGAATTAATTTAGAAGACATAGCTGCTCCTGATTGTTTTATTATTGAGCAAAAATTAAAAGAAATTTTGGACATTCCAGTTTTTCATGATGATCAACATGGTACAGCAATTATAACAACAGCGGCATTAATTAATGCCTTAGATATAAGTGGCAAGTCTATTAAAGATATAAAAGTTGTTGTAAATGGTGCGGGAGCTTCTGCTATAGCTTGTACCGAATTATTTAAAAGTTCAGGGGTTCCTCATGAAAATGTCACCATGCTAGATAGAAAAGGTGTTATTTATAAGGGAAGAACGGAAGGAATAGATCAATGGAAATCAAGACATGCCATTGAAACTAAAAATAGAACTTTAGCAGAAGCTATTAATGGTGCCGATGTTTTTTTAGGTCTTTCAGCTAAAGGTGCATTAAAAAAAGAATTAGTAAAAACCATGGCAAAAAATCCAATTATATTTGCTTGTGCTAATCCAGATCCAGAGATAACACCAGAAGAAATTAACGAGGTAAGAGATGATGCAATTATAGCAACTGGTAGATCAGATTATCCAAACCAAGTAAATAATCTTATTGGATTTCCATACATATTTAGAGGTGCTCTCGATGTTAGATCAAAAATTATAAATGAAGAAATGAAGGTTGCAGCTGCTGAAGCTATAGCTAAGCTTGCTAGAGAAGATGTTCCTGACGAAGTAGCAGCAGCAATGGGTGGCGAAAGACCTCATTATGGAAAAGATTATATTATTCCATCTACTTTTGATCCAAGGTTAATAAGTGTAATTCCATCAGCAGTAGCTAAAGCAGCAATAGATAGTGGTGTAGCTAGAAAAAAAATTGAAAATTTTGATATTTATCGAGAACAACTAAAACAAAGATTGGATCCTACTGTTACAATCATGCAAGGAATAAATTCTTTTATAAAAAAAAATCAGAAAAAAATTGTATTTGCTGATGGTGAAGACGAGAACACTTTGAAAGCAGCAATAGCTTTCAAAAAAAATAAGCTTGGTATTCCAATATTAGTTGGAAAAGAAAGTAGAATAAAAGAACAATTAAAAAAAATTGGTTTTAGTGAAAACTTCGATATTGAAATTACAAATTCAAAAGATGAGCAAAAGAGAAAAAAATATGTTGGTCAATTATTTAAAAAATTACAGAGAGAACAAGGATTATTAGAACGTGATTGTGATAGAATGGTAAGAAATGATAGAGTTATATGGGCTACTAGTATGGTTGCCTGCGGAGATGCAGATGGTGCAGTGACTGGAAACACTAGGCGTTTTGGAGCTTCATTAGAAAAAATTAAGCAAGTTGTGGATGTTCGTAAAGGCGAGATTATGTATGGTCTAAATATGATTGTGCATAAAGGAAGAACTATTTTTATTGGTGACACAAGTGTTCATGAATACCCAACTTCTGAACAAATGGCAGATATAGCCACTTCTGCAGCAAGAGTAGTAAGGCTTTTTGGATTTAATCCTAAGGTTGCATTTGTATCGCATTCAACTTTTGGACAACCTTTAACCAGCAGAACAAAACACATTAGAAGCTCAGTAGAAATTCTAAAAGAAAGAGAGGTTGACTTTGAATTTGATGGTGACATGCAGCCAGATGTAGCTCTTAATTCTGATTATCAGGAATTGTATCCATTCGCAAAAATTGTTGGAAAAGCAAATATCCTAATAATGCCAGGACAACACAGTGCAGCAATTTCATACAAGTTGATGAAAACTATTGGAGATGCAAAAGTCATAGGCCCATTACTAATCGGGCTTGGGCTTCCAATTGAAATTGCTCCATTAAGATCTTCAACGTCTGAAATTTTAAATCTTGCATCTGTCGCTGCATACTCTTCTGAAATTATAGATTACAAGAAATAACTATTCTCTTTGTATTCTTAAATCTTCTACTAACAAAATACTTGCAATGACATCCTCTACATCTAGAATTTCTTCTGCTTCACTAATTACCAGCTCTTTTTCTTCTGCGGTCAATGCTATTCCATAAATATAAATTTTACTTTTGTGGGTATCGATTTGGAAATTTGTAGCTTTAATATTTTTGTTTACAATTAAAGCAGTTCTTAATTGTGAAGTTATTAATAAATCTTTTGCTGATTGTTTTAAATTAAACTCTTCTTTTATTTTAATATCATTTCTTACTGATCTAGCACCTTTAGTTTCCCATGCAATTTTCGTTATGTGTAATTTTTCTTCTGGTGTATTTACTTTTCCAGTGATAAAAATTCTTCCATCTAATACTTTAGTTTTAACAGCTAAAAAATATTTTTTATCTTTAGCAAGGATTTTTGTCGTAATACTTTTTTGCATAATAGAATCATCAATTTGAGTACCCACTGTTCTTGGATCTAAAGCAACAGACACCCCACTTCCTAAAATTCCCTTTGATGCTACACCAGCTGCACATCCTGACAACACAATTGCAAAAAAAATTAGTACTAAAAACTTAAATTTCATTTTTTAATTTTAAACAGTAATCATAAATCACTTTTTTTGGCACATTTTTGTTTGAACTAATAATTTGAGTAATTTCTCTTATTGAAAATTTATTTATCATTTTATTTATTATAACTTTATCTGATTCACTTAATTTATGTGAATTAATTTTTCCATCTTTTTTTTCAGATATTACAACCGTACACTCACCTTTAGGTTCTTTTTCAAAAGGTTTTAAGTCATCTACATTATCTCTAATAAATTCCTCATATAATTTAGTCATCTCCCTACAAAATATAATTTTTCTTCCAGAAAAATATTTTTTTAACTCTGGTATAATTTTATTAATTTTTTTAAAAGAAACAAAAAAAACCAAAGAATGATTAAATTCTGAAAGACGTTTTAATTCATTTGATATTTCATTTTTTTTTTCAGGAAAAAACCCATAAAACAAAAACTTATCAGAAAAACCACTTATTGAGATTGCAGTAGAAACAGCTGAGGGTCCAGGTATTGGGAAAATAGCAATATTCTCATCGATACAAGTATTAATTAAAATTTCTCCTGGATCAGAAATACTTGGCGTACCAGCATCAGAGATTATTGAAATGATTTTTCCTGATTTTAAAAAATTTATTATTTTACTAATATTTTTTTTTTCATTAAATTTATGATTTGATATCAGGTCTGATTTTATTTCATATTTATTCATTAGAATTTTTGAAACTCTAGTATCCTCACATAGTATAAAATCAGATTTTTTTAATGTTTCTATTGCCCTTAGTGTAATATCGTCTAAATTTCCTAGGGGAGTTGAAACTAAGTAAAGTCCACTTTGATAATCTTTTATTTTAGATTGTGGTTTAATTATCATAATTTAGCTAAAAAAATTTATAATAACATTAAAATGATAAAACTTATTAAAATTCTTTATATAATTTTTGTAAGCTTTGTTTGTTTATTTTTTCAAACAGCTAAAGCAAATGAGAAAATAAAAATAGGATTACTAGTTCCTATGACTGGTCCAAATAAAGATATTGGAAAATCTATAATAAAAGCAGTCAGTCTTGCTGTAAAAGACATTAATAATAATCAAATAGAAATTTTTCCAAAAGATACTGCCTCACGAGCAAATCAAACACTCAAATCGGCATTTGAATTGAGTCAAATGGGTATAAAAGTTGTAATAGGACCTGTCTTTCATGAAAGTCTGACTTACTTAGATGAGATGGAAAATTTAATCTTTTTATCCTTAACAAATAAGACGTTAGATCTTCCAAAAAATGTTATTTCAGCAGGAATAAACTCAACATCACAAATAAATACAATAAAAAAATTTCTAGAGATAAATAATATTCAAAGAACGCTTTTTTTAACTCCTATAACTAATTATGAATTTGAAGTTAAAAAAGGTTTGAAAAACTCTAAAATTAAAATTTATAAGAATTATGAGTATAACACCGAGCCAACAAAATTAACAAAACAAATAGAGGATATTACAAATTACAAAATTAGAAAAAAAAACTTGGAGGATGAAATTAATAGAATTAAAAATTCTAATGAACCAAACAAGAAAATAAAAATAAGAAATTTGGAAAAAAAATACACTTTGGGTAATTTAAATTTTGATGCAGTTGTAATTGCTGATTTTGATGAAAGTTTAAAAAGTGTAGCAACTTCTTTACTATACACAGATGTTTTGCCTGAAAATAAATATTTTATTGCTTTAAACCAATGGTTTGATGAAGGTTTGTTAAAACAAACTGATATTCAACCTTTATATTATCCATCAATCAATAAAAATAATTTTGATGATTACAAAATAAAATATTTTAATGCATTTGGTGAGGACCCCTCTCACCTATCTCTTTTAAGTTATGATCTTGTTGGTCTTGTCTATTATTTGTCCTTAAATACTGATCTAAAAAAACTAAACAAAATTTTTCAAAGAAAAAATTCTTTTAAAGGCAAAATAGGAATTTTTGATATTAAAAATAATAAGATTAATCACAAATTAAATTTTTATAAAATAGAAAATCAAGAACTTATAGAAATTTTTTAAGTTTTTTAAAAGCCTGATATCTATGATCTATTTTATATTTGTGAGAAGGTTTCATTTCACTAAAAGTTTTTATCTCTTTAGATGGAATAAAAATTGGATCATAACCAAATCCGTTTTTACCTCTTGGTTCATTTGAAATTTTACCATCTACTTTTCCTAATACACATGCAATTTTTTTATTTAAAAAAGAAATAGATAAAGCGCAGACAAATCTGGCTTTAATTTTTTTATTTTTCCAATTTTTATCTTTTTTATTTAACTCTCTATAAACTCTTTTTATGGCTTTATTAAAATCTCCACGTTTTCCACCCCAACGGGCTGAAAAAATTCCAGGTTTTTTATCTAAAAGGTCTATCTCAAGACCAGAATCATCCGCCAAACAGATTAATTTTGTTTTTTTTGAAAAATATTTTGATTTAATTAACGAATTTTCCCTGAAAGTTTTGCCATTTTCTGCTGGACTTTTTAGATTATACTGTGAAGTTGAGTAAATTTTAATATTTTTTGGCAACAAGCTTCTGATTTCTCTTAATTTACCCTTATTATTTGTACCGATTAGTAAACTATTAATTTTTTGTTTAAGCATCTAGAAATTATTAAAATCCTTACCATATAAGTGGTTATGGAAAAAGAAGAAAGCCAAATTAACACTAATCAAAGCCAAAATGATAATGTGGATAAAGAAACTGCAAAATCTGATGAAAATCCAAAAGGCGAAGACCAACAAGAAGTAAATCAAGAACCAAAAGAAGAAGTTAAAGAGCCTACCCCAGAAGAAAAGATTGCTGAGCTTGAGGATAAAGTTGCTAGAACTTTTGCTGAAATGGAAAATCAGAGAAGAAGATTTGAAAAAGAAAAAGAGGATGCATTTGAGTATGGTGGTTATAGTTTTGCTAAAGAGGCATTAAATTTAATTGATAATTTAGATCGATCCAAACATGTTTTAGAAAATGATGAAAAACTTAAAGACACAGAAGCTTTAAAAAAAACTTTAGAGCACTTAGATATAATTAAAAAAGATCTGATCTCTATATTTGAAAAAAATAATATTAAACCAATTGATAGTCTTAACAAAAAATTAGATCCAAATTTTCATCAAGCTATGATGGAAATAGAAGATGATACAAAAGAACCAGGTACAATTATTCAGGAAATTCAAAAAGGTTTTACCATAAAAGATAGGTTACTTAGACCTTCGTTAGTAGGAGTGTCAAAAAAAGTAACAAAAAAAGATGAAAAAACTGAGGAAATTAAGGAAAATTCAGAGGACAAATAATTATGAGGTCAACTTGTAGTTTTAAATTTAAACCCTATATGACGAAAGAGAGCAAATAATAATGAGTAAAATAATTGGAATTGATTTAGGAACAACTAATTCTTGTGTTGCCATAATGGAAGGGACTCAAGCTAAAGTTTTAGAAAATGCTGAGGGTGCAAGAACAACTCCTTCGGTAGTCGCATTCACTGATGAAAATGAAAAATTAATTGGTCAACCAGCTAAGAGACAAGCTGTTACTAATCCTGAAAATACAATTTTTGCAGTTAAAAGATTAATTGGAAGAAACTTTGATGATCCAACTGTTAAAAAAGATGTAGAAGCAGCCCCTTTTAGGATTGTTAATTCTGAAAAGGGCGATGCATGGATTGAAGCTAAAGGTGAAAAATACTCACCTTCACAAATCTCAGCATTTATTCTTCAGAAAATGAAAGAAACTGCAGAAAAATATTTAGGACAATCTGTAGAAAAAGCAGTTATTACTGTGCCAGCATACTTTAATGATGCTCAAAGACAAGCAACAAAAGATGCAGGTAAAATTGCAGGACTTGAAGTTTTAAGAATTATTAATGAGCCTACAGCTGCATCCCTTGCCTATGGTCTAGATAAAAAACAAAATAAAAAAATCGCTGTGTATGATTTAGGTGGTGGAACTTTTGATGTTTCTATTCTAGAGCTTGGTGATGGTGTTTTTGAAGTTAAATCTACTAATGGAGATACTTTTTTAGGAGGTGAAGATTTTGATAATGCTGTTGTTGATTATTTAATCTCTGAATTTAAGAAGGATAATGGAATTGATCTAAAATCTGATAAACTCGCGCTGCAGAGATTAAAGGAAGCCGCTGAGAAAGCAAAAATTGAATTATCATCAGCTGAACAAACTGATATTAACTTACCATTTATCACAGCTGATAAAACAGGTCCAAAACATATTAATTTAAAAATGACTAGAGCAAAACTTGAAGCTCTTGTAGAGGACTTAATTGCTAAAACTTTACCTCCTTGTAAAACAGCTTTGAAAGACGCTGGAATTAATGCAAGTGAGATTGATGAAGTTGTAATGGTAGGTGGTATGACAAGAATGCCAAAAGTTATTGAAGAGGTAAAAAACTTCTTTGGTAAAGATCCAAACAAAAGTGTAAATCCCGATGAAGTTGTTGCAATGGGCGCGGCTATCCAAGCAGGAGTATTGCAAGGAGATGTAAAGGATGTTCTATTGTTGGATGTTACCCCATTGTCTCTGGGAATCGAAACTTTAGGTGGAGTTTCTACAAAATTAATTGATAAAAACACAACAATACCAACAAAAAAAAGCCAAGTTTTCTCAACTGCTGAAGATAATCAACCAGCTGTTTCTATTAGAGTGCTGCAAGGTGAGAGAGAAATGGCTACTGATAATAAATTGCTTGGAAACTTCGAGCTAGTAGGTATTGCACCGGCTCCGAGAGGAGTGCCTCAAATTGAAGTTACTTTTGATATTGATGCTAATGGTATTGTGAATGTTTCTGCAAAAGATAAAGGAACTGGTAAAGAACAAAAAATTCAAATTCAAGCATCAGGTGGATTAAGTGATGAAGAAATTGAAAAAATGGTTAAAGATGCTGAAGCTAACAAGGAAGCTGACAAAAAGAAAAGAGAGTCCGTTGATGTTAGAAATCAGGCAGACACTTTAATTCACTCTACTGAGAAAAATTTAAAAGAACATGGAACAAAAGTTTCAGATGCAGAGAAAAAAGCAATTGAAGACGCTTCATCTTCTTTAAAAGAAGCCTTAAAAAGTGAAGATATTGAGGATATCAAGAAAAAAACTGAAGCTTTAGTTCAAGCTTCAATGAAACTTGGAGAAGCAATCTATAAATCGCAACAAAATGCAAAACCTGAATCTGGTAAAGATGATGGTGGAAATGATGCAGGCAAAAAAGACGAGAATGTTGTTGATGCTGATTTCGAAGAAGTAAAAGACGAAAATAAGGAAAAAAGCGCTTAAATTGACATTTAACTGTCTGGGGTAATTTGATGGCTAAAAGAGACTATTATGATGTCCTGGGCGTTAACAAAAGCGCAAGTCCTGAAGAATTAAAATCCGCATATAGAAAATTAGCAGTAAAATATCATCCTGATAAAAATCCAGGAGACAGTGCTGCTGAGGAAAAATTTAAAGAGGCTAGTGAAGCCTACGGAATTCTTTCAGATAAAGAAAAAAAACAAAACTACGATAATTTTGGTCACGCAGCATTTGAAAATGGTGGTGGTAGACCAGGGGGAGGTTTTGGGGGATTCAGTGGTGCAGATTTTTCAGATATTTTTGAGGATTTCTTTGGAGATTTTGGAGGCGGTGGAAGATCAAGAAGTAGGAAGTCTAACAATCGAGGTTCTGACCTAAGATATGATTTAACAATTTCACTTGAGGATGCTTATCACGGAAAGAAACAGGACATTAAATTCTCTACAACAGAACAATGTGGGACATGTAAAGGGAATGGATCTAAACCAGGTTATTCTCCTGATAGATGTTCATACTGTGGGGGTAATGGTAGAATAAGATCTAATCAAGGTTTCTTTACAGTTCAACAAACTTGCCCACAATGTAATGGCAATGGAGAAGAAATTACTAATCCCTGTAATGATTGTAACGGTCAAGGTAAAAAACAAGCATCAAAAAAAATATCTGTAACAATTCCCAAGGGAGTAGATGATGGAACTAGAATAAGGTTAGCTGGTAAAGGTGAAGCTGGAACTAGAGGTGGCGCAACAGGAGATCTTTATTTATTTATTAACATCAACTCACACGACCTATTTAAAAGATCAGATGAGAATTTATTTTTTGAATTTCCTCTATCTCTAGCTGATGCTGCCTTAGGGACTACTATTGAAATCCCAACTATTGATGGCGGAAAAGCAAAAATAAAAATACCTGATGGAACTCAAAATGGTAAACAATTTAGATTAAAAGGAAAAGGGATGCCTTTTATGAGAAGAGGTGATTTTGGTGATTTATATGTACAGGTAAAAACGGAGGTACCCGTTTACTTAAATAAGAAACAGAAAGAATTATTAGAACAATTTAGAGAAATTGAAAATGACAAATCAAATCCAAGTATTAAAAAATTTTTTGAAAAAGCAAAAAGTTTCTGGAAAAACTAGTCAATAGTGGTAAGATTTTTCATTGTTTACATAATTTACTTCTAAATGAACATTTTTTTGAAAAACATTATTACTTTAGTTTTGCTTACATTTTTTATCCAGGGATGCACAACAGCATTAACAGTAGTGGACGAAACTGTTGCAACGACTACAAAAGTAGTTACAGGAACTGTTAAAGGAGTAGCACATATTACAACTTGTCCATTTACAGAAAAAAAATGTTTTTAATGTTAAAAAGTTATGAAGAAAATTAATTTAGCTATTTCAGGATGTATGGGTAGGATGGGCCAGCAGCTAATTAAATCTTCAATAAAAAATAAAAATTTTAAACTAGTTGCGCTTACAGAAAACAGAACAGTAAATAAGAGATTTAATGGAATTAAACCTGAGTTTAATTCTGAAAATGCATTTAAAAAAACAGATATAATTATTGATTTTACTATCCCTGAATGCACCCTGGAAATATTAAAAATAGCCTCTAAACTTAAGAAAAAAATAGTGATTGGAACTACTGGATTTACCAGAAGTCAAGAAAATCAAATCAAAAAGTATTCAAAAAAAATATCTATTTTAAAAGCTGGTAATATGAGCCTTGGTGTAAATTTATTAATGTATTTAACTGAGATTGCTTCAAAATCATTGAATGATGAATACTTGAGCAAAATACTTGAAGTACACCACAAACATAAAAAAGATTATCCTTCTGGTACTGCACTGATGCTTGGTAAAGGAATTGCTGATGGAAAAAATAAAAATTTGTATGATTTAATTGGAAAAAAATATTTAAATAAAAAAACATTCCCTTATGGTAACAAAATTAATTTTAATTCTATAAGAAAAGGAGAAATAATTGGAGAACACGAGGTAAAATTCTCAAGTGGAAAAGAAATAATTACATTAAATCATGAGGCTTTTGATAGAGCTCTTTACTCAGATGGTGCCTTAGCTGCTTCTGAGTGGTTAATGAAAAAAAAACCAGGCCTATATTCAATGAGAGACTTGCTTAACTTCTCATAATGAATGAAAAACAAAAAGCAAAAATAATCGTTAAAACTCTCAATAAAATTTATCCTAAAACCCCTGTTCCTCTAAAAAGTAAAAATACTTTTACACTATTAATCTCTGTATTACTTTCAGCACAATGTACTGATGTAAATGTAAATAATGTTACAAAAGATATATATCCAAAATACTATAAACCAGAACACTTTGTAAAATTAGGAAGAAAAAAAATTGAAAAATTAATTAGGAAAATTGGTATTTTTAGAATTAAAGCAAAAAGCATTTATCTAATGTCAAAACAAGTTTTAGAAAAACACAAGGGTAAAGTGCCAAAAACCTTTAAGGAATTGGAACAATTACCAGGGGTAGGACATAAAACAGCGAGTGTCGTGATGTCTCAAGGTTTTGGACTTCCAGCTTTTGCAGTTGATACGCATATCCATAGACTTGCACAAAGATGGGGTTTAACAAATGGAGAAAATGTAGTCCAAACTGAGAAAGACTTGAAAAGAATATTTCCTCAAAAAATATGGTCTAAACTACATTTACAAATAATTTTTTATGGAAGAGAATATTGCAAAGCCAGAGATTGTTTTGGTTTAAAATGCAAAATATGCACTAGTTGCTATCCAAAAAGAAGAAAACCTGTTATTACCAAAAAAGCTTAATATGAATATTTTAGGAATAGGAAATGCAATAGTAGATGTTATCTGTAGAGTTGATGATAACTTTATTTCTCAAAACAATCTTACAAAAAGTACAATGAAATTATTTTTTGATGAAAGTGAATTTGAAAATTTATTAAAAAATCTTAAAATTGAAAAAACTGTTTCTGGAGGTTCTGTGGCCAATTCTATAGTTGGACTATCTCAACTTGGAAATAAAGTAGGTTTTATTGGAAAAGTTTCTGATGATGACTTTGGAGATAAATATGAAAAAGGTCTAAAGCATGAAAATGTAGATTATTTTTATTCAAAGAAAAAAGAAAAATTACCAACAGGTAGTTGTTTGATTTTAATCACCCCAGATTCTGAGAGAACAATGTGTACTTTTCTAGGAACTGCAGGAAAAATTAATGAAAACGATGTTAGTATTGATGCTGTTAAAAACAGTGAGATAATATTTTTAGAAGGTTACTTATGGGATGAGGGTGAACCTAAGAAAGCATTTGATAAAGCTATAGATAACGCAAATAAAATCGCTATGTCTTTATCTGATCTGTTTTGTGTAGATAGACATAAACCTCACTTTTTAAACTTAGTAAAAAATAAAATTGATATAACCTTTGCAAACGAGCAAGAAATCATCTCATTAATTGAAGCAAAAAATTTTGATGAGGTTATAAACTTTTCAAAACAGCTTCATAAATTAGTAATTATAACAAGAGGAGAAAAAGGCGCCATTGCAATTAAAGGTGATGAAGTTGCTGAAAGCAACATACAAAAAAATTTAAATATTGTTGATCTTACAGGTGCTGGGGATCTTTTTGCAGCAGGATTTTTACATGGATATTTAAATAAATTTTCTATTAAAGAAAGCTTAGAAAAAGGGACTGAGATGTCATCAAAAGTAATTCAACAATTTGGGGCAAGACTATAATATTAACTTTTTTTTCGCTTAAAACTTCCCTTACCCTTTTTTGGTTTAACAATTTTTGATTTGTATTTTTTTGTAAATAGATCTCTAGCTACTGGATTTTTTTTATTGAATTTGATAGCCATTTTTGTTGTTGATTATAAAATTTTGATCTTTGAAAATTTTTAAAATTTTTTTTCTAAGTCTATAAATGTGAGTCTCTACAGTATGTGTTTCAATTTGTTTTTGATAATTCCAAACATTTAACTCCAACTCATCTATACTAACTGGAGTTTGTTTTTGATGTAAATAAGAAATTATATTAACCTCTTTCTCGGTAAGTTTTAATTTATTTTTTTCATTAAAAATTTCTCTTGAGTTTAAATTAAGAATATAGTTGTTTATTTTGATTTTAGATTGATTGTTGAATTGGTTTTTAATAAATAAAATATTAATTTTTTCTATAAGTCTAAATAATTTTACAGGATACGTATTTAAAATATGTTGATTCTGTATATTAGATATTTGTTTAGTTGTTAAAACAAGATAATTGGTAAGATTTTTAATTTTAATTGATAAATTCTTTTCATCTTTAATTTCAATAACATTTAAATTTAATTCTAGATCAATTTCCTTTAAAATTTGAAATAAAGGACTTAATTGATAAACTATTAAATTCTTACTGCTCATAATAGTAACATATGACAATTGTATTAAAAAATAAACATACACTTAAAATTAAAGATTTTTTCTTTAAATGTGTCATAGGAAAAAATGGTCTCTCAAAATCAAAAAAAGAAGGTGATAAGAAGACACCAAAAGGAACATTTGGTATTCAACATTTATACTTTAGAAAAGATAAAATAGAAAAACCCGAATGTAAACTTAGGTGTATAGAAATCAAAAAAAATATGGGATGGTGTGACGACGTTAGATATCATGCCACGTACAACAAACTAATTAAAATTAAGAGTAAGATAAAACACGAAAAATTAAAAAGAAATGATGATAAATATGATTTGATAATTCCAATAAAATATAACTTTAAAAAGCCTATCGTTGGATTGGGTAGTTGTATATTCATTCATTTAACTAAAAATTATAAACCTACTGCAGGATGTATAGCTTTAGCCAAAAAAGATTTTTTAATTATGTTAAAGTTAATTGATGAAAATACAAAAATTAAAATTATTTAAAATCTATTCCCAAAAATACTAGATCCTATTCTTAAATATGTGGCCCCAATATCTGCAGCCTCAAGATAATCATTGGACATGCCCATACTTAATTCTTTTAAACTAAGCTGATTATTTAAATCTTTTAGTTCATTAAAATATTTTGATGTTAGCCCACTTTGTGGTGGTATACACATTAGTCCAATTATATTTAATTTAAGGTCTTTTGTGGCATAATTATATAAAGTTGGTAATTCTTTAATTGAAACTCCATTTTTTTGGTCCTCATGTCCCAAGTTTACCTGAATAAATATTTTTATTTTTTTATTATGTTTATTTTCTTCTTTTGAAATTTTCTCAGCCAATTTCATATTATCCAGTGAATGCATATAATCAAAATATGGAAATAAAAATTTCACTTTGTTCGTTTGTAATTTACCAATCATGTGTAAATTGATATCGTTATATTTTTGTTTCAAACTTGGCCATTTTTTTAATGCTTCTTGCACTTTATTTTCACCAAAATCTTTATGACCATATTCTAAAAGAGGCACTATATGTTCTTGGTTAAAAGTCTTACTTACAGCTATAATCTTTGCTTTTGAATAATTAACTAGTTTTTTTTTTATATGTTCTAAATTATTAATAGTAGTATGCATTTTAATTTATTTTGTTTTATAAATAACTATAATTTTAATTTAATTAATAATCTGCCAAAAACAACTTCGATTATTTTTAGAAATTATAAATATCCTTTAAGTATAGATTCAATAATTAAAACTAAAAAACTATGTAAAAAACTTAATTATAAATTATATTTAGCAAACAACATTAAATTGGCTTTAAAACTTAATTTAGATGGTGCGTATATTCCTGCCTTTAATAGTGATTTTAAAATAAATTCTTACCATCTTAAAAAAAAATTCACATTAATAGGGTCGGCACATAATTTAAAAGAAATAAGAACTAAAGAGCTTCAAAATGTTAATTATTTATTTTTATCTCCATTATTTGTGTCAAAAAAAAACAAAAAAGGGTTGGGTATTTATAAATTTATAAACTTATCTAAAAGAACAAAAAAAAAAATAATTTGTTTAGGTGGTATAAATAAAGATAATATAAAAAAAATTAATCTAATTAAACCATATGGAATAGCAGGAATATCATACTTTCAAAATTAATTAATATGATTACTAGAGAAGATATTTTATTCATTACTAAGGAAATTAAAAAATTACAAAATTATTTTGAAAAAGGTGATTTTGAAAAAGTAATCAGAAAAGCAAAAATTTTATTAAAAAAATATTCCAATCAACCAATACTTTATAATTTAATTGGTTTGTCCTACAAACAACTTAATAATCTAGAATTTGCAGAAAAGACATTTGGATCAGGGCTAAAGGCTATACCTAATGATTCAAGTATTTTAGTAAATTTAGGAGCCACATATCGACTACAAGAAAAATTCAACGAAGCAAAAAAAACCCTTGAAAAAGTTTTACAGTCAGATCAAAACAACTTTAATGCGTTGGTAAATTACGCAAATGTTTTAAAAGATTTAAATCAAAATTCTGAAGCCATTGATTATTACAATAAGGCTTTAAATATAAATAACAAAAATCAATTTGTGCAAATCAATCTAGCAAGCAGTTATCAAATGATTGGAGATTTCGAAAAATCAAAAAAAATTTTGAGAAATTTACATAACGAATTTCCTCAAAATGTTTATGCAGATCAATTGTATAGCTCTATTCATAAGTATGACGATGATCAAACACATCAAAAAGAAATGTTAGAAAAATTAAATAAAGAGAACATATCTCAAAATGATAAGATGATACTTTGTTTTGCTTTAGCTAAATCATTTTCTGATCAAAACAATCCTGAAATGTCCTCAAAATACTTTATAATGGCTAATGATCTAAAATTTGCCTCAATTAAAAATTTTGATTTTGAAAAACAAACTATATATTTAACCAAACCAAAACATATTTTTAAAAATTTTACATTTGAAAAAAATACTTCGTCCAAAAAACCAGAATTAATATTTATTGTTGGATTGCCTAGATCCGGCACTACTTTAACACATCAAATTATATCATCACATTCAGGAGTATTTGGAGCTGGTGAGTCTCCAATATTAAAAAACATATTTGTAAAAAAATTTGAAAATGATGATTTTATTAAAAATATGGTTAATTTTGACAATAAGCAGAATGAGTTTAAGAAAAATTTAAGAGCAGAGATATTAAATTTATTTAAACAATACCATAATAATTTAATTATTTTAGACAAAGCACCTCTTAATCTTTGTTGGCTGGGCTTTATAAACATTCTGTTCCCTTCAGCTAAAATTATTCATTGTAAAAGAAACTTAAAAGACACCGCTTTGTCTATTTATAGAAATACATACGAAGGGTGGGCATTACCTTGGAGCTATAATCAAGAATATTTGGTGAAATTTATAGATTTATATAAGGAATTAATGGTATTTTGGCATACAAAAATGCCAGGCTACATATATGACTGTCATTATGAAAAATTAGTAAATAATCCAGTTGAGGAAACAAAAAAACTTATCCAATTTTGTAACTTAGAATGGGATGAAAATTGTCTAGATCATACAAAAAATAAAACTGGAATAAGAACTGTAAGTATTGAACAGGCTAGAAACCCTATTTATAAAAAATCAGTAAATCTTAGTGAAAATTATTTAAAATATTTAGATTTTTTAAATAAAATATCTGAATAAAAAAAAGGGCCTAAGTTTCTTAGGCCCTTTAAATATTTGTCTTTCAACAATTAGAATGCGAAAGATACAGATAACTCAGTGTGTTTGTAGTTATTTGCTGTGTTACCGATGTTATCACCTTCGTTTGCGTGCATCGCTATAGATAGTCCACCCATTGAGTAACCAATAGAGATACCTTTGATTTCTTGATCTACAGATCCAGAAAGTTCAGTAGTCGACTCACCATATGAAATTGATAAATCATCATTTACTGCAAATGAAATACCGTATGCAAGAGTTTCTTCCTCACCAGATGCTGCAGGATCAACAGTTGATGATTGAACACCAACAGTCGCTGCACCCATAGAGTAAGTAGCACCCATAGTATCCACGTCAGTTTCAGTTGCACCACCTAAAGTTCCAGTACCAAAGAAAAGATTAGCACCTTCAATACCAGTGTACTGAACAGCTATAGAGTCAGATGAATTAGTAGCACCAGCTCCTGATACTCCACCATCATCATTAGATGCTTGGCTAGTACCGTAACCGATTTCTATTTTAACACCATCAACAGAAGTGTTTGTGTACTCAAAACCACTTGTAGCTTGTGAAACATAACCATTTTTAGCTGCTGTTGGGTTAGTTCCAAGACCATCCCATGGCTCTTCTACAGCAGTTGGCATTAAATCATCAATACCAGCGATACCTAATCCACCAGCACCGTCAGTAAACATAATTTTACCAGCATCACCCATATCATAAGTTAATAAAGATGAAGATTGAGCACCTTCAACTGTCATTACGTGAGTTAATGATACAGAATGACCGTTATCTAGTTCACCACCACCAGAAAAAGTCATAGCTTTCTGCATACCCCAGTTGTTACCAGTGTCTGTGTTAGAAGTTCCACCTTTTGTAGTGTGAGATAGTTTTGCACCACCACTAACTGATAAAGAACCAGCCATTGCAGTAGTTGCAATAAGAGATCCAGCTAACGCTGTAAGTCCTATTTTTTTAATGTTTGTCATTAATGTCTCCTTTGTTTAATTATTAATATTAATAACATCCGGAAATTATCTTATTTTTCTATAAAATTTATCTTAATTGATGATTTTCTATTTTTTAAACTAAAGTGTTGCAATAATATCACACAATAATTACTATAATTAATAGATATTCGTGTTAACTAGTCAATATTATGAATATTTTAATAAAATATACGAAACTAGCAATAATTTTTCTAATTTTTGCAGTTATTTCAGGTTGTGGAATTTACAAAAAAGTTGATGCTAAAAAAGTTCCACCAAACGTATATGACAGAGTTCAAAAAAATATTGAAGAAGGAAGAAGTTTTAAATTATTTGATCAAGAAAAAAATTTAATAGGTGGAAATTTTCAATTTGCAAGCTCCAATGAATTATGGAGAGCATCTCTAGATGTTATTGATTTTATGCCACTATCTTCTGTAAATTACAGTGGCGGCATAATTATTACAGACTGGTATACAGATAATTCTAGCCAAAATGAAAGTATTAAAATTTCAATTCGATTTCTAACAAACGAAATTAGGTCAGATTCGTTAGATATAAAAGTGTTTAATAAAAAATGTATAGACAATTTATTGAATTGCAAAATAACTGAACAAAATAGTTTGGTTCAAGAACTTAAAAAAGAAATACTAAAAAAAGCAGCACTGTACAAAGAACAAAATCAGGGTAAAAAAAAGAAAAGAAATAAGAGTAGATTTATCTCAAAATAAAAAATTCAACTTAATTTTGTGGAAAGATATAATTTTAAAATTATCGAAAATAAATGGCAAAGCTACTGGGAAAGCCAAAAAATATTTTCAGCAAAAGTAGAAATAAATAAAAAAAAATTTTATTGCCTAGAAATGTTTCCTTATCCATCAGGAAAGATTCATATGGGACACGTTAGAAATTATACAATTGGCGATGTTTTAGCTAGATACAAAGCACTACAAGGATATAACGTGCTACATCCTATGGGATGGGACTCTTTCGGAATGCCTGCCGAAAATGCAGCAAGACAAAATAATTTAAGTCCAAAAGATTGGACTGAGTCTAATATTGCAACAATGAAATCTCAACTAAAAAAGCTTGGACTTTCTATTGATTGGGATAGAGAAATATCAACTTGTTCAGATGATTATTATAAACATCAACAAGAATTTTTTTTAGAACTTTATGATAAGGGACTAGTCTATAGAAAAGAAAACTATGTTAACTGGGACCCTGTAGAGAAAACAGTTTTAGCCAATGAACAAGTAATAGATGGAAAAGGATGGAGGTCTGGGGCAACGGTAGAGAGAAGAAAGTTAAATCAATGGTTTTTTAACATAACTAAATTTTCTAGTGAACTGCTTGATGGCCTTAAGTCACTTAATGAATGGCCAAACAAAGTAAAAGTTATGCAAAAAAATTGGATAGGTAGGTCGTTTGGCTGTGAGATAAATTTCAAAATTCAATCAAATAAACAAATTGATGAAATCAAGTGTTATACTACTAGACCAGATACTCTTTTTGGTATGTCTTTTTTGGCTTTATCTGTAGACCACCCTGTAGCAAATCACTACAAGTCAGATCCTGAATTTATAAAATTTAAAGAAGAATGCTCAAAAACAGGTACTACTGAAGAATCAATAGCAGTGGCAGAAAAACTTGGCTTTAAGACTGATTTAATGGCTATAAATCCTTTAGATCCAGCAGTAAAAGTTCCTGTTTATTTTGCAAATTTTGTTTTAATGGATTATGGATTAGGTGCAGTCTTTGGTTGTCCTGCTCATGATCAAAGAGATTTGGATTTTGCAATAAAATATAATTTAAATATTACTCCTGTTGTTAGACCAGATGGTGAGACAAATTTTACGATAAAAAATAAAGCCTACACAGATAAAGGAATTTTATTTAATTCTAAATTTTTTGATGGTTTTAAAGTACCAACAGAATCTATTTCAAAAGCAATAGATTATATTGAAAAAAATAATATTGGAAAAAGAAAAACAAACTTTAGACTCAAAGATTGGGGGATCTCAAGACAAAGATATTGGGGATGCCCAATACCAATAGCCTACGATGAAAATGGAAATCCAACTAAAATTCCAAAAGAACTTCTTCCTATAAAATTACCAGAGATAAATAAATTCGCTTCATCAGGAAATCCTTTAGATGAAATGAATGACTGGAAAAAAATTTCATTCGATGGGAAAGAGTATACCAAAGAAACTGATACGTTGGATACTTTTGTTGATTCTTCTTGGTATTTTTTAAGATTCTGCTCTCCACATAATTCTAATTATGGATTTAACAATGAAGAAATAAAATACTGGATGCCAGTAGATCAATATATTGGCGGTGTTGAACATGCTATACTCCATTTATTATATTCAAGATTTTTTATGCATGCTCTCTCTTTTGAAAATAAAAATTTTGTAATTAAAGAACCTTTTAAAGGACTATTTACACAAGGGATGGTTTGTCATGAAACTTATAAAGATCAAAATAATAATTGGGTAAGTCCAGATGAAATTATTTCAATAAATGGGAAAAAATTTCTTGCTTCAGATCAGTCACAACAAATCAAGATTGGCGCATCTGAATCAATGTCTAAATCAAAAAAAAACACAATAGACCCAGAGCAAATAATTGAAAACTATGGAGCAGACTCGGTTAGATTATTTATATTATCAGATAGTCCTCCCGAAAAAGATGTTCAATGGTCAGATGAGGGCATGAATTCGTCATTCAAATTTGTTCAGAAATTATGGGTATTAAATCAGAAGATTTTAAGTGAGATTGATAAAAATCATCCAATAAATAAAAATAATGATCTAGAAAAAATATCTAATCAATTTATTGAGAATGTTGAAAAAAACATTGAAAATTTTAGTTACAACAAAATTATTGCAAACTTCCATGAAACTTACAGATTAATAAACAAAATTACAAATGACAAAATAGATAAAAATAATTGGATCGAAAATTATAGTAAAATTCTTGTTGCGATGAGTCCTGTAATACCACATTTTGTAAGTGAATGTTTAGAAATGTTAAAAACTAAAGGACTAAAGCATTCTGAAAGTTGGCCTAAAGTTAATAAAAAAGTGTTAATTAAGGATGAAGTAAATCTTGTAATACAAATAAATGGTAAAACTAGAGGAATTATAAAAGTTGATAAAGATAATAATGAAAAAGAATTACTTGAAATGATTAAAAGAGAAAAAAAAATGAGCATTTATTTAGAAAATAAATCCATTAAAAGAACAATACTTGTTCCAGGTAGACTAATAAATATAGTAATTTAATGTTAAATTAAATGTGTAGAAAAATTTTTTATATAATATTTATTTCATTATTTCTTAACAATTGTGGTTTCGAACCTATTTATTCAAAAAAAGTAAACAGTGATTTTTCATTAAATTCTTTGAAACTTACTGGTGACAGAACAATTAATAATTATTTAAATTCAAACTTAAAACAGTTTAAAAATAAAAAATTTGAAAAAACATTTTCCTTAGAAATAAGCACTGATTACAAGAAAAGCATATTAACAAAAGACAAAACTGCAAAAGTTTCAAGTTATAAATTATCAAATACTACTTCTGTTAAAGTTTTTTCTAATAATAGACTAATAAAAGAAATTCAAATTTCTTCCAAAAAAAATATGGACAGTATCGAAGACGAATTTGAAGAAGAAAAAAATGAAATTTTGACGAAGCAAAACTTTAGTTCAGAAATATATAATCAAATAATTACTGAATTAGCACTTTTAGATGATTATTAAATCATACGAAACGAAAAATATAGATTTTAATTATAGTCCATTTATTCTTCTTTATGGGGCAAATGAAGGACTAAAACAAAATGAATTAAAAAATATTTTAAAAGAAAAAAAACTTACTTCCTCTTATGATGAAAAAGATATTTTAAATAACCCAAACTCTTTTTTTGAGAGTTTACTTTCAACATCTCTTTTTGAAAATGAAAGGGTTATTCTAATTAAAAGAGCAACAGACAAATTATATTTAATTTTATCTGAATTATTTAACAAAGAATTATCAGATATTATAATTATTTTAGATTCAGATATGTTGGATAAAAAATCCAAATTAAGATCTTTTTTTGAAAAAGCAAAAAATTGTATATGTATTCCATTCTATCCTGATAATGAAGAAACTCTCTCAAAGATAGGATATGAGTTTATTAAAAAAAGAAAAATTAATATTTCGATTTCAAATATTAATTTAATTGCAAGCAAATGTAATGGTGACCGTAAATTTTTTTTATCGGAATTAGAAAAATTAGAAAATTATTCAAGAAATGGGAAAAAAATTGACAATGAAACTATATTCAAACTAACCAATTTGATTGAAAATCATAGTATATTTGAGCTTGTTGATAGTTGTTTGGCTCATAATAAGCGTAAAACTCTGAAAATTTTAAATGAAAATAATTTCAATAACGAAGACAGTATTATAATTATGAGATCATTTTTAATTAAATCAAAAACAATTTTAAGATTATTAAAGGAATTTGAAAAGAATCAAAATTTAAATCTAACAATTTCTTCTGCTAAACCACCAATTTTTTGGAAAGAAAAAGAAATTACAAAACAACAAATTTTAAATTGGACTCCAAAAGCGCTTAAAGAAACACTCTACAAAATAACAGAGGTTGAGCTAAAAATTAAAAAAAATTACGAAAATTCAACTAATTTAGTCTCAGATTTTATTTTAAATCTAGTTTCCAAAAAAGTTAGTAATTAGATTTGATTATATCAATAATTTTATTTAATTGATCTAAATCTTTATATTCAATACATATTTTACCCTTATTTCTTTTATTGTTTTGGATATCTACATTTAATCCAATTTTATTTGATATAGACAATTCAAGAGCTATGATATTTGTGTCTTTAATTGAACTTGGTTTTTTTCTATTTTTAAAAATTTTAACAAAGTTTTCTGATTGTCTTACAGATAATTTTTTTTCAATAATTTTATTTGCAACAAAAATTGCATTTTCAAGACCAACTAAAATTTTTGCATGGCCTGCTGATAGTTTTTGATTTTCAATTAATTTTATTACTTCGTCAGGTAAAGTTAAAAGTCTTAAAGAATTAGTAATATGACTTCTGCTTTTTCCAATAAATTTTGATACTTTTTCTTGATCATATGAGAACTCATCTATTAATTTTTTATAGCCTTGAGCTTCTTCAAGGGGGTTTAAATCATGCCTTTGGACATTTTCAACTATTGCAAACTCTAAAGATTTTAAATCATCAGCTTCAGTGATAACCACAGGGACATTGTGAAGACCGGCTCTTTGTGCTGCAAGCCACCTTCTCTCTCCAGCTATTATTTCAAATTTTGTATTGTCATCATTTGATTTTCTAACAATGATTGGCTGTATCATTCCCCTTTCTTTAATAGAGTTTGTTAAATCAATTAAATTGTTTTCATCAAATATTTTTCTTGGTTGATATTTATTTGGAACAAGATCGATAATTTGTAATTGGTTTGTTTGAGGCTCTACTTTTGCTTCACCTATTAATGATGACAAACCTCTTCCAAGACCTTTTTTGATTTTATCCATTAAGCAGCACTCCCTATTGTTGACTCTTGATTAATAAATTCATCAGTGAAATTAAAATAAGATTTACTACCCGGACATGATTTGTCATAAATTAATACTGGCATGCCATGAGAAGGCGCTTCCGACAATCTAACATTTCTTGGTATTACAGTTGAGTAAACTTTTTCACTAAAATAATCTCTAGCTTCTTTTTCAACTTGTGAAGACAACTTATTTCTTTTATCGTACATCGTTAAAAGTATTCCTCTGATTTTTAATTCTGGATTTAAACTTACTTTTATTCTTTCGATTGTTTTCATTAACTGCGTTAGACCCTCAAGGGCAAAAAATTCTGTCTGCAAAGGCACCAGTAGAGAACCAGAACATACTAGAGCCATTACAGTTAACAAGCTGAGCGATGGTGGACAATCAATTAATATATAGTCGTAGGATCCTCTAGAAGTGTTTAAATAAGCGGTTAATTTACGCTTTAAAATAAATGCCCTGTTAATATCATCAGCCGTTTCAACCTCTAGACCTGATAGATCTACGTTAGATGTTATTAAATCCAAATTTTCAAACTGAGTTTTCTTGATTACCTCATAAATTTCTTTAGCTCCATTCAATACACCATAAATTGTATCACCTGAATTATCCATATTAGATAAACCAAGACCTGTAGTTGCATTTCCCTGAGGATCTAGATCAATAACTAAAATTTTTTTTTCCAATTGTGATAGTCCAGCTGCAAGATTTATGACTGTAGTAGTTTTTCCTACCCCACCCTTTTGATTTATGACAGAAATAATTTGCATTTAATTTAATTTAAAATTCAATAAATTTTTTTTTCAATTTTTTTTATATTTATTAAAAATGAATCTTCACTTGTTAAACTTTTTTTTTCTATATAATCCATGTTCCATTTTTTTTTTGAATTTTTAAA
Source organism: Candidatus Pelagibacter sp. HIMB1709 (assembly GCF_052047635.1). Classification (NCBI taxonomy): domain Bacteria; kingdom Pseudomonadati; phylum Pseudomonadota; class Alphaproteobacteria; order Candidatus Pelagibacterales; family Candidatus Pelagibacteraceae; genus Candidatus Pelagibacter; species Candidatus Pelagibacter sp. HIMB1709. Next base: position 959,024 of record NZ_JBNAJW010000001.1, on the reverse strand, counting down.
AACTTTTTTTCCATTTTTTCCCAGAAAGAAAATTAAATTTTTATATTTCGAAAAATTTTCATAAACTAAATCTAAAACAACTGGTATTGGTTTAAATGCTCTCGACATAATTGTTCCCGTTTCTAAATTTTTTATCTCATAAATATTTTTTTGAAAAATTTTTGTATTTAAATTTAATTTTTCTGAAACTTCTTTTAAAAAATGGCTTTTATGGTAGCTTTTTTCATACAGATGAACATTCATTTTATTTTTCATATTTTTTAGTATAATTGCCACTATAATGCCTGGAAAACCTGCTCCAGAACCTAAATCTGTGGTTGTATTGGAATTTAAATCAATAAAATCAATTATTTGTGCAGAATCAATAATATGACGCTCAATTATCATATTTTTTGATGCTGTATTTTGGCTAATTATGTTAATTTTTTTATTTTTTTCAAGAATTAGAGATATATAGTTTTCAAAGTCTAAAAATGTTTCACGTGAAACATTTAGATCGTTAAGTCTAGAGTACGATTTTAAAATTTCTTGATCCATTAAGCTATATGCTTAATAGACTTTCTTTTAACATGTGACAACAAAATATATACAGCTGCAGGAGTTATTCCATCAATTCTAAGTGCTTGGCCCATAGTTTTAGGCTTTATTTCCTTAAATTTAGCCTTTACTTCATTAGATAGACCTGAAAGCCCATCGTAATTAATTTTATCAGGAATAAGTAAATTCTCATCCCTCTTGAATGCTAAAATATCGGATTTTTGCTTCTTTAAATACCCTCTGTAATGAGCATTAATTTCTACTTGCTCGTCAATTTCTTCATTAAAATAAGGTATGTCTGGCCATATTTCTCTAATTTTACTCATATTGACGTCCTTTTGAGTTAGGACCTCATTTGAAGTTCTCAATATTCCATCTTTAGCTATTTTAATTCCAAATTTTTCAGCTTTAGATGGTGAAATATTAGATTTACTCATTTTTAAATTAATTTTTTCAATTTTATCAAATTTATCTAAATATAAATTTTTTCTATCTTTTCCAACTAGCCCAATTTGTATTCCCTTAGCTGTTAATCTTTGATCTGCATTATCAGCCCTCAAACTTAATCGATATTCTGCTCTTGATGTAAACATACGGTATGGCTCTGCTACCCCCTTAGTAACTAAATCATCAATCATTACTCCAATATAAGCATCAGATCTATCAAGGATGAAAGGCTCTAAATTTTTAACAGACAAAGCAGCATTTACTCCGGCTATAAGTCCTTGTGCAGCTGCTTCTTCATATCCTGTCGTTCCATTAATCTGTCCAGCAAGATAAAGATTGCTGATTTTCTTAGTTTCAAGTGTTAAAAATAGTTCACGTGGATCTATATAGTCATATTCTATAGCATATCCTGGTCTAATAATCTTAACATTTTCTAAACCATTGATATTATTACATATTTCTACTTGAACTTCAGCTGGTAGTGAAGTAGAGATACCATTTGGATAAATTGTATGGTCATTAAGCCCTTCTGGTTCTAAAAATATCTGATGACGAACTTTATCTGCAAACTTTACAATCTTATCCTCTATAGATGGACAGTATCTTGGACCTACTCCTTTTATATTACCCGAGTACATGGCACTTTTAGATAAATTTTTTTCTATAATCTTGTGAACCTTCTCATTTGTATAAGTCATTCGACATGAAACTTGTTTGTTTAAATTTTTTTTTGTTAAGAATGAAAAAAAATAAGGATCATCATCTGCAAACTGTTCCTCAAGATTTTCAAAATTAATCGTTCTTGCATCTAACCTAGGGGGTGTTCCAGTTTTTAATCTTCCAATTTTAAAATCATATTTTGCTAATTGTTCACTTAAGCCAGTTGAAGGTTTTTCATCATACCTACCTGCTGGTGTTCTTTCATCACCGATATGAATCAAACCATTTAAAAAAGTTCCTGTTGTTAGTATTAACTTGTTGCAAGATACCTTTTTACCTTCTTTTGTTTCAAAACCACTTATAGTGTTTTTTTTAAAAATAAACTTTATTACTGGATCTGAAAAAATGATTAAATTACAATAGTTTATAAGTTTTTCTTGCATAAATTTACGGTAAAGAGCTCTATCTGATTGAGTTCTTGGTCCACGCACAGCTGGACCTCTGCTTCTATTTAATAATCTAAATTGTATACCTGATTTGTCTGCAACATCTCCCATAACACCATCAAGTGCGTCTATTTCTCTAACTAAATGACCTTTGCCTAGACCACCTATTGCAGGATTACACGACATCTCACCAATAGTTTCTATTTTATGGGTGAATAGGGCAGTGTTAACTCCTAAACGTGCAGAAGCTGCAGCTGCTTCACATCCTGCATGACCTCCACCAATTACAACTACATCAAATGACAAATCATTTTTCATGGGGTAAATTTATATGTGAATATATAATTTACAAGACAGGCTTATTATTTTGTAAATAAGCATTAATTATCAACAGTTTTTGATAAAAAAAATCTAAAAAACAATGAAAATAGGGTATTATTTGCCGATGCAAAAATCGTTGAAAATACTACCTAATATCTCTTCTACGTCAACTTTTCCAACGATCATACCCAAATGTCTAGTAGCTAATCTTAAATCTTCTGCTGCTTTATCAAAATCTTCTATTTCTTTTTTTTGATTAAAATTATTCAAATGATCTAAACACTGTTCTAAATGTTGTCTGTGTCTCTCTCTAGTAATTAAAATATCATCACTAGTTATAAATTTATTTTTTAAATTATTTTTTATTTTTATAATTAGTTGATCAACATTTTTGTTTTCTTTAATGGAAATTAAAACATGATTTATATTTTTTATTTCTGAATTAATTTCTTTTTCTAAAAGATCAGACTTGTTTATAACTAAAATTGCATTTTCATCTAATAAACCCTTCAAAACATCAGTAAAATCAAGGCTTTTTGCATCTACTACTACAAGCTTTAAGTCAGCTTCTTCAGCTCTAATTAAAGATAATTTAATACCTTTTTTTTCTATCTCATCTTTAGATTCTCTTATTCCTGCGGTATCAGATATTATTACGGGATAACCATCTATACTAAGATGAGTTTCGATAACATCTCTTGTTGTACCAGCTATTTCAGAAACAATTGCTACATCTCTATTTGATAAATGATTTATTAAACTAGATTTCCCTGCATTGGTAGGTCCAAGAATTGCGATCTTAAAACCTTCTCTAATTCTTTCTCCAACTTTTTGATCATTTAAAATCTTTTCGATTTTTTTTATTACTTCGTTTGAATTATTTTTAATCTCATCCAAAATATTGTTTGGCAAATCTTCATCCGGAAAATCAATTTTAGCTTCAACATGAGACAAAATTTTTAAAAGTTTTTCTCTTAAAAAATTAAATTGATCAGCAGATTTTCCATTCATAATTTTAATTGCTTGTTGTCTTTGAATTTCTGTTTCTGATGAAATTAAATCAGCAATACTTTCTGCCTCTAATAAGTTTATTTTTCCATTTTGAAATGCAAGTTTAGTAAATTCACCTGGCTCAGCTAATCTACAATTTTCAATTTGAGAAATAGAAGAGTGGAGGGCTTCTACCACGGCTTTACCACCATGAACTTGTATTTCAGCCATATCTTCGCCTGTGTAGCTCTCAGGCCCTGGAAACCATAATATTATACCCTCGTCAATTAGCTCAGAACTATTGATTTTATTGATTTTTCTTAACGTTGCTACTCTTGGCTGAGGAACCTTTTTGCCTGTAAGGGTCTTAATTACTTTTGAAGATTGTTCTCCTGAAATTCTAACAATTGCAACACCTGAAACACCAGGTCCAGTTGATAAAGCATAAATTGTCATTTGAAGATTATATCTTCAAATTTGTATCACTGTAAAACTTAAAATGTTATAGAAAATTCTTATGCTGGTTTGTTCATTGAGTTAAAAAACTCAGCATTGTTTTTAGTATCTTTTAATTTTGAATTTATAAACTCTATTGCATCCATAGTTCCCATAGGAGCAATTATTCTTCTTAATACATTCATTTTTTGTAAATCATTTTTATCAAACAAGAGCTCTTCTCTTCTTGTTCCAGATTTTGTTATATCAATTGCAGGATAGATTCTCTTATCTGCAATTTTTCTATCTAAGACAGTTTCGCTATTACCTGTTCCTTTAAATTCTTCAAAAATAACTTCGTCCATTCTACTTCCAGTATCAATCAAAGCAGTAGAAATAATGGTTAATGAACCACCTTCCTCAATATTTCTTGCAGCACCAAAAAATCTTTTTGGTCTCTGAAGCGCATTTGCATCTACACCTCCTGTTAAAACTTTTCCCGAACTTGGTATTACAGCATTATATGCTCTACCCAATCTTGTTATCGAGTCTAATAAAATAACAACATCTTTTTTATGTTCAGTTAATCTTTTTGCTTTTTCTATAACCATTTCAGCAACAGCTACGTGTCTTTGTGCCGGCTCATCAAAAGTAGAGCTAATTACTTCACCTTTTACGGTCCTTTGCATATCTGTGACTTCCTCTGGACGTTCATCTATCAATAAGACTATAAGGTAACACTCTGGATAGTTTTTGGCTATTGAGTTTGCAATACTTTGTAAGATCATAGTTTTCCCAGCTTTAGGTGGTGAGATTATTATTGATCTTTGACCTTTTCCAATAGGACTAACTAGATCGATTAATCTTGGAGTAAGGTCTGGTTTTTTTTCTACCTTGGTTGTTTCAATTTCCATTACCAATTGTTTATCTGGATATAGTGGTGTTAAGTTATCAAACGCAATTTTATGTCTTGCTTTTTCTGGTTCTTCAAAATTTATTTTACTTACTTGTAGTAACGCAAAGTATCTTTCACCTTCTTTAGGGGCTCTGACTGGTCCTTCAACAGTATCTCCTGTTCTCAAACCAAATTTTCTAATCTGACTTGGGCTAACATATATATCATCTGGACCGGGCAAATAATTAGACTCCATTGCTCTAAGGAAACCAAAACCATCTTGCAGCAACTGTAAGACACCAACACCTGTTATTTCCTCTTTTTCTGCAACTTTTTTTAGAATAGCAAAAAGAATTTCCTGTTTTCTCAGTGTGCTAGCATTTTCAATTCCAAGCTCTTCTGCCTGTGTAATGAGCTGTTCTGATGATTTAAGTTTTAGTTCTTGAATGTTCATGATTAATTTTTTGATAAGGACTTATCGATAAATTAAATATATATGCTGATTTTATTATTTCAACCCTAGATTGGCTTAAAAATGGCCAAAAATACAACAATAATTAAAATAACAGTTGGTATTTCATTAATAATTCTAAAAAATTTAGCAGATCTTTTGTTTGTAGAATTTTTTAAGCTAACAAGACACTTTCCCAAAAAGTCATTATACGCTGATAGCAAAACTATCAAAATAATCTTTATCTGAAACCACAGCTGTAAAAAAATTTCTATTCCATTTAAGTAAATCAAAACCAATCCAAAGACCCAAGTAAATATCATTGCGGGACGCATAATATAAAAGAACAATTTTCTCTCCATCACTTCAAATATATCGGTGGCTTCTTTCTTTGCGTTGTTCTCGACATGATAAACAAAAATTCTTGGTAAATACAAAAGACCAGCCATCCAGGAAACAACTGCAATTAAATGTAAAGATTTAAATAGTAAATATGTGTTCATTAATCAAAGGTTGTTTTCAATTAAAGATTTTATCAAAAATATATGGTCATCATTGTCATTTAAGCATGGGACCATATCAAAATTTTTCCCTCCAAAATTTAAAAAACTTTCTTTACCTTGGATTAATATTTCTTCTAATGTTTCTACACAATCAGATGAAAAACCTGGGCAAATTGTGAGAATATTTTTAATTCCATCTTTAGGTAAACTTTCTAAAGTTTTGTCAGTATATGGTTGAAGCCATTCTTGTGGACCAAATCGTGATTGAAAAGTAGTTTTAATTTTAATGGAAGTAAATTTTTCTGAAATAAGTCTTGTTGTTTTGTGACAATAGCAATGATATGGGTCTCCTTTATCAAAATATTTTTTTGGTATCCCGTGGTATGAGGCTATGATTATCTCTGGTTTCCAATCAATTTCATTAATTTTTTTATTAATCGAACTGACTAATGCATCAATATAAAGAGGATTAGATTCATAATGAGGAATTATTTTTAAAGAAGGTTGCCACCTCATTTTCATTAAAGTTCTATAAACCTCATCACAGACTGTGGCCGTTGTAGCTGCCGCATATTGTGGATAAAGAGGAAGTATAACTAAATTTTCACAACCCATATCATGCAGTTTTGCTATTTTGCTTTTTATACTTGGATTACCGTATCTCATCGCAAAATCTACTATGATATTTTCTTTATTAAATAATTGAGAAGTTTTTTTACTTTGTTGTTTGGTGTAATAAAGGAGTGGAGACATATTTTCATTTTTCATCCAGATTTCTTTATAAGCCTTAGCAGTTTTCGAGGGTCTGAAAGTTAAAATAAATAAATTCAGAATTATTTGCCAAATTATAGGATTTACTTCAATCACTCTTTTATCTGAAAGAAACTCTCTTAAATACTTTCTTATATCAAACCAACTGGTTGAATCTGGTGTACCTAAGTTAATAATTAGAACACCAGTTTTTCCATATTTTATAGGTGGATGATTAACGTCCATATTTTAATTATTTTTTACTATTTTTATTAAGTTTTCAACCATCTGTGGATTGGTCTCGGGCAAAATACCATGACCTAGATTAAATATATACGGATGGTCTTTGAAAATTTCTAAATATCTAGAAGTTTCTTTTTTTAAATTTTCATAATCTGTTAAAAGAACTTTCGGATCCAAGCCTCCTTGAATAGGAATTTTTATATCTTTAAGTATTTTTTTGGGGTCTACATTATAGTCGATACTTATTGCATCAGGTTTAACAACCTCACAAAATTCTTTGTAATTTTTAATTTCCCTTGGAAAACATATCACAGGTATATTAAGAGATTTAACATATTCTACTAAATTTAAAGTGGGTGAATAAATATAATTTGGTAAGTCTTTTTCTTCTAGTAAACCAGCCCAACTATCAAAAATCTGAATTACATTTGCTCCATTATCTATTTGATTTTTAATATGAACTTTTAAAAATTTTTCTATAATTAATAAAATTCTGTTTATTAAAAACTCATCTTTAAAAAAATTTTCATTCAAATCCTTCTTTGGGGATTTTAAATTAATCATATAAACTAAAAGAGTCCATGGGGCGCCTACAAATCCAATAGTATTTTTGTGTTTTACGATTGGATCTGAACTTACTTTTTTAATTGCTTTATAAACGGGATATATCTTTTCAACAAAATCTATCTCATCTAGTTTTGCTATCTTATTTAAATCTAGACTATCTAGTTTGGGACCAAAATTTTTCTCGAATTTTACTTTTTGACCTAGACCATAAGGTAACATTAAAATATCAGAAAAGATTATTGCAGCATCAATATCGAATCTTTTTAATGGTTGTAATGTTATTTCGGCTGATAAATTATCATTTAAACATAAATTAATAAAATCAGGATTATTTTTTCTGATTTCTCTAAACTCAGGTAAATATCGACCTGCTTGTCTCATTATCCATAAAGGGTTAAATGAGGTATCTTTATTTATAATTACTTTGTTTAAAGGTTTCATATAAAAGTCTTATTAATTATTGTAGTATTATTATATCTTGTGAATAAAGGAGATTATTTTTTATAAACATTATACTCACAATTTATCAACAGGTTTGATGATTAAAATTGTTTAAAATGAAGCTTTTTTGATTTTTTCAATTTTTGTGGATTGTTTTAGCTTATTTATTATTATTGTTAATAAAAGTCAGATTTTGCAGATGTTATTGGAGAAATTTAAAATTGTATAATTTAATCAAAATAATACACAGTTTATTAACAATTTATTTATGAGTAATACTTATCAAATTTATTTAATCTCTGACTCCACTGGAGAAACTTTAGATAGAATATTTTTAGCTCTTAAAGCGCAATTTTTAAACATAGAATATAAAGTTCATTCTTATTCATTCACAAGAACAGAAAATCAAATTTTAAAAATTTTAGATGATGCAAAAAAAAATGAAAATTCAATAATTTTATATACTATTGTAGATAATAATCTTGCTAAGTATTTAGCTAACATGAGTGAAAATAAAAAGATACCTTGTTTTGGGGTACTAGGTAATTTAATTTTAAATTTTTCTAAAATTTTAAATCAAAAAGCTACCCACGAACCAAGTGGACAACACGTTTTAAATGATGAGTATTATGATAGAATTGAAGCAATTCAATTCACAATGAATCATGACGATGGAAATTTAATTAATGAAGTTGAAAAATCTGATATTATTCTTGTTGGTGTTAGTAGGACCAGCAAAACACCAACTTCTATTTATCTTGCCAACAAAGGTTTTAAAACATCAAATATTCCTTTGGTTAATGAAAAATCATTACCAGAAAAACTTAAGCAAAATCCTCATATAACTTGTGTTGTTGGATTAAGCACAGAACCGGAAAGACTAGCAGATCTAAGAAAAAATAGGATGAATTCATTAAAAGAAACAGAAAGTATAGATTATACTAACCTAGAAAGTATAAAAAAAGAAGTTCTTCAAGCAAAAAAAACATTTCAAAAATATAAATGGCCTTTAATAGATGTAACAAGAAAATCAGTTGAAGAGACTGCTGCTTCTATAATTAAAATACACGAAATATATTCAAATAATGTTAAGTAAGATTATCCTAGCGTCAAAAAGTAAGATTAGAAAGAATATTTTAGATAAAAATAATATAAAAGCGGCCGTAGAGCCTTCAAACGTTGATGAAGATATTGTAAAATTATCTTTACTTAAAGAAAATGCTAGTCCAGAAATTATTTCAAAAAATCTTGCAGAGTTAAAAGCAAACAAAGTTAGTGCCAAAATTCAAGATAAAATAGTACTAGGTGCAGATAGTGTCATTGATTTAAATGGAGAGTTAATTTCAAAACCTGAGAGTAGAAAAGAGGCATTAGAGATATTAAAGAAACTTAACGGTAAAATGCACTTTCTAATAAGTTCAGTTTGTATTTCAAAAAATGGCTCAATGATTTGGAACTACACAGATAAAGCAACCTTAGTAATGAAAAATTTTTCAGATTCAGAATTAACAGAATATTTATCTAAGATATCGGATGAAAATCTTTACGCCTATAATGTTTATCAAATTGAAGGGGAGGGTAGAAATTTGTTCAGTAGCATAAATGGAGATGAAGATACAATAATGGGTTTGCCTATAAAAAAAATTAAAGAATATTTAAATTTACAAAAATGAAAAAATATTTTGTAATTGGAAACCCAATTAATCATTCTTTATCGCCAAAATTGCACAATCATTGGTTAAAACAAAATAATATTAATGCAGTTTATGAAAAAGTTAAACTCGAAGAAAATGAAATTGAAAATTTTTTACTTAAAATTAAAAACCAAGAAATAAATGGCTGCAATGTTACTGTTCCGTTTAAAAGAACTGTAATTCCTTTCTTAGACAAATTAAGTTTAGAAGCAGAAAAAACCCAATCAGTGAACACAATTATTTTTCATAATGATAATTTAGTTGGCCACAACACAGATATTGTTGGTTTTCAAAAAGCAATAAATAATTTGAAATATAATGTAAAAGATAAAAAAATTTTAATTTTAGGTGCTGGTGGAGTAGTGCCATCAATAATTTTCGCTTTAGCTAAAATGAAAGCATCTAAAATAATTGTAACCAATAGAACTCACAAAAAGGCTGAGAATTTAAAATCCCAATTCAAGGAAATTGATATTGTAAATTGGGGTGAGATACCTGATTTTAATATGATTATAAATGCAACTAGTTTGGGTTTAAATAATGAGGCTATTAATTTAAATACTTACAATGTTGGTGCTGATAAGTTATTTTACGATGTGATTTATAATCCTGCTGAAACCAAGTTTTTAAAAGAAGGAAAAAAATTTGGAAATCAAATAGAAAATGGTAAATTAATGTTTATTTATCAAGCATTTGAGGCATTTAAATTGTGGCATGACATTGAACCAAGTGTGAATAATGAGGTTCTTGATTTATTAAATAATGATTAGAATAGGCATAATTGGTGATATTGGGTCTGGAAAAACATTTGTTGCAAATAATTTTGGGTATCCAGTTTTTAATGCAGATCATGAGGTATCGAAACTATATAAAAAAGATAAGAGGATTTTTTTAAAATTAAAAAAAAAATTGCCTAAATATATTTGCACCTTTCCAGTAGATAAGACTGAAATTATAAAATCAATATTAGCAAACAAAAATAATCTTAAAAAAATAATTAACATTGTACATAAGGAAATTAGAGAAAAATTAAAAATATTTTTAAAAAAAAATAAAAATAAAAAATTTGTTATTTTGGATATTCCTTTATTAATTGAAAATAAAATTTTTAATAGAAAAGATATATTAGTTTTTGTTGACTCTAAAAAGAGAGATATCGATAAAAAGTTAAACAAAAGAGAAAATTTTAATGTAAGGCTTATAAATATATTTAAAAAAATACAACTAAATCCAAAATATAAAAAAAAAAAATCACATTTTGTAATTAAAAATACTTTCACAAAAAACCCTGTTAAAAAACAAATCAAAGAAATTTTAAATTTAATATAACAAATGAAAGAGATAGTATTAGATACCGAAACAACAGGAATATCTGTTAAAGAAGGACATAGAATTGTTGAAATTGGCTGTATCGAGTTAGATGATTTAATACCAACAAATAATAAATTTCACTTTTATTTAAACCCAGAGAGAAAAGTTTCAGAAAAAGCATTTGAAGTTCATGGATATACCGACGAGTTTTTGTCAAAACAAAAAAAATTTGAAGAAATTGGAGATCTTTTTTTAGAATTCATTAAAAACAAAAGATTAATTATACACAATGCAGAATTTGACTTAGCTCATCTTAATAATGAATTAAAGCTTTCTGGGAAAAATGTAATTGAAAATGAAATAGTTGACACTTTAACTTTAGCTAGAGACAAATATCCAGGTTCTCAGGTTAGTTTGGATGCTTTATGTAAAAGATTTAGGATAGATAATTCTCGAAGAAAATTTCATACAGCTTTAATTGACTGTGATTTATTGTCGAAAGTTTACATAAATTTGATTGATCAAAAAGAACCATCACTAAATTTTAAACAAACTGAAGAAATTGAAGATAAAAGCAAGATAAATATTGAATATTATAAAAAAGTAATAATTCCTACAAAAGAAGAGCTTAATTTACATAAACAATATTTAAAAAATAATTTAAAGAAAAATTATTTTAATTAAATCTTTGATTATATAAATTTTCGAAATCAACTTTTTTTTCAAATTTTATATTTGGATATCCAGAATTATGCAAAAGGTTCAAAAGGGTTTTCTCTAGTTGAGGATAAATCTCAATTTGAACATCACATAATATAATTTTTTCTAATTCATTTTTATCTTTTATTTCATCATTAATTTTAATTATTGTTGAAAAAATAATTTCAAAATATGATTTTTTTTTAACATCTTCTTTTTCTTCAAATTTAAATGTTGTATTTATTTCTATCATTTTGTTTTTCAAAGGCTTCGAATTTATATCAATCCCAAGTTGATATTTTGTTATTCTATCTTTCACAAACAAATATGTTTCTATGTCAGGCGTTTCCACCGAAATATCTTTGATGTATTTACCTAAAATTTTATATCTTTCTATTTTCATCATCATCTCCTATATCTTCAAACTCTCCCTCAATAAAATTATTTTTTTCTTTTTTTGATTTTTCATATTTTCTAGAAAATTTACTAAATATAAATTTTCTACTGATTGGAAATATTAACAAGAAACCCAAAAAATCAGTTGCGAAACCGGGTATAATTAAAAGTAATGCTGCAAAAGCTATAGCAGCTCCAGAAATTACTTCATATGCAGGTGTTTCATTTTTATTTAATTGAGAAAAACCAGCCTTTAAAGTATTCAAACCCTCATATTTTGCGTAATAAATACCAAGAATAGCTGTCAAAAATATTAGTAGAATGGTTGTTATTGCTCCTATTTGTGCTCCTATTTTGATGAAAAGATAAATTTCAATAACTGGAATAAAAATAATTAAAAATAATATTGGGTTCATTTGTCCATAATCTAAATTGCTGGTTGAAATTAATCAATAGAGTAATTACTATCGGTATATGAATTATAGTTTTGAGTATATCGATATTATTTTGCTGGCAATGATTGCGGGTTTTATATTTTTAAGACTTAGAGGTATCCTTGGTAAAAGAACTGGTTTTGAAGGTAAATCACCAGCTCAATTCAAAGAAGTTTTAAAAAACATAAAAGTGGAACAAGCTATAAAACCAAAGGAAAACTTTGATGACGAAGCACAAAAAGAATTTTTGAAAGGAGCAAGAATTGCATACGAAACAATTATCACTGATTTTAGTGACAACGATAATAAAATTGTGAATGCTAAACCATTGCTTAATAAAGATATATACAATCAGTTCGATGACGCTTTAAAAGAGAGGACAAAAAGAGGACATACTGCTGAAATCACTTTTATAGGCGTAAATAAAGCTGAAATAAAAGAGCATAAAAAAATTGGTAATATTTTAAATGTTACAGTGGATTTTATAGCTGAGGTTATTACTTGCATTAGAGATAAAGAAAAAAAGATTGTTTCTGGTGATCCTAAAAAAATAAAAAAAATTTATGATACTTGGGTTTTCTCTAGAGATACCACATCAGCTAATCCTAACTGGCAGTTAGTTAATATTTTAACTTAATTGAACGATAAAATTTCAGATAAAGATAAAAAAGATTGGCAAAGTTTTATTTCGAGTAAAGAAAAGATACCTGATAAAGATTTTAAAGTAAAAATTATCAATGCTACAAAAATAAGATCAATTGATTTACACGGATATACTCTAGAGCAAGCAAACAAAACAATTGAAGAATTTATATTAAAAGCGTTTGAGGAAAGAGTAAATAAATTGATCGTTGTTACTGGCAAAGGTATTCATTCTAATGTTGAAAAAGATCCTTACGTTTCAAAAGATTTAAGTATTTTAAAATATTCAGTTCCAGAATTTATATCTAATAATGAAAAGTTAATGAGAGTAATAAATGAGATTCAAGACGCTTCTGTTGAAGATGGGGGTAGTGGGGCTTTTTACATTTTTCTAAAAAAGAATAAATCTACAAAATAAATTTCGATAGGTCAGTATCCTTAACTAAATTATCTAGATTTTTGTTAATATATTCTTTGTTTATTATAATTTTTTCACCAGCTCTGTCGGTAGCTGTGAAACTAATGTCATCTAATATTTTTTCAATAATTGTGTGCAATCTTCTTGCGCCAATATTTTCTACAGTTGAATTAACTTCGGATGCTATATTTGCAATTGTATCAATACCATCATCAGAAAATTCAAGTTCAACATTCTCAGTCTTTAAAAGAGCCACATATTGCTTTATTAAACTATAGTCTGGTTCTTTTAAAATTCTTTTAAAATCATCACTAGTTAAAGCTTCCAGCTCAACTCTTATGGGCAACCTTCCTTGTAATTCAGGTAGAAGATCAGATGGTTTTGCTAGCTGAAAAGCCCCTGATGCAATAAATAAAATATGATCAGTTTTTATTGGTCCATGTTTAGTGTTAACAGTTGTTCCTTCAATAAGAGGTAACAAATCTCTTTGGACACCTTCTCTAGATACGTCACCACCAACCCTATCAGTTCTTGCTGAAATTTTATCTATCTCGTCTAAAAATACTATACCATTGTTTTCTGTTGAAAGCTTTGCAGCTTTAACAATTTTATCTTGCTCAATTAGCTTATCAGACTCATCGTTAATTAAAATTTCATGAGACTCTTTTACTGTCATTTTCTTTTTCTTTTCCTTATTCCCCATTGATTTACCAATCATTTCTCCAATATTTATCATTCCAACATTGGCACCTGGCATTCCTGGTATTTCAAATGATGCTCCACTAGAACCAGTGTCACTAACTGCTATCTCAATTTCATTATCATCTAGATCACCGTTTCTAAGTCTTTTTCTAAAACTTTCTCTAGTTGCGAGACTTGCTTTATTTCCTACCAAAGCATCTAATACTTTTTCCTCAGCAGCTTTTTGAGCTTTTGCGTAAACTTCTTTTCTTTTTTTTATTTTTTCCATCGCTATTGCAATTTCAATTAAATCTCTAACAATTTGTTCAACATCTCTTCCAACATATCCAACTTCCGTGAATCTTGTTGCTTCTACTTTGACAAAAGGCGCTTCAGCAAGTTTTGAAAGTCTTCTAGAAATCTCTGTTTTTCCAACCCCAGTTGGTCCGATCATTAAAATATTTTTTGGTAAAACTTCATTTTTCATTTCACCTTTCAAAGCTTGTCTTCTCCATCTATTTCTTAATGCAACAGCGACAGCTCTTTTTGCTTTATTTTGACCAACTACAAAACGATCAAGTTCTGAAACTATTTCCCTTGGTGAAAGAGCACTAACTAAAGAAGCTTCTTCTTTTTGAGTTTTTTCTTTAGGATGCAAAGGTGTTACGTTTGAATTATCCATTATATTTTTTCAATTTTAACATTATCATTTGTGAAAACACATATATCCGCTGCAACTTTAATCGCTTTTTTAGCAACTTCTTCTGCAGACAAATTACCTTCCATTAAAACTTTTCCAGCTGCTAAAGCATAATTTCCACCAGAACCAATACCGATAACATCACCTTCAGGTTCTAGAACATCACCAGTTCCAGAAATTATATAGCTATTATTTTTATCACCCACAGCCATTAATGCCTCTAACCTTCTTAAGTATTTGTCAGTTCTCCAATCTTTGGCTAACTCAACCGCAGCTCTTGATAAATTGCCAGCATGTTTTTCTAATTTTCCCTCTAATCTTTCAAATAGAGTTAATGCATCAGCAGTTGATCCTGCAAATCCTGCTACGACATCTCTTTTTTCAATTTTTCTTACTTTTGAAGCTGTGCTTTTTACAACAGTATTTCCCATACTTACTTGTCCATCACCAGCAACCACAACTTCATTATTTTTTCTTACTAACACAATTGTTGTCATATCTAATAAATGGTAACTATTTTTGATACTTCAAGTATCTAGACTGATATTGATATACTTGGATTAAGTATGTATACCATCTGAAATATATGGCTAGAAAAGGAAAAGTTTCTCGAAAAACTAAAGAAACAAGCATCAATGTTGAACTAAACATTGATGGCAAAGGTAAATATAAAATTGATACAGGAATAGGTTTTTTAGATCATATGCTTGAACAACTATCAAAGCATTCTTTAATTGATCTGAAAGTAAAAGCAAAAGGGGACACTCATATTGATCTTCATCACACAACTGAAGATACAGGAATTGCAATTGGAGAAGCTTTAAAAAAGGCCGCAAAGAAATTTGTAGGTATCAAAAGATATGCACATAGAGTTATTCCAATGGATGAAACATTAACTAGAGTTGCTATAGATGTTTCGAACAGACCTTATTTAATTTGGAAAGTAAAATTAAAAGTAGAAAAACTTGGAGAGATGGATACAGAGCTCTTTAAAGAATGGTTCCAGGCATTTTCACAGGCCGCAGGTATTACAATGCACGTCGAAAATATTTATGGTGATAACAGCCACCACATCATTGAGTCTTGTTATAAAGCATTAGCAAGATCATTAAGAGAGGCATTAGAAATGGATCCTAGGAGCAAAAAAAGTATTCCATCAACTAAAGGCTCATTATAAGTTTAATGAACGTCACGATTGTTGATTATAATTCGGGCAATATAAGCTCGGTAATAAACTCATTTAAGGAAGTTGCCAAAGATAAAGTAAACATCGAAGTAACTTCAGATTTAAACAAGATTAAATCTTCTGATAAATTAGTTTTGCCAGGGCAAGGTTCGTTTAAAAGTTGTGTTGATGCACTTAATAGTGTTAATGGTTTAGTAGAAGTATTAAACGAATTTGCAATAAATAATAATAAACCACTTCTGGGTATTTGTGTTGGCTTACAAATGTTTGCAGATATTGGTTATGAAGAAACAGAAACTAGAGGACTTGGTTGGATTTCAGGCAAGGTATCAAAAATAGATAATCAAAATGGAAAATACAAACTTCCACATATAGGCTGGAACCAAATAAATATTTTAAAGGATAGCAAGATCTTTAAAGATATAGAAAACAATTCACATATGTATTTTGTTCATAGTTATGAATTTATTCCAGAAGATAAAAATGTTATTTCTGCAATAACAGACTATTCATCAAATATTGTTTGTTCTGTAGAGAAAGAAAATATTTTTGGAACTCAGTTTCACCCAGAAAAAAGTGACAAGATTGGTCTTAAAATAATTGATAATTTTATAAACTTATAATGAAAATATTTCCAGCAATAGACATTAAGGATAAAAAGTGTGTGAGGTTAGTCAAAGGAGATTTTGATAATAAAACTGAATATGAAATGTCCCCAATAGAACAGGCTGGAAAATATAAAGATCATGGTTTTAAAAACTTACATCTAGTTGATTTAGACGGAGCTTTAACTGGTGAAACTGTTAATTTAGATATTATTCAACAAATAGTTACTAAATTTGATCTCAAAATTGAGATTGGTGGAGGTGTAAGAAATTTTGAAAGTATTCAAAAATATACTGACGCTGGTGTAGAAAAAGTTATTTTAGGAAGTGCTGCTATAAAAGATAAAAATTTTTTAAAACAAGCTTGTGAAAAATTTCAAAATAAAATTGCATTAGGTTTAGATGCCAAAGATGGCTATTTATCTGTTTCTGGTTGGAAAGAAAATTCTAATCAATTAACTTTGGATTATTTAAAAGAAGTGAAAGAATATGGAGCAAGTAGACTAATTTATACTGATATTAATAGAGATGGAATGAAGCAAGGTCCTAATTTTGAAGAAACAGTTAAGGTTGCTGATATATCGAATTGTCCAGTAATCATATCAGGTGGAGTTTCATCAATAGATGACATTAAAAAAGCCAAGGAATTAAATAATGAAAGTATTGAAGGGATTATAGTTGGAAAAGCGATTTATGATGGTGATATAAAATTAGAGGAGTTGGCTAAGGAACTAGATGCTTAAAAATAGAATAATACCTTGTTTAGACGTTAAAAATGGCCGTGTTGTAAAAGGAATTAACTTTGTTGATCTACAAGATGCAGGTGATCCAGTTGAACAAGCTAAAGTTTATTCTGATGGTGGCGCAGATGAAATTTGTTTTTTAGATATAACTGCATCAAATGAAAACAGAAATATTATTTATGATGTTGTAGAGAAAACTTCAAAAAAATGCTTTGTTCCATTAACAGTTGGGGGAGGCGTTAGAAGTGTTGATGATATAAATAAATTACTTAATTGTGGAGCAGATAAAGTTTCTATCAATACTGCAGCAGTTCAAAATTCAGAGGTAGTAGTAGCAAGTTCAAAAAAATTTGGTTCGCAGTGTATTGTGGTTGCTATTGATGCTAAAAAAAATACTGATAAATGGGAAATTTTTACTCACGGTGGAAGAAATAATACTGGAATTGATGCAATAGAATTCGCTAAAAAAATGGAAGACAGTGGGGCAGGCGAGTTACTAGTAACGTCAATGGATAGAGATGGCACTCAAGTGGGTTATGATATTGAGCTTATGTCTAAGATTTCTTCCAAGGTAAATATTCCTGTAATTGCATCTGGTGGTGTGGGTAATTTAGACCATTTAGTCGACGGAATTAAATTAGGAAATGCAAGCGCAGTCCTAGCAGCATCAATTTTTCATTATGGCAAACATTCTGTAATGGAAGCAAAGGAATATTTGGATTCAAAAGGAATACCTGTTAGAATTTGATATGCTTAACACATTAGAAAATCTAATCAAACTTGCAAGAGAAAGAAAAACCAATCCAGTTGAAGGTTCTTATACAAATAAATTACTTACAGACAAATCACTAAGCAAAGCAAAGGTTCTAGAAGAAATTGATGAGTTAATTGAAGCTATAGAGGAAAATACAAATAAAATTCATGAGGCTGCTGATGTATTTTATCATCTGCTAATGTATTTAGAAGCTAATGATGTGAAAATTGAAGAAGTAATGGAAGAATTAGAAAAAAGAAAAAAATGAGTTATGATAATAATAATATTTTTGCTAAAATTTTACGCGGAGAGATACCTTGTAATAAAATTTATGAGGATGATTATGTTTTGTCATTTCATGACATCAACCCACAAAAGAAAATTCATGCATTAGTAATTCCCAAGGGAAAATATATTGATCTAGATGATTTTAGCATGAATGCATCATCCGAAGAAATGGTAGGTCTTTTGAAGGCTATCAACATAGTTGCAAAAAAGCTTGGTATTTCAACAGAAGTAGGAAAAGGCTATAGAACACTAGCAAATATAAGCGAACATGGAGGTCAAGAGGTTCCTCATCTGCATTTTCATTTATTTGGTGGTGAAGTTGTTGGAAAAATGGTCGAGTGAGAGAAGAAGTTAAAAGAAACTATCTTGAAATAAACTCGCTTAAAGATTTACAAGAGAGCAAGCATCCTTCTGAAGATTATATAGTTAATTTAATTGAACCAACTGATTTTCAGCTAAATAAATTTTTTTATAAAAATATAGGTAAAAAGCATCATTGGATTGATAGATTAATATGGACAGAAGAGCAGTGGATCAAACATGTATCTAACAAAGATGTTAAAACATTTGTATTAAAAAATAAAAATGACTTAGCTGGTTTTTATGAATTAGTTATTCATAAAGAAAAAAAAGAAGTTGAAATAGCTTACTTTGGAATTTTGGAGGAATATCAAAATAAAAAATTAGGATCATTTTTGTTATCAGATGCAATTAAAAAATCATTTCGAGAAAATGTAGATAGAGTTTGGTTACATACTTGCTCTTTAGATCATAAAAATGCCCTTAACAATTATTTAGCAAGAGGTATGAAAATATTTAAATCAGAAATTGTTAGAATTTAATTTTGAGAAGGTGTGTTAAATATTTTTTCGTTAACTGCTTGATTTGATTTAACTGAATAAAGTAGTGTTACAGCAGTATTTTGATAAATATCCTTAGTTTGCCAGCCAATTAAATTATGATGATTTATATCAAAAAAAATCTCTATTAATTGACCATTTTCTTTTATTGTAAATTTTACAAGTGAATTATTAATTATCTCTTCATTTAAGTTAGATATTTTTTTTAATAAGAAATTTTTATCTAAAATAAAATTTAATGGCGTTTTATCCAATGGATATCTATAATAACTTGAAGTAGATTTTATAATTAAAGATTTTCCATTTGAAACTATAACTTTATTTTCTTTTTCATAAGCACAAAACATTTTTTTTGGATATTGAATTGTGCAGTTTCCAAATTCAATTTTTCCATTTATATTTTGCTCAAAATCAAAATTTAAATTTAAAGTATCTTTTAATTTATTAATTATTTGATCTTTATTATTTGCATTTACTTCACTAGATAAACTAATAAGAAAAATTAAGAGCACTATCCTTAGCATCAAAGAACGTCTCTTTTACCCACATGATTTGCTTTGCTAACAATTCCATCAGCTTCCATCATATCAATTATTCGTGCAGCTCTGTTGTAGCCAATTTGAAGTTTTCTTTGTAAAAATGAGGTAGAGGCTTTTCCTTCAGATCTAATTATTTCAACGGCTTGTTGATATAATTCATCTTTATCTCCTTGATCTGTATTTGATCCTAACTCTTTTTCGTCTGCGAAATTCAAGATTTCGTCAATATAGTCTGGTTCTGCTTGTGATCTTAAAAAATTGTTAATTTTTTCTATTTCATTATCAGAAACAAATGGAGCATGAATTCTTACTATTCGGTTAGCAGACGACATATAAAGCATGTCTCCTTTTCCTAACAGTTGTTCTGCCCCTTGTTCGCCTAAAATTGTTCTGCTATCTATTTTTGAGGTTACTTGAAATGAAATTCTAGTTGGAAAATTTGCTTTAATTGTTCCTGTAATTACATCTACACTTGGTCTTTGTGTTGCCATGATAATATGAATACCAGCTGCTCTAGCCATCTGAGATAGTTTTTGAATATAATTTTCAATCTCTTTCCCAGCAACAAGCATCAAATCAGACATTTCATCAACTACTACAACTATGTAAGGCATTGGAAGATTGTGCTTAGCATTATAGCCATCAATATTTCTAACACCTTCCTTTGTCATAAGCCTGTATCTACTCTCCATTTCTTTTACTACCCAACCAAGTACAGAAGCAGCTTTTTTTGCCTCTGTAATTACAGGACAGAGCAAATGTGGTATTCCCTCATATGTAGATAGTTCAAGCATTTTTGGATCAATTAAAATGAACTTACATTTCTCTGGAGTATGTCGATAAAGAAGAGATAAAATTATTGTGTTGATACAAACAGATTTACCCGACCCCGTTGTACCAGCAATTAGAAGGTGGGGCATCGAAGCGAGATCTCCTACGATAGGTTTTCCAGAAATATTTTTACCAAGAGCGATTGGTAATTTTATCTCTTTTTTCTTAAAATCAGAATTGTTTAAAATTTCATTTAAATATACGTTTTCTCTCAAATCATTTGGTAGCTCTATTCCAACTGTGTTACTACCAGGAATAGTAGAAATCCTTGCAGATTCTGAGCTAGTATTTCGAGCTATATCATCAGACAAGTTAATTATTTTAGATACTTTTACCCCAGCTGCTGGTTCAAATTCATTAAGAGTTACAACTGGCCCATGACTAACCTTTTGAATTTCTCCTTTAACTCCAAAATCTAAAAGTATTTTTTCTAAAAATTTTGGGTCATTTGTCTGATTTTTATCTAAACCCAACCTTTCTTTTTTGGAAGGGGCTTTTAGTAGATCAATTTTAGGCAATTGAAATTTATTTTTTTTATTAATTTGAGCTTCAGCTTTAATAAATGGTAAATCTTCTTGAATAAGATTTTTTATTTCTTCTTGTGGTATATACTCGCTTATAAGCTCACTTTTATCAGTATAAGACTTACTTTTTGATTTAGAGAAAATTTTAATAATTTTTTTTATAAAACTATAAAATTTTAAAGGGTGAAAATTTATACTCAATAAAAATAAAATTATAATAAATGTAATTAACAAATAATAAAAAATTGTTTGATGGTAAAGAATAATTGAGTTTAGAAATGTTTGATTTAAGTAGTTTCCTATAAAGCCTCCATTACCATTTATGTGGAGAGTAAAAGCATTAGAATAAAAATGACTTAAAAAAAGGGTTCCAAATATTGAGTATAATATTGCTGTAAAAGTATTTTCGATTATTAAAAAAATTTCTTTGAGACGAAATATATTTATTCCAGTTACTATATAGGTGAAAGATATTAAATAAGATATCAAGCCAAAAGATTGTAAAAAGAAATCCGAAATAAAACTTCCTTGGAAACCTAATAAGTTTTTTATTTCTACATTCCTAGGAAATATAAAATTTGGATCTTCAGGAGAATAGGAAAAAAGAGATATTAATAAAATAATACCTATTATGAAAATTATGATACCAAAAATTTCTGCCAATCGCCTGAAAGTAAAATTAATTAATGAATTAGCTGTTTTTTTAATATCCATTTATACAAATCAATTATATCACTTTGTATCATCTAATTTTTGTTGTTAAAATTAAAAATAATATGAGAGTTTGTATACTGGGGGCTGGTCTAACATGTTTAACTTTAGCAAAAGCTTTAGTGAATCAGAATATATATGTTGAAATCTTTAGTGATAAAAAAAAGGAAATTATAGATCAGTCTAGAACTATTGGAATTACAAAAAGTAATGTTGAGTATTTCAATAATAATATAGTTAATATTGAAAGAATTCTTTGGAAAATAAAAAAAATTGAAATTTTTTCTGAAAAAAAAAATAAAGAAAAATTGTTAAAATTTGAAAATAATAATGAACAACTTTTTTCAATTGTTAAAAATTATAATTTAAAAAAAATATTAGAAAAAAGTTTAATTAAAAATAAATTTTTTAAACAAAATTATAAAAAAAAATTTTCATATAACTATAATAATTATGATCTTATAATAAATTTGGATTTTTCTAATTTAATTACAAAAAAATTTTTTAATAAAAAAATAATAAAAAAATATGAAAGTTATGCATTTACAGGAATATTAAAACATGAAAAAATTAACAATAGAATAGCACGTCAAATTTTTACAAAAATTGGCCCACTTGCTTTTCTTCCAATTTCAGAAAGAGAAACTTCAATTGTTTATTCAATTAAAAATTCTAAAAATTTTAATAATGATAATTTTATAGAGTTAATAAAACATCATAACTTTATATATAACGTTAAGGAAATAAAACAAATCTTCAGTTTTGAATTATACTCGATTAATTTAAGATCCTATTATTATAAAAATATTCTAGCTTTTGGTGAATTGACTCACAAAATCCATCCTTTAGCAGGTCAGGGTTTTAATATGACTGTGAGAGATATAAAAAATTTAATAGAAATAATAAAAACTCGAAAAGAATTAGGATTACCATTAAATTCTTCTGTTAATCAAGAGTTTCAAAAAAATGTAAGACATAGAAATTTTATTTTTTCAAGTGGGATTGATATAATTTATGAGCTTTTTAATTTTGATGGAAAACTAAAAAATCATTTATTTATAAATTCATTAAAGTACCTGAGTAAAAAAGACTCAATAAATAAAATATTTAAAAAAATTGCAGATAAGGGTTTAATTTATTAGTTACTGAAGAGTATTATTTTCATAAATATCATGAGAATAAGTTTTTAATATCTCAGAAATTTTATTTTTTCTGATATCTATATTTTGTGCCTCTAGTAAAATTTGTTTTTCTTCTAATGTAAATGGAGATGCCATAGATAACGCGTTAATTATTTCATTAAGGCTCTGTTTTTCTAGAGCTTTCCAGTTAATAATAAATCCTTTTTTCTCAAATAGAGATTTTAAATCTCTGAAGATTAATTCTAAATCTGAAAATTTAAGATTTTCTTTTTTATTTTCTAGGTCCTCTAAATATTTTTCATAATTTACCTCTAAAATTCTATATTTATTTTGGGTTTCCAATTCTTTTATTGATTTGAATCTTGCAATACCTTTTAATTCAATTAAATACCGGCCGTCATCTGTTTCTCTAAAACTTGTAATTTTACCTGCACAACCAACATTGTATAATTCTGGTTTCTCATTTTGAAATCTTGATGATTTTGGTTGTATCATTCCAATAATTTTATTTGATTTCATACTATCGTTAATCATATCTAAGTAACGTGGTTCAAAAATATTTAATGGAACAGTAGTTTGTGGAAAAATAATAAAATTACTCAGTGGGAATACAGGTATATTTTTTGGCAAATCACTCATATTTTATATAAATTTATATTATTTAACTATATTGTTTACTCAATGATTTTTTGGATTGCCTCTTATCCTAAGAGTGGAAATACATGGCTTAGAGCTCTTTTGTGTTCTTATTATTTTACTCATGATGGAGTATTTAAGAAAAATACTATTAGATATATTGATCAATTCCCAGAAAAACATCATTTTCGAGAATTTTTATATGATAAAAAAAATCAAGTGGCTACAACTTATCTTTGGATTAAAGCCCAAGAAAAAATAAATAAAGATAAAAAAATTAAATTTTTCAAAACACACAATGCATTTAGTGAAATAAATAAAAATCCATTCACTGATGAAAAAAACTCAATTGGATGTATTTATATTATAAGAGATCCAAGAAATGTAATTACTTCTCTTAAAAATCATTATGAATTAAATTATGAACAAGCTTATAATTGGATGTTAAATGAGAGAAATTATATATATGATGTTCATAATTTTGAAAAAAATGGGTATAGTGATTTTCAATTTATAAGTTCCTGGAGCACTAATTATAAATCTTGGAAATTTCAAAAAAAAATACCAATTAAAATTGTTAAATATGAGGATCTCTTAAATGAAACTTTTTTTGTTTTTAGAGAAATAATACAATTTATTAATACAACTATTAATAACAAAGAAAAAATTAATAAAGAAAAGCTAAAAAATTCAGTACAATCTACAGCATTTGATAAACTAAAAAATTTCGAAAAAAAAAATGGATTTTCTGAGGCAGTTATATCAAAAAAAACCCAATCCAAGATTCCCTTTTTTTATCTTGGACCTCATAATGATTGGAATAAGATTTTATCAGAAAAATTAAAAAAAAAGCTCACATATAGTTTTGAAAAAAACTTAAAAGAACTTTCTTATATTTAGATTTTCTTATTGCTTGCATTTATAAAAACCGCTATCTATAATGTTTTTTTAACAAGCGGGCATAGCTCAGTGGTAGAGCGTCTCGTTGCCAACGAGAAGGTCGAGGGTTCGACCCCCTTTGCCCGCTCCAAAATGATGAATAATTTTCTCACTAGTGTTTTTCAGAAATACATTGAAAATAAAGATATAAGGAATTTTAAAGCTAATTTTTTTTATTATTTTTTTTTTAGGATTCTTCGAAAGTTTTTAAATAAGGACATAAAAGTAAAAATATATAATTTTCTTTTATTTTGTAGTTATAAAAAAAATAAAATGTCTTATTCGATTATACGTAAGTGTGATTTTGAGGATCTAAAAGAATTAAACTTAATAAAAAATATTTCTGAAAAAAAATCAACATTAATTTTTGATTGCGGTAGTAATTTTGGTTTCTACTCGCTTTATTTAGCTTCATTAAATGAAAGTAACAAAGCAATTGCATTAGAAGCATCTCCCAATACATTTAAAGAATTACAAAAAAATATTAAATTAAATAATTTTGAAAATATCACACCATATAATTTAGCTATTACAGATAAAGATAATGAAAAAATATCATTTTTTGAAAGTTTAAATGATTGGGAAAGTTCTTTAGTAGAAAGTAATTTTACAAACAAAAAAAAAATTAACATAAGCTCAATAACCCTTGATACTTTGGGTAAAAATTTAGATATAGAAAATTATCATTTGGTAATAAAATTAGACGTTGAGGGATTTGAAATGCAAGTTTTAGATGGTGCAAAAAATTTGTTAAGAAATTATTCTCCATTAATTATTTTAGAATTTTCAGTATTTATTCAAAAAAATGAAAAATTTAATTATTCTTATCTTAGTAATTTTTTACTTGAATCTGATTATTTAATTTATGATACTAACTATAATCAAACTAGTTTGGAACAAGTTCTAGAAGAAATTAAAAATTTGCCCACCAATATGTATGGTGTTGGAAATAAATTTCTTATTAAGAAAGGTTCAAATATAGAAAAAATTATTAAAAATCTAGAAAACTTATTATGAGCGATTTATTAAAAAAAAAATGTTTACCTTGTGAAGGTGGAGTAATTCCTTTTGATATCTCAGAAATCCATAGATATCAAAAAAAAGTAGATGGTTGGGATATTACTGAAGATAATAATAAAACATTTTTTTTATTTAAAAAATTTAAATTTGAAAATTTTTTAAAAAGTCAAAACTTTGTTAATGAGGTTGGTAAAATTTCTGAGGAAGAAGGTCATCATCCAGATATATCTTTTGGTTGGGGTTATGCAGAGATAAAAATTACAACTCATGCCATAAAAGGCCTTTCAGAAAATGATTTCATTTTAGCAGCTAAAATAGATAGAATTTCTAATGTCTAAAATGTCTGGTTTTTGAAAAAACTAGAATAGTTTCAGTTTCGTTTGCAAACTTAATAATTTCTTTATCTCTAATAGATCCAGAAGGCTGAATAACTGCCCTAACACCAGATTGCACTAACTTTTCTATACCATCTACAAATGGGAAAAAAGCATCTGAGGCTGCAACTAAATCATTATTAAATAAATTAAATTTTTTCATTTTATTAATTGCTATTTCACAACTATCTAGTCTACTTGGTTGACCTGAACCAATGCCAACAGTTGATTCTTTTGACACAAGAACAATTGCATTTGATTTTACATATCTGCATACATTGAATGCAAAAATAAGATTTTTAAGTTGTTTGGAAGTTGGTTTTTTTTTAGAGACAATTTGGAAATCTTTATTTCTAAATATTTTAAAGTCTTCTGATTGTACTAACATAGATTCATTTGATGAAGTAAATTTAGTAATTTCTTTTAGAGAATAATTTTTTGCATCAATCAAACGAAGATTTTTTTTACTTTTTAATATTTTCAGTGCATCTTTATCAAAACCATTACTAATTATTACTTCTAGAAATAATTTTTTTAATTCTAAAGCTAAATTTTTTTTTATTTTAAAGTTACAGGAAACAATCCCTCCAAAGGCACTAACAGGATCACAGTTAAGCGCAGAATTATAACTTTCTACTTGATCAGCTTTGATTGAAACACCACAAGGGTTAGCATGTTTAACAATAACCGTCCCTTTATTTTTTGGTAACGATTTTGATATAGTTAAAGCAGCAAATATATCGTTATAATTGTTATAACTAAGTTGTTTGCCATGAATTTGTTTTAAATTAGTAGTTAAATTTTTTGAATAAAAACCACTAAATTGATGAGGATTTTCCCCATATCTTAGTTTTTCAATTAAATTTCCATAAAAAACCTTTTTATTAGGTAAATGTATATTTGATTTTTTATTTAAATAATTTGAAATCACAGAGTCGTAATAAGCAGTTTCTGTAAATGCTTTTCTTGATAACTCTTCTCTAAATTCTAACGAAGTTGATCCTTTGTATTTGTTCAATTCATCAATCAGTTCCTGGTATTGATCAGCAGAAGTAATAACTGTTACATCATTATAATTTTTTGCGGCGGATCTAACCATTGTAGGACCACCCACATCAATATTTTCAATTATTTTTTGATGATTATTAGTTTTTTCTAAAGTTTTTTCAAAAGGATAAAAATTTACAATAACAAGATCAATATTTTCAAAATTATTATTTTTTAGATCTTTTAGGTGTGTTTTATTATTTCTTTTATTTAAAATACCTGCATGTATTTTTGGATGTAGAGTTTTAACTCTGCCCCCTAAAATTTCTGGAGAATTTGTAAAATCAGATACTTCTAAGCAATTAAATTTTAGCTTTTTAATTTCTTTATATGTTCCACCAGAACTAATAATTTTAATATTGTATTTTTTTAAAATATTTAATATCGGTTTTAAATTATTTTTATCTGAGACAGAAATAAGAGCTGTTTTTATTTTTTTCATTATATTTTACTTATTTCCCATTTAATTATTTGTTTATTTTCATTATTCATACCTGAAATAAATATGTTTTGATTTTCTTGGTATGAATTTTTATTACCGAAATATAAACCATTATCAATATTAATATCATAATTATCACAACTAAATTTCCAGCCTTCCTCTTCTAATTCTATTAGTATGAATTTGTTATTTTGTGTTTTCATAACTTTTGAGTTAGGGTGTAAGTGAAATCTGATATCAAACTTAATTTTTTTATCTGGGCTTTTTCTTAATACCTTATCATATCCAATGAATTTTAATTGCTCAGGATAGAATTCTATTTCCCTTTCATGATTTAGGCCAAATTTATTTAAATAACCATCATGGCTAGATGAAATTTTCCAATAATTTTTTTCAAAAACAACATTTTTTTTTGAAACTTTAATATTTTTTTCTACAAAAAAATCTGAATTGAATTTAATAAAATCACATGATGAATAATCTTCAATTATAAGAGCGCTCTGTAGGGCAGTATTTTTTGATAATTTGTTAAGTTTATTTTTATTATTTGGAAAATATCCAGAATTAGAAATTAATTTTTTATTATTCGAAAAAACTTCAAAAGAAAGTGCTCCTGCCTGGTAATTTTTAGAGTGTGTTTTAATTGGGCTTGAACCAATATCTGAAGCTAAAATAATTTTTTTATTTTTTAGAATTACGTATCCACCTAATTCATTAATTTGATTTTTAAAAGTATAGCCAAATCGTTTTAAATATTGATCAAATTCATCATTATTAGACAAAAAATTTCCATTAAAAAAAACATCTTGTTTAATATTTTGCCATATAAATGCATAACAAGAGCCTAAATAATATATTGTTTCATCAATATACTCAGGAATTGCATTTTGAGACTCTTTAAACCATTCTCTAATAATTATGAAGTATTTTAAATAAAAAACTAGGTGTTGAATATTTCTAGATTTAGGAAACCCCTGTTTATCTAAGGAGTGTTTTATAATCCCTTTAAGTGAACTTAATCCATTATCTAAATAAGATTTTTCATTTTTGTAGGTTAAACCAACTAAAATTATTGCAGCACAACCAACTATTTTTTCTTCATCCTCTGTTATATTTTTTATTTCATTTAGTAAATGATTGGCTTGTTTTTGAACCATGTGATTGAATAATAATCTATATTGTTCATCACCATCTTCATAAGTTAATTGATGATTTGATAACCACGCAATTATTCTTTTCGCAGTAATATTAAATTCCCAGCTATTTTTGTTATAATTCTGGTTATTATTTATCCAATTAGAAATTACTGATTGGGTAGTTTTTTTCGAAGATTTTAAGTCCAAACTAAAAAACCAAAAAAAATTATTAAGTTTATTAAAATCTTTAATACTTACTTTGCTTTTCCAAATAGATTCAACAGTAAAATCTTCTATTTTATATTTTTTTGTTTGATATTTAATTATTGATGAGAGTAGATGAGGACTTGGCTTATACACAAAATTATTATCATAAGTTTTTGATATTTTTTTTTCGTAAAAATTTGAATTTTGATAAATTTTTTTGAAGACTTTTCTAAGTCTATAAAATAACTCGTTAGAAAGAACTAAGGATTTCTGGTTTAGCATTAACTTATTTTGCTTTTAATAAATTAATATTTTTTTTAATATCCCCATCATTGCTTTTAAAAACTGTTGTCCCAGATACAAGAATGTTAGCACCAGCATTAATTGCTATTTTACAATTGTCAAAATTTATCCCACCATCTATTTCAATATCAAAGTTTAAATTTTCTTTTTCTTGAATTTTTTTTAGCTCTCTAATTTTTTCTAAAACTTCAGGCATAAATTTCTGACCACCAAATCCAGGATTGACACTCATGATTAAAACTAAATCAATTTGACTTAATAAATTTTTAATTAAATCTAAGCTTGTTTCAGGATTTAACGAAACTCCAACTTTTTTTTTAAGTGCTTTAATTTTATTAATTGAGTTTTCTAGGTTATCAGTTGCTTCTGGGTGGATAGTAATAATATCTGCTCCTGCATCTGCGTAAGCTTCAATGTATTTATGCACAGGTGAAATCATTAAATGAACATCAAATTTTAATGAGCAATGTTTTCTAAGAGCTTTAATTACTGGAGGACCTATTGTTAAGTTTGGAACAAAGTGTCCATCCATTACGTCTACATGGATCATATCGGCCCCACCTTCTTCTAGCCTTTTTATTTCAGTGCCTAGTTTACTAAAATCAGCTGATAAAATTGAGGGTGATATTTGTATATTTTTCATTAATATCTAGACTTACTAGTATCAATTTTTAAAATTTAATTGAATTAAAAAATTGATAAATCTGCCTAGAAATTTCACTTTCAAGAGGGAACGACAACATACCCATAACCGAATATCCTAAAATCCAAGGCATCAAATAAAATCTAATCATAAAAAAGAACCAAGCTACGTAAAGTGGTACCAACGGTTGTATAATAAATGATGGTGTGACAACTTTAAAAATTCTCATTAAGGGATTTGTAAGTTTAACAAAAACTTTCATAAAGAAAAATTCAGAGTCTTCTCTTTGAAAGATATTCATTGCTACTCTTCCAACTAAAGTCCACATTATAATTCCAAGTATATAATCAATTATATAAACTAAAGGATGAAAGTTAGCAGACATTAAGGAATTTATATTTGATCTTAAAAAGAAATAAAAGGGGCGAAATTAATCGCCCCTTAAAAGATTATTTATTTTTGGCCGCCGATTACAGATGCACCCGCAGGTACCCTAGAATCATCAACCATTTTTTGTGTTGCAGCGCTAGGTGCTGAAGTCATTAAACTTACAACAACCATAGCTACTAAGCTAACAGTAGATCCGAAGATACCAAATGTTAACTGCGTAATGCCTAAGAATCCGCTTCCACCACTTCGTACCCAAACTAGATACGCGAAACCAGAAACTAGTCCTAAGACCATACCAGCTATAGCACCTTCTTTATTAGCTCTCTTCCACCATACACCAAGTACAAGTGGCCAGAACAATCCGGACATCGCAAAGTCAAAAGCCCAGATTACTGAACCTAAGATACCTTGGATCTCCATTGCTGCAATAGTTGCTCCTGCAAAACCAATTACTACAAGTAATACCCTTGCAACAACTAGTCTCTTAGCAGTCTCAGCTTTAGGGTCTACCATTTTGTAGTAAACGTCATGCGAGATTGCATTTGCAATTGCAAGAATCAAACCATCTGCAGTTGACATCGCAGCTGCCAAACCTCCAGCAGCAACTAGACCTGAGATTACATATGGTAATCCAGCAATTTCTGGTGTTGCTAATACAACGGCTTTACCACCCATGAAGAACTCGTTTAATTCAACAGTTCCATTTCCGTTAAAGTCGCTTACAAACATCAGATTTGCTTGGTTCCAGTTTTGATACCAATCGATTGCTTGAACTTCTGCAATTGATTTACCAATAATACCTGTCGGTAAGTTTGGATCAATCAAAGCAAGTTTAGATAGTGTCGCTAACATAGGTGCAGAGGAATATAGTAGGAAGATAAAGAATACTGACCAACCTACTGATTTTCTAGCTGCTTTAACACTTGGAGTAGTAAAGAACCTCATCATCACGTGTGGTAATGAAGCTGTTCCCATCATCATTGCTAATGCTAATGAGATGAAAGCCCAAGGTGTTGCGTTAACTTCAGAGTGAGCCTTAGTAATACCAGCTAACCCTTTAGGTACTGTAGCTAAATCAGCAGCAGAGTTTTTAACAAACCCATACTGTTGCTCTAACTCACCAATTCTAGCAACTTCATCAGCTAACATAAAGTGTGGGAAGAAACCCGCACCAATGTTGTTACTGATCCAGAATACTGGAAGTAGGTAAGCTATAATTAGTACAATGTATTGTGCAACCTGTGTCCAAGTAACCCCTCTCATACCACCAAGCATTGAACATAGTAAAATACTAACTAGTCCAACATATACTGCGTATTGGAATGGGATATCTAAAGCAACAGCTGCAATAGTACCTGTAGCGTTAATTTGTGCAGTCACATATGTAAATGATGCAACAGTTAAAACGATAACTGCCATCAATCTTGCAGTATTACCACCGTATCTAGTACCTACGAAATCTGGAACTGTGTAACAGCCAAATTTTCTTAAGTATGGTGCTAATAAAGTTGCAACTAACACATAACCACCTGTCCAACCTACAAGCAAAGCCATGTATCCATAACCTTTGAAGTAAATACCACCTGCCATCGCAACGAATGAAGCACCAGACATCCAGTCGGCTGCTGTTGCCATTCCGTTGAACACAGTTGGAACCGTTCTTCCAGCTACGTAATAGTTACTTGCTTGGGCTGTTCGAGATAGCCAACCAATTGCTGCGTAGATGAAAATGGTAAAACCTACAAAGCAAATACCAATTGCTTTTGCAGACATACCCATCTGCTCACCAATCGCCATTAAGATTATGAAACCTATAAATCCACCAGTGTAGATTCCATAAACTTTAGGCAAGTTATCTATAAAATTACCCTTAATCATTAGTCGTCTCCTTTTTCACTGAAGCCGAACTCTTCATCAATTTTTTCTTGTCTACCTGCAAACCAGAAAATAAGGATTACAAATATTGCAAGAGAACCTTGACATGTGAACCAATAAGTTAATGGATACCCAAAAGGTCCAGTAACCGAGTTCATTTCAGCTCCGAAAAGGAATATACCCATTGAGAATACAGCCCAGATTGCTAGTGTCACAAACAACAAGCCTCTGGTCTTTTCCCAGTGTTGAGCGTTTTTCGCCATGTATACCTCTCTTTTTAGTTATAACTGTTAAAACCATAACCATTATGAAGGATAATAAAAGTGTAAAATTCGCCGTATTAGGTTAATTTTTTCAAATATTTTCAATAAAATTAACTTTTTATGGATAAAAAAAAACTAAGTTGGAAAGATTTATCGTTAAGTGATTTCAAAGTTTATTTTTTTTCTTTGTTTAAAGCTTTTATTCCTAAAACAAAAATTAAAACCTTAGATGAGTTAGAAGAATTTATTCAAACAAAATCTGCATGGGTATCTCAAGTTACACTCTATAGTTATTTAAAAACTAGAATGGGCACAAGATATGTTCTTCATTTTGATAATGATGAATTTATGAAATCTGTTAATGAAGCTAAATGGAATATTTATGCTGTTGCTTTACAAGATTTAACTTTTTTTACTTTTTCTTACTTAAAAATTAATTCTAATTTTAGTGAAATAGAAAAAGCTAAAGAAATTTTTTTAAAAATTTTAGATGATGAAACTACAAATAACATGCCTTTAAATATTATAGATAAAGCAAGAAAAGATTTTGAAGAAAGACTAATTAAAATTGATTGGGATAAATATTGTAATGATCGTCCTTTTAATCCAAGCGCCCTATCTTTATATGAATGGGCACCAATAGCAGATGAATTAAAAACTCTTGATCGAAAAATAGTTTTAAACTCTGTTATTTTAAAATGGGATGTTATTAAAAAAGAATTTAAAGATAGAGTACAGTTTTAGATATTTTTTCTATTCTCAACTAAACTATCGACAACACTTGGATCAGCTAAAGTAGTTGTATCACCTAGTTGACGGTGTTCATTTGCTGCAATTTTTCTTAAAATTCTTCTCATAATTTTTCCAGATCTTGTCTTGGGTAGACCTGGAGTAAAATGAATTAAATCTGGTGTAGCAAGAGGTCCAATTTGTTTTCTAACCCAAAGTTTTAAGTCTCTTTCTAACTCTCCTGTTTCTTTCTCTCCAGCATTTAAAGTTACATAGCAATACAAGCCATTACCTTTAATATCATGAGGGTAACCTACGACTGCTGCCTCTGCTACTTTTGGATGCGCTACAAATGCACTTTCTATTTCAGCAGTA
Source organism: Candidatus Pelagibacter sp. HIMB1709 (assembly GCF_052047635.1). Lineage (NCBI taxonomy): Bacteria > Pseudomonadati > Pseudomonadota > Alphaproteobacteria > Candidatus Pelagibacterales > Candidatus Pelagibacteraceae > Candidatus Pelagibacter > Candidatus Pelagibacter sp. HIMB1709. The sequence goes on along the minus strand of NZ_JBNAJW010000001.1, from coordinate 925,801 downwards.
CCTAAATTATGACCAGAAACTATAATCACATCATCAACACGTCCCGTGATCCAGTAATATCCATCTTTGTCTCTTCTACATCCATCACCGGTAAAGTATTTTCCATCAAATTGTGAAAAATACGTATCAATGAATCTTTGATGATCACCATAAACAGTTCTCATTTGTCCAGGCCATGACTGAGCTATACAAAGTCTACCTTCTCCAGGTCCTTTTATCTCTTTGCCTGATTTATCAACAATCATAGGTTTTATTCCATAAAATGGTTTTGTTGCAGAACCAGGTTTTAAAGGAATGGCTCCAGTTTGAGGTGCAATCATTATACCTCCAGTTTCTGTCTGCCACCAAGTATCTACAATTGGACATTTAGAGTTACCAACTGTCTTATAATACCACATCCAAGCCTCAGGATTAATTGGTTCTCCAACGGTTCCAAGTAATTTTAAAGATTTTCTAGAAGTTTTGTTTACAGGCTTATCACCCTCACGCATTAATGCTCTAATTGCTGTTGGGGCTGTGTAAAAGGTATTAACTTTATACTTATCTACTATTTGCCACCATCTAGAGCTATCAGGATAGTTAGGAATTCCTTCGAACATGATTGTAGTAGCGCCATTTGCTAATGGTCCATAAATTATATAACTATGACCTGTTACCCAACCTATGTCTGCTGTACACCAGTAGATATCTTTTGATTTATAATTAAAAATATATTGATGAGTCATTGAAGCATAAACCATGTACCCACCTGTTGTGTGAAGTACCCCTTTAGGTTTGCCAGTTGATCCTGAAGTATATAAAATGAAAAGCGGATCTTCTGCGTTCATTTCTTCTGGTTCACAATTATTTGAAACATCTTTAATTAAATCATGATACCAAACATCTCTTTTTTTATTCCAGCTAATATCGTTTCCAGTCCGTTTGACAACAATGCATTTTTTAACATAAGGACAACTACGAAGAGCTTCATCTGTGGTTTCTTTAAGTGGAATAGTTTTTCCACCTCTAACACCCTCATCAGCTGTAATTATATATTCAGACTCACAATCATTAACTCTTCCAGAAATAGAATCTGCAGAAAAACCACCAAAAATAATTGAATGAACAGCACCAATTCTTACACATGCTAGCATTAAAATAGCAAGTTCTGGAATCATAGTAAGATAAATTGTAACTCGATCTCCTTTTTTTATTCCTAGTTTTTTTAATCCGTTTGCAGCTTTAGAAACTTTTTGGTGAAGTTGTTTGTAAGTAATTTTTTGACTATCTTTTGGATCATCTCCAACCCAAATAATTGCAGTTTTATCTTTTTTATCTTTTAAGTGTCTATCAATACAGTTAGCAGATGCATTTAAAGTTCCATCTTCAAACCATTTAATTTTTACTTCTTTAGTGCTGTATTTTACATCTTTAATTTTTTTGTAGGGTTTAATCCATGTAATTCTTTTTCCTTCTTTTTGCCAAAACTTATCGTTATCTTTTATAGATTCTGAATATTTTTTTGAGTATTTGCTTTTATCAGCTAAGCTATTTTTTATCCATTCAGGCTTAGTTTTTATAACTAATTCTGAAGTTGTATTTTTATTTTGTTTTATAATCTTTTTTGATTTTCTCTTTTTAACTTTAGTTTTTTTCTTAACTGTGCTTTTCTTTTTGACCTTAGTTTTTTTAGATTTAATTTTTTTCTTTTTTTTTGGCATGGGATAATTTTTTTTTTAAAGTTTACTCATGTTATTTATGATTTTCCAGCTTTTATCATCAATTGGCATTACTGAAAGCCTACTTTGTTTAATAAGCGCTAAATGCCTTAAATCCTTATTTTTTTTGATATTTTCAAGCGTCACTGGTTTTGAAAACTTATTTTTAAATTGGACTGTTACGGCAACAAACCGTCCAGTCTTATCAGTTTTATCTAAATAGTGTTCTTTGGTTATTTTAACAATTCCAACTATCTCTTTTCCAATATTGGAATGGTAAAAAAAACATAAATCACCTTTCTTCATGCTTTTTAAATTGTTTGCTGCTTGATAATTTCTAACACCATCCCAAGGCGCACCTTTTTTACCTACTTTAATTTGTTGATCAATTGACCAAACATCTGGTTCAGATTTTAATAACCAGTACTTCATTATAATTTTACTCCAGCACCTTTTAAAAAAGCAGCTTTTTCATCTAGAGGCCATCTTGGTTTTGCTGGATAATCTAGATTATCAAATTTGTTTAATTTATATTTTTCTAATCCAACCATTGCAATCATTGCAGCATTATCTCCACAAAGTTCTGTTGGAGGAAAAATACTTTTATAATTATTATTTTTGCATAAATCAATTAACATAGATCTAATCTTTTTATTAGCAGCAACACCACCAGCAACTACAAAAATTTTTTCATTCAATTTATTTTGTTTTTCAAATTCTTCAAAAGCAATTTGAGTTTTTTTAAATAAAATTTCTTCAATAGTTTTTTGAAAAGAAGCAGCTAAATCAAATTTTTCTTGTTCTGTTTTGATAGACTTTGTTATTTTTAAAATAGCAGTTTTTAATCCTGCAAAAGATAAATTGCAGCCACCTTTGTTAAAAATTGGTTTTGGTAAAGCATATTTTTCTGGATCTCCTTTTTTTGCTAATACTTCAATTTGAGGTCCACCAGGAAATTCAATTCCTAATAGTTTTGCTGTTTTATCAAAAGCTTCACCTAGTGCGTCATCGATTGTTGTTCCTAATCTTTTATATTTTCCAAGACCTTGCACATTTAAATATTGTGAATGTCCTCCAGAAATTAATAATAACAAATAAGGATAATTTAATTCAGAATTTAATTTAGGACTTAATGCATGACCTTCAAGGTGGTTTACTGCTATAAAAGGTTTATTGATTGCACTTGCAAAAGCTTTTCCAAAACTTAATCCAACTGACAAGCAAACAATTAAACCAGGCCCAGCTGTTGAAGCAACAGCATCAATTTCTTCAATTTTCTTTCCACTGTCGCTAATTGCCTTATCTACAATCCAATCTATTTTTTCCATGTGAGATCTTGCTGCTAGCTCTGGAACTACACCTCCAAATTCTTTATGAACATCAACCTGACTAGATACAATATTGGATAAAACTGTTGGAATTCCTTTGTCATTTTCAGTTATTATAGATGCAGCGGTTTCATCACAGCTGGTTTCTATTCCAAGAATTAAGGGTTTTTTACTCATTCAAATAGTTTTTAATAATTGTACAATCTCAATACAAGTAAGAAATAAATTTATTCATGGATAGAAAAATTATCATTGGCTCAAGAGGAAGTAAATTGGCTTTGCTTTACGCGCAAAAAGCTAAAGATAAAATTATAGAAGGTTTAAATTTATCTGATGAGCAAGTTATAATTAAAACAATAACAACTAAAGGCGACCAGGTACAAGATCGAAGATTATCAGAAGTTGGTGGAAAAGGATTATTTTCGAGCAGTATTGAAAATGAACTTAAAGAAAAAAAGATTGATATTGCTGTTCATGCATTAAAAGATATGCCAGCAATTGAAACTAAAGGACTTAGAACAGACACATTTTTAGAAAGAACAGACTCAAGGGAAATTTTAATTGCTAATGAAAAAAAAAAAATTAACGAACTAAAAGAAAATGCAATTGTAGGCACCTCATCTTACAGAAGAGAATTTCAAATTAAAAAATTAAGATCAGATGTTAGCTGTAAATTAATAAGAGGAAATGTAGATACTAGAATTAAAAAATTACGGGAAGGTCTTTATGATGCAATAGTTTTATCTTATGCAGGTATAAAATATTTAAATTTAGATAAAGAAATTTCTGAAATTTTTTCTACTGATCAAATTATTCCAAGTGCAGGCCAAGGTATTATTGCTTTACAGTGTAGAGATGATGACAATGACATTATAAAAGTTTTAAAAAAAATAAATCATAAAGATACTTATATGAGAGCTCACATAGAGAGAAACATTTTAAAGGTATTGGAAGGTGACTGCGAAACTGCAATAGGTGCTCATTCAATTATAGAAGGGGATAAAATTACCGTTGAAGCTGAATTATTTTCATTAGACGGTTCTCAAATATTTTATGAAAAAAAATCTGGTAATATTGATATGTTTAAAGAAATTGGAACAGAAGTTGGTAACTCTTTAAAAATTAAATCAAATAATTCATATAAAAAGTAAAATGCATATTTTGTTAACTAGACCTATAGAAGATTGTTCAGAAATGATAGTTAAGTTTCAATCTTTAGATCATAAAGTTTCTCACCTACCATTAATAAATATACAAAAAGTTCAACATGAAGAAGTTAACTTCTCAGATTATGGTGGTGTTATTTTTACAAGTTCCAATGCAGTAAGAAATTTAAATTTAGAAAATTTAAATAAAAAATTAATTTGTTTTTGTGTTGGTAGTGCTACAGAAAAAAAAGCTAGAAGTTTAGGATTTCAAAATACAATTGCTGCAGAAGGAAATGTTTCAAACCTTAAAGAACTAATTTTACAAAATTATGAATTAAAAGAAACTCCACTTCTTTATGTAAGTGGTGAGATCATAACAACTGATTTAGACCAACAATTATTAAAAGAAGGGTATGCTGTTAAACGTATTATTAATTATAAAGTAAATCATACTGAAAAATTTGATGAAAATTTTGTTAACGAATTAAAGCAAAATATGCCAGATATTGTTTATGTTTATTCTCAAAACAGTGCCTCTAGTTTCTTAAATTTTATAAAAATCTATCAAACAGAAAACCTTTGGATGAATACAAACTTGATGTGTATAGGTGAAAAAACCTCGTCAATATTGAATGAAATTAAATGGAAAAAGATATTTCTTTTTAACCCTGGAGAAGAAGAGTTTTTGTTATATAAAATTTAGGTATGGAATTAATAAATAATTTTTCTGAAATATTTTTATCTGTTTGGAGTAAAGGAATACTTGGTGTTGATATTTTTCAAATTTTAATTGGAATAGGGATATTCTTACTTTTTTTAGTCTTTAGAGGATTAATTAGTAAATTAATTATAAAAAAATTAGAAATTATTTCCAAAAGAACAACCAACAAATTAGATGACACTTTTGTTCAGTCATTAATTGGTCCAGCTAGATTTTTACCTATTGTACTAGGTTTCTTTATTGCAAGTTACTACATGACTTTTTCAATAGAGGGAAGAGAAGTAGTTGATACAATTAATAGAACTTTAATTACGATATTAATTTTTTGGGTTATTCATCAAATTATAGAACCAATTTCATATATCTTAAGTGGACTAGATAAACTTTTAACCAGAGAACTCATAGGGTGGATAATTAAATCACTTAAGATTTTAATATTTATTTTAGGATTAGCTGCCGTACTTGAATTATGGGGAATTAAGATTGGACCTATTATTGCTGGTCTAGGTTTGTTTGGAGTTGCTGTTGCACTTGGAGCACAAGATTTATTTAAAAATTTAATTTCTGGAATTTTAGTATTAGTTGAAAAAAGATTTAAAATTGGAGATTGGATTGCAGTAGACGGGATTATTGAAGGCACAGTTGAAAAAATTGGTTTTAGATCAACAACAATAAGAAAGTTTGATAAATCTCTAGCGATTATTCCTAATTTTCAATTTGCGGAAAATGCTGTGGTTAATGTTAGCGAAACATCTAATTGGAGAATAAGATGGATAATTACATTGCAGTATGATTCTACAATTGATCAATTAAAAAAAATAAGAGAGGAAATTGAAAGTTATATAAACAACAGTGAAGACTTTAATCAATCAACTGGGGTTGCGGTTAGAATTGAGAAGTTTTCTGATAGTTCAATAGATTTATTGGTGAGATGTTTTACGAATTCAAATAGTTGGAGTAATTCTCTAGAAGTTAAAGAGAGATTAGCAATTGAAATTAAGCAGATTGTAGAAAAAAATAATGCCTCTTTTGCTTTCCCGAGTCAGTCGATTTATATCGAGAAAAAATGATAGCAATTTTTTATTTAGTTTTACAGATTTTGAAACTGTATTCTTATATTGTAATAGCAAATGTAGTTATAAGCTGGTTGATAGCATTTAATGTTTTAAATACTCAAAATAGATTTGTTTACTCAATTTTAGAGCTAACTTATAAATTAACTGAGCCAATTCTTAATAAAATTAGACGTTTTTTGCCTAATTTAGGATCACTAGATATTTCACCAATTATTCTTCTTCTGTTGATTTGGTTTATTGAAATGTGTATGAAGCTCTACATTGCACCAATTATATTTTAGAAAATAAAATGATTTTAATTGACGGAAAAAAAGCTGCAGCTGAATTAAGAGAAGAATTAAAACAAGAAGTATCAGGACTTAAATCCAAATATAATAAAGTCCCTGGTTTAACTGTGATATTAATTGGAGATCTTACTCCAAGTCAAATTTATGTTCGTAATAAAGAAAAATCAGCAAATGAGGTAGGGTTAAAATCAGAAGTAATTAAATATCCAGATAGTGTTGAAGAAAAAACTGTTTTAGAAAAAATTGAAGAATTAAATAAAGATGAAACAGTTTCGGGTATTTTAGTTCAATTACCATTACCAAAACATATAGATAAACAAAAAGTTATTGAAGCCATTGATCCTTCTAAGGATGTAGATGGTTTTCATCCAATGAATGTAGGAAATCTTTCATCGGGTTATGAAAGCTCAGTTCCTTGTACACCACTTGGCTGTTACTTGTTAATTAAAAAAATTGAACCAAATTTAAGTGGAAAAAAAGCAGTTGTAGTTGGTAGATCAAATTTAAATGGAAAACCAATGACACAACTACTCTTGAAAGAAAATTGCACTGTAACAATTACTCACTCAAAAACTAAAGATCTAAGAGCTGAATGTTTAGAAGCTGATATAATTGTTGCAGCAGTTGGAATACCTGAACTTGTAAAAGGAGATTGGGTAAAAAAAGATGCAATAGTAATCGATGTTGGTATAAATAAAACTGATAAAGGTATTGTTGGAGATGTTGATTTCGAAGATGTTTCAAAAAATGCAAAAGCTTTAACACCAGTTCCAGGTGGTGTAGGACCAATGACTATTGCTTGTTTATTAAAAAACACAATTGAGTGTTTTAAAAGATCGCAAAAATAAAGACTTTTTATCTAAGTTTAATTGTCTCAAGGATATTTAAACTGATTAAATTGCTGTTGTTTTTGATAAGCTAATCTTAATGAAAAAACCAAAATATGAATACAGAATTGCAATAATAATGATTTTGTTAACTGCAATTCCAATTGGAGCCACTCAATTAGGTTGGTATTTATATAACAAACAAGTTGGATTTGATTTTGGAATGATTGCGGGGGTTTTTTCTGTTATCCTAGCTGGATATTTGATGTATCAAAAAGGTTGGAGAGATGAGGATGAGGATTAATTAATGGAAAAAATTATTTTTTTTGCTTTAGCAGTGCCAATTTTAGGATTTGTTTTTTATCTAGGCGGATCTGCAATAATGAAAGGCTTTAAGGCTAAAGTTGATAATCGACCCAATAAACCTGAGGAAACAGAATCAAATTCAGAAACAGTAATTAGACCTTCAAATAGTAACGATTTAAGTTCTGAAATTTCTAGGCTAAATGAGTTGTATAAAAATGGAGCTCTTACCCAAGAAGAGTTCGAAAAAGCTAAAAGTAAACTATTGAATAATTAAATTTAGATATGTTTAAGATTATTCCCAATAAAAGAAACATTGGGGCTGAGGTTGTTGGAAACATTAAAAATATTTCTAAAAATGATTTCAAAATAATTTTTAAATCTCTTGAGTTTTATGGAATGATTTTCATAAGAGGACAAAAATTAAGTTCTTCAGATTATATAAAATTTGCTAAACATTTTGGTAAATTAGCAGATTATCCAAGATTAAAAGGATTAAGTAAAAAATATAAACAAATTACTGTTGTTCAAAGAAAAGCAACAGATAAGGGACCTAGTTTTGGAGAACAATTTCATACAGATTCTATTTACACAAAAAAACCACCTAGATTTACAATGTTACTATCAAAACTTGTTCCCAAAAAAGGAAGAGCAAATACTGAATTCTCATCTCAATATTTAGCTTATAATTATTTATCTAAATCAATTAAAAATAAGTTGCTTAAAGTGAAAGGAAAGTATTCTTCAGAGGGACCAATTTCAGTTACTACCAGGGAGAGAGTAAAAGAGAAGGGAAGAAAAATAAAAGAATTAAAGTCTACTCATAAAATTATTAAAAAGATAAACTCTAAAAATACAATTTATTGTAGCCCCGGACATCTTGTAGGTTTTTCTCCAAAATTAAAAAATTCTGAAAAAGTTAAGAAAGAATTATTTAAACATCAAATTAAAAAAAAATTTCAATATTCTTTAGAATGGGAAAAAAACCAATTAGCTATATGGGATAATAGATCTATGCTTCATCAAGCTACTCCTTTTAAAGGAAATAGAATTATGCATAGAATAACTATATTGTAGTTATAATAATTCGTTTAAGGATTTTACCTCACCAATATTAAATATAATTGCATCTTCTTTTTTAAATCCATAGGTTTCTGCGTTATCTCTAAATCGAACAGGTGGCTCCATAATTGGTTCTAAAGATAAAACAAAAGTTCCCCAATGCATTCCTAATACTTTTCTGCTTTTAAGATCCTTTGCTACATTTAAAGCTTCTTCTGGGGTTGTGTGGTAAATAGTTTTATCAAACATTGGTTTAAAATTATATGCTCCAATGTTGATCATAGTAAGATCAATAGGACCATATTTTTCTCCTAGTTCTTTATAAATATTTCCATAACCTGTATCGCAAGCAAATAATATTTTAAACTTTTTATATTGAATTAAAAAATTTCCCCACAAAGTTTTATTTGTGTCTGTTAGACTTCTTTTTGACCAATGAACTGCTGGTAATAAAGTTATTTTTAAATCACTATTAATATTTTTGTGATCATACCAATCCATTTCATTTACATCTTCATAATTCTTAAAATATTTTCCAAGATTAAGTGGAACTAATACTTTTGCATCCTTGTATGGAAAATTTCTTATAGTTGACATGTCTTGATGATCATAATGATTGTGAGTTAATAAAAATAAATTTGTTTTTGGAATTTCATTTAGATTTAAAGCAGGTTTAGTAAACCTTTTTGGTCCAAATATTAACGGACCAGCATTTTTTGAAAAAACGGGATCGGTAATAATTGTAGTTTTACCTAATTTAATTAAATAAGTAGCGTGTCCAATCCAGGCAATGTAGTCATCATTTTTGTATTTTTCTAAATCAGACTTGACCTTATCTTTTTCGACAACATGCTCTTTTGGAAAATTAAGACTGACATTTTTTCTTAATTTACCGAAAGTTCTATAAGAAAATTTTCCTGATCTAGATATTATAACAGGTGAACCTTTAGGATTTCTAAAAGTCCCATCAGATAAATGGTGATAAGGTTTTTCTTTCATTACATTAGTTATTTTTTTCCATTAGCCACAAATCATCTCCAGCTAAAAAATAAATTTTCCCATCAATTGGATGAACTTGTATGTCTCTAATTCTTCCAATTTCATCTTTAAAAATAATTTCCTCTTGGATTTCAGGTGTATTTGAAAATATTAATTTTCTTAAAGATTTATCTTTTAGAGAAGTAATTAATGCATGACCATTCCACTCTTCAAACTCTTTACCTTTATAAATTGTAACAGCACTTGCAGCGATTGATGGAACCCAATATTGAATGGCTTTTGTAAATCCTGGTTTCCATTTTGGACCAATTTTAGCTCCTGAGTAATTTGTGCCCCCCCAACCTAAAATTTTCCAACCATAATTTTCTCCTTTTTTGGCTTCTCCAAACCAATCACCACCCTTTGCTCCATGATTGCTCATATAAATTTTTCCATCAAATTCTGAAAAAGTTAAACCCTGAGGATTTCTAACTCCAATCTGGTATATCTCTGGAAGCCAATCTGGCTTACCCTCAAACTTAGGGTTATCTTTTGGAATACTTCCATCTAAATTAATTCTAATAATACTCCCAGGATGTTGTGTTGGATCTTGAGCAATCATATTCATGCCTCTTTCACCTGCAGAAGCAAATAAGTAATTTTCCTTGATAGCAAGTCTCGATCCAAAATGATATCCAGATTCAATAGGAGGATTTGCTTGAAATATATTTTTAAAATTTAAAGAATTCTTATTTAAATCTGCTTTTGCAATTGAAGTGCTGGTCTTCCAATCTCCTCTATTTTCTGAATACGAAATCCATAATTTTTTATCTTTGTAAATAATATCTAAAAGGCCACCCTGACCATGAACAAAATAGTTTAAATTATGTTTAATTTCAGAAATATTTTTTGAGACAATGTTTATTATTTTAATTTTGCCACCTTTTTCTGTAACAATTAATTCTTCACTATTAATGAAACTTGAACCCCATGGTTCACTAAAAGACCCTAATTTTTCAAAATTATAATTTTTAGAATTTGCTGTTGCAGAAATTAAAATAAAAAAAAATATAAAAATAAATTTTTTCACTTTATGAAAGTTTAGATCTACCACCATCTACAGCTATAACTTGACCAGTGATCCAAGAACTATCTTCTGTAAGTAAAAATTTAGCAAGTGATGCTGAATCTTTTCCTTCACCTAATCTTTTTAATGGATGAGCTTTTGCAATACCTTCTGCTAAAGCAGCATTTTTTAACATGGGTTCAGCAATTTTAGATTTTGTTAAGCTTGGTGCCACACAATTTACTCTTATGTTTGGAGCAAATTCTGCAGCTAAAGAAACAGTCAGACCTTCAACAGCTGCCTTTGCTGAAGCAATAAGTGCATGATTGGCGAAACCTCTTTGTGCAGCAACAGTTGAAAACATTACAATTGAACCTTTATTTTTTTTTAAACTTTCTTGATATCCCTTGATAGCTTCAACAGCAGAATAAAGATTAAGTTTCATACACTTTTGAAAATCTTGTTCATTAATCATTCTAAGAGGTTTTAAGTCTATAGATCCTACACAGTAGGCTAGTCCTTTGATTTCAGAAATATCTGATTTAACTTTTTCAATAAAACCTTCTTCAAGAACATCTGCAATAGTATGCGAACACCTAAGCTTTTCTACAATTGGAACAAGTTCACTTTCATTTCTCGCAACTAAATGAATATCCTTTCCTGAATTTTTTAATTGTTCGGCTAAACTAGATCCAATGGAGCCAGTTGCACCAAAAATAAGATATTTTTCTGACATAAAAACTTTTATTAGTTATATTTAAATATGAAGTTATTTTTTATACTTGGCAATCAATTATTTCCAACAAAATACATAGACCGCTTCAAAAAAGACCATCTATTTTTTATGGCTGAAGATAAGGGTTTATGTACATATGAAAAGCATCATAAACAAAAAATTTTATTATTTTTATCATCAATGCGTTCTTATGCCGACGGGTTAAGAAAAAATAAATTTAAATTAGATTATTTTAAAATCGAAGATAAAGAATTTAATGATGATTATTTAAAAAAATTAAAAAAAATAATTACACAAAAAAAAGTAAAAGAAATTTCAAGTTTTGAAGTAGAGGATAAATTTTTTGAAAAAAAAATTTCACAATTTTTAAAAAAAGAAAAAATACATTGGAATGTTATCCAAACTCCTATGTTTTTAAATTCAAGAGCCGAATTTAAAAATTATTTATCAAAATCGAAAAAACCTTTTATGGCAACTTTCTACAAAGATGTTAGAAAAAAATCTGGAATATTGATGGGTTCAGATGGTAATCCAATCGGGGGCAAATGGAGCTTTGATGAAGATAATAGAAATAAATTACCTAAAAATATTTCAATTCCTAAATTTCCAAAAATAAATGAAACCAGTCATACAAAAAAATTAAAGCCTATTATTGAAAAGGAATTTAAAAATCACCCTGGGAGTACAAATAATTTTTGGTTTGCAACGGAATATGAAGATGTAGTTAAACTATTGAATTTTTTTATAAAAGAAAAATCTAATCTTTTTGGTGATTATGAGGATGCAGTTGATAAAAAAGATAATATCCTGTTCCATAGTGCATTAAGTCCTTACATAAATTTAGGTTTAATAACCCCTGAATTTGTTGTCCAAAAAGTTTTAGACTTTCACAAGAAAAATAAAATTAGAATGAATTCTTTAGAGGGTTACATTCGTCAAGTGATTGGTTGGCGAGAATTTATGCGAGGAATTTATCAGTCATACTCTCAAGAAATGGAAACTGGAAATTTTTTTAAACAAAATAGAAAAATGAAAACTTCTTGGTACGACGGTACCACTGGTCTTCCACCTTTGGATTATGCAATTAAAAATGCCGTTAATTATGGTTGGTCCCATCACATTGAAAGGTTAATGATTTTATCAAACATTATGAACCTTTGTGAAATTAAGCCAACAATTGTTTATAAATGGTTCATGGAGATGTTTGTAGATTCCTCAGATTGGGTAATGGTTCCTAATGTTTATGGAATGGGATTATTTAGTGATGGAGGAATTTTTGCGACCAAACCTTATATTTGTGGATCTGCATATTTTATGAAAATGATGGACTTTAAGAAAGGTGATTGGTGTAACACCATGGATGGTTTGTACTGGAGATTTATAGATCGAAACAGAAAATTCTTTTTAAAAAATCCTCGTCTATCAATGATGGTAAGAGTTTTTGATAAAATGAAGTTAGACCGAAAAAAAATGATACTTGCTGGGGCGGAAAAGTTTATAAAAGAACAGACACTTTAAAATGTTAAGAAGTTTATTTATAATATTTTTTTTTCAGCTTCTAGGAGAAGCTATTCAAAAATTTTTTGAAATTAATATTCCTGGGCCTGTAATAGGATTAATACTTTTATTATTGGTTTTTATTTTTTTTATAAAAAATGCATCACCATTTAGAAAAATAAAAAAAGAAGTCTCAGAAACAAGCCATCAAATTATTAAATATTTATCATTACTATTTGTTCCCATTGGAGTTGGAGTGGTTATGCATATCAATTATTTAGGGGATAATTTATTTAAAATTTTAGCGATAATAATTATTGGTACTTTGAGCACTTTAGTTTTTGTTGCTTATGTTATGGAAAAAATAATCAACTTAGAAAAAAATAATGTTAAAAGAAGATAAGCTTTATAAAATTTGGGTATATTTACAGGCAGAACCCTTATTTTGGATTACTTTGACTTTAGGTGCTTATCTGGTTGGTGATTATCTTTATAGAAAATCTAAACTTAATCCTCTTGTTAACCCTGTTGCAATAAGCATTTTAATAGTTTCTTCAGCATTATTGATCTTAGATGTTTCTTATGATCGATATTTTAATGGAGCTAAATTTATTCATTTTATGCTAGGACCAGCAACCGTAGCGCTGGCAATACCAATATATGAGAGAAAGAATCTCATTATAAAAGAAATAAAACCAATAATTTTTTCAATATTTTTAGGAATACCGTTTGCAATATTGGTTACTTTTTATTTAGCAAAATTTTTTAATCTAGATCAAGATATAATACTAACAATGATCCCAAGAAATGTAACTGCTCCTATAGCCATGGGTATTTCAGAATTAATTGGAGGCATACCTTCACTAACAGCAATTATCACAATTATAACAGGAATTATGGGTGCCTCTCTTGGAACATTTGCACTGAATCTATTTAAAATCAAAGATATGAGTGCTCGAGGTTTTGGTTTTGGATTAGCAAGTCATGGTATTGGCACTGCAAGAGCAATGAGTAAAAATAAAACAGCTGGTGTTTTTGCTGCTTTAGCAATGGGTTTGAGTGGCATTGCAACTTCAATATTTGTTTTAATTATTATTAAATTTATTTTTTAGTAAGTGAAAAAAGAAAATTTACCAACAAAAATTTGTCCAGTTTGCAAAAGACCATTTACATGGAGAAAAAAATGGAAGTTGAATTGGGATAAAGTAAAATATTGTTCTAAGAAATGTTCTAAGCTAAGCTAACTTAGTGAATATAATAGTACTACAACATATTAAAATAGAAGATCCAGGCTACATTAAAGATTTAATGCTATCTGATGGATTTAATTTAACTACAATAGAGTTAGACGAAGGTGAAAAAATACCAGAGGATCTTAGTAAATTTGATGGAATGTTTTGTATGGGAGGACCGATGGATACCTACATGGAAAAAGAATATCCATGGTTAATTGACGAGAAGAAAAAAATTAAACAGTTTGTTGTAGATTTGAAAAAACCTTATTTAGGTTTTTGTTTGGGTTGCCAATTATTGGGCGAGGTAGTGGGTGGTAAAGTTGTTAAATCAAATTCTGCAGAAATTGGTATTATGGATATTGATTTTTCTAAAGAAAAGGAAAACGATAATTTGTTTTCACAATTTCCTGATAAGATAAAAAGTTTACAATGGCATTCTTATGAGGTTCAAGGAATAGAAAACAATAATGATATAACTTTATTGGCTTCCTCACCGATTACTAAATATCAAATATTTAAATATCAAAACCACGCTTACGGAATTCAATTTCATATAGAAATAAAAGATACAACAGTCAATGAATGGGGATGTGTTCCAGAATACAAGAAAGCTTTAGAGGATCAGCTTGGTAATGGTGCTTTAGAAAAGTTTGATCAATCAGCAAGAGATAATATGAAAGATATGAACAACTATTCTACAATTCTTTATAATAATTTTAAAAAACTTTTATGATTTGTATAAGGACTGAAATACCAAAAGAGCTAAACGATATAGATGATGAACTAAAAGCAATCTATCACAGCAAAGATACAGTTTGTTTTTACATTTTTAAAACAAGAGAATTAAGAAATGAATTTGTTGAAAAAACAAAGGGTATGAACAAAATTGAACGTGAAGAGATATATAAAAATTATGAATAATAAAATTTTTGAATGGGCAGGGGTCATTACAGCAATACTGTATTCTTTATTTGTCGCTTTAAATATAGGTATAGAATTTTTTGGTTTTTGTTTATTACTTTTGTCAGCTATTTTGATTGGAATTTGGGCTTACAGGGGTGGCCACAAAGGAATTCTCTTATTGCAATTTTTTTATGCTACTGCTGGGATTATAGGTATGGTTAGATGGTTTTAACTCAAGGTTGAAACAATTTTAGGAATATAATTTTTAAAATTAAAAAACCCTTTATTGCAGTATTGCCAAGCCAACTGATCAAGATTTCTATATAAAAAATCTATCTTTAACTTATTGGAATTTAAAAAATCTAAATTTTCACCTACTGTTGGATATAAACCATAACAATTTTCAATTTTTGTTAATTCACTTATATCTACAACCTGGCAATCAATAGATTGATCTTTTAATCTTTGTCGTTGGTCTTCTATTAACTGAGATTTAAATTTCACTAATTTTTCACTGAGTTTTATCGACCTATTTTCATTTTTGTTAGAAACTAAGTAAATTTTCTTAAAGTTGTTTTCTTTAAAGTCAGTGATTTCAAAACAGAGATTATTATCAAAAACTAAAAGATTTTTTTCTTCAATATTTTGTGGGTTAGTAAAATCTTGTTTTATTATTTGATAAGATTTTTTTGAAATTATTGGAGGTGCATTTTCATTTAATTTTATGTTTTGAAATCTATTGTTCGTGAATTTTTTAATATTCCATTCACTAGCAAGATAGTGTTTACCTTGAGTTTGAACACCCGCAACCCACCTCCATCCGAGAGTATTTGATGCAGAATCTCCATCATAAAGATGTTGCATGAAAAATTCTGCTCCTAATTGCCAAGGTAATTCTAAAGTAAAAATCCAAATACTAGCAAACCACATTCTAGTGTGATTATGTAAATAATTACTTTCTTTCAGCTCATTAACCCAAACATTAAAACATTCAATGTCTGTTTTCCCTTCAATTGCAGAATTATAATTTTGATTATTTCGAAATTCATTTTTTATTTGATTTAACTCAACAAGATAATCTGTCCAAACATTTGGTCTTAGTTCCAACCAGCCTTTCCAATAAGTTCTCCATAAAACTTCTTGAATAAATTTTTCATTTTTTGAAAAAGAAAATTTGCTTAGAGCTTTCTGAATGACTTCTTGTTCATTAATAACCCCATGAGTTATATATGGTGATAAGCAAGAAATATTCGATCTTTTTTCAGGACCAAAATCAAAATTTCTTAATTTAGAATAATCTGCGAGACCATTATTTATAAAATCATCTAATTGATTTAAGGCTTTAGCCCTTGAGGTTTCAAATATCATTTTAATTTACATTTGTTTTAATTATATTTTCTAGCTCAGTTGCACTTTGAGCACCTGATATAAAATCCTTTCCTATCTCATAAAAAGGAACACCACTTATATTTTTTTTTTTAGCAATTAATATTTTTGAATTTACATCTTCAATATTTTTATCATTGATAAAATTCTTAAAGATCTCTTTAGAAATATTATATTGTTTTGCAATTTTAGTTAAAACATGAATATCTCCTATATCGAGACCATCAATAAAATATGATTGATAAATTTTTTCTTTTATTTGGTTTTGTATATTAAATTTTTCACTCAAAATTATTAGTAAATGAGATAGAACAGTATTTGGAGTTTTTTTTATTTTTTCCAAATTAAAAGTCATTCCAGACTCTTTTGCTTTTAATTTCATATTTTCATACATGGGATCTGCAAATTTTTTTCCTCCAAATTTTATTTCAAGATATTTATCTCTAGAAATACCTTCACTTGGCATATCTGGGTTTAATTGAAAAGGTATATGTTTAATTTCAAATTTTATATTAGGAAATTTTTTAAGTGCTGTATTTAAATTTTTATGACCTATGTAACACCATCCACAAACAGTGTCTGCGAATATATTTATTTTCATTTATTTATGAACGAAGTTTTTTCTTGTGAAAATTTATAAATCTTTCAACATTAGATTTATTAAACGTTTTGTTTTCTTCAAAAGAAACTTTTTTCATAGAGTAGGCAGAACTATTTGTATTTCGAGACTCGATTATTACATTTCCTTTATAAAGTTTAAGTTTCACTGAGCCATTAACTTTATTTCTTTTAAGATCCACAATTTTTTGAAGTTTAAATCTTTCTTTTGAATACCAATAACCATTATAAATTAGCTCTGCATATCTTGGCATAATCTGATCTTTTTTATGCATTGTTTCTTTATCTAAAGTTACAGATTCGATTGCTCTATGCGCATGAATTAACAAAGTTCCACCTGGTGTTTCGTATACTCCACGAGATTTTATTCCAATAAATCTATTTTCAACTAAATCAACTCTTCCTATTCCATTTTTTCCAGCAATGTTGTTCAATTTTTCTAATAGTTTAGAAGGAGACATTTTTTTTCCATTAATTGCAAAGGGATCTCCATTTTTAAAATTGATGGTAATAAATGAAGGCTTGTTTGGAGCTCTCTCAGGAGAAACTGTTCTTTGGAAAATAAATTCTGGCGCAGAATTTTTTGGATTTTCTAATACTTTCCCTTCAGTTGATGTATGAAATAAATTGTCATCTACTGAAAAAGGTGGAGCACCTTTTTTATCTTTTGGTATTGGTATCTCATGTTTTTTTGCATAGTTAATTAAATCGGTTCTTGATTTTAGTTTCCAAATTCTCCATGGAGCAATAATTTTTATTTTTGGTCCAAAGTAATGATAGCCTAATTCAAATCTTACTTGGTCATTTCCTTTTCCTGTAGCACCATGTGAAACTGCATTAGCTTTAAATTTTTTAGCAACTCTTATTTGGTCTTTGGCAATCAATGGTCTAGCAATAGAAGTCCCCAAAAGATACACGCCTTCATAAATTGCATGTCCTCTAATCATTGGATAAACGTAATCTTTTACAAAAACATCTTTTAAATCTTGGATAATAATATTTTTGACACCAAATTTTTTCGCATTTTTAAAAATTTTTTTTCTATCAATTTCTTGACCAACATCAGCAGTGTAACAAATTACTTCAGCGTTATAATTTTCTTGAAGCCATTTTAAAATTATGGATGTATCTAAACCGCCTGAGTAGGCAAGTACAATTTTATTTTTTGATTTCATTTAATTATGTGCAAGCTTTTTTTGATGCATTGTACGCTTTGGTAAATCCAAGCAAAGAATAATGATCAATTGTCTGAGATCCATTTTGATTGTATCCAGTAATCATTATTCTTGATCCCTTCTTCATTCTACTAATCATTTTTACTTCAATTTTGTTATCAGCAATCCATGCAAATCCTTGTTGCATGATATCAAATTTAAATTTACTTTTTCCAGATGCTGCAATAACAGAATTCTTGTTATTAAATTCATATCCAGGTGTAACACTTACTTCATTTGAAATATTTTCCTCTGGTCTAAAAGTTACAAATAATTTTGCATCTCTTTTGTTTGATTTTGGTGCTTGAAGCACAGGTGCTGATTGAGCAAAACATACTTTGCCATCAGGTTCGTATGCCACCATGGCCTCCCAATCTTTATATTTACCAATTTTTTTTACTTCCTGAGCAAATAGATGATTTGAACCTAAGATAAATACAGTTGATAAAATTATTATTTTTTTAATTAAGGACATGGGTTTGGATAAATTGTTTGAACTTGATTGATTTCTTCAATGACATCATCAGATAAATTTACATTTACACTTTCTATATCTGATTTCAACTGATCCATTGTAGTTGCACCTATAATAACACTTGTCATAAATTCTTGGATTTCACAGAATTTAATAGACATTTGAGTCATATTTAAATTGTGTTTCTCACAGATTTTAAAATAAAGTTCTACAGCAGCCTCAGTGTTAGGTTTTCTATATCTTGTCCAAAAATCAAAGTCTCTTTCCATTCTTGATCCTTTAGGAAAATTTTTATTTCTGTACTTTCCCGTTAAGTATCCACTTGCTAGAGGTGAGTACGCAAGACATCCAATTTTTTCTCTAATTGAAACCTCGGCTAATCCAACCTCATAAGATCTATTTAGCAAACTGTATGGATTTTGAATAGACATCATCCTTGGTAAATTTTTATCTTTTGATAACTGCAGATAATTTAATGCCCCCCAAGGAGTTTCATTTGATAATCCTACATATCTTATTTTTCCAGCTTTAATATATTTATCTAATTCCCCAAGAACATCTTCAAATTTATTCCAATTATTTTCTTTATGAACATAACCAAGTCTTCCAAAATTATTTACATTTCTTTCTGGCCAATGAAGTTGATATAAATCAATATAATCTGTTTTAAGTCTTTTAAGACTATTGTTTAAAGCAGACTCTAAGTTTGGACCTGTAAAACTGTTTTCTCCATTTCTTAGATAATCTCTTGCTGGACCAGCAACTTTTGTAGCTAGAATAACTTCTTTTCTTTTTTTTGTTTTTTCAAACCAATTACCAATTATTTCCTCAGTATCCCCATAAGTTTCCTTACGAGGAGGAACTGCATACAATTCAGCAGTATCCCAAAAATTTACTCCATTGCTTAGAGCAAAGTCCATTTGTTCAAATGCTTCATCTTGAGTATTTTGTTCTCCCCAAGTCATTGTACCGAGACAAATTGTACTCACGTCAAGATCGGTATTTCCCAATTTTTTGTAATTCATTAATGTTTTATGTTAACTTTTTATTAATCCCTCAAGGTGTCTTGAATAATTATTAAAAGACTATTATATGTAGCATATTATGGAATTTGATAAAAACGGAATATTAAACAGAGCGAAAGCAGCGCAACAAACTGCTGCAGTAATGGATGAAGGCTTAAGAGCCTACATGTTAAAAGTTTATAACTATATGGCAACAGGTGTGTTGTTAACAGGGATCATTGCACTAATAACATTTAAGATGTCAGTCGTAACTGATCAATCAGGTGCAATTGTTGGATTAACACAAATGGGGAATGCGATTTATTTATCAGGTCTTAAATGGTTAGTAATGTTAGCTCCTTTGGGTATCGTTTTTTATATGAGTTTTGGAATTAATAAGATGAGCGCTTCAAAAGCTCAAACAACATTCTGGGTGTTTGCAGCTTTAATGGGTCTTTCATTGTCTTCAATCTTATTAGTTTATACTGGCTTGAGTGTTACTAGAGTATTTTTTATAACTTCAGCAACTTTTGGAGCTATGAGCATTTATGGTTATACAACTAAAAGAGATTTAACAAAGTTTGGATCATTTTTAATGATGGGATTAATTGGTATAATTATTGCATCAATCGTAAATATTTTCTTAAAATCTTCAATGATGTACTTCGTAATTTCAATTTTAGGTGTTTTAATTTTCGTAGGTTTAACAGCTTATGATACCCAAAAAATTAAAAACATGTATGTTGCAAGTGACTCTGGTGAAATAGTTGGAAAAAAAGCAGTAATGGGTGCTTTAACATTATACCTAGACTTTATTAATCTGTTTATAATGTTGTTAAGACTTTTTGGTCAAAGACGATAATTTATTTTTGAAGTTTCTTCCAATTAGTATTTTTAAGTAAAGACTTAAGTTCGTAAGAATTTTTTAAAATCTTACCGCTTGTATCTGTGATTAAGTATTTTAAATTTTTATTTTTTGGCTTAAAGTTTTTACAGATTTTATAGAGTGCATTTTCTGCTGCATTCCTAAATACACTAAAGCTAACTTGTTTGCTTGATATGTTGAGACCATAGTCTTTCCAAGAGCCCTCGGAAACCATTTTTGCATAAAGATCTAAAATAATTTTAAGCTCATCTTTTTCAAAAAATTGTTTTTCCTCTATTTTATTATGTGGATTGTTTACTACTAATCTTAAATTATTACGCATCTATTTTATGTTTATTTATTAAAGGTACCTGAAATCCAGTAAATACTATTGTTATTGGAAGCATTCCCCATACTTTAAAATTAACCCAAAATTCTTCAGTTTGCGTTCTCCAAACAAATTCATTTAATAACGCAAGACCGAAGAAAAAAAACATCCATCTTCGATTTAAAATTTCCCATCCGATATCTGATAAAGGTATTGATTTACCCATAACTTTTTTAAGGACCGGTTCTTTCGTAAAGTATTTTCCAAAATATAAAGCCAATGCAAACATGATGTTTATTATTGTTGGTTTTACATAAATAAATATTGGATCATTAAAGTAGATAGTCAGACCTCCAAAAAAAGTTATTAAAATTCCACTTAACAAAGGCATTGGTGGTATTTTTTTTTCAAAAAACCAAACAACAGCTAATGCAATAATAGTTGCAACTATTAAGGGAGGAATTGCTACTGATAAATTTTTTCCACTGTTGTAATAATAGAAAAAAAATATTGCTAGAGGTCCAAAATCAGTAACAAATTTTAAAAAAGATTTATTCACTCAAAAGATATTAACATATTTGCCACATCACAAAACATTAATATTTTTTACATTGATTTTTATTTTTAAATACCCATACTAACTATCATGGCAATCCAGAAAGCTAAATTTTCAATTGGAGACATTGTAAAACATAAGCACTTCGAATTTAGAGGTGTCATTTATGATGTGGATTTCGAGTTTAATAATTCAGAGGAATGGTATCAGTCTATTCCAAAAAATGTTAGACCTAGAAAAGATCAGCCTTTTTATCATTTACTTGCTGAAAATGATGAAATTACTTACGAAGCCTATGTTTCTGAGCAAAACCTTTTAATGGACGATTCAGATGAGCCTATAAAACATCCGTTAATTGAAGAAATTTTTTCAGGCAAAAAAGGCTCAAGCTATTTCAAGCTTTCTAATTAGCTATCATTATTCAAACACATTTATTTCCAATCTAGGCCACACTAATTTTTTATAAATATTCATATTCTGATCAAGAGTGTTAAAAGTTAATCTTTCTTTATTATCTCCCCCTCTTCATTCTTGATCAGATAATTTTTCACAATAGTATTTTTAGAATAAATCCTTAAATTAGAGCTATGTTTAAACTTTTAGAACCAAATAAAATTTTTCAAATTACCTCGAAAGCACCAAAATATGTTTTATTTTTATTTGTTGTTGTCCTATCTGTTGGATTAGTTGAAGCACTTATATTGTCTCCAGAAGATTACAAGCAGAGTGACGCTGTTAGAATTATGTATGTTCATGTTCCTGCGGCATGGATTTCTCTTGGAATTTTTTCTTCAATAACTGTTTTATCAATTTCAGGATTTATTTTTAAAAACAAAAATTTTTTTTTAATATCCAAAAGTCTAGCACCCTCTGGTTTTGTTTTTAATATTATTGCTTTGGTAACAGGTTCTATTTGGGGGAAACCTACTTGGGGCACATGGTGGGCTTGGGATGCGAGGATTACTTCGATGTTAATTTTAGCTCTGTTTTATGCTTTATATCTAATCTCTTGGAGAATTTATGAAAATGAAGACAAAGTTTTTAAAATCTCAACTTTTATTACCATTCTTGGAATTATAAATGTGCCAATAATTAAGTACTCGGTTGATTGGTGGAATACACTTCACCAACCTGCCTCAATAAATATCTTATCTAAAAGCTCAATCCATTCATCAATGCTTTATCCTTTATTGATAATGACTGCGGCATTTGCTCTATTTTCGTTGTTAATTTTCTTGATGAAATATAATACAGAACTGATAAAAATTAAAAATAAAGGCTTAGATAGATTATGATTAACGAACTATTATTTATGAATGGATATGCAGTATACGTGTTATCTGCATTTGGTTTTACTTTATTAAGTTTCCTAAGTTTATATTTAGTAACAAAAGTTCAATTTATTAAAGAACAAAATAAATTCGTTGCTAAATTTGGATCACTTAACACTGAACAAGCTAATTCTGCAAAATCACAAAGAATAAATAAAGAAATTTTAGCTGACGCAACAAATAACTAATTTTTGATCGATGTATGGTCGAAAAGTTAAGTTAAGATTTCTGTTTGTTTCGACTATTTTACTAATTTTAATATTAACTGTTTTTTTAGTTCTAAAATCTTTAGAGGAAAACGTTGTTTATTTTCAATCTCCTTCAGAGATTAAGTCATTAACTGAGCTGACAAATAGTAAAATTAGAGTAGGTGGGATGGTTAAACAAAATTCTATTAGTATGAATTCTAATGAAGTGAATTTTATAATTACAGACTTTAAAAATGAGATTAATGTTACTTATTCAGGTGCTGTTCCAAATTTATTTGAAGAAGGAAAAGGAGTTGTAGCTGAAGGTGTTTTGAAAGACAGAAATTTCTTTTCAGCAACAAAAATTTTAGCAAAGCATGATGAAAATTATATGCCCCCAGAGGTTAAAGCTGCATTGGAGGAAAATTAATTGATTTATAGTGTTGTTGGATACTATTCACTAATTTTAGGATTGATTAGTGGTTCAATTTTGATTTATTTTTCAGTTCAAAATTTTAGAAATTCAGAAATTTTAGATACTAAAATATTATCTTTTTCATTTTTACAATTATTTTTCGTTGTTATTAGTTTTTTTGGTTTAGTTTTATCTTTTATAGTTTCAGATTTTAGTAATGAAACTGTATTTAATAATTCTCATACCACCAAACCTTTATTTTACAAAATTACAGGAACCTGGGGAAACCATGAGGGTAGTTTGTTATTGTGGTTGTTGGTTTTAACATTATTCATTTTCATTTTTTTATTAAGGACAAATAATCAATCAATAAAATATAAAACTCTAACAACAATATTTCAGCAGATAATAATAATTGGTTTTTTTATATTTTTATTAAAAACTTCTAATCCATTTAATTACTTGTTCCCAATTCCTGAGGAAGGTTTAGGTTTAAATCCAATCTTGCAAGATCCCGCATTAGCAATTCATCCACCTGTTTTATATTTAGGCTATGTTGGTTCATCAATAATATTTTCCTCTGCATTAGCAGCAACAACTTTAAAAATGGTTTCAGGAAGCTGGGCAACTCATATAAAACAATGGACTTTAGTTTCATGGATATTTTTGACATTAGGAATTTTATTAGGTTCTATTTGGGCATATTATGAACTTGGATGGGGAGGATTTTGGTTTTGGGATCCAGTTGAAAATGTATCTCTTATGCCTTGGTTAGCATTAACCACATTATTACATTGTATATTGGTTTTAGAGAAAAAATCGATTTTAACTTCTTGGGTTATAATATTATCTATAGCTACATTCACACTTAGTATGTGTGGAACTTTCTTAGTTAGATCAGGTATCCTTAATTCAGTTCATACTTTTGCTAATGACCCCGAAAGAGGTCTATTCATATTAATATTTTTGTTTGTTCTAATTTTTATTTCTTTATTTATTTTTTTCTTTTTTCATAAAGAGGACCAAAAAAATTCAATAAATCTTTTTTGGTTGAGTAAAGAAAGTGCAATTATATTGAATAATTGGTTCATGATGTATTTTTTATCTGTAGTTTTAATTGGTACAGTATATCCAATTTTTTTAGATGTAATTTCTTCAGAAAAGATATCGGTCGGTCCACCGTTTTACCATAAACTAATTATCCCTTTCTTAATTCCATTTTTATTTGCTATGGCAATTGGACCTCAATTGAAATGGATTAAATCTAACTTTGAAAGTAAAAAAATTCTTATATTCTTATTATTTATATCTATTTTAATATCTTATTTAGTTGTTAAGAATTTTGATAAAAATTTACTTGTAAACACTATTTTAATATCAAGCGCATTTTATTTGTTTTTTATTACTGTAAGGGATTTTTTTACAAAAAAATTTAAAAACATTTCTCAAAATATTGCTCACTTTGGTTTTAGCTTATTAATTTTAAGTATTTTATTTAATAATTTACTTTCTAGCGAAGTAATAACCAATCTTAAAATTGGTGAAAGTTATGAAAATTCAAAAATTAAAATTAAACTTGAAGAAGTAAAGCAGAGAGACGAAAAAAATTATAGTTCAGTGGTAGCAGATTTTAAAATAATTTCTTCAAATGGAAAAATTAATAAAATGTCTCCAGAGTTAAGAATTTATAATCAGCCAAATATAGTAACTAGTGAAGCTGATATCAAAACCACTCTGATGAAAGATAAATTTATTGTCATAAACTTAGTACAAAATCAGGAATATTTTAACGTTAGATATCAAGACAAACCTTTCATGCTTTGGATATGGGTATCAGTGTTATTATTAAGTATGGGTGGAATATTAAGTTTTTTCAAAAAGAAAATATGAAAGATAAATTAATACCTTCAATAATAATAATAAGTTTTATAATTATTTTTTTAATATTTTATAAAGGTTTGCAAGAAACAAACATTTACACTCCTAAGTCAGAAATAAAAAAAGATATTCCAATTTTTTCTAGTATTAACTTTGATAGCAAAGAAAAAGTTAATTCATTAGAAATATTTAATTCAAATAAATTTTATATATTAAACATATGGGCCTCGTGGTGTGTACCTTGTAGACAAGAACATTCTTATTTAATGAGATTAAGTGAAAACAATAAAGTAACTTTAATTGGATTAAATTATAAAGATAATTTTAATAATGCTCAAAATTTTCTAACAAAATTGGGAAATCCATACGAAACAATAATATTAGATGAAGACGGTACAATTTCAATAGAGTGGGGAGCATACGGTGTGCCAGAAACTTTTTTGATACATAAAAACAAAATAGTTGCAAAATACATTGGACCATTAAATGAAGAATTAATTAACGAAATTAACTCAATTATAAAATGAAAATTTTAAAAATTATTTTAATTATTTTATTATTAATCCCAAATTTATTATTTGCTGATGATCAGCTTGAAAGAAATAACATTACCAAAAATTTAAGATGTTTAATTTGTCAGGGTCAATCAGTATACGACTCAGACTCTGATTTCGCAAATAGCATGAAAATTTTAGTTGATAAAAAACTTGAAGAAGGATTATCTGAAAATGAAATTTATGATTTTTTTAAGGAAAAATATGGTGAGTGGATTTTGTATGACCCCGGCTTAAATAAAAACACTTATATTCTTTGGATATTGCCAATATTGATATTTTTACTTGGAGGTGCAATAATCTTTAAAAAACTGAAATTTAAAAATTAATCCAAAATGTATCTAAAAAAAATACTAATTTTATTTTCATTTCTAACATTTACGATTTCATTAAATGCAGAAGAAATCAAAAACAGAGATTTAAATACTGAGTTTAATATTTACACAGGGATGTTTGATTTTAGTGATGATGGAAAAAAATCAACTTTAATAGGTTTTCAACATCAAAATGAAAACCTAAACAGAGATACTTTTTTGGGAAATTTATCACCTATTACAGGCGCTCTTATTACTGCAGATAATGCAGCTTATGTTTACACAGGAGTAGAGGCACAATATAAAATAGGATCTTTAAATTTTAATCCAAGTTTTACACCAGGATTGTATCACGAAGGTGATGGAAAAGATCTTGGTCACGTCTTAGAATTTAAGTCTGAATTACAGATTTCTTTAGATATGTCTGAGAGCAGTCAATTTGGTTTTTCATATAATCATATATCTAATGCAAGTTTAGGAAGTAAAAATCCTGGGGCAAATAGTTATATGTTTAATTTCTTTAAAAGCTTCTAAGTAAACTCTTATGAATTTAAATGATTGCTATAATTTTGATGACTTTAGAAAATTAGCCAAAAAAAAATTACCAGCTCCAATATTTCATTATATTGATGGAGGTGCTGATGATGAGATAACTTTAAACAGAAATACAGCTTCGTTTAACGACTGTGATTTAGTTCCTAATATTTTGAATAGTGTTGGAGAACCAGATTTATCCACAACAGTTTTTGGGAGAAAAATTGATATGCCATTATTTTTGTCTCCTACAGCAATGCAAAGCTTGTATGATCCAGAAGGCGATAAAGCTTCAGCTAGGGCAGCAGAAAAATTTAATACGATTTATAGCATGTCTACGATGGCATCATTTTCAATCGAAGAAGTTGCAAATGTTTCTAGTGGTCCAAAACTTTTTCAACTTTATATTCATAAGGATAAATCAATCACTGATGATTTAATAGATAGATGTAGTAGAGCAAATTTTGATGGTATGTGCATTACCGTTGATACATTAGTTGCAGGTAATAGAGAAAGAGATCATAGAACAGGTTTTACTACCCCACCTAAATTTACCTTAGATAGTTTATTAAGCTTTGCTATGAGACCTGGTTGGGTTTTTAAATATTTTACAAACAAAAAATTTGAATTAGCAAATATCAAAAACAAAACTGATAAGGGAACAAACATAGCTAAATCAGTAATGGATTATATTAATGAACAATATGATCCTGCAATGAATTGGAAAGATGCAGAATACTGTATTAAAAAATGGAATAAACCAATGGCACTAAAAGGAGTGATGTCTGTTGAAGATGCAAAGAGAGCAATTGATATAGGTTGTACAGCAATAATGATATCTAATCATGGTGGAAGACAATTGGATGGATCGAGATCCCCTTTTGATCAAGTTAAAGCAATTTCAGATGCGGTAGGAGATAAATTAGAAATAATTCTAGATGGTGGAGTAAGAAGAGGAACACATGTTTTAAAAGCTCTTGCTGCTGGTGCAACAGCTTGTAGTTTTGGAAAAGCTTTTCTTTTTAGCTTAGGTGCTGGAGGGCAAAAAGGTGTTGAAAGATTGCTAGAGAACATGCAAAAAGAAATTAGAAGAAACATGATTTTGATGGGATGTAAATCTGTAAAAGATCTTAACGCGTCAAAAATAATCTACAGAAGTTAAGATAAATAAAGAAAATTAAAATTTATCTTAATAGACAATCAACTTAATTTATGTATATTTTCCAACTTTATTATGAAACTAGCAGCATCACTTAATAGACTTGGAACAGAAAGTGCTTTTTCAGTTTTAGCAGAAGCTAAAAAATTGGAAGCACAAGGAAACCCAATGATACATCTTGGATTGGGTCAACCAGATTTTAAAACACCTAAACATGTAGTTGAAGCTGCAAAAAAAGCTTTAGATGATGGTCACCATGGATATGTACTTTCAAATGGAATTTTAGAGTGTAGACAAGCAGTAACTAGATGGATCAAGAAAAGATACAACACTGAAGTAGATCCAGAAAGAATTACCATAATGCCAGGTGGTAAACCAACAATGCATTATGCGATACAGTGTTTTGGTGAGCCAGGAGCAGAAATTATTCATCCAACACCAGCTTTTCCTATCTATGAGTCTATGATTAATTATACAGGCTCTACAGCTGTACCTTATGATTTAACAGAAGATAAAGATTTAAAATTTAGTGCGGATAAGATTTTATCTTTAATAACTGAGAAAACTAGATTGTTAATTATAATCAATCCTAACAATCCCACTGGAAGTTTTGTTGAGAAATCTGAAATTGATAAATTAGCAGAGGGTTTAAAAAAACATCCTCATGTTACTATCTTAAGTGATGAAATTTACAGTAGACAAATATTTGATAATAAAGAAATGCCAACATTTTTTAATTATCCAGAGTTAAGAGAAAGACTAATTGTTTTAGAAGGCTGGAGTAAAGCTTACTCAATGACAGGTTGGAGATTAGGTTGGAGTTTTTGGCCTGAAAATTTAATTGAACATATTAATAAATTACTAATCAATAGTGTTTCTTGTGTTAACGCTGCGGCTCAATTTGCAGGAATAGCAGCGTTAGATGGACCAGACGATTCAATTGATTTGATGATGGAAAAATTTACTCAAAGAAGAAAATTAATTCATGAAGGACTGAATAGTCTTCCCGGAGTAGAATGCAGTTTACCAGGTGGAGCATTTTATGCATTTCCAAAAGTTATAGGAACTGGAATGGATGGGTCTGAGTTTTGTAAAAAAGCTATGCATGAAGCTGGTGTTGCTATTGTCCCAGGCACAGCATTTGGAAAAACATGTAAAGATTACGTAAGATTTAGCTTTGCTGCATCACAGGATAACATTTCTAACGCATTGGAAAACATCAAAAAAATGCTAGGTTAAGCTATGTCTGAAATAGCTTTACCAAAAGTTGATAGGTCAATAGTAAGTAAAAAAGAAACTATTGTATCAAATCTAAAAAAATTCACTTTAAAAGAAAATGTTTTAAGTGAATTCGATGAGATTAAACCCTATGAAACAGACGCATTAGCAGCATATAAGAATCTGCCTTTAGCAGTAGTGCTTCCTGAAAACACAGAGGAAGTTAGTGAAATTTTAAAATATTGTCATCAAGAAAATATAAAAGTTATTCCACGAGGAGCAGGCACTGGTCTTTCTGGTGGAGCCTTACCATTAAATGATGCCATTATATTAGGTTTAGGAAAATTTAATAAAATTTTAGATATCGATTTTGAAAATAAATGTGTTGTTACGCAACCTGGTGTCACTAACTTGTCTATAACTCATGCAGTTAAACATAAAGGATATTATTATGCACCAGACCCTTCAAGCCAACTAGCTTGTTCTATAGGTGGAAATGTTGCTGAAAACTCTGGTGGTGTTCATTCACTTAAATATGGAACAACAACAAATAATATACTGGGTGTTGAAATGGTCATGATGGATGGGACTATTTGTAGATTAGGTGGAAAAACTTTAGATCAAGAGGGATATGATTTATTAGGATTAATATGTGGTTCAGAAGGATTACTGGGGGTAATTACTGAAGTAACTGTAAAAATTTTGAAAAATCCACAAACAGTAAAAGCAGCTTTAATTGGTTTTCCAACAATTGAAGATGGAGGAAATTGCGTAACAGATATTATTTCCAACGGTATTGTACCGGCTGGAATGGAAATTATGGATAAAGCATTAATAGATGCAACAGAAAAATTTGTTCATGCAGGATACCCAATGGATGCTGAAGTGTTAATGATTGTTGAATTAGATGGGACAAAGTCTGAGGTGGATGAACTATTTAAAAAAATAAAAGAAATTGCTGAAAAAAATAAATCGAATAGTTTTAAATTAAGTAAATCAGAAAAAGAAAGATTAGGATTTTGGTCTGGAAGAAAAGCTGCATTCCCAGCTTGTGGTGCAATGGCACCAGATTACTATTGTATGGATGGAACAATTCCTAGAGGAAAATTATCTGTCATACTTAAAGAAATAAGCAGATTATCAAAAAAATATAATTTAGGGGTTGCAAATGGTTTCCATGCAGGGGATGGAAATCTACATCCTTTAATTCTTTTTGACGGCAGTGATAAAGAACAGTTGAGAAGAACTGAAGAGTTTGGGGCTGAAATTTTAAAGGCGTGTGTGAGAATGGGAGGTGCATTATCTGGTGAGCACGGAATTGGAATAGAAAAAAGAGAATTAATGTGTGAGGCTTTTAATGATATTGATATCCAGCAACAGCTTAATATTAAAAAATGTTTAGATGAAAAAAATCTCTTAAATCCTGGAAAAGTTTACCCAATTTTAAGAAAATGTGCTGAGGAAGGAAGGGTTCATGTTCACCGAGGAGAAGAAAAATTCCCAGATCTTCCAAGATTCTAATCACTTGTTACCAAAAAGCGAACTTGAAGTTTCAAATATAATTAAAGAAGCTTACAAAAAGAAACTTCCAATTGATATTCATGGAGCAAATACAAAAAAATTTATAGGTTACAATGTCCAGGCTGCTAAAAGTTTAGATTTATCAAGTTTAAATGGAATAATCGAGTATTTACCAGAGGAACTTTATATTAAAGTAAAACCAGGAACTTTACTTGAGGATGTTGAGACCGCTTTAGAAAAAAATAATCAAGAGCTTTCTTTTGAACCAACTGATTTTGGTTACATCAAAAATGGAAAATCAAGCAAAGGAACTGTAGGTGGTTGTGTTGCCTGTAATTTTGCAGGATCTAGAAGATTTAAGTCAGGCAGCGTTAGAGATTTTGTTTTAGGTTTCAGAGGTGTAAATGGCAAAGGAGATATAATTAAATCAGGTGGAACTGTTGTAAAAAATGTTACAGGCTATGATTTATCTAAATTAGTCAGTGGATCCTTTGGAACATTGGTGGCATTAACTGAAATAACTTTAAAAATTTCAGCAAAGAAGCCTTCACAAAATACAATTGTTATTTATGAAAATGATTCAAAGGTTATCTCAGAATTATTTCAAAAGGTGCTTAGCTCGAGTAACGAAATTTCAGGTGCAGTTTTTATTCCTGACGAGCCACAAAATAAAAAATTTGATTTAAATAAAAGTAAAGCATTTAAATTTAATGATTTAGATCAAGAAGGTTCATTTTTTGCTTTAAGAGTTGAAGGTGATAAAAATTCAATAAAAGAGCGAATTAAAGATATTTCAAATGAGTTAAATTTAAAAAAATATAAAACTTCTAATTTAGATCCTCATCAATCTCCTCTTTTTTGGAAAAGTGTAAATAGTTTACAATTATTTTCTGAGACAAAAAATAATTTACTTCGAGCAGTTGTACCTCCAGCTAACTGTGAAAAAGTAATGAACAATATAAAAAATAAATTTAAGTATTTTATAGATTGGTCTGGATCACTATTCTGGATAGAGGTTCCTGGAAAAGATGATGATAAGTTAAAAGAAGTAAAAAAAATGATCCTTCAAAATAATGGATATGTAACAATAATCAAGAAATCAGAGGAGTTTGATTTTTCAGAAAAAATTTTCACTATTGATGATACTAAACTAATGATTTCCAAAAAGATTAAGGAAAGCTTTGATCCAAAAGGAATATTTAACCCAGGTAAAATGTATAAGGATTTTTAATGCAAACAAATTTTTCAGAAACACAACTCAAAGATAAAGATAATCAATCTTCTGAGAAAATATTTAAAAAATGTGTTCATTGTGGAATGTGTAACGCAACATGTCCAACTTATGGAATTTTAGGAGATGAATTAGATGGTCCAAGAGGAAGAATTTACCTTATTAAAGATATGTTGGAAAATAATAAGAAACCAACTGAAAAAGTCGTTAAACATATAGATAGATGCCTTTCTTGTTACAGCTGTATGACCACATGTCCAGCCGGTGTAAATTATATGCATTTAATTGATCATGGAAAAAAATATATTGAAAAAAATTATGAGAGATCTTTTTTTGATAAACTAATTAGATATTTTTTATCAATCACTTTACCAAATGTTAAAGTATTTAGACTCTCAAGTTTTTTTGTTAAATTCGTAATGCCATTTAAATTCTTAATGCCTACAAAGATTAAAGACATGATTGAATTAATGCCAACTACTTTTCCAAAAAAAACTTTACCTAATAAAGAAATTTATAAAGCTATAGGAAAGAAAAAAATCGCAAGAGTTGCTCTGCTAACTGGATGTGTTCAAAAAGAAATTTCGCCACAAATTAATGAAGCCACAATAAGATTACTAAATCGACATGGAGTTGAGGTTGTGGTGCCAAAAAAAATTCGTTGCTGTGGATCTTTAAACCATCATCTTGGAAAAGAAGAAGATGCCCACCAAGATTTCAAAAATAACATAAATACTTGGTATGAAGAACATCAAAAGGGTAATTTAGATGCAATTTTATCTAATACATCGGGTTGTGGTACTACCATTAAAGATTATGGTTTTATTTTTAGAGATGACAAAGAGTTAAGTAAAAAAGCTAAAGTCATATCAGATCTCACCAGAGATATTTCAGAATATATTTTTGAAAGTTTAAAACTAAATATAAAATCAAAAGGAAAGAAATATAAAGTTGCTTATCACTCTGCATGTTCAATGCAGCATGGTCAAAAAGTTCATTCACAACCAATTTCATTACTTGAAAAGACTGATAATGAAATAATGGAAATTCCTGAAGGACATATTTGTTGTGGATCAGCTGGAACTTATAATATTTTACAATCAAAAATTGCAAAACAACTATTAAAAAATAAGGTAAATAATATAGAAAGTTTAAATCCTGATTTTATTTCAACAGGAAATATTGGTTGTATTACCCAAATTTCTCATGGTACTAAAGTCCCAATTTTACATACAATTGAAGTTTTGGATTGGTACACAGGCGGTCCCAAACCTGAAATTTTAAAATAGGGGGTTTTATGAAAAAAATTTTAATTACTAGAAGACTGATCCGAGAGAGCGAAGATAAAGCATCAAAATTATTTGAAGCTAAATTTAATTCTAATGATGAACTTTATTCACAATCAAAAATTATTGAAATGAGTGAAGGATGTGATGGAATTTTATCATCTTTAACTGAAAAATTAGATGCTGATACAATAAATAAACTTCCAGATAGTATTAAAATAATTTCAAATTTTGCAGTTGGTTTTGGAAACATTGATTTAGATGCTGCTAAAAAGAGAGGTATTGCTGTCACTAATACCCCAGAAGTTTTGTCAGATGCTACAGCTGAGATAGGAATATTACTTATATTAGGAGCTTGTCGAAGAGCGTCAGAAGGAATTGAGTCTGCTAGAGAGGGTGGATGGAAATGGTCCGCAGATTATTTAATTGGAAAACAGTTAACAGGAACAAGACTAGGAATTTTAGGTATGGGTCGTATCGGTCAAAAAATTGCAAATATTGCTAAATCTTTAGGCATGGTTATTCATTATCATAATCGTTCAAAATTAAGTGAAGATAAAGAGCAGGGTGCAATTTATCATGACAGTATAAAAAGTCTTTTTTCAGTTTCAGATGTTTTATCTATCTGTTGCCCAGCTACAAAAGAAACAGAAAACCTAATAAATAAAGAGACAGTTGAGTTCTTCCCTAAAGGTGCTGTGATAACAAATGTTGCTCGAGGTGATATAGTTGATGATGAAGCTTTGATTGATGCATTGAATAGAAGAAAAATTTATGCAGCAGGATTAGATGTTTATAAAAATGAACCAAACTTAAATCCTGGTTATTTAAAAATCCCGAGTGTTTTTGTTTTGCCTCATTTAGGAAGCGCTACAAAAGATACTAGAATTGCAATGGGAAATTTAGCGATAGACAATATAGAAGAATTTTTTAGAACTGGTAATTGCGTTAATAAAGTTAACTAAATTTTAATGAATAAACCTGTTCTAGCTAAATCAAAAGCTATTATAATTTTTTTAGTTTTTGCTTTAGGGTATTTTATTTCTACTCTCTTAAGAGCAATAACTGCAACAATTTCACCTGAATTAGTAAATGAATTTAATCTTTCTGCAGGAGAGCTTGGATTATTAGGAGGCGGGTATTTTCTTGGATTTGCAAGTGTACAAATCCCATTAGGTTATATGCTAGACATGAGAGGTCCAAGAAAAATTGTTTCATACTTTTTATCATTAACCATTGTTGGTTTATTAATATTTGCTCTCGCTCAGAATTTTTTAACTCTTTTAGTATCTAGAATAATTATAGGAGTTGGTGTTGGAGCTTGTTTAATGGGGCCTTTGACTGCTTATCGGATTTGGTATCAAGATGAAACTCAACAACGTGCAAACTCATGGATGTTAATGGTTGGTGCAATTGGTATGTTGTCATCAAGTTTACCAGTTCAATTTTTCTTACCTATCATCGGTTGGAGAAATATATTTTTTCTTTTAGCTTTCATAACTTTGGTTTGTATAATTTTGATAATTATTTTTATTCCTCAGTGGACTTCAAAAGGTAATCAGAGAAGTGATGATGCAAAATTGAGTATTGTTTGGCAAAATAAATTCTTCAAAAGTGTTATTCCGATGGGTTTTTTTAGTACGGGAGGATTATTTGCTATCCAAACACTATGGGCTGGTCCTTGGATGATAAAAGTTTCTGGGTACACACCAGAAGAAAGTGCAAAAGGTTTATTTTTAATTTATTTTTTTACGCTGTTATCATTTTTAATATGGGGCTATTTTGTTCCGAAATTTTCTAAGAACGTTCATGATGCAATCAGATTGTTGAAATATGGATCACCATTAAGTTTATTGGTATTGGGTGTAATTATTTATCTAGGTCCAAATACAGAGTCAATTCATTGGGCATTATTTATAGTTTCAGCTGTATTTTTGTCTTTAATCCAACCAGCAGTTGGTATGGCTTTTTCAATATCTAATGCAGGTAAGGCTCTAACTTCCTATAATTTATTAATATTTATAGGTGCCTTCTTTCTGCAATGGATAATCGGCCTTATTATAGATTTAGGATTAAGTTTAAATTATTCTGAAATTGCTTCATTTCAATTAGCAATGTCTTTTGTGCTAGTTACATCTTTAACTTCTTATTTATATTTTTTATTAAAAAATAATTAATTTAGATGCTTATAAATTGTAGTTCTAGATACACCTAATTTTCTTGATGCTGCAGAAATATTATTAGTCTCACTAAAAGTTGATCTAATTAGAATACATTTTTCTCTTTTAATTTTTGTATCCTCACAATTTTTACAAGCGTAAGTTTTGTTTTGTTTACCAGTTTCTATAAATTTACTTTCTTTAAAATTTTGACTTTTGACAACAAAAACAGATGAACCTAAATGATCTGTTATCTTTAGAGTTTTATTATTTAAGATATCTGATGCAATTGATGAAAAAGAACTTGTAAAAATTTTGTTAAAATTTTCATTTTTTAAATCAACTAGTCCATTAAGCATAATTTTTGCATTGTTATTTGCACCCACAATTAATCCATCCCCATTTATTGCCAGCATCCCAACACTAGTTGTAGTTAGATATTCTTTTCTTGGGTGAAAAGAAATAATTAATTCGTTTTCAAACTTTTTAATAAACAATTTTGTTTCGATACTTCTAGTTGCAAGTCTTACTAAAGCTAGCGTATGTTGTTCTCTGGACATTGAGTCTGTTGAAGCATCAATAATACCAATAATTTTACCGTCATAATTTATGATTGGACTTGCAAAGCACGAAATATTTTCGTGAGCAGTAAAAAAGTGTTCTTTACCCGAAACGATAGTTGGTTTTTTTAGTTCAACAGATAATCCAAGACCGTTTGTTCCACAAATTTTTTCTGCCCAAATTGAACCTGGTATTACTGTTTTACCAACGTCAGTTTGTAAACAAGATTTGTCATAAATTGTATCTAAGACTAATCCTTTCTCATCTGAGTAAGCCACCATAAAATTTGTTCCTGCTATTTGGGAATATAAAAGTTCTAGTTCAGGAATAATTATTCTTCTGATAGATTCATTTCGCTCTTTTATCTCTTTTAATTCGATTGATGAAATTACACTTTGTTTAGGATCATTAAACGGATCAAGGCCTTCACTGATACATCTCAACCAACTTTCATTAATATCTTTTCCCATCTCATAAGAGCTCATATTCCTTTTATGTAGGATATTTCTAAGTTCGCTGTTTGAGTGACTTAAGTTTGACATTTTAAAAGTTTATTTGTTTTTTTAGATACAACAACCAACCACAGGTTGTAATTGTTAACTTTTTGTACATATAAAGATGCCGTTGACTCCATTCTATATCAGAACTTTAATAGTGTTACTGAAATATTAAAGGAGAGATAATAATGAAAGCACAGGTTTTGCATAAATATGACCCTGAAATGAAAGAAAAGGTCTGGGTCACAGGTGAGGAGATGCCAGATCCTAAAATTGAAAAGGCGTCAGACGTTATAGTTAAAATTGGTGCTGCAGGAGTTTGCAGAACTGATTTACATATTATTGAAGGAGTATGGAAACACATCCAAGATCCAGATGGAAAATTATTACCATGCGTAATGGGACATGAAAATGCTGGTTGGGTAGAAGATGTAGGTTCAGACGTTACTGAATTTAAAAAGGGTGATCCTGTAATATTACACCCACTTATTTCTGGAACAGGAGGAACTTGTTTAGATTGTAGAAGAGGTAATGATATGCATGCTGAAGCAGGCGCATTTCCTGGATTAAGTATTAAAGAAGGTGGCTACGCTGAACTATTAAAAACTAGCGTTAGAAATCTAATTAAACTTCCAAAAGTATTAGCGCCCAAAGATGTTGCACCTTTTTCAGATGCAGGTCTTACAGCTTATAGAGTGGTAAAAAAAGCAACAAGACATTTGCTGCCTGGTCAGAGCTGTACAATTATTGGTGCAGGAGGTTTAGGTCACATCGCTATTCAATGTTTAAAAGCTATGTGTGCAGCAGATATTATTATTGTTGAAAAATCTGAAGCAGCATTGAAACATGCAATGGAACTTGGTGGTGACCACGGAGTTTTAATTGATGGAAACGAAATTGAAAAAGTTCAAGAACTAACAAAAGGAAAAGGTTCTGAAGCTGTAATTGATTTCGTAGGTGAAAAAGGATCTACTGCCATGGGAATTCAAATGACTTCCAATGGTGGTTTTTACTACATAGTTGGATATGGAGAAGAAATTAAATCACTTGCAGTTGATTTAATTATTTCTGAGAAAACAATTGTAGGTAATTTAGTGGGAACGTGGTCTGAATTATATGAATTAATGGAGTTAGCTGACAGAGGTAAAGTTAAGCTCTCTATGCAGGAGTATAGTTTAGACGATGCTAATAAAGCGCTTCATGATCTTAACGATGGTAAGGTTAAGGGACGAGCTGTTTTAGTTCCATAAAAAAAAAAGAGAGGTGATAATGAAAATAATAAAAACCTGCTTAACGGCTGTAATATCAAGTATGATGATATTTAGCCCTATGGCATATGCTGATAAGTGGAGTGATCAATTTCCACATATCAAGGCAACAGGAGATATTCCAGGTGATTGTTCTTATGAGGAAATGTCTAAGAAAAATTACAAAGGAAAAACTCTTAAAATAAATACTCACGCAATTCCAGTAATGGGAGAGCCTACAGCTCTTCATGCTGAACAGTTTGAAAAATTAACTGGAGCTAAAGTTGAAGTTACTCATACACCAGCAGGTGATTTGTATTCTAAAGCAATGGTTCCTTTTCAAGCTGGACAAGCACCTTACGATATTGTGTTTGGATTTTCTAACTTTATCAATGACTGGAAAAGATATTTAGCACCAGTTCCTAAGAAGTATATGAACTCAACAGAGATGAAAGACGTAACTAAATCTCATATGGGTGTATCATCTTGGGATGGAACTATGTACCAGTATCCAGTTGATGGTGACAGACACTATCTAAAATACAGAAAAGACGTCATTGACAATCCTGAAATGCAAAAAAAATATAAAGCAGAAACAGGAAAAGATCTAAAAGTTCCAACAACTTGGAAAGAATATGCTGAGATGGCAAAATTCTTTAATGGTTGGGACTGGGACGGAGATGGTGAGTTAGAATATGGTTCAGCTGAAGTTATGAAAAAAGACGACTTAATGTTCGCAGCTTTTTTCAGCAGATCAGTTGCATATGCTAAAAATCCAAGAACTCCGGGTGGTTTCTTTTTTGATTTAGAAACTATGAAACCAAACATTAATAATCCAGGTTTCGTTGAAGCTTTAACTGATTGGGTTGAGGCTACTAAATATGTTCCTCCAGGGGGAACTAACTTTGGTCTAGGTGATGAAATTGGATCATTTGGTGGTGGACAAACTTTATTTAGTTTTTCATGGGATGATGCATTTATTGCAGCGATGCAAGATGACAGCCCTATTAAAAATAAAGTAGGTGCAGCTCCTCTTCCAGGTGCTAACAAAGTTTGGAACAGAGTTACAAATAGTTGGGAAAACCAATACAACCAAGCTCCTTATATTGTTTGGGGTTGGGCAGTTGGTGTTGCTAAGAAAAGTAAAGTAAAAGATATGGCATTTGATTATCTTTGCTTCTTCTCAAACGGAGCAAACCACCAAGCTGACTTAGCAATTGGTAGATTTGGTGTTAACCCTTTCAAAAACTCTGACTTCGACCCTAATATTTATATTAATAGTATGGGTTGGGATCCAGAGATCGCTAACAGTTACACTCAAACACTTTTAGATATGGAGAAAAGTCAAAATAGAGTTTTCCCTCTAAGAGTTCCAGGTGTATTTGAGTTTACAAGTGCTGTCGCTACAGGAACTTCTAAAGCTTTAGCAGGACAATTGTCTCCTCAAGAAGCATTAGACGAAGTTGCTAAAGAGTGGGAAGCAATTGTAAGCAGAGTAGGTAAAAAAGCAGTAAGAGATGCCTACGCTGTTGGTGTTAAAATGGAAGATAACCAACTATAATAATACTTAAATTATGTGGCCATTTATTAAAATGGCCACATATAAAAAAAATAATATAATCCAACTTTATAAATGAACTTTAAGCATAAATATTTCTTTTTGTTTCCAGGTCTATTTGTACTTATTGGAATTTTAATCTTTCCAATTATTTTTGTAGTTAGACTAAGTTTATCTGGATGGAATAGTTATAATCCAGGTTTGGATTTTATAGGTATAGAAAACTATATACGACTTTTTACTGATGACCCAAGATTTTGGGAATCTTTTTTTAGATTAAGTTTTTTGTCTGTTACAACAGTAATTCTGCAGTATGTGATTGGATTTGCTCTTGCACATATGGTTTGGAAAGACATAAAATTTAAAAGATTTTTTAGAGTTTTATTTTTAGTCCCAATGATGACAACCCCGGTTATCATGACTGTTATTTGGAGAACTTTTTTTCATGAATCTTTGGGGCCAGTTAATGATATTTTATCTAATTTTGGTTTATCTCCGAAATGGCTAACAGATCCAGCTTTAGCTAAATTTACAGTAATTATAGTTGAGGTTTGGCAGTGGACACCATTTATGTTTCTACTTTTATTAGCAGGTTTATTATCATTACCTAAAGAACCATTTTTGGCTGCTGCAATTGATGGAGCTAGTCCAGTAAGAAAATTTATTTATGTAACTTTCCCACTAATGGCGCCTATATCAATTGGTGCAATAATTATTAGATTAATTGAGGCATCAAAAATTATGGATACCGTTTATGTACTAACATCAGGAGGGCCAGGTACCTCTACAGAAACGTCAAGTTTTTATATTTTTATTAAAGGATTAAGAGAGTTTCAAATGGGATACGCAGCTTCGATGTCTTTTACTTACTTAATTATTATGATCATAAGTTTAACAATTATTGCAAAGGTTTTAACTAAATTACTTTTAAAAGAATAAATTATGAGCAAGCTTTATACATTTTTAAAATATTTTTTTATTGTCTTTTGGGCAGTCTTTGTTGTTGCTCCTTTTCTTTGGGCCTTAACTACATCGTTTAAAGATTTTCAATCTGTAAATGGTGGAGTTACGTATATACCATGGGTAGACTTTGAACCTAATTTAGAGGGTTGGAAAGTTTTGATAAAATCTCCAGCTAAAGGTGGAGTTGATATAGTAGAACCTTATTTCAATAGTTTATTTGTAACCTGTACTGCAAGTTTAATTAGTATAATTCTTGGCACATTGTCAGCTTATGCTTTATCCAGATACACCTTTAAAGCAGGCTTTGTAAAAAATAATGACATTACATTTTTCTTTATTTCTCAAAGAATTATGCCACCAATTGTTTTATCAATTCCATTTTTCTTATTTTTAAGTTCAATTAATTTATTAGATAGCCTCATAGGATTGATTGTAGTTTATATTGTTTTACTGATGCCTATTGCAGTTTGGATTATGGTTGATTTCTTTAATAAAGTTCCAAGAGAAATTGATGAAACAGCTTTGATTGATGGATGTAATCCTTATCAAGCTTTCTTAAAAGTGGTGCTACCTAATTCAATACCAGGGTTAATTGTTGCTGGTATGTTTTGTATTATTTTTGGATGGATAGATTTTTTCTTTGCGTTCATTTTAACTTTCACAGAAGTACAGTTATTGCCAGTTAAAATTGTTGCGCTGAACTCATCTGTTACTCCATGGTGGAGTTTGTCAGCATCTGCTCTGGTTTCAGTTGCACCATTAATTATAGTAGCCTTCATAGTTGAGAGATATCTATCTAAAGGAAATCTATCAGGAGCAATTAAATAATGAATTTAATTGCTAACAACTTAACATATAAACCAAGTGAAGAGTATCACCTAAACGAAGTGTCTTTTAATTTTAAAGAGGGGAATTTGTACACAATTCTTGGAAGAACTTTATCAGGTAAAACAACTTTATTAAAAACTATAGCTGGACTTTTAACTCCAGACAGTGGTGCTATCGAATTTGATGGTAAGGATTTTTTAAAGGTTCCAGTTTGGCAAAGAAATGTAGCTATGGTTTATCAACAATTTATTAATTATCCTCATTTAAATGTATTTGAAAATATTGCGTTTCCTTTGAGACAAAGAAAAATCGATAATGAAGAAATCAAAAATAAAGTAATGGAATCTTTAAAATCAGTTGGGTTAGTTGGCTATGAAAACAGAAAAATTCAGGAGCTATCTGGTGGTCAGCAACAACGTGTCTCTTTAGCAAGATCATTAGTTAAAAATGCTAAAATATTATTGCTAGATGAGCCTTTAGTTAATTTAGATTACAAATTGAGAGAACAGCTTAGAGAGGAATTTAAGAGTTTGTTTTCAAAAGGTTTAGCTGATGAAACTATCTTAATTTATTCTACTACAGACCCAAGAGAAACCATGGAATTAAATGGAGAAGTAATTGTTCTAGATGAAGGCAAAGTGCTACAAGTAGGTCCAGCAAAAGAAATATTTGAGAACCCAAGTTCTTTAAAAGTTGCTGAAATTTCTAACGACCCACCTATGAATATTATTGAAGCAGAAATATCTAATGAGCAAATAAAATTTGAAGGTATTGAAATAAAAGCGCCCAATCATCTATCAAAGTTAACAGATAGCGGACTAAAGATTGGTTTAAGATCTTCAGATATTGAACTTAATGAAAATGGTCATGAATTTGAAGTTGAGCTTGCTGAAATTAGTGGTTCTGAAACTTTACTCCATTTAAAAAGAGGAACTATAAAAATTATTATTTCTATAGAAGAGGTTTTGAATTTTAAAATTCATGACAAGATTAAAATAGATTTTAAAATAGATAGAGCTTATGCCTTTGCTGCTGATGGTAAATTAGCATCCTCACCATTTGGAGGAAGCAATGGCTAAAATTGATTTAAGTAATATCTCACATTCTTACAATCCAAATGATCCAAATCCAGTTTA
Organism: Candidatus Pelagibacter sp. HIMB1709; assembly: GCF_052047635.1. NCBI lineage: Bacteria > Pseudomonadati > Pseudomonadota > Alphaproteobacteria > Candidatus Pelagibacterales > Candidatus Pelagibacteraceae > Candidatus Pelagibacter > Candidatus Pelagibacter sp. HIMB1709. The sequence goes on along the minus strand of NZ_JBNAJW010000001.1, from coordinate 883,913 downwards.
TGCATTAAATCCATTTTCGATGACTTGGGAGAATGGAAATAGATATGCAATCTTAGGTCCTTCTGGATGTGGAAAAACAACGATGTTAAATATTGTTTCTGGATTAGTAAGACCATCAGCTGGAAAAATATTATTTGATGATAAAGATGTTACAGATTTAAAAACAGAAGAAAGAAATATTGCTCAAGTTTTTCAGTTTCCAGTAATTTATAACACCATGACAGTTTTTGAAAATCTTGCTTTTCCATTAAAGTGTAGAGATTTTTCAAAAGCTAAAATAGATGAAAGAGTTAATTCTGTTGCAGAAACTTTAAATTTAAAATCTTTTTTAAACTCTCCTGCACGAAAATTAACAGCAGATCAAAAACAATTAATATCTTTAGGAAGAGGTTTGGTACGAGAAGATGTTGCTGCAGTTTTAATGGATGAGCCTTTGACTGTTATTGATCCTGATTTAAAATTTAGATTGAGAAGAAACCTAAAAGAAATAAACGAACAATACAAAACAACTTTAGTTTATGTAACACATGATCAAAACGAAGCCATGACATTTGCAGATAATATAATTGTGATGAGCGAAGGAGAAGTTGTACAAACAGGTTCACCTAAAGAATTATTTGAAAGACCAAATACAACTTTTGTTGGTTACTTTATTGGTTCTCCTGCTATGAATTTATTTGATAGTGAAGCAACTTCAGAAAATACTGTTAAAATAAATAATACAATAATTAAGACGAATACAAATTTGTCTAATTTAAAAAGTAAAAATATAAAATTAGGAATTAGATCTGAGTTTATTAAAATTGCAAAAAATCAAAGTGAAAATCTTGTTGATGTAAATGTTCAAAAAGTTGAAGATTTTGGAAATTACAAATTGATTACTGCAAGAATGGATAATTTTGAAATTAAGTCTAAGGTTAATAGAGAAACTGAAATTTCAGGTGAAAAAATCAAACTTCATATACCAGCTGAAAAGTGCTGTATTTACGAAAATAATAAATTAATTTAAGTTTTAAATTCTACTTATAATTGTAAAAAAATCCTATTTAACCCATTCTAGGTCACTTTTTAGAAAGACTCTAATGTAAAAATATGTTTTAGTGCTCGCCAAGTTAATTAACTAGAGGAGAATAAATGATTAAGAATAAGAAATCTTTGAAGAGTTCTAAAACTCCTTCAAGAAGAAAGTTCTTCAAAGCAGCGGCAGCAACTGGTGCAGCAACAGCAGCAGCAGTGGCTATGCCAAACATTGCTTTAGGTGACGGTCACGTTACTTTAAAAATGCAAGCTGCTTGGCCATCAGGTGCTAACATATTTTTCGAAATGGCTTCAGACTATGCGAAAATGGTTAGTGACATGTCAGGTGGTAAATTAAAAATTGATGTGCAACCAGTTGGAGCAGTTGTAAAAACTTCTGAAATTGGTCAAGCAGTTAGTTCCGGAGTAGTAGATATGGGTCACTGGGTGACAGCATACTGGTACGGAAAAAACCCTGCTGCATCTCTTTTTGGAACAGGTCCTTCATATGGAATGTCATCTCAAGAAGTTATGGGATGGATGGAGTATGGTGGAGGAAGAGCATTATATGAAGAAGCTGTAAAAAGTGTAGGATTTAATTACACAGGTTTCTTCCATATGCCAATGCCTGCACAGCCTTTTGGTTGGTTCAAAAAGAACGTAACTAAAGTATCTGATGTTAAAGGTATGAAGTATAGAACTGTTGGTCTAGCGACTAACGTTTTAACTGCTATGGGAATGGTTGTAAGACAGTTACCAGGTGGTGAAATCCAACCAGCAATGAAAACTGGTTTGATTGATGCTGCTGAGTTTAACAACCCAACATCAGACTCACAGTTTGGAATGCAAGACGTCTCTAAACACTATCACTTAGGAAGTTTCCACCAATCTCAGGAAATGTTTGAAATTCCTATGAACACTAAGAGACTAAACAGCCTTTCACCTGAACATCAAGCTATCTTGAGAAATGCTGCTTATGCTGCAAACTCAGATAACTACTTTAAAGCATTGGTTAGATATTCAACTGACCTTGCTAAGTTGATGAATGAGCATAAGGTTAATGTTTACCAAACGTCTGATGCTATCCTAGCAGAACAATTAAAAGGTTGGGATAAAGTTGTAGGAGAGTTTTCTGCTAAAGATGCTTTCTTCAAAAAAGTAGTAGACTCACAAAAAGCATACGCTAAGAGAACTATGAAGTATCTGTTGATGAATCAACCGAACTACAAATTAGCTTATGAAAATGAGTTTGGTCCAATCGAAAAAGTTAAAATCTAATTAACTTTAAAATAAATTTAAAAGGGGGTTTAAAAACCCCCTTTTTTTTACACGTATTTTAATATATTTCTTTGATATGAAGTCATTTATACAATTTGCAGATACTCTCAGCACATCAATGGGGAAAGCTTTTTCTTGGTGCATAGTAGTTTTAATGGGAGGAACTGTTTATGAAGTAGTTATGGCTTATGTTTTTAATTCACCTACACTTTGGAACTTTGATTTTAGTATGCAGATGTATGGTGCAATTTTAATGATGTCAGGCGCATATTGTTTAGCTACAGAATCACATGTTAGAGGTGACGTTATTTACAGATTATTTAGTCAAAAAACTCAGGCTTGGATTGATTTAGTTTTATACTTTATTTTCTTTTTTCCAGGTGTGATCGCGTTAGCTTTTTATGGATATGAATATGCTGCGCTTGCTTGGAAAATAAAAGAGACTAGTTGGAGTAGTCCAGCTCAAATCCAAATTTATATGGTTAAATCGATGATACCAGCTGCAGGTGTTTTATTAATTATTCAAGGCATCAGTGAAGTATTTAGATCTATTATATGTATTCAAACAGGACAATGGCCAGCACGAATGGTCGTTGCTGAAGAAACAGAACAAGTTTTAATGAGAACAGCTCAAGAAGAGGACAAAAAAAATGTTATTTAGTTTAACAAATCCAGAAATTGCAATTTTAATGATGGGTATGTTTTTGTTTGCAGTTCTTTTAGGTTTCCCGATTGCTTTCACTTTAATGGCTATGGGAATAGGCTTTGGATATTTTGCTTATTACGATGCAACAATGATGGAGCACATTTTCGATAATCGTATATTCCAATTGTTTGTTCAAAATACTTATACTGTTATGGACAACAACGTTCTTACGGCTGTGCCTTTATTTTTATTCATGGGATATCTAGTTGAAAGAGCAGGGATCGTAGCTAAACTATTTTTTGCGATTAGATTGGCCGCACATAGACTTCCAGCTTCAATGGCGGTAGCTGCACTAATTACTTGTACATTATTTTCGACAGCTACAGGAATTATTGGTGCTGTTGTAACTTTGATGGGACTGTTAGCATGGCCTGCAATGGTTAAAGCAGGTTATGATAAAAAATTTGCGTCAGGAATTATTTGCGCTGGTGGATGTTTAGGAATTTTAATTCCACCGAGTATTATGCTTATTGTTTATTCAGTAATAGCCCAACTATCACCATTAAGACTTTTTGCAGCAGCGATATTTCCAGGTCTACTTTTAGCAGGTCTTTACATTGCATATGCAGTATTTAGAGCGTGGTTAAATCCATCTATTGCACCTAGACCTCCAAAAGAAGATATTCCACCAACTGGTGAAATTTTAAAAGAAGTTTTGGTTTCTTTTGTTCCACTGTTTGGTTTAATTATGCTTGTATTAGGTACTATTTTGGCAGGTATTGCAACTCCAGCAGAAGCAGCTGCAGCAGGAGCTTTTGGGGCAATACTTTTATCTTGGTTTTATAAAACACTTAAATGGCAAAACTTTAAAGAGTCTGTTTTTTTAACAGCTAAAACAACTGCAATGATCATGTGGTTGTTTATTGGTTCCTGGACTTTTTCATCGGTGTTTTCTTATTTGGGGGGACACGAGGTTTTTGAACACTTCTTTACTTCTATAAATATTACGACTTGGCAGTTTTTAATTATCACTCAAATAATTATTTTTCTTCTAGGATGGCCTTTAGAATGGACTGAAATTTTGATTATTTTTGTTCCAATATTTTTACCCTTGTTAGAAGTATTTGGTGTTAATCCATATTTCTTTGCAATGTTAATTGCTTTAAATTTACAAACATCATTTTTAACCCCACCCATGGCTATGTCGGCTTATTATTTAAAAGGAGTTCAAAAATCTAATGTTGAACTTATGGATATATTCAGAGGAATAATGCCATTTTTAGCAATTGTAATATTTGCGATGTTTTTAATGTATATGTTCCCAGGAATAGCGCTTTGGTTACCGGAAACTTTATTTGCACAATAAAAGAAAATGACAGATGTTTTTTCATTAAAAGTTGAAGAACTTGCTGTAAAAATTAAAGAAGCACAAATTACATCAGTAGAGTTATGTAAAATTTATATAGACAGAGTAAATAAATTTGAAAAAGACGTAAAAGCATGGGCGCATTTAGATAAAAAACTTTTACTAGAAAAGGCATCAGAGGCTGATGAACATAGGAAATCAGGTAAACCACTCGGCCCACTTCATGGAATACCAGTTGCGGTAAAAGATATTGTTGGAACTGTTGATATGCCTACAGAATGTGGAACATCAATAAGAAAAGGGAAATCATATTCTCAAAATGCTGAAATAGTTGATCTATTAATATCTGCTGGAGCAATTATAATGGGTAAAACAGCAACATCGGAATTGGCATTTTTAGGTCCTTCAAAAACTACAAATCCTCATGATTATTCTAGAACCCCAGGTGGATCATCTAGTGGATCTGCAGCAGCAGTAGCTTCTTTTATGGCTCCGCTTGCAATTGGATCACAAACAGGAGGTTCAGTTATAAGACCTGCATCTTATTGTGGAGTTGTTGGTTATAAGCCTAGTTATGGTTTGATTAGTAGAAATGGTGTTCTAAAAACCTCTGAAAAATTAGATCACATTGGTGTTTTTGGAAGATCGGTAGAAGATGTTGCTCTCCTTGCTAAAATTTTAATCAAAAAAGATAATTATGATACAGCAACAGTTCATTACTCTAGTGATGAAATGTTAGCAGAAACAAAAAAAGGACCTTTGTTTGATCCTAAATTTATTTTTTACAAAACTGATCATTGGAAGCTTCTTGGAAAAAAATCAAGAGAAGCATTTGAATACTTTATAAAATCATTCAAAAATAATATCGAAGTTTTTGATACACCTTCGTACTTTAAAGATATTCATAAATACCATCAAATAATTCATGAGACAGATTTAGCTAATAATTTTTCACTCTATTATAAAAAATATAAGAAAAAATTATCTAAGTATATGCAAGATGCAATTTCAAAAGGTAACAAACATTCTGCAAAAGAATATGCAGAAGCTATAGATTTTATGAAAAGAAGTTATGAATCTTATAAGGAAGTTTTTGAGGATTATCATGGAGTTTTATCTCCATCTAGTCCCGGAGTAGCACTGAAAGGTTTAAAAAGCACAGGAACAGCAGAATTTAACAAGGTCTGGTCTTATTTAGGTACACCTTGTATATCATTACCTATACTTCAAGGTGAAAACAATTTACCTTTAGGTGTACAATTAATTGGTGCAAAATATGATGATCAAAGATTTTTAGGTGTTGCTAATTGGTTAGAAAAGGAATGTAATAATTAAATGCAAAAATTTACAACATTTTTAGGTTCTCTTCTTGCAATTGCTTTTTTAGTAGGACTTGCAACAACGTTGACTAGATCATCTATGATTGGATTTTTTGATGTTCTTCCTGTTTATATTTTGATGGGTGGAGCAATTTTTATGATGGTTTACGAAGCGTTTTTCGATAAAAAATAATTTTTCTTAATATACAATTGTCTAATCAAAATAAAAATTTATTAGCTTTATCTCTTTTATTTATTCAACCAATATTTATGGCATCTAATTTAATTGTTGCTAGAGGTGGTGTTGAGTTTGTGCCCCCAATTTCATTAGCTTTTTGGAGGTGGACGTTTGTATTTTTAATTCTCTTACCTTTCACATATTCATCATTAAAAAAAAATTTCAAAGTTATTAAAAATGAATACTCAAAATTATTTTTTCTAGGAGCAATGGGATGTGGAGTTTGTGGGGCTTTTCCTTTTTTAGCGGGTAAAACGACAACTGTTACAAATATGGGAATTATTTATACCTCATCTCCTATTTTTATAATTATGATTTCTGCAATATTTTTTAAAGAGAAAATTAATTTATTAAAAATTATTGGTTTGATTTCATGTTTAGTTGGAGTTTTAGCAATTATTATTAAAGGAGATTTAAATTTACTTTTAAATTTAAATTTCACCATTGGAGATTTATGGATGTTGGCAGCTGCGATTGGCTGGGCCTTATATTCGATTTATTTATTTTACTGGAAATCTCAATTATCGATTTTTACTAGATTTTCTATGATATCTTTTTTTGGTGCAGTTAGTTTATTTCCATTTTATTTGGCAGAAGAAATTTATTTTGAACAAACTATATTTAATTCTGATTTTTTATTGTGGACTATATTTGCAGCCGTTTCACCAGGGATTATAGCATTTACTTTATATACTAAAGCTCAAGAAAGCTTAGGAGCTTCACTTACTGGTTTTACTTTGTATGTATTTACTATCTATGCTGCAATATACGGATTTATATTGTTTGATGAAAATTTAGAAACATTTCATTATATTGGTACTGCTCTTGTTTTTGTTGGAGTTTACTTAGCAAAGAAAAATTATGATACCAAAACCTAGGAAGTTAATTTTGCAAATTATAATTTGGATCTTCGTTATATATCTTATTTTACTAGCTTATCTTTTTATATTTCAAAGAAATCTAATGTATCATCCCCAGGAAAATAATTATTCAGGAGATAAAATAGAAGTAGAAATAGAAAAAGTTCAAATTCAAACAGCAGATAACATTAGCCTTTTAGGATGGTTTCATAAAAAAGATTTGAATAAATTTAAGACCATTGTTTATTTTCACGGAAATGCAGGAAGCCTAGAAAATAGAATTCATAAATTAAATCATTTTAAAAATATGAATGTAAATTTTTTAATTATCGCTTGGCGTGGATTTAGTGGAAATTTAGGAAAACCATCTGAAAGTGCTTTATATGAGGATGGAAAAAGCGCAATTAACTGGCTTAAAAATAAAGGTTTGAGTGACAGTGATTTAATTATTTATGGAGAGTCACTTGGCACAGGAATTGCAACTGAGGTTTCTCAAAATAAAAAATATGCTGGCTTAATTTTAGAAACACCTTTCACTTCAATGGTTGCTGCAGCTAAGAATTTTTATCCATACATTCCTGTTTCTCTAATATTGAAAGATAAATATAAAAATGATGAAAAAATAAAAAATATCAATATTCCAGTTTTAGTAATGCATGGAGAAAAAGATCAAATTGTTCCTTTTTCAATGGGAAAGAAGATGTTTGATTTAGCAAATGATCCAAAGTCTTCTTATTTTACCAAACATGACGATCATATGATGGAATTTGATAATAATATGGTTTTTCAACTAGGTTCATTTATAAAAAGTTTAAATTAAGCCACAATCAAAACAATTTTATTCCAAAAATTCTAATTAATTTCTAATCATGAAGAAATTATTCATTTATATTTTTTTGACTTTTCTTATTTCAGGAACTTCTTTTTCTAAAGAAAATTTGTCTTCAATTGAAAATTTATTTTTTATTGATCAAATGAACTCGCATGATGAAAATTTTGCTTTGTATTTTAAACCAAGAGAAAAGGCTATATTAGCAAAAGGGGAAGTAAGTAATTACATCAATGATTACCCTAAAGATCTCTATATATATGATTATAAAACAGAAGTATCATCACCATTGATTTCTTATGAATGGTTTCCAAGAAAAGCAAAAAATTTTTTAAAGGAATATAATTTTCCAGTTTTTCCAGATGATTTTGCTTATTATCTATTAAAGGATAACAAAACATTGGTTATGATTAGTGCTGTTAAAAGTTTAAAAGTAAATTTCAAATATGATATTGTTGAAAAGAAATTAGATTTATATCCAACTAATGGAAAATTTGATTTCATTATTTCATCCATTGCAAAAGATTGTGGACACTACAAATTTAAGGATAATTATAGATGTAGTTTTTATAAACCTTTAATATCAAGCACTTTAATTAAGTAATTTGTGTAAATGCATCGGCAAATTTTTCAGCTTCAAAAATTTGCAGATCATCTTCCTTTTCACCTAAACCAAGTGCAATAATTGGTATTTTATACTTTTTAGCTACAGCCAGAAGTATTCCCCCCTTAGCTGTTCCATCTAATTTTGTCATTACTAAGCCTGTAATTGGGATAATTTTATTAAATTCTTCAACTTGATTTAAAACGTTTTGACCTGAAGTTGCATCTAAAACTAAAATCACATCATGAGGTGCACTTTCATCTATTTTTTTTGTAACGTTTGCTATTTTTTTATATTCTTCCATTAGGTTTTTTTTATTTTGCAGTCTACCAGCAGTATCAATTAAAACTTGATTAAAATTGTTTGATATAGAAGTTTCTATTGCCTTATAGGCTACAGATGCAGGATCAGATCCTTGTGAAGATTTTGTAATTTCAACATTAATTTTTTTTGCCCAATTTTCTAATTGCTCTATAGCAGCAGCTCTAAATGTATCTGATGCTGCCAACATAACTTTATTACCATTTTCTTTTAATATTTTACTAATTTTCCCAATAGTTGTTGTTTTACCAACGCCGTTAACTCCAGAAACTAAAATGGCATTAAGTTTTTCTTTATTTTTAAAAAATTCATTATTTTCTAGAGGTTTCATAACTGAGATAATGTAGTCTTTAAGAATATTATTTATCTCAGCAGTTAAATCTTTGTTTGGATCTATTTTTGTTTTTGAGATTATTTCTCTAATTTCTGATGCAGAAGCTACCCCAACATCTGATTGAATTAAATAATCTTCAATTCTGTCTAAAGTTTTGTCATCAATTTCTTTTTTGACAACTATATCTCTTAAGCCCGATGTAAAAGCTGAAGCACTTTTTTTAAATCCTGATTTAAATTTTTCAAAAATTCCCATTAAATTTCTATATCAATTTTTTTTATATCAGAAACAGGACCCTTCATGTGGATGCTATTGTTTTCATCTATAGATATCGTTAATCTTCCAGTAGAAAATTCGATGTTAACTTTATCGCTAGCAAGTCCTGCCTGCTTTGCAGCAAAGGCAGTAGCACAAGCTGCAGTTCCGCATGCTTTTGTCAAACCAGCTCCTCTTTCCCAAACTTTTACCTTTATTAACTCTTTATTTATTATTGTGGCTATTGTGACATTACATTTTTCTGGAAACAGTTTGTGGTTTTCTATTTCTGGGCCAATTTTTTCTATTTCGAATTGTTCGTTGTCTTTTACAAAAAAAATTATATGAGGATTTCCCACATTAACAGCCGTTCCTCCAATAAATTCATTATTATTTGAATCAACAATTTTAATATTTAAGTTTTTAGTTTCTAATTCTTCAGATAATGGAATTTCATTCCATTTAGTTTTGCCCAAACCAATTTCAGTAGATACTAATTTTTCTCCTAAAATATGAGATTTTAAATGTCCAGATAAAGTTGTTAATATAATTGTATCTTTATTTTTTTCTTTTCCTAATAGCTCAGCCACACACCTTGTACCATTTCCACATGCACCAGAAACCCCACCATCAGAGTTAAAAAATTCTATTGAAGCATCGTAATTTTGGTCTTTATTAATTAATATAAGTTGGTCGCATCCTATAAAGTTTCTGTCACAAATTTTAATTATTTGGTCTTTGGTAAGATTTGTAACTTTTTCTCTATTATCAATAATTACAAAATCATTGCCTAAACCGTCCATTTTAAATGCTTTAATATTCATAATTAGATATTTAACTTATTTATTGACTTTTTGAACCTCTATTATAGGTTGTTGCCGTTTCCGCAAAAACATTAACTTTGCGGTGTCTTTGGAAACAAAGAGATCGACACTAGTCAGCGAGAGTTCGCCCACTAGTGCGTTACTGCTATGCGTAACAAAAAAATATATGTTTGAAAACTTAACAAATAAATTTGAAGAAATTTTTTCTTCTTTAAAAAAAGCACCCTCTCTGAATGAAGCTCAGGTAGATGAGGGCTTGAGAAGTATTAGGCAAGCATTGCTTGAGGCAGATGTTTCTTTAGATGTTGCAAAAGAATTTGTTGAAAACGTAAAACCTAAAGCTTTAGGACAAGAAATCATAAGATCAACTTCTCCTGGAGATATGGTTGTAAAAATTGTCTACGATGAGCTAGTAAACTTACTAGGTTCTAGCAATGCAGACATAAATTTAAATGCTGTACCACCAGTTCCTATGATGATGGTTGGTTTGCAGGGTTCGGGTAAGACAACTTCTACTGCAAAATTAGCTAAATATTTAGAAGATAACAAAAAGAAAAAAGTGATGATGGTCAGTTTGGATATTTATAGGCCAGCAGCACAAGAACAGCTTAGATCTTTAGGTGAACAGAATAATATTTTGACGCTCCCAATTATTGAAGGTCAACAACCAACTGATATTTGCCAAAGAGCCATGAGTGCAGCAAATCTAAATGGAGCAGATATAATTTTGTTTGATACAGCTGGGAGAACTCAAATTGATTTACAAATGATGAGCGAGATCAAACAAATTGAGAGCATTATTAATCCAGCAGAAACTTTTCTTGTTGCGGACTCTCTTACAGGTCAAGTTGCTGCTTCAGTTGCAAAAGAGTTCAAAAACACAGTTAACTTATCTGGAATAATATTAACTAGAGCTGACGGTGATGCCAGAGGTGGAGCTGCCGTGAGTATGAAATATGTATCAAATGTTCCAATAAAATTTTTGGGTATAGGTGAAAAAATAGAGAATTTTGAGGTATTTCATCCAGATAGAATAGCAAATAGAATTTTAGGAATGGGAGACATTGTTTCCCTTGTAGAAAAAGCTGCACAAGATTTAGGTGAAGAGAACATTAAAAAAGCTGAAGAAAATTTAAAAAAGGGTCAATTCTCTATGGAAGATTACCTTTCTCAATTAAGACAAATGAAAAAAATGGGAGGCATTGAGGGGATCATGTCTTTTATGCCCGGAGTATCTAAAATTAAATCTCAAATGGATTCAGCAGGGATTGACGAAAGTATTATAACAAAAAACGAAGCTATCATTTTATCAATGACAAAAAAAGAGAGAGAGAATCCAAAAGTAATTGATGGTTCAAGAAAAAAAAGAATTGCTAATGGCTCTGGCACAGATCCAGCCACTATCAATAAATTGCTTAAGCAATTTAAAATGATGTCTGAAATGATGAAAAAGATGTCAAAAGGAAATCTGAAAGGTATGTCTGATCAAGGGATACCACCAGAGCTATTTAATAAACTAAAATAATAAAATAAGGAGAACAAATGTTAAAACTTAGATTATCAAGGGGCGGCTCTAAAAAGAGACCAGTTTACAAAGTTGTTGTAGCTGACAGTCGTTTCCCAAGAGATGGAAGATTTATAGAAAAAGTTGGTTTTTTTAACCCACTACTTCCTAAAGATAAAAAAGAAAGAGTAGGTCTTGAAGCTGAAAGAATTAAATATTGGCTAGGTCAAGGCGCTAAACCAACAACAAGAGTTGCAAGAATTTTAGGTGAAAATGATTTAATCCCTATGCCAGCAGCTGGAAATAATCCAAATAAAGCTGTTCCTAAAAAAGAAAGAAATAAAAAAGAGGAAGATGGTGCAGAAGCTCCTAAAGCACCAGCAGCAGAAGCAGCTCCAGCAGCAGAAGCTCCTAAAGCAGAAGCTCCAAAGGAAGAAGCTCCTAAAGCAGAAGCAGCTCCAGCAGCAGAAGCTCCTAAAGAAGAAGCTCCTAAAGCAGAAGCAGCCCCAGCAGCAGAAGCAGCTCCAGCAGCAGAAGCTCCTAAAGAAGAAGCAGCTCCAGCAGCAGAAGCTCCTAAAGAAGAAGCTCCAGCTGAGGAAAAAAAATAAACTGAGGAAAGTATATGTGGCAAGCTCAAGTGTTTACACTTTATCCAGATATTTTTCCTGGTCCTTTGTCTAAAGGTCTATATGGAAAAGCAATGTCTAAAAATATTTGGAATTTAAAAGTAGTAAACATTAGAGATGCTGCTGATGATAAACACAAAACTGTAGATGATACTCCTTATGGAGGTGGTTCAGGTATGTTGATGAAAGCTGATGTATTAGCAAAATCATTAGATCAAAATAAAAATGAGGGAGAAAAAATAATATATTTATCTCCAAGAGGAAAAAAATTTGATCAAAATTATGCCAAAGAACTATCAAAGGAAAAATCGGTTTCGATAATTTGTGGACACTTCGAAGGAGTTGATGAAAGAGTGTTAAGCACGAGAAATATAGAAGAAGTTAGTATTGGAGACTTTATTTTATCAGGAGGAGAGTCAGCAGCATTTGTGGTGATTGATAGTATTTTGAGACTTTTACCCGGTGTTCTGGGAAATGAGAATTCTACGGTAAACGAAAGTTTTGAAAATGGATTATTAGAGTATCCTCAGTTCACAAAACCTCAAATTTGGGAGGAAAAAGCGGTTCCAGAAGTACTTTTGTCAGGAGATCACAGTAAAATTAAACACTGGCGTTTATCTCAATCTGAGGCTATAACACGCGTCCGAAGACCAGATTTATGGGAAAAATATAAGAAGAATTAATTTGATAAATATAACTATGAAAACAATTGAAGAGATAAATCAACATAACGTTAAAAAAATACTTTCAGAAAAAAAGATACCTGAATTCTACCCTGGAGATGTAGTTAAAGTAGGTGTTAGAATTACAGAGGGAAAAAAAGAGAGAATTCAATATTTTGAAGGCGTTTGTATTGCAAAAAAAAGCAGAGATTTAAACTCGTCTTTCACAGTTAGAAAAATTTCTTTTGGTGAAGGTGTTGAAAGAACATTTCCACTTTATGGAACTCTAATTGACTCAATTAAAGTTATTAGATCAGGAAAAGTAAGAAGAGCAAAATTATACTATCTAAGAGATAGAACAGGTAAATCAGCAAGGATTGCAGAAAAAATCAGAAAAAAAATTGGTATTGATGTTGATGCAAAACCTGAAACAGTTACTGAAGAAAATGTAGCTCCACCGACAGAAGCTCCAAAAGAAGAGGCTCTTAAAGTAGAAGCAGCTCCAGCAACAGAAGTTCCAAAAGAAGAAGCTACTGCTGAACAATCAACAGAAAGTACTTCAGAAAAAAAATAATTTTTTTTTCAATGTCCACTACTCTTTACGATAAAATTTGGAATGATCATCTAGTAGATCAGCAAGAAGATGGAACAGCTTTATTGTTTGTCGATAGACACTTAATTCATGAAGTTACTAGTCCACAAGCGTTTGAAGGTTTAAGAAATTCAAATAGAAAAGTTCGTCATCCTAATTTTACTTTAGCTGTTGCTGATCATAATGTTCCAACAACAGATAGAACTAAAGGGATATCAGACCAGGAATCGAAATTACAAGTTGATACATTAGAGTCAAATTGTAAGGAATTTGGTGTGCAGCTTTTTGGTATGGATGATAAACGACAAGGAATTGTTCATATTATTGGACCAGAACAAGGCTTTACTCAACCAGGAACAGTTATTGTGTGTGGAGATAGTCATACGGCAACACATGGTGCTTTTGGCTCATTAGCTTTTGGTATTGGAACATCTGAAGTTGAACATGTTTTAGCAACGCAAACACTCGTTCAAAAGAAAGCAAAAAATTTTAGAATTAATGTTAATGGAACACTACCATTAGGAGTAACATCTAAAGATGTAATACTTCAAATCATTGGAAGGATTGGTACTGCAGGTGGAACAGGTTGTGTAGTTGAGTATGCTGGAGATTTAATAAGATCTTTAAGTGTTGAACAGAGAATGACTATTTGCAATATGACCATTGAGGGTGGTGCAAGAGCTGGATTAATTGCTCCAGATGAAAAAATATTTGAATATTTAAAAGGTAAACCCATGTCTCCAAAAGGAGAAAATTGGGAAAAGGCATTGGTATATTGGAATAGTTTAAAAACAGATGCTGATGCAACTTTTGACAAAGAAATAAATCTTAATGCAAATGAGATTTTACCGATGATTACTTGGGGGACTTCACCTCAAGATGTAATTACAATTGATGGAAAAGTACCTAATCCTCAAAATGAAAAAGATGAGGATAAAAAGAACTCAATTGAAAGAGCACTAAAATATATGGGATTAACACCTGATATGGCAGCAACTGATATTAAGATAGATAAAGTATTTATTGGAAGCTGTACAAATGGAAGAATTGAAGATTTAAGAGAAGCTGCCAAAATCTTAAAGGATAAAAAAATATCATCTCATGTAAATGCCATTGTAGTTCCAGGGTCAGGATTGGTTAAAGAACAAGCTGAGCAAGAAGGTTTAGATAAAATATTTGTAAATTCAGGATTTGAATGGAGAGAGCCAGGTTGTTCTATGTGTTTAGCGATGAATGCAGATAAATTAAAACCAGAGGAAAGATGTGCATCTACTTCAAACAGAAACTTTGAAGGAAGACAGGGAAGAGGCGGCAGAACGCATCTAGTAAGCCCTGGGATGGCAGCTGCAGCTGCAATCTCTGGTAATTTAGATGATGTAAGAAAGTATCAAAATTAAATGCAAAAATTTAATACATTAAAAAGTATTCCTGCTTATTTACCGATCGTAAATATCGATACAGACATGATTATTCCTAAGCAATTTTTAAAAACAATAAAAAGAACTGGACTTGGAAAAAATTTGTTTTTTGAAATGAGATATGACGATAATGGAAAAGAAATTAATGATTTTGTATTAAATCAGGAACCATTTAATAACTCAAAAATTTTAATTGCAGGAAACAATTTTGGATGTGGTTCATCAAGAGAGCATGCTCCATGGGCATTGTTAGATTTTGGAATTACTTGTGTAATTAGTTCAAGTTATGCTGATATTTTTTATAGTAATTGTTTTAAAAATGGAATTTTACCAATAATTCTTGAAGAAGAAAAAATAAAAGAACTTTCTGAATATGCAAATAGAAAAGAAGAAATTTCTGTAGACTTAAATGATCAAAAAATTATTTATGGAAACAATGAAATTAAATTTGAAATAGATCCATTTAAGAAAAAATGTTTGCTAGAAGGATTAGATGACATTGCTCTTTCTTTAAAAAAATCTGATAAAATTCAAAATTTTGAAAATCAGTTAAAAGATAAAAAACCTTGGGTTTTTAATGATTAAAGTAAAAAAAAGAAAAATTCTATTATTACCAGGTGATGGTATTGGACCTGAGGTAATTGGAGAAGTTAGAAAAATAATTAATTGGTTCAATGATAAAAAATCTTTAGACTTTGAAATAGATGAAGATCTTGCAGGTGGATGTTCTTACGATAAACACGGCACACCTATAACAGATGAAGTTTTTTATAAAGCTTTAGAGAGTGAAGTTGTTATGCTTGGTGCAGTTGGAGGACCTAAGTGGGATAATATTGAGTTTTCAAAAAAACCGGAGAGAGCTTTATTAAAATTAAGAAAAGAATTAAAATTATTTGCAAATTTGAGACCTGCCATATGTTTTGAACAGTTAGTTGGTGCATCAACACTTAAACCAGAAGTAGTTTCGGGTTTAGATATAATGATTGTAAGAGAATTAACAGGTGGAATTTATTTTGGTGAACCAAGAGGTATTAAACCAATAGAAAATGGTGAAAGAAAAGGAATAAATACTCACACTTATACCACTAGTGAAATTACTAGAGTTGCAAGAGTTGCATTTGATCTTGCTAGAAAAAGATCAAATAAAGTTACATCTTGTGAGAAATCTAATGTTATGGAAGCTGGACAACTATGGAAAGAAGAAGTTCAGGAACTTCATGAAAAAGAATACAAAGATGTTGAGCTAAGTCATATGCTTGCAGATAACTGTGCAATGCAATTACTTAGAAATCCAAAACAGTTTGATGTAATTGTTACTGATAATTTATTTGGTGATATGCTTTCAGATCAAGCTTCAATGCTAACAGGATCTCTAGGGTTATTACCTTCAGCATCTTTAGGTGCAAAAAATAAAGATGGTGAAATGAGAGCAATGTATGAACCTATACATGGTTCAGCCCCTGATATTGCAGGAAAGGGGCTAGCAAATCCAATCGCAACAGTATTAAGTTTTGCAATGGCTTTAAGATATTCTTTAGATCTTGATAATGAAGCTGATGCTTTAGAAAATGCAGTACAAGCTGTATTAAATGATGGTCTAAGAACGAAAGATATCCTATCTCAGGGTATGAAAGAAGTATCTACTTCGCAAATGGGCGATGCGATAATTTCAAAATTGCAATAAACCTCTAAGTATTCTAAGCTTTTCAAATGCCAAATTATTCTGCACCTGTCAAAGATATGATGTTTCTCTATGAAAAATTAAGAGATAACAAAAATTATAATGAACTTGAAAGATATAATGAAGTCACATCAGATTTGGTAAAAGATATTTTAGAAGAAGCAGCTAAAATTAATCAAAATTTAATTTTACCACTTGCTAAAGCAGGTGATGAAAATCCAGCAGTTTTAGAAAATGGAGTTGTTAGAACTCCACCAGGATATAAAGAAGCTTATCAGAAATATATTGAAGATGGATGGATATCATTGTCTTGTGATCCAAAATATGGAGGACAAGGAATGCCCAAAACAGTGAGTGCTTTTTTTGATGAAATGATGTCTTCAACCTCACTAGCGTTTAAGCTTTATAGTGAATTAACTATAGGCGCTTATAATTGTCTTTTACGTCATGCAACTGATGAAATGAAAGATATATACCTTCCAAAAATGGTTGAGGGTAAATGGAGTGGCACAATGTGTTTAACGGAACCAGTATGTGGAACTGATTTGGGTATGTTAAAAACTAAAGCTGTAGAGCAAAAGGATGGTACTTATAAAATTAGTGGTCAAAAGATTTTTATTACCTCAGGAGATCATGATCTTACAGAAAATATTATACATTTAGTAATAGCTAGAGCGACTGACTCTCCTGCAGGGACAAAAGGGATAAGTTTGTTCCTTGTACCAAAGTTCCTTTTGAAAGAAGATAGATCTCTAGGCCCTAGAAACGGAGTGTACACTGGTTCTGTGGAGCATAAAATGGGCATCAAAGGCTCTGCAACATGTGTTTTAAATTTTGATGAAGCAACAGGATACATGATAGGTTCAAAAAATAAGGGACTTAACCAGATGTTTACAATGATGAACTTAGAAAGAATTGTCGTTGGAATACAAGGATTAGGAATATCCGAAATAGCTTATCAAAATTCACTTTCATATGCCAAGGAAAGAAAACAGGGTAAAACACATAACTCAAAGTCTACGAATGGTGCTGATTTTATTATTGAACATGCTGACATAAGAAGATCTTTGTTAAATATGAAGTCAATTATTGAAGGTGAAAGAGCTTTATGTTTTTGGCTGTCACAACAAACTGAAGTTAGCCTTCATCATCAAGATGAAAAAATTAAAAAGGAAGCTTCTGATTATGTTTCTTTGATGACACCAGTAGTAAAATCATTATTTACTGATTTAGCCATGGAGATTACGAGCGATGCAATGCAAATTCATGGAGGCTATGGATTTACTAAAGATCAAGGAATTGAGCAACTATACCGTGATAATAGAATAACTCCAATTTACGAGGGCACAAATTCTGTTCAAGCTGCCGATCTAGTGTTTAGGAAATTATCAAATAAAAATGGAGATATAATAAATAAATTTTTAGATATGATTAAAACTGAATGTGAAAGTGAAAATGAGAAAGTAAAACCTTTTTTAAAAGAACTTAACCACTATATAGATGTATTATCTAAATTTACTGTCTGGATTAAAGATAAAACAACAACAGAAAAAGATGATGCAAGTTCTGCAGCGAACGATTATTTAAAAACACTCGGTTATGTTTCATTAGGATATTCGTGGATAAAAATTTTACAGGTAAGTTTTAGAGATTTAGATTCAAATAAAGATTTTTATATAGATAAAATTAATACAGCTACATTCTATTTTGAAAAAGTATTACCAAGAGCAGAATATCATTATAAATCTGCAGTTTCAGGTAGCTCAAATATAATGAAATTTAAATTTAATTAATAATGAATCATTACGATATTAATCTGGATAGAAATAATGCAAATTATGTTCCATTAACACCACTAACATTTTTACAAAGAGCCAAAGATGTTTATCCTGATTATGAGGCTATAGTTTATGAGGATAGAAGCTATACTTGGAATGAAGTTTATAAAAGAGCAGTAAAATTTGCCAGTGCACTTTCTAAAATTGGTATTCAAAAAGGAGATACAGTATCTTTTTTAGCTTTTAATACTCCTGAAATTTTTGAGGCACACTACTCAGTTCCAATGACAGGAGCTGTTTTAAATACAATAAATATAAGATTAGATGCTAATACAATTAATTATATTTTAAATCACAGTGATGCGAAGGTATTGGTTGTAGATAGACAATTACATGTAGAAGTAAAAAAAGCTTTAAAAAATTTAAATAAAAAAATCACTGTTATAGATATTAACGACAAACATGCTGATCAATCGAAATTGGAAAAAATTGGAGATTTAGAATACGAAAGTTTTTTAAATACTGGAGATGAGAATTTTGATTGGAAAATGCCTGATGATGAATGGCAGGCAATATCTTTAAGTTATACTTCAGGTACAACTGGCAACCCCAAAGGTGTTGTTTACCATCATAGAGGTGCCTACTTAATGTCTACGGGAAGCACTGTTGCTTGGAACATGCCTAATCGTTTAAACTTTTTAACAGTTGTTCCAATGTTTCATTGTAATGGATGGTGCTATCCATGGACAGTTCCAATGTTAAATGGAAGAACAATTTGTTTAAGAAATATTGATGTTAAGAAAATTTTTGAGCTTATTGATAAATATGACATTACTCATTTTGGAGGAGCACCAATAGTTTTAAATATGATAACGGGAGCTCCCGAAAGTGATAGAAAAAAATTAAAGCATAAAGTTTATGTCTTAACTGCTGGAGCACCTCCTCCAAGTATTATTTTTAAAAAAATGAAATCTCTTGGATTTGAAGTTATGCATGTTTACGGCCTTACAGAAACCTACGGTCATGTTACACAATGTGCATGGAATGATGGATGGAATGATTTAGATGAAGATAAACAAAATGAGATTAAGGCAAGACAAGGAGTAAGGTATCCCAATACAGAAGGAGTAACAGTTTTAGATCCAGAAACGATGAAAGAAGTTCCTAAAGACGGAAAAACTATCGGTGAGATCATGATTAGAGGAAACGTAGTAATGAAAGGTTACTTTAAAGATAAAGAAGCTACCGACAAAGCTATGAAAGATGGATGGTTTCACAGTGGTGACTTGGCAGTTATGTTTCCTGATGGATATGTGAAAATTCAAGATAGATCTAAGGATATTATTATCTCAGGGGGAGAAAATATTTCATCAATAGAAATTGAAAATACCTTATCTAAACATCCTTCAGTTTCAATAGCAGCAGTAGTTGCTAAACCAGATGAAAAATGGGGAGAAGTACCTTGTGCTTTCATCGAGATGGTTCAAGATAAGCCTGTTACTGAAAAAGAATTAATTGATTTTTGTAAAGAAACTTTGGCTGGATTTAAAGTCCCCAAAAAGGTCGTTTTTTGTGAACTACCTAAGACATCAACTGGAAAAATACAGAAGTTTGAACTGAGAAAAAAAGTTTAGGAATCTAATTGATATTTGAAATCGAAAATAAAAGTATTTTTGCTTCAGACAATGGCAAAGGTATAGATAAAAACAGAGATACCATTGTTTTTCTTCATGGAAGTGGCTTATCCCATATTGTTTGGTCATTAAGTGAGCAATTTTTTTCAAATAATAATTTCAATGTATTATCTATTGATTTACCAGGACATGGAAATTCTGAGGGGCCATGTTTAAAAACTATTGAGGAAATAGCAGAATGGTTGGAACTTGTATTTGATGCCTTAGATCTTCAAAATTTAATTTTAGTTGGTCATTCACAAGGATGTTTAGAAATACTTGAGTATTCCCATAGATACAAAGATAGACTAAAAAAAATAGTCTTTGTAGGTGGATCTAACAAAATGCCTGTTCATCCTGATTTGATTGAACTCGCGGAAAACGGAGATTCTGATGCAGTAAAGTTAATGATGAAGTGGGGATATGAAGGCTCAAAAAAATTTATAGGTGGAAATCCAGTTGAAAGAATTATTCAATCTCCAAAAGATATTAGTGAAATACTTGCTGTAGATCTTATAGCTTGTAATAATTATAAAAATGGTTCAAACGCAGCTGGGTCTATTGATGTTCCATCAATGTTTGTTTTTGGTTCTTTAGATAAAATGGTTAATTTAGAATCTGGTAAAAAATTTTCTCAATTAATCAAAAATTCAACTATTCATGTAATAGAAGGATGTGGACATATGATTATGATTGAAAAAGCATTTGAAATGCGAGACAAGGTTTTAGAATTTTTAAATAAATGAAAAATTATTCAATAGCAAAATCTAGAAGACTTAGAAGTACGCCTTATACTTCAAGAATAGAAAAACAAGGTGTAACAGCTTATACAATCTATAATCACATGTTGCTGCCAGCAGCATTTGGATCTGTAGAAGATTCTTATCATCACCTAAAAGAACATGTTCAAATTTGGGATGTTGCAGCAGAAAGACAAGTTGAAATTTCAGGAAAAGATTCAGGTAAATTAGTTCAATTAATGACTTGTAGAGATTTATCTAAATCTAAAGATGGCAGATGTTATTATTGCCCTATTATAGATGATCAGGGTGGATTAATTAATGACCCTGTAGTGCTTAGATTAAATCAAGAGAAATGGTGGATATCTATTGCAGACTCTGATGTAATTTTATTTGCAAAAGGATTAGCGATTGGAAATAAATTTGATGTTAAAATTTTTGAACCAAATGTTGACATCATGGCCGTTCAAGGTCCAAAATCATTTAAGTTAATGGAAAAAGTTTTTGGTGAAAAAATAACTAAATTGAAATTTTTTGGATTTGATTATTTTAATTTTGAAGGAGTTGATCATTTAATTGCACAGTCAGGTTGGTCTAAGCAAGGGGGCTATGAGATTTATGTTCAAAATACTGAGTCTGGTCAAAAGTTATATGATCATTTATTTGAAGCTGGTAAAGAATTTAATGTTAAGCCTGGATGCCCTAATTTAATAGAAAGGATTGAAAGTGCTCTTTTATCATTTGGAAACGATATGGATAATAATGATAACCCGTTTGAGTGTGGTTTCGATAAGTATGTTAACTTAGATAGTGATGCAAAGTTTTTGGGTAAGGAAAAATTAATAAAAATAAAAGAAGAAGGAATTACCAAAAAATTGATGGGTATAAAAATTGATATTAATGAAATTAGTGTAACAGGTTCTCTGGATTTGAAAGATGAAAACAACAACCTAATTGGAGAATTAAGATCTGCTTGCTATTCACCTCACTTCAAAAAAGTAATTGGTATAGCTATGATGCAAAAAGGATACTGGAATCTTGAGCAAAATGTAAAAGTTGTTGTAAATGGACATAATTGCGCTGGAAAAGTTTGCGATTTACCTTTCATTTAGTATAACAACCCCATCATGAATATAGCTATAGTCGGAGCCACGGGCAATGTTGGAAGAAAAGTACTAGAAGTACTTGAGAGGAAAAATTTGCCTATTTCAGAAATTTTTTTAGTTGCATCTGAAAGAAGTGCGGGTTCAAAAATTAATTTTAAAGGAAAAGACATAGAAGTTGAAAATTTAGAGACTTTTGATTTTTCAAAAGCAAAAATTACTTTTTTTGCAGCAGGTGGAAAAATTTCAGAAGCTTATGCCTCAAAAGCAGCAAATCACAGCATTGTAATAGATAATTCTAGTTATTATAGAATGGATCCTGATGTTCCTCTAATTGTACCTCAAGTAAATGCGGATGACTTAAAAAATATAAAAAAAAATATTATTGCTAATCCTAATTGCTCAACTGCACAATTAGTCTTACCACTAAAACCAATCCATGATTTATTTAAAATAAAAAGAGTAATTGTAGCTACTTATCAGTCAGTATCTGGTGGTGGTAAAGCACCAATGGATGAATTAGTAGAACAGACTAAGCTAGCACTAGAAAACAAAGCAATTGAATCAAAAAATTTTACAAAACAAATTTCATTTAATTTAATTCCACATATCGATGTATTTGCTGATGACGGATACACAAAAGAGGAATTAAAAATGACCAATGAGACTAAAAAAATTCTAGATCAAAATATTGAATTATCAGCAACTTGTGTAAGAGTACCAGTTTTAGTTTCTCATTCTGAAGCAGTAAATTTAGAATTAGAAAAAGAATTTACAATTGATCAAATTAAAGAATGTCTTGAGAAAATGGAAGGTTGTAAAGTTATTGATGAGAGACAAGATGGTGGATATTCAACACCACTTGAAGCCGCTGGAAAAGATGAGACATTCATTTCAAGAATTAGAGAAGATAAGACTAAAAAGAATTGCTTAAATATGTGGATTGTCTCAGACAATTTACTTAGAGGTGCAGCCTTAAATGCAGTTGAAATTGCTGAAACATTAATAGAAAATAATTTTTATGGAAAGTAAAAGACCTCTTTCTCCTCATATACAAATTTATAGATGGCACATATCATCATTAGTATCTATTTCTCATAGAATTACTGGAATAATAAATATCTTAGCTATAACTTTAGTTTGTGTCTGGGTTTCTTGGCTAATTTTAGGAGAACCCAAATATAATTTGATAAACTTTTTTTTTAATTCGTTTTTTGGAAAATTTGTTGCAATAGGTTTAGCATGGTCTTTTAGTTTTCAAATACTTAGTGAAATCAGACATTTAATAATGGATATGGGTTATGGCTATGAATTGAAAACTACTCGTATATCAGGTTTGATGGTGATCTTTGGTTCATTAATTTTAACTATTTTATTTTACTTAATTGGAAAAAACTTTTTTTAATATGAATTTAGCTACAAAAAAATGGATGTTTTTAAAAATATCATCAATAATTTTAGTCCCTTTAATGTTTTGGTTTATAATTAATTTCATATCAGTTTATGATGGAGATTATTCTGAAGTAGTTAGTTTTTTTTCAAACAAAACAAATAAGTTTTTATTTAGTATATTTTTAATTTTTGCTTATTTTTTTTCTGCCTTAAGTATTAGTGAGGTTTTTGAGGACTATATTTCTGATGAAAAAACCAAATATGTCGCAAACAGACTTCTCTATATTTCTGCTATAATAATTCCATTATTAACAATAATAATTTTACTTAATCTAAAATAATGAGTGCTTATAATATTATAGATCATGAATATGATGTAGTTGTCTTAGGAGCTGGTGGATCTGGCTTGAGAGCTGCTGTTGGATTAAGTGAAGCTGGATTGAAAACAGCCTGTATTTCAAAAGTATTTCCAACTAGAAGTCACACATCTGCTGCACAAGGAGGTATCTCAGCTGCACTTGGAAACATGGGAGAAGATGACTGGAGATGGCATATGTATGATACGGTCAAAGGCGCTGACTGGTTGGGAGATCAAGACTGTATTGAGTATTTATGTAAAGAAGCTCCAAAAGCAGTTTTAGAATTAGAAAAATATGGAGTTCCATTTAGTAGAACTGAAGAGGGAAAAATTTATCAAAGACCTTTTGGAGGAATGACAAAAAATTATGGAAATGGAATTGTACAAAGAACATGTGCTGCTGCAGATAGAACTGGTCATGCAATTCTTCATACGCTTTATGGACAGGCTCTAAAACATAACACTGAGTTTTTTATAGAATATTTTGCACTAGATCTTTTAATGAAAGATGGAGCATGCAAAGGGTTAATTGCATGGAATTTAAATGATGGAACAATCCATAGATTTAGAGCACACAGTGTAATTATAGCCACAGGTGGATATGGGAAAGTTTATTATTCAGCTACATCTGCGCACACTTGTACTGGAGATGGAAATGCAATGGTATTAAGAGCTGGATTGCCTCTTCAGGACATGGAGTTTGTTCAATTTCATCCAACAGGAATTTATGGTCATGGTACATTGATAACAGAAGGTGCTCGAGGAGAGGGTGGTTATCTAACCAATTCTAAAGGTGAAAGATTTATGGAAAGATATGCTCCAAATGCAAAAGATTTAGCATCTAGAGATGTTGTTAGTAGATCAATGTCTATTGAAATAAATGAAGGAAGAGGTGTTGGAAAAGATCAAGATCATGTTCATTTAAACTTAAGTCATTTAGATAAAGATATTATTGAAAGTAGACTTCCAGGAATTACTGATGCTGCAAGATTATTTGCAAATGTAGATGTAACTAAAGAGCCTATACCTGTTGTACCAACAGTTCATTATAATATGGGAGGAATTCCAACAAATTACAAAGCAGAAGTTTTAACTGTTAATGGTTCAGAAAAAACTGTTCCAGGTCTGATGGCTATAGGAGAAGCAGCATGCGTTTCTGTTCATGGCGCAAATAGACTTGGTTCTAATTCACTAATTGATTTAGTAGTATTTGGAAGAGCAGCAGCAAAGAGAGCTGCAGAATTAGTTAAACCTGGAACTCCTCATGAAGAGATACCTGAGTCTGAGACGCAAAAATGTTTAGATAGATTTGATAAGTTAAGAAATGCAGATGGAAATAATAGTACTGCAGAACTTAGACTTTCAATGCAAAAAACTATGCAATCTAAATGTGCAGTATTTAGAACAGAAAAGAATCTAAAAGAAGGAGTTGATGATATTAGAAAAGCTTATGATGGAATGGACTCAATTTCTGTCAAAGATAGATCTTTGGTTTTTAACACTGATTTAGTAGAAACTTTAGAATTTGATAATTTAATTAGACAGGCAGTAACAACAGTTGAATCTGCATATCACAGAAAAGAAAGCAGAGGAGCGCATGCAAGAGATGATTATCCAAAAAGAAATGACGAAAAATTTATGCAACACACTCTTGCTTGGTGTGATGGAAAAAATACAAAAATTAGTTACAGACCAGTTCATAAGTCAACTTTGACCAATGATGTTCAATATTTCCCACCACAAGAACGGGTATATTAATGGTGCAATTGAATTTACCAAAAAATTCTGAAGTCAAAAAAGGTAAATATTTTAAAGACAAAACAGGTTCTAAAAATCTTAGAAAAGTAAATGTTTATAGATGGGACCCTTCTACTGAAGAAAATCCAAGAATTGATACTTATGAAGTTGATATGGATAACTGTCCTTCAAAAGTTTTGGATATTTTAAATAAAATTAAAAACGAAATTGACCCAACATTAGCTTATAGAAGATCTTGTGCTCATGGTGTTTGTGGTTCTTGTGCTATGAACATGGGTGGCAAAAATGGTTTAGCGTGCACAACTCCACATTCGGAAATTGATGGAGATATAGACATATATCCACTACCGCACTTGAAAGTTAAAAGAGATTTAATTGGTGATTTAGATGGTTTGTATAAACAGTATGAATCTATCGAACCTTGGCTAAAAAATAATTCAAAAAAAGAAACAACAGAAATTTATCAATCTCAAGAAGATAGAGCAAAACTTGATGGTGCTTACGAATGCATTATGTGTGCATGTTGTTCAACATCTTGCCCAAGTTATTGGTGGAATGGAGATAAATATTTAGGTCCAGCAGTGCTTCTACAAGCTTACAGATGGATCGTTGATAGTAGAGATGAAGAAAGAAAAGCAAGATTAAAAAAAGTTGCTGATGAATTGAAACTCTACAGATGTCATACTATTTTAAATTGTACAAATGCTTGTCCCAAAGGCCTAAATCCAGCAAAAGCAATTGCAGAAATTAAAAAAATGTTAGCTACTGCTAATCTTTAAATAAAATTTTACTAAGATTATTGGCAGCACTTTTCATAATAGGGATTATTTTTACTAAATCATTAATATCTTTACGACTTTTAGCTGTATGAGTGGATAGACAAAAACATAGTTGTTTATCTGAGTTAAATATAGGCACTGACATACCGACCATTCCATTGAACCATTCTTCATTGTCAAATGCATATCCTTGTTCATATATTTTTTTTAATTCTTTTTTAAATAAGGAAATATCAGTAATAGTATTTTTTGCAGTTTTAGGAGTTTTAATATTTTTAAAAATTTCAATTGCTTTTCCTTCTTGAATTGTAGAAAGATACAATTTTCCTGATGCAGAAGCATGTAAGGGAAGATGATCTCCAGCTTCAAGATTTAATTGCATTGGCCAATGAAATTCAATTCTATCAAAATATACAAGTTTTGTTCCAAAAGGTACGGATAAACTAACTGTTTCTTCAATATCGTTTGTCAATTTTCTTAAATATGATCTTCTCAAGGTAAAATTAGGTTCAAAAGGTAATGTTTTTAAAATTATATTTCTAATTTTTGGTCCAGGAAGATAATCTTTCTGACCTTGACTAATTAGATATTTTTCATCGCATAAGATTTCTATGTGTCGATAAATTGTTGCTAGAGGAATTTGAAGTTTATGAGAAATTTTTTTTGCAGTAAAGTTGTTAGGATCAACTAAAATTTCTTCTAATATGTTTAGAATTCTTCTAGGAGCAGTTCTGCTATTTATTTCACCCATTATTGAATTAAAATTTAAATTAACCTAGGATAAAACAGGAATTGTAAACTCAGGGCCAATATTGTCTTCACTCCATGTAACTGTTGCAGTTTTCAATTTTGTATAAAATCTAACACCCTCTGGTCCATGCATTGAATGATCTCCAAAAAGAGATCTTTTCCATCCCCCAAAGCTATGATACGCAACAGGTACAGGAATAGGAACATTTACCCCAATCATTCCTATTTTGGCATTTTCTGTAAAATGTTTTGCAATATTTCCACTTTTTGTAAAAACTGCAGCTCCGTTTCCTAATTCATGATCATTTACTAAATTTAAAGCTTCCTCATAAGTTTCAGCAGTCATCATACTTAACACTGGTCCAAAGATTTCTTCTTTGTAGATTTTCATTTCAGGTTTCACATCATCAAAAATAGTTGGTCCAACAAAATATCCATTTTCATATCCTTGTTTTTTAAAATTCCTTCCATCAGTTAATAATTTAGCACCTTCTTTTTCTCCACTATCAATATATCCTATTACTTTTTCAAAGTGTGCTTTATTATTTAGTGGTCCAAAATCACTTTTTTCATCAGTATAAGGACCAACATTGAGTTTTGCAGTTTCCTCTAATAATTTTGTTTTAATTTTTTCTTTTGTTTGCTTTCCAACACATACTGCAACAGAAATCGCCATACATCTTTCTCCAGCAGATCCAAAAGCAGATCCTATTATTGCGTCTGTTGTTTTATTAACATCAGCATCTGGCATGATCACCATATGATTCTTTGCTCCACCCAAAGCTTGTACTCTTTTATTATTTTTTGTACCTGTATGATAAACATATTCAGCAATTGGAGTGGAACCAACAAAACTTATTGCTTGAACTTTTTTGTTTTCCAATAATGTGTCCACTGCTTCTTTGTCACCATTTACAACATTCAAAACTCCTTCAGGTAATCCTGCTTCAATAGCTAACTCAGCTAATCTTATTGGACAACTTGGATCTTTTTCTGATGGCTTTAAAACAAATGTATTTCCACAAGCTATTGCAACTGGATACATCCACATAGGAACCATCGCAGGGAAATTAAATGGAGTTATACCGGCACAAACACCGAGAGGCTGTCTTAATGTATGCGAATCAACATTTGTTCCAACACTAGATGAGTGATCACCTTTTAATGAATTTGTAATTCCAGTTGCAAATTCAACAACCTCTATACCTCTTTGAATAGAACCTTTAGCATCTGCAATTGTTTTTCCGTGTTCCATTGAAACCATTACAGACAATTCTTCCATATTATTTATAAGCAAGTCCTTATATTTGGATAAAATTCTAGCTCTATTAATAGGAGTGGTTTTTGACCATTTTAAAAATGCTTTCGCAGAACTATCAATTGCTTTTTCAACAGTTGTTTTATTTGCTAATTCAACTTCAGCTATTTGTTCTCCAATAGCAGGATTGAATATAGGACCTATTCTTGATTTTTCATCACTATAAGCTTTTCCGTCAATAAAATGACTAATTTTTTTCATGATTTTTTAAATACAACATAAATTTTTTCATTACAAGTACTATTTCTTAAATGAGAAAAATATTATCATTTAAGAATTGACTCTTAATTTCAATTAAGCTTAAAATGAAATCAAAAAAATGAAAATTGAAGAAAGCAAATTTTGATTAAAAGAGATAATGTACGAGTATGCGTGCCAAGGTATATGCAAATTGGCAAAGGCAGCTTAAATGAATTACCAGAAATTTTAAGAATCATTGGTCCAATAAAATCAGTATTAATTGTAACAGATAAACAAATGGTTGAGTTTGGATATGTAAAAAAACTTCAAGGAATACTTTCAAATTCAGGATTAAAATCAAATATTTTTGATGAAACAATCCCCGACCCTACAGACACTGTGGTTTTAAATGGAATAGATTTTTTAGAGAAAAACAAAAATGATGCTGTTATAGGATTTGGTGGAGGAAGCCCAATAGATACAGCTAAAGCAATAGCCGTACTTTCTCAGCATAGTAAAAAAATTCAAGACTACAAACCTCCGTCAACTTTCGATAAAAAAGGTTTACCAATAATTGCAATACCTACAACCGCAGGAACTGGATCTGAAGTAACTCATCATTCAGTAATAATTGACACAAAAAGTAATAATAATGAAAAAATTTCTTGTAGAGGGGAAGGTTTTGTTCCTGTTGTTTCAATTATTGATTTTGAGCTAACATTATCTAAACCAAGAAGATTAACAATTGATAGTGCTATTGACACATTAACTCATGGAATAGAAGCATATGTAAGTAAAAAGGCCACTTTATTTTCTGACAGGATGGCACTGGACACTATTAGACTGGTTCAACAAAATATTTATGAAGTTGATGAAAATCCAAAAAATGTAAAAGCAAGAGAAGGTTTGATGTTAGCAGCAACATTGGGTGGTTTAGCTTTTTCTAATGCTTCTATTTGTTTGGTACATGGAATGAGTAGACCTTTAGGGAGCAATTTCAAAGTTCCTCATGGATTGAGTAATGCAATGTTGTTACCAACTATTACAGAATTCTCAATAGATCATGCAAAAAATAGATATGCTGATTGTAGTAGAGCCGGAAATTTTGCAAATATAGAGGATAATGATGATGTTGCATGTCAAAAATTAATTAAAGGACTTTATAAAATTAATAAAGATTTTGATGTTCCGTCTATGCAGGAATTTGGAATTAATGAAAAAAAATTTGAGGAAGAGTTAGAAAATATGGCGACAGATGCAAAGATTTCAGGTGCGCCAAACCTCAATCCAAAAGTGCCTACTATAAATGAAATGATTGATCTTTATAGAAAGGCCTGGAGGGCATTTTAAATGAGTTGGGAATGTTCTTCAAACTTAAACTCAACTCTTAAACAACGAGGGGTAAAATGAAAAAAATAATAAAGACATCTTTAGGTTTTTTTACTGTATTTACTTTACTTGTAACTTTTTCATTACAGCAAGTAATTGCAGCCGAAAAAATTAGATGGAAAGTACAATCTACTTTTAACACTGGTTGGCCTGCATTGGGAGATCCTGTTGCACGTTTATCGGATACATTGGATAGAGCTACTGATGGTAGAATTAAATTAAAAGTTTATGAGCCTGGAAAAATACTTCCACCATTAGAAATCTCACCTTCAATAAGTAAAGGAGATTTGCCAGCAGCTTATAACTATATGGCATATGATCAAGGTAGAATTCCAGCTGCAGTTTTATTTGCTGCTGTTCCATTTGGAATGGAACCTTGGGAATACGCAGCATGGTGGTTTGAAGGTGAAGGTGCCAAGTTAGCAAATGAAATATACAATAAACAAAATATTCAAGTATTATTGTGTAGTACAATTGGACCTGAAACTGCAGGTTGGTATAGGAATCCAATCACAAGTTTGGATGACTTAAAAGGCCTAAAAATTCGTTTTTCTGGTTTAGGTGGAATGGTCTTAAATGAAATTGGAGCTTCTGCAACGTTAATGGCTGGTGGAGAAATATTTGCAGCTCTAGAAAAAGGAACTTTAGATGCAACTGAATATTCTATGCCTGCTATTGATGAAGTTTTAGGATTTCATAAAATTACTAAGTATAACTTGTTTCCAGGTTGGCACCAAGTATCAACCTCAACTCATTTCATGATAAATCTAGATTTATGGAAGAAAATGGGGGCAGCTGACCAAGCATTATTTGAGATGGCTTGTACAGCAGCGGCAATGAGAGCAATTACTACTGGTGAATTTTTACAAGGAAAACAAATAGGAACTTTTCCTTCTAAAGGGGTGACCGCTGCTAGATTGCCTGATAGCGTTTTGAGAGAACTACAAAAAGTTAGTGCTAAGGTTATGGATGAACAATCTGCCAAAGATGCTGATTTTAAAAAAGTGTGGGAATCTCAACAAGCATTTATGAAAGAGTACGATGTTTGGCAAAAGTGGGGATATTTACCTCGAAACTTTTAGTATTTTAAACTTAAAAAGTTTAATATAATAAAAAAAGCGATCGGTTGAGTAAACCGATCGCTTTTGCTTTTAAAAAAAAATATGTCTAAAAATTTTTCCAAAGTAGAAAGTGTGCTTGATAAAAAACTTCAACTTAGACATTTACCTATAACTAAAGCAGTAGATAAATTTGTATTAAATATAGGGGAAGTTTTTAATTGGCTTTGGGTAATTTTAGTTGCCGTAATTATTCTCAATGTGGTTTTGAGATATGTATTTAAAAATGGCATGATTGAATTGGAAGAACTGCAATGGCATTTATACTGTATTGGTTGGTTAATTGGTTTATCCTCAACATATATAGTTGACTCTCATGTTAGAGTAGATGTTTTAAGCGAAAGATTGAACTATAGAAAAAAATTATGGTTTGAATTATTTGGTATTTTAATTTTGTTTTTACCTTTTGTAATTTTAGTACTTTATTATGCAGTTCCTTTTTTTGAATTATCATGGAATACAAACGAAAGATCAACATCAGCTAATGGTTTACCAGCTAGATGGTTTGTAAAAGGATTTTTAGTAATCAGTTTTTTTCTATTATTAATTTCTGGTCTTTCTAGAATTACAAGAGTAATCGCTACATTAAGATATGGACTGGAAACTAAAAAATGATTGAACTTGTAACAGAATATTTTTTAGCAATAGCTCTTTTTTTTAGTTTTATAACTTTAATTTTTTATGGATTTCCTGTTGCATGGACAATGGGTGGATTAGGTGTAATTTTCATAATCATCTCAATGCTATCAGA
This sequence comes from Candidatus Pelagibacter sp. HIMB1709, assembly GCF_052047635.1. NCBI lineage: Bacteria > Pseudomonadati > Pseudomonadota > Alphaproteobacteria > Candidatus Pelagibacterales > Candidatus Pelagibacteraceae > Candidatus Pelagibacter > Candidatus Pelagibacter sp. HIMB1709. The sequence continues at coordinate 852,452 of NZ_JBNAJW010000001.1, read as the reverse complement.
TAGTCTATTTGACACTTTTTATGGTGTTGATTGGGGCTTTGCCTCAATGGTTGTTTATAGGCTATATGGAGTAATGGCTAATTGGGTTTTGGTTGCACTTCCTATGTTTATTTTCATGGGCATTATGATGGACAAATCTGGAATAGCAGAAGATCTTATGACAGATTTATCAAAATTATTTGGAAAAACGAGAGGTGGTCTTGCAATTTCAATTGTATTTATTGGAGTTTTGTTAGCTGCTTCTACAGGCATTATTGGTGCAGCGGTAGTATTACTAACAATATTAGGCATACCTTTGATGCTTAAAAATAATTATAATCCAGACTTAGCCTGCGGTGTTGTTTGTGCAACAGGTACTTTGGGAATTCTTATCCCCCCAAGCATCATGTTAGTAATAATGGGAGATCAAGTAAGAATTTCAGTGGGAGATTTATTCATGGGAGCAGTATTTCCCGGTCTTTTATTGGGATTATTATATACTATTTATATTTTTGTTTATGCTTACTTAAAACCGAAGGCAGCCCCACTACCAAAAGATGCAGAACCAGTAAACATGATTATAATTTTTAGAGTATTGAAGTCTATCATTCCACCAGCATTATTAATTTTTGCTGTATTAGGAAGTATATTTATGGGTATTGCAACTCCAACAGAAGCATCAGGAGTTGGAGCTTTAGGAGCATCATTACTAGCGATTATAAGAGGAAGATTGTCGTTTTCTGATTTAAAGCATGTAATAAGAAAAACAACACATACCACAGCCTATATTTTTGCTCTATTTGTTGGAGCAACAATGTTTGCTTTAGTTTTGAGAGGCTTAGGTGGAGATGAATTAATTGAAGGGGCTTTAAATGCGCTACCATTTGGAACAAATGGGGTTGTGATTTTTGTTTTGATAGTTGCATTTATATTAGGATTTTTTTTAGATTGGATTGAAATTACATTAATTATTTTGCCTTTTTTAGCACCTGTAATGATGAATTTAGGAGTCGATATGGTTTGGTTTATAGTTATGTTTGCGGTAGTTTTGCAAACATCATTTATTACACCACCAGTTGGTTTTGCTCTTTTTTACATGAAAGGTGTTGCGCCCCAAGGTATTACTATAACAAATATATACAGAGGCATAATTCCATTTGTTATTCTTCAGGTTATTGCTGTCATAATAGTTTTTAATTTTCCAGAGATAGTTACTTGGTTACCAAAAGCAGCTTATGGTCCATAAAATTAAAATATTAAACTTAATAAAAAAAATAAAATATTTAATTTTAATTTCTAATATATTTTTTTTTACTAATTTTGTTAAAGCTGAAACAGATTTATCTTTGCAAAAATATTTAGATAAGAATGATATTGAAAATGGAGAAACTCAAATTTATTTATTAAATAGATGCAGTGCAGTATATGCATATGCATCAGGGATTATTTTAAAAACAGATGCAGTGAGTTCTAAGAAATTTATTGAAATTTCAAATAATCTTTTATTTAAATCTGTTGAACTTATGGTGATTGAAAAAGAACAAAAGTTAGAAGACGCTCAAAAAAAAGCAGAAGAAATTAGAGAAAATTTGTTCAATAATTACACAACAGATGGCAAAAAAAATTGGAAAGAAAATAAATCATATTTTAAAGGGTCATATATTGCGAGTGACATGACGATCTGTTCCAAACTTACACAAGAAAAGTAGATTGGTTTAAATAGCTGTTGAATAATTGTTAATTATCAATAAAAGATAAATTCATTCATGAAAAAAAAAATTTCTTTGATTGGTGCAGGTCAAATTGGTGGAACACTAGCACATTTAATTGGAATAAAGGAGCTTGTTGATGAAGTTGTTTTATTTGATGTTGCAAGTGGAATAGCTAAAGGAAAGGCTTTAGATATAGCTCAATCATCATCAGTTGATGGATTTAATGTAAAATTATCAGGTACAGACGATTATAAAGATATTAAAGATTCTGATGTTATTATAATTACTGCAGGAGTTCCTAGAAAGCCAGGAATGAGTAGAGATGATCTTCTCGGCATAAATTTAAAAATTATTAAACAAGTAGCTCAAGGAGTAAAAGAAAACGCTCCGAATGCCTTTGTAATTTGTATCACTAACCCTTTAGACGTAATGGTTATGGCGTTTCAAAAGTTTTCAGGTTTGCCTGCAAATAAAGTTGTTGGCATGGCAGGAATTTTAGATAGCTCAAGATTTAAACTATTTTTATCCTTAGAGTTTGGTGTGCCTGTGAGAGAGATTGAAGCAATGGTTATGGGTGGTCATGGAGATACCATGGTTCCAATGCCAAGATTTACAAAAGTATCTGGCAAACCTTTATTGGATCTTGTGAAAGAGGGAAAAATTTCTCAAGAGAGAGTTGAAGAAATTAATCAAAGAACTAGAGACGGTGGAGCAGAAATCGTTAAGTATTTAGAAAAAGGTTCTGCTTTTTATGCACCTGCAGCATCAGGAGTTCAAATGGCTGAATCATATTTAAAAGATGAAAAAAAATTACTACCCTGTGCAGTACAATTAAATGGAGAGTATGGAGTAGAAAATGTTTATGCAGGAGTACCAGTTGTAATTGGCAAAGATGGAGTTGAGAAAATTGAAATAGTGGATTTAGATGAAAAAGAAAATAAAGAGTTCATGCACTCTATTGATGCTGTTAAAGCTCTTTGGGAAGCTGCTTCTAAAATAGATCCAGATCTTTCAAAATAATAATGAACATTCACGAGCATCAAGCAAAAGAAATTTTGAAGAAATATGGAGCAATAGTTCCAGCAGGAGTTTTTTCAACAAATGTTGATGACTTGATTGAAAAAGCAAAAAATTTAAAAACTGAAAAATATGTTTTAAAGGCTCAAATTCACGCTGGTGGCAGAGGTAAAGCCGGAGGAGTTAAAATTCTAAATACCCTTGAGGAATTAAAAAATTCGGCGAATGAGTTGCTTGGAAAAAAACTGATAACTCATCAAACTGGACCAGAAGGAAGAGAAGTTAAGCGATTATATGTGGAAGAATCTTCAAATATAGAAAAAGAATTTTATTTATCATGTTTGGTTGATAGAGCGAGTTCAAAGATTGCATTTATTTCGAGTGATCAAGGTGGAATGGATATTGAAGAAGTAGCAAGCTCAAATCCAGAAAAGATTATTACAACTAAAGTTGATATAGCTGAAGAAATATCAGATGCAGATTGTGAGGCAGTAATTAAAATTTTTGATTTAAACAGTGATGCAAAAGAGCAAGCGATTTCATTAATAAAATCAATTTATAAAATGTTTATTAGTACAGATGCAAATATGGTTGAGGTAAATCCTTTAATTTTAACAAAAGAGGGAAAGATTGTTTGTTTAGATGCAAAAGTTAATTTCGACTCTAACGCATTATTTAGACACCCTGAGATTCTAGAATTAAGAGATCTAAATGAAGAAGATCCTACTGAGATTGAAGCGAGCAAACATGATCTAGCTTATATCAAACTTGATGGAAGTATTGGATGTATGGTTAATGGTGCTGGATTAGCAATGGCAACTATGGATATCATTAAACTATATGGCAAAGAGCCAGCTAATTTCTTAGATGTTGGAGGTGGAGCTTCAAAAGAAAAAGTTTCTGCAGCATTTAAAATTATTCTTTCAGACAAAAATGTTAAGGGAATTTTAATAAATATTTTCGGTGGAATAATGAGGTGTGATGTACTTGCACAAGGAGTAGTGGATGCTGCAAAAGAAATTAATATTAGTGTACCTTTAGTGGTTCGTCTTGCAGGGACAAATTTTAAAGAGGGAAAAGAAATTTTAGATAATTCAGGTTTAAAATTAATTTCAGCAGAGAACTTAGATGATGCTGCTAAAAAAATTGTTGAGGCTATTCAATAAATGTCAGTTTTAGTTAATAAAGAAACTAAAGTAATTTGTCAGGGTTTTACAGGTGCACATGGAACTTTCCATTCTGAGCAAGCAATAAAATATGGAACAAATTTAGTAGGAGGTGTCACTCCTAAAAAGGGAGGTCAAAAGCATTTAGATAGACCCGTATTTAATTCTGTAGCCGAAGCCAAAGATGCAGTTGGGGCAGATGCCACTATGATTTATGTGCCTGCAAAATTTGCTGCAGCAGCAATTATAGAAGCTATTGATGCTTCAGTTGAATTAATTGTTTGCATTACTGAAGGTATTCCAATTCAAGATATGCTTAAGGTTAGAAAAAAATTACATGGCTCTAATAGCAGACTTATAGGTCCAAATTGTCCAGGAATTATAACTCCTAATGAATGTAAAATTGGAATTATGCCTGGTAATATTCATAAAAGAGGTTCAGTTGGAATAGTATCTAGATCTGGAACTTTAACTTACGAAGCAGTTGCTCAAACAACTGAAAATGGATTAGGACAATCAACGTGCATCGGAATTGGAGGAGATCCAATAAATGGCACAAATTTCATTGATTGTTTAGATTTATTTTTAAATGATGATGAAACACAATCAATTTTAATGATTGGAGAAATCGGTGGTTCTGCAGAAGAAGAAGCGGCAGAATTTCTGAAAAACCATAAGATTAAAAAACCAACAGTTGGATTTATAGCAGGAATAACTGCGCCACCAGGGAGAAGAATGGGCCATGCAGGTGCAATTATTTCTGGAGGTAAAGGTGGTGCTGAAGATAAAATAAAAAAAATGGAAGAATGTGGAATTACTGTTGCAAAATCTCCATCAATAATTGGCAAAACTTTATTTGATAAACTGTCTAATTGAAAAAATATTTTTAGAGAGATATATTAAATAAATAAAAGATGTCATCATCAAAAAATCTCGACTTCGAAAAAAGCTCGTTTTTGCATAAATCAAATAGTGCATTCATTGAACAAATGTACTTAAAATTTATCAATAAAGATAAAGATCTTCCAGAAAGTTGGTTAAATTATTTCGAGGGAATTGGCGATGAGTTAAAAGTGATTGCCAATGAAATAAATGGACCATCATGGAGTCCAGAGAAAACTAAAGTAAATATTGATGAGCTGCAAAAAAAAATAGAAGAAGATGAAAATAACAGCCTAAATAATGAAAAAATAGACACCTCTGAAAAGTTTAATTTTCAATTACTTTCAGACTCAAACAAAGATTCAATAAGCGCTGTTGCTTTAATTAGAGCATATAGGTTAAGAGGGCACTTATTAGCTGATCTTGATCCTTTAGGAATGAGAGAGTCTGAATATTTAGATGAGCTTCACCCGGAGTTTTATGGTTTTAAAAAAGAACAATACGATAAAAAAATTTTTCTAAATGGAGTAATAAATAAAAAGTATGCAAGTATTAGAGAAATTTTAAAGTTTATGAAAAAAACCTATTGTGGAAAAATAGGTTATGAGTTTATGCATATTTCAAATCCAGAAGAGAGAATGTGGTTTAGAGATAGGATTGAACAAGACGAAAATGCACTTCAATTTACAAAAAATGGAAAAGAAGCGATATTAAATAAATTAGTGCAAGCAGAGGGTTTTGAGAAATTTTTAGCAAAAAAATATGTTGGGACTAAAAGATTTGGTTTAGATGGTGGAGAAAGTTTAATACCTGCACTTGAACAAATAATTAAAATTGGTGGTCAAAAACAAATTAAAGAAGTTAAAATTGGAATGTCTCATAGAGGCCGATTAAATGTTTTAGCTAATGTATTACAAAAATCTTATAAAAGAATATTTAATGAATTTGCTGGAGAATTTAGTGATGAATCTGAAGATAGTGCTGGAGATGTAAAATATCATCTCGGAGCATCTTCTGACAGGCAATTTGATGGTAATTCTGTTCATGTTAGTCTTACGGATAATCCTTCTCACCTTGAAGCAGTAAACCCTGTGGTTCTTGGTCAAACTAGAGCAAAACAATTTTTTCATAAAGACAAAGAGAGAAATAAAGTTATCCCAATATTAATACACGGGGATGCAGCATTCGCTGGTCAAGGAGTAGTTGCAGAATGTTTTGCTATGTCGGGTCTTCCAGGACATAATACTGGTGGAACCATTCATATAATTGTTAATAATCAAATTGGTTTTACAACAAGTCCTAGGTTTGCAAGATCATCACCTTATCCATCTGATGTTGCTAAAATGGTTGAGGCACCAATTTTGCATGTCAATGGAGATGACCCAGAAGCAGTTGTTTATGCGACTAGAATCGCAACAGAGTTCAGATTAAAGTTTAATAGAGATGTTGTTGTAGATTTAATTTGCTACAGAAGATTTGGTCATAATGAGGGAGATGAGCCATCATTCACTCAGCCATTGATGTATCAGAAGATAAAAGCTCACCCAAGTGTTTATAAGATTTATGGAAGTAAACTAGTTAGTGAAAATACAATTACTAAGGAATTATTAGATCAAAATGTTAAATCATTTAAGGATTTATTGGATGATCAGTATAAAAGTGCAAAAGATTATAATCCTAAAATAGAATGGTTTGAGGGAACATGGTCTAGATACAAACCTGAGAAAGGTAAAGATAAAAGAGGAGTTTCAGGTTTCGATGAAGATAATTTAAAATTAATTTCAGAAAAAATTAATTCAGTACCAGTTGAAAAAAATATTCATAAAACTATTTCTAAAATTCTTAATGTTAGAAAAGAGTCAGTTGAAAAAGGGACTGGAATTGATTGGTCATCAGCTGAAGCACTTGCTTTTGGTTCGTTGTTGGTTGAAGGATATCCAGTAAGATTGGTTGGACAAGACTCTGGTAGAGGAACTTTTAGCCAAAGACATTCGGTTTTAAGAAATCAAGTTGATAACTCTAGATATATTCCTTTAAATAATATTTCAAAAGATCAAAAACAATTCGAAGTTGTTGATAGTTTTTTATCTGAGCTCGCAGTTTTAGGATTTGAATATGGATATAGTTTAGTTGAACCAAACACTCTTACAATTTGGGAAGCACAGTTTGGAGACTTTGCTAACGGAGCACAAGTAGTAATTGACCAGTTTATAGCATCTGGTGAGAGAAAGTGGAATAGAGCTTCAGGGATTGTAATGTTGTTACCTCATGGATACGAAGGACAAGGTCCCGAACACTCGTCAGCTAGATTAGAGAGATTTTTACAGTTATGTTCAAATGATAATATGCAAGTCATGAATTGCACGACTCCAGCAAATTATTATCATGCTTTAAGACGTCAAATGCACAGAGATTTTAGAAAACCATTGATAATAATGACGCCAAAATCTTTACTTAGAAACAAATATTGTGTTTCTAATTTAGAAGATTTTAATAAAGAAAATACATTTCATAGAGTTTTATGGGATCATGCGATTGATCCAAAATCAAAAGGATTTATTAAACTTAAACAAAGCTCAGAGATTAAAAAAGTTATTTTGTGTTCAGGAAAAGTTTATTTTGACTTGCTAGATGCAAGAGAAAAATTAAAAAGAGATGATGTTATTATGTTTAGGATAGAACAACTTTATCCTTTTCCAGCAAAAGCTTTAGTAAATGAACTTAAACCTTATGCAGAAAATGCAGAATTTTATTGGTGTCAAGAAGAACCTAAAAATATGGGTGCTTGGTTTTCAGTTAGAGATTATATTCAATGGACATTAGATACTTTAAAGGCTAAATATAATAAAATTTCTTATATAGGAAGAAGCCCTGATGCAACTCCAGCAACTGGATATGCAAAAAGGCATAATTCTCAGCAACAAGAAATAATAAATAAGGTATTCGAATAAATTAAAATGAGCGAAAAAATTGTAGTCCCAGTTCTTGGTGAAAGTATAACAGAAGCAACCGTAGCAAAATGGTTAAAAAAGGCTGGTGATAGGGTAGAAGCTGATGAGCCAGTTGTTGAACTTGAAACTGATAAAGTAAATTTAGAAGTGCCATCACCCACATCTGGTGTTTTAACAGAAATTAATTCAGCAGATGGATCAGTTGTTGAAGTTGGTGCGTTACTAGGCTCTGTATCAGAAAATGGAAATAAAGTTGTTCCTCCAAAAAAGAAAGATGAGCCAAAAAAGTTAGCTGAAGAAACTAGAGAAACAAATGTAATTAAATTAGATACCAACAAAAAAGAACCCAAAGTATTTGAAGAACCAAAAACAGAACAGAAGAAACTTGAGCCATTAATACTAACTGAAGAAGTGGTAGAAAATAAGCCTGTTGTTGAGGAGATAAGAAATGAAACTTTATCACCAGCTGTTAGAAAAATTGTAGCTGAAAACAATATAGATATTGCTTCAGTTCAAGGTTCAGGAAAAGATGGAAGAGTATTAAAAGGTGATCTCATTAGTTTAATGGGAGCAAATCCAAAACCTTCAGAGAGAAAAATTCAATATGGTCAAGAAGAAAGAATTAAAATGACCAGATTGAGACAAACTATTGCCAAAAGACTTAAACAAGCGCAAGAAAATGCTGCTCTATTAACTACTTTTAATGAAGTTGATATGTCTACTATCATGGAGATGAGAAAAGAAAATCAACAAGATTTTCAATCAAGATATGGAATTAAATTAGGTTTTATGTCTTTTTTCGTTAAAGCTTGTGTGGTTGCATTAAAACATTTCCCTGCAGTTAATGCTGAGATTGATGGTGATGAAATAATATATAAAAATTATTACAACATAAGTTTTGCAGTTGGTACAGATAAAGGATTGGTAGTTCCAGTTTTGAGAAATGCAGACGAACTTTCGTTTGCAGATATTGAAAAAAATATCAAAGATATTTCTGAAAAAGCTAGAGATGGAAAATTAACAATAGAAGATCTGCAAGGTGGAACATTTACTATTAGTAATGGTGGAGTATATGGTTCAATGTTATCGACTCCAATTTTAAATTTACCACAATCAGGTGTTCTAGGTATGCATAATATTGTTGAAAGACCTGTGGTAGTAGATGGTGAAATAAAAATAAGACCTATTATGTATTTAGCTCTTTCATATGATCACAGAATTATTGATGGCAAAGAATCTGTTTCTTTTTTAAAAATGATTAAAGAAAATCTAGAAGATCCTAGAAGATTGTTTTTGGATATATAAATGTCAGAAAAATTTCAAGCTGTAGTTATTGGAGGAGGTCCTGGTGGTTATGTTTGTGCAATTAGACTTGCACAATTAGGTTTAAAAACAGCATGTATAGAATCGAGAGGTTCGTTAGGTGGAACTTGCTTAAATGTTGGCTGTATACCCTCAAAAAGTTTATTAAATCTTTCTGAAGAATTTCACAAAGTAAAAAATTTATCAAATAAGGGCATCGAGATAGGCGAGGTGAAACTTAACCTTGAAAAGATGATGAAAAGTAAAGATAAAGCAGTAACAATATTGACCAAAGGTGTTGAATTTCTTTTAAAAAAAAACAAAGTTACTTATTTCAAAGGTCATGGAAGCTTTAAATCAAAAAATCAGATCTCAATTAAAGATGACAAGAATAATGAGACAATTATCGAGACAGAAAAAACAGTTATAGCAACTGGATCTGTGCCAGTTTCATTACCTGGAATTGATATTGATGAAAAAGTAATTGTTTCCTCTACAGGGGCTTTAAAATTAGAAAAAGTACCAAATAAAATGGTTGTAGTTGGAGGTGGCTACATTGGTTTAGAGATGGGTTCAGTTTGGTCAAGATTAGGTTCAGAAGTTCAGGTCGTAGAATTTTTAGATCATATTACACCTGGAATGGATAAAGAAATTTCATCTGAGTTTATGAAAATTTTAAAAAAACAAGGCATTAAATTTAATATGCAAAACAAAGTTGAAACAATTAAGAAAAATAAAAACGGAGCAGTTGTTTCAACAGTAGATAAAGATGGCAATAAAAACAATTTTGAATGTGATGTGGTGTTAATTTCTGTTGGAAGAAAGCCAAATACTGATGGATTAAATTTAGATGCAGTAGGAATTGATTTAGATGAAAGAAAAAGAATAAAAACTGATAAAACTTTTAAAACAAATGTCGAAAATATTTTTGCTATTGGCGATGTAATAGTAGGACCAATGCTTGCTCATAAAGCTGAAGATGAAGGAATTGCAGTTGCCGAAAATATTGCAGGACAATCAGGACATGTGAATTATGATACAATTCCTGGTGTTGTGTACACTACTCCAGAAGTTGCATCTATAGGAAAAACAGAAGAACAATTAAAAGAACTTAATCAAAAGTATAAAGTTGGTAAATTTTCATTTATGGCAAATTCTAGAGCTAAAGCAATTGATGATGCAGAGGGATTTGTAAAGCTATTAGCAGATGAGCAAACAGACAAAGTATTAGGAGCTCATATTATAGGTCCTCATGCAGGAGAGTTAATCGCTGAAATAGGTGTGGCTATGGAATTTGGTGCAAGTTCAGAGGATATAGCAAGAACATGTCATGCACACCCAACTTTTTCAGAAGCAGTTAAAGAAGCTGCATTATCAGTAGATAAAAGAGCAATACACTCTTAATTTTTTTTCATATTATAAAAATATGAAATTTCCGATTCTTTTACCTAATATTTTTGATCATCCATTTACTTATGAAAGTAGTATTGATCTTAAATTAGGTGACTACGTAGAAGTTCCTTTTGGTAAATCAAAAATTACTGGTGTTGTATGGGATGAATTTGAAAAAAATAGCAATAAAACATTTAAAATAAAAAAAGTTTTGAGGAAGTTAGATGTGACTCCTCTAAAAAAAAATACGATTAAATTTTTAAATTGGTTTTCAGAGTACAATATTATTCCAAAAGGAATGGCTCTAAAGCTTATTTTGTTAAGTAGTCATGCGATAGAAAATAAAGAGTTAAGTTCTTATAATAATTTTAAAAGTGAAATCAAAAATACGTCTCTAAAATTAACTAAAGATCAAATAAAAGCTCATGAAGAAATGGTAAGCAGTAACCAAAATTTTAGAGTGCACGTGTTACAAGGAACAACAGGATCAGGTAAAACTCTTGTATATTTTGAAGCTTTAAAAAACCTTATAAAACAGGGTTATCAGGGCTTAATTTTGTTACCTGAGATAGGTTTGACGGGTCAATTTGAAAAAAAATTTTTTGAATATTTTGGTTTTAACGCAGCAGTGTGGCACTCAGGAGTTTCAAAAAAAAAAAAAGAATTAATTTGGAGTGGAATATCAAATGGAGAGGTTAAAGTAATTATAGGGGCAAGATCATCATTATTTTTACCATTTAGAAATCTAGGTATGATAATTGTAGATGAAGAGCATGATCAATCTTTTAAACAAGATGAAGGTGTAACTTATAATGCACGAGATATGGCAATCTCTAGAGCCTCATTTGAAAATATACCAGTTAATTTAGTTACAGCTGTTCCATCAATTGAAACTTTTGAAAATATTCAAAAAGGTAAATATTCTTTATCAAGACTTACTGAGAGATATAAAAATGCTTCATTACCAAATTATGAAATTATAGACCTTAACAAAACCAAACTTGAAAAAAAATCGTGGTTATCAGATAAAATAGTTGAAAAAGTAAATTTTCACCTTGAGAGAAAAGATCAGGTTTTATTTTTTTTAAATAGAAGAGGTTTTTCACCTCATGCCTTGTGTAAAAATTGTTTAACAAGTTATTCTTGTCCAAATTGTACTATCAATCTTGTTTACCATAAGAATAAAAATAATTTATTATGTCATTATTGTGGTTTTAAAACTGATTTAAAAAGAGATTGTTCAAAAGAGGGTGAATGTAATTTTGTATTTAGTGGACCTGGTGTAGAGAGAATATCTGAGGAAGTTAAAAAAAAATTTCCTAATAAGGAAGTTGAAATTTTTTCGAGTGATACAATGAATAAAAAAGACTCATCAAATAAATTAGAAAGAATTATAAACAATCAAACTGAGATATTAGTTGGTACACAATTAATTTCTAAAGGTTTCCATTTTCCAAGTTTAAATTGTATTGTTGTTGTTGATATTGATTTATCAGCGAACGGGAATGATTTAAGAGGTGCAGAAAAAAATTTGCAACTATATCATCAGTTATCAGGACGAGCTGGAAGAACAGGAAAACCTGCAACAGTATATTTTCAAACTTATAACAATAATAAGAATATGATCTTAGAAATTACAAATAAAAATCCTGATATATTTTTAAAAAGAGAATTAGAAATTAGAAAAAAAAATAAACTTCCACCTTATCAAAGATTTATTTCCTTGATCATGACTGGAGAAAATCAAAAAAAATTAGAAAAAGAGGCTTATGATTTTAAAAATTATTTAGAAAATAAAATTGAGGGAAAAATATTGGGTCCAGTAGATGCTCCTATATTTAGATTGAAGAGAAAATTTAGGGTCAGATTTTTAATCAGAGGCTCAAAATCCATGAAACTACAAACTGCTATTGCAAAATCAGTTCCAAAATACAAATTTTCTAAAGGAATAAAACTTTTAGTTGATGTTGATCCAATTAACTTCAATTAGGCCTAAAAAAAGAGGACTTTTTCGTCAATCAGTCACTTGAAGAGGTAAAGGTCATATGTTAATTAGAGCGTGATTTTTAAATAATCTTCAACATTTTAGAGGTATCAAGTTGAGCAAAGACACAGGATTTTCAATTACTTCAGCAGAAAGGTATTCACTTGCGCTTTATGAATTATCTACTGAAAGCAATGTTACATCTCAAATAGAAGATCAGTCACTCTCAGTTCTAAAATTGCTAGAACAAAGCCAAGATTTCTCAAATTTAATAAAAGATCCAACTACCAGCCAAGATGATTTATTAAAAGTAGTTAATACAATCTCAGAAAATTATAAATTTGATCAATTGTTAAAAACTTTCTTAAGTTTTTTAATTGAAAAGAGAAGATTCTTTTTTGTAGAAAGAATTCTTAAAAGTTTTATCGAGATCTGTTCAGAAAAAAGAGGAGAGCTAAAAGCTGAATTAAGATCTGCTAAACAATTATCTGATGAAGAAATTTCAAAAATTACACAAGAATTAACTAAAAACTTTAGTTCAAAAATAAAATTAAACTACAAACATGACGAAAGTTTAATAGGAGGTTTAGTAGTGCAGGTAGGGAGTACTATGGTTGACACCTCAATTAAAAGCAAATTACAACAAATCGAAAATAGAATGATAGAGGCATAAATGGAAATAAATCCTTCAGAAGTTACAAAGATATTAAAAGAACAAATAAAAAATTTTGGAGATAAAGCAGAGGTTACTGAAGTAGGTCAAGTTTTATCAGTTGGTGATGGTATCGCTAGAATTTACGGTCTTGACAATGTTCAGGCAGGAGAGATGGTTGAATTTTCTGATGGCTCTAAAGGTATGGCCCTAAACTTAGAGAGCGAAAATGTTGGTGTTGTAATTTTTGGTGATGACAGAAATGTTAAAGAAGGTGATGTTGTAAAAAGAACTGGAAAAATTGTTGATACGCCAGTTGGAAAAGAATTACTAGGTAGAGTAGTTGATGGTTTGGGAAATCCAATTGACGGTAAAGGTGCATTAGATAAAAATGTACAAAAGAGCAGAGTAGAGGTTAAGGCTCCTGGAATTATTCCTAGACAATCAGTTAATGAACCAATGCAAACAGGTTTAAAATCAATTGATAGTTTGGTTCCAATCGGAAGAGGACAAAGGGAACTGATCATTGGTGATAGACAAACAGGAAAAACTGCTGTTGCAGTTGATGCGATCATAAACCAAAAAAAGATCAATGAATCAGGTGACGAAAAACAAAAATTATATTGTATTTATGTTGCTGTAGGTCAGAAAAGATCAACTGTTAGACAAATTCAAAAAACTTTAGAAGAAGCTGGCGCAATGGAATATACAACAATTGTTGCAGCAACAGCATCAGACTCAGCACCACTTCAGTTTTTAGCTCCATATACTGGTTGTGCTATGGGTGAATATTTCAGAGATAATGGAATGCACGCGTTGATTATTTACGATGATTTATCAAAACAAGCAGTTGCTTACAGACAAATGTCACTTTTACTTAGAAGACCTCCAGGACGTGAGGCTTATCCAGGAGATGTGTTCTATTTACATAGTAGATTATTAGAAAGAGCTGCGAAATTGAGTGATGAACATGGTGGAGGATCTTTAACAGCACTTCCAATTATTGAAACTCAAGGTGGAGATGTATCTGCATTTATTCCAACAAACGTGATTTCAATTACGGATGGTCAGATCTTCTTAGAAACTGAATTATTTAACCAAGGAATAAGACCTGCAATTAACGTTGGTTTGTCCGTTTCAAGGGTAGGTTCATCTGCACAAACTAAAGCGATGAAAAAAGTTTCAGGATCTATGAAACTTGAACTTGCCCAATATAGAGAAATGGCAGCATTTGCTCAATTTGGTTCAGATTTAGATGCTTCTACTCAACAGTTATTGAATAGAGGCTCAAAATTAACTGAGCTTCTAAAACAAAAGCAATATTCTCCAATGACAGTTGCTGAACAAGTAATTTCGGTTTTCTGTGGTGTTAAAGGATATCTTGATGATATCGATTTAAAAGATGTTGCAGGTTTTGAAAGTAAAATCATTGAGAAATGTAAATCAGAAAAACCTGAGATTATTGAGTCAATACAAAGTTCAGGAAAACTTGAAGAGGATAAAGAAAAGTTATTGGTTGAATTGATTACTCAATTAAAAGAAACCCTTAAATCTTAATTTGATATGGCAAGTTTAGACGACCTAAAAAAGAGAATAGCGAGTGTAAAATCTACACAAAAGATCACTAAGGCTATGAAAATGGTTGCAGCTGCAAAATTAAGAAAAGCACAAGAAAGTGCTGAAAAGGGAAGGCCTTATTCAGAAAAAATGAACAATGTAATCTTAAACTTATCTAGTGGAATTTCAGATAAGGAAAATGCACCTAAGTTATTAGCTGGTACTGGAGAGGATAAAGTTCATCTATGCGTCGTGATGACATCTGACAGAGGTCTGTGTGGTGGTTTTAATTCTAATATTATCAAAAAAGCTAAGAACTATTTTTCTAAAATTTTAGATGAAAATAAAGAACTTAAAATAATCACAGTCGGTTCCAAAGGTAATGATCAATTAAAGAGAACATACGGTGATAAAATAATTGAAAACATTTCCTTTAAAGAATCAAAAAATGCTAATTATTTTGATGCAGATAAAGTTGGAAAAATCATTATTGAAAAATTTGAAGCTGGTGAGTTTGATGTGTGTACAATATTTTATAATAAATTTAAAAACGTTATTACTCAAATCCCTCAAGCTCAACAAATAATACCTTTGAACAATGAAGAAAGTGAAAATAGTTCAGAGGAGAGTTATGAATTTGAACCAGACGAAGATGAAATTTTAAGCAATTTGTTGCCAAAAAATATTTCAACCCAAATATTCAAGGCAATGTTAGAGAATTCAGCTAGCGAGCAAGGATCCAGAATGAGCGCAATGGATAATGCAACCCGAAACGCAGGTGAAATGGTTGACAAACTTACTATCGAGTATAATAGAAGTCGTCAGGCAGCAATTACTAAAGAACTAATAGAAATCATATCAGGAGCGGAAAGTTTATAATTATGAGTAAAGGAATAATCACACAAGTTATTGGAGCAGTAGTAGACGTAAAATTTGAGGGAGAATTACCAGAAATTTTAACAGCATTAGAGTGTAAAAATGGAGACAATAGATTAGTTTTAGAGGTTGCTCAGCATTTAGGAGAATCTACTGTTAGAACAATCGCAATGGATGCTACTGAAGGATTAAAAAGAGGAGACGAAGTTGTTAATACAAATGCTCCTATCCAAGTTCCTGTTGGACCTGAAACTCTTGGCAGAATTATAAATGTTATTGGTGAACCAATTGATGAAAGAGGTGAGGTTAAAACAAAAGAAAGTTGGCCCATCCATAGAGCTGCACCAGAATTTAATGATCAATCAACTGAAACAGAAATTCTAGTTACAGGAATAAAAGTAATTGATCTATTAGCACCGTATGCAAAAGGAGGAAAAATTGGTCTTTTTGGTGGTGCAGGAGTTGGTAAAACAGTTTTAATTATGGAATTAATCAATAACGTTGCAAAAGCTCATGGCGGATTTTCGGTTTTTGCAGGTGTTGGAGAAAGAACTAGAGAAGGAAACGATCTTTATCATGAAATGATGGACTCTGGTGTTATAAAAAAAGATGGTCCTGGTTCTAAAGCAGCGTTAGTTTATGGACAAATGAACGAACCTCCAGGAGCAAGAGCTAGGGTTGCTCTTACTGGATTAACAGTTGCTGAGTATTTTAGAGATCAAGAAGGACAGGACGTTTTATTCTTTGTTGATAACATATTTAGATTTACACAAGCAGGTTCAGAGGTATCAGCTCTTTTAGGAAGAATTCCATCAGCTGTAGGTTATCAACCTACTTTGGCAACCGATATGGGTAACCTTCAAGAAAGAATTACAACCACAAACAAAGGATCAATTACTTCTGTTCAAGCAATTTATGTTCCAGCTGATGACTTAACAGATCCTGCCCCAGCAACATCATTTGCTCACTTGGATGCAACCACTGTACTTTCAAGACAGATAGCTGAGATTGGTATTTATCCTGCGGTAGACCCATTAGATTCTACATCAAGAATTTTAGATCCAAGAGTTGTAGGTGATGAACATTATAGAGTAGCAAGAGATGTTCAAAGAATTTTACAATCTTATAAATCTCTTCAAGATATTATTGCTATTCTTGGTATGGATGAATTATCTGAGGAAGATAAATTAGTTGTAGCAAGAGCGAGAAAAATTCAAAGATTTTTATCTCAACCATTCTTTGTCGCAGAAGTATTTACAGGTTCACCTGGAAAATTAGTTGATCTTGAATCTACAATCAAAGGATTTGATGCAATCTGTAAAGGTGAATATGATCACCTGCCAGAAGCAGCTTTCTACATGGTTGGTACAATTGAAGAGGCTATTGAAAAAGCTCAAAAAATGGAAAAAGAAGCTGCAGCTTAATGAGCGAAGAATTTAAAATTGAGATAGTAAATCCTGAAAAATCTTTTTTGGTTAAAGAAGATGTATCAGAAGTAGTAGTACCTGCTTTTGAAGGAGAAATGGGGATATTAAAGGATCACATTTCAATTATCTCATTTTTAAAACCAGGCATCATCAAAGTAAGCTCAAAATCTGGTGATGAAAATTATTATGTTGAGGATGGTATCGTAGAGTTTAAAAATAATAATTTATCTATTCTAACTAGCTCAATTTATAATTTGTCTGATATGGATAAATCTGTTCAACAGGATTTACTGAAAAAAGCTGAAGAAGAGTCAGGAAAGTCAGATATTAATGATCAAGCTAAATATTTAGTTGATCAAAAAATTGAAGTTTTAAAAACTCTTAATTAAGAATCTTTTTTACTTTATCTTTAACTTCTTGGTACACGTGTAGTTTAAAATCAACTACTAAGTCCGTAATTTCATCTAGTTCCACCCATTTCCATTCTAAAAATTCAGGGTGTTTAGTTTTGATATTTATTTCCTTGTCTTCTCCAAGAAATCTCATCAAAAACCATTTTTGTTTTTGACCTCTATACTTTCCCTTCCAAATTAAACCAAGCAATCTATCTGGAAGTTCATAAGTTATAGTTCCATCTAGTTCTTTAACTAATTCGACATTTTTAATACTAGTTTCCTCTTCAAGCTCTCTAAAGGCTGCCTTTAGAAAATCTTCACCTTCATCTACTCCACCTTGGGGCATCTGCCAAAAATTTTTTGGGTTATCAATTCTTTTGGCAACAAAAACTTTATTATCTTTATTTAGCACAACAATTCCTACTCCACTTCTTAGTGGAAGATTATGTAAATCTATTTTCATTTTAGCCGTTGAGTAACTTAATTGCGTAATTTAGTTGATTATCAGTGTCAGTTCTTATTTTAAAATTATCACCTTCTTCATTCACTTCAATGTCTGGACGTACACCAACCTCTGATATAGATTTTCCAGATGGAAGATAATATTTTGCAACAGTTAAACGTATTGCGCCTCTATTTTTAAGAGGAATAATAGATTGAACTGAACCTTTACCATAACTGTTTTCACCTACAATAATTGCTCTTTTGTGGTCTTTTAAAGCTCCTGCAACAATTTCTGATGCTGAAGCTGATCCATAATTTATCAGTACTAATAATGTTTTTCCGTCAGTTATGTCTCCTTTTTTTGCAAACCATTTTCTATTATCAGATTTTTTTCTACTTTTAGTGGAGACAATTTCACCATTTTCTAAAAAGAAATCAGATATTCTTATTGCTTGGTTTAGTAATCCACCTGGATTATTTCTTAAATCCAAAATAAATGAATTAAGATTTTTATTTTTTTTTAATTTGTTTATTTGTTTTTCTATTTGATCACTACTGTTTTCATTAAATGAAGTTAATCTAATATAGCCAATATTTTCTTCTAATAATTCTGACTTAACTGATTGAATTTCAATTATCTCTCTAGTGATATTAAATGTTAGTGCTTTTTTTTCTCCTCTTCGTCTAACTGTTAATTCTATACTTGAACCTACTGGGCCTCGCATTAAATCAACAGCTTCACTTAGAGATTTCCCTTGAACTTGGGTATCATTAATTTTCACAATGTAATCACCAGCTTTTAATCCAGCTTTTGACGCTGGTGTGTCATCAATAGGTGAAATAACTTTAACAACTCCTGCTTCCATACTTACCTCAATTCCAAGGCCGCCAAATTCACCGCTAGTTTCAGTTTGCATTTCCTCTAGAATTTCAGGAGACATATAAGAGGAATAAGGGTCTAAAGATTGAAGTAAGCCATTGATAGCAGAGTCCATGCTTTCAGATTGATTGATCTCATCAATATATTCTCTATTTATTTTTTCTAAAACCTCGCCAAATAAATCTATCTTTTTGTAAATATCTACTTCAGAAGAGTTTGCTGAACTTAAATAAAAAAATGATAAAAAAATAATTGAGTAATATTTAATTATCTTCATATCATTACTTTTTCTTTAGGAATAAATTCTGACCAGATTTTTTCTAATTCATAAAATTTTCTTTTCTCTGGATGAAAAATATGAACGATTAGATCTATACCGTCTACCAATTTCCATTCACCACTTTCTTTACCCTCAATTTTAGAGTCTTTAATTCCATTATCTTTAAGCTTTTCTAACACTTGTTCAGATAAAGATTGTATATGTCTAGATGATGTACCGCTTGCTATTATCATATAATCTGCCATTGAACTTTTATCTTTAAGATCAATAGTTACTATGTCCTCAGCTTTGTTAAGATCTAATGTGGTAATTACAATTTCTTTGAGATCTGAAATTTTATCCATTAATTAAATTTAGACTATCAAATTTTTCTTAATTGAGAAGATGAAATGTTGACTTTATTAAACTCTATAAATTTGAGGGTGGTATTACTGAGAGCCTTAAATGTCTTTGATTTTAATGAGTTTTTTTTATAGCCATGTCTATCGAAAACTAAAATATTACACTTTTGTGAAATAGATTTTGATTTATACCATTTGTGAAAATTTATTAAGTTATCTGCTCCCATTAAAAAATAGATTTCAATATTTTTATTTTTTTTCAAATGATTAATTAAATCGATTGTTTTATTTGAATTAATTTTATTTTCGTAAAATCTCACTTTTATAAATGAATTTTTACCAATAATTTTTTTACAGAATTTTATTCTTTCAGTAACTGAGGTTTTGCTCTGGTTTTTAAATGGATTTTTTTTTGTGATTGCCCAAATAATGTTTTTAAGCTCAAATCTTTTTTTTGCTTCTTTTGAAATTGCTAGATGACCTTTATGAGCAGGATCAAATGATCCTCCTAAAATTCCTATTTTTGTCTTATTTGATTTCAAATTAATTTCTTATTTTACCGTTACTTGTAATTTGATATTTGTATGAAATAAGTTGATTAAGTCCTACAGGTCCTCTTGGTGGTAGTACATTGGTAGAAATTCCAACTTCTCCTCCGAACCCAAATTCACCTCCATCTGCAAATTGAGTTGAAGTGTTATGCATAGCAATAGAGCTTTTGACTTCTTTTAGAAATTGATTAGCTGTTTTTTTGTTTTTTGTAATTATTGAGTCTGTATGCATTGTTCCATACTTATTAATATGACTTATAGCTTCATTGAGGTTGTTTACTATTTTAACAGAAACTGCTGAGCTTAAATATTCTGTAGACCAATCTTTTTCAGTAGCTTTAAAAATTTTACCTTTATAAAATTTAGCCAAAGTCTTTTCTCCATAAATTTTACAACCATTTTTTTCTAAATTACCCAGGATTGTATTGCTAAATTTTTTAACAATATTTTTATGTAGAATAATAGTTTCGGTCGCCCCACATATGCTGGTGTTTCTTAATTTTGCGTTAGTAACAACTCTATTTGCCATCTTTAATTCAGCGTCTTTGTCGACATATGTATGACAAATACCCTCAAGATGACCAATTATAGGAACCTTAGAAAGTTCTTGAACTTTTCTTACAAGATTTTTTCCACCACGTGGGATTATAACATCAATATATTCTTTCATTTTGGAAAGCATTACATCAACCATCTTTCTGTTTTTAGAGTCTATAAATTGTATAAAGTTTTCATCTACTTTATTTTTTTTGAGCGCTTTTCTAAAAAGTTTTGACAAAATTCTATTTGAATTGATTGCCTCAGAACCTCCTCTTAAGATTACTGCATTACCTGATTTGAAACATAAACCCGCAACATCTGATGTAACATTTGGCCTACTTTCATAAATTACACCAATAACTCCTATTGGAATTGATACTCTACTAATATTTAATCCATTAGGTCTTTTCCACTTTTCTAGAACATGATTAATGGGATCTTTAAATTTAATAATACTAATAATAGAATTTCTGATGTCGTTTATTTTTTTTTCATTTAAATGAAGTCTATTAATTAAATTTTCTTTTAATCCTATTTTTTTTGCGTAATTAATATCTTTAGTATTTTCTTTAATTATTAAACCTTTGTTTTCGTTAAGCATTTTGGCATAGGAGGCTAAAACACTATTTTTAACGTTTGTGTCTATTTTATATTTACTTGCTTTTCTTGCTCTTTTACCGATTAAATTCATATAATTATTCATTTATACTTCTACCATATCATCTTTATGAATAACTTCAGATTTTGCAACATACCCAAGTAATTTTTGAATTTCATTCGAATGGTGTCCCATAATTTTTTTTACTTCATCAGAAGAAAAAGAACTTAAACCCCTAGCACATTCATTATTTTTTTTATCTAAAACTTTTATATGATCACCTTTGTTAAATCTTCCTGATACATTTTTAATACCTGCAGCTAGTAAACTTTTTCCAAGCTTTAACGCTTTTTTGGCTCCATCATCAATTACAATATTTCCTTTAGGTGCAATTGAGCTAATTATCCATTTTTTTCTAGCATGAAGTTTAGAGACCTTTGGGCTGAACCATGTACAATTATTTTTTTCAATAATTTTTGAAATAGGATTTGAATACAGTCCGTTTGCAATAATCATACTGCTGCCAGCTAATTGACAAATTTTAGCAGCTTCAATTTTTGTTTGCATTCCTCCACTTCCATATTCATTAATTCCTTTGATATTAATTTCTTTTAAGTCTTTGTTTATATCATTTACTATTTTTATTAGTTTAGCGTCTTTATTTACTTTTGGATTTTTTGTAAAAAGGCCATCTACATCTGAAAGTAAAATTAACGTATCAGCGTTTGTAATTTGAGCTACTCTAGATGCCAATCTATCATTATCTCCATATTTTATTTCAGTTGTTGCAATTGTATCATTCTCATTAACAACTGGGATAAATCCAAGTTCGAATAAATTTTCGAATGTTCTTTTGGCATTTAAGGACCTTCTTCGTTCCTCCGTATCTTCTAGAGTTAACAAAATTTGTGAAATATTTAATTTGAATTTTGAGAAGGTCTGAGAGAATAAATTCATTAGTTCAATTTGGCCAATAGAGGCAATTGCTTGACTTTTATCTAACTTAATATTTTTTTTGTTAAAATTCATTTTTTTACATCCAAGAGCGATGGCACCTGAACTAACAATGACTATTTTTTGATTTTTATCTTTTAGTTTTTTGATGTCCCTCGCAAAGCTTGAAAGCCATTTTTTTCTAATTTTTTTATTTTCATCAACTAATAAAGATGAACCAATTTTAATAACAATAATTTTCGAGTTTTTAAGATACATAGGATAATAATTTTGCCTTAATTTTTGAAACCGACTCTTTATTTAAAGTTGTCATAGTCATTATCTCACAATTTTTATCTTTAGAGAAATCATCAATTACATCTTTGGCTGTGTCTTCATCAATTAAATCTATTTTGTTAAACACAATTAACTCTCTCTTTTCAAGCATTTTAGAACTGTAATTTTTAAGTTCATTTTTAACCTGATCATAAGATTCCTTAAGATCAAGATTAGTAATATCAATTAAATGTAATAAAGATTTGCATCTTTCTATATGTTTTAAAAACTGTATCCCAAGTCCAACACCTTCATGGGCACCTTCTACTAATCCTGGTATATCGGCTATTGTGATTTCTTTATCATCATAGCTAGCAACACCTAAGTTAGGATTAAGTGTTGTAAATTTATAATTAGCAATTTTAGGATTTGCGTTTGTAAGTGCTGCCAACAAACTTGATTTTCCTGCGTTAGGTAATCCGATAATTCCGATATCAGCTATTGTTTTAAGTTGTAACCAAATTGTAAACTCTTCTCCCAAAGTTCCTTTCGTAAATTTTCTTGGAGCTCTGTTTGTAGAACTTTTAAATCTAGTATTTCCCAAACCACCTTTGCCACCATTAGCAGCAATGTACTCTTCTCCTTTTTTATTAAAATCAAATAATAGAGTTTTGTTATCTTCTTCAAATACCTGGGTTCCAAGAGGAACTTTTAAAACCAAATCATCACCACTTTTACCTGTTCGATTTTGACCAGAACCATTCTCTCCACGCTGAGCTTTATGATGTTGTTGATATCTGTAATCAATTAAAGTGTTTAAGTTTTCTTCTGATTTTAAAATGACAGAGCCACCCCTGCCTCCATCGCCTCCATCAGGTCCTCCAAACTCAACATACTTTTCTCTTCTAAAACTTGGTGAACCATCACCGCCGTTTCCAGCCTTAATATAAATTTTAACTTGATCGAGAAATTTCATAATACAACATTTTCTTGGTTGTACTATTAATTGGGTTTTACTGAAACGTAAGTTCTATCTAATTTAGATTTTTTGAATACAACTTTACCTTTGATAACAGAAAAAATTGAATGATCTTTTCCCATTCCAACATTTTCGCCAGGAAAAATTTTTGTTCCTCTTTGTCTAACAATTATATTTCCAGGTATTACAGTTTCTCCACCGTATTTTTTAACACCAAGTCTTCGACCAGCACTATCTCGTCCGTTTCTCGATGATCCACCTGCTTTTTTTGTTGCCATAATTTACCTAATAACTATTTACTTGCAGCTTCCTTAACTTCTTCTTTTTTGGGAGCTGGTTTAATTTTTTCAGCTTCAGATAATACTTTACCATCTTTTGAAAAAATTTTGTTAATTCTTATCAAAGAAAATTGTTGTCTGTGTCCATTTTTTCTTCTTGAATTTTGTCTTCTTCTTTTTTTGAAAATTAGAATTGTTCTATTTTTACTATTTTTAATTAAGTCTGCCTCTACCTTGGCACCTTCAATATTAGGAGTTCCAACCTCAATATTTTTATCATCCCCATATGCTAGGATTTCATTAAATTCTATCTTAGTTTCAGGCTTTGAATCTGGTAATTTTTCAATTTTTAATATTTCACCAGATTTAACTTTGTACTGTTTTCCACCTGTTTTTATTACTGCGTATGACATAGTATGAATATTAATTTTAAGTAACCGCAATATAGTTACCGGAAGCCTATAGTCAAGCTGAATTAGTTAGAAATTATCCTTTAAATCCCTTAATTTTGAAAAGGATTTTAGGTCATTAGCTCTTAAAAAAATATTACAATCAATTTCATCTTGTAAGGTTGATGGAATAGTAGGCAAATTATTATTTCTTTGTTGTTTTATAAATTCTATTTTCTTTAACAAAGAAGAGTTTTCAGAATCATGTTCCAAGCAGAATTTTGAATTATTTAAAGTATATTCATGGCCACAATAGATTTTTGTTTCTTTAGGTAAAGATTTTAATTTATTTAAAGAGTTATACATTTGCTCATATGTACCCTCAAAAATTCTACCACATCCAAGTGAGAAGAGAGTATCTCCAGTGAATAGTAAGTTTTCTTCAAAAAAATAAAAACAAATATGTCCTGTTGTGTGTCCAGGGATATGAATAATTTTAGCTTTAAAATTTCCGCTATTCCAAATTTCATTATCTTTTAACAAGATATCAATCTCTGGTATCCTTTTTGCATCTCCATTAAATCCTAAAACAACAGATCCAAATTTTTTTTTTAATTCAGTATTACCCCCAACATGATCATAATGATGATGAGTATTTAAGATATATTTTAATTTAATATTTTTATCGTTTAAGTAATTGATTATTGGTTTAGCTTCACTTGGATCAACAACACATGCTTCCTGTTTGTCATTATCAATAATTAAATAACTATAATTATCTTGTAGGCAGGGTATAATTTCAACTTTCATTTATTTTTCTATTAAAAATATTCCAAGATCAGCAAATAAATTTTTAGTTCCTAAATTACTATTTGTTATATTTGAAGTGTTGTTACTATTTAAAGCTAAAGTTTTTATCATTTTAATTTCTTTAAATTTTATAAAATTTACAAAATCTTTAATTGTGCACATATGTAAATTAGGTGTACTGTGCCATTGTTCTGGCAAAGATTTTGTTATTGGCATTGTACCTTTAAATAATAGATGCAATCTAACTTGCCAATTACCAAAATTTGGTATCGTTACAATTGCTTTTTTTCCAACTCTTAAAAGTTCATCTAAAACAATTTCAGGGCTTAAAAATGCTTGGAGTGTTTGACTCAATACTACATAGTCAAACGATTTATCAGGAAATTGTTTTAAGTCTTTCTCTGCGTTACCTTCTATTACAGTTAATCCTTTTGCAATACATTCTTGTACTTTTTCCTTAGAAATCTCTAGTCCTCTTACATTTATATTTTTATGTTCTTTTAAAAATTGCATCAAAGTTCCATCTGCACAACCTACATCTAGAACTTTTTTATTATCTTCAATTAAATCTGATATTACTTTAAATTCATTTTTCATTGTTTAACTCTGCATAAGATTTGTCTAAGAAATTCTTCAGTGCGTTTAAAAAATCAGGAACATCTAATAAAAAAGAGTCGTGACCTTTATCAGATACAATTTCTACGAAACCAACATCTGTTCCAATAGAATTTAAAGCTATAACAATATCTTTATTTTCTTGGGTTGGATAAAGCCAATCAGAAGTAAAAGAAATAACAAAAAATTTAGCTTTTGTATTTTTAAATGCATCAGACAAATTTCCATTAAATTGTTTAACTAAATCAAAATAATCCATAGCCCTAGTTATGTAGAGGTAACTGTTTGCATCAAATCTATCTACAAACACAGATCCTTGGTATCTCAAATAACTCTCAATTTGAAAATCTGCATCAAAACCAAATTTCAAATCTTCTCTTTCTTGCAATTTTCTCCCAAACTTTTCCTGCAAACCTTTTTTTGAGAGATAAGTTATATGAGCTGCCATTCTTGCAACAGCAAGCCCTTTACCTGGGTTGGTGTTATTAGCTTCATAATTTCCATCTTTCCAATCGCTGTCAGCAGTGATTGCTTGTCTTCCTAGTTCATTAAAAGCAATATTTTGTGCTGAATGACTTGAGGTTGTAGCAATGGGTATAACAGTTTTAGCTTTATCAGGAAAGTTGGTGATAAATTGAAGAACCTGCATGCCTCCCATGGAACCTCCGGTAATTGCAAATAGTTGATCAATTCCAAAGTGTTCAAGTAAATTATATTGTGCATTCACCATGTCATTAATTGTAATAACTGGAAAATCAGTTCCAAAAGTTTTCTGTGTTTCAGGATCTTTATGGCTTGGTCCATAAGATCCCATACATCCACCAATTACATTTGAACAAATAACAAAATATTTATTGGTATCTATTGCTTTGTTTGGACCTACAGCAAAACTCCACCAACCATCTTTTTTAGTAACAGGATTTAAACCAGTTACAAATTGATCTCCAGTTAGTGCATGAAATACTAATATAGCGTTGTCTTTATTCTCATTTAAAGACCCATAAGTTTCGAATGCAATTGGAAAATTGTTTATAGTTTTACCGCAATCTAATTTAAGAGGTTTTTTTATAATTAATGTCTTAATATTTTTTTCTGTATTCATTTTAAAGCCTTTAGATGAATTGTGAGAAAAAAAACTATTTTAGCGGTTTTTTTTAAGCGCTCGCAATTCAGTTAAATCAGCGCGTAAATTTTGTACAAGAACTTGTAATTTATGTCAATTTTTTAAAATAAGATCATATTCTCTATAAATATTTGTTTTTTTATCTATAAAGAGCTCATAAAAATAAAAAAAATGAGCACACCTAAATTTAAAAAATTTAACATAGAAGCTTATAAGCCTGGCAAATCTAAAATTAACAAAGTTAAAAAGGTCATTAAATTATCAGCTAACGAGTCTGCTCTAGGGATGAGCCCATTAGCAAAAAAAGCAATATCTCAAAAAAATTTAGTATTAGATAAATATCCAGATGGAAAATCTACTAATCTTAAAATGGCAATATCCAAAGCGTACAAATGTAATTTTGATAAGATCATATGTGGAGCAGGCTCTGACGAGGTAATTCAAATGTTATGTCAATTATATCTACATTCAAAGGATGAAGTGATTGTTCCTCAATATAGTTTTTTAATGTACAGGATTTATGCAAAAATTGTTGGTGCAAAAGTTGTATTTGCAAAAGAAAATAATTTTAAAGTTTCAATTGAAGAAATATTGAAAAAAGTATCTAAGAAAACCAAAATAGTCTTTATTGCAAATCCAAACAATCCAACAGGAACATATTTAACTAAAAAAGAGATATTAGAACTTAGAAGAAAGTTGAATAAAAATATTTTATTAGTAATTGATGACGCGTACTCAGAATATATGAAAAATGATGATTACAGCTCTGGTTTAGAATTATTTAAAAATAAAGACAACGTGTTTATATTACGAACATTTTCTAAAATGTTTGGTTTGGCCTCATTAAGAATTGGCTGGGGATATGGATCGAAAAAGATAATTAGAGCGTTAAATGTTATTAAACCACCTTTTAATGTAAATGGTTTGGCTCAAGTTGCGGCCGCAGAGTCTTTGAAGGATAAGCAATTCATTCAAAAGTCAATTAGACATAATTTAAATTATGCAACTAGACTAAAAAAATTTCTCGAAAAATATAATATTTTTTCAAATGCTGTATCAGCAAATTTTTTACTATTAAATTTTGATGACTGTAAATATTCAGCAAATTTTCTTTACCAAAAATTAAAAAATAAAGGAATTATATTAAGATCTACTGAAGATGGTTATCATATTAAAAACAAATTGAGATTAACTATTGGCTCATCTAGAGAAAATTTAATATTCATGAATGCAGTAAGAAAGATTTTTAATTAAATGAAAAATATTTTAATCATAGGTTGTGGTTTACTTGGATCTTCAGTTTTAAGATCTATACATAAAAATAAATTAGCAGATAAGATATACATTTATGAAAAGTCAAAAAAGAATGTATCAAAAATCAAAAATCTTAAACTACCTGGAAAGGTAGTAAGCTCATTAAAAGAAGCTGTAACAAAATCTAATTTTATTATTTTTTGTACACCCATGAGTGAATACAAAAATATAATTATGAAAATAAATAATTATATTTTACCCAACACATTAATTACTGATGTTGGTTCTTCAAAAATCGAATCATCAAAAATAATAAAAAAATTTTTAAAAAAAGGAATTGCATGGACTTCCAGTCATCCAATTGCTGGTTCTGAGGTAAGTGGACCACAGCACGGAAAGAGCAATATGTTTGAGGATAGATGGTGTATTTTAATTAAAGAAAAAAATACAATTAAAAAAAATTTAAATTTTCTAAAAAAATTTTGGGAGAAAATTGGATCAAAAGTAACAATTATGTCACCTGAAAAACATGATAAAATTTTTTCAATAACTAGTCATTTGCCTCACTTAATTGCATATAATTTAGTTAAGTCAGCTCAGGATTTTGAGAAAAAACAAAGCTATGATTTAATTAAATACAGCGCAGGAGGACTAAGAGATTTTTCAAGAATAGCAGCTTCTAATGAAATTATGTGGCGAGATATTTTTTTTAACAACAATAAAAATATTTCAAATGCTATTGATTTGTTTATTAAAAATTTGAAATCATTTAAATCTGATATTAATTCAAAAAATAATAAATCGATTATTAACAAGCTTATTCAAACTAAAAAAGTCAGATCAAAAATTATTAAACTTAAACAAGATATTAATAAGCCAGATTTTGGAAGAAGCTAAATTTTAATTTTAGCTATTTTTTTAACTTTAAGTTTTGCAGTTTTTTCAATTCTTTTAATTGTTTTAAGTATAGGCATAATCAATACTTTTTTTTCAGGTCCATATGCATGTATTAATTGCTTGGGATTTAAACACATTGCTACATGTCCTTTCCAAAAAATGATATCTCCTTTTTGATAATTTCTTTTTATTTTTCCTTTTAAATATTTAATTTGATCCTTCGTATCTCGAGGAAAAAACTTGTTATTATAATAGTAAAATATTTGTAATAAGGCAGAGCAATCTATTCCTCTATAACTTTTTCCACCCCAGATATATTTTATATTCAAAAATTTTTTAAAAATTTTAATGAAGCTTTTTTCTTTATAATTTATATTTTTTATATCTCTTTTTTTGATCCACTTATTTTTATCAATTCTGGCATAATTTTTATTAGTTTCTTTAACCGACAACTTTGATCCAAGAGACAGGAAAATATTTGTTTTTAAATTTGGTTTTTTATAGATATTTGCTTTTAAGCTACTTACTTTATAATTAGCTTTAAATTCTTTTGAATAATCTTTATTTTGAATATAACCAGTATAATTGTCAAAATTAGATTTTATTTTTATCCAATTTTTATTTTTAGATAAAATTTTAAATTTTTCTCCATACAATATTTGTGAAGTTACTTCTGAAAATTTAGAAGGTTTTTTATAAATATTAGAAAAACTACCTATAAAACAAAATTTATTTTGCACCAATTTTAATTTTATTTTTTATCATCCATAAACATATTAATGAAGGAATTACCATAATAGTTGTTAAGACAAAAAATGTTCCCCAATCTCCGTTTAACCAATCTACCAAAGCTCCTGATGATGATGCTAAAGTTGTCCTTCCAGCAGTTCCTATAGAAGCGAGTAATGCGTATTGTGTTGCTGTATATGTTCGATCAACCAGTAAAGATATAAAGGCTACAAATGCAACAGTGGCAAAAGCTGCAGTAATATCGTCAGCAATAACTGCTATTGCAAATAATAGTTCAGATTTACCAGTCCATGCTAATACAGCAAATAACAGATTTGTGATCGCCATTAATCCTCCAGCAAAGAACATAGTTTTTATAGTTCCAGCCCTCATGGCCATTACCCCACCAATTAAAGTAAATACGACAGTTGTGATCCAACCCAGGCCTTTCGAATAGATTGCTATTTGTCCTTTTGAGAAGCCTATTTCTTTATAAAATACAATCGACATTCTACCCATGAACGCTTCTCCAATTTTAAATAAAAAGACAAATCCTAAAATTCCTGCAGCTATGGCAAAACCATTTTTTTTAAAAAAGCTAATAATGGGCCCACCAATTGTTCCAGTTATATAGGCAACAAAAGTTGTAATGATATTGCTAGATCCTAGTTTACCTTTAATTAGATTGTCAGTTTCTTTTTGTTTTGATTGTCTGTCAGTTTCTATTGGTTCATGAACAAACATTAGAGCGATATTCATTAAAATAATTAGAACACCTAAAATTAAAAAAGTTGCTTGCCAGTAATCTTGGATACCAATATTTTCAAAGAACTCTGCAGTAAATAAAGCAACTACACCACCTAATTTGTAACCTGTCCACCAACCAACTACAGCCATAGCAGCACCAGCTGCCATTGATTTTCCCTCATTTTCGTTAATTTGTTCAATTCTTAATGCATCTACCGTTATGTCTTGAGTTGCTGATGCTATAGCAATGATTAATCCAACTGTAATTATCAATGCTAAATTTTCTGTAGGATTTATAATACTCCAAACTAGTAAACTTAATAGAATTACTAATTGCATTAAAACAATCCATCCTCTTCGGTGACCTAATTTTTTAGTTAGGAAAGGAATTTGAATTCTATCTATAATTGGTGCCCAAAGATAATTAAAAGCATAAACTCCAAAAATAAGTCCTGCCCATCCGATAGTAGATCTACTTAATCCTTCTTCTTTTAACCAAAGACTTAAACTACTAGCAATCAATACCCATGGAAATCCACTGATTGCACCAAGTAATAAAATTCTTAGCATTCGGATATCTTTGTAAACTGAGATGGATTCTAACCAAGATGTTTTTTTTATTTCAGACATAATTAATTTTTCCAAAATGATGGTAAAAACAATACTAATATCGCAAACAGCTCAAGTCTACCTAAAATCATACCAACTGTTAAAATCCACTTAGAAAGATCTGGTAATGAAGAAAAATCTCCATTTGGACCAATTATTGGACCAAGACCAGGTCCAACATTTGAAATAGATGTAGCGGCACCTGAGATAGCAGTAATAAAATCTAAACCAGTTAAGGATAATAATGTAGTAAGAATAAAAAATATTACGATATAAAAATAAATAAATGAAATAATTGAAGCTATAAACTTTTCATCAACTGAACTTTGATCATACTTAATTACAAATACTCCTTTAGGATATATTATTTTTTTTAATTGGTTTAGAATAAATAGATAAAGAATTTGAATTCTAAATATTTTTACACCACAAGCTGTAGATCCTGCACATCCACCTATAAACATTAGCGCAAGAAATAAAGTTATAGGAAAACTACCCCATCTATCAAATTCTGCGTTTACATAACCAGTACCACTCATGATTGATATAGTATTAAAAAATATTGATCTTAAATTAAAGTTTTCGTGGTTAGAAAATAATAGATAAATAGATAAAATAATAACAGTGAATATTATTATTTTTAAAAAAGTTTTGATTTGAATATCATTTAAAAAAATTTTTTTGTTTCCACTTATAAATTTAATGTAAGCAATAAAAGGAATACTTCCTAATATAATAAAAAACATTGACGAAATTTCAATTGGTAAACTATTAAAGTATCCAATGGACTCGTTGTAGTTAGAAAAGCCCCCAGTAGCAATTGTAGTCATTGAGTGGGTTAAGCTGTCAAATTTACCCATACCAAATATCCAATAAGTGATTGCACAAACTCCTGTTAATCCTGAGTAAATATAAATAAGTCTAAGTGCTATTTCTTTTGACTTAGGGAGTATTTTTTCTGAAGAGTCATTACTTGAAATTTTAAATAATTGCATACCTCCAACATTCATTATTGGCATTAAAGTAATCGCCATTACAATTATTCCAATTCCACCTAGCCATTGTAAAATAGCTCTCCATAAAAGAAGACTTTTTGGGGCATTCTCTAAATCTGAGATTATAGTAGATCCAGTTGTAGTAATTCCTGACATACTTTCAAAAAAAGAGTCTGTAATTGAAAGTTCAATACTAGAGAATACAAACGGTAAAGACCCAAATATTGCAATACTAATCCAAGATAAGGCGGTTAATAAAAAAGCTTGTTGTAGATTAAGTTTTTTATCATGATCTAAATTTGATAAAAAAAATAAAGTTCCAAAGATTATGGTTACGATAGATGAGCCAAAGAAAGATGAGTCTATCTCAGAGTAAAAGAATTGTACTATAATTGGGATGAACATTGATACACCCAATATTATTTGCAGAATTCCAAGCGTAAAAAAAACAGTTTTGTAATTAGACATTTTGAAAGAACAATATTTTATGGTAAATAAATTTCAACTCTATAAGAATTAATATAATCACTAGTTTAAGGTTAAAAAGAGCAATTCATGATTAAAAAAGATGTCCTAGAAAAGACAAGTGCTTGGCCTTTTGTTGAAGCTAAAAAAATGCTTCGTGAAAGAAAAGCTTTTATTGAAAAAAAAGGTAAGATTACTCTCCAAACTGGATATGGTCCAAGTGGATTACCTCACATAGGAACTTTTGGAGAAGTTGCACGAACTTCAATGATGGTAAATGCACTTAATCAACTCACAGATTTACCAACAGAAATTATTACATTTTCAGATGACATGGATGGCTTAAGAAAAGTTCCAGATAATGTTCCTAACCAAGAATTGTTGCAACAAAACCTTCACAAACCTTTAACGCAAGTACCTGATCCTTTTCAAAAATTTAATAGTTTTGGAGAACATAATAATGAAATGCTGAAGGATTTTTTAAACAGTTTTAATTTTAAATATAATTTTAAAAGTTCCACATCTTTGTACAAGGCAGGATTTTTTAATCCAACTTTGAAAATCATTTTAGAAAATTATGAAGGAATAATGAATATTATTTTACCAACACTTGGGAAAGAAAGACAAAAAACATACAGTCCTTTTTTACCAGTATGTCCTGATACCGGTCATGTTTTGGAAATACCTGTAATAGAAATTGATCAGTCTAATTCTAAAATAATATTCGATAATAAAGGTAAAAAATTAGAGAGTAGTATTTTAGACGGGAATTGTAAATTACAGTGGAAAGTAGATTGGGCAATGAGATGGTTTGCTTTAGATATTGATTTTGAAATGTATGGTAAGGATTTGATTGAAAGTGCAATTTTATCTACAAAAATCATTAATTTATTGGGTAAAAAGAATCCATCAGGGTTTGCATATGAACTTTTTCTAGATGAAAAGGGTGAGAAAATTTCTAAATCTAAAGGTAATGGAATAACTATTGATCAATGGTTGAAGTATGCTTCACCAGAAAGTTTATCTCTATATATGTATCAAAATCCAAAAAGAGCTAAAAAACTTTATAAAGAAATAGTTCCAAAAGCAGTAGATGAATATTTGGATAACATTGAAAAATCTAAAAAACAGACTGAGCAGCAATTAGTAATGAATCCAGTGTGGCATGTCCACAATGGCAGCATTCCAAAAGAAGATATGATTATGAGTTTTTCAATGTTATTGAACTTAGTAGAAACAAGTAATGCAGATAGTAAAGATTTGTTATGGAAATTTGTAAAAAAATACAAACCAAATATTCAAGAAACTAACTTTCCAATTTTTGATGGATTAGTAGGATACGCAATTAAATATTTTAATGATGTAATTAAGTCTCAAAAAAAATACAAAAAACCTTCTGAAGATGAAAAAAAAGCTCTTGAGGCTTTAATTTCAACTTTAGAAAAATGCAATGATCAGATGCCACCAGAGGAAATCCAAACTTTGATTTATTCTACTGGAAAAGAAAATGGTTATGCTGAAAATTTAAGAGATTGGTTTAAACTTATTTATGAGGTGGTTTTTGGTGATGAAAATGGACCAAGAATGGGATTTTTTATAAGTTTTTTTGGTGTTAATGAAACAAAAGACCTTATAATGAGTAAACTCAAATAATGTATTCAAATTTAAGATCTTTAATTTTTAAATTAGATCCAGAAAAAGCCCATACTCTAGCAATTCAATCTTTAAAATTTAATTTAGTATCAAATGTATTTGATGAAAATAAAAATGATCCAATTTTCAAAACACAAATATTTGGTAAAGATTTAAGCAATCCAATAGGAATAGCAGCTGGTTTTGACAAAAATGCAGAAGTTTACAATCCTTTGTTTAAATTGGGATTTGGTTTTGTTGAAGTTGGAACTGTTACTCCTTTAAAACAATATGGTAATGAAAAGCCAAGAGTATTTAGATTAGTTGAAGATCAAGCGTTAATTAATAGATTGGGATTCAACAATCAAGGATCTGAAACTGTTTTAAATAGAATAAAATCAAATAAAAAAATTGGAATACTTGGAGTAAATGTTGGACCAAATAAAGACTCTGATAATCGATTGAATGATTATTTAATTGGATTAGAAAAATTTTATGAAGTTGCTGACTATATTACAATAAATATTTCTTCTCCTAATACTGAAAATTTAAGAAATTTTCATGATGAAAATAAATTAAATGAATTATTAAAATCAATTAAAGATAAGAAAAATGAATTGAAAACTGACATTCCAATTGTAGTTAAAATTTCTCCAGACATTGATTTAAACCAAATTGAATTAATATCAGAAATCCTTTTAGAAAATGAAATATCTGCAATAATTATTTCAAATACATCAGAAAGTACTAGAGATGATTTAAAAAATATTCAACGTCATCAAAAAGGAGGCTTATCAGGAAAGCCGATTGAACAAAAATCAAATTTACTCATTAATCAATTCTTTAAATTGTTAAATGGTAGAATTAAAATAATTGGGGTAGGAGGTATAGACTCAGGAAAGTCTGCATATGATAAATTTTTGTCAGGGGCAGATTATATTCAGTTATATACCGGAATGGTATTTCAAGGACCTAACATTGCTGCAAACATTAAAAAAGAGCTAAAAGAATTATTTCTTAGAGATGGGGTGAAAAATATTTCAGAAATCGTTGGAAATAAAACTCTTTCTTAATTTTAATAAACTTGACGCCCTTAATATCTCCCCTTATATAGGCACTGAAATTATGTCAAAAAAATGTGAACTAACTGGTAAAATTCCTATGAAAGGTCATAATGTTAGTCATGCTAACAATAAGACTAAAAGAAGATTTTTACCTAATTTAAAAAAAGTAAAATTTACAAGTGAGCTTGCTGGAAGAAGTTTGAAACTAACTGTTAGTAATTCAGGAGTAAGATCAGTTGATAAAAAAGGAAGTTTTGACGAGTTCTTAAAAACTGTCAAAAATAAAAATATTTCACCAAGATTAAAAAAACTTAAAAAAGTTATTTTATTAAAATCACCATATAAAAAAAAGCCAGTAGCTAAATCTGCTTAATGAATAAATTTTTTATCAGCCTATCTTTAATGATGGGTGTGGTTGTTTTATCCTCAAACTATCTTGTTCAATTTCCAATAAATTATTATGGATTAAATGAAATTCTTACTTATGGAGCTTTTAGTTATCCTGTAGCTTTTTTGATAACTGATTTAGCAAATAGATCTTATGGAAAAATAATTGCGAGAAAAATAGTTTATTTTGGTTTTTTTATAGGAATTATTTTTACTCTATTTTTCTCAACAAACTTCGAAGATTTAATCTCTATAAGAATTGCAGTTGGATCTGGAATTGCTTTCCTTACAGCCCAATTGCTAGATATTCAAATATTTGATCGTTTAAGAAAAAAACAGTGGTTTGTTGCACCTCTAACTTCATCATTAATTGGTTCAACTATTGATACTTTTTTATTTTTCTCAATATCATTTTATGGAACAGGAGTTCCTTGGGTAACTTTGTCCTTAGGTGATTTAGGTGTTAAGTTATTGGTAGCACTAATAATGTTAATACCATTTAGAATGTTATTAAAAATATTTAAGCCAATTAAAGTCTAATACAAAAATTTATAAGACAAAATTTTATAAGCTAATTTAGCAACAAGAAAATTATAGGAGTTAAATCCTTTAATTGGAGAAAGTTCATTAATGTCAGCTCCAACTATATTTGAATTTTTTGCTGCAATTCTAATTATCTCTAATGTCTCGTCCCATAACAATCCACCTGGTTCAGGTGTTCCGGTAGCAGGCATAATACTTGAATCTAATCCATCTACATCAAACGTTAAGTAAACAGTCTTATTTTTTATTAATTTTTTAAATTTATTTAAATTCCATTTTTTTTTATCTTTTGCCCAGAAGATATCTATTCTATTTGAATTGTTTTTTAAAAATGGAATCTCACTTTCTGATATATTTCTAATTCCAAAAGAAATTAAAGACACATTTTTATAATCTAAACACCTTCTTATTGCCGATGCGTGTGAAAATTTTTCACCATTATAACTTTCACGTAAATCTGCGTGCGCATCAAAATGTAAAAGACAAATATTTTTATATTTCTTTGTAAAAGGAACAATGCATCCTGGTGTAATTGAATGTTCACCACCAAAAGTCATTGGAAATAGTTTTTTATCTAAAATTTCCCCATTGATTTTAGAAATTTTATTTAATGCTACTTTGATATTTTTATTAATTTTAAATGGTTTTAATGTCTTGATACCTATTTTTTTGTAAGGTTCACAATTTAGTTCCTCATCATAAAGTTCAACTTGGTGAGAAGCTTTAATAATTTCTTTTGGTCCATTTTTTGTTCCACCACCATAACTAACTGTTTTTTCAAGTCCAAATGGAACGACTACTACTTTTTCT
The DNA here is from genome assembly GCF_052047635.1 of Candidatus Pelagibacter sp. HIMB1709. Taxonomy (NCBI): domain Bacteria; kingdom Pseudomonadati; phylum Pseudomonadota; class Alphaproteobacteria; order Candidatus Pelagibacterales; family Candidatus Pelagibacteraceae; genus Candidatus Pelagibacter; species Candidatus Pelagibacter sp. HIMB1709. The sequence goes on along the minus strand of NZ_JBNAJW010000001.1, from coordinate 815,991 downwards.
TTGAAGTTGAATGTATTATCAATTCCTAAGAAACCATGTTTGTTTGATAAATATTTCAATTTTATATAAATAATTTTGAGAAGTTTTTTCGTTCTCTATTTTTCCATTCACCTTTGTGGTAAGCATCGCTAGTTATTAATGGCAATACACTTGTTGCTTCAGCAAATACCATTTGTTCTTTAGTGATATCCACTTTACCCCAAGAACTTGCTTCTTTTAAAGTAGAACTACTACATGCACCATCCCTACTATCAGCAACTGTAATTTGTACAGCATACTTATGCATATCTACATTTTTACCAAGAAGCTCAGCACAAATAACAGTGTCTTGAATAAAATTTTTAGGAACTCCTCCACCAATCATAAATAAACCAGAACCTTTTGATTTGATTTTAATTTCAGTTAGTTCTCTAAATTCTCTAACTGAGTCTATAGTCATATGTTTTTTTGGATTTTTTTCTTGATGCATTACAAGACCAAAACCTGCGCTTGAATCTGTGAAAGCTGGACAAAAAATTGGAACATTATTATCGTAAGCTGTTTCAATTAAAGAGTCTTTCTTTTTTGAATTTTTTTTTAAATATTTTCCCATTTCTAAAATAAACTCTCTCGAAGTATAACTTCTTGGTTCTAAAGTATCTGCAATTTCACAAATAATTTTATCACACATTTGAAGTTCTTCTTCATCGATATACGTGTCGTAAATTCTATCAATATAGTTGTCTCTTAATTCTGTATCATCTTGAAATTGAGATCCCTGATAATGTTTAAATCCAAGAGCTTCAAAAAAATCCATATCTACAATTGATGCCCCTGTTGCTACAATTGCATCAACCATATTGTATTTAACAAGATCTTTATAAATATTCATACATCCTGCTGCAGATGTTGATCCTGCTAAAGTAAGAAAAATTGTACACTCCTTATCTTTAAGCATTTCGTTGTAAATGTTTGCTGCATTTGCAGTCTCTCTAGATACAAATGACATTTTCTCCATTGAAGAAATAATTGTTCTAGAGTCAAACGAAGTAATATCTATATGTTCGACAGGATTTTTTAAAAAATCTCTTTTACTATTATGTCCTGGATTTTTTTGGTCTGACATTAAGCAACCATATGAGCGCTGTTAACGTCTTTTTCATACATTGACATTATTGGTTTATCTTCAACTTCATAAATTTCATCTGAATAGTAACCATTGAATTGTGTTCTAAAAGTTAATCCATATGCTCCAAGTTGACCAAGTTCTATGTAATCATTTTCCTTAATATTATTTGGTAATACAAAAGGTCCTTTCATATAATCCATGCTATCGCAAGTAGGACCAAAGAAATCAAAAGCAGTCATTTTTTTTGAAATTATTTTATTTGAATTTTCTTTAATCATTTTAGATGGATAAACTATGTTAGGTGTCCCTGCATCAAATAAGGTTCCATATGTTCCATCGTTTATATAAAGTTTTTGTTTTTTTCTTAAATTAACTTTAACAATTGTTGAACCACTTTCTGCAACCAATGCTCTTCCTGGTTCACAAATTATCTCTGGCAACTTTTCTAATTTTAAATTAGATAAACTTTTTTTAATTTCATTGAAGTATTCATCTAATGATTGAGGAATTAAATCTGGATAAATTGTTGGAAATCCACCACCAACATTTATTGTATCAGGTATTATTTTTGTTTTTTTAATTATATTCCCAATCTCATTTATACCTTTGGCGTATGAAATTGGGTGCATACACTGTGATCCAACATGGAAACTTAATCCAATTTTTTTTGCATATTGTTTTACTAATCTTAGCAATCCCACAGCTTCAGATGTTAGTGCTCCAAATTTTTTAGATAAATCAATTTCAGCATGCTCATTTGAAACAGCAACTCTTACAAATAATTCTAAATCTTTTGCATTATTTGTGCTTTCAATAATTTTAATTAACTCTTCTTTTGTATCTAATGAGAAAGTTTTTACACCATAATTAAAATAGGCCTCTTTTATACTTTCTCTACTTTTTACTGTATGCATGTAAGAACATTTTGCATTTTGAGTTATTTTTCTTATGGCCTTAATTTCCTCTATCGAGGCAACATCAAATTGGTTTACACCATTATTTAAAATAGTTTGAATAACTTCAGGATGCGGGTTTGTTTTGACTGCATATAATATTTTTCCAGGGAATTTATCTAAGAAAAATTTAACCGAAGACTCTATGGATTTCTTCCTAATACAATAAACAGGCTTTTCAGGTTTCAGCTGATTTATAAGTTCTTCAACTGACTTAAATTTTTGCATTTCATATGCCTCCAAAAAAAAATTTAATAAAAAAAAGTTTTTAATAAAACTTTAATAATTTGAGGCATATAAAGTAAACGTAGGCAATGTAAAGTAAATAATTCAAGCCTGACATGCGTATTTTTCATGTATTGTAATATTTGATTTAGACCCCATATATGGTTCATGAAAAACGAAGCCAAATTACAAAATTTAAGTGATTTTGAAAATAAATCGCTTCTAATTGCAGATGACGATAATCCTTTTAGAGAAAGACTTGCAAGAGCAATGGAAAAAAAGGGCTTTGAAGTTTTTCAAGCTGAGAGTGTAAAAAAAGGTATTGAGTCTGTTAAAAGTAAAAAACCAGGTTTTGCAGTCGTAGACTTAAGGCTTGGAGACGGCAATGGTCTTGAGGTTGTTAAGGAAATTCAATCTTCAAATAATGATAGCCGAATTATAATGCTAACTGGTTATGGAAATATTCCCACAGCAGTTGCAGCAATTAAAGAAGGTGCAATTGATTACTTAGCAAAACCAGCAGATGCAGAAGATGTAGAAAAAGCATTGTTGGCAGATCCAGCTAAAAAAGCAGCACCACCAGAAAATCCAATGTCAGCTGATAGAGTTAAATGGGAACATATCCATAGAGTATTTGAATTATGTAATAGGAATGTTTCCGAAACAGCTCGAAGATTGAAGATGCATAGAAGAACTCTTCAAAGAATTCTATCTAAAAGATCTCCTAGATAATATTTCTAATTTTAATTATTTGTTTAGTAACTAAAGCTAAAATAATAATTTTAAATAATTCTGCTAATAAAAAAGGTTTTGCACCTAGTGAGAATATTGGTTTATCCCAACCAATCAAAGTACCTAGCCATATTAAACCCAAGATATAAATCGTAGAGGTTGCAATAACTAATTTAGTTAAAATATTTATTAAACTATCTTTTGTATTAATTTTTGATGCTAAATAACAAGCAGTTAAAAAACCAATTAAATATCCCATCGTTGGACCAGTAAAATAGACTATACCAACTCCTTTTTCTGGGGAGTTTGAAAATACTGGTAATCCTGCAATACCCTCTAACAAATACAAAGCTACAGAAGCTAAACCAATTTTATAACCTAAGCTTACACCTAAGAATAACACAACAAATGTCTGCATTGTCATTGGAACTGGATAAAATGGAATCTTAATTTTTGCAGAAATAGTTAAAGCAATTGAACCTAGAATTACTGCTAATAAAGATTTTATGATTTTTGTTTGTGTTAAGTTTTTTGTAAGTTCCATATTAAAATAATACTCAAAATATAAAAAATAATCTAGCTATATTAGCCTTAAGATTTAATTTTATTTTTTTATATACAGAAATTGTTAGCAATGTAATATTTGTTAATCCTCATGAATAAAATACAAAAAACAGATCATTTTTATTTAATTGATGGCTCTGGTTATATTTTTAGAGCTTATTATGCCTTACCACCATTAACTAGAAAAAGTGATGGGCTACCTACAGGTGCTGTTAGTGGATTTTGTAGCATGTTGTTTAAATTATTAGAGGATTCAAAATCTGATCAAAATTTACAAAAACCAACTCATTTTGCAGTAATTTTTGACTCAGCCAGAAAGACCTTTAGAAATGAAATTTATAGTGATTATAAAGCAAATCGATCTGAAGCCCCTGATGATTTGGCACCTCAATTTGAATATATTAGAAAATCAGTTTTAGCATTTAATTTACCTTCTGTGGATTTACCAAACTATGAAGCTGACGATTTAATAGCCACATATGTTGATCAAATTCTTAAAAAAGGAGCTAAAGTTACAATCGTTTCATCCGACAAAGATTTAATGCAGCTTTATAAAAAAGGCGTTCGAATTTTTGACCCTATGAAAAATAAATTTATCACAGAGGACGATGTGTTTAAAAAGTTTGGTGTTGATGCTTCAAAAGTTATAGATGTTCAATCTTTAGCAGGCGATAGTAGTGACAACGTACCTGGTGTTCCAGGAATAGGAGTTAAAACAGCCGCAGAATTAATTAATAAATATGGCACTCTAGAAAAATTATTAGACTCTGCCCATGAGATTAAACAGAACAAAAGAAGAGAAACTTTAATAGAGAATAAAGATAAAGCTTTAATTAGTAAAAAACTTGTGACTCTAGACAACAAGTCTCCAGTAAATAAAAACTTAACAGAATTTAAACTCAAAGAGGTTGATAAAGATAAACTGTATAAATTTTTAAGAGAAATGGAATTTAATAGATTGTTAAGTTCTGCAATTTCAGCTTATGGTGAACCAAAGTTATCTGGATCTGAAAATAATTTAAAATCTACTGAAAAACAAAAACCAATAAATAATAAAGACTATCATCTAATTACAGATATTGATGAAATTGATGAGTGGATAGAAGAAGCAGAGGAATTGGGGGAAGTTGCTGTCGATACGGAGACAAGTTCGTTAGACCCTCATCAGGCTGATTTAGTTGGAATTTCACTTTGTTCAAAAATTGGAAAAGCTTGTTATATCCCAGTTGGTCATAAATCTCAGGATTGTTTAAATAAAGATAGTGTTATCAATAAATTAAAAAATTTATTAGAGGATCCAAGTGTTAAAAAAATTGGTCAAAATATTAAATTTGATTTTATAGTTCTCTACAAACTTGGCATTTCACTTTCATCAATGGAAGATACCATGCTTATGTCCTATGTTTTGGATGCTGGAAAGAACAGGCATAACATGGACACCCTTTCAGATATCCATCTTGGACATAAAACAATTTCATTTAAAGAAATTGTTGGTACTGGCAAAAAAGAAATAAATTTTAGTGAAGTAGAATTAGAAACAGCAAAAAATTACGCAGCAGAAGATGCAGATGTTACCTTCAGGTTATATAAAAAATTTGTCAAAAGTTTAAAATCTGAAAAATTATTTAATATCTATGAGATTTTTGAAAAACCACTAATTAAAATACTGGCATTTATGGAAATCGAAGGTGTTGAAGTAGATAGTAAATTTTTAAATTCTCTTTCCTCTAAATTTGATAAGAAAATTAAAAAAATTGAAAAAGAAGTTTTCAAGATTTCAAAGAAAGAATTTAACATTGCTTCACCAAAACAATTAGGAGAAATTATTTATAATGATCTTAAGATTGCAGGGACAAAAAAAACAAAAAAGGGAAGTTTTGCAACAAGCGCAAGTGTTTTAGAAGATTTAGCCTTCAAAGGTCATGAATTTCCAAAATTAGTATTAGATTGGAGACAGGTTTCAAAATTAAAAAATACTTACTCCGATGCTTTGCCAGAGCATATTAATCCCAATACAAAAAGGGTTCACACATCTTTTTTATTGGCAGCAACAACAACAGGTAGATTAGCATCAAGTGATCCAAATTTACAAAATATTCCAATTAAATCTGAAGATGGAAAGGATATAAGAAAGGCATTTAAGGCTAAAAAAGATCATTTGTTAATATCTGCAGATTATAATCAAATTGAAATGAGAATTTTAGCAGATCTCGCTGATGTAAAGGAATTAAAAAAAGCATTTAAAAATGATGAAGATATTCATTCATTAACAGCTAGTCAGATATTTAATATTGATATCAAAAAAGTAAATCAAGATCATAGAAGAAAAGCAAAAGCAATAAACTTTGGAATAATTTATGGTATTTCTCAATATGGATTAGCTAAACAAATAAATGTTTCAAATTATGAAGCTGAAGAATTTCTTAATTCTTATTTTGCTAAATTTCCTGAAATTAAGGTTTACATGGATAGTACAATAAAGTTTTGTAGAAAAAGTGGCTATGTTAACAACATATTTGGAAGAAGATCTCATTTTAATGGAATCAATGATAAAAATTTTAATGTTAGAAATTTTCAAGAAAGGGCAGCAATCAATGCTCCAATTCAGGGATCAGCATCAGAGGTCATGAGATTAGCAATGATTAGATTAGACAAAAAATTAAATGAACAAAAAAATTTGAAATCAAAAATGCTTCTCCAGATTCATGATGAACTTATTTTTGAAGTCCCAAAAAAAGAAGAAAAGGTAATGGTCAAGTTAATTCAGAATGAGATGACTAGTGTTACTCAAAGCGATTATCACTCTTTTTCTACACCTTTAACAGTTGATGTTAATGTTGGTGATAATTGGGGAATGCTTCACTAATTATATTCAATTGCCTAATTTAGAACAATTTAATATTTTTATATAAATTATAAAAATGCAAAAACAAACCATAGCTCTAATTGATGATGACAGAAATATACTCACTAGTCTTAGTATTGCTTTAGAAAAAGAGGGTTTCAAGGTTCAAACATATATTGATGGAGAAAGTGCATTAATCGGTCTTACCAGAATGCCACCTGACTTGGCAGTTGTTGATATCAAAATGCCAAAAATGGATGGAGAAGAATTACTAAAAAAATTAAGAAAAAAAACTTCACTTCCTGTAATATTTTTGACATCCAAAGATGATGAAATTGATGAATTACTAGGATTAAAATTAGGTGCAGATGATTTTGTAAAAAAATCAGGAGGTTTTTCAATTAAAGTTTTAATTGAGAGAATAAGAGTTCAATTAAGAAAAAAAGATTCAAATAATGCTTTAGAAGAAAGTAAAAGTTTAATTTCTCATGGAAGATTAAAATTAGATCCATCCCAACTTGAATGTGAGTGGAATGGAAAACAATTACCAGATAAATTAACAACCACTGAGTTTTTAATTGTAAAAGAACTTGCCAAAAGACCTGGAATAATTAAAGAAAGAGCTCAGTTGATGGATATTGCTTATAGAGAAGATACCGATATTGAGGACCGAACTATTGATAGTCACGTCAAAAGAATAAGAAAGAAATTCAAAAAAGTAGATCCTGATTTTTCAGCTATTGAAACTAGATATGGTAGTGGATATAGATGGAATGTTAGCTGATGTTTAGTAAATACTTAAAAACACTTTCTATACTTAAAAAATTTCTATTTATAAACTTTGTAATATTTACGATTATAGGGTTATTTACACTTATTTATCTTACCAACATTGAACCAAGTTTATTAAAAAAAAAATCTAAAGATCATATTAATATTATTAACAACACGACTGATAACATTCAAAGGTTAAATATAAAATTTCAGGAAAATGATATAAGAAAATTTTTATTTTCGACAAGATTTATTTTTCAAAATTTAGACAGAGTTATCTTTTTTAATAACAAATTAGAATTAATTGGTGATACTGACACCTTAGATCTTGATCCAAGATCTTTTTCAACACGTTTAGATAAAATTGAATTTGAAAGTTTAAATAAAGAAGTTAAAGATGATAAAAATGAGGAAAATAAATCTATTAAAAATAATGAAAAAAAATTTTCATTTAAAACTTTATTAGAAAATTATTCTAATTCAGATAATTATGGAAATTATTATACTTTTACAGAAGATAATCTAAATCAATTTAAAGTTTTAACAGTTAAAAATGTAAAAAGTGATGATAATAATTTAGGTTTTATAGTTGTTTCAGAAAATGCAAATGAAATTAAAACAGCAATAGATGAGAGAAGAGCTTTTGTAATTAGAACAGCCATATCAGTTGGTTTTGTAATATTAGTTTTTTCTTTTGTACTTAGCAGATATTTTATTAAACCAATTCAAAACCTAGTTGGATACACAATAAAAGTTAAAGAAAAAAATCTTGGTAAAACCGGAATTGAAAATTTGAAGAATAGAAATGATGAATTAGGACTACTATCTAACTCAATGGAGGATATGACTAACGAATTACAAAAACGAATTTCTCATGCAGAAAATTTTTCAACAGATTTAGTACATGAAATACGAAATCCACTAGCTTCTTTAAAAAGTGCATCAGAAATTTTAAAAGACACAAAAGATATAAATCAAAGAACTAAACTTTTGGACATTCTTACACATGATGTGCAAAGAATTGAAAGATTAATTACAGATTATTCACAAATGTTGAAAGATGAAGTTGCTTTAAGCAAAGAGCAAATGAAAAAATTAGATATACAACCAATTATCCAATCTGTAGTTGATGATTATAATAATATTTATAAATTTAAAAAAAATGTAAGTATAAACTATCAAAATGATGGAAAGTCAGACTACATGATTAATGGAATAGAAAATAGGATTGAGCAAATCATTGCAAATTTATTAGATAATTCTATTTCATTTAGCAATGAGGGCAGCGAGGTAATTGTAAACGTATCAAATGGATTAGAAAAAAAGGTTATAGTTAAAATTTTAGATGAGGGGCAAGGATTTAAAGAGAAAGATACTTCAAAAATTTTTAATCGTTTTTATAGTAATAGACCAGAAAATTTTGGAGAGCATTCAGGATTAGGTCTGAATATTGTAAAAAATTTAGTCCAACTTCATGATGGAAAAATCGAAGCATCTAATAGGCTAGATAAGCAAGGAGCGTTGATAGAAATACAATTTCCTAGTTTATAATCTTCGGTTGATAAACTAGAACTTAACTGTATAAAGCTCAGTATGGATGATTTTAAAGTAAAAGATATTTCCCAAGCTGAATTTGGAAGAAAAGAAATTTCTATCGCAGAAAGCGAAATGCCTGGTTTAATGGCATTAAGAGAAGAGTATTCTAAAGAAAAACCTTTAAAAGGTGCTAGAATTATTGGATGTCTTCATATGACAATCCAAACAGCAGTATTAATTGAAACATTAGTAGATCTTGGAGCAGAAGTAAGATGGTCATCTTGTAATATATTTTCCACACAAGATCATGCAGCCGCAGCAATAGCAAAAGCTGGTATTCCTGTTTATGCATGGAAAGGTGAAACAGAAGAAGAGTACTTATGGTGTATTAAACAAACGATAGTTGCAAAACCTGATTGGAAACCCAATATGTTATTAGATGATGGGGGAGATTTAACCGCTATCATGCACAATGAATACAAAGATTTAATGAAAGATATAAAAGGTGTTTCTGAGGAGACTACAACTGGAATTAAAGCATTAAATAAAATGGAGAAAGACAATTCTCTTTTAGTTCCTGCAATAAACGTTAATGACTCGGTCACTAAATCTAAATTTGATAACTTATATGGATGTAGAGAAAGTTTAGTTGACGGTATCAGAAGAGCTACCGATGTTATGATGTCGGGTAAAATTGCAATAGTCGCTGGTTTTGGTGATGTTGGAAAAGGAAGTGCCGCATCATTAAGACAAAGTGGTGCTCGAGTTCTGGTTACAGAAGCAGATCCTATTTGTGCACTTCAGGCAGCCATGGAAGGTTATGAAGTAGTTTTAATGGAAGAAGCTATTAGTAGAGCAGACATTGTAGTTACAGCAACAGGTAATAAAGATATTGTTACTGCTGATCACATGAGAGACATGAAAGATAGAGCAATTTTATGTAATATTGGACATTTTGATAATGAAATTCAGGTTGAGGCTTTAAGAAATTATAAATGGACTGAAGTTAAACCCCAGGTTCATGAAATTGAATTACCAAGTGGAAAAAGAATTATTCTATTAGCTGAAGGAAGATTAGTTAATTTAGGTTGTGCAACTGGTCACCCAAGCTTTGTAATGAGCGCATCTTTCACTAACCAGGTAATTGCCCAAATAGAACTTTGGCATAACCATAAGAATTATGAAAATAAAGTATATGTTTTACCAAAACATTTAGATGAAAAAGTAGCAACATTACATTTGAAAAAAGTTGGAGCAAAATTAACAAAATTATCAAAAGAACAAGCTGATTATATAAGTGTTGGAACAGAAGGCCCATTTAAACCAGATGCCTATCGCTATTAAAAATAGCAAGATTGATATAAGTTCAGAAGAAACAACAAAAGTTTTAGCAGAAAGTTTTCAAAACTTTTTACAAGGTGGAGAAATAATATTTTTATATGGTGAAATGGGTGTAGGTAAAACTACATTTATAAAATATTTGATTAATCAATTTCAAAGAAATTCAAGTCTTCCAATTTCAGAAGTAGCAAGCCCTACATTTAATTTATTAAATGAATACGAAGTGGGTTCTAAAAAAATAAAACATTACGATTTATTTAGAATTAAAAATAAAGTTGATACAAACAATTTAAACATATTTGAAAAAGATAATAATTTGATTACTCTTGTTGAATGGCCACAATTAATAGAAGATTATCAGGAAAAGGTTATTGAATTAAGATTTAATTATGAAAATGAGTTAAATAATAGAAGTGTTGAAATCACGGGTATTGATTAAAATATTCTAAATGAAAAATTCAAAAAATTTGACGAAAATTAAAGGTGATGCATCAATTAGAACATTTTATCGAAACAAGAAAAATAACTCTATCTTTGTTTATGCAAAAGAAGAGAAAAATAAACATTTACTAGCTTATGATGCGGTTAACAAAATCTTAATAAAAAATAAAATTTTAGCACCTAATCTAATTAGTCATAATTATAAAAAAAACTTTATTGAAATTGAGGATTTTGGGAATGTTTCACTATTTAAAGTTTTAAAAAACAAAAAAAATAAAAAATATTTTTTTTTTAAAAAAATTATTAATCTACTCAATAGTATACAAAGTATTAAAACTAAAGAGATAAAAAACTTTTTAGATAAAAATTACAAACTTGAAACATATAAAAATAAAATCTTATATGATGAAGCTAAACTTTTTAGCGACTGGTATGTTGAAAAAAAATTAAATAAAAAAAAATCTTTATTTAAAAAAGAATTTCGAAATGAGATAAATAAATTATTATCTAAATTAAATAATAAAAATATTACTTTTGTGCATAGAGATTTTCATGTTTCAAATTTAATGTATTTTAATAATCAAATTGCTTTGATTGATAATCAAGATGCTTTGATTGGCAACAAAGCTTATGATTTAGCATCATTAATTGATGATGTCAGATTGAGAACTAGCAACATATTAAAAGATAAGATTTTTACTTATTATATAAAAACAAATAAAAAAATTAATTTAATTCACTTTAAAAAAGATTTTGAAATTCTATCAATATTAAGAAATTTGAAAATTATTGGAATTTTCACAAGGCTTGCTTACAGAGAAAATAAAAAAAAATATGCTAAACTAATTCCTTATGCGTGGGAAATGATAGATTACAGATTAAAACAGAATAAGATTTTTAAAGATTTAAAATTGTTATTAAAAAATAATTTTCCAGAATTCATTAATTAAATTATGAAAATAAATACAGCATTAATTTTATGTGCAGGATATGGAAAAAGACTTAATCCATTAACATTAGATGCACCCAAACCCTTGCTTGAAATTAATAATGTAACAATGTTGGAAAAATGTATCCAATTAATAAAAAATTTGGGAATTAAGAAAATTTTAATAAATACGTTTTATTTAAAAGATCATTTTCCAAAATTTTTAAAAAATAAAAATTTTGATATTGATATTGAAATATTAGAGGATGGAAAAGAAATTTTAGATACTGGTGGTGGTATCTTGAATCTAATTAATCATTCGAATGAAAATGATTTTATTATTTTTAATCCTGATACTTTATGGGCAAAAGAACACCTTACTGAAATAGAAGAAATGGAAGAATTTTATTTTAGTAAAAATTTAAATAATATTCTTCTATTAGTTAACAAAAACTTAAGTTTTGATAAAAATTTAAAAGGTGATTTCAATTTAGAAAATAATTTAATTGATAAAGAATTAGATAAAAATTATGTTTTCACTGGATGTCAAATACTAAGTAAAAAGCTCTTTTTAAATCAAACTATTAAAAAATTTTCAATTTCTAAAATATGGTACGAATTAATTGATACTAGAAACTTATATGGTTACGAAAGTAAACAAAATTTTTATCATTTAACTAATTTAGAAATTTTTAAAAAACTAAAAGGTCTTTAGCTCTATTAGAATCTAAATATTTAGCTCCTAAAATTTTTTTCTCATTATTCATTTCAATTACTAAAGGATTACCTGTTGGTATTTCTAATTTTGAGATTTCATTATTATTTAAGTTAAATAAATATTTGCAAAGAGCTCTAATAGAATTTCCATGTGCAGATATTAAAATATTTTTATCGTTTATGATTTCAATTTTCTGTTTGTAAAAATCTATAACCCTCTCATAGGTGTCTTTGAGAGACTCTGTACTTGGTATTTTGTCTTGAGGTATATTTTTATAAATATCTATATTTGAAGGGTGGTATGGATTTTCTTTCTTTAAAGGATCAGGTCTCAAATCCCATGATCTTCTAAATTGGTGAACTTTATCTTCACCTAGTTTTATCTTCATTTCATCCTTGTTAAGTCCAGTAAGTGCTCCATAATGTCTCTCATTTAATTGCCATGCTTCACTAGGTAATTTGTTTCCTTTCAATTCTTCCTGAATGATCTTTAATGTATTTTTAGCTCTTAATTGAACAGAGGAGAAATAAAGATCTATAACAAGGTTTTCTTTGTTAATCAATTCAGCCGATTTTTTTGCCTCTGATTTTCCCTTTTCAGATAAATCAACATCAACCCAACCAGTAAATCTATTTTCAAGATTCCACACACTTTGTCCATGTCTCACTAAAATTAAATAACTCATCCCTTTATCTTTATATTCAATTTGATAAATAAAACTATAATATTAATGGTAAATTTCTTTTCTAAATATAAATTTATTTTTTATTTATCAAATTTATTTTTAATTATTTTATATTTATTTCCAGGAAGTATTTTAGGTTGTTTTTTATATGATGATTGTAATTTACAGCCTCAAATTACTCCAGACTACATAGTTTCTACAAATCATTTATATGCATTTTTATTACTTTCTATTATTGGTTTTTTTACATTTAAGAAATGGAATCAATTTTTCCCTTTGAGTATTTACTTAATTTTATTATCAATTTCACTTGAACTAGCGCACTTCATTATTCCAATAAGAAGTTTTGAGTTTTCAGATTTATTTGGCAATCTTATAGGTGTTATTATAGTAATTATTATAAGTTATATTTTGAAAAAAACTTAATGAGTTCAAATATAAAATATTTTCTTATACTTTTATTTGTCCTTTCTGGATGCTCATCAATTCCTAAAAATACATCAGACAGTTGCTCAATATTTAATGAAAGATATTTATGGTACAAGCATGCTAAAAAAACTGAGCAAAAGTGGGGTACTCCAGTTTATTTACAACTTGCAATAATCAAAATGGAGTCGAGTTTTGATTGGTTGGCAAAACCTCCGAGACAAAAAATATTTAAAGTTATTCCTTACAAAAGACCCTCTAGTTCTTTTGGCTACTCCCAAGCAGTCAAAGGTACATGGAAACAATATAAAGATGAAACTGGTAATAAATTTGCTACAAGAACGAGATTTAAAGATAGTGTAGATTTTATTGGTTGGTACACAAACAAAACTGAAAAAATTTTAAAAGTTTCAAAGAAAGATTCTTTTAGACAATACATTGCATACCATGAGGGTTGGGGGAATTATAAAAATTACAAAAAAAATAAAAAGGTTATTAACTTAGCTAAAAGAGTTGAGAAACAGTCTAATATTTATAAAAAACAATTATTAGATTGTAAAAATAAATTAACTACAAGTAAGTATATTATTTTTTAATTTAATTGTTTTTTCAGCTCTATATCTACAGCATCAATCCGCTTAGTATTTTTCGCTAATGCTAAATACATTGTAGGAGTTACATATAGAGTAAAGAATGTTGATATAATCATTCCACCTAAAATAGTTGCACCAACTGCTAATCTTGACCCTTCTCCAGCACCAGGACCTATATTTCCAACAACCAAAGGTATCATTGCAATCATAGTACTTAATGATGTCATTATAATAGGTCTAATTCTTAGCTGGCAGGCTTTCAACACTGCCTCTTGAATCTTAACACCCGTCGTTCTTATTTGATTAGCATAATCAACAATTAAAATACTATTCTTTGTTGAAATACCAATAAGAATAATCAAGGCAATTTGTGAGAATATATTTACTGAACTATTTAAAAATAAAATAAATACTAAACCACCAAACACAGCCAAAGGAACTGTCAAAATAATTATAAAAGGGTGTACAAAAGAGTTAAATGTTGCTGCCATTACTAAATAAGCAGTCAACAAAGCTAAAGCAAAAATTAAATAAATTTCATTTGTAGTTTCTTTCAATTCTTCTGATTTTCCTTTCCAAGTAATTTGATTTTGAGGTGCAACCTTTATCATTGTCTCTTCTAAATATTTAACAGCTTCAGTTAGAGTATAATTTTCTGATAGTGCAGCTGAAATTGTAACAGCTCTTTGTCTATTGTATCTTGGTAATGCCTCTGCAGTCCCTTTTTCCTCAAATTCAACAAGACTAGCTATTGAAACTAATTTACCAGTTGTTTCAGATCTAACGAATATTTTTGATAACCCATCTTGATCACGTCTATCAGCCAAATATTGTTGTAAAATTATTGGGTATTCTCTTCCTTCTTTGCTAAAAGAAGTAACTCTTTTGCCTCCATAAAGTGTTTCAAGAGTTCTACCTATATTTTCTGTAGATACACCTAGGTCATTAGCTCGATTTTTGTTTGTGATTAATTTTACTTCAGGTTTGTTTTTTGTGTAATCACTTTCAACTCTGAACATATTTCTATTTCTTCTCAATTCTCTTAGAACACTATTTTGAATATCTTCCAATTCTTCATAGCTTGTCCCATAAATAACCATCTGTACTGGTTTGTTATAGTTTGAAACTCTTATTCCTTGTGGGGATATTGGAAAAGCAAAAGTTTCTGGAACTGAAACAACTTGTCCAATAGCTTCTCTTAATACAGTTTGACTATTTTTTTCTCTGTTTTTCCATTCATCAAGTAAAGCAATGATTATAAAAGTGTTATAAGATGTTGCAGATCTTCCAAATCCAGGAACTCTCATAATTAGTCTTTCATATGGGCTATCTTCTGCTTGCAATAATCTTAATATTCTCCCTTCGATTATCTGAGCCTTTTCTTGAGTATATTCAAATGAGCTACCTTCATCTGTTGAACCTATTATTAAATAAGAACCTCTATCCTCCATAGGCAGCAATTCTTTTTTTGAAAAATTAAAAAGATAAGCAGATGCTGCAATGATAAAAATTATAAATATCGAAATAGTTTTTTGTCTATTTATCCAGTACTTAAGTGAAACAATATAAAATTCAGTAAAAGATTTAAATTTATTATTAAATTTTTTAACTAAGAAATTAACTTTTTCTTTTTTATTTAAAAACTTACTTCCAAGCATTGGAGATAGAGTTAATGCAACAAAGGATGATACTACAATTGAAAATGATAGCGCTATTGCAGTCTCTTTAAATAAAGTTCCAGATATCCCTTTAATAAATATAAGCGGCAAGAACACTGCAATTAAAATTAAAGTAGTTGCAATAATAGCAAAAGTAATTTGCTTAGAACCTTTATAAGCAGCAACTAGTGGTGTTTCACCATTTTCTATTCTAGTATAAATAGCATCTGTCATAATTACAGAGTCATCAGTAATTATTCCTATTGCTAAAATAAAACTTAATAATACAAAAATATTTATTGAGAGATCAAAAATGTACAATCCAAGAAATGAACCAATTAAACTAACTGGAAGAGCTACAGCTGGTACAATTACCGCTTTAAGATTTCCAAGAAAAAGATAAATGATTAAAACCACTAAAACAAAAGCAATAATTAAACTTTTATAAACTTCTTCGATTGCAGCCCCAATATAGGTTGCTCTATTAAATGCTATCTCTAAACTTAGTCCATCTGGAAGTGATTTATTTAGTTCTTTTATTTTGGCTTTAATTTGGTTTGATAATTCTACTGTTGAAGCACCACTTTTAGCGTATATGCCAATTCCTACAGTTTTTAGGTTGAGTGCATTTTTACTTTGTGCTTTGAATAAAGTTTTCTCTGAAACTGGTCCAAATTCAATATTTGCTACATCAGAAAGTATTACTACTTTGTCTTTATTTTTTCTAAGAGGCAGTTGCTTTATAGTATCTATGTTTGAATAAGACTTATCTATATTTAAAGTTAAATCTTTATTATTTGCCTCTAATGTACCAGCAGGAATATTAAGATTTTCATTTCTTAAAGCTCTTTCAACCTCTTGAATTGTAAGGTTATTGGCTGCTAATTTGATTGGGTCTATCCAAACTCTTACACTAAGCTCTCTCAGTCCACCAACTAAAATTCTTCCAACATTTGGGACACTTGAAAAAGCATCTATCAAATATCTCTCAGCATAATCTCCAAGATCAAGATCATCCCATGTAGGAGATGTCAGTGCTACCCACATTGTAGTTGTGAAACCTGCTGCTTGTTTTAGAATTTGGGGTGGATTAGACTCGCTAGGTAAATTGTCAACAACACGAGCAACTCTCTCTCTAATATCATTCGCTGCATCATCTAAATCAATATCTGTATTAAATTGTATATTAATCCTACTTCGTCCATTCAAAGAACTAGAGTCGATGTTTTTAATACCCTCTGCACCACCTATCACATCTTCAAGTTTTTGAGTTATTTCTTCATCAACAATCTCTGCTGATGCTGATTTATAATCTGTTTGAACCTGGACTACAGGTGGTTGTATTCCATCTGGAAGTTCTCGAACAGGTAGCTCTGCAAAAACAAATATTCCAAAAATGATTAGGATTAAAGACATTACCCAAGCAACAACAGGTCGTTTAATACTAACTTCGGTTATATACATTTAATTATTTTTTTTCTTTTTCAGATTTTTTAAAAATATTTTTTAACCAATCAAATTTACCTTTTTTTTCTTCAGTTTTTTTAGATTCCTTTTTTTTCCCCCAGCCAGAATTTCCTTGTTTTTTCTTTGCACCTTTTTCTATAGGTCTAATCGTTAAATTTGGTCTAACTTTTTTTGTTCCCTCAGCTACAATTTTATCACCTTTGTTTAATCCATCTAAAATTTCTACAAAACCTAAATATCTATCACCCACAGTAACATTTGTTTTCATTACTTTATTTTTCTCATCCACTTTATATATAAAAATATTTTCACCTTCGACTATTGTGCTTGTATCAGGTGCACTTAAACCATCTCTAACATTGTATTTAATTGAAATTTCTAAAAATGAACCTGGTAATATTTCTCCAGATTTATTATCCATCTTTATTCTTGTAGCTAAAGACCTTGTATCTTGACTTATTCTGCTTGCAAAAGAGTCAACTTCACCTTTATAAATTTTATTTTTGTATCCAGAAAACTTTATATCAACTGGTAAACCAACTTTTATAAATGGAACAAAAATTTCTGGAATATCTACGTCGCAATATAGTGAGCTAGTATCCTCTAAATTAATTAATAAAGAAGATTTTGATACTTCTAAATCCTCAGAAAATTCTCTTTTTCCAATAACTCCATCAAATTGAGCAATAATTTTTCTATTCTTAAGATTAGCAACAACATCGCCTTTTTTAACTTTTTTATTAAAATCTATCGGTTTAAGTATCTCATACTTTTCAACCTTAAATGACTGAGTTTTAATTGGAGCTGCTGTTCCGTATGTACTTATGACATTTTCAAAAGTTCTTTCTTGTGTTGTGGTTACTATTATTCCAGGAGGAGGTCTTTTACTAAATTTTTTTTTGAAATGATTTCCAATCATTGTCCTGCCAATAATAACTATGGCAATAATTAGGAAGAAGATAACTATTATACTTGTTATTTTAGTTGATGTTTTCATAATTTAAATTTTTCCGTACTCCGACCAAGATCCATCATAAATGGTCGGAAGATATTTAGTATTAACTAGAGAATATGCAAGCGCTAAAACACAAGCTGTAACACCAGATCCACAAGAAAAAACTAAATTTTCTTTATAATTTTTGGATATTTCTTGAAATAATTTATTTAAATCCTCTTTATTTTTGAAAGTCTTATTTTCATTTATTACTTCTACAAAAGGTAAGCAAATTGAATTTGGTATAGAGCCACTTCTTACATTTTTTCTTGGGTCGGGAGCTTTACCTTCAAATCTTTCTCTACTTCGCGCATCTACTACTGTGAATTCTCTTTGAGAAATGTTTTGATCAATTAAGACTTTATTTTTTACAAGTTTTGATAATTCATGTCCCTCATAAACAGATTTATTGAAACTTGACGAAGCATTTGATGTCTTTTTATTTTCACTTTTCCATTTTTTAAAACCACCATCAAGTACACAGACCAATTTTGGATCATGACCAAAATAAATGAAATTATACCAACCTCTGCATGAACTTATGACATTTGAATCATCATAAATTACGACATGATCATCATTTGAGATTCCTAAGTTTGAGATTATTTCGTTCCAAGCCCCTAAGGTTGGAAGCATATGAGGAAGGTCAGTATCTTGTCTTGAGTTTTTATCTAAATCAAAAAAAATAGCATTTGGAATATGTTCTTTATCAAATTCTTCTTTAGCATTTCTATTTTCAGCAGGCATATGCCAAGAACAATCAATTATCTTTACTTTGTCGAGATTTTTCTCTAACCAATCTGTATCAACTAATGACATGCTATCTTTTTTCTAAATACTTTTGGTGATACTCTTCTGCTGTACAATAGTTTTTAGTTAATGAGATTTTTGTTACCACCTTGCCAGATAGTTTGATATTTTCTTTTTCTACCATCTTTTGTGCAATAGTTTTTTGATTATCGTTTGTATAAAAAATTTCACTTCTATACTGAGTTCCAAAGTCAGGTCCTTGAGAATTTAATGTAGTAGGGTCATGAAATTTAAAAAAATGTTCAAGAATATTTTCGTAAGAAATTATACTTGGATCAAATTCTAACTTAACTACTTCAGCATGATTTGTTGTACCTGTGCATACTTCTTTGTAATTTGTTTCAGCATTGTTACCTCCACAATAACCCACTTCTGTTTTTATAACTCCATCAAGTTTACTAAACTTAATTTCAGGTCCCCAAAAACATCCTAATCCTAAAATTGCTATTTCCATTGATTATTAACTTAATTAATCTAGAGTTAATCATATGCTATCAAAAAATCAATTAGGCTTTTTTTACATGTTCATATCTGTATGTGCATTTTCACTTATGGATGTGATTGTTAAATGGTCTGATGATTATCCTGTTGGACAAGTATTATTCTTTAGAGGATTTTGTGGAATAATTCCTATTTTATTTCTCATTCCTAATGACAGATATTTAGATTTTTATAAAACAACTAGACCATTTCTTCATTTTAAAAGATGTTTAGCAGGATTAATTGCTTTGGTTTCTATATTTGTGGCATTAAGAAATTTACCTTTAGCAACAGTTGTAAGTATTTCTTTTGCAGCACCAATATTTATAACAATATTTTCAATTTTCTTATTAAAAGAAAAAGTTGGTTTATACAGATGGATGGCAGTGTTAGTTGGATTTATTGGTATAATTTTTATAACTGAACCAGGTTTTAGCTCTTTAAATTTATTTTATATTTACCCAATTATTTTTTGCTTAGGTCTATCTTATGTTGCTATTGCTATAAGGAAATTATCATCAACTGAGCCTGCTTGGTTAATTAGTTTTTTCTTTTCATTCTCGATTATGCTTCTAAGTTTTTTATCGTTTTATCAGGGATGGATCTTGCCAAGTTTACTTGATTTATTTTTGTTATCAATGGTTGGTATATTAGGTGGTCTTGCAAATTTATGGCTATCACAATCTTATAAATATTCAGAAGTTAGTTTGGTTTCTCCCTTAAAATATCTTGGATTAGTTTTTGCAATAATATTTGGATATTTTATTTGGAATGAAATACCAACTTCTAAAACCTTATTAGGTGCTTTATTAGTTATTGTTTCATCTATAATTATATTTAGAAGAGAAATGTATTTGAAAAAAAAACTATCTGTTTCACGTCATGAGTAAAACCCCATCATATTGGAATAAAGCAAAAAAGTATTTATCAAAAAAAGATAAAACTATGTCTTCTTTGATTAAAAAATATAAGTCACCATCAGAAACTGTTCTTACATCAAGGCGAGATGTTTTCTTTTCTCTTTGTAAAAGTATAATTGGTCAACAAATTAGTGTAGCTGCCGCTAACTCAGTTTTTTTAAAGTTTAAAAAAAAGTGTAAAAACAAAATTAATGCAAATACAGTGAGTAAATTATCTAGTTCTCAATTAAAGAGTTGTGGATTAAGCAGACAAAAAGTGAAGGGTATAAAAAGTTTGGCAGAACAAGTATTAAATAAAACTTTTAATCCAAAGATAATTCCAAATATGTCTGATGAGGAAGCAATCATTTATTTATCTCAGCTTAGACAGATTGGAAGATGGTCTGCAGAAATGATATTATTATTTACTTATAATCGTCCCAATATATGGCCTATTCAGGATATAGGGTTATTAAGAGCTATTTCAAAAAATTATAAAAAAAAATATCTTCCTCCAGAAAGTTATGTAAGTTTATTGCAAAAAAGATTTACTCCTTATTGTTCAGTGGCAACTTGGTATTTATGGAGAAGTATAGATCCTGAGCCTATTCAATATTAAATGCTTCTACTATTTGTAAATTTCTCTCAGTGGTGTCTTTAGCAAGTGCCCAACCATCCTGATATTCTTTAGAGTCATGACAGGCTATAGCTTTTTCATAACTTGGAAACTCCCAAATAACTGTCCTTGGGTATGTTTCACCTTCTAGCGTATTGTATTTTCCACCTCTAACTATAGGTATGCCCCCATAATTTTTAATAACATCAGTAACTTTAGCTCCATAATTTTTAATATTTTCTTGGCTATCTATTTTTTTATATAAAGCTATCCAGTAAACTTTCATCATTTCTCCTTTTTAAATTTTTTTACTTATGATACTAAGCTTCATGGCCGATAAACTTATAATCACTTTCGATCAATATACAAAAATAGTTGAGAAACTAGCAATACAAATTCATAAAGAATACAAGCCTACAGTTCTTATTGGAATAATGAGAGGTGCTGCACCTATTCTTGATATTTTATCTAGAATTTTAAAATTACCTATAGCTTATATTGTAATTCAAAGTTATTCAGGCGAAGGAATGGAGGATAAACAAGGAGAACTTATGTTTGCTAGAGAGATAAGTTCTTTAGCAAATAACGAGGATTTTAGTAAAGTTCTACTTATTGATGATCTTTCAGATACTGGCTTAACTTTAAACAAAAGTATTGAATGGCTTAAAAATTATCCTCAAACAAAAAATTTTATTAAAGAGGTGAAAACAGCTTGTCTTTGGAAGAAAAAATCTTCAACATTCGAACCAGATTTCTGTCCAGTAAGATTAGATTCAGACCCATGGATTGTTCAGCCAACTGAACATTATGAAGAATTATCAATTAAAGAATTAGAGAAGAGAAATTAATCAACAGGGCTAGTTTAACTAGCCCTGTTTAATTTTATTTAACTTACAGCAAAACTTATAACACTTAGAATTGCAATTACCCATATTGCTGGAGAAGTGCTTGAAAACTTTCCAGTAAATATTTTAATTAATGCATAAGAGACGAACGCTAGGGCGATTCCATTACTAATACTATAAGTTAATGGCATTGCTATCATTGCTAGAATTGCAGGAGCAGACTCTGAAATATCGTTCCATTCGATATCTGTAATATTTCTTATAAATAAAACAGATACAAAAAGTAGAGCCGCACCATCAATTTGTTTAGGCAAACTAGTCGCTAATGGAGCAAAAAAGATACATGCTAAAAATAATATTCCTATAACTAATGAAGTCATACCAGTTTTACCACCGGCTTTTACACCCGCACCAGACTCAACATAACTAGTTACAGTTGTTGTTCCCATCATTGCACCTGCAACAGTCCCAACACTGTCTGATAACATTGCTTTATTGATATCCTGAACTTTTCCATCTTTACCTACTTTACCTGCTACGTTTGCCACTGAAGTTAAAGTTCCTGCAGTGTCAAAAAAGTCTATAAATAATAAAGTAAAAATTACTGTAGACATACCAGCAGTCATCGCCGCAGACAGATCGAATTCAAATAAATATGTCATTGGTGGTGGCGAACTTGCTAAGCCATTGAATTTAGCTAACCCAGTAACCCATGCAATTATACTAAAAACTAAAATACCAATAATTATATTTCCTTTAACATTCATTTTTTCTAAAACAATTATAGCAATGAAAGTTGCACAGCCTAAAAGAACTAATGGATCACTCAAGTTTCCAAGCTGCACTAATGTTACAGGATTATCAACAACAACTTCCATAATTTGTAAACCTATAATCGCTAAAAATAATCCAATACCAGCTCCTATTCCTAATTTAAGACTTTTTGGAATTGAATTGATTAACCATGCTCTAATTGGTGTTAAGGAAATTATTAAGAATAATACCCCAGCAACTAATACTGCACCTAGTGCTTCTTGAGGTGAATATCCCATTCCTGCACATACCCCAAAAGCCACGAATGCGTTTATACCCATACCTGGTGCTAGTCCAATTGGCCAAGTTTTTCCATAAAAAGCCATTATGAAACATGCGAGAGCTGTTGCTAATATTGTAGCTGTATAGACTGCGCCGAAATCAAAGAAACCTTTTTCGGGTCCGGCAAATTCTCCCGATAAGATAAATGGATTTAAAAACATTATGTAGGCCATTGTCAGGAAAGTTGTAGTTCCTGCTATGACTTCTGTTTTAAAATCTGTTTTGTGTTTTTTATAATTAAAATAATTATTAAGCATTTGTCCTCCTAATTAGTGATAATTATGCGATTCTTTCTTAAATTTCTTATAATAACTGTGTTTTATTCACATTATTCAACCCATAAGTTTATATTTATGCCATATTTCTGATGATAAAATAATTCTATGAAAATTTTTAAAACTATATTTGCAATACTTGTAATGTTTTCATTAATCACCGGTTGTCAAACAGTTAAACAAAAAACTGATGCAATCATTGAAAAAGAGAATAATAAGTTAAGTGAGTATATAGGTGAATCTGCAACTAAGTTGCAAATGGAATTAGGAAAACCAGATGAGGATTTCGAAAATGAAAAAGGAAACTTCGTGATGATATACAATACAAAAAAATATGGTTTTCCTTGTGAAAGAAGATTTGAAATAAATCCAGAGAGAATAGTAGTTGGTTTTGCTTCTAATGGATGTTTTTAATGTTAACCTGCGAGGATTTCTCCTCGCAAGTAAGGTTTAACTTATTTTATTTCAATAAGTTTTTTCTTTTTATGTTCAGGTATAATTCTTTCACAAGATATTGTTAAAAGACCATCCTTAAGTTCAGCACCATTAACTTTTACATCATCAGCAATGGTAAATGATCTAGCAAATTGTCTTTGAGAAATACCTTTGTGAATTATTTCTCCATTAACATCGTTGTTCTCAGATTTATCAACTTGTTTTGTTCTTACCGTTAATAAATTATCTTCAAACTCTACCTCAACATCATTTTTATTAAAACCAGCCAATGCAACTTCAATTGCATAATTATCCTTACCAGTTTTTCTGATGTTGTATGGAGGGTAGTTTGATTGCATAGTCAAACTTCCGTTACCCAACATGTTTTCAAATTGGTCAAACATATCGTCAAAACCAATTGAAAAAGGTCTTAGTGAGTTAAATATAGATAGATCCTTACTTGTCATAATATCCTCCTTTTTTAAGCAAGTTTATTTAATGCAAGCCCCATAAGGCGACTTACATTTTATATTTAGGTATGATTAAAAAAATTTCAATATCTGAAAACTTAAATTTTTTCTGAAATTTTTAATGCAAATGCGTAGTCGAGAGCAATTTCTTCTATTGCTCCATCTCTACCAGATTTACCTCCATGACCTGCATTCATTTCTGTTTTGAGAAGTAATAAATTATTATCAGTTTTATAGTCTCTAAGTTTAGCTGTAAATTTTGCAGGTTCATCAAACAAAACCCTATTATCACTTAAACTAGTTGTTATTAGCATATGAGGATAATCCATTTTTTTTATATTATTATATGGAGCATAGGAGAAAATATAATTAAAGTGCTCTTTGTTTTCTTTAGCATTACCAAATTCATCAAATTCACCAACTGTAAGTGGTAAAGAGTGATCGAGATTTGTTGTTAATGAGTCCACAAAAGGGACAGCCATAATTATACCTAAAAATAATTCAGGCGCTTGATTAACAACAGCGCCCATTAATAAACCTCCTGCAGATCCACCCATTCCAATAATTTTTCCCTTTGAGGTGTAGTTATTTTCAATCAAATATTTTGCAGCATAAATATAATCTTCAAATGTATTTTTTTTATTTGTTAGTTTTCCTTCTTTCCACCATTTCATTCCTTTTTCCATTCCACCTCTAATGTGTGCAGTAGCCCAAATAATATTTCTATTTATTAAGCTAAGTCTTGTTGAGGAAAAACTTGGACTCATCGAACTACCATACGATCCATATCCATATAATAATAAATTCGCTGTTCCGTCTATTTTTGTATTTTTATGTCTTGTAATTGTAAGCGGAACCATTCTTCCGTCATGGGATTTAAACTCTATTCTTTCAACTATATAATCATCTGTATTGTGGCCTGATGGTATTTCTTGTTCTTTTACAAGTGTTTTGGATTTGGTTTTTAAATTGTATTTGTAAACTCTTGATGGTGTTTTAGGAGAAGAATATGAAACATAAACCTCATCTGTATTTCTATCTCTTTGTGTTAATGAAATACCAGGAACACATACTTTTTCGTCAGAAAAAATTAATTCCTCTTCATTATATGTTGAAGCATCAATAACAAACAGCTTGTCCAAAGCTTCTGATGTTTCGGATCTAATTATCCAGTTATTTAAAAATGAAAGTCCGCCAATTAACACTTCTTTTTTAGGAGGAATAAATGTTTCCCAATTCTGATTTTCTAAAGTTTCTGAAATATCTATTTTAAAATCCTCCGCATCTTTATTTGTATGATTATAAAATTTTCCATTCCATGAATTTACAGAATAAAGAATTCCCTTTTCTCGTTTAATTATTAATTTTGGATTTGGTTTTACTTCGTTCACATGAAAGTAATATTGCTCCGAAGTATTGTGATCAGAAGTGTTTATGAAATAATATTTCTCATCAGAACTTAATCCAATACTAACAGTGAAAGCCTTACTTTTTTCATCAAAGATTAGTTCATCTTCACTTTCAAAGTCTCCGATTTTATGTCTATAAATTTTTCTAGCTCTATGATTTTCATCTAACTTTGAATAAAAAAGATACTTATCATCTAAGCTGAAAATTATACTTCCTGATGTTTCTTTGATTTCTTTTGAAATTATTTTATTATTTTTAATATTTCTTATATAAATTGTATAATATTCAGAACCTTTGGTATCTAGTGAGTACCCAAGATATTGATCATTGTTACTAACCTCTAAATCTCCAACACCGAAATATTCAACATTTAATTTTTCTTTTTCTTTATCTCCATTCCAAATTTCTTCA
This sequence comes from Candidatus Pelagibacter sp. HIMB1709, assembly GCF_052047635.1. Lineage (NCBI taxonomy): Bacteria > Pseudomonadati > Pseudomonadota > Alphaproteobacteria > Candidatus Pelagibacterales > Candidatus Pelagibacteraceae > Candidatus Pelagibacter > Candidatus Pelagibacter sp. HIMB1709. The sequence goes on along the minus strand of NZ_JBNAJW010000001.1, from coordinate 790,257 downwards.
ATTTCAGATGAACCAATTTTTTTTCTTAATTTTATAGAGTAATTTCCTTTGGCAGTAGTCTTTGTCCAATATTCATATGAATGATCTTTAAAAGGTAAGCTTTCATCATCTAATTTTATTCTACCTTTAATTTCATCAAATAATATTTTTTGAGCATTTTTCGTATTTTTTAGATGATACTCAGTATATTCATTTTCATCCTCTAAATATTTTTTTACTTCTGGAAGAAGCTTAGTTTTGTCTTGCAAGACTTCTAAAATATTTTCTTGATGTATCCAGCTATAGTTATCTTCCCACTCTATATTGTGACAAGATTTTAGCTCTGGTTTTTTTTTTAGATATGGTACTTTCATTTTTAACTGGAAATATATGAATTTTATAATTTATACATTATTAATTGTAGTTGGTTTATATTTTTTATTAAGACTTTTTACTCAAGTTGCGTCAAAAAAAATATCCAAAGGTTTGAGATTATTCTTGTTCATAGTTTTAATCATCTTTGCAGTTTTGTTTGCAATAGGAGGTAAATTTTTACTTACTTTACCTTTTACTCTTGCAAGTCTTGCTCTTTTAAAACTGAAAGGTATGTCTATTTTTCAATTAATTTCATTGTACAGATTAATACAAACTTTAAGAAATTCAGGGAGATTTTCATTTAATAACACTGCATCAAATTTAAACACAATGTCTACTGAAGAAGCTTATCGTATTCTTAATTTAAATCCTTCTAAAAATTTAACTAAAGAGGATGTAAATAAAGCCTATATTAAAATACAAAAAAAAATTCATCCAGATATTTCACCTGAAACTTCTAGGCTATCTACATTAGTAAATGAAGCTAAAGAAATAGTTTTGAAAGATTTAGCTTAGATAATTTAAACTTTACTATATTTTTTTTTTATATAAATTTTATTTATGAGTAATATCAATGGAATATATGCAGCATCATTATCTATCTTGAATAAAGATTTAACTTTAAACATAGATAAAACCATTACACATGCGGAGATGGTGATTGAGAACGGTTGTCACGGTGTTGCAATATTTGGGAGCACTGGCCAAGCTCAATTAATTCCTGTTGCAGAAAAAATTAAATTGCTAAATAAAATATCAACTAGCAAATACAAAGATAAATTTATTATTGGAACAGGATTAAATTCTTTAGGAGAAACAATAAATTTAATGAGAGTTGCAATGTCATTAAATTTAGAAAAATTTTTAATAATGCCACCTGCATTTTATAAATATACCGATGATGATGTTATTAATTTTTATACTAAATTAGTAGAAGCAGCACCAAAAGCTAAAATTATTTTATATAATTTTGAAAAGCTTTGTGGATACAAATTTAGTGTAGAGTGTGTTGAAAAATTGGTAAAAAATTTTCCAGAACAAATAGTCGGTGTAAAAGATAGCTCATATAATCTTTTTGAAAATTTAAAATTAGATAATTTTTCTGTTATGCCAGGATCTGAATCAAAATTATTGAAGGGACTTGAATTAGGTTGTTCAGGAATAATTACAGCAACATGCAATGCAACATCTAAACTTGCTAGAAAAGTATATGATGACTTTAAAGATGGAAGAGAGCAAGAAGTTAATACCCAATTATGTGATGTAAGAGGGACATTTGAAAAATATAACCTAATTTCTGGCTTACACACTTTTTATAAGAATAAAGATAGTTTTTATGAAAATTTACTACCACCTTTAAGAATTCTGAATAAAGAAGAAGAGATTGATCTTTTAAATAATTTAGAAAAATTTAGTTTTTCACTAAAATCATCAATGGCAGCATAAAATGCAGTTAGCAAGGTTCTTAAATAGTGTTTTTAAGAAAGATGGATTTATATTGGTCGATGCAAATTCTAAAAGTTATATTATTGGAAATCCAGAGAAGGAAAATCCCATTAAAGTTAAAATATTAAATAAAAAACTTAATTATAAACTTTTATTTCATCCTGATCTTTACTTTGGGGAAGCTTACACGGATGGAGAGTTAGTAATTGAGAACGGAAGTCTTACAGATTTTTTAGATTTATCTTTAATGAATTTTGGAAGAGGAGAATTAAATTTTTTTAGTTATTTAATTAATAGACTGAGGGGTTCATATAGATATCTAACAAATTTCAATTTTATCAAAAAATCCAAAATGAATGTCTCACATCACTATGATATCAAAGATGAACTTTATGATTTATTTTTAGACCCTAAAAGACAATACTCATGTGCTTATTTCAAAAATGAAAATGATACTTTAGAGGATGCCCAAAATAATAAAATTCAACACATAATTAAGAAATTAAATATAAAGCCAAATCAAAAAGTCCTTGATATAGGATGTGGTTGGGGATCTTTGGCAGTTGATATTGCGAAATCAGCTAATTGTGAAGTAACTGGGATCACATTATCAGAAAATCAATTAAAATATTGTAAACAAAAAGCTAAAGAACTTAATTTAGAAAATCAATTAAGATTTAGGTTAATGGATTACAGAGAACTCGATGAAAAATTTGACAGGATTGTAAGTGTTGGAATGTTTGAACACGTGGGAAGAAAATTTTATAAAAAATTTTTCTCGCAGGTTGAAAAACTTCTTAAAGATGATGGAGTTTCTTTAATTCATACAATTGGATCAGTAAATCCTCCAAGAGACCCTCATCCATGGATAACAAAATATATATTTCCTGGCGGTTATACACCCAGCTTAAGTGAAGTAACTACTCCAATTGAAAAAGCTGGATTAATCGTTGCTGATATTGAGGTATTAAGAATGCATTATTCTCATACATTAAGACATTGGAAAGAAAATTGCCTTAAAAATAAAGATAAAATTATTAGCATATTTGATGAGCGTTTTTTTAGAATGTGGGAATTTTATTTAGCAGGTTGTGAAATGGCTTTTAAATGGGGAGATCAAGTTGTATATCAGTTTCAGCTTACTAAAAACTATACTTCCACACCGGTTACAAGAGACTATATTTATCAATAATTTATTGGTAAATAATAAATTCCCTTAAATGAAAAAAATAAAAAAAAAACAAAAAAAATCTATTAAAAAAAGTAAAAAAAAAACTCACTTAAAATCAAAAAAATCTAAAATAATTTCTAGAGTAAAAAAAACAAAAACTAAAATTAACAAAAGAAATAAAATTAAAACTAAAAAAAAAAATAATTTAAGAGTTAAAACAAATAAAATAATTATAAAAAAACCTAAAGAAAAAAGTTTTCTTTTAAAAATAATTAATTTTCAAAATTCATTGAAACCTGAATTTAAATTTAAAATAAATATAAATATAGAAAAATATATTCAGGCATTTTTTGATAAAATATCTGAAACAATCAGTAATTATAAAACTCTTAAAAAAGATGAGCAGAAAAGAATAAAACTTGAGCAACAAGAAAAAGAAAGACAAGAAAAACTAGCTTTACAGCAAGAGAAACAGAAAGAACAAGAACTAAAATTAAAGCTTAATGAACAAGTATTAAAGGAAGAGATTAGATTAGAAAAACAAAGAACAAAAGAAATTAAATTATTCTTACGAAAAGAACAGGCGTTATTAAGAATTGAACAAGCTGAAAAGCAAAAAAAATTTTTACAGCAATTAAAATTAGAAAAGCAGATTGAAAAATTTAGAGTAAGAGAAGTTAAAGAATTAGAAAAACTAGAAAAAATATCATTAAAAGAAAAAAGAGAGGATTACTCAGGACTTCAACAGAGAATTGAGAAGTTAAAAGAAAAATATCGAATAATAAGAGATCAAAAAATAAGAGAAAGAGTAGAGGCCTTAGGAGTTAAAATTCAAGGGGATGAAGATAGGGAAACATTATTAAGGAAAGAAAAAGAATATACTTTAGCAAGACAAAAAATAGAATTTGCTCTTGAAAGTTTTTATAGGAGTGCCAGTAGTTTAGTTTTCCAATTAAACAAAAGACACATTACAAGACATATGTCTATTTTTCGATGTATCGATAGAAGATTTGAAACAGGTGAGATATTTGTTAAGTGGGATGAAGCTCCTGACGAAGAATGGTTATTATTAATTTATATTAAAAATAATTCTCCTGATGAAGGTATAGTTATTGAAGACAAAACTAATCCTGAGAAAAACATCTCTCATGAATTTAAAAATAATGAAATATTTAAAGCTTCAGACACGATGGTGGATTCTTTAACTCAATTAATTGCAAGAAAAAGAGCCAAAAATAACAATTAATTATTACGTTTAATTTAAGTATTATTAGTTATGTTTTATGGAATAATTGCGATGGCAGTTTTATATGCCCTGTTAAGTTATATTCTTGCTTGGATCAGATATTTTAATAGTCAAGACGAAAGGTTAGGACAATCAACTTGGAGATGGAGTTACGATTATGAAGTTGATGGAGAAAGAGACATATCGGATTTGGATGACAAAAATTTTGTAAGATTAAGAAGAAAAAGAAATAAAATTATCACTCTCATGTATTCAGTAGTTTTAATTATGTTTATTCTCTCAATGTCTTTATTGAGTCAAATTTTGATATTTTTTCTTAATTAATTTTTTAATTGTTTTTTATTTTTCAAATACAAAAAATACGCAACTATTTCATATCCATATTTAAAAATTGTAAAGATGATAGGAAGTTTGAAAAAACTATATAAAAATTTATATTTTGGTATTCTCTTCCAAACATAAAGGAAAGCTTCTGCACCTTCAATTACTTGGTTGTTTTCTTTTATGTGCAATCTTCTTAAAAGTTCTTTGTCATTTTTGGAAGTTTCTTTTTCTGCTTCTTTGTTATTCGTAATATCTATCCAATCAATATCTTCAATATTTTCTTTTTTATACATATTGATTTCTGATCTACAAATTTTGCAAGAATTATTAAAATAAACTTTCATAAAAATTATATTAACTTTAAAATTAGGCATGTAAATGCGCCAAATGATTAGTTGAAAATTAATAATAAAGCACTATCTAAAGTGAGTGAGTAATTTTTTTGACAAATCTGATTTAACAAGAAAAGATGCTGATGCAATAGTATCCGATACATTACAAAATTGTGATGATGGTGAGCTATATTTGGAGGATACTAAATCTGAATCTATTTTATTAGATGATAATAAAATTAAAAGCTCAAGCTATAGTTCAGATTTAGGTTTTGGATTTAGAGCAATTACGGGAGAGGTTGTTGCATATTCTCACTCTAATGAAATATCAAAAGATTCATTAAAAAAATCTTCTGAAAATTTAAAATCTACACTGAAGTCTATGAAAGGTACTTATAATCAAGATATTTCAAGATCTAATAAAAAATTTTATCAGGATATTAATCCCATAGAGCAAAAAACATTAAATTCGAAATTAGAAGTACTAAATAAAGTAAATGAGTATCTAAGAAAAAAAGATCAATCTGTAAAACAAGTTACCACAAGTTTTGCAGGTGAACAAAAATCTATCGAGATTATACGATCAGGTGGTGAGGTATTAACTGATGTCAGACCATTAATTAGATTTAATGTATCTGTAATGTTAGAAAAAAATGGAAGAAAAGAAACTGGCGTTTATGGAATAGGTGGAAGACAATCTTATGATGAATATCTCAAAAATGACAATTGGAAAACTGTATGTGAGGAAGCATTTAGAATTGCGTCAGTAAATTTAGAAAGTAAACCTGCTCCAGCAGGAGAAATGAAAGTTGTTTTAGGACCTGGATGGCCAGCAATTTTAATACATGAAGCTATTGGACATGGTTTAGAGGGAGACTTTAATAGAAAAAAAACTTCTGCATTTCATGATCTTATGGGCCAAAAAGTTGCCAGTGAGGGAGTTACGATTGTTGATGATGGAACAATTGATAATAGAAGAGGTAGCTTAACTATTGATGATGAAGGTACACCAACAGAAAAAACAGTATTGATTGAAAATGGGATATTAAAGAATTTTATGCAAGATAGATTAAATGCAAGACTGATGAATACCAAATCTACTGGCTCAGGAAGAAGAGAAAATTATAGACACGTTGTTTTGCCAAGAATGAGAAATACAATGATGTTGAGTGGAAACCAAACTCAAGAAGAAATGATCAAATCAGTAGACAAAGGAATTTTTGCAGTAAGTTTTGGAGGAGGACAAGTTGACATTACATCTGGAAAATTTGTATTTAATTGTACTGAGGCATATGAAATTAATAACGGAAAGATTGGTTCACCGATAAAGGGAGCGACACTAATCGGAGATGGTCCTTCAATTTTAAAAGAAGTTTCTATGGTTGGAAACGATATGATGTTAGATCCTGGTATAGGAACTTGTGGTAAAGCTGGACAAGGTGTACCTGTTGGAGTTGCCCAACCTTCAATTCTAATCGATAAAATGACAGTTGGTGGAACAAAACTTTAAATTATGGTTAAGGATCAAGAATATTTAAGATCAAAAGCATCATTTTGCTTAGATTTAGCTAAAAAATTAGGTGCAACTGGATCAAGTGTAACAGTAGGTCATTCAATTTCTGAAACTGTAAATTTTAGAAATAATACTTTAGACGAGTCTAATAGATCAGATGGATTAGCAATAAGTATAGAGACTTATTTGGGAAAAAAAAGATCTTCAATTTCTTCATCAAACTTATTAGATGATAACATTAAAACCCTAATAGAAAAATGTTTTGAAACAACTAAAAATACCCCTGAAGATGAATTTAATTCTTTACCAGATAAAGATCTTTTAGCTAAAGAAATTAAAAATTTAAATTTATATGATGAAACACACTTTGATAATGAAAAAAAAATTGAATATTTAAAAGAACTTGAGAGCGTTGCATCTTCAGAAGAAAAAATCATAAATACAGAGTCTAGTTTTACTGAAAATAAATCTAACTTTATTTTAGCAAATAGTGATGGATTTTGTGATGGATATAAATCATCTTCATTTAGTGCATCTTGTGTTACTGTTGCTAAAGATGAAAATAGTATGGAAAGAGACTATGAATTTACAAGCAAACGTCATTTATCTGACATTAAGGGCGCAAAAGAACTTGGTCAAAAAGCTTCTGAACAAACTATAAAAAAATTAAGCCCAAATAAAATTGGAAGTGAAAAAATAAGCATTATATTCGATAAAAGAATTGCAAAAGGCATGTTGGGAGCTTTTGCTGGAGCCATATCGTCATCTGCGATTTCTAGAGGAACATCTTTTCTTAAGGATAAAATCAATGAACAAATATTTACAGAAACAATAAACGTCATTGATAAACCAGATATAAATAAAGGTGTTGGGTCTCAAATTTTTGATTCAGAGGGAGTAAAATCAGATACTTTAAATCTTGTACAAAATGGTGTTTTAAAAAATTATTTAGTCGATACTTACAATGGAAAAAAACTTAACTTAAAATCAAATGGAAGATCTGGTGGTACAACAAATTTATATTTCGATAATGGAAATATTAGTTTTGAAGATTTATTAAAAAGTAATTCAAAACATATTTATGTAACCGAAACAATAGGCCATGGAAGTAATTTGGTTACAGGAGATTATTCAGTGGGTGCAACAGGCTTCCTAATTGAAAATGGCGAATTTAAATTTCCAGTAAATGAGATAACAATTGCAGGAAATTTCAAAGATATGTTTAAAAATATAACTTTAGCCAGTGATTTAGATTTTGAATATTCCATTAACTCACCAACTATGATGATAGAAGGAATGACAGTTGCAGGTAAATGAGCACTTACTGTGTAATTGGATCTGGAATATCTGGTGCTACAATTTCAAATCTATTAAATAAAAAACACTCTGTAGACCTCTATGACAAAGCAAGAGGTCCAGGTGGGAGATCGTCATTTAAAAGGTTAGATAAAAAAATAGGCTTTGATCATGGCGTTCAATATATTTCCCCTAAGACTAGTGAATTTAAAAAATTCACAAAAAAACTCATAGCAAAAAAAATATTAAAAAATTGGAAGGGTCAGCATATTTTTCAAAATAAAAAAATAAAAGAAAATAAAAATCATCAAAAAATAATTGGCAGGCAAGGTAATAACGATATTAGCAAGTATTTATTAAAAAAAATTAATTGTAATTTTCAAAAAGAATTAAAAAAAATTGATTATAATAAAAACAAATGGAAACTTACTTTTGCTGATGGTGACAATAAAATTTATGATAATCTTATTTTAACGTGCCCACATCCTCAATTACTTAAATTAGCAAAAAAATTTATTAATCATTCATTTATTAAAAAAAAATTGAAAATGGATGCAAATATTACAGTCATGATAAAAATAAAAAAAACAAATAAAAAAATAAGTAGTTTTTTGTTTGATGATCAAATTTTAGGTTGGGCTGCTAGAGAAAATAGCAAGTTAAGATTTAAAAGTATTTATGAATTTTGGACACTTCAAAGTACGGCAACGTGGGCAAATAAAAAAATTTTGAAAAATAAAGAAAATAAAGATTTGAATTCAAAAATATTAATTAATAAATTTTTTGATCTTACTGGTATTAAAAAAAGCAACGTTCTTTTTTCTTTAAATCATGGATGGATGTATTCATTTAATTCAAAACCTTTAAAAATTAAAAGTTATTGGAATTCAAAAAATAATTTAGGAGTTTGTGCTGATTGGTTTGTTGGACCCAGATTAGAGGCAGGATGGATAAGTGCTAATGATCTTTTTTATAAAATAAACAGATAAAATTATTCAATATTTTTAATTCTATATTCCCAACTTCCCATTCTCTCATAGGTAACTTTAACTATCACTGAAGTTTTTTTATCAAGCCATATATCAAAATTTAATCTTTTATCTTCTGGGAGCGTCATATCTTTAGAAGTGAGTTTAAAATGATCAGTTTCAAATTTCTTCCCATTGATTGTGATTTTTTCTTTATCGATAAATGTAACCAGTTGTTCTTTTATACTTCCAGAGATAGGGCTAATTTGGCTCTCTGCCTGTAACAATTTATGGCTCCACCAATTTCCAATTGTATTTTTTAAAGAAGCTTCACCAGAAAAAGAAGATCCTTGAATATCAAATTTATTAGTTTGATTATTTAATATTAAATTTACAAATTTTTCTTTTTTATTTTGACGTGTTTTAGATTTAAAGGAAATTAAATTATCTCCTAAATACTTTTCTTCTCCAAAACCTTCTACTTCAAAAATAGTTGCTCCAAGTAGTTTTACTGTAAATTTATATTCATTATTTACAGTTGTTTGATTGTCTCTCCTAGAAAAAGAGTAATTGTTGTATCCTATAACTTCATTATTTCTTAAGATTTCAAGTTCAATTTTTTTGAAGTTATTATAATGACCAACATGTGCGTTTGAGTTAAAAGTAAATAAAAAAAATATAATAATGGTGTAAATTTTTTTCATGACAATAATATAAATAAAAATTAATTTAAAAGTATCAATATTTAATGTTCCTATCTATAAAAAATATTCCAAAAGTAAATTGGAGCTCAAACAAAAGTTTGAACTTCAAGCCAAAATTTTCAACATCATTTTTTTTAATTTTTGGTTTAACAATTTTTGGTTTGGGAGAAGGTTTGTTAATTTTGTCAACAACTGGAAACTCACCCTGGTCAGTATTAGCTGAAGGAATTTCACTCAACTCCAATTTATCCATTGGCGCAGCAACTTTTTTTGTAAGTGTAGGAGTACTTTTTTTATGGATTTTTTTAAAACAAAAACCAGGTCTTGGAACAATATTTAATATCATCGTGATAGCTGCAATGATTGATTTCACTCTAAATTATTTTCAACCACCTTCATCTCTTTTTACAAAATACTTATTAGCAGTTCTTTCAGTAATTTTAGTAGGACTTGGTAGTGGTATTTATTTAGTAGCTAATCTTGGTCCAGGTCCACGAGATGGTTTAATGACAGGACTAACAAAAACAACAAATTTACCTATAGCATTGGTAAGAGCTTTTTTAGAAATTACTGTTGTAATTATTGGCTGGTATTTAGGTGGGACTGTTGGAGTAGGTACATTAATTTTTGCTTTTGGAATTGGACCCTGTGTAGCTTTAGGATTATTTTTAGTTGGAAAAATATTTAACTAAGCAGCTGCGCTAGTTTTTTCACTTCTTTTTCTTTCATGGGGATCAAGAATTGCTTTTCTCAATCTACAAGACTCAGGTGTAATTTCTAATGCTTCATCACTGTTAAGCATACTTAGTTGTTCAGCTATTGACATTTTTCTAACAGGAGTAAGAACGACGTTCTCATCTGTTCCTTGTGTTCTCATATTTGTTAATTTTTTTCCTTTCATGACATTTATAATCATGTCCCCTGGTTTTGGTGATAATCCAACAATCATACCTGGATAAACAGGATCATTATGAGTAACAAACATTTCTCCTCTTGCTTGAAGGTTAAAGATTGCAAATGCAACTGCTTTTCCTTGTTCCATAGCAATCAATGCACCATTTCTTCTACCTTCCATTTCACCTTCAAAAGGACCGTAGTCATGGAAAATTCTATTAATTACACCTTCACCTTTGGTGAGAGTTAGAAATCTACTTGTATATCCCATCAAACCTCTCGTAGGTGCGTGGAATATTAATCGTTTCTTGTTTGTACCTGTATCTTTTAGTTCAATTAATTTACCTTTTCTTCTATTCATCGAGTCGATTACTTTCGAAGAGTGTTCTTCATCTAAATCCATAGTAATTTCTTCAATTGGTTCAAGTTTGTTTCCTTGATCATCAGTTTTATATAAAACTTTTGGTGGACTTACCGTCATTTCAAAACCTTCTCTTCTCATTTGAGTAAGAAGTATTTCCAGCATCAATTCACCTCGTCCACTTACAACGAAAGAGTCTTTACCATCATTTTCTGAAAAAGTAATTCCAACATTGTTTTGTGCTTCTTGAACTAATCTTTCTCTAATTTGTGTACTTGTAAGTTTTTTACCTTCTGTTCCTGCTAATGGAGAAGTATTAACAGTTATTGTAATCGACATTGTCGGAGGATCAATCGGAGTTGCTGGTATAGGATCATTAACTTCCAAATTACAGATTGTATCAGCAACATTTGCCTTTTCTAATCCAGCTACAACGACAATATCTCCTGCCTCCCCAACATCAATTGGAACTTTTTTAGTTCCTTCATATCTAAAAATCTTTGTTAATTTACCTTCATCAACTTTTTCACCATTTAAATTAATAGCTTTGATTGGCTGATTTGCTCTTGCTGTCCCCTGTGTAATTCTACCTACCAAGCTTCTTCCTAAAAAACTGTCTGAATAAAGCAATGTAGATAACATTGCAAAAGGTTTAGTCTTATCTAATTCAGCTGGTTTAACGTGCTCGACTATTAAGTCTAATAAGGGATTTAAATTTTTTCTTGGTCCATCTACCTCATGATCTGCCCATCCAGATCTTCCACTTGCATATAAAACAGGAAAATCTAATTGTTCTTCATTAGCATCTAAACTTACAAATAGATCAAACGTTTCGTCCAAGACATCATTAGCTCTTTGATCTGCTTTATCTAATTTATTGATTACTACAATCGGTTTTAAACCTTGTTTTAATGCTTTCGATAAAACAAATTTTGTTTGAGGCATTACTCCTTCTGCAGAGTCAATTAATAAAAGAGCCCCATCAGCCATACTTAAAACTCTTTCAACTTCTGCTGCAAAATCTCTGTGGCCGGGTGTATCAATGATATTTATTCTTGAATTATTCCAATTTATAGATGCTGGTTTTGCAAGAATTGTAATTCCTCTTTCTTTCTCAAGTTCTCCAGAGTCCATTAGTCTCTCATCAACAACCTCATTTTCTCTAAATGATCCACTTTGTTTCATTAAATTATCAATCAAAGTAGTTTTGCCATGGTCTACATGGGCTATGATTGTGATGTTTCTTATATTGTTGCTCATAAATTGTGGCTCTTATACATATTTAATTTGATATTAAAACTTAAAAAAACTCATGACTGGCTTGATTAATTTAAATAACCTATGATTAATTAAGCTTTTTTTGTTTATCTTTTTTAAGTTTTCTTTTTTCTTTAAAACTTAATTTAGGTTTCTTTTTTACACTAGAGTCTTTAAATGACTTTCCACTGTATCTTTTTGACATGATTTAAATTTACATAAAAAAAAGGCCATCATGTGATGGCCTTTTAAATTTTAGTTTAAAAGTAGTGGGATCACATTTACCTATAAATTGCGCCAATACTGACTTATTTAACTTTTCTTAAAATTGTTCATCACTATTCATCATTTTTAAGGTCAAATTTCAAAGGAACTCAAAAGATGATTTAATTTTAAATTTAATTTAATATTTTTTAATGAAAAAATTTATTCTTAACCTTAGACCTGCTATTTTGCAAAGTATTCTGGCCAATTTTTTTTATGGAAATTCTATAGAAAGAAGAAAATTTTATTTTTTAAATAAGTATGATTTTTATATGTTCCTAGACCCTTTAAGTCATTTAGGAAATATATTAACAAATAATGAGTTATACGAAAAAGATACATGCTATTTAATTAATAAATATATTGAAAAGGACTCGATTTTTTTTGATATAGGTGCAAATGAGGGTTTTTTCTCTGTACTTGCATCAAAAAAAATTATCACCGGTAAAATTTATTGTTTTGAACCTCAAAAAAATCTTTTAAAAATTATAGAAAAAAATTTACTAAAAAATAATTTTAAAAATTTTTTTTTACTTGATTTTGGAATAGGAGAAAGTGAGTATTTTATAAATTTAAATGTATTTCAAGATACAAATACTGGTTCATCATCTATTTTAAAAAAACATTTTTTTAATACCAAGAAAACAAAGATTAAAGTAAAATCCTTAGACCAGTTTGTGTTTGAAGAAAAATTATATGATCAAATAGATTTAGTTAAGATTGACATCGAAGGATATGAAATTAACGCAATCAAGGGCATGAAAAATTTATTAAAAGAAAAAAAAATTAATACATTATTAATTGATTATCATATGCATATTGTTACTAATGAAGATAGATTAGAACATGAGAAATTAATTCTATCTTTTGGATATAAAAAAATAAAAACAAATGACCGAAATTATATTTGTTATCAAATATAAGAAGTTATATGAATTTATAATTTTTAAGAATACTCTTTACCAAAACATAAATTCTAAATTTGTTATAAAGTTTTATTCACAAAAACTTCATAACAAAATTTTGTTCAGTGTAAAAAAAAGGGCAGTAAAAACTGCCCTTTTTGAATTTTGATTTGGGTTGGAACGATTACATTCCCATTCCACCCATTCCACCCATGCCGCCCATACCACCAGGCATACCACCAGGCATTCCACCACCAGCAGCATCTTTTTCCTCAGGTTTGTCAGCAATCATCGCTTCTGTAGTTACTAATAATCCAGATATTGAAGCAGCATCTTGTAGAGCAGTTCTTACAACTTTAACAGGATCTATAATTCCTTTAGCGAACATATCGCAATATTCCTCGCTTTGTGCATCATATCCATGTGTTTTTTTATTTTGCTCTAACAATTTACCAACAACTACTGAACCATCTACACCAGCATTTTTAGTAATTTGTCTGATTGGAGCTTCAAGTGCTTTTCTAACAAGCTCTACCCCGGCTTTTTGATCATCACCTTTTGCTTTAACCTTATTAAGGTCTTGAGCAGCATAAAGTAATGCACAACCACCACCAGTTACAATACCTTCTTCAACTGCGGCTCTAGTTGCGTTCAAAGCATCTTCAACTCTATCTTTTCTTTCTTTAACTTCAACTTCAGTTGCACCACCAACTTTAATTACAGCAACTCCGCCAGCTAGTTTTGCAAGTCTTTCTTGAAGTTTCTCTCTGTCATAGTCAGAAGTTGTTTCATCAATTTGTTGTTTAATTGAAGCACATCTTCCTTCGATATCAGATTTTTTTCCACTTCCATTAACAATGGTACTGTTATCTTTATCTACTTTAACTTTCTTACAAGAACCTAGATCATCAAGTTTAACATTCTCAAGTTTAATTCCTAAATCTTCAGAAATAACCTGACCTCCAGTTAAGATAGCAATGTCCTCAAGCATTGCTTTTCTTCTATCACCAAAACCAGGTGCTTTTACAGCAACAACTTTTAAACCACCTCTTAATTTGTTTACAACTAAAGTTGCTAAAGCTTCTCCTTCAACATCTTCAGAAATAATCATTAATGGTCTACCTGCTTGAACAACAGCTTCTAAAAGAGGAACCATTGGTTGTAGGTTTGTTAATTTTTTTTCATGTAAAAGAATGAATGGGTTATCTAACTCAGTAGTCATTTTATCACTATTAGTAATAAAGTAAGGTGATAAATATCCTCTGTCGAACTGCATACCTTCAACAACATCTAGTTCAGTTTCAATCCCTTTATTTTCTTCAACTGTGATAACACCTTCGTTTCCAACTTTTTGCATTGCTTTTGCAATCATTGTACCAATTTCTTTATCACCATTTGCAGAAATAGTTCCAACTTGTGCTATTTCATCACTATCTTTCACTTTTTTAGCAGATGCTACTAAGTTTTCTTTTACAACTTCAACTGCTGCATCAATTCCTCTTTTAACATCCATAGGATTCATTCCAGCAGTCACATATTTTACACCTTCTCTAACAATAGCTTGAGCTAATATAGTTGCAGTAGTTGTACCGTCACCAGCTTCATCATTCGTTTTGCTAGCTACTTCTTTAACCATCTGCGCACCCATGTTTTCGAACTTATCTTCAAGATCAATTTCTTTAGCAACAGAAACACCATCTTTAGTAATTCTAGGTGCACCATAAGATTTATCCATTACTACGTTTCTTCCTTTTGGACCTAAAGTTACTTTAACAGTGTCAGCCAAGATATTTACTCCTCTAATCATAGCTGCTCTTGCTTCAGCATCAAATTTAACAACTTTTGCCATTTTGTTTTCTCCTTTAAATTAAATTACTTACTTGAAATACCCATAATGTCAGACTCTTTCATTATGCTATATTCTTTGCCATCTATTTTGACTTCAGTTCCTGACCATTTGCCAAATAAAACTTTGTCACCAACTTTAACATCCATTGGGATCACTTTTCCATCCTCAGTTTTTGCTCCACCACCAACGGCAACAACTTTTCCTTCTTGAGGTTTTTCTTGTGCTGTATCAGGTATAATTATTCCACCAGCAGTTTTTTCGCTGCTGTCTAATACTTCGATTAAAACTCTGTCATGTAACGGTTTAAATTTCATAAATCTCCTTAAAATTTCTATATAAATATGACCCTCATATAGATATTTCATAAACTATTTCAAGATAGGAGAATTCATTAATGCTAATTAAGCTAGGAAAATCTAAATATTATGGTTTATAGGTACAATAATGACTAAAAATTTAGACTTAGAGGGCCTAAAATCTATCGTAGATAATTATGAGCTTTTTTACATAGATTTGTGGGGCGTCATTCACAATGGAATCTCATTACATAAAGAGGCGATTGAAGTTTTGTACGAATTAAAGAAAAAGAGTAAAGATTTTGTACTTTTAACTAACGCTCCTAGACCCAATGATACAGTAAATAAATTCTTGGAAAAAATGGGAATGAAAGAAGATTTAACAGAGCATGTTTTTACTTCAGGAGAGGCTGCGCTAAACTTTTTAAAGAAATCATTTAAGTCAAAGAATTTTTATCACATAGGACCACCTCGAGATTTTGATTTATTTAATGAGTTTAAAAACAACAAATCCACTGAACTGAAAGAAAGTGAATATTTACTCTGTACTGGGCTATTTGAAGAAAATGAAAATGATTTAAATTACTACAAAAACTTATTTGAAGAACATATTGATAAAAAAATGATTTGTACCAATCCTGATTTAATTGTTGATCGTGGAAATATTAGAGAATTATGCGCTGGGTCAGTTGCTATGGTTTTTGAAAAAATGGGAGGAGAGGTAATTTATTTTGGAAAGCCTCACCCTGAAGTATATAATCAATCTATTAATAATGTCGGTAAGAAAGTTTTGGCAATTGGTGATAATTTAAATACTGACATTAGAGGCGCCAACTTATTAAATTACGACTCTCTATTAATCTGTAATGGCATACACAGAGAAGAAATAAGAAATAGTGGAATAGCAGAAGTTTCAAGAGAATATGAGAGTATTGTGAATTTTACTCAATCTGAATTAAAATGGTAAAAATATATAAAAATTTTAACATAAAAAATCTACATAGAAAATCTATTATTTTAATTGGTAACTTTGATGGTGTTCATTTGGGACACCAGAAATTATTTAAATTAGCACAATCATATAAAAAAAAATATAAATTAAAAATTGGTGTAATTAATTTTAATCCGATGCCTAAGATGTATTTCAATAAATCTCTAAAAAATTTTAAAATAACTTCTGTAGATCAAAAATTAAAATTACTAAAAGACTTAAAAGTAGATTTTATTATAACTAAAAAATTTAATAAGAATTTTTCTAAAGTTAAATCAATTAATTTTATTAAAGAAATTTTATTTAAAAAACTTAATTGTAAATTTATATTTGTAAGCAATAACTTTAGATTTGGTTTTAAAAGAGAGGGAGATGTTAATTTATTAATCAATAATGAAAAAAATTATGATTATAAAGTTATTAAACCCACACCTCTTATAAAAAATAAAAAAACTGTATCATCAACATTGATTAGAACTTTTTTAGAGAACGGAAACTTAGATAAAGCAAATAATTTTTTAGGAAGATCATGGACAGTTGATGGAATAGTTCAAAAGGGGAGGCAAATTGGAAAAAAAATTGGTTTTCCGACATGTAATATAGATATTAAAGACTACGTTTTAGCTCAACCGGGTGTTTATGCTGTAAGAGTTTTAAGAAAAAATAATAACAAACAATTAAAAGGGATAGCAAATTTAGGTTACAGACCTACATTTAATCAAAGAAAGATCTTATTAGAGGTGCATTTATTTAATTTTTCTGGAAATCTATATAATAAGCACTTATCAGTGCAATTTTTAAAGTTTATAAGAAAAGAGAAAAAATTTAAAAATGTTATTCAACTTAGAAACCAAATTAAATCTGATCTAAAAATTGCAAAAGAAACATAATGAGTAAAACCGAAATTAATCTTCCAAAAACAGCATTTTCGATGAAGGCAAATCTCCCAATAAGAGAGCCAGAAATCTTAGATTATTGGAACAAAATTCAACTATATGATGAATTAAGAAAATCTAGCAAAGGTAATGAAAAATTTATTCTGCATGATGGTCCACCATATGCGAATGGAAATATTCATATGGGAACTGCTCTTAATAAGATTTTAAAAGACATAATTGTAAAATTTCACCAAATGGATGGAAAAGACTCAATTTATGTGCCTGGATGGGATTGTCATGGTTTACCAATTGAATGGAAAATTGAGGAGCAATACAAAAAAAATAAAAAAAATAAAAATGAAGTTCCAATAGTAGAATTTAGAAAAGAGTGCAGGTCATTTGCTGAAAAATGGATTGAAATACACAAAAGTCAATTTAGGCGATTAGGTGTTGTTGGTGATTGGGAAAATTATTATTCAACAATGAGTTTTGATGCTGAGGCACAAATTGTTAGAGAACTAGGTAAGTTTTTAAAAGAGGGAAGTTTATATAAAGGATTTAAACCTGTTCTTTGGTCAACAGTTGAAAAAACTGCTCTAGCAGATGCAGAGGTTGAATATCAAGATCACAAATCTGATACAATTTATACATCATTTCAAGTTAAACATTCAGAGATAGAAGATTTAATTGGATCAGATGTTGTCATTTGGACAACAACCCCTTGGACAATTCCTGCCAATAAAGCTTTAGCTTATAATGAGTCGTTAGATTATGTTTTAATTGAAATTAATGATGATGGTGATTTTCAAAATAGAAAAATAGTAATAGCTGATGCTTTATTAGAAAATGTAATTAAAGAATGTGAAATAAAAAATTACAAAAAAATTAAATCATTTAAAGGAAAAGAATTTAAAAACACTATCTGTAATCATCCATTTATTCAACTTGGATATGATTATGATATTCCAATGTTGGAGGCAAGATTTGTTACTACAGAGCAAGGTACAGGTATTGTTCACTGCGCACCTAGTCATGGACCTGATGATTTTAATTTATGTTTAAATAATGGAATGAAAGCAATAGAGACAGTTGATGGTGATGGAAAATATACTGATAATGTAAAATTATTTGAGGGAATTCATATTTTTAAGGCAAATCCAATTGTAATAGAAAAATTAAAAGAGCAAAAAAATCTTTTAGCTAATGGAGAATTAGTTCATTCTTATCCTCATTCGTGGAGATCAAAAGCACCTTTAGTTCATAGAGCCACCCCACAATGGTTTATATCTATGGAAAGTCATAATCTAAGAGAAAAGGCATTAAAAGCTATTGATGAAACAAATTTTTATCCAAGCAAAGGTAAAGAAAGATTAAAATCAATGATAGAAACTAGGCCTGACTGGTGTGTGTCGAGACAAAGGGTTTGGGGTGTTCCGCTTCCAATTTTTATTCATAAAAAAACAAATGAAATTCTAATAGATGATGAGGTAAATGAGAATATTGCCTCTATTTATGAAAAAGAGGGTTCTGATTGTTGGTTTTCAGACGATCCTCAAAGATTTTTAGGAAATAAATATAAAGCAGAAGATTATAAAAAATTAAGTGATATTGTAGAAGTCTGGTTTGATAGTGGTTCAACGCATTCCTTTGTTTTAGAAAAAAGAGAAGATTTAAAATGGCCAGCATCAATGTACCTTGAAGGTTCTGATCAGCATCGAGGATGGTTTCATTCATCTTTACTAGAATCTTGTGGGACAAGAGGTAGAGCTCCTTTCGAATCTATTTTATCTCATGGTTTTGTCGTAGATGGTAAAGGTTTAAAAATGTCAAAATCTTTGGGGAATGTAATAGCTCCAGAAGATATTCTAAAAAAATATGGTGCTGATATTTTAAGAATTTGGGTAGCTTCATCTAATTATTCTGAAGATTTACGAATTGACTACTCAATTCTTGATCAACACGCTGATTCTTACAGAAAAATTCGAAATACATTTAGATATTTATTAGGAAATATAAATGACAATTTTGAAACAATTGATTTTGAAAAAATAGATTTGAATGCTTTGCCAGAATTAGAAAAATACATGCTTCATAAAATTTATAATTTAAACTTAAAATTTAAAAAATATTTTCAAAATTATGATTTCCATAATTTATACAAAGAACTTTTAAATTTTTGTACAGTTGACCTTTCTGCATTTTATTTTGATATTAGAAAAGACACTTTGTATTGTGATAATAAGGATTCAGCTAAAAGAAGATCTACAATTTTGCTATTAAACATAATCTTAAATTCACTTTTAAGATGGTTTGCTCCTATATTATCTTTTACTACAGAAGAAATTTACAGACTTTTGTTTAAAGATAAAAAAAGTATTCATTTAGAAAAATTTTTAACTTTTCCTGATCACTTCCAAAATGAGGAATTAGAGAAAAAATGGAATGAATTAATAAATATCAGAAATATCTGTAACATCAGTATTGAAGAAAAAAGAGCCAGTAAAGAAATTGGGTCTAGTTTAGAAGCAGATCTTAAAATTCAATTAGATCAAAAATTAAAAAATGTAACCAATGATATTGATTTTTCTGAAATATGTATAACATCAAATGCTGAGATTTCTTTTAAGGAGAATTCAGAGATAATTGTTGAAACCTTTAAAGCTAAAGGTACCAAGTGTTCAATTTGCTGGAAAATAAATGAAACTGGTTGTGGCAGATCTGTTTGTCCCCAAAGTTCTTGATGAAATTAATACAAAACAACAAAAAGTTTTACTTAAATTTATCAATTGTTTTCTTTGTTTATATCTTAGATCGCATTACAAAGATTTATATACTTCATTTGACTCAAAATAATTTTGGAAGTGAGATATTTTCATCTAAATATCTGAACATTTTTCCAATTTGGAACAGAGGTATATCATTTGGCCTATTATCTTTTGATAAGATGAATTTGTATCATTTTTTAAGTTTTTTTATCTCAGTTATAATTTTAATCTTGATAATCATGGCGATCAAAAATCAAGGATTTAAAAGGTTGTTACTATTGATAATTATAGGAGGTGCTCTTGGAAATTTATACGATCGTATACGATATAATGGAGTATTAGATTTTATAGATTTTCATGTAGGAAATTTTCATTGGTTTATTTTTAATGTATCAGATATATTTATAACTGTGGGTGTAATTGGAATGATTCTTTTAGAACTAGCTACAAATAAAAAACAAAATTGATGAAAAAAATTAAAATTTATCTTTTCCTTATACTTGCTACGATAATTTTAAATAATTGTGGATCTGTTAAAGATGCAATGGATCCCCAAAGAAAAAATAATACTGATGAATTTTTAGTAGAAAAAAAATCACCACTTTCAATGCCACCTGATTTTGAAAAGTTACCAATACCCAAAAGTGAAAAGGTAGTTGAAAACGAAAATGAAGAAAATAATTTAAAAAAATTAATTGTTAACAATCAAACCAATAATTCTGATATTTCTAGCGACAGTGAGGAAAGTGTTGGAAATTTTGAAAAATCATTAATAGAGAAAATTAAAAACAATTAATGTTAAGTAGAAATATTAATTTTATTAATTTTAAAATTAAAAAAATTAATAAAAAAAATAATAAAAAAATTCATTTAAAATTAAAATCAATTTTAAAAAATAATGATGGAGTAATTCAATCCTTAAGAAAAACTTATAAAGACAATTATAGTTTTAAAAATCTTAGATCTTTAAAAAAAAACTTTGATTATAGAATCATAGGTATGGGCGGATCTACTTTAGGTGCTCAGGCAATATACGATTTTTTAAGACAAAAAATTAATAAAAAATTTTTTTTTGTTGATAATCTTCAATCAAAACCAAAAACATTATCAAATAAACCATTTAATAATTTAGTAATATCTAAATCAGGTAACACAATTGAAACTATTGTTAATTTTAATACTCTAATAAAAAAAAAAGACAAAAATCTAATAATTACAGAAAATAAAAATAGTTATTTGAAACAACTTGCTAATCAGCTCAAATGTGAAGTGGTTAATCATAATAATTATATTGGTGGAAGATATTCGGTATTATCAGAGGTAGGGATGCTTCCATCAGAATTGATGGGTTTAAAGCCAGAAAAGTTTAGACAATTAAATAATTTAATAAAAAATAAAAAGTTTATAGATGCTTTAATAACTAATGTATCCAGTGTTATTTTTTATTTAAAAATTAAGAAATTTAACTCCGTGATAATAAATTATGACGAGTCTTCTACTAATCTATTTAACTGGTACCAACAATTAGTGGCTGAGAGTTTAGGTAAAAAAAAGCTAGGTATTTTGCCAATAGTATCAAATATGCCTAAAGATAATCATAGTGTTATGCAGCTTTATTTAGACGGATTTCAAAACAATTTTTTTACATTTTTTTTTGTGAAAGAAAAAAATTCTATAAAAATAAGAAATAATACAATTTTATCAGATTACGAATATTTAAAAAATAAAGATTTAAATAAAATTATGTATGCCCAAAAGAATGCAACAGAAAATGTATTTAGAAAAAAAAATATTCCTTTTAGAAGTTTTGAAATCAATAAACGAGATGAAATAAGTTTAGGAGAGCTTTTTTGTTTCTTTATTCTTGAAACAATTTTAATTGGCAAATGTTTAAATATAAATCCTTTTGATCAACCAGCAGTTGAGCTTATTAAAAAAGAAACAAAAAAAATTTTAATTTAAGAAATATTACAAAATAATATTTTTGAAATCCCATATTTTTTTTCTTCTAAAATATTAATTTGATTTGGTAAACTATCTATCTGTTTTTTATGTCTGTGAATTATAATTATTCCATTTTGTTTTAAAATTTTTTCATTTATTAAAAATGACAATAACTCATTTAATTCTTTTTCTTTATAAGGTGGATCTAAAAAAATAATATCAAATTGTTTCTTTAATTCTTTTAGATTTAAATTATTAAAAATATTTTTTTCACTTATAAAATAATTTGAAACCGATTTTAAGTTTGCTAGATTTTTTTTTAATATGGGTAATATTCCATCATAATTTTCTACAAAAGTTACAAATTTTGCTCCTCTTGATATGCACTCGATGCCAAAAGAACCTGTGCCTGAAAAAAGATCTAGTATCTCTGAATTTTCAAGATTTATTGTAAATTTATTTGAGTGTTTAATGATGTTAAAAATTGATTCTTTGGTTAAATCTTTTAAGGGTCGAGTATTTAAATCATTTGGCTCTAAAATTTTTTTTCCTTTAAATTTTCCTGAGATAATTCTCATTTATCAATTACTTTAAATGCAATATCTTTTCTATAAAAACCTTTATTCCAATCAAGTTTTTTCAAGTTTTCATGTATATTTTTTCTTGCGTCTGTTAAATCATCTGAAAGTGAAATAAAATTCAATACCCTTCCTCCTACAGCTAAAATATTGTTTTCTTTTTTTTCAGTTCCAGCATGAAATAAATAATTATTTTCATTTAAAATTAGTTTCTCAAAATTATTAATTTTAATATTTTTTTCATAATTATCTGGATACCCTTTAGAGCACAAAACTACGCATAAGCTTTGTTTTTTTTTCCAATCAATTATTGTTTGCTCTAATTTTTGTTCAACACATGCCTCAACGATATCTAATAAATCTGCGTTCAACATAGGTAGTATTGTCTGACACTCTGGATCACCCATTCTTACATTGTATTCGATAAGATATGGTTCGTTATTTACAATCATCAGCCCAGCATATAAAAAACCTTTATAATTTGTGCCTAATTCATCAAGACCTCTTAAAGTAGGTTTAATAATTTTGTTTAATATTTTATTCTCCAATTCCTTATTTATTAATCTTGATGGAGAATATGCCCCCATACCCCCTGTATTTTTGCCAGTATCACCTTCACCTACACGTTTATGATCTTGAGCTGTACCAAAGTTTTTTATAGTTTTTCCATCACTTATAATGAAGTAGCTCATCTCTTCACCATCTAAAAACTCCTCAATTAATATATTTTTAGCTTTACCAAATTTTCCATCAAATATTTCATCAACAGCAATATTTGCTTCTTTTAAATTTTTGGATATGTAAACACCTTTTCCAGCAGCAAGATTGTCAGCCTTAATAACAATAGGAAAATTAACATTTTTTAGGAAATTTTTTGCATCCTCAATATTTTCAAAAACTCCAAAATTTGCAGTAGGTATATTAAATTTTTTACAAAGATTTTTTGTAAATATTTTTGATCCTTCTAATTGTGAAGCAATTTTATTTGGACCAAATACTTTTATAAAACGCTCCTCTAAAAAATCTACTATACCATCTACTAAGGGTTGTTCAGGACCAACTATTACTAAATTGATGCCTTCTTGTTTTATAAATTCATAAACTTGCTGAAAATTATTTATGTTTATACTTAAATTTTTTGCAAAATCTGAGGTACCAGCATTTCCAGGTAAACAATAAATTTTTTTAATTTTTTTTGATTTAGATATCGAATGCGCTATTGCATGTTCTCTTCCACCACTTCCTAAAATTGCAATTTTCATATATTTATTTATATATCTTATAAATGAAAAATAAATTAGCTAAATTAAAATATTTACCAAATAATTTTAGTATAATTGAGGAAGGTGATCATGTTATTTGCGCTATCTCAGGAAAAAAAATTTTACTAGAAAATTTAAATTATTGGAATGTTGATGCTCAAGAGCCATACTTTTCTTATAAAGAAGCTTCTATTAAAAGAGAAAGAGACAATACAAAATAACTATTATTCTTTCCATCTGTCATGCGACCATATCCACTGATCTACATTTTTAAGAATCATTTTTTCTAAAACAACATTTAAAAATAAAGTTATTTCTTTAATTGATTTAGTTTTTTTAATTTTAATTGGCTGAGACACATACATCTTAAAATAGTTATTTTTATTTCTTTCAATATAAATGGGCACAACATCACAATTATATTTTTTAATTAATTGAGCGGGTATTGTAGTTGTTGTAGCTAAATTATTAAAAAAATTTATCTTTTCTCCTTCTCTTACTCTTTGATCAATCATTAGGGCAATTGATTTTCCTTGTTTTAAGTTTTTAATTATCTCTCTTGTTCCAGCTCTTCCCTTTTTAATTTGAGTTTTGCAAATATCCCTAGTTCTGATTTTTTCCATTAACTTATTTAAAAATGGATTATTTAAAGGTCTATATAAAGCGGCACATTCAATACCAGAATTTTCAATTTGCATTGCCATAAGTTCAAAATTATTGAAATGACCAGACACAAAGACTACTGTTTTCTTATTTTTTTTAATGTTTTCAAGATGTTCAGCACCTTCAATAGAAATATATTTTTTTAATTTATTATTTTTAAAGTCTTTAAGATGAACATATTCTGCAAGTATTCTTCCATAATTACCAAGAACATTAGAAGCTATTTTATTTTGATTTTTATTAATACCAGCTTTTTCTAGATTACTGATTATTAATTTTTTAGATCTAAAAACAGGACCTAAATACTTGCCAATAATATTTCCTAAATCTGAAGACTTTTTAAATCCTAAAATTTTGAAAATGAAAAAAAAAATACTAATAAAGAAATATTGAAGGAAATGATTAAATTTTTTCATCTATATTAAGTAAAATTTTCTTTAATTTATTTAAGTTATTTATTTTAAGTCTTGTTTTTAAAAAAGTAATATTTTTTTTCTGCTTTTTATGTAACCTTAAATAATCTTTTTCAGTTGTAATAATACTTAATCCTTCCTTTTTTGCTAATTTTTTCATTTCATTAATGTCTTTATCTAATATTTGATAATGATCAGGATAGATAAATTTTCTTTTAACAATGAACTTAAGTTTAGACAAAGTGCTTTCAAATTCATGTGGGTTTCCAATACCACAAAAAATAAGAAAATTTTTTTTTGTATTAATTTTTTTTAAATTTGTTGGAAAGTATTTTCCTTCAAAAATATTTATATTTTTATTTATAAATTTTAATTTTTTAATTAGCTTATTGTTCTTATTTTCTCCATTAATAAATATTAAATCACAATTATTAATTTCATTAAAACTCTCTCTTAAGGGACCGGATGGTAGAACCATTCCATTTCCAATTCCCTTTTTTGAATTAAAGCATAATATTTTTAAGTCATAATAAATATTTTTTTGCTGAAAACCATCATCTAGTATCGCTATTTCAAATCTTTTTTTTTCAGCAATATTTAAAGAATTTGATCTACTATCAGTTGAAATTATTTTGCCTGAATTTTCTAAAAGTTTTATTTCATCTTTTTGATCTAAATAATTTTTTTTAATAAAAACTGTTTTATATTTTTTTTTTAAAATATTGTGTATTTCAATTGCCAAAGAAGTTTTTCCTGTTCCACCAACATATATATTTCCAATACAAATAGTTTTAATTTTGAATTTTTTTTTTGGAAGAATTTTTTTTAAAAAGTTAAAAAAATAAACAACTAAAGATAAGGGTGAAAGAAGAAAGGAAATAAAATTTTTATCCTGCCAAAATTTTGGTTCATTTAATTTCATTTTATATATTTATTTATGTAAATCATATTTCCATTTAGTATTTTTTCACCAATTTTAATTATTTTAGTTTTATTTAGATTTGAAATTTTTTTGTTTAATTTTTTTTCAATAATTTTTTGGATTTTACTAATATTTGATGTGGTAGTAGACATATTATTTTTAGACAAAAATTCGTATATTTCTTTAAAATTTCTAATATTTGGACCATTTATAATGTAGTTTCCTAATCTTGATGGTTCTAATGGGTTTTGTCCTCCATGATTAATAATCGAACCACCCATAAAGCAGACGTTGCTTAAATTATAAAATTTCGATGCTTCTCCATAAGTATCCACTATATAGATATCTGTATTTTTTTTTATATCTGTATTTGAGGAATGTTTAATAATCTTTAGTTCATCAGTTTTTATTTGTTCTATTATTTTTGTGACTCTATTTATATGTCGAGGAATTATTACAGTAAGTAAATTTTTTTGTTTTCTTTTAATATTTTTATGCAATTTAGAAATTATAATTTCTTCTCCTTCATGTGTACTTGCAGCACACCAAACTTTAAAATTTTTAAATTTATTTTTTAAAAATTTTTTATCTTTGTTTTTAACTTTGCTTAAACCATAATATTTTAAGTTTCCAATAAATTTAATTTTATTTACACCAAGTTTTTTGAGGAAATTTTTTGTTTCTAAATTGGAGGGAAGGGCAAGTGATATATTTTTAAAAACTGATTTAGAAAAGTTTTTAACTAAGGACCATCTTTTGAAACTTCTATTTGTAATTCTACCATTTAATAATATGACTGGAATGTTGTTTTTTTTTAGATTTTTAAACATATTTGGCCATATTTCAGAATCTACAAAAAAAGTAGCTTTAGGTTTCCAATATTTAATAAACTTTTTATTGAGAAAATTAGTATCTATTGGAAAATATTTATGAACTATTTTTTTAAATTTATATTTTTCGAATATTGTTGCTGAACTTATTGTAGAAGTTGTAACAATAATTTGATCAATTTTTTTATCTTTTTCTAAAATTTTTAGTACAGGTATGATGCTCATTAGTTCACCAACACTGACCGCATGAAACCAAATAGATTTTAAATTATTTTTTTTAGAGTAAATGCATAACTTTTCTTTAAATCTTTTTGGATCTTCTTTACCTTTTAAGATTCTTACTAATAAGATAATGGGGGAGAGTAAAAAGACTATATATAAAAAAAAATTATAAACAAAATACATTATTATTTTTTTATCTGTCTTTCATAAAAATTTTTATAAGCATTTGAGTTTATTAATAAATTTTCATGATTACCAGAGTCTGTAATTTTACCATCATCAACTACGTAAATATTATCAGAATTAAGAATTGTAGATAATCTATGAGCTATAACTATAGTTGTTTTATTATTTGTTAGTTCATTTAGAGCTTTTTGAATTTTATCTTCTGTTTCAGAGTCTAAAGAAGCTGTTGCTTCATCGAGGAGTATTATTTTGCTTTTTTTTAAGAAAGCTCTAGCAATAGAAAGTCTTTGTTTTTCACCTCCAGATAATTTTACTCCATTTTCTCCTATCATGGTATTATATCCCTCATCTAGATTATCTATAAACTCTTTACACATAGCTAGATCAGCAGCTTTAAAAACTTCTTCATCTGTAGCTTCTGGTTTTGCGTACTTAATATTGTTCATTACAGTATCATCAAAGAGAGTGGTATTTTGATCTACTATAGAAATTTCTTTTCTTAAAGATGCCAAATTAATTTCAGAAATATCGTGTCCATCTATCTTTATATTTCCATCATCTGGAAGATATATTCTTGGTATCATATTTAAAATGGTTGATTTTCCTGAACCACTATGACCAACCAATGCAGTCATTTTTCCTCCTGAAAACTTTAAAGAAATATTTTTAAGTACCTGATTGTCTGCATTTGATTTGTAAGAAAAATTAACCTTTTCAAATACGATATTCCCATCCGAAAAAACTAAATTTTTACCATCAGCATTTTCATTAATTAAGTTTTTTGAGTCTATAATTGGCAAAATTCTTCTAGCAGCTGCTAGACCTTGTTCAATTGCAACATTTACTTTTGTAAGAGTTTTTACTGGTTGGTAGGCTAACATCATAGCAGCTAAAAAAGAGAAAAAGTTATTAATTCCAATTTCTTCACTTAAAATCAATTTACCTGAATAAAAAATTAAAATAGCAATCATTATACCAGTTAGTATCTCCATAATTGGCGCTGATCTGATATAAACGGCTGCAATTTTTTCAGATTTTTCTTTAAGATTGTTTACAAATTTTTCTGATCTATTTTTTTCATAATCTTCTCTTTGAAAAATTTTAATAATTTTATGATTTTTAAATAAATCAATAAGATATCTATTTAGATCTCCTGATTTTTCTTGTGCCTCAGTTGAAACTTTATTCATTCTTTTCCCAAGAATTTTTGCAGTTATTGATGCAAGAGGAATCATGATAATTGCAATTAAAGATAATTTCCAATTTTGCACAAACATAACTATTAATAAGCCTAGTAAAGTAAGACCATCTTTAAAAATACTTAAAAATGCCTCAGACAACATCCTAGTGATTTGATTAACATCAAAATTAAGGTTTGATATATAATTTCCAGAATGTTTGGTCTCTATAATTTCAGTGTCAGCTTTGATAAATGATTTAAGCATATCAATTTGAATTAATTTCTTAACCTCTTCAGATACATTTATCATTAAAAGTTTTGCAATATACAGAGATATGCCTTTAACACTAAAAGCTATAATAATAGCTAAAGGTATTAATAATATCAAAGTTTGATCTTTATTTATGAATATTTTGTCAATTGCTGGATCTAACAACCAAGCGGTTGCAGAAGTGCTTGATGCAACTAAAACTGAAAAAATTCCTGCTAAAATAATTTTACTGATATATTTTTTGGTATAATCTTTAAAAAGTCTTTCAAAAGTTAATTTCTTATTCATTTTAAATTAATTTACCGATTAGGACATTGATTAGGATAATTGACCCTAAAAAATTATTGCTTTTAAATTTTTTTAAACAATCATTTGTGTCATTTATTTTTAAATTTTTTACCTGGAATATAAAAAGTTGAAATATTGGTACTATCAAAAACATAAAATAAAAATTTTTAAAATTCATTAGTATTCCAATTAAAATCAATGCAATTATAAAAATTAAATATGAAACCAATAAAAATATTTTTGGACTATTTTTGAATTTTATTGAGGTTGATTTTACTCCTATAATTTCATCATCTTTAATATCTTGGTATCCATAAATTGTGTCGTACCCTAGTGTCCAAAATATGGCTCCCAAGTAAAAAATTATTGGTATTATTGAAATTTGATCAGAAATTGAAATCCATGCAAGTACCAACCCATAGTTAAATGTAATTCCAAGGAATAGTTGTGGCCAATAAGTAATTCTTTTCATTAGTGGATAAGTAAATGCTAAAGGCATTGAAAGCATTGCCATTATTATTGTAAAATTATTAAAATTTATAAGAACAAGAAAAGCAATTACGCATAGACTTGATGCATAAATTGATGCAAGCTTTACTGATATTTTTCCTGAAGCAATTGGTCTATTTTTAGTTCTCTCAACTTTTTTATCAAAATTTCTATCAACAATATCATTTACGATGCAACCAGCAGACCTCATTAAAATTGCACCTGCTAAAAAAAGAAAACTATAAAAAAAATATTTATTTAAATCGCCACTAAAGTCATAAACTAATGTTAAACCCCAAATACATGGCCAAAACAAAAGCATAAAACCAATTGGTTTTTTTAATCTTGTTAATTCTATAAATAAGTTTAATTGGCTCATAATTTACTTGTAAATAACAAAGGCTAGTTTCATAATCAAATTGATTCGCATGAATATAGATTACACCGTTACAGCATTAATGTTTCCAGCTATTCCATTGCTAATGAGTGTGTACAGCAACAGATTTCATTCTCTTAGTATCTTAATTCGCCAACTTCATGATGAGCATGTTTATGAAAAGCATATACCACCTGAATGGAAGAAGCAGTTTATTAATTTAAGTGGCAGGATAACACTTCTTAGATGGACAATTTTATTTGCCTCATTTGGCTTCCTATTTAATATGCTTACTGTTTTTGCACTTTACTTAAATGAAGTATTTGCAGCGAGGGTAATATTTGGTTCTTGCTGTTTATCCATGATTATATCAATTATTTTTTTTATTAGAGAAATTCAAATTTCAACAAATGCACTAAAACTCCATATGTCTGATATGGATGTAGATGTAAACTAGGGAAGTATTACTGCTGGTCCAGTTAGAACCCTAGACTCTAAATCTTTATGTGCTTGTGCAATATCTTTAAGAGAATATTTTTTTGAAATTTTTACTTTTATTTTTCCACTTGAAGCCATTTCAAAAACTTTATTAGCTGCTTCATCAAGCTCTTCTCTTGTGGTTGTGTACTGCATAATACTAGGTCTAGTTAAATAAAGTCCCTTTGGTTGAATTGATTTTGCAACATTAACTGGATCTAAAGGGCCTGATGCATTTCCAAAAGAAACTAACATTCCTCTTAATTTTAAACATTCAATTGAACCATCAAAAGTATTTTTTCCAACACCATCATAAACAACTGATAATCCTTTACCATCTGTGATCTCTTTTACTTTCTCAGCAAAATTATCTTTATTGTAATTTATTACATGATCGTAACCATTTTGTTTTGCATTTTCTATTTTTTCATCTGAACCGACAGTACCAATAACATTGCATCCTAGACTTTTAGCCCATTGTCCAAAAATTTGACCAACACCACCAGCTGCTGCATGGAATAAAATATCTTCTCCTGATTTTACAGGATAAGTTTTATGTAAAAGATAAAAAGTAGTTATTCCTTTTGTCATTAATGTTGCTGCAGTTTCTAGATCAACACTGTCAGGAACTTTTACTAAGTTTTTAGTCGGATAATTTCTATGAGTTGAATAAGCACCAAGGGGAGCTGCACAGTATGCAACTTTATCTCCAACTTTAAAATCTTTTACATCTGAACCAACTTTAGTTATTTCTCCAGCTCCCTCAAGACCAATTGGAGAGGGTAGAGTTAATGGATAAAGTCCTGATCTGTGATAAGTATCAATATAATTTAAACCAATTGCATGATTTTTAATCGTTATTTCATCAGCTTTTGGATCTTCAAGTTTAAGTTCTTTATATTCTAAAACTTCTGGTCCACCTGCTTTTGATATTATAACTAAATTCATAATTTATTTTACAAATGTACCATTATGATAATCTTGAACTGCTTGCAAGATTTCTGCTTTAGTATTCATCACAAAAGGACCACCTCTTGCAATTTCTTCATTTATCGGTTTTCCAGATATTACAAGAAATTTAGCATTTGTTTTTGCTTTTACTTTAAGCTCTTCACCTTTTGTTAATAATATTAAAGTACTATCTTTAACATTATCATGTTTCTCACTACCAATTTCTATTTCACCATTTATTAGATAAATAAATGTATTGTGAGTTGATGGAATATTAAAATTAAACTCTTTATCTTTCTTTAATTCTACATCAAAGTAAACTGGTTCTACATTATGACCTTTTACAGGTCCTTCAGCGTTTTCAAATTTACCAGCAATAACTTTTACTTGTTTCTCATCATCTTTATGAATACTCATTTTATCTGCATCAATATAAATATATTCAGGCTTACTCATTTTTAATTTAGCAGGCATGTTAATCCATAGTTGAAAGCCATGAAGTCTTCCTTCTTTCATAGCTGGCATTTCTGAATGAATAATTCCACTTCCTGTTTTCATCCACTGAACATCACCTGTGGTCATTCTTCCTTCACCACCAGTGCTATCTTTATGTTCAAAATCTCCTGCCAACATATATGTAACGGTTTCAATGCCTCGATGTGGGTGAGGGGGGAAACCAGCAATATAATCCTCGCTATTTTCAGATCCAAATTCGTCTAGCATTAAGAAAGGATCAAAGTAATTTGGCTCAACACCAATACTTCTTTTTAATTTCACTCCTGCACCATCCGATGCTGGAATAGGGTCAATAATTTTACTTACTTCAATATTTTTCATTTCTGTCCTTTATTTATTGTTTTGCTTATTATTTATAACTCCACCAAATGACACACCAGATAGCTCGCTCATTTCCTTTTTCCACGTTGTTAAGTCATTTATAGAAAGTTTATTAAGATGATCATGTCCGCACGCTCTTGCTAATATCTTCATTAGATCTACAGATGCATTAAAAAATCTAGTTAATCTTGCAGAGGATTCTTCAATATTTAATTTTTTTCTAAGTTCTGGTTTTTGAGTGGCAATACCAGCGGGGCAATTATTTGTATTACACATTCTAGCACCAACACATCCTATTGCTTGCATAGCTGAGTTGGAGATTGCAATACCGTCTGCTCCAAGAGCAAGTGCTTTTACAAAATCTGCAGAAGTTCTTAATCCACCTGTTACAATTAATGATACATGGTCATAACCTTTTTTATCTAAATAATTTCTAGCTCTTGCTAAGGCTGGAATCGTAGGAATAGAAATATTATTTCTAAATATTAAAGGAGCAGCCCCAGTTCCACCACCACGCCCATCAAGAATAATATAATCAGCACTAGCACTTACTGCAAATTCAATGTCATCTTCTATATGTTGAGCAGACAACTTAAATCCTATCGGAATACCACCAGTTAACTCTCTAACTCTGTTTGAGAAATTTAAAAAATCATCAACAGTTGTTAGATCTTTGAAAGTAGAAGGGGAGATAGCATCTTCACCTTCTGGAATTTGTCTTACCTCAGATATTTTACCTTTAACTTTGTTCCCTGGTAAATGCCCACCTATCCCAGTTTTTGCAGCTTGACCACCTTTAAAATGAAATGCTTGAATATTTTTTAATTTATCTTCTGAATAACCAAATTTAGCTGAGGCAAGCTCATAAAAATACTTTGAATTATTTTTTTGCTCTTCTAAAAGCATTCCACCCTCTCCCGAACAAATTCCTGTACCAGCTCTCTCTGCACCTTTTGCTAAAGCAATTTTTGCCTCTTCTGATAGCGCACCAAAACTCATATCTGATACAAAAATTGGAATATTTAAAGTTAGAGGTTTTTTTGAGTTTTTACCTATAATTATATCTGTTCCAACTTTATCGTTATCTAGGAGAGGTTTTTTTGCTAGTTGAGCAGTAAGTATTTGAATATCTTCCCACTTTGGCAAGTCTCTCGAGGGAACACCCATAGCTCCCATTTCTCCATGATGACCAAGTTTTGTTAAGCCATTTTTTGCAAGCTCATGGATGTATGCAAGATGTGGCTCTTCTTCTGTACTCGTTATTTCATTAGTGTTTGAAACTTCTTCTGATTTATTAATTTGATCAGAGGTAAAATTTTTATGTGTACCGTCACAATAAGGTTTGTTGCTACTATGTTTACACATACAAAGATAAGCACTACCAGTTTTTTCTGCTTTAAAATTTATAGGCTTAAACGAAGTACCAGCATGAGACCAATCACAAAATGGTTGGTTTTTAGATTTTCCACAAGTACAAAACATGTATTCTTCATTTTGTACTAGTTCTACTTTTTTAGGTTTGTTATCTGCTATAGTTGGCTTGTCCATTAATACTCTTAATCTAATAAATTAAATCTTAAAATAATATGTAATTTTTTATAAGTGTCTTAATTTAAAGCATTAAGACACTTATTTATTTAGTTAATTAACGACTATTTAGTTTTTTATCTAGACTGAAATCTTTTGTTTCATTAACAACTAAGAATAAAAAACCCCCAGCAAGAGCAATATTTTTCATAAAAGATATAAACTGCATTTGATCAGAAAAATTATTATGAAAAATAACTGCTGTAGCGATGCAAAATATACTTAATAAAGCTGCTGAAACTTTTACTTTATATCCAATCATAATTAATATTGGTGCACCTATCTCAAGTATGATTGCTGGTATTAAAAAAATGCCAGGCACACCTAAAGACTCCATCCAGCCAACTGTTCCTTCATAGTTTCCAATTTTGTTAATTCCACTTAACAAAAAAATTAGAGAAATAAGCACTCTACCAGTTAGATCTAAGATGTTGTTCATATTTTTAGTTCTTTTACTTGCTTTAATCATTACTTACTGTGTGAACCATCGCAAAGTGGTTGGTTGTTAGTTTGTTTACAAGCACAAAAAAATACTTTTTTTGTTTCTTCAGCTTTGTATGCAACTGGAGTAAATTTTGAACCTTGATGAGATCCATCACAAAATGGTTGTTTTGAACTCTTCCCACATCTACACCAATAATAAGATTTATCTTTCTCAACCTCTACTGCTATTGGTCCATCTCCAGCTCTTTGTCCTTTAGTCATAATTACCCTTTCAATTAGTTTAGAGCATAACTAATAGTTTGTTATGAAGTATGCAAGAACGCAATATTTTCATACTAGTATACAAAATCATACCTTGATAATTAAAATAAAATAGTTATTTAATTATTCATGAAAAATTTAATTAATTGTCCAGCTGAAAGAGCTATTTATTTTTTAGGTGGCAAATGGAAAATAAGAATTCTTTTTACATTGTTTAATAATAAGAAAATAAGATTTAACGAACTAAAAAAGGCATTAAAAACTATAACTCAACAAATGTTATCTAAACAACTTAGAGAGTTAGAAACTGATGGTATTGTGAACCGAAAAGTTTATCAAGTAGTACCTCCAAAAGTAGAGTATTCACTTACGGAATTTGGCTTATCAGTAATTCCTATTTTAAAATCTTTTTCTGATTGGAATAGAAAAAACACAAGAACTATTTCATTAAAATTAAATAAAAACTTTGAAGAAAATAGAATTAGATAATATTCAGTAACTCTTTTAGATTTTTAATTTCATGTTGTGGTGAATAATCAAGTTTATCAAATGTATTATTATTTCTATTTACCCATATAGAATTATATCCATAGTTTCCTCCTCCAGATACATCCCAAGTATTTGCACTTAAAAAAGCAACTTCATTTTTTTCAATTTTATATTTTTTTATTGGCATATCATAAACTTTAGAGTCAGGCTTAAAAATACCAACTTCTTCGATAGAAAAAATATCATCAAATAAATTGTCTAATTTATTACTTTGCACCAATTCATTTAACAAAGAAGGTGTACCGTTAGAAAGTATTGCTAGTTTAAAATTTTTTTCTTTTAAAGATTTTAATACTTTTGGAACTTCTTCAAAAGGTGAGAGAATTTTATAGAGGTCTAATAATTCATCTCTCGTTGAATTATCTATTTCAAATACACTCATTGATTTATCCAAACTGTCTTCAGTGATTTGCCAAAAATCTTTATGCCTTTTCATTAAACTTCTAAGCCAAGTGTATTCTAATTGTGTGGTTCTCCAATAATTTGCAAAAGCCTCCCACTTATCACCAATTTTATCTTTGCATTTTTCTGCTGCTGAATTTACATCGAATAAAGTGCCGTAAGCGTCAAAAATTATTGCTTTAATATTTTTCATAAACTAATTTAATAATATGAGTAACATTAGATTATATTTTTCTAAAAGTTTATCTAATAATTTAACTGGTACACTTGATAAATCTCAATCGCATTACGTAAACAAAGTAATGAGAGTTAAAGAAAATGAAACTTTCTCATTATTTAACAGCAGTGGTGAATGGGAAGCAAAAATTTTAAATATCTCAAAAGGTATTGTTGAATTTAATGTTATAAAACAATTAAGACAGAAAGAAAATCCAAAAGAATTGTGGTTGGCATTTTCTCCAATTAAATCAAATTATTTTAACTTTATGATTCAAAAAGCAACTGAGTTAGGAGTTACAAAATTTATTCCAATAATATTTGATAGAACGATTGTTCGTAAAATTAATAAAGAGCGATTAGAGAAAGTAATTATTGAAGCAGCAGAGCAATCGAATAGAATTAATGTTCCAGATATTGAAGACCCAAAATCATTAGATGATTTTTTAAATAACAATAAAGTTGATTTAATTTTTACTGATCTAAATTCTGAAAATACCAAAGTAGATTTAAAGAAGGTTACAGATAAACCTACATGTGTAATTATAGGTCCAGAAGGAGATTTTTCTGAAGAGGAAAGAGCTAAGATTCTAAAATTTAGCGGTGTTCAACCATTGAAAATTAATGAGAATATATTGAGATCTGAAACAGCTGTAATTTCAGCTATATCGATCATAAAATACGCCATAAATTGATATTTTGTCGCGAAAACTAAAGTGTAATTTTTTTGAAGACGTTCTATATAGGATAAAAAAATGAAAAAAATTTTAATAACAATTCTTTCAATTTTAACTCCTGCAGTTGCGTTTGCTAACCAGCCAAAAGATTGGCAATTAGGTTTTCAAAAAGCAGCATCAGAGTCTATGCGAGATATAGTTAATTTTCATGACAAATTGTTGCTACCAATCATAATCGCGATAAGTGTCTTCGTTTTATTTTTGATGGTCTATGCATGTATCAGATTTAGAGCATCAGCGAATCCAGTTCCTTCTAAAAGAACCCACAATGTTGCTGTAGAAGTTTTATGGACATTAATTCCATGTTTGATTTTAATCGTCATGGCGGTTCCATCATTCAAAATTTTATATAAACAAGATTCAATACCAAAAGCAGATGTAACAGTTAAGGCAATTGGTTATCAGTGGTACTGGGGATACGAGTATCCAGACGAAAATATTATTTTCGACTCTTATATGATTGAAGACAAAGACTTAAAAGAAAATCAGCCAAGATTATTAGCCGTAGATAATGAATTAGTTGTTCCAGTTAACAAAGTAGTAAAAGTTTTAATTACTGCAAATGATGTTTTGCACGCTTGGGCATTACCATCTTTTGGAGTTAAAAGAGATGCGGTTCCTGGAAGAATAAATGAAACATGGTTTAAAGCAGAAGAAGTTGGAACTTATTATGGACAATGCTCTGAGCTTTGTGGAATTAAACATGCTTTTATGCCGATTACAGTAAGAGTAGTTTCTGAACAAGAATATCAAGAGTGGCTTACTGGGGCTAAAATAAAATTTGCAAAAGAAATTAATGAAGAAGATCAATTTAAAAAACTAGCGAGTAAATAATATGTATACACAAACTGCATCACACGACGATCATCATACACCAACTGGTTGGAAACGTTGGGCGTATTCAACCAATCACAAAGATATAGGTACAATGTACCTTATATTTGCAATTGTTGCAGGTGTAATCGGAACTGCATTCTCAGTTTTAATGAGAATGGAATTGATGCATCCAGGTGATGGAATTTTAGGTGGAAACTATCATTTATACAACGTCTTAGTAACAGGTCATGGTTTAATCATGATCTTCTTTATGGTTATGCCAGCAATGATTGGTGGTTTTGGAAATTGGTTTGTACCAATTATGATTGGTGCGCCTGACATGGCATTCCCAAGAATGAATAACATTTCATTTTGGTTGTTACCAACTTCATTCATTTTATTAATTATGTCTATATTTATGGATGGCCCTCCAGGTCAAACTGGTGTTGGTGGTGGATGGACAATCTATCCTCCTTTATCATCTACAGCGGGACAGCCTGGTCCAGCAATGGACTTTGCAATTTTAAGTTTACACTTAGCAGGAGCGTCTTCAATTTTAGGAGCAGTAAACTTTATCACTACAATTTTAAATATGAGAACTCCAGGCATGACACTGCATAAAATGCCTTTATTTGCTTGGTCAATTTTAGTTACAGCGTTCTTATTACTTTTATCACTTCCGGTATTAGCAGGTGCAATCACAATGCTATTAACGGATAGAAATTTTGGAACTGCATTCTTTGATGCTCAAACAGGTGGAGACCCAGTATTATTTCAACACCTATTCTGGTTCTTTGGTCATCCTGAAGTATACATTTTAATTTTACCAGGTTTTGGAATGATTAGTCATATTGTTTCAACATTCTCTAGAAAACCAGTATTCGGATATTTAGGAATGGCATATGCAATGGTAGCAATTGGAATAGTTGGTTTCGTTGTATGGGCTCACCACATGTATACAGTTGGTTTAAGTACAGATACCAAAGCTTATTTCTTAGCAGCGACGATGATCATTGCTGTTCCGACAGGAATTAAAATATTTTCTTGGATAGCAACTATGTGGGGTGGTTCAATATCATTTAAGACACCTATGGTCTGGGCTTTAGGGTTTATATTTTTATTTACAGTAGGTGGAGTTACAGGTGTTGTTCTTGCAAATGCAGGTGTAGATACAGCAATGCATGATACTTACTATGTAGTAGCTCATTTCCACTATGTGTTATCTCTAGGTGCGGTGTTCGCAATCTTTGCAGGCTTTTATTACTGGTTTGGAAAAATGAGTGGTTACGAGTATTCAGAATGGTTAGGTCAATTACACTTCTGGTTAACATTTATTGGAGTAAACTTAATTTTCTTCCCTCAACACTTCTTAGGTTTAGCGGGGATGCCTAGAAGATATGCAGATTATCCAGATGCATTTGCTGGTTGGAATTATATATCTTCAATTGGATCATATATTTCTGTAATTGGTTTAGGAGTATTTTTCGCAAATCTAATTTATGCATTTTATAAGAAAAAAGCTGCTGCACAAAACCCTTGGGGTGAGGGGGCAACAACTTTAGAGTGGACAGTACCGTCTCCTCCAAATTTTCATACTTTTGATGAATTACCAAAGTTTGAAGATGAAGAGAGTGCAGAAAAATCTACTACCTAAAAAAGTATTTAGGTTTTCTGTCTAAAATTAAATGATTAAGTCTAAATTAAAAAATAGAAATTTAAATCAAGAAGACGTATTCAATTTCTCTGAGTTATTTAAACTCATGAAGCCAAGAGTAATGTCTCTTGTAATTTTTACATGTGCGGTTGGATTGTTAATGGCGCCAAATATTATTCCAACAAAAGATGCAATAATTGGAATTATTTTAGTTTCTATTGGAGCTGGTGCCGCTGGAGCTTTAAACATGTGGTACGAGTCTGATTTAGATGCATTAATGACAAGGACTTGTTTAAGACCTATACCAACTGGGAAGGTTAATAAAAATCAAGCTTTGATTTTTGGTATTGCTTTATCAATATTTTCTGTTGTTGCTTTGGATTATTTTGCAAATACAATTTCAGCAGCTTTATTGTTATTTACAATTTTGTTTTATGTGCTGGTTTATACTGTTTGGCTTAAAAGAAAAACGCCTCAAAATATTGTTATTGGAGGCGCTGCAGGAGCATTACCTCCTGTAATTGGTTGGACTATAGCTACTAACTCGCTTTCACTTGAGCCATTAACTTTCTTTTTAATTATCTTTTTTTGGACACCATCACATTTCTGGGCGTTAAGTTTGTATAAATCTGATGATTATAAAAAAGCAAATATTCCAATGCTTCCATTGACTAATGGTGTTGAAAGCACAAAATTAAATATATTTGTTTATTCGTTAATAATGTTGCCAGTTATTGTTTTCCCATATGCAATTAGTTTTGTTGGTCTAGTATTTTTAATTCCATCATTAATTTTGACAATTTATTATAATTACTTATGTTTTGAACTTTACAAATTTAAGAAGAACAAGTTTGATGCAAAAAAAGCAAAAACAATTTTTGGATACTCGATATTATATTTGTTTTTAGTTTTTGTATTTTTCTTAATAGATAAAATTTTATGATAACACCCGATAAAAAAACAAAGAAAAAAAATATTATTACCGCTTTAGCAATTTTAGCTTTTATGGTTTTTTTGTTTGTTTTTACATTATATAACGTTGGCGTATTTGATAGGCAGATATGATTAAGAGCAAAACATTAACTCCATTACTTCTAGCAGGTATTTTTTGTTTAATGTTAGGTTTATCTTTTGCGGCAGTGCCCTTATATGATCTTTTTTGTCGAGTAACTGGCTTTGGTGGAACAACCCAAGTATCTAAAGAAGCCCCGAAAATAGTTTTAGATAAAGTTGTAAGTGTAAGATTTGATACGAATGTAAACAATCTCACTTGGGATTTTAAGGCAAAATCAAATGTCATTGATGTTAAGGTTGGTCAGGTAAATAGAATTGAGTTTGAGGTTGAGAACTATGGAGACGAAACAACCTATGGAGTTGCTAGTTTCAATGTTTCGCCCGCAAGTTTTGGAAAATATTATAGTAAATTAGGCTGTTTTTGCTTTGAAAAACAGGAACTTAAGGCAGGTGAGAAGGCAACTTATATTATGACTTTTTATTTGGACCCAGAACTGGTAAATGATCCAACAGTTAAAAACTTACAGGATGTAACTATGTCGTATACTTTTTTCTCGACAGATTATTATAAACAATCATAATTAAAAAAATATGTCAGCTGAAAAAAAACATGATTATCACTTAGTAGACCCAAGTCCTTGGCCTATATTTACATCTTTTGCATGCTTGGTGCTAGCTATTGGAGCAATTTTTTATATGCACAATGATGTATCTTGGGGAATGTATTTAGGATTAGCACTTGTAATTTATGCAGCCTATATGTGGTTCAGAGATGTTGTGATTGAAGCTGAACATCAAGGTCACCATACTCCAGTTGTTCAAATCCATCACAGATATGGAATGACGTTATTTATTGCTTCTGAAGTTATGTTTTTTGTTGCATGGTTTTGGGCTTATTTTGATATAAGTTTATTCCCAAATGAGTTTGTTGGAAATGTTTGGCCTCCACAAGACATAGAAACTTTTGATCCATGGGACATTCCATTAATCAATACATTAGTTTTATTATT
Organism: Candidatus Pelagibacter sp. HIMB1709; assembly: GCF_052047635.1. Taxonomy (NCBI): domain Bacteria; kingdom Pseudomonadati; phylum Pseudomonadota; class Alphaproteobacteria; order Candidatus Pelagibacterales; family Candidatus Pelagibacteraceae; genus Candidatus Pelagibacter; species Candidatus Pelagibacter sp. HIMB1709. The sequence continues at coordinate 749,864 of NZ_JBNAJW010000001.1, read as the reverse complement.
ATCAGGAACTACAGTAACTTGGGCTCACCACTCTTTATTAGAAGACGATAGAAAGGGATTTATTCAAGGATTAACAGCAACTGTTGCACTAGGCTTCTTTTTTACTTTATTACAGGCTTACGAATATCATCATGCTACATTTGATTATTCGGGACATATTTATGGTGCAGTATTTTATATGGCAACAGGTTTTCATGGTTTCCACGTAATTGTTGGAACAATCTTTCTTGCTGTTTGTTTATGGAGAGGAAGATTGGGTCACTTTACGAAAGAACACCACTTTGGTTTTGAGGCAGCTGCTTGGTACTGGCACTTTGTTGATGTTGTTTGGTTATTCTTGTTTGCAGCTATATACGTTTGGGGAAGTTAGTATTTAATCCTTGAAGAATAAGCTTCTATTTTCAGTTTTTGTTTATTTTATAATTTTAGTTTTGTTGTCATTAGGCTTTTGGCAATTGTATAGATTGAGTTGGAAATTAGATCTAATCAATCAAATTGAAAATTCTTTAAAGATTGATCCTGTTGAACTTCAAAATGTAGAAAAAAAAAATTATTTAAGAATAAAAACATCAGGACAAATTGATTTTGAAAAACAAATTTATCTCTATAATCTTAACGAAACTGGTAAACCTGGATTTGAAGTTATTAACCCAATTAAAATAGGAAATGAAGATTATTTAATTAATAGAGGCTGGATATCTTTTGACCAAAAAAACAAACGAGAGATTAATATTGTTGATCAAAAAAATATTATTGGTACTTTAATGCTTCAATCAAAATCAAGCTCATTCAAACCCAAGAATGATGTAGATAAAAATTATTGGTTTACACTAGATCGGGAAGATATTTTAAAATTTACAGGAAAAAACTTTTCAAAATATATTATTTATTTAAACGGTAACTACGAAAACCCAAGACCAAGAGTGATCACTGCTAAAATTTCAAACAATCACAAAAAGTACGCAATTACTTGGTTTTCGATGGCGATTTCAATCCTTTTAATATATCTATATTTTAGAAAAAAAAATTATTAAATGAGATACGTCAGCACTAGAAATACTTCTAAAACTTACGAATTTAAAGATGTTTTTATCAAAGGTCTTGCTGATGATGGGGGATTGTTCATTCCCAGCTCACTTCCAAACTATAGTGAAAAAGAAATTCAAGAATTGAGATCACTTAATTATTCAGATTTAGCAAAAAAAATTATTTTTCCTTTTATAGGAAATTTTATGGATAAAGATGAATTGTCTAATATAATTGATAAATCTTATTCTGTTTTTAGGAGAGAAAATGTAATTGATTTCATAAAAATAGGAGATCGATCAGTCTTAGAGTTATTTCATGGCCCAACACTAGCCTTTAAGGATGTTGCTATGCAACTTCTTGGAAATTTTTATGAATTTTATTTAAGCAAGCAAAAAGAAAAAATTAATATTGTAGTTGCCACATCTGGAGATACAGGAGCAGCAGCTATAGATGCAATAAAAGGAAAAGAAAATTTAAATATTTTTGTACTACATCCTGATAATCGAGTTTCTTCTGTTCAGCGAAAAATCATGACCACTGGAAAACATGAAAATGTATTTAATATCGCTATTAAAGGAAATTTTGATGACTGCCAGAACTTAGTTAAATCAATGTTTTCTGATACAAAATTTTCTCAAGATATTAATATGTCAGGTGTAAATTCAATCAACTGGGCAAGAATTATTGCTCAATGTGTTTATTACTTTTACAGCTATTATCTCATTGAAGATCACACTAAACCCACTAATTTTTCTGTTCCCACAGGGAATTTTGGAGATGTATACGCAGGTTATTTAGCCAAAAAAATGGGTTTGCCTATTAATAAATTGATTGTTGCAACAAATCAAAATGACATTCTCCATAGAGCTATTTCAAACGGTAATTACGAGGCTGAAACTGTTTCCGAAACTATTTCTCCTAGTATGGATATACAGATTGCAAGTAACTTTGAGAGACTTATTTTTGACTTGAATGATAAGAATTCAGAACAAACATCAAAAGACATGATGAAAATTAAAGAAGAAGGAAAATATTCAATTGATAAAGAAAAGTTAAATTTAATTAATCAAGATTTCTTATCAGCAAGAATGAGCGAGACTGAAACACTTGATATTATTAAGTCTGTTTATCAAGAATTTAATATTGTTTTAGACCCTCATACTGCAATTGGTTATGGAGCTTTTGATAAACACAATCTCAATGGTAATAATATTGTGCTGGCAACAGCACATCCATGTAAGTTTCCTGATGCAATTCAAAGTGCTATAAATATTAAAGCTGAGTTACCAAATGAACTTCAATTTATATTAAATGAGAAAGAAAATTATGTTATTCTTGAAAATGATATTGAAAAAGTAAAAGAACATATTAAAGATAGATCCAAATGAAAATAAAAGAAAACGATAACCTACCAAATTCAGAAATTTTTGTTCTTCAAGATGGAGAGCCTGTAAAAAAAAATATAGAAGATTTTTTTAAAGACAAAAAAGTTGTAATATTTGGACTACCTGGGGCATATACTTCTGTATGTTCTGCTAAACATTTGCCAGGATATATTAAGATGCATGATCAATTTAAAGAAAAAGGTATTGATCATATAATTTGTATTTCAGTAAATGATCCCTTTGTGATGAATGCTTGGGGTAAACAAAATGATGTAGGTGAAAAAATTGTTATGATGGGTGACCCATTTCTTAATTTTACAAAAGAAATTGGTGCAGATGTTGATAAAAGTGGCAGAGGTTTAGGAATTAGATCTAATAGATACACGATGTTTGTTGATAACATGAAGGTTATTAAACTTCAGGAAGAAGCAGATACAGGATCTTGTGAAATCTCAGCAGCAGAAAATTTCTTAAAATTAATCTAGACTTGCAGCTTTTTTAGCTAATAAATCAACTTCTTCATTTAGTGGATTTCCAGTATGAGCTTTAACCCAGTTCCACTTAATTTTAGAATTATTATTCAAATCATGCAATTGAACCCATAAATCTTTATTTTTAACATCCTCTTTATTAGATGTTTTCCAATTATTTTTAATCCAATTGTGGATCCAATCAGTAATTCCATTTTTAACATATTTAGAATCTGTGTAGATTTCTATCAAATCTTCAGAATTTACTTCTTTTAATGCATTGATTGTCGCCATTAATTCCATTCTATTATTTGTTGTATCTTTTTCATTTCCACTTATTTTTTTCACTTCATTATCAGTGCATATTATTGCTGCCCATCCACCATTTCCTGGATTTTTTAAACATGAGCCATCAGTATAAATTTTAATCATTAAATCAGATAATCTTTAAAACTATTCAAATTGTTATGGGTAATAAGTTTTTGATAATATTCGTTTGGATCCTTAATTTTGATTAATGCTGTTTTTGGAGTATTTGTATAATCATATAGTCTAGTTAACAGATATCTAAGAGCAGCACCTCTACACAAGATATTTAAATTATTTTTTTCATTTAATTTAATTTTTTTAATGCTGTTGTATCCCTTGATCAATTTATCAACTTTCTTTTTATTAATTATAAATTTTTTATTTTTTTCATCAAAACATAGAGCATTAATGCAGATTGCTATTTCATACATATAGTAATCGTTAGCAGCAAAGTAAAAGTCTATAATTCCTGACAGCTTATTTTTATTAAAAAAAATATTATCTACAAATAAATCACCATGTATTATTCCAGAAGGAAGTTTTTTTGGCCAATTTTTTTTAATATCATTAAAATTATTAAATAAAAATTTTTTCAAATTTGATCCTTTATTTGATTTAAATTTAATACTCTGGAGCAAAGGTTTTAAATATTTTACACCCATTGAATTTTTTCTAGTAAATTTTATCTTCTTAGTAACCATATGCATTTTAGCTATTGCTTTTCCAATAGCATAGCAGTCACTTTCATTAACTTTCTTTTTATCTTTTCCACTTAAGAAAGTGACAATACAGGCTGTTTTATTTTTTAGTTTAATTAAATAATTTTTGTCTTTAGTTTTAAGTGGTCTTGGGCAATTAATTTTTGAATCATTTAAATGATCCATTAATTTCATAAAAAAAGGTATCTCTTTTGGAAGAACTCTCTTCTCAAAAATTGTGAGAATAAACTTTTTATTTTTGGATTTTAAAATGTAATTTGTATTTTCAATTCCTTTAGCAATTCCCTGGAAACTTAAAATTTTTTCAATATTAAACTTGTTGTTTATTATATCGATATCACTCTGATTTATTTTTGTATATACAGCCATTTAATTTAATTTATTAGGAACTTTAAAGACTACATTTTCTTTTATAATTTCTACTTCCTCAACATTTATAGAAAATTTTTTTTTTAATTCATTAATAAAATCTTCTACAAGAATTTCGGGCGCTGATGCTCCTGATGATATACCAATAGTATTTGAATTCTGTATTTGATCAAAAGGAATTTCACTTTCAGAATGAAAAAGTTGTGAATTTTGACAACCTGATTTTTTTGCTACTTCAACAAGTCTAACTGAATTTGAAGAGTTTCTACTACCTATTACAAAAAACATATCACACTTTTTTGCAATATTTTTTACTGCCATTTGTCTATTAGTTGTTGCGTAACAAATATCCTCTTTTGCTGGCTCTTTAATGTTTGTATATCTATCTTTCAAAATTTTTATTATTTCTTTAGTGTCGTCAACAGATAGTGTTGTTTGAGTTATATAAGCCAATTTTTTTTTATAATTGGTTTTATACTCCATTGCTTCAGCTTCATTTTGAACCAAATCAATAGATCCTTTAGGTAATTGGCCCATAGTGCCTATTACTTCTGGATGGTTCTCGTGTCCAATCAAAATAATATGATAACCAGCTTTATTTAAGTTTTCCGCTTCTCTATGAACTTTAGAAACTAGTGGACAAGTAGCATCTACATAAGTCATTTTATAATTTTCAGCATCTTCTGGTATTTTTTTCGGAACACCGTGCGCAGAAAAAATAACAGGTCTAGATTTGTCATTAATTTCCTCTAATTCTTCAACAAAGATAGCACCTTTATTTTTTAAATTATCAACAACATGCTTGTTGTGAACAATTTCGTGTCTAACATAAACTGGCGATCCATATTTTTGAATAGATTTTTCTACAATCTCTATAGCTCTCTCAACACCAGCACAAAAACCTCTTGGAGCAGAAAGTAAAATTTTAATTTGTTTGTTTTTCATTTTTCTCTAAAAAATATTCCAGCAATATATGTGGAAAGGTTAAAGACGCCAAACCAATAAAAATTAGTTTTAAGATTGCATCATCTAAATAATTAACGTCATTTAATAAAAATAATACAATTATTGAAATAAAGATTGTTAAAAGAGTAAGTGGTAAAGCCTTTAAAATAAATAATTTTAGTCCATTTTGGAGATTGTTTTCATCCAGGTCTATCGCAAGTGAAATAGAGTGCCTCACAGAATGTAAAAAACAAAAATAAATTGTAAAAGCTGTTAAAGGAGTAAAGTAGTAATTTAAAATTATAATTGAGAAATAATCAAAAAAAATAGTGAATTTTTTTAATTCAAACTTATCAATAAATAAAAATATACTTGATAATGAACTCAAAATAATTGATATCTCGATTATCTTATTTTCTTCTAAAAATTCTAAGAATAAATAAAAATTTTCATTAACAACAAGTAATGATTTAAATATTTTCACAGTATCATCAAAATGAAAAAAAAGCGGGGCAAGAATTATGAGCGATCCTTTTAAAAGGTATAATAATTGAATTAAGTACGATTTTTTGTTTATTAAAAATTGTGTATCTTCTTTACCAAAATGAAATGCTGCCACTATAAGAAAAACTAACAGTGTGGTTGCTGGTAAGAGTGACCAAATAATAATGATGCAAACTGCTATAAAAATATAAAAGATATAGAAAATATATATTCTTTCAAAATTAAATAATTTAAGAAGTTTTTTACCTTTAATATTATCTAATGCACCGTGTGAAACTCCAATAGTTAAAATTAAAAATAAGCATATTGATGATGAAATATCTAAATAATTTAATCTAAACATCACGACAGAAAATAGATTAATTAGTAAAAAAAATATAAATGAATGATTAAGGTTAATTTTTTTAATTAATTGATTAGTCATTTAAAATAATTCTTTTAAAAATTTCCATTTAGGCATTTTTAAAATTATTTCTAAATCTTCAAAAAAATTACTTTTATTAGATAAGAAATTAATAGCAGTCTTAGGTGAACTATTGAACATTTTAAAGAAAATTTCCCCCATATCTGAAGAGTTATTTCTTAAAACTTTCAAAAAAATATTATCCAAAAAATCATATTTTTTTTTAATTTTAAACAATTTAGCTTTAGAAATATTATCAATGTTTTCCGCTATATATTTGCTGTGTTCTTGAATATTTAAAAAGGTATAACCCGTGCTTAATCTCGTCATATCGCCGGCTGATCCAATATATATTTCGTTTAATTTTTTTAGATTTTTATTTCTAAATAAAGGTATAGAGCCTTCTTCTTTAAAATTGATTTTATAATTTCTGATATTTAAATGGTTTTTTAAATATTGATCTATTTGATTATCATAATCTTTTATATTTTCATTACTTAAATTTGATATCCAGGTAGTTTCTACAAGTGCACTTTTTTTTGAAAAAGGCAGAGTGTAAAAAAAATGAACCTCATTTTTTTGATCACACGCAAAGTCCATTAAGTTAAATATTTGGTCATCAAAAAAATCTTTTTCAGTTTCTATTTCCACACCACAAAAATGTTGCCACAAATTATTTGGCTTATTTTCAAAGTTTGGAATGCTATTAAAAATTATTGAATTTGATAATTCAACATCATTAATATTTTTAAAAAATTTTATATTTTCATTTAATTTAAGTTTTGAAAGAATTTTGTCATAAAATTTTCCACTATCTATAGATTGATAAGGTGTTAGCTTACAATCAATAAACTTTGTATCATTAGAAATGTTTATGGAAAAATTATCCCAACTTTTTTTGACACAATCATCATAATTGTGTGGAAATACTTTCCAAAATGACCAAGTTTTGTCTCTTTTATATTCCTCTCTAGGCTCAATTATAGCTAAAGATTTATTTTTTAATTTATCAGAAATTTCAAGTTCATAAGCCAAAGACAAACCTGCACAACCACCACCGATAATTATGTAATCAAAATCTTTCATTTAAATTTATCTCTTCATTAATTAATGAATGATCATGTTCAATGTTATTATCATTTTTATTTGTAAATGTTAAAATTATTAAATCAAAAATTGATAAAAAAGTTTCAATGATTTTTTCAATTTTTGTTACATAAATTTTTCCAGAATTTTTATAATTTTCTAAATTATTTTTATTAATTATTTTGTGTCCAATTTTTCTGTAGACTCGTCTTGCAACTAAAATAGAGAATCTGAAACTTAAAGGTATTTCTTTAATTGAGTAAAAAGAATTTTCATAAAATTTTTCAGACAAAGAAATGGTAGATACGATGTCGTTGAAATTTTCATTGATATAAATTCTTTTATTATTTTTATCTTCAATTACGTCTCTTGAAATATTGGTAAGCTGCATTGCTATTCCAAGATCGATAGCTGATTTTAAAGAATTTGTCTTATTAACTTTTAAAATTTTTGCCATCATTAAACCAACTGTACCTGCTACTCTATAAGAGTATATTAATAATTCTTTTTTTGATTTTAATTCTACTCTTTCTTTAATATCTGAATTAATCCCATCAAATAAATCATTAATTACTTTTGTTGAAATGTTAAATTCATCTATAAGTTCCCAAATATTTTTAATGACAATGTTTTGAAAGTTTTTATTTAAAAAATCTTTCTTAAAGTTTTCAAATTTAATTATTTTGTCTTCTAATTTTCCTGGATCGTCTGCAATATTATCTGCTTCTCTACAAAAATCATAAAGCGCAGAACATTTATCATAAGTTTTTTTTGGCAAAAAAAAACCAGCCCAATTAAATGATTTTGCATAGGTTGCTAAATAATTTTTAGTTAACATTCTAAATCAATTTATCTAATACTTTTGCAGATGAAAGTACTCCTGGTACACCCGCACCCGGGTGAGTTCCGGCACCAACAAAATATAAACCGTCATAAATTTCTGATTTATTATGAAATCTAAAATAAGCTGATTGAGTGAATTTAGGCTGAATTGAAAAACCCGATCCATATTTTGTATTTAGTTCTTTCTCAAAATAATCAGGTGTAAGATAAAAATCAGATACAATATTATTTCTAAGATTTGGCATTAAATCATTTTCCATTTTATCAACCACAAGATTTTTCATTTTTTCTCCTTCTATTTGCCAATCTATATTTGATTGATTGTTTGGAACTGGCACTAATACATAAAAACAATCACTTCCCTCAGGAGCCATACTCTTATCTGTTGCAGAGGGTCTATGGAGATAATAGCTAATATCGTTATTTAATTTTTTATAATCAAAAATATCATCTAGATGTTCTTTATATTTGTTTCCAAATTTAATTGTGTGATGCTCAACGTTTTCATAGACTTTTTTGGTTCCAAAATAATAAACAAATAAACCCATTGAGTAATCCATCCTCTTTTGTTTCCAATCAAACAGCATTGAATTTTTTAAGTTTTTACTAGTCATCTTTTCATAAAAAGCAGGAGGGTCAGCATTACAAATGACATTATCAGCTTCGATAATCTCTTCATTGTCAACTACAACACCGGTAATTTTATTATTCTTAGTAATAATTTCTTTTACCTCAGTATTTTTTATTATTTTGATTTCTATTTCCTCCATTAACTTTTCAAATCCTTTAATTATATTTCCCGTACCACCCATTGAATAATGAATGCCCCATTTTTTTTCTAAATAAAGAATTAGCCCATAAATTGAGGTAGTTGTGAACGGATTACCACCAACCAAAAGTGGATGCATACTAAGCATCCTTCTTAATTTTTCATTTTTTACATAAGACGATACTAATGAATAAACTGATTTATAACTCTTAAGTTTTAATAATGCTGGCAGCTGTTTCATCATAAAAAAGGGTTTATCAAATGGAACATCTGCAAGTTCTAAAAATCCCTTCTCAAAAATTTTTTTGGTAAAATTTACTAAATCTTCATACCCCTTAACATCTTCTTGATTTAAATTTTCAATTTGTTTTTTCATTTCTATTTCATCACCTGAGTAATTAAATTTAGTTTGGTCCTCAAAAACAAATTGATACCAAATTTTAAGTGGTGTTAGTTTTATGTAGTCCTCAGGATTTTTATTAAATAAACTGAATAGTTCGTTAATTAAATATGGAGCTGTTATTACTGTTGGCCCAGCATCATAGGTAAAACCATCTTTTTTGAAAACTCTAGCTCTTCCACCTAGGTCTGAATGTTTTTCTATTAATTTTACTTTATGTCCTTTGGCTCTTAGTCTTATTGCTGCAGCAATACCACCAAATCCAGATCCAATAACTATAGAATTCATTGCTGTAACTTATAGTTTTTTCAGGAAATTGTAACCGTATTATGAGTTTATTTTTTTTAGCTGTTCTTTAGTTTCTTCTAAATTTTTTTGAAATACAGCATCTAGTTTAGATTTATCAACTGATGTAGTTATGATTTTTTTTACTGAGTCTACTGCTATTTTGATTGAAGCATCTTTTATTTCTTTCAATGCAGCCTCTTTCATTTGGCTAATTTTATTTTCTGCTAAACTTTTTTTAATTTCTGATGATTTATGAAATTTATCATTTAAGTCTATTATTAATTTATCCGACTCTTTTTTTGCATTTTCCAAAATTTCATTACTTACAGAACTAGCTGTATCTAATTTTTTTTGAGCATTATCGAGTAAAGTTTTTGCCTCTGTTCTCAATTTTTCACTTTCATCTATCTCATTTTTGATATCAGAAATCATACCATCAAGCATTTGAGAAACTTTTTGTGGAATTTTAAAGTAAACTAAAACCCCGATGAAGATTACAAATGAAATTGCTACCCAGAAAGTTGCATCAATTGCCATAGTATTTATCTCCATTTCTTCTAGATAGGTCGTCAACAATTGCTGATATACTGCTATTATTTACTTCAGCACCAATAAGTTTTTGAAGTAACTCGGATGACGTTTCGATAGCAATTTTATTTATTTTATCAGGCGCATTATCTCTTAAAGCTTGTATTTCTTTTTCCGCTTTAGCTATTTCGTCATCTATTTGTTTATCAAGAACGTCTCTTTTAGCATTTATATCTTTAACTGCCTTTTCTCTTGCTTGATTAAACATAGCATTAGCATCAGTTTTGCTTTTTAAAATTATTTGATCATATTCTTTAAGTTTGGTCTCACTATCTTCTCTTTGTTTTTCAGCTGCCTCAATGTTTTCTAGAATTTGAGATTTTCTAGACTCTAAGTTGTTACTAATTTTTGGAAGAATTAATTTAGATAAAACCAAATACATTATCCCAAAAGTAAGTACCAACCAGAAAATCTGAGAAACCCAAAACTCTGGATTTAATTGAGGCATACCTCCACTTTCAGCGGCAAAAGCTTCTTTAATAAAAAAGAAGCTTAAAAATATTAGATGAAGATATATTTTTTTGACCATTAACTTAAAATGCAAATAAAATAATCAATGCAACAACTAATCCAAATAATCCTGTTGCTTCTGCAAGTGCAAAACCTAAAAGTAGGTTAGGAAATTGTTTCTGAGCTGCTGATGGGTTTCTCATAGCACCTGATAAATAATTTCCAAAAATTATTCCAATACCAACACCGGCACCAGCTAAAGCTATTGCTGCTAAACCTGCTCCGATCATTTTTGCTGCTTCTAATTCCATTATATCCTCCTCTGTTATTAATGGTGTAAATTTAATGCATCATTTAAATAGATGCAGGTTAAAATTGCAAAAACATATGCTTGAAGAAAAGCAACTAATATCTCCAAACCAGTTAATGCAACCGAAAAACTTAGTGGAAGCCATCCACCAACTATTCCAAGACTAATTACAAAGCCTCCGAAAACTTTCATCATTGTATGACCAGCCATCATATTTGCAAATAATCTAACTGATAGACTTATTGGTCTACTTAAATAAGAAATAATTTCAATAACTACTATTAAAGGAAGTAATACCGCTGGTACTCCACTTGGTACAAACAATTTTAAATATCCAAAACCATGTTTAATAAATCCAATTACTGTTACGCCAATAAAGATAAATGCAGCAAGAACAAATGTAACGATAATATGACTAGTTACAGTGAATGTGTACGGGATCATTCCAAACATGTTGCAAAATAAAACAAACATGAACAATGAAAAAATAAATGCAAAATATGGTTTTGCTTTAGAACCAGCTGTATCACTAATCATTTTAGCAACAAAGGTGTAGCTAAGTTCCGCTAATAATTGAATTTTATTTGGTAAGATTGAATTTTTCTTAGATCCTAAATTAAAAATTAATAAAATAGAAACTGTACTTATAATCATAAACAAACTTGCGTTTGTAAAAGATATATCAAATGCTCCAACTTTTATTTCAGGTCCAATTCTATAAACATCGAATTGGGACATCGGGTTTGCTGCCATAGTACTAACTTATTTTTGCATTTTTTTTGCTGATCTAATCACGTTTGTTATTCCAGCGATCACCCCAACAAAAAAAAATATTAATATAAACCAGGGTTTAGTACCAAAGGTCTTGTCAAAAATAAACCCAATAATTGTCCCGACGGCCACTGCAGAAACAAGTTCTGTGCTCAATTTGAATGCAGTTCCAATAGGCGAGGGATTATCCTTCTTGTTATAAAGATTTTTCTTAGAAATCTTGCTTTTTGCAATCTCTAAGCGAGTTTTAAAAGGGTCTTTTGCCATTTATTTTGGTTAAGCAACCATACTTTCTGCTTTTTGAAGGTCTACAGCTACCAGTTGGCTTATCCCTTTTTGTGGCATTGTTACTCCATATAGCCTGTTCATTTTAGACATTGTTAAGGCGTGGTGAGTAACAATTATAAATTTAGTGTTAGTAATTTTAATTAACTCCTCTAGCAAGTTACAAAATCTTGTTACGTTAGCATCATCAAGGGGAGCGTCTACCTCATCCAAAACACAAATTGGAGAAGGGTTTGTTAAAAATACTGCAAATATTAAAGATAGGGCGGTTAAGGCCTGTTCACCTCCAGATAATAAAGTTATAGATTGAAGTCGTTTTCCTGGAGGACTGACTAACATTTCTAAACCAGCTTCTAATGGATCGTCAGAATCTACTAATTCAAGTTTTGCATTTCCTCCATTAAAAAGTTTTGTGTAAACCTCATTAAATTTTCTGTTAACTTTTTCAAATGCTTCAACCAGTCTTTCTCTTCCTTTTTGATTTAGTTCATCAATACTATCTTTAAGTTTAACAATTGCGGTAACTATGTCACTACGATCTTGTTCCATTTTTTTAATTTCTTCTTCATACTTACTAGTTTCTTCATCTGCTTTTAAATTAACTGAACCTAATTGATCTCTTTGTTGTTTCTTTTTATCTAAAGCATCTTCTTGATCAATATGATTTGGAAGCTCTTCAATTCCAAATAAATTTGAATTTTCTAATATATTATCTTCAGTTAAATTTAATTCTGTATTAATTCTATCAAGCAAATCATTTTTTCTTTTTTGTAAACCTTCAACAGTTGCACCTGAGCTTGCTTTTCTTTCTCTAATTTGAATAGATTGTTCTTGGATTTCATTTAATTGTGCTCTTAGCGTTTCAATTTTTTTATCAGTTTCTTCTATAATTTTTTCATTATCAATTTTTTCTTCATCAGAAATTCTTAAATTTTCAGAAATTTGACCTTTTCTTTCTGCTTGTACTCTTGGTTGATTTTCTAAATCATTTAATTGTTTAGACAATTTATTTTTTCTTTCAGTTAATTCATTAACCATTTTTTCTGAATTAGATAAAAGATTTTTCCAGCTTGATATTTCGGTCTCTATAGTTTTTATTCTTTCATTTCTTTTGACTGATTCATTTTTTATTGATTGATTTTTACTATATGCATCAGCATATTTTTCTTGAAGAACTTTTATTGTCTTTGATTTTTCATTGACATTTAATAGTTCAGTTCTTGATTTTTCATTTTTTAAATCACTAATAAAATTGTCTAATTCCATTGAACATCTATCTAAAAGAGCAAATGCTTGGTTGATTTCATTCGCATCTATTAATTCTTTAACTCTAGAAATAGAGTTTTTTACATTTTTTATGGGGCCAATACTTATTTTAATTGTATCTTCTGCTAAATTATTAACAACTTCATCAACTGCATTTTGTTCTCTTTCGAGTTCATTCTTAGCATTTTCTAAATCTTCGTTAGACATTTTTTCAGTTTCAAAATATTTTGAATCTACTTCAATTAAATCGGATTTTTCCTCTTTTAACCTTTTCTCATTAGAGTTAGCATCAATAATAATTCCTTTTTCTCTTGCTATGTCCTCATCCAAAGTTTGGATTGATTTTTTAATACCTTCAATTTCGTCCTGAATTCTAGTATTTTCCTCATCTAGGCTTTGAAGTTCTAAATTTAGCCTTTGTATCCTAGATAAATTCTCAATATTTTTTTCTCTTAGTGGAGCAACTTTGTCTGTTGAGATCTTTATTAAGTTTTCAAGCTCAGATATCTGGTTATTAAAACCTTCTACTTCACCTTCTGCTTCAGCATTAATTTCGTTCTCAATTTTAATTTCCTTTTCAATTTCCAATAATCTCAAATAATATAATCCTGCTTCTATTTTTTTTATTTCTTCTGAAATTAATTTATATTTGGTGGCTTCTTCAGCTTGCTTTTGAAGATTTGCTAATTGCTTTTCCTGTTGACGTCGCAACTCATCAGCTCTTTTTAAATTATTTTCTGCTGCACCAAGTCTAAGTTCAGCCTCATGTCTTCTTACATGTAAACCAGAAATTCCAGCAGCCTCCTCAAGTATTGCTCTTCTGTCAGTAGGCTTTGCTGTCACTAAGGCTCCAATTCTTCCCTGACTAATCATAGAAGGAGAATGTGCGCCTGTTGAAAGATCTGCAAAAAACATTTGTGCATCTCTTGCTCTTACCTCTTTGTCATTAATATAAAATTTAGAACCCTTATCTTTTTCAATTTTTCTTCTAACTTGTATATTTTCTAATTCACGATATTGAATAGGACCTTCTTTTTCTTTGTTCTCTACTTCTATGGAAACTTCAGCAATATTTTTTGATGCCTTATTAGATGTCCCTGAAAAAATTACATCTTCCATTCCTGAACCTCTCATACTTTTTGCAGAGGTCTCTCCCATTACCCATCTTAAAGATTCTACTATGTTTGATTTTCCACAGCCGTTAGGACCAACTATTCCAGTAAGACCTTCTTCTATTAAGAAATTTGTTTTTTCAGCAAATGATTTAAATCCATTTAATTGGATTTTTTTAAACTCCATGCACTAACTTATATCATTTTTTCTAGTGCTTTTTTCAAATTTTTATAATTAAGTTTTTTCTCGAATTTTTTGTTGTTGATTATTATCGTAGGGGTTGCGTTTACTTTGAAATTTTTTGCACCCTCTATTCGGTCATTTAACACAAAATCCTCAATATTTTTGTTGTTCACACAAGATTCAAAATCTATAGAGAAACCCTCGTTTTTTAAAAATATTTGAAGATTTTTATTTGCTTCCTCAATAGAGCTTCCCTTCACCCATTTTTGCTGGTTAGCATATAAACTTTCCAAAATATCAGCATTCCCATCATTTTTACACTGAGCAACTTTTGCAGCATTGAAGGCGGCAATATCTAAAGGAAAGTTTCTAAACTCTATTTTAGCAATCCCTGTATCCAAATATTCTTTTTTAAGTTCTGGATAAACGTTTTTATGAAAATTAGCACAATAGCTACAAGTTAATGATTCAAACGCAATTATAGTTATTTTTGCGTCTTTATTTCCAACGATAATTCTTTTTATTTCTTCAGCATTTAAATTTGAAAAGCTTCCCAAAATAATTATAGCAAGTAATATAATTTTTCTCATTTTTCTTTATAAACTTTTGTTAATTCTGTTAATGATTTTTTAATTTTTTCGTTTTTAACATCTTTAATTTTATCTTGATATTTACTAATTGCCACATTATTTGATTTAGCTTCATTCAAACTGCTGTTTTTTTGTTCGTCATCAAAGCTAATAAATTTGAGCTTTTCAACAACATCGTAGCCGAAAAAATTATTCATTTTATCTAAAATATTTTTTTTTGAATATTCTACATCCACTTCATGGCCTCTTTTAACCATTACAACTAAAGTACTCACACCAAATCGATTTGAGTTTTTGAATGTTTTTGGAAAACAGACTTTAAACAATTCATTCCCTACTAAATATTTCCAATTACTGAGTGTTTCTGAATATATATGACCTTTTTTATGAATAATTTTTTTTAAATTTTTTGGCAAAGTGTCTTTAAAAGATCTTAACCCTTGAATGCTAGTATTTCTCTGCTTAGTATTATTTTTAAATTGCATATGAAAGATCTAATAATAACAAATAAAATTCTCAATTGGTACGATATAAATAAGAGATCTTTACCTTGGAGAAATAAGGTTTCACAAGAAAAGAAACAATATTTTACATTGGTTAGCGAGTTCATGTTGCAACAGACGCAGGTTGCTACTGTGATACCATATTTTAATAGATTTATTAATAATATTCCTAATATTGAAAAGTTATCAAAATACAATGATAAAAAATTAATCAAACTTTGGGAAGGTCTTGGATATTATTCAAGAGTTAGAAATTTAAAAAAAACTGCTCAAATAATTGTTAAAAAATTTAACAAAAAAATACCTGAAGATTTTTATGAATTAAAATCATTACCAGGCATTGGCGATTATACAGCAAGTGCAATTTCAGCAATTGCATTTAATAAACCAATAATTCCTTTGGATGGAAACATTGAGAGAGTATTAAAAAGATACTTATATTTAAAAAAACAAAGTCAAATTAAAAAAGAATTCTTACAAGATCAAAAAAAAATTTTTGGTATATCAACAAAAAGATCAAGCGATTATGCGCAAGCTTTGATGGAACTGGGTGCATTAATTTGCAAACCTACAAATCCTACTTGTAACAAATGTCCATTATCTAATAATTGCAAAGCATTTAAAAATAAAAATTTTGATTTAGTGAAATTCAAGAAAATTAACAAGGAAACATATTATAAATTGAATGTTTATAAAAAAAATAATCAATATTTATTAATCAAAAATAATAAATTTAATTTTTTGAAAAATTTAAATATTTTTCCAATGGATCAATTAAATAATCCTAAAAATTTTAGTAAAGATTTAAATTTTAAAATATCTAATATGAATATGAATATCAAAATTGAATATAAGAAGAGGCACAACTTTGAGAAAAATATTAATTGGATAAATCCTACAAAACTTCAAAATTATGTACTCCCGACATTTACCAAAAAGATAATAAAATTTTTAGAAAGTCAAAAATGAAAAAAATAGCAATTATTGGCGCAGGGATTTCGGGTCTGTTTATAGCTAATTTATTTAAAGGAAATAAAGATTATCAGGTCACAATTTATGAAAAAAAAACTTCATTAGAAATAGAGGAAGGTTATGGTATTCAATTATCTGTAAATAGCGTAAAGCTATTAAACAAATTAGGCTTCTCTTCCTTGTCGGACAAAGAGAAATTTAATCCAAAAAAAATTGATTTTTATGAAATTAAAAATTCAAAGAAAATTTGTGATTTAAATATTTCAAAATTTAATTCTGATGATTGTAAGTACACAACGTTGAAAAGATCAAAATTACTTCACTTTTTAATAAATGGATTAGATAAAAATTCAATCAAGTTTAACTGCAGTTTAGATAAGATAGCATACAGTAATGACTCAATAAATTTAAATTTTGATCAAGATAAAATAACTTGTGATCATTTAATTATTTCAGATGGTGTATTTTCAAAAGGAAAGTCATTAATTTCGAATAATAATTCAGAACCAATTTATAATAACACTATCGCTGTTAGAGCCAGTGTATCCAAAGAACTTCTTGATAATATAAATGAGGAAAATATTTCTTTATTTTTAGGATCAGATTTTCATTATGTATTATATCCACTTAATAATGATAAAAAATTTAATTTTATTGGGATATTGAAGAATAAGTTAAATTCTGAACAGCAAAAAAATCACAATCTTTGTAATGAAAGTACATTTATTGAGAGCATTAAACAAAAATTATCCAAAAAAATTTCATCAAAAGTATTTCAGAGTCTTGAAGATATTAAATTGTTTCCAGTATTTGTAAGTAAAAATCCATTTATTCCTCCCAAAAATATTTATTTAGTTGGAGATGCTTTTTTTGCATTCTCACCTTCTTTTGCTCAGGGAGCCTCACAATCAATAGAAGGAGCCAATCAATTATATGAAATTATAATAAACCAAAAAAATGATTTTTATAATTCTAGATTAGAGAGAGTAAAAATGATTAATAGAAGATCTAATTTTAATCAATTTGCTTTTCATTTATCAAATCCGATTATGATCTTTTTTAGAAATATTTTTTTAAAGCTTTTGACTAAAAATAAAAAATTTCTGGAAAGTTATTTAGGTAAAATTTATAAAAATTAATTTTTAGAAATTAATCTTTGTCTCAAGTAATCGATTGGGTAGGTTCGGCCATTAATATCACAATGCCAAAATGTCCAACCATTGCAGCTTTCAGCTCCTAAAATAGTAGCTGCAACTTTATGAATAGAACCTTCTGCTTGGTTGTGTTTGATACTACCATCAGCCATTATTCTTGCGGTTATTTTTTTCTTATTATCAAAAATATTAGTTCCAGGCTTAATTATTCCAAGTTCTACCAATGATCCAAACGGAATTCTTGGTTTTGATCTATTATTTTTAAGTGTATCTAACAAATCATCTTCAATTGGTTTGGTGGTCTTTATACGTTCCTCAGCAGCTTTAAAATAATTCTTTTCTTTTTCTATACCAAAATAATTTCTCCCTAGTTTTTTTGCAACTGCAGCAGAAGTTCCAGAACCTAAAAAAGGATCAAGAATTAGATCATTTTTATTTGATGTAGCTAGTAAAATTCTGTGTAAAAGTGATTCTGGTTTTTGAGTAGAGTGAATTTTTTTTCCATTTTTTTTAAGTCTTTCAGAACCATTGCAAATAGGAAGATTCCAATTAGATCTCATCTGAAGATCATCATTTAAACATTTTAAAGACTGATAATTAAATGTGTATTTTGATTTTTCACTCTTAGAAGCCCATATTAAAGTCTCATGAGCATTTGTGAACCTTGTACCTCTAAAGTTAGGCATTGGATTATTTTTATTCCAGATGACATCATTTAGTATCCAGAAACCTAGATTTTGTATTGCAGTTCCTACTCTAAAAATATTATGGTAACTACCTATAACCCAAATAGCTCCATCTTTTTTCAAAATCCTTTTGCATTCATTAAGCCATTCATAAGTAAACTCATCATATTTTTTAAAATTTTTAAATTGATCCCACTTGTCGTTTACAGCGCTGACTTTTGATCTATCGGGTCTAATCAATTCACCTTTTAATTGTAAATTATATGGAGGGTCAGCAAAAATTAAATCAAAGGTTTCACTTGGAATTTTTTTTAATTCTTCGAGACTGTCTCCGTTAATTATTTTATTTTTAAAATCAGATTTCATTTGTAAAAATTAATTAGACTCCAAATGGATTCTTCGGTCAACCTGTGATTGAAAAAATTGGATTCGATTTGTGTATCGAATTTTAATGATAACTAGATGTAGTATTAAGTTAACCTAGATATAGGAGAGAAAGTTTTTCTATGATGTTTAGTTATGCCTAGTTTCTTTAATGCTTGTAAGTGTTGTTTGGTGCCATAACCAAAATTTTTATCCCAATGATAACCTTTGTTTTTTTTTGATAAAGTAGCAACAAATCTATCTCTTGATACCTTAGCTATTATAGAGGCTGCTGAAATTGAAGGAATTTTTTTATCGCCCTTTATGATTGATTTCAATTTATAATTTTTTAATTGTGGAATTTTGTTTCCATCTATTAATACAAGAGTTGGTTTTTTTGTTAATTTTAATATAGCTCTTTTCATAGCTAGTAAACTTGCATTTAGTATGTTGAGTTTTTCAATCTCACTAACAGAGGCTTTACCTAATGACCAAATTGAATTTTTTTTAATATAATTAAAAAGGTATTCTCTCTTTTTTTTACTCAACAGTTTTGAATCTTTTAAAATTTTTGGATCCACAGATTTCTTTAGAATGACAGCAGCAGCATAAACAGGACCTATTAAACTACCTCTGCCGACCTCATCAACACCAGCTATTAATTTCATTAAATTGTTAATTTTAACTCTTTAACTTTTTCTCTTATTTTTTTTAAATCTTCCCATGAATGTTTTTTATTATCTGGATATCTAATTAAATAAGAAGGGTTAAAAGTTATCATTAAAGGATAAGTATTATTATTTAAAATTATTTCCTTCCATTTACCTCTTTCTGAAGATATTTTTTCATTAATCCCAGTAACAGCTTCCATAGCTGTGCTACCCATTAAAATTATAATTTTGGGATCAATAATAGCTATATGTTCTTTTAAAAAGTTTGAGTAACGTTTAATTTCAGGCGAAGTCGGTTTTCTATCTTCTGGTGGTCTAAAATTTATTGCATAAGTTGTATAAATATTTTTTCTCTTAATATTTATTGCTAACAACATTTTGTCTAAAAGCTCTCCACCTTCTCCTTTAAAAGGGTTCCCAACTTTGTCTTCAATTTCACCTGGAGCTTCTCCGATTAACATTATAGGACTGTCAATATTTCCTTCTCCAAGAACAATATTTTTGGAATTATTTCTTAGTTTACAATTTTCAATTGAATTTAATTGTTTTTTTAGATTTTCTAATAAATCTTGTTTATTTCTTTGATTGATATCACTTTCTTTTTTTACCTCAGAAAACCTATTAATAGGTTTTTTATCAAATACAAAATTGGCTTCTATTGTATTTATCAATTCTTCGTTTAATTTGTCGTTTTGATTTATCAATTTTTTCACCTTACAAGGATTAAATGATATCTAAAATATTTAAAATCATATTATTATTAGCGTTATCCTATCAGACACCTGTTTATTCTAAAAGTACAAGTTTTAATGATTTCAACTCAAGAGATTTATCTAATTATTTTTCAGGTATTATAGCTTATGAAAATAGAGACAATTCAGAAGCTTTAA
Source organism: Candidatus Pelagibacter sp. HIMB1709 (assembly GCF_052047635.1). Taxonomy (NCBI): domain Bacteria; kingdom Pseudomonadati; phylum Pseudomonadota; class Alphaproteobacteria; order Candidatus Pelagibacterales; family Candidatus Pelagibacteraceae; genus Candidatus Pelagibacter; species Candidatus Pelagibacter sp. HIMB1709. Next base: position 729,550 of record NZ_JBNAJW010000001.1, on the reverse strand, counting down.
AATATTTCAACTTAAGCAAAGTTTTACTGAATAACCACGACAGTTATTTAAAAAGATATGTTAATTCTCTTGTATTGGAAAACAAAGTAGCGCAAGCAATAAATGTTGTAAAAAATAACTCAAAAAAAAGTAACACAGATTTTTTTGATGCATATATTTTACTAATAATTGATAGTTTAAAAAAAAATGATTTTGATAAAGCTAATATTTACTTAGATCAAAGTTTGAGATTTCAGGAAGAAAATAGAATTAATTTAGTAATTTTTGAAACTTTAAAGCAGTATATTTACACTTTTAAAAATAAAAAACTTTTACCTAATAAGAAAAATTTTGGAAACTTATCATTAATAGCTGAGGCATTTCAAAGATGTTATTATAATGATCAAAGAACCAGCTCTTTCTTTTTAAATTTAATAAATAGTCAACAAGGTGATTATTCAAGATATATATTTTTTTATATAAATTATCTTATTCAGAATAAAGAGTTTGATCAGGCAAAGTCAGTAATTGATCAAATTGATTATATTGGTTCAACACTTTTGCTAACACAAACAAAAAGCTGGATAGATAATAATAAGTTTAAAAGTTTTGAAAAAATTTTCTCATGTAGAAATCACAATGATATAATTAGTGAATTTTTATTTTTGATATCAAACCTTTATTCGTCACAAGATAATTTTGAAAAATCAAATTTTTATTTAAATTTATCAATATATTTAAATCCTAAATTTGAATTTAATTTATCACTCGTTGCTGAAAATTTCTTTGCAGATGGTGAATACAACAAGGTAAAAAAAATAGTAAGAAAATTTAAAGAGACTGATGAGTTTTATTATTGGTTTAGAGTTAAAAAAGAAGCACAAATAATAGTGAAAGAAAAAAATTATGAAAAGGCAACAAGCTATATTGAGTCTAAGTTTAAAAATATTGAAAAACCTAACCCAAAGATGATTTTTGATTTAGCGAATTTTTACAAAAACTCTAAAAATTATGAACTTGCAATTGATTATTATTCAAAATTAATCTCCTCTCTAGAGGATAGTTCTGTAATTAAATCAGATATTTTATATCGAAGAGGTGGGAGTTACGAAAGATTAGGTAATTATGAGAAGTCAGATGAAGATTTACTTCATGCACTAAGGATAAGACCTGATGATGCATATGTCCTAAATTATCTTGCTTATTCTTGGTTAGAACGTGATTACAAAATAGATGAAGCGATGGAAATGTTAAAAATAGCATATAATTCAAAAAGTAATGATCCTTATATCATTGACTCAATTGGTTGGGCATATTTCTTGATAGATGAATATGGGGAAGCAGAAAAATATTTAAAAAGAGCTGTAGAATTAATGCCTGATGACCCAATAGTAAATGATCATTACGGAGATATATTGTGGAAGCTAAACCAAAAAATTCAGGCAAGATATTTTTGGAATAGCGTGTTGAGTTTTGATGATACTGACGATGATATGAGAGAAAATATAAACAAAAAGTTGATTACTGGCTTAAAATCTATTCAATGAAATTAAATTTAAAATCTCATGCCAAAATCAATTTAGCACTCAATGTAACAGGAAAAAATAATTCATTACATAAAATTGAAAGTATCATTAGTTTTATTGATTTGAATGATGTTATTTCAATAAAAAAAACAGGAGGTGAAAAACATAATATTTCTTTTCAAGGGAAATTTGCAAAAGGTATTGGAAAAAAAAATACTGTTCAAAAACTCTTTGAAATTCTAGATCGAGAAAGGTTGCTACTAAATCAAAAATATAGAGTTTCTATAACAAAGAATATTCCTCAAAAAGCAGGACTTGGTGGAGGTTCATTAAATGCTGCGAGTATTTTAAATTTTTTAAATAAAAAAAAGCTAATTAAAATCAGTAAAAAAAAAATTTTGGAGGTTTGTTCTGAAATAGGTTCCGATGTTATTTTGGGTATAGACCCATCTAGCTCAGTTTTACTTTCAAACAATAAAATTAAAAAATTTTTTAATTGTCCAATTTTAAATATGCTTTTAATAAAACCTAATTTTGGTTGTGCGACAAAAAAAATTTATTCTAATGTTAGAAATTTTACAAAACCAAAATTTAATAATCCCAAAAAGAATATGTTTGGTTATAAATTTTTAAAAAATCAAACTAATGCCTTAGAAGATATTGCTATTTCAAAATACCCACAAATAAAAAAGATTAAGTTATTTTTAGAAAAGACTAATAATCCTGAATTTGTAAGAATGACTGGGTCTGGATCTACAGTTATTGCATTCTATCAATCAGTCAAAGACTGTAATTTGGCAAAAGCACAATTTAAGAGGAAATTTAATAATTGTTGGTTGAATGTATCAAAAACTATATAAATTTATTTTTTTTGTGTTATAGGAACTATAATATTGGGGCGTAGCCAAGCGGTAAGGCACGGGTTTTTGGTACCTGCATCCTAGGTTCGAATCCTAGCGCCCCAGCCATATATATGGATAAATTTTTAGATAAAATTTTTTTAAGGTCCAAAAATCTTAATTATATAAGTAAAAATATAAAAAACATATCCCAGAACACTCCTGCAAAAAAAATTTTTGAAGCAATTAACAATTATTCTGAAAATAGTGAATTAAGATTTGTTGGAGGATGTATTAGAAAAATTATAAATCGAGAAGAAGTAGATGACATTGATTTAGCAACTAACATTACACCAGATGAAGTTTGTGATGCACTAAATAAACATCAAATTAAATTTTTTGAGTCAGGTAAAGAACACGGCACGATAACTGCAGTAATAAATGAAAAAAACTATGAAATTACTTCACTTAGAAAAGACGTTGCTACAGACGGAAGACATGCAAAAGTTGAATTTACTTCTGATTGGAAAGAAGATTCAAAAAGAAGAGATTTTACAATTAATGCTATTTACTCTGATAGTTTAGGAAATTTATTTGATCCACAAAATGGTAAGCTAGATTTAAATAAAGGCGTTTTAAAATTTATTGGAGATCCAGAAAAAAGAATTCAAGAGGATTATTTAAGAATATTAAGATATTTCCGTTTTCATATTAATTACTCAACTGAAAATCATAAAACAGAGATAATTAAAATATTTAAAAAAAATATCAAAGGTATTTCGAACTTATCTGCTGAAAGATTATTAGATGAATTTAAAAAGACAGTTAAATCAAAAAATTTTCTCAAATTATTTGAAGATCAACAAAGTTTAGAAATATTAGAAATAGTATTTCCACAATTTAAAAATATTAATCATTTTAAGAAGCTGAATTCATTTAGTTCCAAAGTTATTAGCAACTTTGACTTTATTTTTGTAATTGCATTGTTGATTATTGATGAAACAGACAATACTGACTATTTCATTTATAAATTTAAAATCTCAAAAAAAGATCAAAAGAGGCTTAAATTAATTCATTATTTTTTCAAAGAAAAGGTGAGTATTAAAAGTTTTACAGAAAAAAACTTTAATAAAATATTTTACTATAATGGTAGACAAACTGTAATTGATATAATTAATTTTAAATTGTTCTATTCAAGTAAGGTAGAGAATAAATTATTAAAACTACTTAAAATTTACGAAAATAAAACATTGCCTGAATTAAAAATTGGAGCAAATATTTTAATGTCTAAGTATAAAATTCCTGAAGGTAAAATTTTAGGTAATAAGTTAAAACTTATAGAAGAAACCTGGGTTCAAAATGGATTTCAAATTTCAGATAAACAGGTTGAAAAAATTGCAAAGAGTTAAATATATTTAACGTCTTTAATTTCAAAATTCTTTATCCCAGAAGGGGTACTTATTTCTACAAGATCACTTTTATTTTTACCTATTAATCCTTTTCCAATTGGGGACTGAAAGAAAATTAATTTTTGTTTTAAGTCAGCTTCATCTTTTCCAACAATTTTATAATTTATTTTTTCCCCACTATCTAAGTCTTCTAGATATACAGTTGATCCAAAAATTACTTTACCCTCATTATTTAATTTAGTTACATCAATTACATTAGCTCTGGCTATTATGTCGTTTATTTCAGTAATCCTACCCTCATTATGAGATTGTTCTTCCTTTGCAGCATGATATTCGGCATTTTCTTTTAGATCTCCATGCGATCTTGCTTCAGCAATTGCGGCAACTATCTCAGGTCTTTTCTTTTCTTTTAAAAAAATAAGTTCTTCCTCTAATTTTTTTAAACCATTTAAAGTAATAGGTTCTTTTTCCATTTTTTTATTTCCACTTAGCTAAAGGAGGTAAAGACATTAAAATTCCTTCTACATTACCACCAGTTTGTAATCCAAATTTAGTTCCCCTGTCATACAGTAAATTAAATTCTGCGTAACGACCTCTTTTAATATACTGCTTCTCTTTTTCTTTTAAAGACCATTTTTTCTTAATTTTTTTTCTAATAATTTCATTAAAGATCATTTGAAAAGTAATACCAACATCTCTTACAAATTTAAAATCTTTTTCGAAATTATCATCTTTATAATCAAAAAAAATTCCCCCAATTCCTCTAGCTTCTTTTCTGTGGGGTAAATAAAAATATTCATCGCACCATTTTTTATATTTTTTATAATAATTTTTATTATGTTGATCACACATTAACTTTAAAGTTTTATGAAATTTATTTTTTTCATTATCATCTTTGATGGTCGGGGTTACATCCATTCCCCCTCCAAACCAATTTTTTTGAGTGCTGATATATCTTGTATTAAAATGCATAGCTGGAATGTGTGGATTTTGCATATGCATAACTATTGAAATTCCTGAAGCCCAAAATCTAGGATCTTTCTCAGCTCCTGGTATATTTTTTTGAAATTTTTTAGGAAATTTTCCATATACTTTTGAAAAATTTACTCCAACTTTTTCAAAAATTTTCCCATTTTTTAAAATTCTATATTCACCACCACCCTCATCTTTTTTAGAGTTTCTTTTCCAAGAAGTTGATACAAATTTAATTTTCTTATTTTCCAATTCAAGTATGTCATTACAAATTGCATTTTGTAATAATTTGAACCAATTGCTAGCTAGGTCTTTTTTAATTGAATTGTCCATATTACATTAAATTATTTTGCCTTAAACTTTCAGCCAAAACTATTGCAACTGAGGATGCTATATTTAGAGATCTCGCATTTTCATTCATTGGAATTTTTAGACGATCACCAATCAGCTTATGAACCTTCTCTGGAACACCAGCGCTCTCTCTTCCAAATAATATTGTATCATCAGCTTTAAAATTAAATTTAGTATAATTTATAGAACCCTTTGTTGTCATTAAAACAATTCTTTGATTCTTTTTTTCTTCAAAAAAATGTTCCGCACTTTGGTAGAATTTAATTTTACTATAGTCCATGTAGTCCATGACAACTCTTTTAAACCTTTTGTCAGATAATAAAAATCCACAAGGCTCAATAATTTCTAATTTCGCCCCTAAACAGGCACACGTTCGTATAATTGCAGCTGTATTCTGTGGAATATCTGGCTCGTATAGTGAAATTTTAGGTCTAGGTTTCATCCGTAATGTGTCATTCTTTCAGTAGAAAAATTACTGTTATCTTATAAGAAATCGTATATTAAATTAATTTTTTAACAAAAAACTATTTAAAATGTCAGATAAAAAGCCAAAAAAAAGAAGAGATTTTTTATTTACGGCGACTACAGCTGTAGGTGCCGTTGGAGCAGCAGCAGTAGTGTGGCCAATGGTAGATCAAATGAACCCAGATGCTTCAGTTAAAGCATTAGCAAGTACTGAGGTAGATATAAGTTCAGTCCAACCTGGAAATACAATTACAGTTCTATGGAGAGGAAAACCAGTTTTCATCAGAAGAAGAACACAAGAAGAGATCGACGAAGCAAGATCTGTTAAAATGGAAGAATTAATTCATCCAGAAAAAGATGAGGATAGAGCAAAAAATCCTGAATGGTTAGTCATGATTGGAGTTTGTACTCATTTAGGATGTGTGCCTTTGAATGACAAAGGTGATTATAATGGATGGTTTTGTCCTTGTCACGGTTCTCACTATGATACGTCTGGAAGAATTAGAAAAGGACCAGCTCCTTGGAATATGGAAGTTCCAAAATATGAATTCGTAAACGCAAACACAATTAAAATAGGATAGTACAGTTGTTATGAGTGATCACGATTATCAACCTAAATCAAAAGTTGGTCAATGGTTTAATGATAGATTACCGTTACTAACTCTTGCAAATCATTTAACGGATTATCCTACTCCAAAAAATTTAAATTACTGGTGGACATTTGGAGGAATTTTAACTTTTTGCTTAATCACACAAATTATAACAGGATTAACTTTGGCAATGCATTACATTGCTCATGCTGACATGGCATTCGAAAGTGTTGAGCATATAATGAGAGATGTTAACTACGGATGGTTAATTAGATACATACATGCAAATGGTGCATCGATGTTTTTTCTTGCTGTGTATATTCATATCTTTAGATCGTTATTTTATGGTTCTTACAAAGCACCAAGAGAAATAATTTGGATTATTGGTATAGTAATTTACTTGTTAATGATGGCAGCTGCATTTATGGGCTACGTCTTACCTTGGGGACAAATGAGTTTCTGGGGAGCAACTGTTATTACAAATTTATTTAGTGCAATCCCATTAGTAGGTGAGGGAATTGTAACATGGTTATGGGGTGGATACTCAGTTGATAATCCAACATTGACAAGATTTTTCACTCTACATTACTTGATTCCATTTTTAATTTTAGGTCTAGTAGTTTTACATATTTGGGCTCTGCATGTACCTGGTAATAACAATCCAGTTGGTATTGATATTAAAAAACCTTCAAAGGATACTGTCCCATTCCATCCATACATTGTTATTAAAGATGGTTTTGCATTATTAATGTTTATGATTGTTTTTGCATTTTTTGTTTTCTATACGCCTAATATTTTAGGACACGCAGATAATTACATAGAGGCAAATCCAATGGTAACCCCAGCTCATATAGTTCCAGAATGGTACCTGTTACCTTTTTATGCAATATTAAGATCGGTACCAGATAAACTACTTGGAGTAGTTGCAATGCTATCTGCAATTTTAATACTTGCAGCTTTACCTTGGTTAGATACTTCAAAAATTAGATCAGCAGTATTTAGACCATTGTACAAACAATTTTACTGGATTTTAGTAGCAGACGTTTTAATCCTCGGTTACGTGGGAGCAATGCCTGCAGAAGGTCTCTATTTATTAATCGCAAGAGTAGCCACTGCTTATTATTTCTTACATTTCTTGGTTATTCTCCCAGTACTCGGGTTTAAAGAAAGAACATTACCTGTCCCACTAAGTATAACAGAACCTATTTTAGGTGGATCACCGAACTTAGCAGCCGCAAAACACAGAGAAAGTAAAATAAAATAAAGTGAAAAAGTTATTTAAATTAATTTTAATACTTTCATTTTTCTCTCTAAATAGCGTTCAAACATTTGCTGCAGAAAAAGTAGATTATCTTAAAACAGACTGGAGTTTTAAGGGTCTTTTTGGAAAATTTGATAGGGCAGCTCTTCAAAGAGGGTATCAAGTTTATACGGAAGTTTGTGCTTCTTGTCATTCAATGAAATATTTGAGCTATAGAAATTTATCAGAAGAGGGTGGACCAGAGTTTTCAGAGGCAGCTGCAAAAGCAATCGCTGCTTCTTTTGAGGTTACAGATGGACCAAACGCTGATGGTGAAATGTTTACTAGACCTGGAAAACTTTCAGATAAATTTGTAATGCCTTACGAAAATGTAAAAGCTGCGCAAGCCGCTAACGGAGGAGCGTATCCACCAGACATGTCTGTTTTAGTTAAAGCTAGAGGTGGTGGAGTTGATTATATTTATTCTTTACTTCAAGGTTATGAAGATCCACCAAGTGGAGTAACTTTGGATGATGGAGTTTATTATAATAAATATATGTATGGTAATAAGATTAGAATGGCAGCACCATTATCAGATGGAATAGTAGAGTACGGGGATGGAACTAATGCATCAGTTGAACAGATGTCAAAAGATGTAACAACATTTTTAATGTGGGCTGCGGAGCCTCACTTAGAAGCAAGACACCAAATGGGTTTTAAAGCTATAGTATATTTGATTATTTTAACTATTTTAGTTTACTTTAGTATGAAGAAAATTTGGTCACGTGTTGAATCTGAAGTTTAATACATCTCCATCTTTAACAATATAATCTTTTCCTTCTAATCTCATTTTCCCATTTGCTTTAGAATTTACCCAGCCATCATTTGCTATAAAATCTTCATAGGAAATAGTTTCAGCTCGAATAAAGCCTTTTTCAAAATCAGTATGTATTTCACCTGCTGCTTTAGGAGCTGTACAATTTTTTTTAATTGTCCATGCTCTTGTTTCTTCAGGACCTGATGTAAAATAAGTATCCAGCTCTAGTATATTGTAACCTTTTTGAATTAACATATTTAATCCGGTCTCTTTTAAACCTATCATTTCCATATAGTTTTTTTTCTCTTCAGCAGGCAGTTCATTAATTTGATTTTCAATATCAGCAGATACAATTAGTGCATTTTCATTTCCAAATTTTTCTATAAAATCATTTGTATATTTATTACCGTTCTGAACACTTTGTTCATCAACATTGCAAACATATATTTTTGGCTTAATTGATAACAAACCACTTTGATTTAATTGTTTGGTATCAAATTGTGTTTTTAGAACCGAAATATCTTTGTCATTATTTATGCAATCAAGAGCAATTTCTAAAATTTTAAGTTGTTCCTCATCTACATTTTTCTTGTTATTTTTTTCCAATCTTTTTTGAATACTTTCAAGATCTGCAAGCATCATTTCAGTTTCAATAATTTCCAAATCTCTCACTGGGTTTACGTCAGGATTAACATTTTGGATATCATCTGAGTCAAAACATCTAATCATATGAATTACTGCATCAACTTCCCTGATATGAGAAAGAAATTTATTTCCTAATCCTTCTCCTTTTGAAGCTCCTTTTACAAGACCAGCAATATCAACGAATGAAATTGTAGTGTTAATTACCTTTTTAGAGTTAGAGACTTTTGATAATTTGGACAATCTTTCATCTGGTACGGGAACTACACCAACATTTGGATCAATTGTACAAAATGGAAAATTAGCTGCTTGTGCTTTACTAGAATTTGTTAGTGCATTAAAAAGTGTAGACTTACCAACATTTGGTAAACCAACAATTCCACATTTAAAACTCATTATTTATTATTAACTGTACTTGAAAATAGATCTAATTTTTTATCAATTAATATTGAAATTGATTCAGTAATATTATTTGTAATTTTTTCTAATCCGACCATTTCATCATCATCAAAATTTTGAAGTACAAAATCACTAACTTCCATATTATCTTTTGGTTTTCCAATACCTATTCTAACTCTAGAATAATCTTTACCAATAAATTTATCTATTGATGCTATACCGTTATGACCTGCGCTAGATCCACCAAACTTAGCTTTTATTTTTCCAAATTCTACATCTAAATCATCATGAAAAACTATGACATCCTCGGCATCAATTTTAAAATATTCTATTAATTCTCTTATACAAATTCCTGAATTATTCATGAAAGTTAAAGGTTTAATTGCATATATTTTTTTGTCTCCAACATTTCCTGTTGTAAGCAAACCTTTAAATTTAGGTTTTTGTTTTGATAGACCAAATTTTTTATTTATCGAGTCTATAATTTTAAAACCTACATTATGTCTATTATTTTCACTATCGGGCGTTGGGTTACCTAGTCCTACAAATAAAAGCATAAAAATTTTTTAATGGAAAACAAACTTCAGTCTAAATAATTTATTTTTTTTCTTCAGCAGGCTTCTCTTCGCCTTCAGCAGCTGTTTTATCGCCTTCAGCTGGTGCAGCAGCATCGGCACCACCTGCTTCACCCTCTGCAGCTTCAGCTTCAGCTGGTTTTTCTGGCTCTTTCATTACAGTTGGAGCCGCAAGTGTTGCAATAACGAAATCCCTACCTTGAATAGTTGGTACAACTTCAGGATCTAGATTAATTGATGAAATTTTAAAACTTACTCCAATATCAACACCATCTAAATCAATTAAAAGATTGTCAGGTATTTTTTCACTTGGACATTTTAATTCAACTTTTCTTCTTACAATATTTAATACTCCACCTTTTTTTAATCCAGGTGATTTTTCGTGATTAATAAATTTAACTGGAACCTCAATTCTAATTTTTAGACCAGGCACAACTCTTAAAAAATCAACATGTATAGGTTCGTCTGACAAGATGTGATATTTTACTTCTCTTGGAAGTACATTTTGTGGTTTACCGTTTACATTTAATGTAAGAATTGTAGATAAAAAATTTGAGTCTTCTAACATCGACTTTAGCAGTTTCTTAGATATAGAAACTTTTTCATTTTGAGCTTCACCGCCGTAAATTATAGCCGGAACTTCTCCATTATCTCTTAGTGAGTTAAGCTCGCCTTTTGTTTTAGTATCTCTGATGTTAGCTTCTAAAGTATTCATAAAAACAAGGGTTTTTAGCTCAAGATCCTTAATAACACAAGGTAATTATTTAAATAAATCAGATACAGAAGTAGAATTTGATATTCTTTTTATCGCTTCACCCATTAGCCCTGAAATAGATAAAACTTCAATGTTTTTTGCACCTTTTATTTTGTCACTATTATCAATTGTGTCTGTAATTACTAAATTTTTGATAACAGAATTTTTAATTTTTTTGACCGCTTCGCCACTAAGTACACCGTGAGTAATATAAACGTAAACTTCTTTTGCACCTCTATCTTTTAGAGCTTTAGCTGCATTTACAATTGTTCCACCTGAGTCGATGATATCGTCTACAATTATACATGTCTTACCTTTTACATCCCCAATTACATTCATAACCTGAGATTGTCCTGGCTTAGGTCTTCTTTTATCTACTATAGCTAGACCAACATTTAAAAGTTTTCCAAGAGATCTTGCTCTTTCAGTGCCACCCACATCTGGAGCAACACAAATCATATTTTTACTTTTAATTTTTTTCTTAACGTGTCTTGCAAAAATAGGAGTAGCAAACAAGTTATCTACTGGAATATCAAAAAATCCTTGAATTTGTCCTGCATGCAAATCTACTGTTACAACACGATCTGCTCCTGCTTTTGTAATTAAGTTTGATACTAGTTTTGCTGAAATTGAAGTTCTTGGGACAACTTTTCTATCTTGTCTTGCATAACCAAAATATGGAATTACAGCAGTTATATTTTTGGCAGATGATCTTTTTAAAGCATCTATGCATAATAAAAGTTCCATTAAATTATCATTAGCTGGTGAAGAAACAGATTGAATAATAAAAATACTGTTTCCTCTTATGTTTTCATTAATCTCAACATAAATCTCACCATCAGAAAAATTTCTAATACTTGAATTGACTAATTTAGATTTTAAATATTTAGCAATATTCTTACTAAGAGGTTTATTGCTATTTCCTGATAATAATTTCATGAAAAAAACCTAATTAAGCATAATTATTGAAATATTTCTACCATAATCAGCATGATTTAAACTTTTTGATCTTCTAGCACTAAAAAATTTATTTTTAGCATCGAATGTATCAACGTCAATTTTTTCTATTTTTTTCACACCAGACTTAAGAAGTAATGATTTAACATAACTAGATAAGTTAAAATATAACTTTTCTTTACCCATTTTAAAAAATTTATGATTAGTTTTGTCTTTTCTTATTAATTTTTTATAAAAATCTTTTTGAACTTCATAATTTTTAACTGATATTGATGGACCTATAACTGCTGTAATATTTTTTGTTTTAGACCCTCTCTTAACCATAAATTTAATCACTTTTGATATAATTCCCTTAAAGGCACCTTTCCATCCTGAATGAATTGCAGCTATCATTTTTCTCTGATTGTCAAAAATAAGTATTGGTACACAATCTGCAGTCAAAACCGCAATAGGTAAATTTATTTGGTCAGTAATAATTGCATCAGCCTTGGGTTTTATTTTTGATTTATACTTTTTGTCAATAAACACGAATTTATTACTATGAATTTGATTAACTAAAAAAATATTTTTTGAGTTCTTAGAAATTTTTTTCCTGACAATATTTAAATTTTTTTTTACACTTGCACTATTATCATTTGAACCTGGACCACAATTTAAACTTTTATAAATATTTTTTGATACACCACCGATGCTATTAAAAAAACTATGTTTAATAGCTTTATATTTTGAAAGTTTTTTAGATTTAATCAATTTGAAAACCTGTTTTAAATTTATTGTTTTTAACTTTTATCAACATTACCTTAAACAACTCTCCCATTTGTTTCTCATCAATTAAACGTCTGATTCTATAAAATAGATCTGTTTTCTTTGAGAAGGCTATATTATTGCTTACGATCTCTGCTCTCTGCAAAATTCCCATACTTGTTAAGAATTTTTTTTGATTAGTAATTAGATGATCTAGTTTTTCAAACTGATTAATATAATTGGCATATAAATTAAAATTTAAATTGTATGTAATATCAGAGTCGCCGATATCTTCTAATATGTTTGAAAATTTATGATCTTTTATTGCTTGAATAGTATTTTTTATTTTCAGATCTAAATATCCATAATCAATTATTAAAAGTCCACCATTTCTGTTCTCAATAATTTTACAAATTTTCTCTAGATATTTAAACGCTTCCGGAGAGTATTCAATAACATCTTGGTCCTTAGATATTTCAAATTTAAGTTCTTGCTCTATTGTTTTAATATTAACTTCTTTATCATTGAACTCAGCCTTTTTGTAAGTTTTTAAATTAACATACCTTTCAAACCAATTATTCTCCTTTTTAAAAAATTGCTTTATTGGAAGTGCATCAAAAAATTCGTTTGCAAGATAAATGCAAGGAAATGTGTTATCGATTTCAACTTCATTTACCCAGATTATTTTTTCAGAATTTAAATTTTTTTTTTGTTCATTGATTAAATATGAGCTTTTTTCATGAATCATTAAATTACAGGAGTTAAAACAATCTGGAAAATTCTTTAATGTTTCAGATACAACTTTCATCATCTCTCCATTACCAGCGCCAAGTTCAATTAAGTTAAATTTTTTAGGTGAACCAATGCTTTTCCAAAAAGTTATTACCCAAATCGTAATTATTTCTGAAAATAGTCTTGTGATGTTGGGAGACGTAATAAAATCACCTTCCTTTCCAAAGGGATTTTTTTTCATATAATAACCATTTTCTTTATCGTAAAGAGCGTGATTTATAAATTGATCTAGAGGTAAATTAGTCGACTTGTTCATTTTTTTTCAAAAAGAAAATAATTAATCCAATTATCAAAAAGATAAAACTTATTAACTGACCCATAGTTAAATTGAATATTAGGTATCCCAATTGATCATCTGGAACTCTAAAAAATTCAACAATAAATCTAAAGATTGAATAGAAAATTAAAAATAATCCAGAAATCAATCCAGCTATAGCAAAATTTCCTCTATTTCTAAAATAAAGTAAAATTAAAAATAGAATTAAACCTTCTAATAATGCCTCATAAATTTGTGAGGGATGTCTTGATTGATTATCTATTTGTATGAATGTAACTGCCCAAGGTAAATTAGTTATAGTTCCATAAAGTTCAGAATTTATAAAATTTGCAATTCTTCCAAAAAATATTCCAATAGGTGCAACTAGAGCGACGACGTCTAAATATAAAAACGCATCTTGATTATTTTTTTTTGCAAACAATATAGTTGCGATAACAATACCAATTACTCCTCCATGAAAAGACATGCCACCTTCCCATACTTTTAAAATATCTAATAGATTATTGATATAGAATTCAAAATTATAAAATAATACATATCCAATTCTTCCACCTAAAATAATTCCAATGATTAAGTAGGTTATATAATCATCAAAATTTTTATTTATTTCAGAATTCTTTAAGAATAGTTTTTTTGCTATTAACCATCCAAATAAAATACCAGCTATATAAGCTAGAGAATACCATCTAATTTCTAAAGAAAATATTTCTATTGCAACTGGGTCAAAATTATTGATGAACATTTTAAATTATATCTATATTGTATATCTCAAATATGAAAAATTCTAAATTTATAATTGATAAATTTGCAAAACTACTAGAGCAGGGATTAATAACTTCGAAAGATTTATCATCTGAAATCTTAAATATATTTAAGTCAAAGAGAGACGAATTTGTTTTTAAAATGAAACTTACAAGCAAGGATGAATTTGAGATTCTTTCAAAGAGAGTAGAAAATTTAGAAAATAAAATTTCAAAATTAGAAACAAAAAAAAAGAAGAAAACTAGACCGGCAAAAAGATCTTAACTCTTAGACCATTAAATTTTGATTTTTCCAGCATAATGTTACCACCATGGGATTTGATAATATCAGAAGCAATTGACAGTCCTAGACCAACACTAGATTTTGAATCGTTTCTCCCTTTGTCCATCTTATAAAAAGGTTTAAATACGTTTTCATGTTCTTTTTTAGGTATCCCTGGACCGTCATCATCGATAATTATAAATAGGTTTGTATTTTTTTTGGTTAGGCTTATTTCAACTTTGTTTGCATATTTTAATCCGTTATCAATCAAGTTATTTAAAGATCTATTGATAAGGTTCTTTCTGCCATTAATGTAAATTCTAGGAATTAAATTATGAGAAATGTTTTTATTATTATATTTTTTTATAATTTCCTCTATTAGTTCTGAAAGATTAAACATTTCGTCTTTTTCAACATATGACGAGCTTGTAAATTGCAGGTATTCATTAAGCATTTTTTCCATTTCGTTGATATCATCTGTTAACTTATCAACTGCATCTTTATCTTTAAGAAAAGCTAATTGTAGCTTCATTCTTGTTAAAGGAGTTCTTAAATCATGACTAATACCTGACAACATTTCAGTTCTCTGATTAAGATGTCTTTCAATTCTCTTTCTCATTTTGTCAAATTCATGACCTGCTTGACGTATCTCGAGTGCTCCTGAGGGTTTAAATTCTTCTATGTCTTCTCCTTTTCCAAATCTTTCAGCAGCGCGAGCTAAATTTGTAATTGGTCTTGTTTGGTTTTTTAAAAATATTAGTGAAATAATAACCATTATAATTGCAGGAACTGTAATCCATAGTGCAAATATTCTTGCAGAGGTACTAGTGACTCGATCTTTTGGAACTAAAAATTTAAAATATCCATCTTCATACTTTATTCTTAAATCAACTAGTTCTTTATAGTTTGTAGTATTAAACCAGAAGATCTCAGGAGAAAATTTAGACTTCAATTCTCTTCTTAAAGTTCGATCAATTGGACTAAACCATCTTTCTTTATTTTGATCACTTAATTTTTCATCAACAACTAATTCAATATTTAAATCTAGAAATAATGAAAATAGGTTTGTCACTTCTTGTTTATCATTTTCCTCATTTTGATAAGCTTCTACAAAAGCACTAATTTCATTAACCAGGGTTCTGGTCATACCTTTATTAGTTTTAATCCACAAACTATCAAAAAAAACAATGGTTATTATTAATTGGATAGTAATTACAGGGACAGCAACTATTAAAAGTGCTCTATAAAATAATCTTTTTGGTAAAACTTTTTTTAAATAATTACTCAATCCAGAGAACATATCCTGCACCTCTAATTGTTTGCAAAAACTTAGGACTTTTTTGATCTATTTCAATTTTTTTTCTCAATCTAGTAATAATAACATCGATAGATCTTTCTTTATCTAGACTAATCAATTTTCCTATATCTTCTCTTGAAAATGTTTTTCCAGGACTATTAATCATTTTTTCTAAAATTGTCTTTTCAGTATTGTTAATTTTAAATTCTTTTTGATCTCTAATAATTAAAAGTTTATTTAAGTCGATTTTGACATTTTCAAATTCAATAATTCTTTTTTGCTCAGTTTTTTGTGTCTTATCTAAAATGTTTTTTATTCTTAGAATTAATTCTTTAGGTTCAAATGGTTTGGGCAAATAATCATCTGCACCAACTTCAAGACCTTCTATTCTTTCCTTAGCTTCTCCTTTAGCAGTAAGAAGTATTATTGGAGTATCTAGATTTTTTTTATTTTCTTCTATAAATTCTAATCCACTCTTTCCAGGCATCATTATATCTAGTACAATTAAATCAAACTTTATTATTTTTATTTTCTCTGAGGCATCTTCAGCACTGTCAGCTGTAGTTACTAAATAATCATTTTCGTTTAAAAATTTCTTTACTAATGATCTAATACCATCGTCGTCATCAACTACTAAAATATGAGCTAAAAAATTATCCATTAATTATTTTATTTAATACATTGTCAAAATTAACAACTTCTTCTGAAGTTGAATTTAAAAGAGCAGAATAAATTCTTTTTTTTTGTAAATTAAAAATTTCTTCAAATATTTTCTTCCCTTTTTCGTTTAAAAACACATGTTTAACCCTTGTATCCTGATCATTTTTCTTAAATATGACGATATCTAACTTTATTAAATCTTTTAAAACTCTGTTGAGGCTCTGCTTAGTTACTTTTAATTTTTTTAGAAGATCTGAAATAGAGATACCTTCATAAGATGAAATTAGGTGAATAACTTTATGGTGGGCTACACCAATTGAATATTTATCTAAAATTTTTTTAGAGTCAGAAAATGTCTCTCTGTAACTAACAAATAATTTTTCAATTAAACCCTTAAGTTGATCGTCTTTAAGATATAAAAGTTCTTTCATAATGGGTAAGTTATATTGACATATCAAAGATACAAAGATATTTTTCACTGATATTTTAAAATATTTTCACTAATGATACCGTACGATAAAAGATCTGGAAAAATTTGGTACAACGATGAACTTGTTGATTGGGGAGATGTAAAACTACATGTGTTAAGTCATGGTTTGCATTATGCGAGCTGTGTATTTGAAGGTGAAAGAGTTTATGATGGCTCTATTTTTAAATTAGAGGAACATACATCTAGATTTTTTCATTCTGCTAGAAGAATGGGTTTTGAAATTCCTTATACTGAAGAGCAAATAAATACTGCTTCAAATAAAATAATTGCAACTCAGAATGTAGAAAATGGGTATGTAAGACCAGTAGCTTGGAGAGGTACTGAAATGATGGCTATCTCAGCACAACAAACAAAAATTCATGTTGCAATAGCAACTTGGGAATGGGGATCTTACTTTGATCCAAAACTAAAAGTCGAAGGCATTAAATTAAATATTTCAAACTGGAGAAGACCAGCTCCTAATACTATACCTTGGGATACTAAAGCATCAGGTTTGTATATGATCTGCACATTATCAAAACATGAAGCTGAAAAACAAGGTTACACTGATTCTTTAATGTTGGATCACGAAGGAAATATTGCTGAGGCAACAGGGGCCAATGTATTTTTTAAAGATAAAGATGGAGAAATTCACACACCAATTCCAGATTCATTCTTAGATGGAATTACTAGAAGAACTGTAATTGGAATTGCAAAATCAAAAAATATCAAAGTAAATGAAAGAAAAATTAGTCCAACAGAACTTCCTAACTTTGTAGGATGCTTTTTAACAGGAACTGCTGCTGAAGTTACACCTGTATCTTGTATTGCAGAAAATCAATTCAAAGTTTGTGATACCATCATCGATCTTAATGAAAGCTATCAAGCGCTGGTGAGAAAGAAAAAAGCAGCTTAATCTTTGTTATCTTCTGATATTGCGTGATCAATACCCTTTCGTAAATAATCATAACCTGTAAATAAAGTAAGCGCAGCTGATAACCATAAAAGAATAATCCCAATAGTTTGAGCATTATAATTTTCAAAGTTGATTATTTTATTTCCAGTATCTCCTGAAAGCAGAAGACCGATAGCAACCATTTGCAAAACTGTTTTGAGTTTAGCAAGATTTGAAACTGGAAGTTTAATCTGACCTTTTGCTAAAAATTCCCGTAATCCTGAAATTAAAATTTCTCTAGTTAAAATAATTATAGCTGCAATAACCTCATAATTTCTGATTGTTCCATCCATCACCAGTAAAATTAGAGCTGTAGCAACTATAATTTTATCTGCAATTGGATCTAATAGTTCTCCTAATTTAGATTCTTGACCTAACATTCTAGCTAACATGCCATCTAAAAAATCTGTAAATGAAGCAATTATAAATAAAATCAAAGCAGTTAAATCACCATAAAAACCTGGAAGATAAAATGCTAAAACAAAGAAGGGTACAATTATTATTCTCCCTATTGTTAGAATATTTGGAATTTTTTTTAACATAATTATTCGTGAAAGAAGTTATATATCTTTTTTGCTACTTTTTCTTCAACACCTTCAACAGATTTAATTTCATCTAAACTAGCAGACTCAACAGATCTTGCTGACCCAAAATGGTTTAGTAGCGCTCTTTTTCTAATTGCCCCAATACCTTCAATTTGGTCCAGTAAAGATTTACTAATTCCTTTTTTTCTCTTTGCTCTGTGGGCACTGATTGCAAATCTGTGCGATTCATCTCTTATCCTTTGAAGGAAAAATAGAGTAGGGTCATTTTTTGAGAATTTATATTCTTTGCCATTGTGAAAAAATGTTTCATTTCCACTATTACGAAATTTACCTTTTGCTATTGCAATAATTGGAATGTCGTGAAGTCCCAATTCATTTAAACTTTCTCTAGCTACTGAATATTGTCCTTTTCCTCCATCAACTAATACTAAATCAGGAAAAGTGAGATAATTATCTTTTTCTTGAACAGCACGTTTAAATCTTCTGTTTAATACTTCTCTCATCATTCCATAATCATCTTGCTCATTTTTTTTGTGCTTGATATTGAACTTTCGATATCTTTTTTTAATAAATCCCTCATCACCATAAGCAATTAAAGCTCCAACACTATTGGTACCCTGGATATGGCTGTTATCATAAACCTCAATTAAATTTACATTTGTTTCAAGATTGAATTTTTTTGCAACTTCATCAAAAAGTTCTCGATTATTCTGACTTTCATAAAGTTTTCTATTCAAACTGTCTTTTGCATTTTTTATTGCCTGATTAACTACTTTTAATTTTGAGCCTTTTTTAGCAACACTAATGTTAATTTGTTTTCCCTCTTTTTGAGTTAAAGTTTTTTCAATTAAAACTTTTTCTTTTATTTCCTCAGATAAAATTATTGCAGAAGGCACACTTTTATTTTCATAAAATTGTGAAACAAATGAATTTAAAATATCTCCTAATTTTTCATCTGGGTCATGTTTTGGAAAAAAAGCTTGGTTACCCCAATTTTGTTTTGATCGATAAAAAAATACTTGAATACAAGTTTTGCCAGATTCTTTGTATCCAGCTATAACATCCGCCTCTACTAAGTTCGCTTCGTTAATTCTTTGAGAAGATTGAATAATATTTAAAGCTTTAATTCTGTCCCTTAAAATTACTGCTTTTTCAAAATCTAATTCTTCACTTGCCTTTTCCATTTGGCTTGAGAGATTTTTTTGAATTTTTCTTGATTTACCTGATACAAATTCAATAGCATCATCAACTGTTTGTTGATAATCATTTTTTTCAACATAACCAACACATGGTCCGGAACATCTTTTTATTTGATAAAGGATACAAGGTCTTTCTCTATTTTTAAAAACAGTATCATCACAAACTCTTAGATGAAAAATTTTTTGGATCATCTTTATAGTCCAGTTAGCTGAACCTGCTGATGCAAAAGGTCCAAAATAAAATCCTTCTTTTGTCTTTTTTCCTCTATGTCTTTTAATTTGTGGCCATTTATCTTTGTTGCCAATAAAGATGAATGGAAATGACTTATCATCTCTTAATAAAATATTAAATTTTGGTTTAAATTTTTTAATTAGGTTTGCTTCTAGAAGTAGAGCTTCACTTTCATTTGAAGTAGTTGTTATCTCTAATTTTCTAGTTTGAGACAACATTCTCTCTGTTCTAATTATATGGTTTTTTTCAGATACATAACTTTTAAGTCTGTTAGGAAGATTTTTTGCTTTTCCTACATAAAGGATTTCATTTTTTTCATTTAGCATCCTGTAGACACCAGGAAGTTTAGGGACTAGCGAGAGCTCTTTTTTAATTAATTCTTTTCCTATTTCAGAGCTTATCATGACTTCTTTTTTTGGTAATTTGAATACCAACAGAGGAACATTGCTTAAGAATTTCTAATTTTTCAATTTTCAACATTATTTTAGCAATCCTTTGATCTTTGAATAATTCATCAAATACAGCCTCAGCCAATGTTTCAAGAAAGTTGTAATGTTTTTTTTTAACTAGTTTTGTGATCAATTTTACAATTGTTCCATAATTAACAATCGATTTTATATCTTTATCATTTGATGGCTTTTTATCCTCGTAATCAATTTCTAGGCTAAATTTAACTTTTTGAGGCTTTTTCTTTTCAAAGTCATAATAGCCAAGTTTTAAATTTAAAATTAGTTCATTAATTAGAATTTTCTTTTCGTAATTAAAAAGATTTTTGTTTTTATTTATTCTTACAATCTTAAAACTACTTCTTTTCATTCTTTGCCCATTATATCTGGTGTTTGCCAGTTTAAATTCTGCCCACTATCTATTGCTAAAACTTGTCCTGTAATAGATATATTTTTTATAAAAAAGTCAACAGCATTACATATTTGTTCAACATCTACTTGTCTTTTCAAAGGAGTTGCTAGGTATTGTTTTCTAAAATGTTTTTCAGATTGTCTTTGATTTTTAATAGTAGGCCCAGGTGCAATGCCGTTTACTCTAATCTTTGGAGCTAAACTCATAGCACTAGTTTTAGTCAAAGTATACAGTCCAGTTTTACTAATTGTGTACGAAAAAAAATATGGGGTTAGTTTAAATACTCTTTGATCAATAATATTAATTATATTGTTATTTGTTCCTTTGACATTTTTTGCAAATTCTTTTGATAACAATGCAGGTGTTCTTAGATTTGTTCTTAAATGTTGCCCCCAACTATCTGTTGTAAAGTTTTCCAATTTATCATTTTCAAATAAAGAAGCGTTATTAATTAGACAATCAAAATATTTAAGTTTTGATTTTGCATATTTTACAATTTTATTTACATCATTTTCTTTACTTAAATCACCTTTAACCAAGTAAACTCTAGTACCATTATTTGATAGTTCTTTTTTTAAATTCTCAGCTTTTGATTTTGATTTATTAAAATGAATTAAAATTTCTTTATTAGAACCAGATAATTTTTTTGCAATTGCAGCACCAATTCTTGTTGCTCCACCTGTTATAATTATTTTCCGTGCTTCCATTTTTTATCTCTTTTCTTTGTAACTTTTGTTCCGGGCATGCCCATTGTTGACCGACCTTTTGGATAAAGTTTATTTTTTACATCATACTGCCTTATTTTTGGATTTAATGTAATTTCTAATTCACTGCTTTCCAACTTTCTTATTTCATCTCTAATTTTAGCGGCTTCTTCAAATTCAAGATTAGAAGCAGCTTCCTTCATCTTTTTATCTAGTGCTTTAAGGTGTTTTTTTAAGTTTCCACCAACATTAGAGCCTTCACTTATTTTCACATAGTCTTTTTCATAAACACTTTCTAAAACATCGCTTATTTCTTTTTTAACTGATGTAGCGCTAATTTTATGTTTTTTATTATAAGCTAATTGAATATTCCTTCTTCTGTCAGTTTCAGCAATTGCTTTTTTTATACTTTTAGTTTCTTTGTCAGCATACAAAATAACTTTTCCGTCCACGTTTCTTGCAGCTCTTCCTATTGTTTGAATAAGTGATGTTTCTGATCTTAAAAAACCTTCTTTATCTGCATCTAAAATTCCAACTAATGCACATTCAGGTATATCAAGACCTTCTCTTAATAAGTTAATACCAACTAAAACATCAAATACACCCATCCGCAAATCTCTCATTATTTCAATTCTCTCCAAAGTATCGATGTCTGAGTGAAGATATCTAACTTTAATTCCATTTTCGTGAAGGTATTCAGTTAAATCTTCTGCCATTTTCTTCGTAAGAGTTGTGACCAAAACTCGATAATTATTTTCAACTACTCTTTTGCACTCATGCATCAAATCATCTACCTGGTTTTTTGCAGGTCTAATTTCAACTACAGGATCAATTAGACCGGTTGGTCTTATAACCTGATCAATATATTTCCCTTTTGTTTGCTCTAGTTCCCACGGTCCTGGTGTTGCAGATACAAATACAGTTTGAGTTCTCATTAAATCCCACTCTTCAAACTTTAATGGTCTATTATCCATACATGATGGCAGTCTAAAACCATATTCTGCAAGAGTACTTTTTCTTGATCTATCTCCTTTGTACATTCCATTAAGTTGTGGAACAGTTACATGACATTCATCAACAAATATCAAAGTGTTATCTGGAAAATATTCAAATAGAGTAGGAGGAGGTTCTCCTGGTTTTCTTCCAGATAAAAATCTTGAATAGTTTTCAATTCCTGCACAAGAACCAGTTGCTTCAATCATTTCTAAATCAAACTTAGTTCTTTCCTCTAATCTTTGAGCCTCTAATAATTTATTTTCTGCTCTGTGTTTTTTTAAAGTTATTTCTAATTCTTTTTTAATATTAATAACTGCCTGCTCGATTGTAGGCTTAGGAGTTATGTAATGACTATTCGCATAGACTTTTACTAAACTTAGCTCTCTAACTTTATCCCCTGTCAAAGGATCAAACTCTTCAATTTGCTCTAATTTATCTCCAAATAGACAAAGCCTCCAAGCTCTATCTTCTAGATGTGAGGGAAATATTTCTAAATATTCTCCTCTTGCTCTAAATGTTCCTCTATAAAAATTTTGATCATTTCTTTTGTATTGTAAAGCAACTAAAGATTTAATTATTTCTTCTCTGTTGTAATCATAATTTTTTTGAAGAGTTAGCGTCATCTTACTGTACGCCTCAACGGAACCTAATCCATAAATACATGAAACACTTGCTACAATTAAAACATCATCTCTTTCTAAAAGAGATCTGGTGGCCGAGTGTCTCATTCGATCAATCTGTTCATTAATCGATGCCTCTTTTTCTATGTAAGTGTCAGATCTTGGAACGTAAGCTTCTGGAGTGTAATAGTCATAATAAGAAACAAAGTATTCAACTGCATTATCTGGGAAAAATGTTTTCATTTCTCCATAGAGTTGTGCTGCTAGCGTTTTGTTTGGAGCAAGTATCAATGCTGGTCTATTAGTGGCCTCGATTACCTTTGCCATTGTAAAAGTTTTTCCAGATCCTGTAACTCCAAGTAATACTTGATTAAATTGATCTTTATTTGCACCATTTACTAATTTCTTAATAGCTTCTGGTTGATCACCTGCAGGTTTAAAATCAGATTTAATTTTGAATTTTTTTCCACCTTCGAGTTTTCCACCAATTTTAGGATTTTTACTCTGAATATCTGTAATTAAATCTTGATAAGTATTTTCCATATATTAAACAGCGTATTAGAATTTATTTATATTTCAATGAGCATAATATCAGACAGTTTAAAACGAATTAAACCATCACCAACTATTGCAGTTACTCAAAAAGCAAGAGAACTTAGAGCAGCAGGAAAAGATGTAATTGGACTTGGGGCTGGAGAACCAGATTTCGATACACCAGATAATATTAAAAATGCTGCAATTAAAGCTATCAAAAGTGGAGAAACCAAATACACAGCTGTAGATGGAACACCTGCTTTAAAAAAAGCAATCGTAGATAAGTTTAAAAGAGAAAACAAAATTAATTACACTACTGATCAAATCACTGTTGGAACAGGTGGAAAACAAGTTCTTTATAATGCGTTCATGGCAACTTTAAATAAAGGTGATGAAGTAATTATTCCTGCACCTTTCTGGGTTTCTTATCCTGATATGGTTTTATTAGCGGGCGGCAAACCAAAGATAGTAAAGTGTACAGAAGAAGAAGGATTTAAACTTACTGCAAGTAAATTAAAAAAAGCTATTACTAAAAAAACAAAATGGGTGATTTTAAATTCACCTTCCAATCCAACTGGGGCAGGTTATTCAAAAAAAGAAATTGAAGATTTAGCAAAAGTTTTAATTAGAAATAAAAAAGTTCATATTTTGAGTGATGATATATATGAACATATAGCATATGATAATTTTAATTTTTATACGATTGCTCAAAATTCAAAGTTAAAAGATAGAACTTTGACAATGAATGGGGTTAGTAAATCGTATGCAATGACAGGTTGGAGAATAGGGTATGCCGCTGGACCAAAAGATATCATTAAAGCAATTGGTAAAATTCAATCTCAATCTACATCAAACCCATCATCTATCAGTCAAGCTGCTGCAGTTGAAGCTTTAAATGGAAACCAAGGTTTCATAAAAAAGAGATCTAAAGCTTTTAAAGAAAGAAGAGATTTTGTAGTTAAAAGTTTAAACAGCATTAAAGGTATAAATTGTTTAACCCCTAATGGGGCATTTTATGTATTTCCAAGTTGTAAGGGATTGTTAAATAAAAAAACTAAATTGAAAACTGACACCGAGTTTGTTCAAAAACTACTTGAGCAATCTAATGTTGCAGTTGTTCAAGGATCTGCATTTGGTTTAGATGGATACTTTAGAATTTCTTATGCTACTTCAATGCAAAATTTGAAGAAAGCAATGGATAGAATAAAATCCTTTTGCGAAAGCCTTTCTTAAGAAGTGAAAACAGCACTAGTATTTGGCTCAACTGGATTGGTTGGAGGTCATGTTTTAAATCAACTTATTCAGAATGATAATTACTCTAAAATTAAAATATTTGTGCGTTCTTCAATTCAAATAAACAACTCAAAAATTGAAGTAATTCAAACTGATTTTAATAATTTAGAAAAACACAAAGAAGAAATTGAAGGAGATGAATGTTTTTTTTGTATTGGCACAACAAAAAAAAATTCTCCTGATAAAAATGAATATCAAAGAATTGAATTAGATATCCCAAAACAAGTAGCCCAAATTGCAAAATCTAATGATATTAAATCTTATTTTTTTGTATCTTCAGGATATGCTAATTCTAAAAGTTCAGGAGATTATTTAAAATATAAGGGTTTGGTAGAGGAAGAGATCCTTAGTTTAGGTTTTTCTAAAATAGGAATTATGAGACCCTCATTTATATTGGGTAACAGAAAAGAATTTAGATTGGGTGAGAAAATAGGAATAATAATTTTTAAGCTTCTAAACCCTTTATTTGTTGGACCATTAAAGAAAATGAGATCAATTCATTCAGAAACAATTGCAAAAGCTATGATTAAACTTGCGAATAATAATATTGATCAAAAAATCTTTGAGTCAGATCAAATTTCAGATTTGGTAAAATAAACTTTATACTAAACCTAATCTAACTACAGATTTTCCTGCATCAACCAAAGCACCACTTGCTGGTTTAAACTCAAAACCAATTAATTCTTCAGCATATTTTGTCTCTGGTTTCATCTCTAGTTCAAGATCGGGTATCATAGTTTTTGCGCTCGAGTCCAACATGCTAATAATCTTAACCATAAAATTTGGTAAAGTTTTTTTAGGTAGTTTTTTTGCATACTCTGGTAATGCTTCAGCTAAAATTTTTGATGTTTCAAGTAGTGTTTTAACTTCTTTACCAATAATTAATCTTCTGCCACCAACTTTTGAGTTTCCCAAGCATGCCACATGAGATTTTGCAACATCTTTAATATCGGATATTAATATTCCCCATTTAGGAGTTGCTGGAAACTTACCTTTTAAAAATTGTTTTACATATTCAATCGAGGTTCCACCTTTAGTATCCAAAGCATCTCCAAATACACCACCAGGATTTATACAAGTTAGTTTATTTTTAATTCCATTACTTTCCATTAATTCCCAGGCTGCTTTTTCAGCAACTGTTTTTGATAGAAAATAATCATTAACTCCTTCAACCCAATTTTCATCAGTCCAATCATTTTCACTAAATGAATAAGGATTTGATCTATTTGGCTTTCTAAACATTGCTGCTATCGAAGATGTAACCACAAATTGCTCTGCATTTGCTTTTATGCCAGCTTTTAAAACTCTTAAAGTTCCATCTTTTGCAACTGGGATTAAATTTTCTCTATTTTTTGAAACCTTCATAGGAAAAGGGGAAGCCATATGAATTATATATTTACATCCCTCTGCAGCTTCTTCCCAACCTTCGTCACTTAAAAGATCAAGTTTAATAAAAGATAACTTATCTATCGAAGCATATTTGCTAATGGTTTCTTTTGTCTGAGAAATTACATCATCACTTCTAACAGTACCCAAAACTTCGTAACCTGAATTTAATAATTCTATTGCAGTATGTTTTGCTATCCATCCACTTATTCCAGTTAATAGCACTTTATCAGTCATAACATTTCTCCATTTAACTTGTTATTAATTGTAATCTCAAACTAATGAGATAAGAATTTTTCTGCTTCTAATGCAGCCATACATCCCATACCAGCTGCTGTAACTGCTTGTCGAAAAGTTTTATCTTTAACATCACCTGCAGCATAAACTCCAGGAATATTTGTTTCAGTCGAATCTGGTTTTGTAATTAAGTAACCTTCTTTATCCATTTCTAATTGATCTTTGAAAAGCTGAGTTGCTGGATCGTGACCAATAGCAATAAATAAACCATCTAATTTTACTTCTTCTGTTTTTTCAGTTTTCAAATTTTTAATTTTTATACCTTTAACATTTTTGGGTTCACTATCACCCAAAACATCCTCAACAACAGAGTCCCAAACTATTTCAATTTTTTTATTTTCCATCAATTTCTTTTGAAGCATCTTTTCTGCTCTCAAACTATCTCTTCTGTGTATTAATTTTACTTTTGATGCAAATTTCGTAAGAAACATGGCTTCTTCTACTGCAGCATTACCACCCCCAACTACAGCAACTTCTTTATCTTTAAAAAAGAAACCATCACATGTAGCACATGCTGAAACTCCAAATCCTCTAAATTCTTGTTCAGATTTAATGTTTAACCATCTTGCTTGTGCGCCTGTTGAAATAATTATGCTATCTGCAGTATATTTTTGTCCACTATCACCGACAGCTTCAAAAGGTGTAGATTTTAAATTTACAGAACCAATATGATCTTCTATCATTTCTGTTCCAACAGCTTTTGCTTGATCTCTCATTTGATCCATTAACCAAGGTCCTTGAATTACTTCTGCAAATCCTGGAAAATTTTCTACATCAGTTGTAGTTGTTAATTGTCCACCTGGCTGAGCGCCGTGAACAAGAATAGGATTTAACATTGCTCGTGCAGCATAAACAGCAGCTGTGTATCCGGCAGGACCAGATCCAATTATTAACACTTTTGTGTGTTTAGTTGGATTTTGACTCATATGAAAGCTATATAGTGATTAATGTCTAAATTAAAAGGTTTATTATTAACTCAAGGAATGCATGGAATGATTAGTCAAGTCGAGGGACTTGCAAAAGCACTTGATATTGATTTTATACACCACAAGGTTGAACTAAAAAATATTTGGAAACTTGTTCCACCTAAATTTACTCCAATTTCTCAAAACGTTTATAAAAAGATTGAAAATAATGATTTTGATTTAATAATCTCATGTGGAAGAAAGAGCGTAATTCCATCTATTCACTTAAAAAGTATTTCTAAAAAAAAGGCTTTTAATATTCATATCCAAGATCCAAAAATAGACTTTAAATATTTTGATTTTGTTGTTGCACCAGAACATGACGGAATTAATGGTGAAAATGTTATTAGCACTAAAGGAGCTATTCATTATCTTTCGGAGAAAGAAATTGAAGAAAATAAAGATTATTTAAAATCTTTTATCAAACAAGATGAAAGAAAAATTTGGTGCTTTATTATGGGTGGACCAACAAAATACTATGATTATTCAACTAAGAATATGAAACATATTTTCTCAATGTTTTATAAATTAATGAAAAAACATGATTTTCAATTAGTAGTAATCCCATCAATGAGAACCCCAATAAATACAATTCATTATGCTAAAGAGTTTTTTGGAGAAAATCATACAGTGATTATGAATGTAGATAAAAAGGCATATTTATCTGCATTAGCTTTATCTGAAAATATCATTGTTACATGTGACTCTAGCTCTATGATCTCAGAAGCTGCTTTGACAGGGAAACCAATCTATGTTGCTAATATTTTACCAAAAAAAAATGACAAAAGATTCCAAAGATTTAGAAATTTATTTAGAGAACTAAACATCACTAGAAACTTAGGTGAAGAAATAGAAAATTGGAACTATGAAAAGCTAGATGAAACGAATAGAGTAGCAAAAATAATAAAAGAAAAAATTAAATCTTAATGTCATTTTTAAATTCTATAAAAAATAATTCAAAAAAATATGAAACACCATTTGATCATTGGGAATATAGCAGTGCTTTATCCAAAGGTGCTATTGAAGAAATTGTCAAAGCGGATATTCCTGATTTAAGTCAGCACAACTTAAATTATGATGGAACAAGAGCAATAGATGGAGGTGCAGCTGAGTTTAGAGAAGGTATTTCCTCTGGTGGTAAAGCAATTAAATTTAGATGTTTTGTTACTAAAGAAAATAGTTCACAATTTCCAAATCTTGTAAAATTTATTAATGAGTTACAATCTAAAGAAACACACGAAACAATATCTAAAATGATCAATAAAGATTTGTCTAATTCATACGTTAGAGTTGAAGTAATTTGTGATAGGGAAGGATTTTGGCTTAAACCACACTGTGATATCAAAGAAAAATTAATGTCAGGATTAATATTTGTTAATAAAACAAACGAGTCTGAAGATTTAGGGACTGATTTTTATAATGAAAAATTAGAGAAAGTTAAAACACTGCCTTACAGAAATAACTATGGATATCTTTTTACTAGTGGACCAAATACTTGGCATGGCATGGAAAAAAAGAGCATTCTAAAAGAAAGGCGGTGCTTACAAGTAAACTATGTGACTTTCGAAACTGATTGGAAAGTATATTCCTAAATATCTTGTAAAGATTTAACTTCTAGTTTCTTTGTCTTAAGCGATTTAATAGCATTTAAACATGCAAGAGCAGTAGACATGTTGGTGCAATAAGGAACCTTATTTTTAAGAGTTGCTCTTCGAAGTGCAATTGCATCATTTAATCTGTGCTCACTATTTCCACCACCTGTATTAATTACAAGTGCAATTTTTTTAGAGTCTAAAATATCAACAATGTGAGGACTACCACTACTTACTTTAT
Organism: Candidatus Pelagibacter sp. HIMB1709; assembly: GCF_052047635.1. NCBI lineage: Bacteria > Pseudomonadati > Pseudomonadota > Alphaproteobacteria > Candidatus Pelagibacterales > Candidatus Pelagibacteraceae > Candidatus Pelagibacter > Candidatus Pelagibacter sp. HIMB1709. The sequence continues at coordinate 700,356 of NZ_JBNAJW010000001.1, read as the reverse complement.
TAATAATTCTACATTTCATTCCATGCTTTTGTATGTATTCAGCAGTACCTTTGGTTGCACATAATTTAAAATTATTTTTAATTAGCTCTCTTGCAAGATCAATACCTTCATCTTTATGAGAGTCTTTTAAAGATATAAATGCAAGACCTTCTTTTGGAAGTGAATTAGCTGCAGCAATCTGACTTTTAGCAAAAGCCATTCCAAAATCTTTATCAAAGCCCATTACTTCACCTGTAGATTTCATCTCAGGTCCTAAAAGTAAATCACTATTAGGAAACTTATTAAAAGGAAATACAGCTTCTTTAACTGCATACATTCCTTTTGATTTATCTTTAAGATTAAATTTAGAAAGCTTTTCCCCAGCCATTATTCTTGATGCAATCTTTGCAAGTGGAATTCCTTTTGCTTTTGATACAAAAGGTACAGTTCGACTAGCACGAGGATTTACTTCAATAATATAAATTTCATCTTTCTTGATTGCATATTGAATATTCATAAAACCTTTTACTTTAAGTGCTAAGGCAAGTTTTTTTGTTTGATTTTCAATTTCTTTAATTAGATATGGTTTAATAGATACCGGTGGCAAACTACATGCTGAGTCCCCAGAATGAATTCCTGCTTCTTCAATATGTTGCATGATACCTGCTACATAAACATCTTTACCATCAGAAATAGCATCCACATCAACTTCCATTGCATGATCTAGAAATTTATCAATTAGAATTGGATTTTCTTCAGCAGCTTTAAATGCTTCTTCCACAAAGTTTTTCAGTTGACTTTTTTCATGAACAATTTCCATTGCTCTTCCACCCAAAACATATGAAGGCCTAACTACTAGTGGTAAACCAATTTTCTCTGATATTTTGATTGCTTCTTTAAATGTCTTCGCAATCCCACTATCAGCTTGTTTTAAATTTAATTTAATTAATAAATTTCTAAATTGATCTCTATCTTCTGCTAAATCTATTGAGTTATATTGTGTCCCTAAAATTGGAAGTTTGTTATCATTTAAAAATTTAGCAAGCTTTATTGGAGTTTGTCCTCCAAACTGAGCAATAACACCTATTAGATTTCCTTTTTCTTGCTCCTTTTTAATAATGTTAAATACATACTCTTCTTTCAAGGGTTCAAAATATAACCGATCACTTGTGTCATAATCTGTAGATACAGTTTCAGGGTTACAATTAACCATGATGGTCTCAAAACCTGCGTCTTTCAAAGAAAAACTTGCCTGACAACAACAATAATCAAACTCAATCCCTTGGCCTATTCTGTTAGGTCCACCACCTAAAATTATTATTTTTTTTCTATTTGATGGATCTGCCTCACACTCGGAATTTATTGAAAAATTTCTTTGATAAGTAGAATACATGTAAGGTGTAAATGATTTAAATTCTGCAGCACACGTATCAACTTTTTTGTATACAGGTAGTACTTTTAAAGCTGTTCTTTTTCTTCTTATTATATCTTCTGATGAATTAGTAAGTTCAGCTAATTTTTTGTCTGAAAAACCAATAGATTTAATTCTATTAAATTCATTATAATTTTTCGGAAGACCTCTTTTTTTAATAACTAACTCGTTATCAACAATTTCTTTAATTTGTCCTAAGAACCAAGGATCAATTTTAGATAAACTATATATTCTTTTTAAGCTAATTTTTTTTCTTAAAGCCTCCGCAACAAGAAGCATTTTGTTTGGAATATGATCTTTAAGTTTTTTTTCGATTTGTTTTTTATTTAAATTGAATATTTGGTCAAAACCAGAAAAACCAGTTTCTAGAGAAACCAATGCTTTTTGAACAGACTCTTTAAAGTTTCTTCCAATAGCCATTGCTTCACCAACAGATTTCATTGAAGTGCCTAAAGTTGCTGGCGAGGTAGAAAATTTTTCAAAAGTAAACCTTGGTATTTTAGTTACCACATAATCAATACTTGGTTCAAAAGAAGCAGGTGTTACTTTTGTTATCTCATTTTTAAGTTCGTCTAAAGTATAGCCAACCGCGAGCTTAGCCGCTACTTTTGCAATTGGAAACCCAGTTGCTTTAGATGCAAGTGCTGATGATCTAGATACTCTTGGATTCATTTCAATAACAACCATTCTTCCATTTTTTGGATTGATTGCAAATTGAACATTGGATCCACCTGTCTCAACTCCAATTTTTCTTAAACATGCAATAGATGCATTTCTCATAACTTGGTATTCTTTATCTGTTAGAGTTAAAGCTGGAGCAACAGTTACAGAGTCTCCTGTGTGAATTCCCATCGGATCAATATTTTCTATTGAACAGATAATTATACAGTTATCTTTTTTATCTCTTACAACTTCCATCTCAAATTCTTTCCAACCTTCTAAGCACTCTTCCACAAGAACTTGGCTAACTGGCGACTCGTGTAATCCATTTTTTATAATTTTAAGAAATTCTTTTTTATTCTTTGCTATTCCGCCACCTAGACCACCTAGAGTAAATGCAGGTCTGATGATTGCAGGTAAACCAATTTTATTAAGAACTTTAGAAGCTTGATTAATGTTATTTACAATTTTAGACTTTGGTAAATCTAAACCAATATCAATCATATTTTTTCTAAATTTCTTTCGATCTTCAGCATTAGAAATTGCTTTAGAATTTGCGCCAATAAGTTCTATTTTGTATTTTTTTAGAATTCCTTTTTTTTCTGCTTCCATTGCAAGATTAAGAGCAGTCTGACCTCCCATCGTTGGAAGAATTGCATCTGGTTTTTCTTTTATAAGAATTTTCTCTAAAACCTCTAATGTGATTGGTTCTATGTACGTTTTATCCGCAACATCTGGATCAGTCATAATTGTTGCAGGGTTAGAATTAATTAAAACAACTTTATAACCTTCATCTTTTAAAGCTTTACAAGCTTGTGTTCCTGAATAATCAAATTCACACGCTTGACCAATAATAATTGGACCAGCACCTACTACTAATATTTTTTTAAGATCTTTTCTTTTTGGCATTTTTTTTCATATTATTAATAAATTCTTTAAACAAATAGACACTGTCCTGAGGTCCAGGGTTAGACTCGGGGTGATATTGAACTGAAAATACAGGTTTATTTTTTAACTTAATACCTTCAACACTATTATCAAAAAGAGATTGATGAGTTACCTGAATATTTTTTGGCAAAGTTTCTTCAACTACTTCAAAACCATGATTTTGACTTGTAATTTCTACATTACCATGAACTAAATTTTTCACAGGATGATTAGCACCTCTATGACCCAGTTTCATTTTTTTTGTTTTACCACCTAGGGTTAAAGCTAAAATTTGGTGTCCTAAACAAATTCCAAATATTGGTAAATTTTTTTTAATTAGTTCTCCGATAATATTTATTGCATATTTTCCAGTTGCAGCAGGATCACCAGGTCCATTTGATAAAAATATTCCATTAGGCTTTAATTTAATTATATTTTCTGCAGAAGTGGCACATGATACTATTGTTACTTTGCAATTAAAATCAGAAAAATATCTTAAAATATTTTTTTTAATTCCATAATCTATTGCAACAACATGAAATTTATTTTTTTTATTTTTTACAAATCCATCTTTCTTTTTCCAAGTTTTAAAACCCTTCCAAATATAATTTTTTGGAGTTGATACTTCTTTAGCGAGATCTAGATTTTTTAACCCACTCCATTTTAAAGTAGTGTTTGTTAGTTTACTTATATTGAATTTTTGTTTTTTTGAGAAAGTAATGGTTCCTTTTGGTGCTCCCTTATCTCTAATAAAATTAGTTAAACTTCTAGTATCTAGGCCAGTGAGACCAACAATTTTGTTTTTCTTAAGCCATGCATCTAGATGTGTAAAAGCTCTATAGTTTGATGGATCTGTTATTTCTGAATTAAAAATAACTCCTTTGGTCCATATCTTATCTGACTCTATATCTTCTTTATTAGTTCCAACGTTTCCAATATGTGGAAAGGTAAAATTAATAATTTGCCCTGCATAAGAAGGATCTGAGATTATTTCCTGGTAACCAGTTAGAGAAGTGTTAAAACATACTTCTCCAGTAGCTTCCCCTTCATAGCCAATACCAATTCCTTTAAAAACTTTCTTGTTTTCAAGGACTAAAACGCCCGTATTAATTTGATGATTATTTTTTGAGTTAATTTTTTTTGAATTTTTGATCAATTACAACTCATGAGTTAAAGGTTAATACAATAATTGCTTTATTATCGCAACAGAGATGTATTATAAAATTGTAAAAAAACAATTTTTCTTTTGAAGAATTTTTTCTTTGAAGTAGATTAAAAAATTATGTCATTAAAGAATACAATTGAAAACGAATACAAAAATGCTCTAAAATCAAAAGATAAAAATAAAATATCAACCTACAGGTTAATTTTATCTTCTATTAAAGATTTAGACATCGCTAATCGATCAGGACCAAATAAAAAAGACACAGATGATGAAGATATCAAGAAGCTTTTAAAAAAAATGGTTAAACAAAGAGCCGAATCTATTGAGATCTACAAAAAAAACAACAGAACAGATCTATTAGAAATTGAGCAGAATGAATATGATGTTTTAACAAGTTTTTTACCTAAGCAAATAAGCGAAGAAGACACCAAAAAATTATGTGCCGAATTAATCTCTAAATTAGGTGCGAGTTCAATAAAAGATATGGGCAAAATAATGGGTGAGTTAAAAAAATCTCATTCTGATGAAATTGATTTTTCTAAAGCTGGGTCAATAATCAAGGAATTATTGAATAGTTAATGAAATATCCCAAAGAGTATTTAGATGAAATTAAGACACGGTTGAAAGTATCAACGGTTATTTCAAAAACAGTCTCATTAAAAAAAAGAGGTAAAGAATTTGTGGGATTGTCTCCATTTAAAAACGAAAAGACACCTTCATTTACAGTTAACGACGAAAAAGAATTTTATCATTGTTTTGCAACATCTGAGCATGGAAATATTTTTGATTTTGTAATGAAAACTCAAAATTTAAAGTTTGGAGAAGCTGTAAAATATTTGGCGCAACTAGCAGGCATGCAACCTTATTTATTTTCAAAAAAAGATGAAGAAAGAGAAAAAAAATGGAATGAATATAAATCAATCTATTATGAATATGTTGATTTTTACCATAATGAGCTGATCAAAAACGAACAACATTCAAATGCTAGAGAGTATTTGAAAAATCGATCTTTGAGTAAAGAGGACGTAAAAAAATTTAAAATAGGATATATTGAAAAAAATCCGAATATTTTTGAAAATTTAAAAAATAAATATAGTGAACAAACCTTAGTTGAAACTGGATTGTTTTATTTAGATGAAAAAAAGAACACTTATTTAGAAAGATTTAGAGGAAGATTAATTTTTCCAATTAACAACATAACTGGTCAACCGATTGCTTTAGGTGGAAGAATAATAGAAAACCTAGATTATCTTGCAAAGTATATCAACTCACCTGAAACTTTATTTTTTAAAAAAGGATCAAATTTATATAATCTAGATATAGCTAGAAAATTATCAAACAAAGTTGATCATATTTATTTGGTTGAAGGTTATATGGATGTTGTTGGATTAAGTAAAAATGGAATTGATAATGCTGTTGCAAATCTTGGCACATCACTATCTGAAAAACAGATTTTGATACTTAATCAATTTTTTGATGATATCATTATTTGCTTTGATGGTGATGAAAGTGGTTATAAAGCAGCATTAAGAGCTGCAGAAAATTCAATCAAAGAATTAAAACCTGAAAAACAAATTTCTTTTTTATTTTTACCAGATAAAGAAGATCCTGACAGTTTCGTTAATAAAAATGGTAAGGCTAATTTTATAGATTTTACAAAACAAAGTAAGATTTCAATACATCAATTTATTTTTAGCCATTACAAAAAACAGACTGAAAATAACCCTTCTTCTTTAGCAATATTTGAAAAAAAACTTAGAAATATTGTGAACACAATTAAAGATGATTTTATTAAAAAGTATGTTTTAGAATATTTTTTAGAAAAAATTGCAGAATTAACACCGCATTCAAATCAAAATAAAAAAAGAGCTTATGTTAAAAAAACCAAATCTTTAGACAGTACAAAAAAATATATAAACGAAAGTCAATCACTCACTGGGGTTGAACTTAAAGAATATTCTTTATTATATTTGTTAATGAATAATCTTAATTTATTACAAGCAAATATTCATTTAGTTGAAAATATAAAATTATTTACTGAGGTTAATAAAAAATTATTTGATCATATGATTGAAAAACTAAAATCAAGTCAGCAAATTGAAATGCAAGACTTAAATTTAGACAATCAACTGTTAGATAAAATAAATAAATTTGCTCCAATAAAACATATTTTAAAAAATCATCTTAATGATGAACAAAAGATCATTGAATTATTAGAAGATATTTCAAGAGATCTAATGAACTACGATCTTGAGTTTAGAATTCAGGAATTAGAATCAAAATTTTCAATTGATATGAGCGAGTCTACTTTCAATGAGCTGAAAGAGTTGAAAAAAAAGCAGAATCTTAATTAATCAGACTAAATTAACAATGGATTTTTGCAGATTTGACATTATATAAGACTTCCAAACTTAAATTGCTGTGGAAAGAATTATAACAAAATCATTTGCTAGATTAATGGGTCGTGGAACCCATAGAGGTTTCATAACTTATGAGGAACTAAGTAAATCTTTAGGAAAGAGGAATTTATCTGATGAAAATCTAGCTCAAGCATTTATTCATATTTTAGATGAAAATATTACTTTAGTTGAAAAAAAATCAGATTTTAAAGTACTAAGAAAAAAAGAAAATTTAAATAAAGAAGAAGGCAAAACAATTGAGAAGAGTGATGACCCTATAAGAATGTATTTAAGAGAAATGGGTGGGGTAGAACTCTTATCTCGTGAAGGTGAAATTGCAATTGCAAAAAGAATAGAAGCTGGGAAAGATGTAATGTTAATTGCACTTTCACAAAGTCCAATTACTGCTCAGCAGTTTTTTGAATGGAACGAAAAATTACAAAAAGACGAAATATTAGTTAGAGAAATTATTGATATCGATACTAACTATATGGAAGATGAAACTACTGGCCCAAGTGCAAAACAAAAAAATGCAGGAGAAACAGATAAGGATGAGGGATCCTCGGATGATGAAGATGATTTTAATCCGACTCTTGCGGCCATGGAAACAGAGATTAAACCTAAAGTTTTAAAAACAGTTAATACTTTAACAAAAGAATATACAAAACTAATTAAATATCAAAATGAAAAATTAGAATGTGTTTTAAATTCAAGTAATTTTTCTCCAGCAAAAGAAAAAGGATATCAAAAAATTGTTAATGATATTTTGGAAAATATAAAATCATTACAGTTATCTCCATCAGTGCTAGAAGAATTGGTACAGAAACATTACGCAGAAAACAAAAAAATTATATCCTTAGAAGGAAATCTTCTTCGACTTGCAATGGATCACCAAATCCCAAGAAATGAGTTTATTAAATTTTATGTTGGTAATGAAATTAATCCAAATCTTAAAAAATTTTTAGATACTAATAATGTTTGGAAACAATTCTTTACAAAAAATAAAGAAGAATTCAAAAATATAAGAGAAAGACTCATAGAAATTAGTCATAAACTTGGAATATCAGTAACTGATTTTAAAAAACTTGTAAGCAGAGTTCAAAAAGGTGAAAAAGAGTCACGAATAGCAAAAAAAGAAATGGTTGAAGCTAATTTAAGATTAGTTATTTCAATTGCTAAAAAATATACAAACAGAGGTCTTCAGTTTTTAGATTTAATTCAAGAAGGAAATATAGGATTGATGAAAGCAGTTGATAAATTTGAATATCGTAGAGGTTATAAATTTTCAACATATGCAACTTGGTGGATAAGACAAGCAATCACCAGATCAATCGCTGACCAAGCAAGAACCATTCGTATTCCAGTGCACATGATTGAAACAATTAATAAAATAGTGAGAACTCAAAGATTGATACTTAGTGAGTTTGGTAGAGAAGCTACTCCAGAAGAATTAGCTCAAAAATTAAGAATGCCCTTAGATAAAGTTAGAAAAGTACTAAAAATCTCAAAAGAACCTGTTTCATTAGAAAAACCGGTTGGAGATGAAGAGGACAGTAGTTTGGGTGATTTTATTGAAGACACTAAAGCATTGGCACCATTAGAGCAGGCAATTAAGTCAAATCTTGGAGAAGCAACTACAAAAATTCTATCAACATTAACACCAAGAGAAGAAAGGGTTTTGAGGATGAGATTTGGTGTTGGAATGAACACAGATCACACACTTGAAGAAGTTGGTTTACAGTTTTCAGTTACTCGAGAGAGAATTCGACAGATTGAAGCTAAAGCACTTAGAAAATTAAAACATCCAAGTCGTTCAAAACAGCTAAAAAGTTTCTTAGAAAGTTAATACTGGGCCGTTAGCTCAATAGTAGAGTACTGCATTGACATTGCAGGGGTAGTTGGAGCGTAACCAACACGGCCCACCATTATTGAATTATCTTTAATTGATAACTTTAAAAAAATGATATAACTAATTATGAGTTTTGGGCCTGTAGCTCAGTTGGTTAGAGCAGTACACTCATAATGTATTGGTCCCAGGTTCGAGTCCTGGCGGGCCCACCAAAAATTTAGTTCTGTGAAAACTTTTCTAAAGCAAGATATAAAGAATTTATATCACCATCATTTGAATTTAAAATTGACGCAAACTCTTCTTTTTGAGTTCTTGCCAAACTAAGTCCTTCAATAATTAAATCTCTAATGAGAGGGTTCTCGGGATTTTTTGTATAAACTCTCCAATCAATTTTTATTTCAGGCCTTTCAGAGGTAGCAACTAATATACTATTAACAATTGTATAATTCTTATTTAAAACTTCTTTATCTTTTACTTCGATTTCAGGATTAGTATATTCTGAAAGTCTACTTGAAAAACTTTTCAAAAAATATCCTTCAAATAAATCTAAATACTTTTTCTTTTGATTGTCATCTAAATTTTTTCTTGCAGAACCTAATGAATAAAAACCCACCCCTTCAATATCAACAGTTTCTTTAGCTATAGCTTTTAATTCTTCTATTTTTTTTTCTTTAGAAATATTTTTTGAGAGTATATTGGATGCTCTATTTACAGTAGACTGAACAAAAACATCTGCAGCCATTGAAAATGCATTTCCAAGATTAAAATTAAATAAAAATAATATAAAAAGAATTTTTTTCATTTTAATGACTATTTGTTTTCTATTTCTTCCCAGTCCTCTTCGTCTTTGTATATGACGTCTATATTTCCTCTTTGATTATTATTAATTTTATTTTCTCTATCTTGTAAATATAAACTTCTAACAGATGCATAAAAATCTATTGAATTTTTTTCAAGATTGTCAAAAGACTCGATATTGTTTGCCCTAAAATCAATGCCTTCAACAGCTCTTGACGTTATATAAAGTCCTTCACTTAAAAACTCATTGTTACCATGAACAGATGCGTTATACCAAGGGTCTCCACCTAAAATATTAACAAACGATCCAGACGTATCTCTAATTGTTGAAGGTCCAAGGACAGGTAAAACCAAATAACAACCTGGACCAAAGCCCCATTTGCCTAACGTTTGTCCATAATCCTCTTTTACATATTTAGGAAAACCCATTTTATTTGCAACGTCCACTGTGCCTAATAATCCAATAGTTGTATTTAATGCTAATCGTCCAGTATTTATAATTGCTGTTTTTACATCACCTTGTAAAATATTATTTGGTATAGTCACTAAAGTGGATATATTTTTTACAGCATTGCTTGTTCCTTTTTGAATTGGATCAGGCAATTTCCTATACCCTTTTGCAATAGGTTTTATGATTACTCTATCTAAACCTTGGTTGAAAGAAAATGTTGCTCTATTAAGTGGTTCAAAGCAGTCTTTAATCTTTTTTGTTTCACTTTCTTTTTCTTTTAATACCAATTCTCCATCAGAACCAGCATTTGCATTTAAAGATAGAAGAAAAATTGAAAATAGTACTATTAAAATTTTTTTCATTATTTTGAATTGTATAACATATAATTTAAATAAGTAAGATAGCATTTAATTTGAAAAAATGTCCACAAAGTGTTTATAACTAGCCTAAATTTGAACCTACATGAATATGAAAATAAACTTAAATTATTCTCCAAATTTTGATCCCAATAAAAGAAAGTTAAATCAAATTAAATTTATCATTTTTCACTATACTGGAATGAAGATAGAAAAAAAAGCAATTGAGAAATTAACCAATATAAAATCTAAAGTAAGTTGCCACTATCTAATTAAACTTAATGGAGATGTAGTTAAATTGGTTCCTGAGCCATATATTTCTTGGCATGCAGGAATATCTGGGTGGTCAAATTATAAAAACTTAAATAAAAATTCACTTGGAATTGAAATTAGTAATCCTGGTCATAAACATAATTATAAAAATTTTTCAAAAAAACAAATAATATCATTAGTAAAATTATCTAATTATCTTATTAAAAAATTTAAAATTAAATCTAATTTCATTTTAGGTCATTCTGATATTGCGCCTGATAGAAAACGAGACCCAGGTGAAAAATTTCCCTGGAAATTATTATCAAAAAAAAAAATTGGAATTTGGCATAATTTAAATTCAAAAATACTTGCTAAGGAAAGAAATAATAAAACCAATTATATTGATAAAAAAAAATTTATATCTAATCTTTACAAGATTGGTTATCCAGTAAACAAAAAAATTGAAAAAACAAAATATAAAAAATTTTTAATCAAAGCTTTTCAAAGAAGATTTAGGCAAGAATTAATTAATGGTATTATTGATAAGGAATGTTTAATTATTAGCGAAAACCTTTTAAAAAAATAGATTTAATTTTCTTGTAATTTTTAAGTTTAGTAATATGTTTAGTTTGCCAGATAAATGACTTATCGCTTTAAAATTTTTTAAAGAGGAAAGTCCGGGCTCCACAAGGACACAGTGCCAGGTAATTCCTGGCGGGGGAGACCCTAGGGATAGTGCCACAGAAAATATACCGCCATAACATGGCAAGGGTGAAAAGGTGTGGTAAGAGCACACCGGTTCTATTGGTAACAATGAACGCTGGAAAACCCCACTGGGAGCAAGACTAAGTAGAGATGACATTGTTACAAAACTAAAAGCCGTCCTTGGCTAGTCATCAGGGTTAGTTGCTTGAGCTTAAGAGTGATCTTAAGCCTAGACAAATGATAGGTTTAAATGACAGAACCCGGCTTATAGTTTATCTGGCGCTCCAAGAATAATTAAAATATAGCAATAAACGAAATATTGTTTCATTTAAAATTGTAAATTTTAATAGTGCACAAAACTGTTTCTAATTATTTAGGCGAATAAATAAAACATCATGAGCTAGTCTTTATGCAAGAATACTGTCAAATTTCACTTAAAAATTGAATTGAAAAAAGCTTAGAATCAATATTTGACTATCAATTTAAATACCCATATATTCCCATATATTCCCATTTATGGAATTTAGAAATTTAAAATTGTATGTTTTTATCTACCTTCGAGAACAAGCTGGACAAAAAAGGAAGAGTATCTGTGCCTGCTAGTTTCAGGTCTCATTTATCAAATTTAGGTTACAATGGTGTTATTTGTTATCCATCTTTCAATAATTTATCCATAGAAGCATGTTCTCAGGATAGAATTGAAAAAATTTCATCTGCGATAGATTCTTTAAACCCTTTTGAAGAAAAAAGGGATTATTTTGCAACATCAATATTAGCAGAAAGTATTAATTTACAATTTGATAGTGAAGGTAGAATTTCACTTTCATCAAAATTATTAAAACATGCAAAAATAAAAAATAGCATGTTGTTTGTTGGTCAAGGTCAAACGTTTCAAATATGGGAACCAACAGCATTTGAAAAATTTAAGATAACTGCAAGAAAAAAAGCCAATTTAAATCGAGCAAGTCTTAAATGGGAAAAACATTTAAACAACAACGAGGGGAAATAAGATGACAATTAACTTTAAAGCACCAGAGATAAAAGAACTTCAGCCACGACTTTTAGTATTAGGAGTTGGAGGAGCTGGAGGTAATGCAATAAATGAAATGATTGATAACAAACTTCAGGGTGTAGAATTTATTGCAGTAAATACAGATGCTCAAGATTTAAAGTTAAGTAAAGCAAAAACAAGAATTCAAATTGGTTTAAATTTAACAAAAGGTTTAGGTGCAGGTGCAAAATTAGATATAGGTCAAGCTGCAGCTGACGAATCTTTAAACGAAATAGTAAATACTTTACAAGGTGCAAACATGGTTTTTATCGCAGCTGGTATGGGTGGTGGAACAGGTACTGGTGCTGCTCATGTGATTGCAAGAGCTGCTAAAGAATTAAATATTTTAACTGTAGGCGTTGTGACTCTTCCTTTTTTATATGAAGGCCCCTCTAGAATGAGAAGAGCACAACAAGGATTAGAAGAATTAAGAAAACATGTTGACACTATAATTGTTATTCCAAATCAAAACTTATTTAAAATTGCTAATGAACAAACTACATTTGAGGAGTCATTCAATCTTTCTAATAATGTTTTAATGCATGGTGTTCAGAGTATTACTGATTTAATGGTAAGACCTGGTTTAATTAATTTAGACTTTGCTGATGTTGAGACTGTAATGGCTTCAATGGGTAAAGCGATGATGGGAACAGGAGAAGCTGAGGGCGAAGGAAGAGCGCTTAAAGCTGCGGAGATGGCAGTTAGCAATCCATTAATTGATGACTATACTTTGAAGGGAGCTAAAGGATTATTGGTAAATATAACTGGTGGCAAAGATTTAAAACTTTTTGAAGTAGATGAAGCGGTAAATAAAGTAAGAGCAGAAGTAGATCCAGAAGCAGAGCTAATTATTGGAGCAATCACAGATGCAGATTTAGATGGTAAAATGAGAGTTTCAATTGTTGCAACATCGTTAGATGGACAGCAGCCTGAGTCAAAATCAGTAGTAAACATGGTTCATCGTATTCAGAATCGAAATCCTGGTTACTCTGATTTTTCAAACATGGGATCTCCAGCTTTTAATTTTTCTAATACTTCAAGTCCAATCTCCCATGGTGCAAATGCTCTAAAAATTGAAAATGAAATGATCCAAGAACAAGAGCAAATGAATGTGGAAAATAATATGACGAGTGAACAAGTGTCTTCAGAAAATGAGGTTCAAACAGAGAGTGTTGTCGAAGATACTGCAGTAAATGAAATAGAAAAATCTTTTACTCAAGAAGCCATAGAAACTTTTGAAGAAAATAATGAAATTGAAAATACTCAAGAAGAAGCCCCAAATGATTTGAAGGAATTTGGTGTTGAATCAGACTCTCCAGATTTGTTTAGCTCAGATAATGAAAATTCTTCTCCTGAAGATTTAATCTCATCAAGTGATCAAGAGGAAGAGGACGATCTTGAGATTCCTGCATTTTTAAGAAGACAAAAAAATTAATGGTCTTCAAAGAAATAAATGGAAGCCACCATAGTACCGGAAGTACAAAAGCATTATCCAGTACTGCTAAAAGAAATTATTAGCGTTATCACCCCTCAACATGGTGGCACATTTATTGATTGTACCTTTGGTCAAGGCGGATATTCAAAAAAAATTTTAGAATTTAAAAATACAAAAGTTGTAGGACTTGATAGAGATATTGAAAGCAAAAAAATTGCCAATTCATTATTAGAAAATTTTGAAGATAGATTTATTTTTAAAAATTTAAAGTTTAGTCAATTAACAAATTTAAAGCTTAAAAATGAAAATATTAAAGGTGTAATTTTTGATCTTGGTTGTTCTTTAACACAGATAAAAGATCAAAAAAAGGGATTATCATTTAATTCTAAAAGCAATTTAAATATGCAATTAGGCTTAAATAATTTTTCCGCAGAAGACGCAATTAATAAACTTAGTGCAATTGAATTAGAAAAAATTTTTAAATTTTTTGGAGATGAAAAAGAAGCAAAATTTATTGCAAAAAATATTGTTAAAGAAAGATCGAAAGTAAAAATCAATACACAAAGTCTTGTAAAAATTATTGATAAATCAAAGATTAGGAAAAATTTTAAAGTCCATAATTCGACTAAAGTTTTTCAGGCACTTAGAATATTTGTAAATAAGGAAATAAGTGAATTAATTTTTGGACTTATAAATGCTACTAAAGTCTTAAAAAAAGGAGGTGTTTTAGCTGTTGTTACCTTTCATTCTTTAGAAGATAAAATTGTTAAATATTTTTTTAAGAGTCTTTCCGAGAATAAAAGCGTATCAAGATATGAACCTATTACAACACAAAATGAAACCTTGTTTAATCTAATTCAAAAAAAACCAATTTTGCCATCTGATGTGGAGATAAAAGAAAATCCACCCTCTAGATCTGCAAAATTAAGATATGCAATTAAGAAAAGTGATTTTTATGATTTTGAGACAGATATTGAAGGTAAGTTTAAAAAATTTTTAGAAATAGAAAATTTTGGAGTCAAACTTTGAAGAAAATATTTCTAGCAGTTATAATTTTTGCTTTAGTTTTAACAACAGCAATTATTAAAAATACTACAAAAAAAATTGAAGACCAAATATTTGTTGTGAAAGAAAATTTAAGAGTACAGAATTCTGAATTTGAAAATATTTTGTTAGAACATGATTACCTAACTTCAGCAGAAAAATTACTAGAATATCAATCTTTATATTTTGAGGATCAATTAATTCAAAAAAAAATTGATGAAATAAAATTTTATAACATATCAAAAGATTTTGAAAAAATTGAAGATTTTAAAATAATTAAAAATAATGAATAAACCTAAATCAAAATTTACAATAGATGATAATAAAAGTAATTTTGTATTTAAAAAAAGCAATACAGGATTAAATATTCAATTTAATAGAGTTGCTTTCATTTTCTTTGTGTTTTTTATTATTTATCTTATTTATACAATTCATTTAATTCATTTAGGGTCTCGAGAGACAAAGTTTGAAGATACAAACGATCCGTTTCATTTCAATAATGATCTTTATAGAGCAGATATTTTAGATATTAATGGAAATTATTTAGCAAAAACGGTTAAATCTATTGATATTGGTCTCAAAACTTCAGATATAATTAGTAAAGAAAAATTACTGTTAAGTCTAAGAATTATTTTCCCAGAAAAAGATTTTAATGAAATTGAAAAAAAAATAGAAAACAAAAATTTTTTTTATTTAGAGAAAAAAATTTCAGAGGAAAAATATGAGCAAATTATGAAATTGGGAGATAAATCTCTTATCCCTGAAGAAAGAGTTCTAAGGATATATCCACAGAAAAATCTTTTTAGTCATATTTTGGGACAAATAGACAATGACAACAATGGTATTTCTGGATTAGAAAAATCATTAAATGAAGAATTGCAAACAACAAGAGCCCCTATTAAATTAACTGTTGATAAAGACATCCAATTCTTAATTAGAAAAGAATTGTTGAAATATCAGCAAATTTTTAAAAGCAAAGGTAGTGCTGCTATCTTAATGGATGTTAATAACGGCAATATACTCTCTTTAGTTTCATTGCCTGATTTTAATCCAAATGAAAGAAAAAATATAAAAGATGTAAATTACATAAATAGAGTTACTAAAGGTACTTATGAATTGGGATCTGTATTTAAAATATTTACATATGCGAATGCATTAAATGAAAATTTAATTGAACCAGAAACTGAATTTTTAGACCTACCAAAATCTATATCTTGTGATAAATTTAGGATAGGTGAATACGATAACGATATACCTTCGAATTTAACCGCAGAACAAATTATCATTAGGTCAGGAAATATTGGTTCAGTTAGAATTGCACAGAAAATTGGACCAGAAAAATTTAAGGATTTTTTAGAAAAAATAGGAGTTTTAAAAAAAATTAATTTTGACATAGAAGAAATAGCTCCTCAAAATAGTTACGAATTTAAAAAATGTAAATTAGCTACGGCATCTTATGGCCATGGAATAGCAACAACTATTCTTCAATTAGCTAAAGGATATTCAATTTTATCTAACGGTGGGTTTGAAATTTCACCAACTTTAATCAGCAGAAAAGATGGATCGATAAAAAGAAAAAGATTAATTAGAAGAGAAGTTTCAGATCAAGTAGTAACAACTCTTAGAAAAATTGTTAATACAGATGAGGGTACAGCTAAATTTGCTAATGTACCAAATTATGAAATTGGTGGAAAAACAGGTACTGCAGATAAAGTTCTAAATGGTAGATATTCTGATGGAAAAGTGAATACTTTTGCATCAGTATTTCCAACTTCAAAACCTAAATTTGTATTTATTGTTATGTTCGATGAACCTCAAAAATCAAAAGACTATTATTACAAATACAGACATAGAGATGGGGGATGGAGAGGAACTTTAAAAAATAGTGCTGGCTGGACTTCGGTGGAAGTGGTAGGTAAAATTATAGATAAAATTGGGCCTATTTTAGCCACAAAATATATACAAGTTTACTAATAATGTTACTTGGAGATTATTTTAATGGTATCAATAAAAAATATAAAAAATTATTTTTTTCAGGTATCTCTTTTAATACTAGATCGTTAAAAAAAAATAATATTTTCTTTGCAATTAAAGGAAATAATATTGATGGAAATAAATTTATTTCTAGAGCTATAGAAAAAGGTTCTAAAATAATTGTAACAGAACAAAAAATAAAAGATTTTAGTAATAGGATATTGTTTATAAGGACAAAAAATATAAGAAAATTATTAGCTGAAGTCTCATTTAAAATTTACAATAAAATACCAAAAAATTTAGTAGCCGTTACAGGAACCAATGGAAAATCCTCAGTTGCAGAATTTTATCTTCAAATTATGAAATTAAATAAAAAAAAGGTTGCTTCAATTGGAACATTAGGGGTTAAATCAAAAAATATTAATTTAAATTTATTTAATACAACAATTGATCCAATTAAATTAGGACAGATCTTACAAAAATTAAAAAAAGAAAAAATTGAAAATGTTATCATGGAAGCTTCCAGTCATGGATTAGAGCAAAATAGATTAGATGGGTTAAATTTTAAATCTGGAATCTTTACAAATTTATCACAAGATCATCTTGATTATCATAAAAATTTTAAAAATTATTTAAAAGCAAAACTTTATTTATTTGAGAATTTAATAGGAAAAAAGGGAAATGTAATTACAGATAAAGATATACCTCAATATAAAACAATCAAAAAAATTTCTTTGAGGAAAAATTTCAAATTATTAGCAATAAATGAAAAACAAAATAATTTTGAAATATTATCTCATAGATATAATAATGAAAATCAATTAATTAAATTAAAATATAAAAATTTAATTAAGGAAATTAATCTAAATTTAATAGGTAAAATTCAAATAAAGAATATTTTGATGGCTGTGATTGCAGCAAAAAAAAGTAATCTAAATTTTGAAAATATTTTTAAAGTCTTACCAAATTTAAAACCAGTTGAAGGTAGATTAGAAAAAATTAGTAAAATTAAAAATAATTCAGTTGTTATTCTTGATTATGCACACACCCCTGATGCTTTAAAAATTTGTCTTTTAAATATTAAGGAGCAATTTCCTGATAAAAAGTTAAATCTTTTGTTTGGTTGTGGAGGCAATAGAGACCAAAACAAAAGAATTAAAATGGGTAAAATAGCAAGCATTTATGCAGATAATATTTATCTTACAGATGATAATCCTCGTTTAGAAAACCCAGAAAAAATTAGAAAAGATATCAAAAAAGGAATTAAAGCTAAGAAAATTATAGAAATTCCCAACAGAGCAATAGCAATATCGGAAGCCATTAAAAATTTAAAATGTGGTGATATTTTATTAGTTGCAGGAAAAGGACACGAAAAAATTCAGGAAATTGGTAATAAGAAAATTAAATTTTCTGATAGGAAAAAAATTCTAACAGAAATAAAAAATAAGAACAAACAGTTATCTAATGAATTAAAGATAAATATAATTAAAGAACTTTCCAAAAATCAAAAATCATCAAAGTTTATTTCCATGAAGGATGCGAGAATCAATTCTAAAGAAGTGAAAAAGAACGATATATTTTTTGCTATCAAAGGAAAAGTAAATGATGGAAATAATTTTGTTTCACAATCATTTAAGAAAAAAGCATCATTAGCAATTGTGAACAAAATTCAAAATAATCTTGATATTAAACGGCAGATAAAAGTCAAAAATACTTTAAAATTTTTAACAAATGTTTCAAAAGTTTATAGAAGAAATATAAACACTAACATAATAGCTATTACAGGTAGCTGTGGCAAAACTACTCTTAAAGAATTACTAGGCAGTGTTTTAGGAAAAATTTCAAAAGTAAGTATATCACCAAAATCATATAATAATAAATTTGGAGTTCCATTAAGTCTTCTAAACATCAAAGAGGATGATCGTTATGGAATTTTAGAAGTTGGTATGGATAAAAAGGGTGAGATTGATTATCTCTCAGAAATAATTGAGCCAAATGTAGGAGTTATAACAAATATAAATTATGCCCATGCAAAAAATTTTAAAAATATTAAACAAATTGCTTTAGCAAAATCTGAGATTATTAAAAATATAAGAACAAATGGCTCTGTTATTTTAAATGCAGATGATAAATTTTTTAAATTTCATAAAAAAATATCTCAGAAAGAAAATCTCAAAGTGATTTCTTTTGGTATTAAAAATAGCAAAGCAGATGTTAAGCTATTAAATATAAAAAAATTTGGAAAAAAATATAAAATAAAAATTAATTCAAAAAAAAAAAATAAATATTTTATAATCTCAAATGATTATCAAAATAATATTTATAATATTCTTTCGGCTTTAGCTGTAATGAGTATTTATTTAAACATATTTAATCTAAATAAAAATATTTTCTTAGATTTTAAGATACCAGAAGGTAGGGGTGATCATACACTGGTTAAGATAAACAACAAAAGAATTAATTTGATCGATCAAAGTTATAATTCAAATCCACTATCATTGAATTCAGCTATTAAAAATTTTGACAAAATAGATTCAAAAAAAAATAAAAAATATTTATTGCTTGGTGATATGTTAGAGCTAGGAAATCATTCAAAAAAACTTCATGAATCTATTGCTCCACTAATAAATCAAACAAAAATTGACAGGGTATTTGTAAAAGGAAAAATGGCTTCATTTATTTATAAAAAAATATCAGATTCTAAAAAGGGTAGAATATTACAAAACAAATCACAAATTATTGAATTGATTAAAAAAGATATAAAAAATAATGATTATTTGATGGTTAAGGCCTCATTAGCGACAGGTTTCAATAAGATAGTAAATGATATTAAGGGTTTAAATTAAATGCTCTATCAGTTTCTATTAAATTTTGTTGACACTTTTGGCTATTTAAATGTCTTTAAATATTTGACATTTAGAACAGGTTTATCTTTTTTCACTTCTTTAATCATTGTTTTGTTTATCGGGGGTCCATTTATAAAATTTTTTTCAAATCAAAAAATTTTTAACCCAATACGAGATGATGGCCCAAAAGATCATATAGTAAAAAAAATTGGCACACCAACAATGGGAGGGCTAATTATTTTATTAGGATTATTAATTTCAGTAATTTTATGGGCAGATTTATCAAATTATAATATATTATTTTGTATTTATATTGCAGTCTCATTTGGATTGCTTGGTGCTTTAGATGATTATAAAAAAATTAAATTTAGTAATTCTTCAGGTATTTCATCTAAGTTTAAAATAATTACTCAAATTTTATTAGCACTTGTTGGTGTAAGTTTATTTGTTTATTTAAATGACTATCAAGATTTAAATAATTTATATTTTCCATTTTTTAAAAATTTGATAATTAATCTTGGATGGTTTTTTATTCCTTTTGCTATATTTGTTATAATAGGTTCGTCAAATGCTGTTAATCTTACAGATGGATTAGATGGATTAGCTACTGTACCAGTAATTTTAGTTGCAGCTTGTTTCGCTTTTATAAGTTATGTAACTGGAAATGTTGTATTTTCAAATTATTTACAAATTCCCTATATTGAAGGAACTGGAGAAGTTGCAATTTTTTGTGGCGCAATTATTGGCTCGTGTTTAGGTTTTTTATGGTTTAATGCACCACCAGCAAAAATTTTCATGGGAGATACAGGATCATTATCTTTAGGTGGATCTTTAGGAGCAGTAGGAATTATAACTAAACATGAAATTGTTTTAGCTATAACAGGAGGTCTTTTTGTTTTAGAGGCTGTGTCTGTGATGGTTCAAGTCATTTCATTTAAACTTACAGGTAAAAGAATTTTTAGAATGGCACCGATTCATCATCATTTCGAAAAAAAAGGCTGGCCCGAGTCAACTGTAGTTATTAGATTTTGGATTATTTCAATAATATTAGCGATGATAGGTTTGGCTACTCTAAAATTAAGATAATGAATAGATCAAAAAATATTTTTTTAGGAAAAAAAATATTAATTTATGGACTAGGCAAGAGCGGTATTTCTTCTTACAACTTCTTAAAAAAAAAATGTGATGTTTATTTATTTGATGATAATCCAAAGATTAATAAAAAAATAATTAATATAAATAAAGTTTTAAAAATTAATTTTGATAAAATTATTATCAGTCCTGGAATAGATATTTCAGAATGTAAATTATCAAAATTTTTGAAATTAAATTTTTCAAAAATTTATACCGATCTTGATGTTTTCTTTTCCTTTTATAAGAATGATAGTATAACAATCACTGGAACTAATGGGAAATCAACAACTGCTAAAATTTTGCACAATGTTTTAGTGGATCAGAAAAGAGATTCTAGACTTGTTGGAAATATTGGTAATCCAGTCTTATCTGAAAAAAAAATTACAGAAAAAACAGTCTTTGTTATTGAAGCTTCATCCTATCAACTAGATTATAGTAAAATTTTTAGCACAAAATTTGCAATTATTTTGAATATTTCAGGAGATCATTTGGAAAGACACAATACTCTGAATAATTATGTAAAAGCAAAATTTAAATTATTAAGATTTCAAAAACAAGGTAGTTTTGCCTATGTAAAAAGAAAAGATAAGCTTATTTCAAATAATTTAAGAAAGAATAATTATAAATCAAAAATATTTAAGGTAGATACAAATAATCTGAAATCTATCACAAAAAAAATTAAGAATAAATATTTTGCTACAGATGGAAATAAAGAGAATTTATCTTTTATATTAGAGATTTCTAATAAACTTAAACTTTCAAAAAAAAATTTAATTAAAACAATTAATAATTTTAAGGGTCTAAATTTTAGACAACAAATTATTTTTGATAAAAAAAATCTTACTATAATTAATGATTCAAAATCAACCAGCTTCGCTTCATCAGAAAGTATTTTAAAAAATTTAAATCATGTTTATTGGCTTGTAGGAGGAATTCCTAAAAAAGGTGATAAATTTAAATTATCAAAAATGAAGTCTCAAAATTTAAAAGTATTTGTTTTTGGAAAACACAGAAAACATTTTTATAAAATTTTAAAAAATAAATTAAAAGTTAAAAGTTTTAAAAATTTATATGATGCACTTAATAAAATTTTTTTAAATATTAAAAATAAAAAATTGTCAAAAAATATAATATTTTTTAGTCCTGCAGGTGCATCGTTTGATAATTTTAAAAATTTTGAAGACAGGGGAAGATATTTTAATAATTTAGTTAAGAGGTTTATTAATGCAAAATAAAAATTTAATTTATAAATTTTATTACAGCTGGTGGAAAAATATTGATAAATCTTTATTCACATTAATCAGCTTACTATTTGCTATAGGTTTATTTTTTTCTTTAGTTTCTACTTCTTTAATTGCTTCAGACAAATTGAATACCAATAGTTATTTCTTTTTTTTTAAACATTTCATTTATGTTTTGATTGGAATTTTTCTTATTTTTATTTTCTCTGCGTTAAATAAGGATCAATTGTATAAGTATTCAATAATTTTATTCATTATTTCATTAATATGTCTATTTTTAGTACCCTTAGTAGGAATTGAAGTAAAAGGCTCAAGAAGATGGATCGATCTTTTCTTTCTTCCACGGTTTCAACCTGTAGAAGTTTTGAAACCTTTCTTAATTATTACTTTAGTAATTGTTTTATGTAATGAAAAAGCAAATATTTTATTAAAATATATAATTACAACAATTTTAATTGTGACAATTTCTTTACTTTTGATAATTCAACCTGATATTGGTCAGACTTTGTTGGTTGTTTTTTCTTGGGCTGTTTTAATTTTTTGTTCAGGAATTAATATTTATTTTCTTACTAGTATATTTGTAGCTGGTGCTACTCTAATGGTTTACCTAGTTATCTATATCCCTAAGTTTAGCTATATAAAGGCCCGTATCTTCTCGTTTTTTAACCAAGAAGTAGGAACTCACAATTTCCAATCTGATAAAGCTATCGAATCTATAACCAGCGGAGGATTTTTTGGAAAAGGAATTGGTGAAGGAACTCTTAAAAATAGAGTGCCAGAAGCTCACACTGATTATATAATTTCTGTAATTTCGGAAGAGTTTGGAGTAGTTGCCATAATTTTAATTATATTAATGTTTTTAATATTTTTACACATGGTGTTTAAAAAAATCCGTTTTGAGCAAAATGACAGGATTAAACTTATCTTAATTGGTTCTGTTAGTTTAATATTGATGCAGGCAACAATCCACATTGGAGTGAATATAAGATTATTTCCAACTACTGGAATGACTTTACCTTTTTTAAGTTATGGAGGATCCTCAATAATAAGCACATCTATTCTAGCTGGAATAATTCTTAATTTGACTAAAAGAAAATTAACTTAATTTATGAAAAAAAAAGTTTTGATTTCAACGGGTGGATCTGGGGGACATGTTTTGCCTGCAGTAATAGTTCATGATCATTTAAAATCTAGTCATGAAATAATAATATCAACTGATCTAAGAGGATTAAAATTTTTACAAAAAGAAAATTATAACACAATTATTATTAACACACCAAAATTAAGTAATTTATATTTTTTTCCTATCTCAATAATAAAAATTTTTATCTTAACACTTAAGTCTTACAAAATATTAAAAAAAGAAAACATATCAATCTTAGTTTCCACAGGTGGTTATATGTCATTACCACTTTGTTTGGCTGCAAAATTATTAAGCATTAAGATTTTTTCAATTGAACCAAACATGGTCCTTGGAAGAGCAAATAAATTTTTTTTAAATTTTTCAAAAAAAATAATTTGTTATTCAAAAAATTTAAAAAATTTTCCTAAAAAGTTCGAGCACAAAATAACTTTATCCAAACCATTAATTAGAAAAAAATATTATGAAAATTTTTTTAATAAAAAAGATAATAATTTATTCACAATTTTAATTATTGGTGGTAGTCAGGGAGCAAATATATTTGATACTCTATTTAATAATACACTTGTTAATATATCTAAAATTTGCTCTTTAAAAATTATTCATCAAACTAACAAAAAAAATATTGATGTATTAAAACAATTCTATAAAAAAAATAATATATTAAGTAAAGTTTTCACATTTGATCAAAACCTAAATAACCTCATGATTGAGTCTGATTTATGTATCACTAGAGGTGGAGCATCAAGTTTAGCAGAACTATCTCTGATAAATCTTCCATTTATAGTTATACCTTTACCTAATTCAAAAGATAATCATCAGTATGAAAATGCTTTATACTATGAGAGTAAAAATGCATGTTGGATATTTGATCAAAATAACTTTGATGAAAAAAAGTTTGAGGAATTATTGTCAGTTATTTGTAGAAAAAATAATGAATTTATTGCTAAAAAAATTAATTTAAAAAAATTAAATTATCAAAATACTTGGAATAGTGTTAATCAAAAATTATTAGAAACTTTTAATGAATATTAAATTAGCAAAGTCAGAACTTATACATTTTGTTGGTATTGGTGGAATAGGTATGAGCGGTCTATCTTTAATAATGAAGAGTAAAGGATTTAAAGTTCAAGGAAGTGATATTTCAATAAATAAAAATATAGAAAGATTAAAAAAAGAAAAAATTAAAATTTCAATTGGTCACAAAAAACAAAATATTAACAAAGCTACAATTTTAGTTATATCTTCGGCAATAAAGAAAAATAACCCAGAGCTATTAGAGGCTAAAAAAAGACAATTACCTATTTATAAACGTGGAGAAATGTTAGCAAACATAGTTTCTTTAACTAAAAACATAGTAGTAGCTGGTTCACATGGTAAAACAACAACCACATCGTTAATCGCTTCAATATTCCAAGAAACTAAAATAGATCCAACAATAATAAATGGAGGAGTAATTAATTCAATTAATCATTCTGCTAAACTTGGTAAAAGTGATTGGTCTATTTTAGAGGCTGATGAATCTGATGGAAGTTTTATACATATATCTCCAACGTATTCTATAATTACAAATATTGATCGGGAACATATGGATTACTATCGTTCAATGAAAGATTTAAATAAATATTTTATCAATTTTGTAAATAAAGTTCCTTCATTTGGAAAATCATTCATTTGCTTAGATGATAAGAACAACAAAGGTATGATAAAAAATCTCAAAAATAAAAATTTTTATACTTATGGATTAGATTCAAGGTCAAATTTTTGTGTGCAAAATATCAAACAAACTAAAGAATACTCAGAATTTAATTTAAATATAAGTCTACCAAATAAAAAAAAAAGAATTATTAAAAATATTAAAATCCCTTTATTGGGAATTCATAATATTAAAAATTCAGTTGCAGCTTTAGCATTAGGTTTGACTGTTGGTCTGCCTATTTTAAATATAAAAAAAGGTTTAAAGAATTTTTCAGGAGTTCAAAGAAGATTTAATAAAATTTTTTCTTACAATAATGTGGATTTTTTTGATGATTATGCTCATCATCCTACTGAAATAAAAGAAGTTCTACGGGGTGTAAATCAAGTTTATCGAGACTACGAAAAAATATGCATTTTTCAACCACATAGAATATCGAGAACTAAAGATTTAAAAAAAGAATTTACTTTTGCTTTTAAGAATGCTGATAAAGTTCTTCTGTTTCCAATTTATGCGGCTGGTGAAAAAATTAGACTTGGATTTAATTATATTAATTTTGCAAAACAAATTATAAAAAATTCTAAAGTTCAACTATTTCTTGTCGAAGATAGATTTCAATTAGCAAAATTTATTAAAAGTAACATATACGGTAAAAAAATAGTAATAGGGATGGGTGCAGGAACTATTTCCGGTTGGATGAGAGAGCTACCAAAATATTTATAATGAGTATTGATAAACAAGATTTTTTTTTGGAATTTAAAAATAACATAAAATTAGATTATGACTTAAAAAATAAAAATTGGTTCAATATAGGTGGAAAAACAAAAATTTATTTTAAAGCAGATGATTTAAAAGAATTAATAAAATTTTTAAAAAAAATCCAAAATAAAGAAAAAGTATTTATCCTGGGTGGAGGTTCTAATACTTTAATATCTGATCAAACATATAATGGAATAGTAATAAAACTCTCAAAAAATTTTAATAATATTTCAAAATTGTCTGAAGAAATTTTAATAGCAGGTAGTGCGGTTACTGATAAATCTTTATCAGAATTTGCGATGGAAAATGAGATAGGTGGTTTTGAATTTTTATCCTGTATTCCAGGAACAGTTGGAGGTGGAATTAAAATGAATGCTGGTTGTTTTAATAGAGAATTTAAAGATATTCTAATATCAATACAGGCGGTAAATAAATCAGGGCAAGTATTAACAATACCAGCAAAAGACATTAATTTTAAATATAGAGATAGTAGATTACCAGATGATCTGATTTTTTTAAGTGCATCTTTGAAAGGATATAAAAAGGAAAAAACTTTAATAAAAAAAGAAATGGAAATCTTAAAAGTTAAAAAAGAAAAAGCTCAACCTACTAGAATAAAAACAAGTGGGAGCACTTTTAAAAATCCTATAGATCAAACTGATAAAAAAGTTTGGCAATTAATTAAAGAATCAGTTCCAATAAACAAATCATTTGGTGATGCATCTATTTCAGAAAAACATTGTAATTTTTTTGTAAATAATGGAAATGCAAAATTTGAAGATATGAAAAAACTAATTGAATATGTATCAAATAGTGTTTTTGAGAAAACAGGTATTAAGTTAGAAAAAGAAATAAAAATATTAGAGTAAATTGAAAAAAAAAATACTTATAATTTCTGGAGGGGTTTCAAAAGAAAGATTAATAAGTCTTGATACAGGATTACAAGTTTATAAAGAACTAAAAAGATATGGGTATAAAGCTAAAATCTCTGAACCCAACATTGATTTGGTAAAAAATATTAAAAACTTTGAACCTAATATAATTTTCAATGCATTACACGGTCAGTTTGGAGAAGATGGCTACATTCAAACGATTCTTGAAAAATTTAAAATTCCATACACTCACTCAGGTCCAGTTTCTTCATCTATTGCAATGGATAAAGATTTGTCAAAAAAAATATTCATTAAATATAAAATTAAGACACCTAAATATTTTATTTATTCTTATGATTTACATAAATTTGAATTAATAAAAAAAATAAAAAAAAAATTAAAATTTCCTATTGTTATCAAACCTTTAAATGAAGGTTCGAGTGTAAATGTTTATATTTGTAATGAAAAAAATATTATTAAAAACTTAGATTTACTTAGAGAATATAAAAAGATAATGATTGAAGAATTTATAGGTGGCAGGGAAATTCAAGCTGCAATTTTGGGAAATAAAAAATTAGGAGCGATTGAACTTAAACCAAAAAGAAAATTTTACGATTATCAGGCAAAGTATAATTCAAAAGCAAAAACAGAACATATAATTCCAGTGAAACTTCCAGATAAAAAATTTAGAGAATTGATGGATATAGCATTTAAAGCTCACAAGTTGATTGGATGTCGTGGTGTGACTAGATCAGATTTTAAATTTTATAGAGGAAAATTTTATTTACTTGAAATTAATACTCAGCCTGGAATGACTAAATTGTCTCTAGTTCCAGAAATTGCAGCTTATAAAGGAATTAATTTTATAAAATTAATTGAATGGATTTTAAAAGATGCATCAACGAATAAGTAGAAAAATTGTAATTTATCTTTTAATTTTTTTTTTAGTAAGTTCTATAGGTAATTATCATTTAATTAGTTTTAATTCTTTCAAAAAAGTCCAATTTACTATTGTAGGGTTGGATAACTCAAATATTTTAAACATGACTAAAAACTTAAATAATTTAAAAATTAAAAATATTTTTTTTTTAAATAAATCAAAAATTTCTGAAGTAATTGAGTCAGACACTTTAGTAGAAAATTATAGTGTATTTAAAAAATATCCCTCTAATCTTACAATTCAAATTAAAGATACAAACTTTTTGGCAAAGATAAACGTAAATAATAAAATTTATATAGTTGGCTCAAATGGAAAACTAATAAATAATAATTATAAAAATGATAATTTACCATTCATATTTGGCAAACCAGAAATTGATGAATTTCTTAAATTTAAAAAATTAATTGATGAATCAAAATTTTCCTATGATCAAATTAAAAATTTATATTTCTTTCCCTCCAAAAGATGGGATGTGGAGCTAAATAACAAGGTACTTCTAAAGCTATCAAAAAAAAATATTAAAGAGTCTTTAAATCAAGCATTCGAATTTTTTAATAATACTAATTTTAAAGAAATTAAATTAATTGATGCAAGAATTAAAAATCAGATAACTATAAAATGATTGATGTTTCAGAAGTACAAACTTATTTAATAATATCAAAAAAAAATTTTGTTATTTATTTATTTGATAAAAAAAAATTGAAAACTTTATATTATGAAAAGTTAGACTTAGAAAATAAAATTAATGATTTAGATTTAGAAAGCTTAAATAATTTCCTAAATGAAAATATTTTTAAAATTGAAAAATTAATTGGTAATTTTATAAAAAATATTTTTATTTATTTAGAAACTGAAGATATTTTTAATATTAATATAAGTTTAAAAAAGAAAAGTTATGAAAAAAAATTACAAGTAAATTTTTTAGAAAATTTACTTGTTGAAGCTAAAGATTTGATTCAAGAAAATTATGATAAATATAAAATTACTCACATGGTGATAAATAAATATATTATAAATGGCAAAATTTACACAAACTTCATAAATAATCAGGACACTGACAATCTTGGCTTAGAAATTAATTTTAAGTGTTTTCATAAAAATCTTTTGTTACAAATTACTCATATATTAGACAAATATCATATTGAGATTGATAGATTTCTTGATTTAAAATATGTAAATAGTTCTTTTCCAGATGAAAATATTGATCCGGTAATAAGATGCTATAAAGTTTTAGATGGTTTCAATCAAAATGAAATTAATTTAGAACCAAAAAATATTAAAAAAATTGGTTTTTTTGAGAAGTTTTTTCAACTTTTCAGCTAAAATTGTTTTTTCTTGTAACATTAGTTGTTTTTTAATCTTACAAATTTCAAAATAGACGTATGGTATGTCTTATTTAACTCAAAAAACTTTAAAAAATAATGTTTCATTTAGTGGGGTAGCACTTCATAGTGGCCTAGATGTAAATGTAAGCATTAAACCTGCTGAACCTAACTTTGGTATAGTATTTAAAAGGATGGACATCGCAAATGATAATTTAGTATATCCAAATTTTATGAATGTTTCTAATACCTCTTTAAACACAACTATAGAGAATGAATTTGGTGCAAAAGTATCAACAATAGAACATTTGATGGGCGCTTTGTTTGGTCTTGGTATAGATAATGCTTTGATAGAGATAGATAATGAGGAAGTTCCTATTTTAGATGGATCAGCAAAAATATTTATTGAAAAAATAATTAATGCAGGAATTGAGATAAGTGATGTGCCAATTAAAATAATTAAAATTAATAAAGAAATAAATTTTTCAGATGGGGAAAGGTTTATATCAATTAAGCCATCTACATTGAGTTTGGATATAGATTTTGAATTAAAATATAAAAATGAAATTATTGGAAACCAGAGAAATAATTTTAAAGTTTATGAAGATGATTTAACAGATGTATATAATTCTAGAACTTATTGTCTTTACGAAGATATAGAGATGATAAAGAAAAATGGTCTTGCTAAAGGTGGTAGCTTAGAAAATGCTGTAGTAGTTAAGGGAAAAGAAATTTTAAACCCCGAAGGATTGAGAAATGACAAAGAATTTGTAAATCATAAAATTTTAGATTGTATTGGAGATCTTTACACCTCGGGCTATAGAATTGTAGCATCTGTAAAATGTTCTCAAGGAGGACATTATTTAACAAATCAATTGTTAAGAAAAGTTTTTCAAAATAGAGAAAATTTTTCGATTATAGAAATTAAAGAAAAAAACCTTCCTCATTCACTAATAAATAGAAATATATTAAAATCTATTGCTTAAATATTAATAAATATTTATTAAAATATCATATTTAAGAGTATAAGTTTATCAATTGTGAAAAATATAGCACATCTTTTTGTAATATTGATTTTTTGTTTATCCTGCTCAAAGCAGACTGTTGAGAAATCGGTAATTAAAGAAACAAATCTAGAGCTCCAAATGATAGAAGCATACAAAGAAGGATTAGAACAATTAAAAAAAGGTGATGTTTTATTTGCTGCGAAAAAATTTAATGAAGCTGAAATTCTTTTTCCTCAATCTGAAGTGGCTCCAAGGTCAGCATTGATGGCTGCATATTCTTATTATTCACAAAATTATTATGGTGATGCTATAGCTGAATTAAATAGATTTCTTAGAGTTTACCCAAATCACAAAAATATAGCTTATGCTGAATATTTATTAGGTTTATCTTACTATGAACAAATTGTTGATGAAACAAAGGATTTAAATTCAATACAGAGTTCAAAAAAAATATTCTTAGATGTTGTGAAAAAATATCCCAATACAGATTTTGCAATTGATGCTGAATATAAAATTAGTCTAATTAATACAATATTGGCCGCAAAAGAGATGTATCTAGGAAGGTATTATTTTGATAGAAAAAAATGGATAGCATCTATAAATAGATTTAAATTTGTTGTTGATAATTACGAAACATCAATTTATGTGGAGGAAGCCCTTCATAGACTGGTTGAAATTTATTATATTATTGGATTAGAGCAAGAGTCAAAAAAATATGCTAGTTTATTAGGTTACAATTATAAGTCATCTAAATGGTACGAAAATTCGTATAATATTTTTGATAAAAATTACCAAAAAATTAAAATTCGAAAAGAAGAGAATAGTATTTTAAAAAGCTTTAAATCTCTATTTAATTGAGATGAATAAAAAAGTAATTCAAAAAAAATATAATAATAAAATTCGATTAATTAGCAAATATAATAGTTATTATTATGATAAGAGTGAGCCTATTGTTAATGATGAAGTATACGATAATTTAAAAAAGGAGATTTTACAACTTGAAATAGATTATGAATTTTTAAATTCAGAAAAATCTCCTAGTAAAATTGTTGGATATAAACCTTCAAAAAACTTTAAAAAATCATCACATAAAGTACCTATGCTATCTTTAGGAAATGCTTTTTCCGAAGAAGATTTGAACAACTTTGAAAAAAAAATTAAAAATTTTTTATCTATTAAAGAAAATATTAATATTTATTATAGTGCAGAACCTAAAATTGATGGAATATCTGCTTCTTTAACTTATATAAAAGGAAAGTTTCATAAAGGTCTTTCGAGGGGCGATGGGAAAGAAGGAGAAGATATAACTTTAAATTTAGAAACAATTGATGATATTCCAAAAGTTGTCTTATCTGAGGATTTTCCTGAGGAAATAGATATTAGAGGAGAAGTATTTATTCAAAATAGTGATTTTAAAAATTTAAATAACAAATTTGCTAATCCTAGAAATGCGGCATCAGGATCTTTAAGACAAAAAAACCCAAATGATACAAAAAAAATACCTTTAAAATTTATTGCATATACTTTTGGATATGAAAAAGGTTTGTTAGTAGAAAACCAATCTGATTTTATAAAAAAATTAAGCAAATGGGGTTTTAAAACAAATCCATTAAACAAATTAATTTCTGGAGTTAAAAATTTAATTGAAAACTATAATGAAATAGAAAAAAAAAGAGCAAATCTAGATTTTGATATAGATGGAATTGTTTACAAGATTAATGATTTTGCTATGCAAAAAAGATTAGGAAATGTGGCTAATGCTCCAAGGTGGGCAATAGCTCATAAGTTTTCATCTAATAAAGCTATTTCCCAAATATTAGATATTGAAATTCAAGTTGGTAGAACTGGAGCTTTAACCCCAGTGGCAAAAATTAAACCTATTAATATTGGTGGAGTAGTTGTGTCAAATGCAACACTGCATAATGAAGATGAAATAAATAGAAAAGATATCAGAATTGGTGATACAGCTGTTGTTGAAAGAGCAGGTGATGTAATACCTCATATACTATCTGTTGATTTAAAAAAAAGATCAAAAAATAGTTTAAAATTTGTATTTCCAAAAAAATGTCCTTCATGTGGGTCGGTAACAATTAAGGATTTTAATTCAGTTACAAAAAAAATTGATGCAGTTAGAAGATGTTCCAGTGAAGGTTATTATTGCGAAAAAATTTCAATTGAAAAATTAAAGCATTTTGTTTCTAAAGAGGCGTTCAATATAGATGGATTGGGAAAAAAGATAGTTGAAGGTTTTTGGAAACAAAAATTTATAAAATATCCTCAAGATATATTTAAACTAAACTATGATAAAATTGAAAAACTGGAAGGTTGGGGAAAATTATCTGTAGAAAACTTAAAATATTCTATTAATCAAAGAAAAAATATATCCCTAGAAAGATTTATTTATTCATTAGGCATAAGACATATAGGATTAGAAAACGCAAAATTGTTATCAAAATATTTTGTATCATTTTTAAAGTTTAAAAACTTATCTACAACAAAGAACTATGAAGATTTGTTAAATATTGATGGAATAGGTGATACTCAAATAAAATCTATTAAAAGTTTTTTTATAAATAAAGAAAATATTCAAGTTTTAAATGAATTAGAAAAAGTTTTGATAATTAAAAATGCAACTTCAACAAAAAAAGATGGAATTTTAAAAAATAAAACATTTTTAGTAACAGGAAAACTAAATAATATTAGTAGAGCAGAAGTTAAATCATTAATTGAAGAAAATTCAGGCACAACGGTAAGCACTGTTTCAAAAAAACTAGATTATTTAATTACAGGTGAAAAACCAACAAAAAAGAAAATAGATAATGCTAAGCAGTTAAAAATAAAAATTATAGATCAAGGCGAATTTTTGAAAATGTTAAATAAAACTAGCTAACCATTTTTTCTCATTTGAATTTAAATAGCCTGATATTTTTGAATAAACTTCCAAATGATATTTGAAAAGATAATTTTTTTCGTTTTTGGTTAACAAGTTATAATTTATTAAATCTTTTTCAATCGGCGCCAACGTCAAATTTTCAAAAAATAAATTTTTTTTTGATTTTTTTACATAAACTAAATTTTCAATTCGAATTCCATATTCATTAGTTTTATAATATCCAGGCTCATTACTTAAAATCATACCTTCTTTTATTTTCACTGTGTTTATTTTTGTAATTGACTGTGGTCCCTCATGTACATTAAGAAAAAAACCAACACCATGACCAGTGCCATGTGCATAATCTAAATTACTTTTGTTTAAAAATTTTCTAGCTCTTTTGTCAATTTTTTTACCAACATTATCTTTATTAATGTCAGTTGTAGCCACTGCAATATGACCTTTTAGAACTTTGGTAAAAATATTTTTAATATTTTTTTTTTGTTTTGAAAAACAAATTGTTCTAGTAACATCTGTTGTACCATATTTGTATTGCCCTCCAGAATCACAAAGAAAAATGTCTTTTTTATCTATAATTCTGCAATCATTTTTTTTTGCTCGATAATGAACAATTGCACCATTCTTCCCAGCACCAGCAATTGTATCAAAGCTTGGATATAAAAAATTTTTATTTCTTTTTCGAAAATTTTCTAATTTTATTGCTGCGTCAACCTCTGTAATTTTCTTTTTATTAACTTTTTTTATCCAATATAGAAATTTTGTTAAGGCTACCCCATCTGAAATATGAGCATTAATCATATTTTTAATTTCAGTTTTATTTTTAATTGCCTTTAAATGATAAGTAGGATCTTCTCTGTTTATAATATTAAATTTCGACTTGATTAAATTTTCATAGAATATCGAGCAAGATTTATCATCTATTATAAAGTTTTTTCCTTTTAGATTTAAGATTTTTTTTGGTAAATCTTCAATATCTAAAAATTCATTTTTTTTTAAAATTTTATTTTTAAATAGTTTTTTACATTTTTGGATTTTGCTAATTAACAAAATTTTATTTGTTTTACTTATTATTAGTCTTGAATTTGGTACAGGACTGTTAGGACCATCCCCACCTCTTATGTTTAAAATCCACGCAACATTTTCTGGCGCGCTTATAAAAATGTAGTCTGATTTATTTTTTTTTAAATATTTTGATATTTTATTAATTTTAGATTTAGTACCTTCACCAGTAATTGTTTTGTTTAACGAGAAAAAAGGTATAGCTAAATTTTCTCTTTCTTTTTTTATTTCGTCAATTAGATTTTCATTGATAAATTTAATTTTATTATATTTTAAAAAAAAGTTTTTAATTTGTGTATTTGTAAATAATTTTGGATCAATACCAAGTTTTAGATTTTTAAATAAATTAAAATTTATTAATTTTTCAAATCCAAGAATTTTAAAATTTTTACCACACTCAATTTGACTTTGGATAGTATATCTACCATCAGTAAATAAATAATTTTTATTTTTTAATATTATAGCTAATCCAGCAGATCCACTAAAATTTGAAATAATTTTTAGTCGATTAATTTTAGAGTATTCAGTAAAATAATCATCATTTTTAGGAACGATATATCCATCAATTCCATTTTTTTTAAACTTTGTTCTCAATAATTTAATATAATTTTTCACTTAATTCTCTTTTGATATCTTATCCAACCTGGACTTCTAGTTCCTTCTTCAATTTCAAAATCTTGGTTAAATTCAAAATCATCATCACTGTTAATTTCCTCTTCAAAGAAAGAATTTTTCTCTAAATGTTTTTCTGGTAGCTCGTCAATAAATCTTGAAGCCATACTGTCGATCCAGTCTCCTTGATAAAATCTGTTCATTGAAAAAGATATTATAGCTTTTTTCTTTGCTCTAGTAATCCCCACATAAGCTAATCGTCTTTCCTCTTCTAAGCCGTTTTGACCTTTTTCTTCAATTGATTTTTGATGAGGAAATAACCCTTCCTCCCAGCCAGGTAAAAAAACCACGTCAAATTCTAGTCCTTTTGCAGCATGCATCGTCATCATATTTATTTTTTCACCATCCCATTCTTGGTCTATTGACGTTGCTAATGAAACGTGTTCAAGAAAACTTTCTAAATTATCAAACTCTTTCATAGCACTTAATAATTCTTTGATATTTTCAAGTCTATTTTCATTATCAAGATCCTTCTTATTTTTTAACATGGCAGAGTATCCTGACTCATCTAATACTATTTGTAATAGTTTGATATGATTTGAATTTTTTATGATTAATTCATTTCTCCATTTATTTATAGAATTTAAAAATAAATTTAGTCCAATTTTTGCTTTCGGTTTTATTAGATTTTGTTCAAGCATAAGCTTTGATGCTTTTTCTAAATTTAAATTTTCTTTTTTTGCAAATTCATGGATATTTTTTAAAGTACCATCTCCTATTGATCTTTTTGGATTATTAACAATTCTCTCAAAAGCAAGATCATCTTTTTCTTGATGAATCAACCTCAAATAAGCTACACAATCTTTTATTTCAGCTCGTTCATAAAATTTCGTTCCTCCTAATATTCTGTATGGCATACCAATTTTGAGAAATCGCTCTTCAAATTCACGCGTTTGAAAAATAGCTCTAACAAGAATAGCTATATTATTGTAAGAAAATTTTTTTTTAATTTTTTTTTCTATTTCATCTGAAACTCCTATTGCTTCATCTTTTCCATTTTTAAAACAATTCAATTGAACCAAGTCACCTTCTTCCATAGTTGTAATTAAAGTTTTACCAACTCTATTTTGATTGTTAGAAATTAGATTAGACGCTACAGACAAAATATTTTGTGACGATCTATAATTTTGTTCTAATCTTATTACTTTAGTGTTTTTATATACTTGATCAAATTCTAAAAAATTTTTTATTTCTGCACCTCTCCAGCTATAAATTGATTGGTCGTCATCCCCAACACAACAAATGTTGTTATTTTTTTCTGATAATAGATTTAGCCATTTGCTTTGTATAAAATTTGTATCTTGATACTCATCGACAAGTATATATTTGAAATTTTTTGAATAAATTTCTCTAATATCAGAATTGAACTCTAAAATTTTTACTGTATGTAAAATCAAATCTCCAAAGTCACATGAATTTAGATCAGTTAATTTTTGTTGATAAATTTTGTATAATGGTAAAATATTTTTCTCGTAAATATCTTTTTTATTTATGATTACTTCATTTGGGTAATAGCCTTTATTTTTCCATCTATCAATTATTGCAAGTATAAATCTTGGCGATAGTTGTTTGATATCAATATTTTCAGCTTTACAGATATTTTTGATAAGTCGAGTTTGGTCATCTGTATCTATTATTGTAAAGTTGGAGTTCAAATTTGCTGCAGATGCATGTTTTCTTAATAATTTTGCACAAATTGAATGAAATGTTCCAAGCCAAGACAGTCCTATAGCTGTAGAACCAAGAATTTTACCAACTCTATTTTGCATTTCTTTTGCAGCTTTATTAGTGAATGTGACTGCAAGAATTTGATTTGGATAAGCTTTTTTTTCTTTAATAATGTTAGCTATTCTTGATGTTAATACTTTTGTTTTTCCAGACCCAGCTCCAGCCACAATTAATAAAGGCCCATCTAAGTGCATCACAGCTTCTTTTTGAGCCTCGTTTAAATTATTTAAATATTCTCTATTTATCATTCAAAATAATGTTTTATAAGTTTCTTGTTCAAAATGAATACTTCAAACTTTTTTGCTAAATTTCTTAAAAACCTTAGTAAATCAATTAATAGTCTATTAGAAAAATATTTAAACAAGTTAAATATTAATAATTTTAAAAGACTGTTATTAAACAATAAAATTTTCTTTACTATTGTCGCAGCAATTATTTTATTTTTTTCATATATTTCTTTACCTAATATTTATAACCAAGATAAAATTTCAAATGAAATACAAAGTAATCTATTTAACAAATTAAACCTAGAGTTTCATTTTTCAAATGAATTAGAATATAAATTTTTACCAAGACCTCATTTTGTAACTAAGGAATCATCAATAATTAATGATGAAAGTAAAATTTCTGAAATTAAAACAACAAAGATTTATGTTTCATTAGAAAACTTGTTTTCTTTAAGAAATATGAAGGTAACAGATGTTGTCTTAGAAGAAGCAAATTTCAATTTAAATAAAAATAATTACAATTTTTTTTTCAAACTTTTGAATGCTAATTTCAAAGAGAGTAAATTACAAATTATTAATAGTAATATTTTTTATAGAAATTATGAAAATGATGTATTGTTAATTAATAATATTTTAAATTCAAAATATTATTATGATCCAAATGAGCTAAAAAATATTTTTTATTCAGAGAATGAAATTTTTAACGTTCCTTATTCCCTTGAAATATTTACTGATGAGAATGATAAAATTATTTATTCAAAAATAAACTTAGAATCTTTTAGATTAAAGTTAGATAACAAATTATCTCTCGGAAAAGATTTTAATTTAGGTTTAACTGAGTTTAGTTTTTTAAATCAAAAAAGTATTGCAAAATACAAAACAAATAAGAATTTTTTTGAATTTAGTTTGAATGATAAATCACAAGCATTAAAATTTTTACTTAATGGCAAATTTAATTTTAAACCTTTTTATTCTTATTTAGAGGGTAAAGTAAATGAAATAAATTTTACATCTTTTTTTTCTTCAAATGCTATAATCAAAGACTTACTTAAAACAGAAATACTAAATAACAAAAATATTGATTTCAAACTTGATATTAAGGCTGAAGAAATAAAAAATTTTGATAGTTTTAAAAATATTTTTTTAAAATCAAAAATTCATGAGGGATTAATTGACTTTGATCAAACTAAATTTAGTTGGAAAAATAATGTTAATTTTGAACTTAAAGATAGCTTAGTTTATGTAAGAGATGGTCAACTGATTTTAGATGGAAGCACTGAGTTAGCTGTAATTAACTCAAATGAAGTTTATAAATTCTTATTGACTCCAAAAAAATTAAGAAAACAAATTAATAAAATTAATATTAACTTTACTTATTTTTTTGATGAAAAAATAATAAAAATTAAAAATATTCTTGTAGATGGTAAATTAAATAAAAAATTGAATGACAATTTGAGAATTATCTATTTAAAAGATGATAACTTGCAAAATAAAATATACTTTAAAAATTTATTAAATGATGCAATTAAAAATTATGCAGGATAAATCATTTTTCTTGGATCAACTATTTTTTCATAATCTTTTTCGCTAATTAATCCTGTTTTTAATGCTTCTTGTTTTAAAGTAGTATTGTTTTTTAGCGCAGTTTTTGCAATTTTGGCTGCATTATCATAACCAATATGAGGAGCTAAAGCTGTGACTAGCATTAGTGAATTATCTAAGTGTTCTTTAATTTTCTTCTTGTTAGCTTTAATCCCTTTCACACAATATACAGCAAAATTTTTTGTACTATCAGCAATTAAGTCAATCGATTGTAAAATGTTATGAGCAATTAATGGTTTGAAAACGTTTAATTCAAAATGTCCGTGGGATCCAGCCATTGTAATACCGTTGTGATTTCCAATTACTTTTACACAAACCATCGTAACTGCTTCACACTGGGTTGGATTTACTTTCCCTGGCATTATTGATGAGCCTGGTTCATTTTCAGGTAATATTAATTCTCCATATCCAGCTCTTGGACCAGAACCTAAGAACCTAATATCATTTGAAATTTTCATCAACGCAACTGCACAAGTATTTAAAGTTCCAGAAAAGTTAACAATTGCATCATGAGCAGCAAGTTCTGCAAATTTGTTTGATGAAGGTTTAAATTTTATTTTAGTGAATTTAGCAATTTCTTTAACAATTTTTTTATCAAAGTTTTTTTTTGAATTTATTCCAGTTCCAACAGCTGTACCACCTTGAGCCAAAAATAGAATTTCTCTTAATGCGTATTCAATCCGTTCAATACATTTTTTTAGTTGAGCATGATAACCTGAAAATTCTTGACCAAGAGATAGTGGTGTTGCATCTTGAAGGTGAGTTCTTCCAATTTTAACTATGTTTTTAAATTCTTTTGTTTTATTCTTTAGCTCTTTTTCTAAGATTTTTAAACTTGGCAACATTTTAGCTAAAGTTTCTGTTGCTATAGAAATATGCATTGCAGTCGGAAAAACATCATTGGTGGACTGTGATTTGTTAACATGATCATTTGGATGTACTGGTTTTTTTGTGCCTTTTTTTCCACCAAGTATTTCAATAGCTCTGTTAGCAATTACTTCATTAACATTCATATTTGTCTGTGTTCCAGAACCTGTTTGCCAAACTTTTAAAGGAAAATTTTCATCTAACTTTCCTTTAATAACCTCATCTGAAGCTTTGATTATTGCTTTAGAAATTTTACTATTAATTAATTTATCTTTAGCATGAACTATTGCTGCTGATCTTTTGATAATAGCAATAGATTTAATTATAGAAATGTTAACTAAAATTTTCCCAATATTAAAAAATTTATTAGATCTTTGTGTTGAGGCACCCCAGTACTTATTATTAGGTACATTTATGCTTCCAAGACTGTCAAATTCTTTTCTTAATTTCATTGATTAATTTTTAAGTAATAAATATTTATATTCATACAATAAATTTTAAAAAACTTACAGGAGCAATATGTCGAATTTTAGCAAAGTTGGAACTTTTATGAAAACTTTTGGTCAAGATGTTAAAACTAAACCATCTTTTAGTACCGATAAAATAAACAAACTAAGAATAGATCTAATTAAAGAAGAGTTAGATGAGCTTACAGAAGCTATGAATAATAAAGATTTATTAGAAGTTGCAGATGCTTTAACTGATATTTTATATGTTACTTATGGTGCAGGCCATGCATTTGGAATTGATTTAGATAAATGTTTTGAAGAGGTTCAAAATTCAAATATGAGTAAATTAGATGAAAATGGAAAACCAATTTATAATGAAGCTGGAAAAGTTATGAAAGGTCCTAATTATTTTAAACCAGATTTATCAAAGTTTGTGAATTAAATTTCTAATTTAAAGTCAACCGCAGGAGCGCTGTGAGTAATGCTGCCCACAGATATTCTATCAACACCAGTGGAAGCAATAGCTTTGACAGTTTTTAAATTAACATTACCAGATGCTTCTGTTTCATAATACTTTTTAGCAATTTTAACACTATTTCTTAAACTTTTAATATTCATATTATCAAGCAAAACAGTATTAAATTTTAGACCTATAATTGATTTAAGTTGTCCAACTGTATCAACTTCAACTGTAATTTTTTTCCCCTGTTTATTTTTTATGGCTTTTACAACTAAAGTTTTTAAATCCGAACTTGCTACGTGGTTATCTTTAATTAAATATTCATCACTTAAATTAAATCTATGATTTGTACCACCTCCAAGCTTAACAGCATATTTTTGTATAACTCTTAGATTTGGAATTGTTTTTCTTGTACAACAAATTTTAGTTTTCTTTCCAGCTAATTTAACAAATTTGTTTGTTTTAGTTGCTATTCCTGAAATGTGAGATAAAAAATTTAGAGCAACTCTTTCCGCAATCAAAATATTTTTTGCTTTGCCTTTTATTACTGCAACTAAGGATCCTTTTTTAATATTTGAACCATCTTTTTCTTTAATTAAAAACTTAATTTTACTATCAATTAATTTAAAAGTTTGTTTTGCAAATAATAAACCTCCTACTATTGCATTTTGATTCGATATCAATTTAACTGTTATGATCTTATCGTTTTCAATTAAGCTTGAAGTAATGTCTCCTGAAGGATATAGATCTTCGTTCAGAGCAAGTTTGACTGTGCTTTTGATAAATTCTTTACTTAATTTAATTTTTGACACTTAATTATCTGCCAATGGCTGCCATTCTTTCAACAGATATTCTAGCTTTTTCGATTGTTTCTTTATCCATTATTATTTCACCAGTTTCATTTTCTAAACAATCCAATATTTTTGGAAGCGTAATTTTTTTCATGTGCGGACACATATTGCA
Source organism: Candidatus Pelagibacter sp. HIMB1709 (assembly GCF_052047635.1). Lineage (NCBI taxonomy): Bacteria > Pseudomonadati > Pseudomonadota > Alphaproteobacteria > Candidatus Pelagibacterales > Candidatus Pelagibacteraceae > Candidatus Pelagibacter > Candidatus Pelagibacter sp. HIMB1709. The sequence goes on along the minus strand of NZ_JBNAJW010000001.1, from coordinate 660,001 downwards.
TGGTTTAATAAAATCTACATTTGGATTTTCTACTTGTATGTTGTCACTCATAGAGCACTCAGTTACCATCATTACTTTTTTTGGCTGATTATCTTTTACATATTTGATCATTCCAGATGTAGATCCTGCAAAATCACTTGCTCCAATTACGTCTGGTGGACACTCTGGATGAGCAATAATTTTAATACCTGGATTGTTTTTTCTTATATCTTCTATTTCTTTCTTATTAAATTGGTCGTGTACTATGCAAATTCCTTTCCAAGATATAATTTCCACATCAGTCTGAGACGCAACATACTTTGCAAGGTAATCATCAGGTAAAAATATAACTTTTTTTACTCCAAGAGATTTAACAATTTTGACAGCATTAGCAGATGTACAACAAACATCTGTTTCAGCTTTTACTTCAGCTGAGGTATTTACGTATGATACTACCGGAACACCTGGGTACTTCTCTTTTAGTAATCTCACATCTTTACCAGTAATTGAGGATGATAAAGAACAACCCGCTTCCATATCTGGTAAAATTACTTTCTTATTAGGGCTCATTAGTTTTGCAGTTTCAGCCATAAAGTGAACTCCTGCCATTAGAATTATATCTGCTGAAGTTTTTGAAGCTTCTATAGCTAGCGCGAGTGAGTCTGCAGAGAAATCAGCAACACCATGATAAATTTCTGGTGTTTGATAGTTGTGAGCTAAAATTACTGCATTTTTCTCTTTTTTTAATTTATTAATTTTATGTATGTATGGTGCGTGTACTGACCATTCTATCTCAGGCATTACCTTTGAAATTTTTTGATAAATTGGATCTGTTGCTTTACGTACTTCTTGTGTAAATTCCATAAGGATTTTTTACCAATTTGAAACAAACTTGTCATTCATTAATTATGAGACATATCGCGGTCGTGCTGAAATTGGTAGACAGGCACGGTTGAGGGCCGTGTGGACTTAGTCCATGAGAGTTCGAGTCTCTCCGACCGCACCAAAATTATTTATTTTAATTGATCCAATAAGGTTTTTTAACAGTTATTGTTGCTTCTTTAGTTTTAAAATTTACTTTTTCATCAAAGTTTTCATCTAAATATTTTATTAAAGCAAAAGGGTAATCATTATCTATCAACACTTTTCCTATTTCATTTTCATTATTAAAGATACCTTCCCCTTTATTTAATTTTCCTTCAATAATTTTAATAGGCATCAATCTTTTTGAAAGTTTATTTTTTAATTTAATTCTAGCTGTATTTTCTTGGCCTACATAACAACCTTTTTTAAAATCAATTCCATTTAGTTCTTCAAAATTACATTCAATACCAAATAATTTATTTTGTAATTTATTCAAATCTTTCGGAACTATTCCTAGCTTATGACTTAGAGAATAGTATTCGTTTACATTTGAATCATGAAGATCAAGTTTTTTTAAAGATAAATAAAGTTTTTCTAAATTAATAATTAATCTTGCTCCCAATTGTTTATTTCTTGGGTCTAAAAGAATAGGATCTTCTCTATATTTAATTGTAAATCCTGCTTGATCTTTTGCATCATCAAATTTTAAAAATTTTTCATTAGAAAAAGCTGCCACAACAAATTCATTACTTAAATTAAGTATTTCAACTTTTGATCTTAGCTTATATAGAGACAACTGGTTGAATAATCCATCTGCTTGATACTTTTCACAATCTAAGAGATAACCTGATTTATGTTTTATAATAATAAATTCATATAAAAATTTTCCTTGTGGAGTTAGCAAAGATGCAAAACAACTATCAACCTCGCTTACTTTATTTATGTCGTTGCTTATAAGATTTTGCAGAAAATCTTTTGCGTCATCTCCGTTTATATAAAGAATTGATCTATCTTCTAAAATGTAAACGTTTTTGATATTCATATTTGATTAATTGTTATTTTTAATATAATAACTTTTTCTTCAAATGTTAGATCTTATAATCAAAAATGGACAATGTTACATCAATGGTGAATTAAAAAATGTTGATGTTGCAATAAAAGATGGAAAAATTCATCAGATCGGTCAAATTTCTGATGAAGCAAAAGAGACAATTAATTCAGAAGGCCAAACTGTTTTGCCAGGTTGTATAGACACACAAACACACTTTAGAGAACCCGGATCAACAGATACTGAAGATCTTCACTCAGGAAGTAGAGCAGCAATTGCTGGAGGGATTACAAGTGTTTTTGAGATGCCAAATACAAATCCACCAACTTCAAATCTGAAAGAATTTCAAAGAAAACTAGATCTTGCTAAAAATAGAATGTATTGCAATTACGCTTTTTACTTTGGTGCTACTGCTGATAATGCAGATGATTTAGCTAGTTTAAAAAATTTAGAGGGATGTTGTGGAATTAAACTTTTTGCTGGATCTTCCACAGGTAATTTACTTGTTGCCGAAGAAGATGATATAGATAAAGTTTTTCGAAATGCTTCAAAAGTTGTTGCAGTCCATTCAGAAGACGAAGCAATATTAAAAATTAATAAAAAATTAATTAAAGAGGGAGATGTTCATACTCATCCAGTATGGCGAAGTGCTGAGTGTGCAATAGCATCAACTAGAAGAATAGTTAGAATTGCCGAAAAACATAAAAAAAAAGCTCATGTTCTTCATATTACAACAAAAGATGAAATAGATTTTCTTTCTCAGCATAAAGGCAACATTACCTTTGAGATAACACCTCAACATTTAACACTTTATGCACCAGATTGTTATGACAAGCTTGGAACTTATGCTCAAATGAACCCACCATTAAGAGATAAGTCTCATTATGATAGATTATGGTACGGAGTTAGAAACAATTTTAACGATACTATTGGATCAGACCATGCTCCTCATTTAAAAGAAAATAAAGATAAAGAATATCCTAATACTCCTTCGGGAATGCCAGGTGTTCAAACTTTAATGCCTGTAATGTTAAATCATATTAATGATGGAAAATTAACTTTAAATCAGTTGATGAATTTTGTTTGTGAAAATCCTGTAAAAATATTTGGAATTAAAAACAAAGGGTTTATCAAAGAGGGTTATGATGCTGATTTTACAATTGTAGACATGAATAAAACAATTGAAATTAAAAATGAAAATATTGAGAGTAAATGTAAATGGTCACCATTTAATGGATTTAAATTTAAAGGAACACCAACGCATACTATCATTGCAGGAAAAATTAAAATGCAAGATGGTAAAATTTTAGGAGATCCTGAAGGAACTCCTTTGCAGTTTAGTTAATTGTTTTAGAAGAATAAAGATTTACAAGCGTTAAACCCAATACAATTAAGAACATCCCCAAGATAACTTGCCAGCTTAAAGACTGTCCATAAAAAATATATCCTAGTATAGCAATTGTAAAAATTCCTAAGCCACACCAGGTTGCATAAACTACCGCTAGTGGAAGTTTAGTTACTACAATTGATAGACAAAAAAATGCACAAACATAAAAAAATATTAAAGCTCCTGTTGGTAATGGCTTTGTAAAACCTTTTGTAACAGGCAAAAGCATTGTTCCTGAAACTTCAAATATTGTAGCGGCAATTAAAATTAAATATGTTTTTAACATTATTTTATTATTCCATTTTGAACTAAGTTTTCTTTAATTTCATCTAAAATTACTGGATCATCTATTGTTGGAGGAACTTTATATTCAACATTATCAGCAATTTTTCTAATTGTTCCTCTTAAAATTTTTCCTGATCTAGTTTTGGGTAATCTTTTAATTACTATTACAGTTTTAAATGCTGCAACAGGACCAATTTTATCTCTAACCATTTGCACACACTCTTTTGAAATAGTTTTATTATCTTTTTCAACACCAGACTTTAAAACTACTAAACCAATTGGTAATTGACCTTTAAGTTTATCTGCAATTCCTAAAACAGCACACTCAGCAACAGATTGATTTTCAGACAAAACTTCTTCAATTGCGCCAGTTGATAATCTGTGACCTGCAACATTAATAATGTCATCAGTTCTAGACATTATCCAGATATAACCATCATCATCTATGTGACCTGCATCATAAGTTTGATAATAACCTTCATAATTAGTCATATAGTTTTCTTTATATCTTTGATCTGCATTCCAAAGAGTAGGGAATGTTCCAGGAGGCAAAGGTAGTTTTACTACAATATCTCCCATTTCATTTGGCTTAGCTAATGATTGATCAGGTTTAATGATTTTTACATCATATCCAGGAACAGCTTTGCAAGCAGAACCATATTTCGTTTTCATCATTTCAATTCCTGTGCAATTTGAGCTAATTGCCCAACTGGTTTCAGTTTGCCACCAATGATCAATAACTGGGACTTTCAATAAATTTTCAGCCCACTTGATAGTATCTGGATCTGCTCTTTCCCCAGCAAGAAAGAGGCTTTCAAAACTAGATAAGTCGTATTTTGAGAAAAATTTACCATCAGGATCTTCTTTCTTTATAGCTCTGAATGCAGTTGGTGCAGTGAACAATGATTTTACTTTATAATCTGAGATGATTTTCCAAAAAGCACCAGCATCTGGAGTTCCAACTGGTTTACCTTCAAATAAAACTGTAGTGCATCCCTTAAATAATGGAGCATAAACAATATAAGAGTGACCAACAATCCAACCAATATCACTTGCAGACCACCAAATATCATCAGTATCAATATTGTAAATATTTTTCATAGTCCATTTGAGGGCAACGATATGGCCCCCAGTATCTCTAACTATACCCTTTGGAGTTCCAGTTGTTCCTGAAGTATAAAGAATATATGCAAAATCATTTGAATTCATCTCAACACAATCAGCATCAGATGCATTTGATATAGCTTCATCCCAACTAATTTCTGTTGGTTCATTTAAATTTACTTCATTTCCTGATCTTTGAAACAAAATCATCTTTTCAATTTTATGATTTGCTATTTTTATCGCTTCATCTACCAAAGGTTTGTATTCAACTGTCCTTCCAGGTTCAAAACCACATGAAGCAGTGACTAGCAGTTTTGCTTTACTGTCGTCTATTCTGCTTGCAAGTTCATTTGAAGCAAATCCACCAAACACTACTGAGTGTATTGCTCCAATTCTTGCACAAGCAAGCATTGCAATTACTGCTTCTGGTATCATTGGCATATAAATGATTACTCTGTCGCCCTTGATTACACCTTGTTGTTTTAAAGCTCCTGCAAACTTTGATACTTTTGCTCTAAGTTCCTCATAAGTGAACTTAGCTTTATTACCTGTAATAGGACTAGCATAGATTAAAGCAGTTTTTTGCCCTCTTCCTTGATCAATATGAATGTCTAAAGCATTGTAACATGTATTAGTTACTCCATCTTCAAACCATTTGTAGAAGGGAGGGTTAGATTTGTTTAAAATTTTTGTTGGTTTTTTAAACCAAAAAATGTTTTCACTTGCTTCTTGCCAAAATTTTTCAGGATTATTTATAGAATTTTCATAAATATTTTGAAATTTTTCTGACATTCTAATTTGATTCGATTTTTAATATATTTTTGGTTTTTAACTTATAAATTGTATTTAATTTTAAAAATTAAGTAAAATCAATGCAAATTAATCACAATTAAGTCTTCATTAATCTAATTTAATTTGCTATTAGACCCCCAACTTTGGCTTAGGGTTACTTAAGTCTAGTTTATATAAACTAAAAAATAAAAACTAACGAAGAGGGAGTTTTTTATGAAAAAACTTAAATTGTTTGCTCTTACAGTTGTTGCTCTTATGGGTGTAACTGGTGTTGCAAACGCTGAAACAGCTATGCTGGCTCAAGACGATTTCGTAGGTATTTCGTTTTGGTTAGTATCTATGGCTTGTTTAGCTGCTACTGTATTCTTTTTCCTAGAGAGAAGCTCAGTTCCAGCTGGATGGAGAGTTTCAATGACTGTTGCTGGTCTAGTAACTGGTATTGCATTCGTACACTACATGTACATGAGAGATGTATGGATTGCTACAGGTGACTCACCAACAGTTTACAGATACATTGACTGGTTAATTACAGTGCCATTATTGATGTTAGAATTCTATTTTGTTCTATCAGCAGTAAACAAATCAGACTCTGGAATTTTCTGGAGACTAATGATTGGTACATTAGTAATGCTAGTAGGTGGATACTTAGGAGAAGCTGGATACATCAACGCTACACTTGGTTTCATAATCGGTATGGCTGGTTGGGTATACATCTTATATGAAGTATTCTCTGGTGAAGCAGGTAAGAGAGCAGCGAAAAGTGGTAACAAAGCACTTGTAACTGCTTTTGGTGCAATGAGAATGATCGTTACAGTAGGTTGGGCGATTTACCCATTAGGTTACATTTTTGGTTACCTAACAGGTGGTGTAGATGCTAACTCACTAAACGTGATTTACAACGCAGCTGACTTCTTGAACAAGATCGCTTTCGGTCTGATCATTTGGGCAGCAGCTATGCAACAACCTGGTAGAGCCAAGTAATAGTTTTACTTAAAATTTTAAAAAGGGCAGGTACAAATTTGTACTTGCCCTTTTTTTTTGCCTTTTGTAAAATTATGTATAATTATTATACATAATTTTTGTAATGGACGTAAAATTAGAAAAATGGCATCGATGTAAAGTTGATATAGAGGTTCTTAAAGAGCTTTCAAAAAAATCAGACATCAAAGGTCTTCAACATGTTTCAGTTTTTTTTGGATTGTTATTAATAACAGGAACCTTGGCATATATAACTTGGGGTACTTGGTGGTCTGCTTTTTGGTTTTTGGTTTATGGAAACATTTATGGTTTTTCAAATCCATTGTGGCATGAGACAGGTCATAAAACTGCCTTTCAATCAAAATCTTTAAATGAATTTTTTTACTATATCTCTTCTTACCTTTCTAATTTTGAACCATTAAGATGGAGATACACACACTTCGTTCATCATGGAAATACATATTCAACAGAAAATCCATTTGATCATGAAATTGAATATGGAAATAATTTAAAAGAAACTCCAAAAAATTTATTAATGAATTTAATTCCTTTTATGGAACTTATTTATTTTAAAAAAAGCATAGCTTACGAAATTATTCAACATGCATTGGGAGTAAAAACAAAAGTAATGCAAGAATGCATTCCTGAAAACGCTCAATCAAAAGTTATTTTTAATTCTAGAATTTTTGTTGCAATTTGGATTGCAATTATTTTGTGGTCTTTAATTACATTGTCTTGGTTACCAGTTTTGTTTTTTTTATTACCAAAATTTTATGGAAGAACTTTACACAAACTTGTTTCTTTTACTCAACATGCGGGTTTAGCAAGAAATATTAAAGATCATAGGTACACAACAAGAGAAATGTATTTAAATCCTATTTTAAGCTTTTTATATTGGAAAATGGAATATCATGTATCACATCATATGTTTCCAACTGTTCCATCTTATAACTTAGATAAACTTCATCACCATATTAAAGATCAATTACCAAAAACGAATGATGGTTTGATTGATGCCTACAAAGAAATTTTACCAGCTATAATGAAACAAACAGAAGACTCTAGCTATTTTTTTAAAAAGGAAGTACCAGAGCCACAAAATGCATAAAACTGACCAAGTATGTTTTTACTTACTTGCTCAATTTAGATAAGAACCTATATATAACGCATGGCAAAAATTACTTACCACACACACGATAATAAAACTCACACCATTGATGTTCAAAACGGATTAACAGTGATGGAAGGTGCTGTTCAAAACGATATTCCAGGTATTGATGCTGATTGTGGAGGTGGGATGGCATGTGCTACTTGTCATGTGTATGTCAAAGAAGATTGGTTGGATAAACTTCCAACTAAAGAAGATGGCGAAGAAGATATGTTGGATATGGCATATGAGCCTAGTAAAAATAGTAGATTAAGTTGCCAATTGATTGTTTCAGATGAATTGGATGGATTGGAAGTGACCATTCCAGAAAAGCAAGCTTAAATGAATAAAACAGATGTACTAATTATTGGAGCTGGTCCTACAGGTTTATTTTGTGCTCATCAACTTGGGATTATTGGACTTCAATGTGAAATCGTAGACAATCTTGATAAAGCAGGTGGACAGTGTATCGAACTTTATCCAGATAAACCAATTTATGATATTCCAGCTATTCCAGAATGTACTGGCGAAGAGTTAACAAATAATCTCTTACAACAAATTAAACCTTTTAATGTAAAATTTCATTTAAATGAAAGAGTAGAGGAACTTAAAAAAGTTGAAAATCGTTGGCATGTCAAAACTAGTAATGGTCAAGAATTTGATGTAGCAGCAATTATTATTGCTGGAGGCGTTGGATCATTCGAACCTAGAAAGTTTCCAGTAAAAGAATGTGAAAAATTTGAAGGATCTTCTTTATTTTACTCAATAAAAGACAAAACAATTTTTAAAGACAAAACCATTTCAATTTTTGGTGGAGGAGACTCAGCTTTAGATTGGGCTATAGAATTATCAAACACATCAAAAGTAAATTTAATTCATAGACGTGATGGATTTAGTGGAGCTGAGTCTAGTGTTCAAAAAGTAAAAAAATTAAATGACCAAGGAAAATTAAATTTGTACACCAAATATCAAATGGATGCTGTAAGTGGGGATAATCAAATTAATTCTGTTAAAATAAAACATGATGATGGAAAAATAAAAGAATTACAATCTGATTTTGTACTTGGTTTCTTTGGTTTAATTATGCAACTAGGTCCTATTTTAAATTGGGGATTAAATATCAATAAAAAAACAGTCGAAGTAAACACTGAAAACTTTGAGACAAATGTTGAGGGTATATTTGCAATCGGAGACATTTGTTCTTACCCAGGTAAATTAAAATTAATTCTGTCTGGCTTTCATGAAGGGGCATTAGCTGCAAGAGGTTGTTTTAAATATGCAAGACCTGATGAAAAATTAAGATTTGAGTTCACTACCACTTCAAAAGCTGCACAAGAGCGACTTGGTGTAAAAAAATGATCGAACTTTTTTCTGCCAATACTCCTAATGGATGGAAAATAGGTATTATGCTGGAAGAGATTGGTTATGAGTATAAAGTAACTAAAATTGATTTAGGAAAAGACGAACAATTTAATCCTGATTTTATAAAGTTAAGCCCATTTGGAAAAATTCCTGTAATCACAGACCATGAAAATAATAAAAGTATCTTCGAGTCTGGTGCAATATTGATGTACTTAGGTGAAAAAAGTGGAAAATTTTATGATGAAAAAGATCGATTAGTGATTAATCAATGGTTGATGGCTCAAATGGGAACTATCGGCCCAATGATTGGTCAGCATCACCAGTTTCATCATTATAATCCTGGAAAAAGTGAATTTGGAGAGGAAAGATATTTTAAAATTGTAAAAAGAATTTATGGAGAATTAGAAGCAAGATTAAAAGTTTCTAAATTTTTAGCTGGAGATAATTATACAATTGCTGATATTGCAACTTGGCCATGGCTTGCAAGGCATGAATGGCATGATATTGGCTTAAAAAATTATGAAAATTTATCTAGATGGTATTTAGAAATTGCAAACCGTGAGGCAGTAGTAAAAGGATACGCGTTTATGGATAAAGAGGCTAAAATTCCAAAAATTTAATTAATCATCTGCATGAACTTTTTCATCTTTTTCATGCTTTTCTTGTGCAGCAATTGTGTATTTAGCAACAGGTCTTGCCATTAATCTTTTTAATCCAATTGGTTCCGCTGTATCCAAGCAATAACCATAAGTATCATCCATTATTCTTCTTAAAGCTTTATCAATTTCAGAAATTAATTTTATTTGTCTATTAATTGCTTTCATTTCTACATTGCTATCAATATATGAGTTTGCTTGGTCTACAATATCTGCAGAAATATTATTATCATCCATAGCACCATTATAAAGAGCTTCATTATTTGCTTTAATTAATTCTTTTTTCCATTCATTTAATTTCATTCTGAAATAGACTTTATGTTTTTCACACATATATTTTTCAGTTTCTTTTGGAACGTAAGTTTTTGAAATTTTTATAGTAGTTTTTTTAGCCGTTGAAGCTTGAGTTTTCTTTGGCTTACTTGCAACTTTAGTTTTTGGTTTAGAAACTTTTTTCTTTGCTTTAGTAGTTTTAGGCATTGCTTAATTTTGAATTGCCGGAGTATATTCAGCAAAATAGTGGTGTCAAGCAAGCTGAATTGTTATAAATATTTATATAATGAGCATTAATAACAAAAATATAGATAATCTTTTTTATATTTTTGTTACATCCCATCTAATTTTCTGGACTTTGATTCCAACTGTTACAAATCATAATTTGCCTTTAGATACAATAGAGGCTTTAGCTTGGGGAAGTAATTTAGACTGGGGTTTCAATAAGCATCCTCCAATGAGTGCTTTTTTTTCAGAAGTATTTTTTCAAATTTTTGGTCCACAAGACTGGGCTTATTATTTACTTAGCCAAATTTTTGTAATTATTTCATTTTATTATGTATTCAAGTTTTCCCAAGAGCTACTAAAGAGTAGATTGCTTGGTTTAATTTCAGTTTTATTAATTGAAACTATTTATTTTTATAATTTTACCACACCTGAGTTTAACGTAAATGTATGCCAATTACCCTTTTGGTCTTTAACAGCTTATTATTCTTGGAGAATTTACATTGGAAAAAATATTAAGTTTTGGGATTGTTTTTTAGTTGGTCTGTTTGGAGCTTTAGGTTTTTTATCAAAATATTTATTTCTGTATTTATTAGTTTCCATTACATTTTTATTCATTTATTTAATTATTAAAAAAGAGAGAAAGTTTGATTTTAAGTATTTAATTTCAATTGAGGTATTTTTAGTTGCTTTAGTTCCCCATTTAATTTGGTTAAGTAACAATGAATTCATAACTATAACTTATGGATTAGCAAGAACAGGTTTAGAACAATCAAGTTTAATTGATCATATTAAATATCCACTTTTATTTACAGGAAAACAAATAGTAATATTAATTCCATTTATAATTTTAACATTTTTATTAGTTAAAAAACTTAAATTTAAAATTAATTTTAAAGACAAAAATCTATTATTTTTGTTAGCAGTTAATATTTTACCAATTGCTCTAATGTTTTTAACCTCATTGATAACAGGATCAAAAATCAGAACAATGTGGATGACCCCGTTTTATTTATTTCTTGGAACATTGGTTGTTTATTTATTTCAATCACAAATAAATTTAAAAAAATTAAAACCATTTATTGTTGGATTTTTATTCTTTTTCTTTTTATCACCTATTTTTTACGCTTATGTTTCAGTTTCAAAAGATGACAAGAGAACAGATTATCCAGGAAAAGAAATTGCAATCAAAACTCAATATGCTTGGGATCAACAGTTTAATTCAACAATCAATGTTGTTTTAGGAGATGAATGGAATGCTGGAAATTTATCTTATCATCTCAAATCTAGACCAAAATGGGCAGGTAAAACAGAAAGAATTAAGCTTGATGAATTGAAAGATTATATGTGTCTTGATAGTGTATGTGTTGGATCAAGATAATTTATGAAATATGTAATTTTAATTCCAATTTACAATGACCGCGAGTCATTAAAGTTATTAATTGAAAACATAAATCAAGAAATAAAAGATTTAAATTCTGAAATATCTATAGTTGTTATTAATGATGCCTCTTCGCAACAAATCATTGATGAATATCCTAATATTGAAAACATTCATTCAATTGAAATAATAAATATGAAACAAAATAGAGGACATGCAAGGTGTATTGCTTCAGGTTTAAAATATATTCATGAGAAGAAAGAATATGATTTTATAATTCCAATGGATGGTGATGGTGAAGATAGACCGGTAGAAATTAAAAAATTTGTAGAACTATCAAAACAAGCTGGAGATAGATCAATTGTTGGAGAAAGAATAAAAAGAGAAGAAGGTATTTTTTTTAAAATTTGCTACCAATTTCACAAATTCTTAACTTTAGCATTTACTGGGAAATCAATTAAATTTGGAAATTTTACCTGTCTTTCAAAAGCAACTGTAAAAAAAATGTTAGATGAAAAAGCAACCTGGAATAGTTTTTCTGGATCATTAAAAAAAATTGAAAAAGATTTAATTTCTTCTCCATCAATTAGGGGTAAAAGATATTTCGGCCCATCTCAAATGAGTTTCTTTAAACTATTAAAACACTCATTATCAATAATCAGTGTTTTTAGAAAAACAGTCTTAATTCGTTCAGCTTTATTTATTGTTTTTTATATTTTATTAATCAAAAGTAATGCGTCAATTGCAACCTCATTACCTTTAGTTTTGTTATTAATCATGATTTATTCAATTTCCAGTTTAGCATTAAGAGAGAATAAGAGTGAATTTGATTCATCTTTATTAAACATTCACGATATAGAAAGAATAAAGTAATTTAATTTCTTAATTTAATATTAAAATTTGATAGCATATCTGTCTAATAATCATTTGCTTTATTAAAATTAAATTCATAAAGTATTTTGTATACATGAAAAATTTTTTTAGAAAAGTTGCATTTGGTTTAAAACCAGATGAGAAAGAGCCATCAGATCCACTCGTTTGGGCTCAAAAACAAGTTGAAACAATCCCTGAATTTAGCTGGAAAGGAAAGCATATCTATTCTGAAAAAGAAATGAGAAAGTATTGGATTAAAATGAGAATAGGCGAGGATAGAAAATTAAGAAAAAAATTTAAAAATGATCCTCAAGGTTTTGAAAGAGCTAGAAGACAACTTTTTAATGATGTTGGAATGGATTATTGGCCAGCTAACGAATTATGTATTAGGCACTCTGAGGCATTAAGAGGAACTAATCCAGTTCTTGCTAAGCTTTGGTATTTTTGGACAAATCATTTTACAATTAGCGACACACAAAGTTTGGCACATTTTTCTAATGGACCTTATCAAAGAGATTTCATAAGAGCTAACATGGATAAAAATTTTGAAACCATGGCAACAGAAGCAACTATAGCTTGGCCAATGATCATGCATTTAGATAATAAAGACAATATTGGTCCTAAGTCAGAAAGTGGAAGGGAAGAATGGAGAAGAAGAGAAAAAAAACCTGCAACAATTAATGAAAATCATGCAAGAGAATTAATGGAGCTTCATACAATTTCTCCAAAAGCAGGTTATTCACAAGAAGATGTAATTGAGCTTGCAAAAATAATGACCGGTTGGCGACCTAAGTGGAGTCAAACTAAAGATAATGGAGCCGATATAAGATTTGACCGTAAAAGACATGAGCCTGGTAAAAAAAATGTTTTGGGTAAAGAATATAAATCTGGAAAAAAAGGTTTGCTTATTGCAATAAAAGATTTGGTAAATCATCCTTCATGTAGAGAATTTATAGCTACAAAACTTTGCAGATATTTAATTACAGATGAACCTACACCAGAAATGATTGCACCAGTTATAAAAGCTTGGGAACAATCAGATGGATTTTTGCCTGAAGTTCATAAAGCTGCAATAAAAGTTGCATTTGAATATAACGATAAATATAGAAAATTTCAAAATCCTGAAAATTGGTGGCTAACCACCATTAATATGTCAGGATCCACTTACTCATATCCAACTAAAGAAAAATTAATTGACAATCATCCATTAGGTATGAAACCATTTGGGGCAATTAGCTGGCAGCGTTGGTTTTTAGAAGATTTAGGATGTCATCCTTATAGACAAAAACAACCTAATGGATACTCAGATTTAGAAAAAGACTGGATGTCTACTGAAATGATTATTAGAAGATTAATGTATGCCAAAACTGCATTTCATAAATATAATGTTGATGATCAAATAAGCGATGATATTCATGAAAAAATAATTAGTAATAATTTTGATAATCCAGAAGAAATATTAAAAATTGTGTCTAAAGCTAAAACAAATGAGGAAAAACATATTATATTATTTAATTTACCGGAGGTATTAAAAGCATGAAAATATCAAGAAGAGATTTTTTAAAAGGAACTGCAACTTCTTTATTTTTAGCTGGATTTAATTTTCCAGTTTTAGCCTCTACTTCTAGAAAGAAAAATTTAGTTGTTATAATGTTACGAGGAGGAATGGATGGTCTTACAGCTGTTCCAGTTATCGGAGATAAAAATTTTGAAAAAAGAAGAAAAAAAATTTTAATAGAAAATCCTATAAAACTTAATTCAGATTTTGCATTACATCCACGATTAGATGGTTTTCACGATTGTTGGAAAGAAAATACAGGATCTATTATTCACGCTACAAGCATACCTTATACAGCTCGATCACATTTTGAAGGTCAAAATTTAATGGAGTCTGGAGGAAGAGTTCCATATCAAGAAAAAACAGGATGGCTTGGAAGAGGAATGAAACTTGCTAATTTAAAAGGAGACGGTTTGGCTTTGTCTTTACCTATGCCACTCTTACTAAGAGGTGTTCCTAAAAATGATAACTTTTATCCAGCTGATGGAAGATTGCCTAGAGAAGAAACTCTTGAACTTCTAAGATCAATTTATGCTGATAGATCTGAAGAAGAATTATTAGATATGATGAATTTTATAAAAGTTCGTAAAAATGAACAAACGATGGGTGTTGGTGGAAGTTTTGGTTCTAATGTAAGAAAAAATAGAAATCTTGCAGTTCAAGCAGGAAAGTATTTATCAAAACCTAATGGTCCAAGAGTTGCAGTATTTGAAGTAAATGGTTTTGACACTCATGCTGCCCAAGGTGGAGTAAATGGAACTCATACAAAATGTCTTGAAGAAATGGATTCTATTATTCGATATTTGAAAGCTTATCTTGAGGACTCTTACAAAGATACAGTAATTTTAACAGTTACGGAATTTGGAAGAACTATAGCTCAAAATGGAGGAAATGGTACAGAACATGGATATGGTACAGCTTTGTTTATGGCTGGTGGATTGTTAAAGAAAAGCCAAGTTTATTCTGATTGGCCTGGGTTAAAGAGAAAAGAGCTTTATCAAGGAAGAGATTTAAATGCTACTATTGATGCAAGATCAGTTTATGCATCTGCTATGTCTGCAGTATTTGATCTTGATTTTAACCGAATTGAAAAAGAAGTTTTCTTTGGAGATAAATTGCAAAACTTGTCTGATAAGCTTTTTAAAGTTTAATGAAAAATTTTTTTAGAAAAGTTGCTTTTGGAATAGGACCCAATGAAGAAGTTCCTTCAGACCCGCTTAATTGGGCTCTAAAACAACTAGATGATGTCCCAGACTTAGCATGGAAAGGTAGAATTCATTCTGAAAAAGAAATGAGAGAAAAATATTCACGTGAATGGCGTGTTGAGGAGATGAAACTCAGAAAAAAATTTAAGGATAACAAAAATCTTTATAAAGCTAATAAAAATTTACTAAGATATAAAACTGGCCAAAGATTTTGGGAGTCACTTGAAATAAGTATTAGACATACAGAGGCATTACAAAGTCAATCCCCAGTGCTTGCAAAATTATGGTTTTTTTGGGCAAATCATTTTGCAATTGTTGATAAAGATTTTTTACCAAACTATCATACTGGACCTTACCAAAGAGAAAGCATCAGGTTGAACTTAAATCAATCTTTTGAAAAGTTGGTTTATGATGCAACTACATCATGGGCAATGATAAGAAATTTAGATAATAGTGACAATGAAGGTCCTAAAAGTAAAGATGCAAAATCAGAGTGGAGAAGAAAAAAAAAGAGACCAGCAACAATTAATGAAAATCATGCAAGAGAATTATTAGAACTTCATACTGTTTCACCAGCAGCTGGTTATACTCAAGAAGATATAACTCAATTAGCTTACATCATGACTGGCTGGAGACTTGGTTGGAGTAAATCTACTGATGATACTAAAAAAGTTGAATTTGAAAGAGAAGTTCATCAACCCGGAAAAAAAACTGTATTTGGCAAAACTTATAAAAGTGGAAAAAAAGGATTAGCGGCAGTAATCAAAGATTTGGTTCATCATCCAAACTGTAGAGATTTTATTGCTACAAAATTATGTAGACATTTAATCACTGATGAACCTACTGAGGAAATGAAAAAACCAATCATCAAAGCTTTTAAAGACTCTGGTGGTTTTTTACCTGAAGTTCATAAAGCGGCAATCAAAGTTGCTTTTGAATATAATGATCAATACAAAAAATTTCAAAATCCAGAAAATTGGTTTATTCAAATGTCTAAATTGTCAGATTTTAAATGGCCACCATCACCAAAAGTCATGGATTTATATGAATTAGGTAGTAAACCTCTAGGCACATATAGACAGCCAGAGTGGAAACTTAATGATTTAGGACACAATCCTTATAGAGCAGCACAACCAAATGGATTTTCTGATTTAGCAATTGATTGGATCTCTCCAGAACTTTTAATTAGGAGATTAGTATATGCAAAAGATACTTATGAGTTAACAAAATCAGAAAACAATAATTTAGAGTTTTATGAAAAAATAGTTAACAAAAATTTTGATAACCCTGAAAAAATATTAAAATACCTTGAAAAAACTAATAAACTTTATGAAAAACAAATATTGTTATTTAACCATCCGGAGTTTTTAAGAGCATGAAAATAAATAGAAGAGATTTTTTAAAAACTACAGCAATGACATCTTTGTATTTTGCTGGGTTCGGACTACCATCCTTTGCTAGTCAAAATAAGAAAAATTTGGTTGTCATTATGCTACAAGGTGGAATGGATGGGCTTTGTGCTGTTCCTGTAAAAGATGATAAAAATTTTCAAAAATTAAGAAGTAAAATAAATTTAGATAAAACTTTAGCATTAACTTCTGATTTTGATTTACATCCAGCATTAGAAAATTTTAAATCTTTATGGGATCAAAATAATGCATCAGTGTTTCATGCAACCAGTATACCTTATAAGGAGAGATCTCACTTTGAAGGCCAAAACTTAATGATGACTGGTGGAAGAGTTCCATATAAGGACAAAACAGGTTGGCTTGGAAGAGGGATGAAGCTTGCAGGCTTAACTGGAAATGGTTTAGCACTTTCACTTCCAATGCCATTACTAATAAGAGGTGTCCCACTCAATGACAATTATTATCCAATTAGATCCTCTTTACCTAATAAAGGAATTTTAAATATTATTGAGGGAGAGTTTGAGCAATATTCAGAGAGTGATTTGAGCGCAACATTATCTATGGTTAGAAAAAGAAAGTTTAATTCTTACACTGGAAATAATAATAGTTCTTTAGCAAGAGAGGCAGGTAAGCAACTTTCTGATCCTAATGGACCTAGAGTTGCAGTTTTTCAAGTTGAAGAGTTTGATACACATGCTGCTCAAGGAGGAGTTCATGGAACTCACGCAGATTGTTTAAGAGAGTATGATCAAATATTAAGAGGCTTAAAAGCATCTATGGGATCTGCTTTTAAAGATACTTTAATATTAACATTAACTGAATTTGGAAGAACTATTAAGCAAAATGGTGGAAATGGAACAGAACATGGATACGGAACTGCAGTTTTAATGGCAGGAGGTTTAATTAAAAAATCAGAAGTTCATGCAGATTGGCCAGGTTTAAAGAAAAAAGAATTATTCCAGGGTAGAGATCTAAATGCAACAGTAGATGCAAGATCCATATATGCTTCGGCAATGTCCACTGTCTTTGATCTAGATTTCAAACGTATACAAAAAGATGTCTTCTGGGATGATAAATTAGACAACTTATCCGATAAGCTTTTTAAAACAGTTTGATAGAGCTTCATAAAAGATACATAAATTGGTGGAAAAAAAAACTTAATCTTTCAGATTATGCAATTATTTGGATTTCTTTTATTAAAGGTTTAATATTAGGCTTATTAATTTATCATTTTTTAATTTTATGATAAAAAAAATATTAATAATTATTTTATTTTTTGCATTTTTTTCAACAAATGTATTTGCAAATTTTAAAGACATTAAAAAAAAGGCAGAAGTAAAAAATTCAGTTATAATTTTTCCTATCAAAGATGAAAGTAATTATAAATCTTGCTCAAAAAGAGCTTTAAGAAATCCAAAATATCATAAAATTGAACCTTTGTTTAAGGTAGGTGCTCCAAAAAACTATGGATTAGATGATAGATACAATGAAGTTAGGGGAATTTTTGAAAAATTTAGCATGCCATGTGGTTCAGGAAATGTGGAAGCTTGTGAAAAAGTAAAAGAGGTCCTTCTCAATTGGTCAAAACAAGGTGCAATTAAATCTTTGAAGGGACCCTCTAGAATGAATGACACATTAAGTATAAATCTTCATATCAATAATCCTTTTATTGCAGCTTATTCTTTTGCAAAACAAGTCATAAGTTTTACTGAAGAAGAAGATGAAATAATAAAAAATTGGTTCAAAAAAACAGTAAAAAAAACTGGTAATCTTATGTACAATAAAAAAGTAGGTGAAGGTAAAGCTAAAGGCAAACCTAGTAGTGCACATAATCATGCTTTAACGTCTGCAATTTCTTATATGGAACTCGGAATTATCTTAAATGATCACAAAATATTTAGAAGAGCTTTTAAAAACTTTGAAGCTGCAATGAAATCTCAAAGAAAAGATGGAAGTTTGCCAATTGAAGTTAGAAGAGGTGGTAGAGCAATGTTTTATCAAGGAAGGGCAATGAATGCTCTTGCGGTAATTGCAATCATAGCTGAAAACCAAGGTTATAATATTTGGGATGTAGACTTTAAGGGAAAAAATTATCATAACCTTGTTAAGTTTTTCTTAGATTTTGCTGAAAATAATGAAATTGTATTTAAGTATGCAAAAGAGATGCACGCACCAGGACCTGCAACGGATTACAAGAGACAAGATTTAGTAATTAATAACGCTAATAATTGGGGATGGCTATATGCTTATGCATCACGATATCCAGATCACGAAAATATAAAGAGAATAGAAGAATGGTCTAAAAATATTTCTTCTTTGAATACCTATCAAAAAGGATTTATTTCAAATTATCAGAATATTGGCCATATGCCATTTGGAGATGCATCTTGGACTGTTGTTCAAGCCAACTGCCATTTTTTAAAATAATTATGAAAAAAATATTATGCACTTAACAGAAGAACAACTAAATAAATTTGACCAAGAAGGTTATCTTTTTTTTCCAAACTTATTTTCTAAAGAAGAAGTTGGTTACCTAAATTCAGCTGTTCCAGATCTATATAAAATTAGAGCTGAGTATAATTTTAGAGAAAAAGGAACTGATGTAGTAAGAACAAATTTTGCAGCTCATATGTATAGTGAGCCTTTTGCAAAACTTGCAAGACATCCTCGAATGATCCAACCTGTCGAAGATCTTTTAAAAGAAAAACTTTATATGCATCAATTTAAAATTAATGGAAAAATGGCTTTTGAAGGAGATGTTTGGCAATGGCATCAGGATTATGGAACATGGTTTAACGATGATTTAATGCCAACCTCAAGAGCAATGAATGTTGCTATATTTTTAAATGATGTCACAGAATTTAATGGACCTTTGATCTTTATTCCTGGTAGCCACAAAAAAGGTGTTATTGATGCTGGTCACGATACATCAACAACTAGTTATCCTTTGTGGACTATCAATAATGAAATCATAACTAAGTTAGTAGACCGAGCTGGTGGTTTAAATGGAGGAATAGTAAGCCCTAAAGGACCTGCAGGATCTATGATCTTATTTCATAGTTGTTTAGTACATGCATCTAGTAACAATCTATCTCCATTTAATAGAATAAGTGTTTATTTAAGTTTATGTGCTGTAAGTAATCATATTAGAAGATACAAAAGAAAAGAATACATTGCTCATAGAGATTTCACGCCAATTGAATGTTTACCTGACGATTGTTTAATTAATGATTATAATGTTGATCTTCCTTGGAAAGATGGAATACCACAATCTGCTTATGAAACATCTATGAAAGAAATATCGAATAAATGAAAAAAATTTTAATAATAATTTTATTATTTTTAAATTTTCATAATTTTTCTTTAGCAGAGTCTAGGTTTGGTGAATTAACAGAAATGCGTGATGAAAAGATGAGAGGTAAAGATGGTCAATGGGTTAGACCTCATCCTGGTCCATTTATTTGGAATCATATTGAAAGCGAAAAAGGAAATTTCTTTTGGGTGGATGCAGATCAATATGTTATCTATGCACAAGAACATAATCAAACAATTTTAGCAACGATTTGGCCTCATGCAAACTGGGATCAAAAATCTTGCAAAAGAAAAAAAGCTAAAAGTCCTTTTGGTAAACGTTTTACAAAATATTTAAGTAAACCTTGCTCGATGGATGATTATAAAAATTTTCTTACAAAATTAGTTGATCGTTATGATGGTGATGGTTCAAATGATATGCCTGGATTAACTAAACCTATTAAATATTGGGATGTGATGAATGAACCAGAATTTAAAATGTTCTTTAAAGGAAGTAAGGAAGATTTTATTGAAATCTTTAACTTTTCATCAAAAGTAATAAAAGAAAAACAACCAGATGCAGTAATTGTTATGGCTGGAGCCGCAGGTATGTTTCGTGAAAATAAAAAATACTGGAAATCAGTTTTACCAGAAATCAAAGATCATTTTGATATAGCAAATATCCATCACATAAGTGGTCCAGATGGACAGTGCGATAAAGAACTTTGGGTAGATGAATTTGCAGAACTATTAAAAAGTGTGGATGTTGATAAACCTATTTGGTTAACAGAAGCAATGACTTGTGGTCCTCCCGTAAAAGCTTGGGTAAATGCGTTTTTAAATGGAGCAGAAATAATCATTGATGTGGGTGTAAATGCTCCAGGTGCAAAAATGAGTAAGAAAAGTCGAAAAAAATTAAATGAGTTTATTGCTGAATATGATGGTTTTACATTGATTAAGTCTCTTTCAAAAGATCAAGTAGAGTTCTCTTATAGTGACGGATCTAAAAAGACTCTTAATTTAAATTAAGCTCTAATCGTTGGTAAACAAAAGAAATCAGCTGTATCGATTTTAGAAGAATACTGCCTTCTCATATTCCACTTTTTATGAACGCCTGCACTTGCAACACTTAAAGTAGATCTTCCATATCGATGATTAGTATTATCTATTGATCGCATTAAGCTATTTATCTTTTCATCTTTTTCAGAAGTAAATAAATTTGTTTTATCACTGGCATTGGATAAACCTGTAAGCATTACACCTGCTTTTTGATAACGGTAACCATTTTTGAAAATACTTTCTAATATTGAAACTGCAGTTTTAACTGTTTCAATACTGTTGTTTGTTGCAATAGGAAAATCAACTGTCTTTGAATTTGAATAATAACCAAAGTTTCTTTGAAAAGGACTTGTTCTCACAAATACTGTGATTGCTTTTGCAACCAAAGACTCTGATCTAATTTTTTCAGAAGCATTTAAGCAATAGTTTGCAACCGCTTCTTTTAATTCTTGAAAAGTTTCAATTCTTTTTCCAAATGATCTTGAAACAACACAGCTCTTTCTTTTTGTTGTGGTTGTTTCTAAGTCAATACAAGGAATTCCTCTAAGTTCCATTGCAGTTCTTGAGCTTAAAACATTGGAACTTTTTTTTATCCATGTGTTAGATTTATTTTTAAGTTGTTTAGCATTATAAATTCCATGCTTTTGATAAAATTTAGTAAGTTGTCTTCCAACTCCCCAGATATCATTGATTTCAACTTTTTCTAAAATAGGATCTAGATTATCTATTCCAATTAAACTTGTCACCCCAGATTGTTTTTTCTTTGCAATATGATTTGCAACTTTACTTAATGTTTTTGTTTTTGCGATCCCAATACTTGTTGGAATTCCAGTCCATTGCAAAACAGTTTCTCTAATTTCTTTTCCAACTTTTTCTACATCCTGATCTTTAAAGTTCGATAAATCCAAAAACGCCTCATCAATTGAATAAACTTCTATTTCAGAATTAAATCTTTTAAGAGTTCGCATTACTCTCCTAGATAAATCTCCATATAAAGAATAGTTTGATGAAAAAACTTCAACTTTGTTTTTAAGAATAATATCTTTTGCTTTGAAATAAGGTTCACCCATTTTAATTCCTAAAGCTTTTGCTTCATTAGATCTTGAGATTATACAGCCATCATTATTAGATAAAACGACAACAGGTTTTTTTCTTATTTTAGGATTGAATAATCTTTCACAAGAAACATAAAAAGAATTACAGTCAACGAGTGCTATTTTTTTAGTATACTGAGTGGATGACATAAGTAACTACTCCCCAAATAAAAACATCTTGTTCTTCGTTAATTAAAATTCTGTCAGAAAATTCTTTAGAGCCAGAGGTTAAAAACTTTTTATCTCTTTCTTGAACTAAAGTTTTAACCACAAGCTCATCATGAACATTTGCAATCACGGTTGAAAAGTTTTTTGGTTTTAAACTTTTATCAACGACCAATAAATCTCCATCGTTAATCCCAACATCGACCATTGATTTACCTTGAACTCTGATGATGAAAGTTGCTGGAACATTTCTTATTAAATGCATGTTCAGATCGATATCTTCTTCGATATAATCTGTTGCAGGAGAAGGAAAACCAGCACCTGCTTTATGTAGATAATATGGGATTGTTAGTTTCATGTTCTTGTTTTGTTCTAATTTATAGACCATTTATGGAATACACTCAAGAGGTTGTATTTTGAGTCTGTAACTGAATCAAAAGTGAATCAAAACGTGAACATCCAATCCACATATTGTGGACTTGTGGATAACTTCAACCAGAGATAGTTTAATTGGACTATGAATATTTTAGATTTTGTGATGGTGGGTTCTAATGATCATGAAAAATCAGGTGATTTTTATGATGCAGTGCTTGAGCCTTTAAAATTAAAGAGAGTTTTGAAAACAGAAAAATACCTTGGTTACGCTCATTCAAGTGATTTAGAAAAAGTTCAATTTTATGTAACGCATCCTGTAAACGGTGAGCCAGCAACATTTGGCAATGGAACACAAATAACTTTATTAGCGGATACAAAAGATGCAGTAGAAAAATTTTATGAAGTTGCAATTTCAAAAGGAGCAACTGATGAAGGAGCACCAGGAGTTAGGAAAGATGGAAATTATTATGCATATATTCGTGACTTAGAAGGGAATAAGATTGCAGCAAAAAGTATTTTAACATAAATTAGGGAGATATATGAAATTAAGTTGTCATTGCGGATCTGTTGAAGCTGAAATTAATTCTACAGTGAATGAATTAGCAAAAATAGTCAGATGTAATTGTTCTATTTGCAAAAGAAAAAATGCAACTATGGGAATGGTTAAAAATGAAGATTTTAAAGTTACTAAGGGAGAGGATAAATTAAAACTTTATCAATATCATACTAAAGTCGCCAATCACTATTTTTGCACTGAGTGTGGAATTTATACTCATCACAACCCAAGAAGTAATCCTGCAATGACAGGATTTAATTTAGGCTGTGTTGATGAAGTAAAAGTTGAAGAGTTAAAAGATGTAGCTCAATTTGATGGTCTCAACCATCCTATGGATCAAGAAAAATAAAAGTTCAATGCAATCTACTGCTGAGTGTCTTAAAAAAGTTAAAAGTGATTGTCTAAAATTTATTAAATCACAAGAAACCTCAACTGAAAAATTTAGCAATAAAGATAAGATGTTAAAATCTTTTTTAATACCAGTATGTTTTTGGATTGCAGAAAAAGCAGATAAGAAAAAACCTTATTTTGTAGGTCTAGCTGGTGGACAAGGAACTGGCAAAACAACAATAAGTTCAATTTTAAAAATTGTATTAGAAAAATATTTTAAATTGAATGTTTTTAAAGTTTCAATTGATGACTTTTATAAAACGAGAAGAGAAAGATATAATTTATCAAAAACAATTCATCCATTATTAATGACGAGAGGAGTTCCTGGAACTCATGATATTAATATGATGTTAGATTTTTTTAAAAAATCTAAAAGCAAGAATTTTAAAAAAATTAAAATACCTAATTTTAATAAAGCTATAGACGATCGATTTCCTAAAAAAAATTGGTACAATATTAATCAAAGACCTGATGTGATTATATTTGAAGGTTGGTGCGTAGGAGCAAAAGCAGAGGCTGATAAAACTTTAAAAAAACCAATTAATTCTCTCGAAAAAGCAAATGATCAAAAGCTCATATGGAGAAAATATGTAAATCAGAACCTCAAAACCAAATATAAAAAATTATACTCACAGTTAAATTGTTTAATTTACTTAAAAGCTAAAAACTTCAGTTTGCTCCAAAAATGGAGATTAAAACAAGAGCAAAAACTATGGCTAAAAACTAAGAATAAATCTAGGCACAAAATAATGAGCAAAGGAGATGTGATTAATTTTATGCAAACCTATCAAAGAATTACGCAGAACATGTTTAAATTTACTCCAAAATATTCTACAATCTTAATGAATTTAAATAGCAATCATCAAATTAAGACAATAAAATATAATCAATGAAAAAAATTTTATTAATAGCTGTTTGTGTAGGTCTTTTTCCTTTAAGTGTTTTTTCAGCTACATTGAAGGATGCACTAAAACAAACTTTCGAAAATAATTTAGAGCTTCAAGCAGAAAGAAAGAATTTAGAAATTCAAAGAGAAGTAATCAACATATCTAAAAGTGATTTATTTCCAACATTAACTTTAACTGGTAAGAAAAACTTTGAGCAAACAAATGAAATTACTACTCAAGCAGGTGTTGATACATCCATAACTGATGTTGATACGGCATCAGCTTCTATAAAGCTTGAACAAACTTTGTTAGATGGTAGCGGAAGAAGAACTGAGTATGAGAAAAGTAAATTAGGTCTAGATTTAACTGAAGCAAAACTTGTACTAAAAGAACAAGAAATATTTTTAAGGGCAATTGAAGCGTATACAGGATTAATTTTAGCTTATGAAAAATTAAGTATTAATGAAGAAAATGTAAATTTGCTTCAAAGACAATTTGAATTAGATAATGCAAGATTAAGCAGAGGACAAATTACAGCTTCTGACTTAGCTCAATCTCAATCTTCTCTTGCAGGTGCTCAAGCAAGATATATTGAAGCTCAAAATAATATTGTCACTAGTAAATTAAATTATGAAAATATTATTGGAGTAATTTCTGCTGATGAAAAATTACAAAAAATTTATAGTACTAAACTAACAATGCCTTCAAGTTTAGATGAAGCTAAGAAAATATCTTTACAAAAAAGTCCTGAGCTTACAATTGCTGAAATAGAATATGGACAATCAGAGCTTGATGTAAAAATTGCAAGATCTGATCTTTCACCAACTGCAAAAATTTCATTGGAAAGAACTTATACAGAAGATTTGAGTTCAACATATGATGAAAGAGAAAAAGATGTTTTGCAAGCAACAGTTTCTTGGCCTTTTCAATTTGGAGGAAAAGATAGATCAACAGTTAGTAAAAATTTACAAGCAAAAGGAATGAAGAAGTTATTACTGGAAAATGCGCAAAGAAATAATACTCAATCAGTAACTTCAGCATGGTCAACGTTACAATCTTCACGAAGTTTTTTACAAGCAGTCCAATCTCAAGTTAAAGCTGCAGAAATTGCAACTGAGGGAATTAGTTTTGAGTATGAAAGTGGCTCTGGAAGATCCACTTTTGATGTTCTTCAATCAAGATCCAGTTTAATCAATGCAAAGATTAATTTAGCCGAAGCTGAAAGAGGTTACTTATTATCTCAATATAGAGTTTTAAAATCAGTAGGCTTACTAAATAGCGATTACTTAAACCTTAATTAATTAAAGCTTTTTTACTTATTTTAATAAATATATTGCCAATGAGAACAAAATGTGTACATTTAAATCATGATTCGACTGTTAAAAAACGCAAAAAAAGAGGCAAAAAATGACGAAAAGTAACCTAAAAGTAGTTAAATCTACTAAAGATCAAGAAATGGATGTTAAAGAAAAAAATAAAGCATTAGATGCTGCAATAGCACAAATTACAGATAACTTTGGAAAAGGCTCTGTAATGAAGCTAGGTGAAAAGAGAGCAATGGATATCGAGTCTGTTTCTACAGGTTCTTTAAGTCTTGATTTAGCTTTAGGTATAGGTGGATTGCCAAAAGGAAGAATTATTGAAGTTTACGGACCAGAGTCATCTGGAAAAACAACATTAGCATTACAAGTTGTTGCTGAAGCTCAAAAAGCTGGTGGAATTTGTGCATTCGTAGATGCAGAACATGCTTTAGATCCAGTTTATGCAAAAAAATTAGGTGTAAATACTGAAGAACTTTTAATCTCACAACCAGATACTGGTGAACAAGCATTAGAAATCGCTGATACACTAGTAAAATCAGGCTCTATTTCTGTTATTGTTATCGACTCTGTTGCTGCTTTAACGCCAAAAGCTGAAATCGAAGGCGAGATGGGAGATCATCATGTTGGTCTTCAATCAAGATTAATGAGTCAGGCATTAAGAAAATTAACAGGTTCAATTTCAAACACAAATACAATGATGATTTTCATTAACCAAATTAGAATGAAAATTGGAGTAATGTTTGGAAGTCCAGAAACTACATCAGGTGGAAATGCACTTAAATTTTATTCATCAGTAAGAATGGATATTAGAAGAATAGGCGCTATCAAAGATAAAGATGAAATTATTGGTAACTCTACAAGAGTAAAAGTAGTTAAAAATAAAGTAGCGCCACCATTTAAAGTAGTTGAATTTGATTTGATGTATGGAAGAGGAATTAGCAAGATGGGAGAACTAGTCGATCTTGGTTCTAAAGCAGATATAATTGAAAAATCAGGTGCATGGTATGCTTACAAAGGTGAGAAGATTGGTCAAGGTAGAGAAAATGCTAAGACCTATCTGGCTCAAAATCCTAAAGTTGCTGCAGAAATTGAAATGGCAATTAGAGAAAAAGCTGGTGTGATTTCTAAAAAAATAGAAGGAAACCCAATAGATCCTGAAAAATTAGAAAAAGAAAAGAAAGTAGCTGAAAAAGAAGAAGAAGCAAAAGCTGAAGCTACTCCTTCATCTAAAAAGAATTAATAGGTCATCTTTATTAATAAAAGGCGCTTAATTTAAGCGCCTTTTTTCCCTTACTGTATCTAGACATAGAATAAAAAAGCTGTATTTTAAAAATATGGCAGACAAATCTTTAAATGAAATACGAAATACTTTCTTAAAGTATTTTGAAGGTAATGATCATAAAATTGTGGAGTCTAGTAATTTGGTTCCAAATAATGATCCAACTTTGATGTTTGCAAATTCTGGGATGGTTCAATTTAAGAATGTATTTACTGGATTAGAAAAACGAGATTATGTAAGAGCTACAACTTCACAAAAATGTGTAAGAGCCGGAGGTAAACATAATGATTTAGAAAATGTTGGTTACACTCCTCGTCACCATACTTTCTTTGAAATGTTAGGAAACTTTTCATTTGGTGATTACTTTAAAGAGCAAGCAATTCATTATGCTTGGAATTTAATAACAAAAGACTTTGGAATAGATAAAAACAGACTATATGTAACAGTATTTCATGAAGATGATGAAGCCTTCAATTTTTGGAAGAAAATAGCAGGTTTTAGTGATGATAGAATAATAAAAATAGCAACCTCAGATAATTTTTGGTCAATGGGTGAGACAGGGCCATGCGGACCTTGTTCTGAAATCTTTTTTGATCACGGTGATCATTTATTTGGGGGTTTGCCCGGAACAAAAGATGAGGATGGAGATAGGTTTATTGAAATTTGGAACTTAGTTTTCATGCAGTTTGAGCAAGTTACAAAAGATAAGAGAATAAATCTTCCAAAACCTTCCGTTGATACCGGTATGGGTCTGGAGCGAATAGCTGCTTTATTACAAGGCACACATGATAATTATGAAACTGATCATTTTAAAAAAATTATTAATGCTGCCTCTGAAATTGTAAAAGTAAAATCAGATAAAACAAATCTTTCAAGTTTTAGAGTAATAGCAGATCACTTGCGAGCTAGTTCATTTTTAATTGCTGAAGGAGTTCTACCTTCGAATGAGGGAAGAGGATATGTTCTTAGAAGAATTATGAGAAGAGGGATGAGACATTCTCATTTACTTGGATCTAAAGAACCAGTTTTTTATAATTTATTTGATACTCTTAAAGATGAAATGTCTGGAAATTATCCAGAGTTAATTAGAGCAGAATCTTTAATTAAAGAAACTTTAAAAATGGAAGAAGAGAAATTTTTGGTTCTTCTTGATAGAGGAATAAAAATTTTAAATGATGAAATATCCAAAATAGATAAAGTGTTGCCTGGTGAAGTTGCATTTAAATTATATGACACTTATGGTTTTCCTTTAGATCTTACAGAAGATATTCTAAAAAATAAATCAATGTCAATTGATACTGAAAAGTTTCAATCATTGATGAAAGAAAGTAGAGAACTTGCCAAGAAAAATTGGAAAGGTTCTGGGGATGCTGCTGTAGAAGATGTTTGGTTTGGAATTAAAGACAAATTAGAAGCAACAGAATTTTTAGGTTACGAAACTAATCAAGCAGAAGGTGTTGTCTTGTCTTTACTTAAAGACAACAAAGAAGTTGATCAACTAAATGAAAATGATGAAGGTATGATTATTGTTAATCAAACACCTTTTTATGGAGAATCTGGGGGACAGGTAGGAGATACTGGTGAAATTGTATCAAATGATTTTAAATTTGAGGTAACTGACGTTCAAAAAAAATTAGGTGATTTATTTGTTCATTATGGAAAAGTAGTAAGTGGATCTGTAAAATTACAAGATAGTGTTGAATTAAAAATTAATGTAGAGAGAAGAGACAATACTAGAGCTTATCACTCAGCAACTCATCTTCTACATGAATCATTAAGAAGAGTGCTTGGTGATCATGTAACCCAAAAAGGCTCTTTAGTTGAACCAAGTAGATTGAGATTTGATTTTAGTCACATGAAGCCTATTCAGAATGAGGAGATTGATAAAATAGAAGAGTTTGTTAACAGCATGGTTTCAAAGAAATCTGAGGTAAAAACAAGATTAATGACACCTGGTGAAGCTGTAGAAAATGGGGCTTTAGCTTTATTTGGTGAAAAATATGGAGATGAAGTGAGAGTTTTATCGATGGGAGATGAGGACGGTAAATATTTCTCAACAGAATTATGTGGAGGAACGCACGTTAAAAATACTGGTGACATCGGTAAATTTAAAATTATCAGCCAGTCATCTATTGCAGCAGGAGTTAGAAGAATTGAGGCTTTAAGAGATAAGCAATTAGAGGATTATTTAAAAAATAAAGAAAAGTTATCAAATATTTCTGCAGAAAAAGATGAGGAAACTATTAAAGATCTAAGTCAGCAAATTATTAATTTAGGTGGAAAACCAACTCTAGATCAATCTGAACAAAAAACTTTAATAAAAAACTTAACTAAACAATTAGAAACTTTATCAGTTAATTTAATTTTACAAGATACCTCAAAAAACATTATCAAAGATGAAGAGATCAATGGAGTTAAGTTAAGACTTCAAAAAATTGATGGTCTTCCACCAAAAGAATTAAGAAAACTTGTCGATAAAGGAAAAAAAGAATTAAATGAAGGTATTGTGGTCGTCTTTGCTAGTAAGGATGACAAAGTTGGAATTGCCGTAGGTGTCACAGATAGTATGATTAGTAAATATGATGCAGTTAAATTTGTTAAAGTTGGATCTGAAATTATTGGTGGTAAAGGTGGTGGAGGAAGAAAAGACTTTGCCCAAGCTGGAGGACAAGATCAATCTAAAATTGAAGAAGCTTTTGAAAAAATTAAAAGTTTAGTTTAATTTTTTTTTCAAATTACCATCAATTTCGTCTAAAAACTGATTAGTAGTTAAAAACTTACTGTTTGGACCAACTAGGATTGCCAAATCTTTTGTCATAGAACCATTTTCAACACATTCAATGCACACAGCTTCTAAAGTTTGAGCAAAATTAATTAATTCTTGGTTGTTATCTAATTTTCCTCTATGCGCTAATCCTCTAGTCCAAGCAAAGATTGATGCAATAGGGTTAGTTGAAGTTTCTTTTCCTTTTTGATGCATTCTATAATGTCGAGTTACTGTTCCATGAGCAGCCTCTGCCTCCATTACTTTTCCATCAGGAGTTAACAGTGTACTTGTCATTAAACCTAATGATCCATAACCTTGAGCCATAGTGTCTGATTGAACATCTCCATCATAATTTTTACATGCCCAAATGTATTTTCCACTCCACTTCATTGCACATGCAACCATGTCATCAATTAATCTGTGCTCGTAAGTTAAATTATGTTTTTCGAATTCTTGCTTATATTCCTTATCAAAAACTTCTTGGAAAATGTCTTTAAATCTACCATCGTATTGTTTTAAAATTGTATTTTTTGTCGACATGTACACTGGCCATTTTTTAATAAGGCCATAGCTAAAACAAGATCTTGCAAAGTCTTCTATAGATTTATCTAAATTATACATTGATAATGCTACTCCTGGACCTGTGAAATTAAACACTTCATATTTGATTTCATCTTTTCCATCCTCTGAAGTCCATTTAACTTCCATTTTTCCTTTTCCAGGTACTTTAAAATCAGTTGCTCTATACTGATCACCAAAAGCATGTCTTCCAATGATGACAGGATCAGTCCAAGAAGGAACTAGTTTTGGTATATTTTTACAAATAATTGGTTCTCTAAATACTGTGCCTCCAATAATATTTCTGATTGTACCATTTGGAGATCTCCACATTTTTTTTAGATCAAATTCTTCTACTCTTGCTTCATCAGGAGTAATTGTTGCACATTTTATTCCTACACCAATTTTTTTAATTGCATTTGCAGAGTCTATCGTGATTTGATCATCAGTATTATCTCTGCTTTTCATTCCTAAATCGTAGTATTCAATACCTAGATCTAGATATGGAAGAATTAGTTTGTTTTTAATAAACTCCCATATAATACGAGTCATTTCATCACCATCAAGCTCGACTACTTGATTATTTACCTTGATTTTACTCATTAAAAAAAAATATCTTATTAATTGAATTTGAAGTTTTTATATACATATTAATCAAAAATTAGCAAATAGAAGATTATGTTTAGCAAGATATTTCCAAAAATTCATACCGAAGGGTACAAGTTTATAGTTATAGCTGCATTCATAACTATAATTTTTTTAATCATTAATAATTTTTTAGGATTAATTGGATTATTGTTAACTGTTTGGGTTTATTATTTTTTTAGAGATCCTGAGAGAACAGTCATTGGTGATGATAATTATCTTGTAAGCCCTGCAGATGGTGAAGTTATCAAAGTTGAAGAGGTTGAGGGGCCAAAAGAATTAAATTTAGAAAATAAAAAATTTAAAAAGATTAGCATTTTTATGAATGTTTTTGATTGTCATGTAAACAGAACACCTTGTTCAGGGAAGGTTGAGGACATTTTGTATAAACCAGGAAAATTTTTAAACGCGTCTTTAGATAAAGCAAGTGAAGATAATGAAAGAAATTATTACAAATTAAAAGATAATCATGGGAATGACATTGTAATAGTTCAAATAGCAGGTCTGGTTGCAAGAAGAATTGTATGTGAGACAAATAAAGATCAAACACTTAATCAAGGCGATAGAATTGGTATGATTAGGTTTGGAAGTCGAGCTGATGTTTACTATGAAAATTACGAGCCATTAGTGAAAATTGGTCAAACAGCAATATCAGGGGAGACTCTTCTAGCTAAAAGATAGTTATGCAACCACCAAAAAACAATTTTAAAATTGTACCAGAAAAAAAATCTGCAAGAGTAATACTTCCTAATATGCTTACACTAATAGGAGTATGTATAGGGTTAACCTCAATTAGATTTGCTTTAGATGGAAGATATGAATTTGCTATTATAGCTATAATTATTGCAGCTGTTATTGATGGTTTGGATGGAAGAATTGCAAGATTAATTAAAGGAACTTCAAAAGTTGGAAAAGAACTCGATTCATTAACTGATATGATAAGTTTTGGAGTTGCTCCAGCATTTATAATGTATTTTTGGAAATTGAATGAACTAGGGAGACTAGGTTGGTTAATATGTTTAATTTATGTCATTTGTGTAGCACTTAGATTAGCACGTTTTAACGTAAACACAGGACAAGAGCCATCGTGGAGAGATAATTTTTTTGAAGGTGTTCCTTCTCCTGCAGGAGGAGTTCTTGTTTTGACGCCACTGATTTTTAGCATGACAAGTTTTGAAATAATTCAGATTAATTATAATATTATTGTGCCTATATTTTTTATTATAACTTCCTTACTTTTGATAAGTAAATTTCCGAGTTATTCATTTAAAAAAATAGTTATTCAAAGAAGTACGACTATTTTTTTATTATTTGGAATTGTTTTATTTTTTGGATTACTTTTGATCTATCCATTTAATGTAATTTCTATCAGTGCAATTATTTACTTAGGAGTTCTTCCTATAAGTTTTTTTCATTATCAAAAATTAAAAAAACAGTATGAGGATCATAATTTTAAAAATGAACAAGATGATCTCGAAGATATCTTGTAATGAAAGAAAATGTAATAATCTCCCTAGCTGACTCAAACTATTTTGAATTGTTAGATGAATTGGTAGAATCCATAAAAATCTTTAAAGAGAGTGAAAAAACAGCAATTTGTATTTTAGATGCTGGATTAACTGAGGATCAAAAGAGAATCCTATCAAAAAAGGTCGATGAAATTAAATCTGCTGAATGGGATATTGAAGTTCCTGATTTTAAAATTAAAGGAAAAGAATGGCTAAAAAGTCAAGTCTCTAGAGCTTTTCTCCCAAAGTATTTTCCAAATTATAAAAAATATTTATGGATCGATGCAGACGCTTGGGTAAATTCATGGGAAGCTATTGAACTTTATTTTAAAGGTTGTGAAAATAAAAAACTATCAATATCAACAACAGCCGATAGAGCTTACGGAAGAGTGTTGAGAGCGGAATGGTTTTTTGGAAGTTTTGCTAGAATAAAATCTCAAAACTACAAACATGCAAAGTCCTCTGGATTTTCAGAAAAAATTGCAAGAAAAGTTGCTTTAAAACCACACTTAAATATTGGAGCATTTGCGTTAGAGGCCGAAGCTCCTCATTGGAATATTTGGCAAAAAAATTTAAAAACTGCTCTTAAATCAGGTAAAATTTGGGGATCAGAACAAATAGCCATGAATATTACAATCTATAACGATGAGCTTGATGTTGAAATTTTACCAGCTTATTGTAATTGGACATTAATTGAGGCATTAAAATTTGATAAAAATAAAAATACTTTAGTGGAACCTTATCTTCCAAATCATCAAATAGGAATAGTTCACTTTGCTGGAAAAAATAACGATCAAATAAGGAATAATAAAAATTTTATTTCCAAAGTTAAAACTGTTGATGGAGATGAAATTGAGATGAAGTTAAGATTTAATAAAAATTGAAAAAAAATAAAATTTCTAAAAATTGGGTAAATAAACAACGTAGAGATATCTATGTTAGGCAATCAAAGGTTGATGGATACAGGGCAAGATCAGCTTATAAGCTAATGGAAATAGATGAAAAATTTAAAATTTTTAAGGGAGGTTTGTCTGTAGTTGATATCGGAGCAGCACCTGGGAGTTGGTCTCAATACGCTATTAAGACTGCTAAAAGTGGAAAATTAATATCTATAGATCTTAAAAAAATGGAACCAATTGGAAATAGTGTTCAAATTCAAGGAGATTTTACTGAAGCAAATGTACAAGATGAAGTCACAAAAAGTCTGAATGGCAAAGCAGATGTGATTATGTCGGACATGGCTATTGATACAACTGGTATTAAAAATATAGACTCAATTCAAACAGGCGAACTTTGTAAAGAAGCAATGGTTTTTGCTAAAGATTTGTTGAATGAAAATGGTTATTTTATTTCTAAAATCTTTATGGGTGGAACTTTCAACGAAATAGTCGCAGAAGGTAAAAAATATTTTAAAGAAGTTAAGGTTTTTAAACCTAAATCGAGTAGAAAAGATTCTAAAGAAAGTTTTATAATCTGTAAAAAACTTAGATAGAGACTTTAAAATTAAAAGGAATCGTATATAAAAGATCATGGTTCCTATAAAAGAAGCACTTACCTTTGATGATGTTACTTTAGCTCCTAAGTATTCAGAAATATTACCATCTGAAGTAAATACATCAGTAAATTTAACAACAAATTTAAAGCTTAAAATTCCACTTTTATCATCTGCTATGGATACTGTTACAGAAAGCAATATGGCTATAGCAATTGGTAAAGCTGGAGGAATAGGGGTCATTCACAGAAATTTAGATATCAAAAAACAAATCTTAGAAATTAAAAAAGTAAAAAAATATAAATTATTAGTTGGTGCAGCAGTTGGAGCATCAATTGCCGAATTCGATAGAGCAAAAGCAATACTTAGAGAAGGTGTTGATTTAATTGTAGTAGATACTGCTCATGGTCATACAAAAAAAGTAGGAGAAATAGTTAAATATATAAAAAAAATTAAAAATAAAAATATTGCATTATGTGCCGGAAATATTGCAACACCAGAAGCAGCAAAATTTTTGATTAAATTAGGGGTTGATATTATTAAAGTTGGGATTGGACCAGGATCAATTTGCACAACAAGGTTAGTAGCAGGAATAGGTGTTCCTCAATTAAGTGCAATTTTATCTGTAAGGAATGGTCTTAAAAATAAAAATGTAAAAATAATTTCTGATGGCGGTATAAAATATTCTGGTGATTTGGCAAAAGCTTTTGCAGCAGGTGCAGATGCTGTAATGATAGGTTCATTATTTGCAGGTACTGATGAAACACCTGGTAAACTAATCAAGAAAAATGGAAAATTATTTAAAAGTTTTAGAGGGATGGGATCAGTAGGCGCTATGAACAAAGGTTCAGCAGATAGGTATTTTCAAACAAAGCAAAAAGATACATCAAAATATGTTCCAGAAGGAGTCGAAGGTTTTGTTAAATACAAAGGAGATGTTAGCAGTATTATATTTAAATTAATTGGTGGTCTTAAATCATCCATGGGTTATCTTGGTTCAAAAGAAATTGTAAAATTGAGAAATAAACCACAATTTGTTAAAATTACTAAAGCTGGATTTTACGAAAGTATGGTTCATAATGTAGATGTAATCAAAAATGACAGTAAATATTAATGAATAAAATTTTGAAATTGATTTCACTGGTTGTTTTATTTGTTTCATTTCAATCAAATTTATTTTCAAAAGAAAATTTTTTTAATGAAGCAATTAAATTGTATGAAAAAGAAAAATATGAGGATGCGAGATTTCTATTTGAGCGAAATATCGTGTTTAATCCAAAGGATGCAAATTCATATTTGTACTTAGCAAAAATTTATAATCACGAAGAAGATAAAAGAAAAGAGGAATATAATTTAGAAACCACTTTATTAATTGATCCTCAAAATGAAGATGCAATTTTAATGCTAATGAAAATTGCATTAGAAAAATCTAATTATGATAAAGTTAAAGAATTGTCTGATACATTTGTTCAAGTATGTAAGTCATTATGTGATGAAAATAATGAAATTTTAGAGTCTTTAAAAAATCTAGAACCAAGTAATGAGTCTTGATAATAACCTTAACAAAATCTTAATTGTAGATTTTGGTTCACAATTTACTCAATTAATAGCTAGAAGAATAAGAGAACTGGGTGTTTTCTCAGATATTGTAAGTCATAAAAAAATTAAACTTAATCAAATTGACAACAGTGTAAAAGGTATAATTTTATCAGGAGGTCCTCTAAATGTTTATCAAATCAACAAGTATTCATTTGATAAGAAGATTTTAGATTTAAATATACCAGTTCTTGGAATTTGTTTTGGACATCAAATATTATCTAAACTTAATGGGGGTAGAGTTAAGCAATCAAAACATCGTGAATTTGGATTAGCAAAAGTAATTAAAAAAAATAATAGCCTCTTAACAAATAATTTTTTTGGTGCAAAAAAATCTAAAGTAGTTTGGATGAGTCATGCAGATCAAGTATCCAAATTACCAAAAAATTTTAAAGTAATTGCATCAAGCTCAAATTCAAAATTTGCTATTGTAGAAGATAAAATCAAAAATTATTATGGTGTCCAGTTTCATCCAGAGGTAACTCATACAGAAAATGGAAAAAAACTGATTAGTAATTTTATTTTTATTATTTGTAAAATTAAGAAAAATTGGTCCTCAAAAGATCAAAAGAGAAAATTAATCAAAGATGTCAGAGATCAAGTTGGAGATAATAAAGTAATTTGTGCTTTATCTGGGGGAGTGGACAGTAGCGTGGTTGCTCAGTTATTGAATAAAGCAATAGGTAAAAAATTATATTGTATTTTTGTAAACACTGGATTGTTACGAAAAAATGAGGAAGTTCAGGTCGTTCAAACTTTTAAAAAACGATTAAAAATGAACTTAATCTATGTGAATGCTGAGAAGGAATTTTTAAGTAAATTAAAAAATGTATCTGATCCAGAGAAAAAAAGAAAAATAATAGGAAATCTATTCATTAAAATTTTTGAAAGGTATGCGAAGAAAATAAAAAATGTAAAATTTTTGGCACAAGGTACTTTGTATCCAGATTTAATTGAAAGTAAGTCTGTTACTGGAAGTCAAACTTCTAAAATAAAATCACATCATAATGTAGGTGGTTTGCCAAAAAAAATGAATTTAAAGCTAGTAGAGCCATTAAAATTTTTATTTAAAGATGAAGTTAGAAAATTAGGTTTAGAATTAAATTTGAGTCATGAAATAATTTCAAGACATCCATTTCCTGGTCCTGGTTTAGCAATCAGAATGCCAGGTATTATTACTAATGAAAAAATAAAAATTTTAAAAGAAGCTGATCATTATTTTATTCAAGCTTTAAGAGATTATGGTCTTTACCACAAGATTTGGCAAGCTTATGCAGCATTACTTCCAGTAAAAACAGTTGGAGTTATGGGTGATAACCGAACATATGAATATCTATGCTTATTAAGAGCAATTACCTCTGAAGATGGAATGACTGCTGATTTTTATGAATTTAAAAAATCATTTATGCAAACTATCTCTAACAAAATTGTTAATAGCATAAGAGGAATTAATAGAGTGGTTTATGATATTACCTCTAAGCCCCCAAGTACTATTGAATTAGAGTAATTTTAATTATAAAAACATCTTATGAAATATTTACATACAATGATCAGAATTAAAGACGTAGATGAGTCATTAAGATTCTTTTGCGAAGGTCTTGGCCTAAAAGAAACAAGAAGAATGGAGAATGAAAAAGGAAGATTCACTTTAATTTTTCTTGCAGCCCCTAATGATGAAAAGGCAGAAATTGAGTTAACTTATAATTGGGATGGAGATGAGCTAGGGGAAGGTTCTAGAAATTTTGGTCATCTTGCATATAGAGTAGATAATATTTATGAAACATGCCAAAGATTAATGGACATGGGTTACACTATAAATAGACCACCAAGAGATGGTCATATGGCATTTGTTAGATCACCTGATAAAATTTCAATAGAAATACTACAGGAAGGAAACTTAGAGCCTAAAGAGCCTTGGGCTTCGATGGAAAATACCGGCTCTTGGTAAGTCGATGAATAAAAAGATTTTAGATTTTATTAAGAAAAAAAATAAAACTAAATTAGTAACCTTAACCGCCTATTCTAAAAATATTGCTTCAGTTTTAGATAATTATTGTGATCTAATTTTAGTAGGGGATTCACTTGGATCAGTTTTATATAATTACAAGTCTACTAGAGAAGTAACTTTGAATACAATGATTGAACATTCCAAGAGTGTTCGTATGGGCATCAAAAAAAGTTTAATGATTGTTGATATGCCTCATAACACTTATCGCAATCCTAAAGAGGCATTGAAAAACGCAAAATTAATAATGAAAAAAACTAAATGTGATGGGGTTAAATTAGAGGGTGGAGAGAAAATTATAACCATTATTAAAACTTTAGTAAAAAATAATATACCTGTAATGGGTCATATAGGAGTTTTACCACAGTCAGATAAAACATTTAAATTTAAAGGTAAGAAACAAAGTGAAAAAGAAAATATTATGAAAGACGCAAAGTTAGTTGAAGAAGCTGGTTCATTTTGTATGGTTTTAGAGTGTGTTCAAACATCATTAGCAAAACAAGTAACTAAAAGTGTTAGTGTTCCAACAATTGGGATAGGCGCATCTAATAATTGTGATGGTCAGATTTTGGTATTCGATGATTTAATAGGTTTAAATCCAATCAAATTTAGATTTGTTAAGAAATATTTGAATATTAAGAGGGATATATCAAAAGCAGTTTCTAAATATGCAAATGAGGTTAAAACAAGAAAATTCCCCTCAAAAAAATACTCTTTTAATTAAAAGTATTTTTTAAATTGTTCATTAATATTTAATATCTCAAGATCTACCAAACCACCTATAATTAATTGTAGACCAACAACTAAAATAAATATTAAACCAATGTATGCTATCCAGATATGTTTTTGAATATAATTAGCCATGTAAGTGGCTAATGCTCCAGTAAGAACGACTGATAAGACAAGCCCAAAAATCATATAACCAAAATACCCTTGAGCAGCAGCAACAACTCCAATTACGTTATCAAAACTGATCATCAGATCAGCAAATAATACTTTACCTATACTATTTATGTATGATGGTTGTTTTATTTTTTTAACTGAAGGTTTTATATTCTTGATATCAACTAGATCTTTTCTTAAATCATTAACTATCCATACCAATAATAACCCACCTAAAATTTTTATAAAATAAAACTCAAATAAAAAAGTAGCAAAGATTGCAAAAAATATTTTAAAAACAAATGCTCCAATTACACCCCACAAGATTATTTGTTTTCTATTTTTAGGTACAAAATTTGAGGCGATAGAACCAACTATCACAGCATTATCTGCAGTTAAGATAATAGTAATAAAAATAATTTGAGTTAGAATTATGAGCTCTTCAATCAAGATGTTTAATTATTATTTTAATTTAAGAAGATTGCAATCAAAAGAATAAAAATAAGGCGGTCAAAACTTTGACCGCCTTAATAATTGTGTTTCAATTAAATTATCTTTCAGACCAAGTAGGCATAGGATATTTTAACTCACAAGCTGCTAATTCAAATGGATATACTGTGCAGTATTTTCCATTTTGAACTTGCATTAAAATACCTCTAGTCTTCTCGTTTTGACCATCTGCACCAAATTTAATTCCTCTGTAAGGAACAATTAAAGACTCAGATGACATATCTAGATTAACTAGAGCTTGTCTGATCTTCTCAGGATCTGTTGATCCAGCATTGTTAATTGCATTAGCCAAAGCCATAAAACCTGTAAATGCTCTTGCAGGTACATCTGATAAATCTCTTCCACCAGAATGTGTCTTAAAGATATCATTCACAGTTCCAATCATAGGAATAGTTTTTGCTAAGTCAGTATTGAAAGGTGATCTTGTAATTACACCTTCTGCTTTGCTTCCCATTGTGTCTATGAATTTAGGATCTGTATAACCAGCATTTTGAGCAACTAAAAGTTTAGGATTATAATCAAGTTCTTTTGCAGTATTTAAAAATAAATATGCATCAGCTGTATAAGATGAAGGCAATAAAACATCGGGATTTTTTGCTTTCAATCTTTGTACTTCAGAACTTAAAGTTGTTGTTTTAGCTTTGTAGCTGATTTTTTCTACAACATCATAACCTTGTTCTTTAGCCATTTTGTCTTGAGTTCCACCACTATCAGAACCCCACAATGTATCTTCATGAATAATACCCAGAGTCTTTAACTTGTTACTATTCTTTTTGTTAAAGTCATTCATGAATTCAAACATAAGCTGAGTAAACTCCCCATCATGTGGAGTAACTCTAAAGAAGTATTTAAATCCTCTTGTTGTTAATTTTGGAGAAGTAGATTCACCATTTACCCAAGGTATTCCTGCTCTCTCAGAAACTTGACTAGCAGCACCAGTTACTGACGAGTAGTAAGCTCCAAACATTGCATGAACTTTATCAGAATTTAACATTTTTTCAGTTTCACCAACACCAATATCTGGTTTCCCACCATGATCTCCAACAACGATTGATATTTTACCTCCACCTAATCCTTTTAATCCTGCATCTTTTGCAAGTGGCATACCTGGAATGTTGTGGCTGTTATTGATGATATCTAGTGCAGTCTTAACTGCTGCTACAGCATCTTTACCAACCTGAGCAACAGGTCCAGTAAGTGGATATAGTACTCCAATTTTTACATCTTCTGCGTAACTAATCGCTGGCGCAGATACTAATGAAAAAAAAGTGAATACTGTAAGAATTAATTTTCTCATTTTTTTCCCTCTTGTTTAATTTTTAAATAATTAATTTAATACTATTCAATTGATCAATTCAATGATTTAGTTTTTTATTTTATAAATGCTTAAGAAGTATTTGTTTAATATATACATTCTTTATATATACTTTAATAATAAACCAAATGACTTCTGAAATTATAATTCAAGCTATAGTCACAGGCTTAATGATGGGATTAATCTATGCATTAATCGCAGCAGGTTTGAGTTTAATTTTTGGTTTGATGGAGATTGTAAATTTTGCTCACGGAGAGCATTTAATGTTATCAATGTTCTCGTCATTTTGGCTTTGGTCTTTGTTTGGTTTGGATCCATTGTTTTCAATACCAATAACAATTCTTTTATTGGCATTTTGTGGAATTGCTACTCATTATTTTTTAATTAGATACATCTTAAAAGCAAAAATGCTTATCCAAATTTGCGCAACATTTGGATTATCTATTTTTATTAGATCAATTGCTCAATTACTATGGACTCCAGACTTTAGAAATGTTGATAAGCCTTTATTGGAAGGACGTATTGAGATTGGATCTGTATTTATTGGTCAACCACAACTTTATGCAAGTCTTGTCTGTTTAGTTGCTTTTTTTGGTTTGTATTGGTTTGTAACAAAGACAGAAACAGGATTAGCTCTTCAAGCAACAGCACAAGATAGACATGCTGCAGAAATTCTAGGAATACCATCAAATAAAATGTTTGCAATAGGTTGGGCGATTGGACTTGGTTGTGTAGGAGTAGCTGGTGGAATGATGGCTAATTATTTTTTTATTTTTACAGATGTTGGTATAAATTTTGCTTTATTTGCTTTCGTTGCAGTAGCATTAGGAGGTTTTGGAAGTATCATTGGGTGTTTGTATGCGGGTATAATTATAGGTCTTGTAGAATCTCTAGGTGGATTATTGATCGATCCATCATTTAAACTTTTATATGTTTTTGCAATTTATCTTTTGGTTGTGATTTATAAACCTCAAGGTCTTTTTGGCAGGTATTGATGGATAGTAAGTTATTAATTGCAAAATCAGAACCAATTTGGAATACAAATAATAGAGTAATTTCTATTATTGTTGGCTTAATTATACTTTTGTTTACACTTCCATTGTTTGGAATGAATTCGTTTTATCTGCATTTATTTATTATGATTTTTATGCATGCAGTGATGGCACAATCTTGGAATGTAATTGCAGGTTTTTCTGGTCAAATAAGTTTAGGTCATGGAGCATTTTTTGGAATCGGTGCTTATGCAACCTCATTTTTTTATATGGAATACGGAATAACACCATGGATCAGTATATTTTTTGGTATGTTTGTTTCAGCAATTTTTGCTGTCTTAATCGGTATACCAATGCTCAGATTAAGCGGTCACTATTTTGCTATTGCTACTTTGTTAATTGGGATAAGTTTCCAAGTAGTTTTTCAAAGATGGGACTTAGTAGGAGCCGCATCAGGTTTATGGGTAACTATGACACCAGAAGATTCTTGGTCTGCATTACAATTTCATAGTAGCAAAGTTCCTTATTATTATGTCTTTTTAATATTTTTTTTAATAACTTTCTTTTTAGTTTGGTTGTTGAGTAGATCTAAATTGGGTTATAGGTTGAGAGCAGTTAGAGATGATCCACAAGCAGCCTTAAGTTTATGCATCAATGTTTCTAATTATAAAATCATAGCTTATGTTATTTCAGCAATGATCATG
The DNA here is from genome assembly GCF_052047635.1 of Candidatus Pelagibacter sp. HIMB1709. NCBI lineage: Bacteria > Pseudomonadati > Pseudomonadota > Alphaproteobacteria > Candidatus Pelagibacterales > Candidatus Pelagibacteraceae > Candidatus Pelagibacter > Candidatus Pelagibacter sp. HIMB1709. The sequence continues at coordinate 618,083 of NZ_JBNAJW010000001.1, read as the reverse complement.
GCACCCATGGGCAGTTTGTTTGCTCAATATATTCTAATTATCGATCCTGATAGAGTTTTTAATATTGAGATATCAATTATAGTTTTATTAATCACAGTGCTAGGTGGAATTGGAAATGTTTGGGGCCCAATTATTGGAGCGGCAATTCTTATACCAATTTCAGAATATTCTAGAATTTACTTAGGAGGAACAGGCGGTGCTATTGATTTAATTTTTTATGGATTAATTTTAATGATTATTTGTATTTTTAGGCCAAACGGTCTTATTTCATTTGTCCCAAAAGATATTTTAGAAAGAAAGAAACAACGATGAAAATATTAACAGTTGAAAATCTAAGCAAATCTTTTGGCGGTATTCATGCAAATAGAGATATTTCTTTTGACGTTGAAGAGGGTTCAATATTAGGAGTGATTGGACCTAATGGTGCAGGTAAATCTACTTTATTTGATTTGATAACTGGTTTTACAAAACCTGACACTGGAAAAGTTAAATTTTTTGACAAAGATATATTTGGAATTAGTCCTGATAAAATTAGTAACCTTGGAGTAGGGAGAACCTTTCAAAAACTAAAACCATTTGCAGATCAAACATTGCTTGAAAATGTCATGATTGGAGCATTTGTAAAAGAGAAAGATATTAAAAGAGCAAGAGATAGAGCATTAGAAATTATTGATTTTGTAGATTTGATTGAGAAAAGACATCACTTTGCAAAAGAACTATCAACTGGACAAAGGAAAAGATTAGAGATGGCTAGAGCAATGGCTATTGATCCTAAGCTTCTTTTGATGGATGAAGTAACTGGAGGTGTAGATCAAAAAACTATTCCTGGACTTGTAGAACTTGTTAAAAAATTAAAAAAGACAGGAGTAACGATTATTACAATTGAACATAACATTAATATTATAATGGAGATTTCTGATAATGTATTGGCTTTAGATCAGGGAAAACGAATTGCGTTTGGAGAACCAAAGGATATTCAAAACAATAGACAAGTTATTGATGCTTACTTAGGAACATTTGATGCTGCTTGATGTAAAAAATATTGATGTTTTGTATGATGATTTTCAGGTCATCTGGGATGTTTCAATTAATGTTAATAAAGCTGAAATGGTTGCACTTTTAGGACCGAATGGATCTGGAAAAAGTACAGTTTTAAATACTATAAGTAATTTAGTTGAGCATAAAAAAGGATCTATCACTTTTGATAAAACCTTAATTTCAAATATTCCAACTCATAGAAGAACTGAATTAGGAATTTCACATGTGCTTGAAAGAAGAAGAGTATTTCCTCATCTTACAGTTAAACAAAATCTTTTGTTGGGTGCTTGGCACCCAAAAGCAAAAGAAGAATTGTCAAATTCATTGAGTAAGGTTTATAAAATCTTTCCAAAGTTAGAAACTAGATCAGATCAGTTAGCAAAAACAATGTCTGGCGGTGAGCAACAAATGTTAGCTATTGCAAGAGGCATGATGGGATTACCAAAACTTTTAATGGTTGATGAACCTTTTTTAGGTTTATCGCCAATGGTTATGAAAGATCTTATAAAAATTTTTAAAAACATTGTAGCTGAAGGAATTTCAATTTTATTTGTAGAACAAAATGTAAGATTGGCATTAAGTATGGCTGATAGAGGATACGTTTTAGAAAGTGGAAGATTAGTTATCGATGGCAAATCAGAGGATTTAATTGATAATGAAAAAGTTACTAAAGTTTTTTTAGGAAATTAATTAAAAAGCAGCAAGATCGTTATTTAATTTATCAGTAATAAGCATTTTACCTGGACTATGAGTAATACAAAAATCAGGCTTTGAATTCTCCAAAACTGATTGAGGAGTAACTCCACATGCCCAAAATACAGGAATTTCATTGTTCTTTATTGCTTTAGGTGGATCACCATATTCAGGTTTCATTATATCTTTAATTCCAATTTCATCAGGATTACCAACATGTATAGGTGCACCATGTACAGCAGGAAATCTAGAGCTAATTTGAATTGATCTAATCGTATCCTTTGAATTTAATGGTCTCATAGACACAACTAGTTTTCCTGAAAACTGCCCCGCAGGTTCACAATCTATTGAAGTCTTATACATTGGAACAATAGTATTGTTTTCTATATGCTGAATTGGAATTCCAGCCTCCAGCAAAGGCAGTTCAAAAGACATTGAGCATCCAAGAACAAAAGTTGTTAAATCTTCATTCCAATATTTTTTAATATCATATGGTTCATCAATTAATTTTCCTTTTTCCCATACTCTATATTGAGGAACATCAGTTCTAATATCAATATCACCAAGATCTTTTAATGAAGGATCTCCTTTTGTACCAAATCCAATTAATGGACAAGGTTTTGGATTTTTTTGACAGAAAGAAGCAAAGTCCATTGCATATTTACTTGGCAAGATACAAAGATTTCCTTGAACATACTTGTTAGCAGCACCAGCAGTTTGTTCTTTGTAGTTATTTTCTCTTATAACTTTTCTTGCTTCTAATGGATCTTGAATATCTAGCATTAAATTAGTATTTAGATTTCTTTGTTCCTTCTATTATTTCTTTTAACTCGTTATATTCTTCACAGTTACAAGTTTCTAACACTTTAAGTCTTTCTTTGGCTAAATCCATTCTATTTGTAACAACATAAAGTTCACCAAGGTATTCGTTAATACCTTTATGATATGGATCAATTTCTAAACCTAAAAGATAATATTTTTCTCCATTCTCGTAATCTCCAAGCTTTCTAGTCGTAAAACCAAGATAATTTAATGTATCTGCTTGAAGAGGTTTTTTTTTATTTGATTTAAGAAGAAGCTTTTGAGCTTTTTGATATCTCTGTTTAGCTTTTTCTAGTTTACCTTTTTTTTCATATTTCTTAGCCCACTTAACTGCTTCAACTGCTTTATCATAATTTGATTTTACTTTTTTTGGTTTTGAGTTGTCAGATCCTGCAGAAAAAGAATTTGTTGTTATTAAAATTAAAAAAAATGTAATTAATATATGCTTTATCATTTTGAAAATTTCTCCATTTTATTTAAAGGTTTTAAGTTAAGCCCATTTTCAATTAAATTTTCTCTAATTGATCTTGCTGTAGCAAGTGAACTTTCATTATCTCCATGTATGCACACGGAATCGATTTCACAAGGTATTTGCTTTCCACTGTAACAATTCAGTGCCTGGTTTTTTACCATGCTTAACACATGTTTTTTAGCTTCTTCAGGGTCAGTAATTAATGCATGTGGTTTCTTTCTAGAAACTAAATTTCCATCATCTTCATAAGTTCTATCTGCAAAAATTTCACAGGCAATTTTCATATCTAATTTTTTAGCTGCTTGTTCCATTTTAGAACCAGTAGGAACTAAATAAATTAAATCTTTACTTATTTCATTGATCGCTTTTGCTAATGTAGTTGCTAAATCAATATCCTCACACGCCATATTGTTTAATGCTCCATGTGGTTTTATATGAGTAACATTTTCTCCATGATCTTGAGCAATCTTTTGTAAAATTTCATATTGATCAATAATTAATTTTCTAACCTCTTCAGGCGCAAGGTTCATTCTTTGTCTTCCAAAGTTTTCTGGATCATTAAATGATGGATGAGCACCAATGCTTACACCGTTTTTTTTTGATATTTGAACTACTTGGTTCATAGATTCTTCATCACCAGCATGGAATCCACATGCAACGTTAGCAGAATTTACTATATCAAGTAAATCTGGATCATATTTATTTGAATGGTGTTTTGATTTTTCACCTAAATCACAATTTATATTAATTTCCATAGTCTTAATTGTTGAAGTATAACATGCCATGATTAAAAATATATCAAATCTTGGTGACGCAGCTGTTTATTGTGATTTTGGTGTAGAGGTAAATAAATCAGTTAACTCTGAAGTAATAAAATATTTTAAAACTTTAAAAAAAGAAAATATTGAAAGTATTAATAATCTTACTCCTTCTTATAATAAATTAATAGTTTCTTATGACCTCAAGAAAACAAACTTTAAAGAAGTTAAAAAATTAATTGAAAATTTAAATGTTAATGAAACTCAAGATAACAATAATGCTAAAATAGAAATTCCAGTTTGTTGTGATGATCAATTTTCTCTAGATATAAAAAGATTAGAAGAAAAATTAAATATCAAGCGAGATAAAATTTTAGAAAATTTTTTTAGTAAGGAATATTTTTGTTATATGACAGGATTTATTGCTGGTATGCCTTTCTTAGGTGATTTAGATGAAAATATGAGAGTACCAAGATTAGAAACACCAAGAGTAAAAGTTCCAAAAGGATCTGTTGCTTTAACTGAACAATTTGCAAACATTTATACGTTTGAAAGTCCTGGAGGATGGAACATACTTGGCAATACACCTGTAGATGTTTTTGATAATTCAAAAGAAGTTGAACCTAATTTAATAAATCCTGGTGATATAGTAGTTTTTAAACAAATAAATCTTGAAGATTATAATAGTTATAATGACAAATAATTTCGAAATTATAAGGGCTGGAGTAAACACAACTTTTCAAGACCAAGGAAGAAACAATCTATATCACATTGGAATTCCATTTAGTGGAGCAATGGATAATAGAAATTATAGTTTAGTTAATAAGCTGGTAGGTAATAAATTAAATTCACCAGTGATAGAATTTGCATATCAAGGACCACATTTAAAATATTCAGGGGAAAATGTTAATATAGCAGTCACTGGTGACGTGGTTTTTAAAATTATTAAAAGTGGTACGGAAATTGATGGCAATTGTTATGAGAGTTATCAAATTGAAAGTGGAGATGAAATTAATCTAATCTCAACAAATAAATCAGTTTATGGATATTTAGCAGTTGGTGGAGAATTAGATTTAAAATTTCAATGGAATAGCTGTTCTATAAATACAAAAGCAAATATTGGATCAAATAATGGAAAAAAATTAGAGAACGGTCAAAAAATAAATATCTTAAATATTAATTCAGACCAAAGTATAAAAAAGACTAATTATATAAATTCTAAAGTTGAAAATATTAGAGTAATAAAAGGACCAAACTTCGATTATTTTTCAGAGGAAGGAAAAAAGATATTTTTTGAAAAAGAATTTTCTGTATCAAAACTTTCAGATAGAATGGGGATGCGTTTAGAAGGTCCAAACATTGAAAATATTATAAATACCAATATTAAATCAGAAGGTTTGTTAAAAGGAGTCATCCAGGTACCTGCGGATGGAAATCCAATTATTATGCTTTCAGATCATGGTACTATTGGTGGGTATCCAAAAATTGGTGTAGTAGCTAGTGTTGATTATGATCGTTTAGTACAAATATCACCTGGTTCAAAAATAAAATTTAAAGAGATAAATTTATCTGATGCTGAAACTTTGTTTAAATTATACGAGATGGATACTCAGAACTTACTTAATCAAATATAATGAATATAATTAGAAAACTTCCAGGACCATTTTTAATTTTTTTAGGTGCTTGTAGTCTTAGTTTTGGAGGATTGATTGTTAAGTCTTTTGAAGGAGCAACCCTTTGGCAAATATTATTTTGGAGAACGGTATTCTTCTTAATTGTTATTAGCTTGTACTTAGCTTTAACTTATAAAAAACAAGTATTTAGATCTTTTTATAATTTAGGATTTCCTGGTTTCTTTGGTGGATTTATTTTATCACTCGGTTTTAGTGGTTATGTATTTGCGATGTATAACACAACAGTTGCTAATGCTAATTTTATTATTCAAACACAAACAATCTTCCTAGCAATATTTGGTTATTTTTTTTTAAAAGAAAAAATTTCAGCAATTACTCTTACTTCAATAATTCTTGCAATTTCAGGAATACTTCTAATGGTTGGAAGCTCTTTATCTCCAGGTCAAATGTCTGGAAATATTGCAGCTTTCATAATGCCAATATCTTTTGCTACATTAATTTTAGTTGTAAGAAAATATCCAACAGTTGATATGGTTCCTGCTCAATTTGTTGCAGGTATTTTTGCATTGTTAATAGGTTACTTAATGTCAGAAAAAATAATGATATCTCCTAATGATATTTTTTTAGGATTTTTAGCTGGGTTTTTACAATTAGGATTAGGTTTTATCTTTATTACTATCGGAGCTCAACGAACACCATCAGCAATGGTTGGAATCATAATGTTAACAGAAGCAGTACTAGGTCCTTTATGGGCATGGTTGTTTATAAATGAACAACCGCCTTTCATAGTAATAATTGGAGGATCAATAGTTATTTTTGCAGTTTTACTTCAATTTTACAATTTATATACCTCAGAAAAAAAAGCGATCTAATAACATTTGACATTAAACAGTATTTATTAGAGTATTTGTTAACGGGAGAGATCACAAACTTTGTGACACCGAAGGAGCAACCGCCCAGGAAACTCTCAGGTAAAAGGACCGTATTATATTAACTCTGGAAAGAGATTGAGTTCTCGCCGAAGGAGTAAAACTCTCAGGCAAAAATACAGATGGGTACGACAGAGTTAGTATGGGAAAAAAAACATCATTAAATAAACTTCATCAAGATAACCAAGCTAAATTTGTAGAATTTGCTGGATACGAAATGCCCATACAATACAGCAAAGGAATTGTTGAAGAGCATAAATTCACAAGATCAAATGCAGGAATTTTTGACGTGTCCCATATGGGCCAATTATTTATTCATGGTAGAGAAGATTTAACTACTGATCTTGAAAAAATTTTTCCACTTGATTTAAAAAATTTGAAACAAAATTGTTCTAAATATAGTTTTTTAATGAATGATAATGCAGGAATTCATGATGATTTGATAATCACTAAAATTGAAAAAGGGTATTTAATTATTTTAAATGCAGCCTGCAAAGAAAATGATTTTAAAATTTTATCAGATTTGCTTAAAGATAAATATGAAATGGTTCTTGATGATCAAAGAGCATTAATTGCAATTCAAGGTCCAAAGTCAGTTGAGATTTTAAACAATACAATAGAGGGTGTTGAAAAACTCAATTTTATGACAGGGAACTGGTTTGATTATAAAGATCAGAAAGTTTTTGTAACAAGGTCAGGTTACACAGGAGAGGATGGTTTTGAAGTATCTATAAATAATGATCTTGCTGAAGAATTTACTCATAATTTGATGGAAAAAGGAGCTCAACTTATAGGACTTGGGGCAAGAGATACCTTGAGATTAGAGGCTGGATTGTGCTTATATGGTCACGAACTTGATATAGAAAAAACACCAATTGAAGCAAACTTAAAGTGGGCGATTTCTAAACAGAGAATTTCAAATGGTGGATTTGTTGGTTTTGATAAAATTATGAAAGAAATACAAGAAGGTACCCCTAAAATTAGAGTTGGTATCAAGCCAGAAGGTAGACTAATTGCCAGAGAAAAAACTAAAATATTTGATGAGTCAGAAAAACTTATTGGCGAAGTTACCAGTGGAACTTTTGGCCCAAGTGTAAATGGTCCAATAGCAATGGGCTATATTGATAAAGGATTTTCTAAAGTTGATACAAAAATTTTACTTGAAGTAAGAGGAAAAAAGCATCCCGCAAGTATTTGTGGGTTACCATTTTATAAAAAAAGTTACGTGAAAGGAGTAAACTAATGAGTGAAGTTAAATTTTCAAAAGAGCACGAGTGGATTACAGTGGAAGGCGATGTTGCTACCGTTGGAATTACAAAACATGCAACGGAAATGTTGGGAGATATTGTTTTTGCTGAACTACCTGAAAAAGGTTCTAATGTTGAAAAAGATGGTACAGCAGGAGTAGTTGAGTCAACTAAAGCAGCAAGTGATGTTTATACTCCAGTAAGTGGTGAAGTAGTAGATACTAACCAAACTATTGTAGATGATCCTGCTAAGATTAACGAAGACCCTGAGGGATCAGCTTGGTTTTTTAAACTTAAATTAAAAGATAGTTCAGAAATGGACAATTTAATGAATAAAGAAGAATACGATAAATTTGCAAAGGAGAGTGCTAGCTAATGTTACATAACTCACAAAAAGACTTTTTAAAAAGACACATTGGACCTTCAGAAGAAGATCAAAATAAAATGCTGAAGGAGCTTAATTATAATTCATTAGACGATTTAATAAAAAGTACAGTTCCAGAAAAAATACAATTGAAAGATGGATTAAACATAGGCGAGTCTAATTCTGAGTATGAAGCATTAAGAAAATTGAAAGCAATTTCAAAAAAAAATCAAATTTATTCAAATTTTATTGGTATGGGATACTATGGAACTTATACTCCATATGTAATTTTAAGAAATATTTTAGAAAATCCAGGTTGGTACACTTCTTACACTCCTTATCAGCCTGAAGTAGCACAAGGACGATTAGAAATGCTTCTAAACTTTCAACAAATGATTGTTGATTTCACAGGTATGGATATTGCAAACGCATCTTTACTTGATGAAGGAACTGCAGCTGCAGAGGCAATGGGGCTAGCTCATCGTCTTAACAAAAAAGATAGTAATTTAGTTTTTGTTTCAGAAAATTGTCATCCACAAACAATTGATGTAATTCAAACAAGAGCAGAACCAATGGGATTAAAAGTACTGGTTGGTAATGAAGATAAAGTATTAGACCAATTAAAAGAGGATTTAGTTTGTGGAATTCTTCAATACCCTGGAACTTTAGGAGACATCAAAGATCCAAGCGAAGCAATTAGCAAAATCCATAAAAAAAATGGAAAAGCAGTATTAGTCTCTGATTTATTAGCTTTAGCACTACTTAAAACGCCAAGAGAATTAGGTGCTGATATTGCAGTTGGAAGCTCTCAAAGATTTGGAATTCCAATGGGTTATGGCGGACCTCATGCAGCTTTCTTTGCAACCAAAGACGAGTTTAAAAGATCTATGCCAGGAAGAATTATTGGTGTGTCAGTAGACAGACATGGGAATAAAGCTTACAGATTATCACTTCAAACAAGAGAACAACATATTAGAAGAGATAAAGCGACAAGTAACATTTGTACTGCTCAAGCATTGTTAGCAATTGTTTCAGCTGCATATGCTATTTATCACGGGCCAGATGGAATAAAAACTATTGCAGAAAGAGTTTCTCAATTAGCTAAAAATTTTGCAGATAAATTAAAACAATCTGGATATGAAATTTATTCAGATCATTTCTTTGATACAGTTACAATTGTAACAAAAGATAAAACTGATCAAATCTATAAAAATGCTTTAGATCAAAAAGTAAACATTAGAAGAGTAAATTCTGAAATGTTGGCTGTTTCTTTTGATGAAAAGAAAAATGTTTATAGAGTAAATCAATTGTTGAAAATTTTTAATGCAGCTGAGTCGATTAAAAAAGAAGACCCAACAGTAAGTTTACCAAATTTACCAAAAAATTTATTAAGAACTTCAAAATATTTAGAACATCCTGTTTTCAATTCATATCATTCAGAAACTGAGATGCTTAGATATTTAAAAAAATTAGAAGATAAAGATATAGCTCTTAACAGAACTATGATTGCACTTGGATCATGTACTATGAAATTAAATGCTACTGCAGAAATGATACCTATTTCATGGAGAGAGTTAGCTGAACCTCATCCGTTTGTGCCAGTAGAGCAGATGGAAGGTTATAGAGCATTATTCACTGATCTTAAAAATTGGCTAAGATCAATAACTGGTTTTAGTGGTGTTTCACTTCAACCAAATGCAGGTGCCCAAGGAGAATATGCAGGGTTAATGGTAATTCGAAAATATCATTTAGATAGAGGAGAAGAAAATAGAAATATATGTTTAATACCAAGCTCAGCACATGGAACAAATCCTGCTAGTGCACAAATGGTTGGTATGAAAGTTGTAGTTGTTGATTGTGATAAAGAAGGGAATGTTGATTTTGAAGATTTAAAGAAAAAAGCAGAAATGCATTCTGAAAATCTTGGAGCATTAATGGTTACATATCCTTCTACCCACGGAGTATTTGAAGAAAAAATTACAGATATCTGTGAATTAATTCATAATCATGGTGGTCAAGTTTATATGGATGGTGCAAACTTAAATGCACTTGTTGGTATTGCAAGACCTGGAAATTTTGGTCCAGATGTTTGCCACATAAACTTACACAAAACATTCTGTATTCCGCATGGCGGTGGAGGACCGGGAATGGGACCAATTGCATGTAAAAGACATTTACAAGTTTATTTACCTAATCACCCAGTTGTTAAAGATTGTGGACCCGCTACAGGAATAGGAGCAGTTTCAGCAGCCCCTTGGGGAAGCTCAAGTATTTTATCAATTTCTTGGATGTATATTAAAATGATGGGATCTGAAGGTTTAAAACTAGCTACGCAAGTCGCTATATTAAACGCAAATTATGTAGCTCATAGACTTAAAGATCATTTCCCAATTCTGTACAAAGGCTCAAATGGAAATGTTGCTCATGAATGTATCATTGATATTCGATCAATTAAAAGTGAGACAGGTATCACCGAGGAGGATATTGCTAAAAGATTGATCGATTATGGTTTCCATGCACCTACAATGTCATGGCCAGTTGCAGGAACTATGATGATTGAGCCAACAGAGAGCGAGAGTTTATCTGAGCTTGATAGATTTTGTGATACATTAATTAATATTAAATCTGAAATAGATAAAATTAAGTCTGGCGATTTTGATAAAGTAGACAATCCTATTAAGAATGCTCCTCATACGGATATAGAACTTACATCAGATGTATGGGATCATAAATATTCAAGAGAGCAGGCTGCTTATCCTGCTAAGTTCTTAAAAACTAATAAATTTTGGCCACCAGTTGCAAGAGTGGACAATGTTTATGGAGATAAGAATATCTTTTGTACTTGTCCAAGTATGGATGAGTTTAAAGAAGACGCGGCATAATCATTAATGAAAATTGCCGTAGTTGGTTCTGGGATATCAGGCTTAAGTGCTGCATATTATTTATCAAAAAAACATCATGTAGATCTTTTTGAGAAAGAAGATCATTTTGGTGGTCACTCTCATACAATAGATTTAATTTTTGATGAAAAGAAAGTATCTGTAGATATTGGTTTTATTGTATTTAATTTTCAAACCTATCCAAATTTAATTAATTTCTTTAAAGAAAACGATGTTCAGATTGAAAAAAGTGATATGTCATTTTCGGTATCAGTAGAAAATACAAACTTCGAATATTGTGGAAAAGGTTTGAATGGAATTTTTTCCAATAGATCTAATTTGTTTAATCCTAATTTTTTAAAAATGTTTTTTGATATTATTAAATTTTATAAAAATAGTGATCAAATAAATGTTACAGATCAAAAATTAACTTTAGGTGAATATTTAAAAAACAACAAACTTTCAAAAACCTTTATTGATTACCATATCATCCCAATGGTATCTGCAATCTGGTCTATGCCACCTTATGAAGCAAGTAAAATGCCGATAACATTCTTTTTAAAATTTTTTCAAAATCATGGGCTCTTTAAACTAAAAAATAGACCTCAGTGGTATACCGTAAACAATAGAAGTAGAACTTATGTAAATAAAGTTATTTCAAAAATAAGTGGTGAATACTTTAAAAATTATAAAATTAAAAAAATTATAAGAAAGTCAAAAGGGTTAGATTTATATTATGGAGGTGAAAGTGAATTTTTTGATTATGACAAAGTTGTAATAGCAGCACACGCTGATGAAGCTTTGAAGTTGATCGATAATCCTACTAATGAAGAGACAAAAATTTTATCTAATTTTAGTTATAAAGAAAATATTGCATATATTCATACAGACAAAAGAGTAATGCCAAAAAATAAAAAGGCATGGTCTTCATGGAATTCATCAATCAATGACAAAGATTTAGAAAAAAACTCTATTACTTATTGGTTAAATTTGTTGCAAAACCTTAAATGTGATCAGGATATTTTTTTAACTCTTAATCCTTATTTTGAAATTGATGAGAGCAAAATACTTAAAATAGTTAAATTTACTCATCCTTATTATGATCAACAAGCACTAGATGCCCAATCAGAACTGTCTAGTTTGCAAAATAAAAAAGATTTACTTTTTTGTGGGAGTTATTTTGGTTACGGTTTTCATGAAGATGGAATAAAATCATCTATTGAAATGCTAAAATACCTAAATGACTAACTCATGTATATACATCGGAAAAGTAATCCATAAACGATTCAAACCTAAAGAGCATTATTTTAAATATAGCGTTTTCTCACTTTTAATTGATTTATCTGAGTTAAGAAAAATAGATCAGGATATAAGCTTCTTTTCATTGAATAAATTTAATTTAATTAGTTTTCATGAAAAAGATCACGGTGAACGTGATGGATCATCTCTTGAAGATTGGGTAAGGAAAAATTTAGAACAAAATAAAATAGAAACTACAAATATAAAAATTAAGCTTCTCTGTTATCCAAGAATTTTTAATTATGTATTCAACCCTTTAAGTATCTTTTTTGTTTACAATCAAAATGATAAATTAATATCAATATTATATGAGGTGAAAAATACATTTGGTGAACAACATACTTATGTATTTAGGGTAGATAGTGAAAATAAATTAATTCAGAATAATTGTTCTAAAAAATTTCATGTTTCACCTTTTATAGAAATGAATTGCAAGTATTTCTTTAGAATTCTTAACCCTGATGAAAAACTTTCTGTAATCATTGATCAATATGATCAAGATGGAAAAATTTTATTTGCATCTCAGGATGGAAAAAGAACAAACTTAAATAGTAGTCAATTATTAAAATCATATTTAAAGCACCCTCTGATGACTATAAAAATAATATCAGCAATCCATTTTGAGGCCTTTAAATTATGGATGAAAGGAATTAAAATTATTAAAAAAAAAATAAAAATAAGAAACAATATAACAGTAGAAAATTAATGTTATTAAATAGAGCTGCAGATAAATTAGTTTTTAAATTTTTAAGTAAAATTAAAAATGGATACCTTGAAATAACTACCCATGAAGGTGAGATATTAAAATTTGGTAACCCTGATCAATCATTAAAGGCAAATATTAAAATAAAAAATCCAAATTTTAATTATAATTTAATCTGGGGTGGAAGCATCGGTTTTGCCGAAAGTTATATGAGAGGTGAATTTGAAACAGATAATCTTTCAGATTTAATTGAGTTAACAGCTAGAAATATTCAAGTGATTTATAAATTTTCAGGCTTGCTTGATCTACCTGTAATTAATTTTATAAAAAATAAAATAATCAAAAATACAAAAAGTCGAAGTAAGGAAAATATTGCAAAACATTATGATCTTGGAAATGATTTCTTTTCATTGTGGTTAGATGATACTTTAACTTACTCAAGTGCGATCTTTGATGATAGTTCAAAAAATTTAAGTGTTGCACAAAATAATAAATACCAAAAATTAATTGATCTAATCAAACCTAGTTCTGGGGATAAAGTTTTAGAAATTGGTTGTGGTTGGGGTGGTTTTGCAGAATATTTAGGTAAGAAATACGATGTAAAATTAGATTGTATTACTATTTCAAAAAAACAATTCGAATACGCAAAAGAGAGAATTCATAAATGTGGTCTGAATGAAAAAGTAAATATTGAGATTAAAGATTACCGAGATCTTCAAGGAAAATATAATTCAATCGCTTCAATTGAAATGATTGAAGCAGTTGGGCAAAATTATTTAGAGAGTTATTTTAAAACTATTAAGCATAATTTATCGAATGGGGGAAAGGCTGCAATTCAAGCAATAACAATTGATGATAGTTTGTTTGATAGATACAAAAATAAACAAGATTTTATTCAAAAATATATTTTTCCAGGAGGATTTCTTCCCAATAAAAATAGTATTAATAGGTATGTTTCAGATAATGGCTTAACAATTAATTCATACATCTCATATGCAGATCACTATGCAGAAACCTTGGCTATATGGAGAAAAGAGTTTTTAAGAAAGTGGGATCAAATTAAAAATCAAGGTTTTGATCTAACATTTAAAAGAATGTGGGAATTTTACCTATCTTATTGTGAAGCTGGATTTAAATCTAAAAATATTGATTTGATTCAATTTTCAATGCAGAATAAATAACAACAATAATATGAAAATAATTAAATCAATTTCGTTGATAATTTTGGCATTCTTAATTACAAGTTGTTCAAATAATAGTGCAATGAAACCAGAAGATTTTAAAAATAAGGAACCTAGATTAATTATTGAAGAATATCTAACAGGAAACGTTAAAGCCTGGGGTGTCTTACAAAATAGATCAGGAAAAGTTACAAGACAATTCTCAGCTGATTTAGATGGAACGTGGGATGGTAAACAATTAATTTTAAAAGAAAAATTTAATTGGGACGATGGTGAAGTTCAAGACCGTGAATGGACAATTACCAAAATAGATGAACATAATTACGAAGGTACAGCAGGTGACGTTGTTGGAAAAGCAATTGGATATTCTTATGGACCTGCATTTAAATTTGAGTATGTTTTGTTAGTTCCAGTTAAAGGCAAAGAATTAAAAATTACCTTTGATGACTGGATCTTTAAACAGGATGAAAGAGTTGCAATCAATAGAGCTACAATGACAAAATTTGGATTTAAAGTAGCAGAGCTAACAGTTGTATTTGTTAAAGATTGATTATTTTTTTTGATGCTTAGTCATCTTCCCCACTAATTTAAAATAAAGTTTACTTGGAAGAAAACTAAACAACTTTAAAGTTAAAGTAAGTGCTTTTGGGAAATGTACCTCAAAAACATTTTTATTAATTAATCCATCATAAATTTGATCAGCCGCAAATTCAGGTGTTTTCAAAAATGGCATTTTAAAATCATTTTTATCTGTCATTGGTGTTTTAATAAAACCAGGGGAAACCAAACAAACTCGGACGTTATATCTTTGGAAATCAAAATATAAACTTTCTGCTAAATTATTTAGTGCAGATTTTGAAGGTCCATAACCGGTTGAATTAGGCAATCCTCTATAACCAGCGATGGATGAAACTATAGTAATTATACCATTTTTTCTTTCTCTGTAATATTGCTCCACTGCTTTAATAGAGTTTACTGTTCCAAAAAAATTTACTTTAAAAACATCTTCTATTTGTTCAACATCGATTTCTTTTTCTTTTTTTGGATTCCATGTACCAGTTGAAAAAAAACATATATCAATATTTTCAAACTTAGTTTTGATCTGATTAAAAACTTCTATACATTTTGCTTTGTCAGTAACATCTAATGGGAATGATGAAATATTTTCATAATTTTTTGAAAGCTCATCCAAAAGTTCAACTCTTCTTGCAGATACAGCAACATTCCAACCTTTGTTTGCAAATTTAATTGCTAAAGCTTTGCCTATTCCTGTGCTGCCACCAGTTATCCAAATAGTTTTTTTGCTCATTTTTTGTTATGTATAAACATTATGTTAAAAAATAAAATTGTAACATTTATATTATTTCTTATCATCACATTTTCAGCTTCATTAATTGGAGGATTAGCTACAATTACTTTCAAGGAGCCTTGGTATTCTTTATTAAATAAACCTGTCTTTAATCCACCAGACTGGGTGTTTGGTCCAGTATGGACAATTTTATATTTATTGATGACAATTTCTATTTGGATGTATTGGCATTCCAAAAATAAAGAGATGAATACAGTTTACATTTATTTTATTCATTTAGTTTTCAATGCAACTTGGAGTATAGTTTTCTTTGTATTTCATAAAATGCTTTTAGCTTTGTTAGTATTAGTCGTGCTAATTGCATTCATTATCAATCTAATCGTAAGATATAGACGCGTCACAATGATAAGTTCGTATTTAATGATTCCATATTTACTTTGGTGTTGCTTTGCTCTAGTTTTAAATACAAGCTTAATAATATTAAATTAATTATGGATGATGTTGTTGTAGTTGGTGGTGGAATAATTGGAGCAGCAACTGCTTATTTTCTTTCAAAAGAAGGAAGAAAAGTAAAAGTCATAGAAAGAGATCCAACTTACAAAACAGCTTCATTTCCTTTATCTTTAGGAGGCTTTAGAAGACAATTTTTTCAAAAAGAAAATATCTTACTAGGTAAATTTGCAAGAGAATTTATTTTTCAAATACCAGAATTATTGAAAACCGAAAAAAACCCTAATCCAACAGCAAGTATGGTGACCAATGGTTACCTCTTGATGTTTGGTCCTGAACATGCTGAAGAACAATATAAAGCTTTAGAAAATCATAAAGAGTGTGATGCAGGCACAAAAAATATTAAAGGCTCAGAGCTATCTAAAGTATTTCCATATATAAATGATGAAGGTGTTGAGACTGCTACTTACACAGATAATCAAAGTGAAGGTTGGATTGATCCTTTTATGTTTCATAGTGCACTTAAAAGTAAGGCAATAGAACTTGGAGCAGAATTTATAAAAGGAGAAGTTAAAAGTCTTTCAGAGATAAATGCTAAAACAATTGTTTCTGCAGCAGGGTGTTGGACTAAAGAATTATTAGAAGACATTCCTGTTGAGCCTCAAAAACACACTGTATTTAGAGTAAAATGTCCAACATACATAAAAGAAATGCCTTTAACTGGTGATTTAACTACTGGTGTTTATTGGAGACCTGAGGGAGGAGAATATTTAGCAGGATCACCATTGTCAGTGTTTGATGCAGAAGATCTAGAGCCAGCATGGAATGATTTTGAAGAATTAGTTTGGCCAGCTTTAGCAAAAAGAATACCAGCATTTGAGGAATTGAAATTAACAGGAGGATGGGCAGGTTATTACGATTGTAACAGGTTAGATAATAATGCGGTTGTTGGTAAACATCCTAAGTACGATAATGTTTATATGGCTACTGGTTTTACAGGAAGAGGATTAATGCAAGCCCCAGGTATTGGACGAGCATTAACAGAATTGATTACTACCGGCTCGTATCAGACAATTGATATTAGTGATTTTTCAGTTGAAAGAGTATTGGGAAAAAGTGCAAGGCCTGAGCCATACGTATTATAAATTAGGTTCCACAAAAAGTTTGATACTTTTCATTTCCAATTGTTGCAGGTTTTTGAAATTCAATAATATTTTCTTGATCAGAGTAAGTATTACTTAAAACTTTTAAAAGTTTATTCATTGTTTCTAGATTGCCTTTGTCTGCATCAGCTAGAGCCTCTTCTACTTTTTGATTTCTTGGTATAACAATAGGATTAGTTTTTTTCATCAGTTCTAAATGTTTGTCAGATGAATTATTTAGTTTTACTCTTTTTTCCCATTCATTAATCCAACTTTTAAATTCCTTATTTTTGTAGATCTCATCATCAAACTCAACACCCATTAAATAACAGAAGGTGTTTGTGTAATCTGCATTATTATTTTTCATCCAATCTAAAAGTTTGTTAATTAATGTTAGATCGTTTTTATCTTCACCAAATAAACCAAGTTTATCTCTCATCATATTTAACCATTTTTCTTCATAAATATTTTGAAAGTTATCAACTAACTCTGTTGCAATTTTAATTGCTGTACCTTCATCTTTATCAATAAGTGGTATCAGACATTCTGCAAATCTTGCTAAATTCCATTTAGTAATTGGTGGTTGATTTGAAAAAGCATATCTTCCAAATTTATCTATAGAGCTAAATACAGTTTTTGGATCGTATTGATCCATGAAAGCACATGGTCCGTAATCAATTGTTTCGCCAGAAATAGCCATATTATCAGTGTTCATCACCCCATGAATAAATCCAACCCTCATCCAATTAATGACTAATTGACATTGTCTTTCCATTACAAGACTTAATAAATCTAAAGCTTTATTTTTTGAGGACTTAATTTCTGGATAGTGTCTATCAATTGTGTAATCAACTAATGTATTTAAATCCTCAAGATTTTGAGTGGCTGCAATATATTGAAAAGTTCCAACTCGAATATGACTTGATGCAACTCTAGTTAAAATTGCTCCATTTAATAAATTTTCTCTAACAACTTTTTCTCCAGTTTTAACAACAGCAAGACTTCTAGTTGTTGGAATATTTAAAGCGTTAATAGCTTCACTAATTATGTATTCTCTCAGCATTGGACCCAAGGCAGCTCTTCCATCACCACCTCTAGAAAAAGAAGTTCTCCCTGAACCTTTAAATTGTATATCGAAACGTTGATTTTTATTATCTATATGCTCTCCTAATAAAACTGCTCTTCCATCTCCAAGCATCGTGAAATGACCAAATTGATGACCAGCATATGCTTGTGCAATTGAATTAGTTCCATCAGGCAAACTATTTCCTGAAAATATTTCAGCTAATTTTTTTTTATCTATTCCTGAAAAGTTTAAATTTAAATTTTTAGCAAGTTCTTCGTTTAAAATAACAAGCTCAGGCTCATGAACTGGAGTAGGCTTGATGTCTTCTTTAAATGTTTTTGATAGTTTTGAATATGAATTATCAAAATGCCAACCGATGGTCATTTTAATTAACTAACTTCAGCTTGATGTTCTTTTGGCTTAACTTCTGTTTTAAATTGATTAGAAATTTTTTGAACCTCAACTGATGAAACTTTGTATTCTGCACACATAGTTTCTTCATCTTTTCCATGACCAGTTACCATATTAACCATATGTTCTGGGAAGTGGAATGTTGTAAATACAATTCCTTCTTTAACTTTATCTGTTACTTCAACTTTTAAAGCAACTTCTCCTCTTCCAGAATATAGTCTTCCAATATCACCTGTATTTAAATCTCTATGAGCTGCATCTTTTGGATGAATTAGTAATACATCCTCATCAACAATGTTTATATTTTTTGTTCTTCTTGTCATTGTCGCTGCATTGTAGTGTTGTAGAACCCTACTTGTAGTTAAAATTAATGGATAATCTTTTTGATTAGCTTCTATCTCACTAGACTCTTTCCAATCAAAGTTTTTCAATCTTCCCTTTCCAAGTTTAAATGTTTCTGTGTGTAGAATTTGTGTATCTGTACCATCTTCTTTTACAGGCCATTGTAATCCTAATTTACCAAGTCTCTCTCTTGTTACTCCTTTAAAGAATGGCACCACATCAGCAATTTCAGCTAACACTTGATCTGCATCATAAGATGGTTGATCAAAGCCTAATTTTTGCATCATCTCAGTTACTATTAGTCCATCTGGTTTTGTACCTGGTAATGGAGGAACTGCTCTATTAACTCTTTGAATTCTTCTTTCAGTATTTGTAAATGTTCCATCTTTTTCTAAGAAAGTTGTTCCAGGTAAAACTACAGTTGCAAGTTTTGCAGTTTCACTCATAAATATTTCTTGAACCACTAATAGCTCTAATGAGTTCATTGCTTCAATAACATGTGCACTATTTGGATCTGTTTGAACTATATCTTCACCAATAATCCATAAACCTTTTAGTTCTTTACTGATTGCAGCCTCAAACATTTGAGGTATTTTTAAACCTGGTTTAGTTGGGTGAGTTACACCATATTTTTCAGTATAAAATTTTTGATTGTTTTCATCTGCTACCTCAAAATAACCTGCACCTTGGTGAGGCTGACATCCCATATCCGCAGCGCCTTGTACATTATTTTGGCCTCTAAGTGGATTTACACCAACACCTTTTCTTCCAATATTTCCTGTAATCATTGCTAAATCAGCAATTAACATCACTGTTTTAGAACCTTGTTCGTGTTCAGTAACTCCCAATCCATGGAACTCCATTGAATTTCTTGCTGTTGCATAAGCAATTGCAGCTTCTTTAACTAGTTGTTTATCAACACCAGCAACTTTTGCTAACTGATCAACATCTTGTCTTTCAATTTCTTTTAAGAAATTATCAAAACCTTCTGTTCTATCTCTTACAAAGTCAGCATTATAAAGTTTAGATTTAATAATAAAGTGTAACATCATGTTTAAAACTGCAACGTTAGTTCCGGGTCTAAGTTTGATGTGATAATCTGCAAGCTTAGCTAATTCAGTTGTTACTGGATCAAGGACAATTAATTTTTTACCTTTCATCACTTGCTGTTTAATTTTTGCTCCTGTTACCGGGTGAGCATTAGTTGGGTTTGCACCAATAACTAAAAATAAATCTGCATGATAAATATCTTCTGTTGAATTAGTTGCAGCACCTGTTCCAAATGTTTGCTGCATACCCCAAGCTGTAGGTGAATGACAAATTCTTGCACAACAATCTACACTGTTAGTTCCAACAGCTGCTCTAATCATTTTTTGGAAAACATAGTTTTCTTCGTTTGTACATCTTGCAGAAGAAATTCCAGCAAAAGCATCTGGTCCGTTTTCTTTTGTAATTCTATTCATTTCTTTTTTGATAAAGTCATACGCTTCATCCCAACTCGCTTCTTCAAACTTTCCATTTCTTTTAATTAACGGTGTTTTTAATCTGTCAGGGTGTTCATAAAAACTAAATGCGTATCTTCCTTTGATACATGTATGACCAGCGTTTACTTCAGTTTGTTTAGGTGTATCTATTGCAACTACTTTATCATCTTTGATTGATGCTTCTAAGTTACAACCAACACCACAGTACGAGCAAGTTGTTCTAACTTTTTTGTCTACAGCTGCAGATTTAGATTGAAACACATCTGAAATTGCATCCGTTGGACACGTATGAGCACAAGCTCCACATGACACACAAGAACTATCTCCAAACATCATATCGTTGTCTGTTGTAATTCTAGACTCAAATCCTCTTCCACTCATTGTTAAAACAAATGATCCTTGAATTTCATCACATGCTCTGACACATCTTCCACAGTTAATACAGTTATCTAAATTCATTCTCATGTAGTCATGAGAAGTATCTCTTGGAATTCCTTTATGTTGCTTAGGACTATTGTATCTATGATCAGCAACGCCTAAGTCATTTGCAACTGTTTGAAGTTCACAGTTATTATTTACTTCGCAAGTATCACATTCCATAGGGTGGTCAGTTAAAACTAACTCAACAATATTTTTTCTAAGACTTGTTAGTGCTTCGTTTGAAGTAAATATGTGTTGGTTTTCAGCAACTGGCGTATGACAAGATGCAACTACTCTAGTTGGACCATCTTTTTCTAAAGCAACTTCAACAGAACAAACTCTGCAAGCTCCATATGGCGCTAAGTTAGGGTCATCACATAAAGTTGGCACCTTTTTTTCACCAACATAGCTTTTAACAAATTTTAAAATAGATGTATGGTTAGGACCTATTTCATAAGGTTTTCCATCAATATAAGCAATTTTTCTTTTCTCTGAGCTCATTAATTATCTTTCACCATATCATTTTTCATTTCATCACCAAAGTATTTTAGGATGTTCTGAATAGGTGTTGGGATTGCTCCACATAAAGCACATAAGCAGCCTTTTTGCATAGTAACCAACAACTCTTCTAGTAATTTTAATGGAATTTTAGCTGTTTTCTTCTTAGCTTGGTCAAACATTTCTTTTCCTCTGTAAGATCCAAGTCTTCCAGGAAAACATTTTCCACAAGATTCTTCTGCAGAAAACTCAAACAAATGATGAATGTATTCAGCCATTGGAAAATCTTTTGGGATACTAACTACACTTGCGTGACCTAACATAAAACCTTTTGCAGTAAACTCTTGAAAATCTAAATTTAAATTTTCTATTTCACTTAAAGGAACAACCCCACCTAAAGGACCACCTATTTGAAAAGCTTTGACAGGTTCTTTGTATCCACCACCAATTTCATTAAATATTTTTTTCATTGGTGTTCCCATATCAATTTCATAAACACCTGGATTATTAAAGAAACTATCTAAGCAAACTAATTTTGTTCCAGCTGATTTTTTATTTCCAACTGAAGAAAATTTTTCTGATCCATTTAATAAAATTCCAGTTGCAGCTGCTAAAGTTTCAACATTGTTAACCACTGTTGGTTTTTTATATAACCCTTCTGTTACAGGGAAGGGAGGTCTTACATCTACTTCAGCTCTTCTTCCTTCAATAGAAGCTATCAAAGCTGTTTCTTCTCCACAAATATATGCACCTTGACCAATGCAAATTCCAAGATCAAAAGAAAAATCTGTTCCTAAAATATTTTCACCTAGTAAATTTAATTTTTTAAGTTCATTAATACATCCATTGATTGCTTCAATAGATTTTGGATACTCGCCTCTGATGTATAAAACTCCTTCATCACTTCCAATTACAAATCCACAAAGCACCATTCCAAAAATAACTTTTAACGGCTGATCTTCTAATAGGTATCTATCTGAAAAAGCTCCTGAGTCACCCTCATCTGCATTACAGATAACATATTTCTTATCACCTTTTGCTTTACTACAGAAATCCCATTTCATTCCTGTTGGAAAACCTGCTCCACCTCTTCCTGTAAGGTTTGAATCTAATAATGATTTTACTATTTCTTTTTTATCTGTTTTTAAAAATTTAGTTAGTTGTTCTTTAAATTGATCTGTTGATGATAATTTATCATCCATTAAAAAACTTGTTGTTGCATAGCTCTTAGAGAAAAATTTTTCTTGTTTAATTTCTTCACCTTTTAAAATTTGATCAATCTTTTCAATATCTTTTCCAGCATAATTTTCACCATCATAGTGAAATGCATGATTTTCATAACAATGACCTAGACAAAACATCTCTCCAACTTTGTCATCACCTAATTTTTCTTTTAATTTATCTTTTAATTTGTCCTGTGTACCCGCACACATGCATGCACTTCCGTTACATACGAAAGCTTTTTTTTCTCTATGTGAAGGTCTTAAAAATTCATAAAAAGATTCAGCGCCGTGAAGTGTTGAAACTCCAAGGTTATGTTTTTTTGCAATTTCTTTAATATCTTGAGGGTTTTCACTTAAAGTATTCTCTGAAATTTGCTTAAATAGGTTGTCTTTTAAGCCTATTCTTCCAGATAAATTACTTATGTTTTTTGACACAATTTCCCTTTTTTAATTATTCCACCTTAACTTTTTTGTTATTTGTGTAAATATTAAAACTGTCTCTCTTTACGAAACCTACGAGGGTAATGTCAAACTTATTAGCTAAATCGATAGCAAGACTTGTTGGCGCACCAACTCCGATCATAATACCAATATCAGTCATCAAAACCTTCTGAACTAGTTCAAAATTAAGTCTTCCAGAACAGGTAATAAATTGGTCTTTTGGATCAAATTGCTGCTTTTCTAAAGCAGAACCAATTAGCTTGTCTAAAGCGTTATGTCTTCCAACATCCTCTCTGAGAGCTATTAATTTTCCTTCACTATTAAATAGACCACTTGCGTGGATACCTCCAGTTTTGCTGAATTCAGACTGACCTTCTCTTAAAATATCAGGTGATTGGATAATTACATTTTTTGAAATTTTAGGTTCAGAAGCATTTGTTTTGTTTACTTTAATTATTTCAAGTGCGTCCAATGAAGATTTACCGCAAACACCACAAGAAGAATTAGTTAAAAAATCTCGCTTAATTTTTGATATATTTACATTATCAGAATTATTAAGAGTAGCTAATATTTTATTTTGAATTTTATATTGACCTACTTTATCCCCATAACTTTCAATACTATCAATATCATTTATACTTTTTACAATTTGTTCATTAAATAAAAATCCTCTTACAAGATCTTCATCATTACCAGGTGTTCTCATAGTAATAGACAAAGTTTGTTCAACCCATTTATTTTCCTCTTTGTATTTTAAAGAAATTTCTAGTGGTTCTTCAATTGAAATTAAATCTTCAACATTTTTAAAATTATTAGATGAAAATTTTAAAACTTTATATTTTGAGTTCATAAATTATTTTAGAGGATAGTTTTTTTGTAATAAATATTTATTGATTATGATGGCCAATAACAAAATTATGATGCATCCAAAAATAATTGGATTAATTAAATAATCATAAGAAGCACTTCCAATAATTACAATAATTGGATTACCTCCTGCCGGAGGATGAACAACATTTAATAAAATCATTAAGAACACTCCAATACCTACTGCAAATGCAATACTTATATAAATTGGAAGTGGAATAAAATTTACAAACATTACACCTACTAATGCAGTTAATAAATGTCCAAAGAAAACATTTTTCGGTTGAGCAAAAGGACTTTCGGGAAAACCAAATAATAAAACCATGGATGAGCCAAATGATGCTGCAATAAAATATCCAAGTGTACTTTTATAAGTTAAAACTGTAAGCACACCTATTGTGATTGTTGAAAAAAAACCTGCAATTAATGCTTTTTGTAATAATGGTTTTGTGATTTTGATCATTTAAATTTTTAATGCTTTTACAATAGTTCTTAAAGGTAAAAGCAAACATTCTTTCCTTGAAAGATTTTTTTTGTCTAAAATTTCTTTAAAATCTTTCCAGTGTTTCTCTAGACTAACTTTAACATCTTCAAACAATTTTTCACTAGCTGTAACAAAATCTTTTATTTCTTTTAAGTTTTTATCCTTAATTTTTCTAGATAATAAGCTGACAGAGGCTTGGCAATAAATACAAGATTTACACTGATAACCCATATCTTTTACTACATCATCTTTGACAATTAAGGCTATTTCCATTTCATCTCCACAAATTGGATTTTTGTTTTTTGATTTGTGAGTAAAGTTTTCTAAAACTTTATTATTTTCTGTGTGAGACGCGATTTCTAAAATTCTTAAATCCATTTAATTTCTTTAATTCAACTTTGAATGTTTTATATTTTATTAATGGAACATAACAATATTTTAGCAACAGTGCTAGCAGGCGGGAAGTCACAAAGGTTTGGCGAAGATAAATCTCAGATATTGTTAGCTGATAAAATATTAATTGATTACATCTTGGAAGAAATAATTGATCAATTTAAGGAAGTATTAATTGTATCTAATAATTCAATTAAATTTATCAATTCAGATAAAATTTCTTTAATTGGAGACATTAAAAAAGATCTTGGTCCTCTAGGTGGAGTTCTTTCAGCAATGAAATGGGTCAAAGATCATAATAAAAATTATAAATGGATTGCAACTTTTCCAGTAGATACTCCTTTTTTTAAAAAGGAAATTTTAGAGGAATTTATTAAACAAATTGATGAAAATGAAAGTCGCTTGTTTTTTATAAAATCAAATAATACTAGGCATAATATCTTTGGCTTGTGGTCCATGAGTTTATTAGATCAATTAGAAAAAGACCTAGAAAAAGGAGCGCGCAAAGTCGAATTGTGGGCTAATAGTATTGGAGTTAAAACAATTAATATGGAGTTTCCAAATCAAGATCCTTTCTTTAATATCAATACAAAAGAAGATTTAGAGCAAGCTAAAGAATTATTAAAAAATGATTAGTTACGATCAATCTAGGAAAATTTTAAAAAAAGCAAAAATTAAAATTAAAGAAGAAACAATATTAAGTGAAAACTCTCTTAATAGAGTGATATCAGATAATATTTATTCAAAGATAAATTATCCAGCAGGAGATAATGCTGCATTTGATGGATACGCAGTTAACTCAAGAGATACTAGTGAAATTAAGAAAAATTCACCAAAACAGTTTAAAATAATTGGATCTATTGCAGCAGGAACAAAATCATTAAATAAAAAAATTAAAAAATATGATGCTGTTGAAATAATGACAGGTGGAATAATTCCTAAAGGTTTTGATACAATTATTCCAATAGAACAGATTAATTTTTATCCAAACAATAGTAAAAAAAAATACATTTTAGTTAATCAAAAGATTAAAAAGTTTAATCATGTGAGATTTGCAGGTTCAGACTTTAAAAAAGGTGAGATCGTTGTCAAAAAAAATACAATTATTCAACCAAATCATATTTTAGCTTTTAAAACTTTAGGAATTAAAAAAATTAAAGTAAAAAAAAAGATTAATATTTTATTTTTTTCAACAGGAAACGAAATTACAGATCAAAACAATATCCCAAATTGGAAAGTTAGAAACTCTAATAGTCATTACATTAAAAACCTTAAAGAAAACTTTTTATTTAATTTTAAAAATGGCGGAATACTCAGAGACAACCATCAAAATATTTATAAATCACAAATTAAAAAACTTATAAATAGTGATACTGATATTTTGATAACTTCAGGAGCTGTGTCTGCTGGAAAATATGACTATATTCCAAGTGTCGTAAAGACATTTAAATTATCCAATTATTTTAAAAGCGTAGCAATCCGACCGGGAAAACCAATTTTATTTGCTAAAATTAAAGGAAAACAAAAAGCAATCTTTGGACTTCCAGGTAATCCCATGTCATCATCTGCTTGCTTTAGATTTTTTGTTATTCCTTTTATGGAAAACATCTTGGGATTACGTGAAGAACAGCCTATCAGAGCAACTTTAAAAAATAGTTTTTCTAAAAAACAGAATTTTACAAGATTTGCAAAAAGTAAAGTAACCACAACTAAAAATGGAAAAATAGAAGTTGAAATTTTACAAGGACAAGAGTCTTTTAGAGTTAAATCTTTTGTTAAATCAAATATTTGGTCTTTGTTACCAGCTGGTAAATCAAAATTTAAAAAAGGGGATATCTTAGATTGTTTTTTCCCCAACCATTCTAATCAAACTTTGATTTAGAAACGTATTTTTGTTGTAGAAAGATCTTTTTAGAATTAGATTTCCTCAAATGCTAGAGCTTAAAAACCACAGATTAGCTATCCCAATAGTTCTTTTCGCAGGTCTATTATGGTCTTTTGGACCTTTAGTGGTTAGGTACATGGACAATCCTCAACAAGTACCTTGGCAATATATATTTGGTAGAGGCTTAACGATATTTATTTTGCTAAATCTTTATTTATTTTTTGAAGAAGGAAAAAGTTTTTATAAAAATTATTTTAAAATAGGTATTTCAGGCATAGTTGGAGGATCTGGATTGGGAATTGCTATGATTACTTTTATTTATGCAATCACAAATACTAGTGCAGCAGTTACTTTATTGTGTTTAGCTGCTATGCCTTTCTTCACAGCTTTATTAGCTTTTTTATTTTTAAAAGAGAAAATTTCAATCAGTGTTTGGATAGCAATTTTTATAGCTACCATCGGAATTGTAATAATGGCGATTGGCAATTCTGGTCAAAACTCTTTAGTGGGCTTTGTTTTTGGATTAACTTCATCAATTGGATTTTCAGTTTTTTCAGTTTCTTTGCGTTGGAGAAAAGAAACTCCTAAATTTACGACTGTTGCGTTTGCTGGTTTTTTCTGTTTCGTATTTGCATCAATTATGATCCTTAGTAAAGATCAAGTATTTTTTGCAACAAGTTATAATGGAGCTTTATTTTCTTTGCATGGAACCTTGGTTTGTTTTGGACTAATTTTATATTCCATAGGATCAAAAGCTATACCAGCTGCTGAATTAACTTTATTATCATTAACAGAAGTAGTTGGAGGCATTTTTTGGGTATGGCTTCCAATTTTAGGAATAAACGAAGTTCCCTCTACTAATACAATTATTGGTGGGTTTTTTATTTTTATGTCTTTGATTTATTATAGTTTGATCATACGATGGAATAGATGGAACAAGAGACACATAGCATTAAATTAGATTATGGAAAGACCAGATTTTTTTGAACTTAAAAATGGTGAAAAAGTAAAATTACCATTTACAGATAAAGAGTATAACGATCGAGTAAGCAAACTTAGATCAGTGATGGATAAAAATAATTTAGATATGGTTATTTTAACATCCATGCACAACGTTGCATATTATACAGGTTTTATTTATTGTTCGTTTGGTAGACCATATGGATGTGTGATTACTCAAAATAAAATTTCAACAATTTCAGCCAATATTGATGCAAGTCAACCATGGCGTAGATCGCATTGCGATAATGTTATTTATACTGATTGGAAGAGAGATAATTTTTTAAGAGCAATTGTATCAATTATTGGAAGAGATGAGCCTCCAAAAAATATTGGAATTGAAAATGATCATGTCACTTTAGATATGAGAGACAAAATTGGATCTATTTTTACTTTTTCTGTGTTTAGTGATGTTTCAAAAGATCTTATGAAACTTAGAATGATTAAGTCTGATGAAGAAATTGAGATCATTCGTAATGGCGCAAGAATTGCAGACATTGGGGGTGAAGAAATAGCTAAAAATATTAGAGAAGATAACACGGAGATCGAAGTAGCAATAGCAGCAAGAGATAGAATGGAAAGGGAGATTGTTAAAAGTTATCCGGGTGCAGAGTACATGGACACATGGGTATGGTTTCAATCGGGTATCAATACAGATGGAGCTCACAATCCAAAAACTAATAGAAAATTAGTTAAAGGAGATATTTTATCTTTAAATACTTTCCCAATGATTTCAGGTTACTACACTGCGTTGGAGCGAACTTTGTTTTTGGACCATGCAGATGATGCCTCTCTTAAAGCTTGGGAAGCAAATGTTAAAGTACACAAGCGTGGATTAGAATTAATCAAACCAGGTGTTAAATGTTCAGACATTTGTCATGAGCTAAATGAATTATTTGCCGAACTTGGTTACCTTCAGTACCGAACATTTGGTTATGGTCATTCGTTTGGTATGCTTTCACACTTTTATGGAAGAGAGGCTGGTTTAGAATTAAGAGAAGATATTGATACTGTTCTTGAGGAAAATATGGTGGTTTCTATGGAGCCAATGATCATGATCCCAGAAGGTAATCCTGGTGCTGGTGGATATAGAGAACACGATATATTAGTGATTGGTAAAGATGGAGCAGAAAATATTACAAAATTTCCTTTCGGGCCTGAGCATAATATTATAAAAAACTAATCTTTATGAGCGAGAACAAAACTATTGTTAATAGTTGGAATGAATGGGATCCGTTAAAACATGTAATTGTTGGAAGAGCGGATGGTACTTGCATACCCGCACCAGAGCCAGCATTAGATGCAAAAGTTCCTGAAGATAGTGATATGCGAGGTCAATTTGGTCCAAGAACCAAAGACACTGTCGATAAAGCAAATGAATTATTAGACAACTTTTCAAACATGCTTCAAAAAAGAGGCATTAAAGTTGATCGACCAACACCAATTGATTTTAATCAAAAGACATCAACACCTGATTGGGAAGCAGAAACTATGTTTGGTTGTATGCCCCCAAGAGATGTATTGTTAACTGTTGGTAATGAAATTTTAGAAGCAACAATGAGTTATAGATGTCGTTGGTTTGAATATCTATGTTACCGACCATTACTAAAAGATTATTACAATCAAGATCCAAATATGAGACACGAGTCTGCTCCAAAACCAAGACTAACAGATGCAGATTACAGAAAAGATTATCTATCAGATAAAATTGGTGTTCAAAAAAGATTAGAGTGGACTGAAAAAAAATATTTTGTAACTACTGAAGAAGAGCCATTGTTTGATGCAGCAGATGTATTGAGATTTGGAAAAGATTTGGTTGTTCAGCATGGATTTACAACTAATTTAAAAGGAATTGATTGGCTAAAGAGACATTATAAAGATCATAGAGTACATGCTGTAAATTTCCCAGGAGATCCATATCCTATTCACATTGATGCAACCTTTACTCCAATAAAAGAAGGTTTAATTATCAATAATCCTCAAAGAAGACTTCCTAAGGAACAAAGAAAACTTTTTGAAGACAATGGTTGGGAAATTGTTGATAGTGCTCAACCAGCACATAATGAACCACCACCATTATGTTATTCTTCAACATGGTTATCAATGAATGTATTGGTTTTAGATCCTAAAACAGTTTGTGTTGAGAAAAGTGAAATCTATCAAGCTGAGCAATTAGACAAATTAGGAATGGAAGTAGTGCCAGTAGAACTTAGAGATGCTTATGCATTTGGTGGAGGACTTCATTGTTGTACAGCAGATGTATACCGTGAGGGTGAACTAAAAGATTATTTTCCAAAACAATAGAAATGGCCAATATTAAAACTAAACGAAAGCGAGTAAAATTCGCTTCTGATAATGTTGCTGGTGCTTGTCCTGAAGTATTGGAAGCAATTATAAAAGCAAACGAAGGTGATAGTACGCCTTATGGAAATGATCCCATATCAAAAGATTTGCAAGACAAATTTTCAGAAATATTTGAAAAAGAAGTTATTGTTTTTCCAACCGCATCTGGAACAGCTGCTAATGCTTTAGCATTATCAACGATGACACCATCTTTTGGAAATATTTATTGTCATAGATTATCTCATATAAATTTAGACGAATGTGGTGCACCTGAATTTTATACAGGGGGAGGAAAACTTGTTACTTTAAATGGGATTATGGGAAAAATAACACCTGAGGAATTAGATCAATCTATAGTAGGAAAGGGGATAGTTCACCATACCCAACCATCTTCAGTAAGCATTACTCAAGTGTGTGAAACAGGAGAAGTGTATCAATTAGATGAGATTAAAAAAATTGCAGAAATTACTCATAAACACAATCTAAATTTACATATGGATGGTGCAAGATTTGCGAATGCATTAGTTTCTCTTAATGCATCTCCAGCAGAAATGACATGGAAGTCAGGGGTTGATGTATTATCTTTTGGAGCAACGAAAAACGGATGTTTTGCAGCAGAAGCAATTGTGTTTTTTAAAAAAGAGTTAGTAGGTAATACAGCTTTTTTAATGAAAAGAGCAGGACACTTGTTATCTAAAATGCGTTTTGTTTCAGCGCAATTAGATGGTTATTTAGAAAACAATGTTTGGTTAAAAAATGCAAAACATGCAAATGACATGGGGAAAAAATTAAGTGAAAGTCTAAATCAACACAAAGATATAGAATTAGTTTATCCAACAGAAGCAAACGAAGTATTTGTAAAATTTCCAAGACATATGATTGAAAATTTAAATTCAAATGGTTATGAAATGAATGATGAAGATTTTGAAGGAAAGACTGTAAGATTAGTAACTGCTTGGAATACTCAACAAAAAGATATTGATCATCTATTAGAGACCATAGAAAAAACTAATTAAAATTAATTTTTTTCTATATTTTTTGATTAATAAGGTCTAAACACAAATTATGTTAAAAAATGATCAACTTGCTGAATGGGATAGAAAAAATTTCTTTCATCCATCAACACACCTAGCACAACACGCAAGAGGAGATGCTCCTAGTAGAATTATTACCGAAGGCGAAGGGGTTTATATTATTGATCGGGATGGCAAAAAATATTTAGATGGGTTTGCTGGATTATATTGTGTGAATGTTGGTTATGGACGAAAAGAAATTTCTGAGGCAATTTCAAAGCAAGCACATCAATTGTCTTATTATCATGCATATGTAGGGCATGGTACAGAGGCATCCATTAAACTTTCAAAAATGATTTTAGATCGAGCACCCAAAAATATGTCTAAAGTTTATTTTGGTTTAAGTGGATCTGATGCAAATGAAACGAATATTAAAATTGTCTGGTATTACAATAATATTTTAGGAAGACCTAATAAGAAAAAAATTATCTCAAGATGGAGAGGGTACCATGGGTCAGGGCTTGCAACTGGATCTTTAACTGGATTAGATATATTTCATAAGAAATTTGATCTTCCAATTGATAATATCATTCATACAGAAGCCCCTTATTATTTTAGAAGAAAGAATTTAGAGCAAACTGAAGAACAATTTTCAGAACATTGCGCTGAAGAATTAAAATCTTTAATTCAAAAGGAAGGTGCTGAAAATATTGCAGCTTTTATTGCAGAACCAATGTTAGGAACAGGTGGAATTGTTCCTCCTCCAAAAGGATATTGGGAAAAAATTCAGCCTATCTTAAAGGAAAATGACATTTTAATTATCGCTGATGAGGTTGTAACTGGCTTTGGAAGATTAGGTAAAATGTTTGGTTCTGATTTTTATCAAATAGACTCAGATATTATAACAATTGCTAAAGGATTAACCTCTGCTTATGCACCATTATCTGGATCTATTTTTTCAGAAAAAATTTGGGAAGTTTTAGAAAAAGGAACAGATGAGTTTGGTCCAATTGGTCATGGCTGGACTTATTCGGCTCACCCGATTTGTGCAGCCGCAGGAGTTGCTAACTTAGAATTAATTGATCAAATGAATATTTTAGACAACGTTAATGAGGTTGGACCTTATTTTAATGCTCAATTAAAAGATAAAATTGCAGATCTTCCACATGTAGGAGAAGTTAGAAGTGAGGGTTTATTAGGAGCTATAGAATTAGTTGAAGATAAAAAAGCTCATAAATTTTTTGATCCAAGTAAAAAATTTGGACCAACACTTGCAGGACAACTATTAAGTAATGGCGTCATAGCAAGAGCAATGCCTCAAGGAGACATTTTAGGTTTAGCGCCACCACTATGTATTAATAAGTCTGAAATAGATATTTTAATTAGTTCAATTGCAAAAGTAATAGAAGAAACTAAGGCTTAATTTTCTATAATTTTTCCTATATTTTTTTCTTTAGCCAATTTATCAGTTAAAGTTGCAATAGCCGTATCTTGAACCCCAGTTCCAGTCAAATCACATAAAGTAATTTGATTTTCATCAGATCTTCCTAAATTTGGATCAACAATAATCTTACCAAGTTCAGGAAAGCTTTCATTTTCTTTAACAATATTTTCTTTTAGAGCTGTTCTTAGTTCTCCTAATTTTTTGGACTGTGAATTTCGATCTGGCACAAATAGATCTATTGATTTAAAAATATTTGGATCAATTTCATTTTTTTCAGAATTATCTGATCCCATGGCTGTAATGTGTTGACCTTGTTGTAACCAACTTTGTTTTATTAAATATTCTTTACTAGGGGTAGTCGTTATTAATATTTCATTTTCTTTAACTACTTTTTCAATATTTAATTCTACCTTACAATTTATGTTAGTATTGCTTTTGATATCTTCAGCACATTTTTCAGCTTTTAACTGATCTCGTCCCCAAACAGTAATGGTATCAAACTTTCGAACCAAGCATGCAGCTTGTGCTTGAAGTCTTGCCTGTAATCCTGATCCAATAATTCCTAAACTTTTACTATTTTTATTGGACAAATATTTTATTGATATAGCTCCTGCTGCTGCAGTTCTAATATCTGTTAAGTAACCATTGTCTAATAACAAGGATTGAACCAAACCGGTTTTAGAAGAAAACAAAACCATTAATCCATTTAAACTTGGAAGACCTAAAGATGGGTTATTAAAAAAACCAGGACTTATTTTTACAGCAAACCCATCAAAATTCTTGATATAAGCTGTTTTTACATCTACTTCACCTCGTTGATCTTTCATTTCCATTGATAGAATTGGAGGCATTTCTACCTCTCCCTTTGCGAGTGCTATAAACGCTTTTTCTATTTCAGCAATTAAATTTAAGTCAAGATGAATTAAACTTTTTATTTCCTTTTCAGATAATATAAAAATTTCATTGGACATAAGATGAACCACTAATTGTTAAGTCTCCCATTTTTATATCTTTACCTTCTATAATTTTTTTATGCAGATCAAGATCTATATTTTTACCAGTAATAATCGTCGAGGTTAAGCCATTTAAATTTTTGATTTTGTTATTCATCAATGCAGCAACCCCAACTACACAAGCTCCCTCACAGACAATATTATCTACATAATAAACTTCTTGTAGTGCTTTATAAATTTCTTGCTCACTGACCAAAATAATATCATCTAGATATTTTTGACAAAGGTTAAAACTATATTTATTCGATAAGCCAATTCCACCTTGTAACGAGTCTGCAAGGCTAATAAATTCTTTCACTAATGATGGCTCATTTTTCTTAATTGATTGATACATAGCAGCACCATTTTCCATTGATATTCCATAAACTTTTATATTAGGATTTAATTGTTTCAAAACAGCTGCAATTCCTCCAGCTAACCCACCACCTGAAAGAGGAATTAATACATTTTTAATATCTGGGTCTTGTTCAAATAATTCTAAACCAATTGTTGCTTGTCCGTTTACAACATCTAAGTCATCAAAAGGAGATATATATTTTAAACTATTAGATTTTGCTAAATTTAAACTTATTTCTTCAGCCTCATCTTGAGATGAACCTTGTATTTTAACCTCAGCGCCTAGTTTTTTAATCCCTTCAATTTTATTAGTTGGGACATTTTCAGACATACAAATTACTGCTTTTTTATTTTGTTTTTGAGCAGCATAAGCAACTCCTTTTCCATGATTACCAGTTGAACAACAAGTTACCCCTTTATATTGATCAGATAGATTTAGAACTGCATTCATGGCTCCTCTAATCTTAAAAGCACCAATTGGCTGATTTAATTCTAATTTTAATTTTAAATCTATCCCGAGTTTTTTAGATAGGTTTGAATTTATTAATTCTGTCTCATTAACAAATGAAGAAATTTTTTTTTTAGTATTTTTTACTTCTTCAATTTTTATCATTTAAAATCTTAACTTATTTTAATTGTGACTTGAATTGTAAATCAATTAATTTGGATTTTCTTTTAAAAACTCAATATACTTTATAACTTCATCAAATTGTTCATCAGGAATGTCTTTGTAACTTGCATTGAATTTGCTTTTCACACAAATAGCAACATGAGCATAGGGGTTTCTTCCTTTAGGGTGATTTGGGTGGTCAGGTAATTGCCCCACCAAATAATCGCCAGCTTCCTGAATAATTTTCCAGAGTTTACTTGCGTTTTCTTTGTTCATATTGTTCCAAAACTTGATTTATCTAAATCTGGCATAGTCTGTGGCATAGTTTACATCTAATTAGATATAAGATTAGATATTCTTAAAAATTCTTCCTTAATATCTCCTTGTAATGGTGTCTCTAATTCGAAATCTGCACTAAAAGGTTTTAAATCTTCAACTTTTTTGCCGTCTTTAACATGTTTTAAATAATCAATTGTAGATGTTCCACCACCTCCTGATAAAAAATTTATTTTTCCGCAATATACAAAATATTTCTGCAAGTAGTGTGCTTTAACAAATAAGTGAATATTATTACCATTTCTCTTATGGTTCATTATTGCTTTTCCATTTTTTTCATTTTCACTAGTACCTTTTATTGCTTCCCAGCTAAACAATTTTTCATTTTTAAAACGATCTTTATATTTTAATTTTTCATCTATATTTTCTTTTTTCTTCAATGTAACAAATATAAATTGTTCATTTGAATACCCATTGTTTTCATTATATTGGTCAAGAAGAGACCAAGGTCGTATATGACCAGCCATGTAATCCCAACTATAATTTTTATATTTTCCTTGGTTTACCAAAGAACCAACTTTTGATTTGATAAAACTTTTATGTATTTGAGAGGTTAAATTATCATCATAATTTCCTAAAACAGGTTTTACAAATTCTTCCTTTTTAATTTTTAAAGAATATTCAGTAAAAAAATCTATTGTTTCAGGATCATAAAAGACTCTGCTTTCATCAGGTATATTTAGTTTATTTTCTTTATAATTTTGAACAAATTTCCCAATTGAATTTGCATCAGTGTTAAAATCAAAAAGAGCAGCTGGTTTTTCTAAAAAACTTTTATGGTTTCCAATAAAATCTATAACATTTACAATTTTTTTACCATCTGCTTTTCTAAGACCTCTTCCAAATTGTTGTATAAAAACAATTTTTGACTCTGTTGGCCTTAGCATCATTATTGTATCTACTACAGGAATATCTACTCCTTCATTAAATAAATCGATACTAAAAATGATGTCTATTTGTCTTTCAATAAGCATTTTAATGGCTTCAGCTCTATTAGTTTCAGATTTGCTGTGAACAGAAACAGCTTTTATCCCTTTTGCCACAAAAAAATCTCTCATAAAATTACAATGTTTAATTGATGCACAAAAACCAAGTGTTCTAGTTAACTTATGTTTTTTCCAATTTTCAAAAATATAGTTTGCTCTTTTTGAAGTATTAAGATTTCTATCTAAATCTAATTCATCAAATTTTTTTCCTCTCCATGTGATTTTGGTATAATCAACGTACTTATCTATAATTCCTTGATAATTAAAGTTTGAGAGTAATTTTAAGTTAACCCCATCAATTAAATCTTTTCTATAAAGAAGGTTGCCACCACAAAATTGAAGAATATCTATATTATCTGTTCTATTTGGAGTAGCTGTTAATCCTAAAAAAAATTTTGGTTCGAAATATTCTACAAGATTTTTATAACTTTTCGCTCCAACGTGATGAAATTCATCTATAATAATATAATCAAATTCGTTTTTCTTAAATTTTTCTAATTGACTTTTTTTTCCTAAAGTTTGTATGCTTGCGAATATATACTCGTTGTTCAAATCTTTGTTTTTACCTTTGTAAAATCCATATTTTTTATTAGGTATAAAGTTTTTAAATGAATTTTTAGACTGATTTAATATCTCTTCTCTATGAGCAACAAATAGTATCTTATTTGGTTTTACTTCTGCAACATCAAGAGCTGCTAAAATAGTTTTGCCTAGTCCAGTAGCCATAACTACAAGACCTTTATTTTGACCTGACATCCTTGAATTTTTTAATACTTCTAGAGCTTCTTTTTGAACTAAGTTAGGTTCTTTGTAAGGAATAACTTTAATATCGTCTGCAATATTGCTTTCAGCTTCTTTAAAAAAATTATTATTTTCGTCATATATTTTTTCATAATCAATTATGACCTCATTACTTAATTCTAATAAGTTTGGATGAGAAAATAAATTCAACATTTTTAACTTATGTTCTTTACAAATTTTTTTATCTTTTATTTCTATATTTAATTCATGACTTAATTTAAATGCTGAAAATGACATATTGCTTGAACCTATAATACAACTAAAAAAATTTTTATTTTCATTTTCAAAATAATAACTTTTGATATGAAAGTTTTCTTTAGATGTTAAGGAGTCGAATAAGTAAATTTTTGATCCAATTGATTTTAATTCTAACAATTTTCTTAACGCTTTAGGCTCTGTACTTTTTAGATAATTACTGGTTATTATGATAATATTTTCTGGATTATCTATATTTTTTAATTTTTCTATTATTAAATCTAGTCCCTTTTCAAAAATAAAAGAAACAACAATTATAATTTTTTCTGATTGATTAATGTTTTCAATTATTATTTCATCTAATTCATAGTTAGGAATGTCTATTAGTTTATAATCCATGTTTAATTAAGTAGTTATTAATTGGAATGTCAGCAGGTGCAAAATCATATTTTTCAATATCTTCAATCTTTATCCAATCAATTTTATCATGATCTTTCAAATTAAAATTACCAGAAAAATTCTCAACAAGATATGCCCTTAAGTTTATATTTATATTCTCATATTCATAAAATGATTCTGTCAAATATTTTGAAATTTCAGTATCAATACTAAATTCTTCTTTTAACTCTCTTTTAAGCGCAGCTATTTCATCCTCGTATTTTTCTAGTTTTCCTCCTGGATACTCCCATTTTAATTCAAGATGTTTACCTTTTTTTCGCCTTGCAATGAGAATTTTATCTTTTTGCTTAATTACAGCCGCAACAACTTTTAAATATTTCATAACAATCATCACTATATAATTTAAGACAAAAATTATAAGTTTGATTTATCTAAATCTGGCATAGTCTGTGGCATAGTTTTTTGGTTAAATTGATGAGTCTTTATACGAACTTTTTTAAATCAATTTTAAATTATTCAAGTAACTAGTGTGAAGTAGTGTGAGGTAGTGTGAAGTAGGTTGTCCCACTAGCACCCCAAATAATCGCCAGCTTCCTGAATAATTTTCCAGAGTTTACTTGCGTTTTCTTTGTTCATATTATTTTAAAATATTATAGTCTTTAATTATGTCAGATAAAGAAATTCATCAAGGTGGCTGTGCCTGTGGAGAAAATAGATATGAAACATCTGGTAATCCAGAACGAGCTAGAGTTTGTCACTGTAGATATTGCCAACTAAGATCAGGTAGTCCTTTTGGTGTTGGGGCTTGGTTTAAAGAAGAAAATGTAAAACACCATTCACAAAATTATAATCAATATAAATTTGTAACAGAGAGTGGAAATACTTTTGAAACAAATTTTTGTAAAAAATGTGGAACCAGTGTTTATTGGACCATATCAGCACCTGCTTTAAAAGGTTTAACAGCTATTGCAGCTGCAACATTTGATCCACCAAGTTTTTGGTTTGGGGTATCAGGTGAGATTTTTACAAGATCAAAAGCACCTTATATTGATATTAAATGTGAAGAACAATTTGAAACATCACCTACTTATAATCCAACTAAACAGGATGAAGATAGGTTTGATGGATCTAAATAGAATCATTTTCCCACAATAAAGGAAAATACTCTTCATCTAATAAATCACTATTTTCTTTTTTATATTTTTTATAAGTTTTAGCTGTTCCACCTTCATTTGTCGGATGAAACTTAGCATTACTTGGAACACAATGAGAAACGATTGCTCTTCGGTTATTGCTTGAAGTATTTATTCCTGATCCATGCCAGGTAAAGCCATGGTGAAACGAAACTCCACCAGCTGGCACTTCTACATAAGCAACTTCTATTTGTTTATTATTTTTTTCAGCAAAAATATTTAATTCTTTTTTATAATCTTCTGGAGAGTGAAATTCTCCCTTAGGTGGTTGAATACCCCATTTATGAGAGCCTTTTATATATTCTAAGGTTCCAGTTTCTTTTGATGTATCATCTAGTGATATCCAACAAGTCATCATTGTTTGTGGAATAAGCCAATCATCATAAGCAGCATCCTGATGAAATCCTAAGGTTTTTCCTCCAGGTGGTTTCCATAAAACATTATCCTGAACTAATCTTGCACCTTGCCAGTTCATTAAACAAGAACACACTTCACCAATTATTTTATGACAAACTACTTTTTTTATTAAATGATCTGCTTTCCAAGCATTACAGATTTGACGAGTAACATCCTCAGGATCTTTACCAAATTTCCAGTTCCACTCATCTGGCTCAATTCCTGTTTCAAAATTACCTTTAAATAAAGGCTCAAATTTATTTCTAAGATCTTCAATATAATTTAAATCTAAAAAGTTATCTAAAATCAGAAAACCATTATTATTAAACTCTTCAATTAAACTCTCATTGAGCTCAAAGTTTATCATGAATTATTTGGTAACCACGAATGATAAAGTGGATTATCTTTATCTATTGGAAGTTTAATGTTTTTATTTTGTCTGGAAGAATCGTAGACAGCAGTAACAAACTCTAAGGATTTTCTAGCATCTGATAATGTTACTTCATCAGTAGTAGATCCATCTAATTTATTTGCAATTTCATCAAACATACCTGCATACCAAGATTTTGGTTCTTCTACTTTTTCCAACACTTCATCAATTTGAGCTTGAGTAACTGGTGATCTTGGTAAGAAATACCACTCATCATCAGCTGGACTGTATGGTTTATCTGGGGATGCTCCAGATTCAGCTGTTAATCCTTCAAAACAAAATCGAAGTCTGCTTGTATCGTTTGCAGCACCAAGTGTAATTGAGCTTGTAACCAAAGTTCCATTTTTCATTTCAATTGATAAAGCTGCACAATCCTCAACTTCAATATCATTTACTCTAGTTGATAATTTAGCAAATACATTTGAAACAGGACCTAAGATCATACTGACTAAGTCATGAATGTGTATCGAATGACTTAATATAGCTCCACCTTGTTCACCTTCCCAAGTTCCTCTCCATGGTTTTGAATAATAATCTTTTCCTCTATTCCAATGAGTTTCTAAAGAAGCAACCAATGGTTTTCCAGTTAAACCAGATTTCATTAGTGCTTTTAACTTTGAAAATCCTAGACCATATCGATATTGGAAAACTGGAAATATGATTTTACCTGTTTCTTTACTTATCTTTTCTAATTCATCGACTTCTTTAAGACTTGATACTAATGGCTTTTCACAAATTACATGCTTTCCAGCTTCCATAGCTTTTTTACAAGCTGAAAAATGTAAGTGGGGTGGAAGACATATATCAATGATATCTATTTCTTTTACTTTTAGCACTTCATCAAAGTTTAGTGATAACTTTGTTTCAGTGTCACTTGATAAAATATTGTCAATTGCTTCTCTTGTAAGACCACACAATGTGTGAACATTAAATCTTTCTTTAACTTTTTGAAAATCTTCATAGTGCTTAGCACCTATGTTTGTTCCAATAATTGCTACTTGATATTTGCTCATTTTGTTTCAGCTTTTAATTGTGCTTTTATTGCAAGTTCCATTGAAAGATAAGATAATTCCTGTGGGCAAGCAGTTTCAGTTCTATTGATTACATCATTAATTAAATTTCTAAAGTAGGGAAGCTTAACATTAGAGCAATCGATGTATTTAACTTCTTTATTATTAGCTAAATATAAATGATTTCCTTTTTCAGATTTCGCTAAATCTGTATATTTCCTTATCTCTATATAACCTTTATCCCCAAGGATTAATAATCTTCCATCTCCCCATGTTGGAAGTGCATCTGGAGTAAACCAATCTAATCTAACGTAACCGTGTCCACCATTACCAGTTAGATTAACCTCTCCAAAATCTTGAAAACCAGGCTTTTCAGTCTTTGTAGTGTTTTCTACAAGAGCATGATTAATTTTTGCTTCATTTGAATTTGTAAATACTAAAAATTGGTGAATTTGATGTGAGCCTATATCAGTAATTATTCCACCATAACTTTCTCGATCATAAAACCAATCAGGTCTTTCATAGTTACCTTGTCTATGAGGACCAGTACCAATTGTTTGCTTTACTTTACCAATTTTTCCTTCGTTAACTAATTCTTCAGCTTTAGCAACAGCTGCAACATGAAATCTCTCTGAAAAATTAACTGACCATATTTTACCAGTTTCTTTTACCGTTTGTTTAAGCTCTTTCAATTGATCTAAGGTAGTGCAACCAGGTTTATCGACCATCACATCTTTTCCAGCTTTTAAAGCATCTATTGAATTATAAGCTCTATCTTTTGGAACTGAAGATATTAAAATCAAATCAATAGATGGATCATTTAATATTTCTTCCTTATTTCTTTTTCTTTTAATGTTTGGGTATTTTGAATTAAACTCTTTCAAGGTTAATGCATCACCCTCTGTCCAAAAATGATCACACGTACATCCTTCTTTTAACATTTCATCCAACATGTCAAAGATATGACCATGATCGATACCTATAACTCCTAATTTTAAATTATTTTTCATTTGAAGATTTAATTTTAAAGTA
Source organism: Candidatus Pelagibacter sp. HIMB1709 (assembly GCF_052047635.1). Lineage (NCBI taxonomy): Bacteria > Pseudomonadati > Pseudomonadota > Alphaproteobacteria > Candidatus Pelagibacterales > Candidatus Pelagibacteraceae > Candidatus Pelagibacter > Candidatus Pelagibacter sp. HIMB1709. The sequence goes on along the minus strand of NZ_JBNAJW010000001.1, from coordinate 577,113 downwards.
AAATTCTAATCAAAAGCACATCTAAAACCAACATAAATTGCATAGAAATTAGATGGCTTGTATTGTGCTCCACTTTTAGAAGTCTTGGAACCTCCATACCACCAAGAAGCACCGGCTGTTAATGAATTATCATTTTTTTGATCGTCTATCCATTCCCAAACATTTCCTCCCATTGCAACTAAACCATTAATTCCGTCTGGTAGTTTAGTTACATCAATATGTTTGTCATAATTTAGCAGTCCTTGAGAATTCATATTTTTAGCTTCATCCCCACTTGGGTATTTATAGACTTTGCCTTTTTCAAACTCTGAAGAATTAAATACTTGCTGATATGCAGCATAAGACCATTCATCAAAAGAGGGCAGTCTACCATCTATTGATTTACAGTAATCTTCAGCTTCATATCTACTAATATGGACTGCTGGTTCTAATTCACTATCTGGATTTTCACCATATGGAGTTTTATACGTCCAACCAGCTCTTTTTTCCCAACCTGCACCCCATTCATATCCACCACCAGTTTTCTCTGCTTCAGTTATTAAATTATTTTTTTTGGCATAATTTTTAAATTCTTGAATAGTAATTTCATATTTATTTAAAGAAAAGTTTCTAAAATCAATTTTGGGATTTTCAAAAGCAAATGTTTTAGAAAACAAAAATAAACTCAAAATAATTAATTTCTTCATTTAATTAGTAGTTTCCTTTTTTATCTGAACCTTTATAAAAAATATCTTGTAGATTTTGATTTTCTCTTTTTTTAATCAACAAATCTTCTTTATTCATCAATGATTTTGGTCTTTGAATTATCTCATGGTGATGAAATTCATCAACTCCTCTTGCTAATTGAACACTATTTTTGCCTAATACTTGTTTAACATTGGTGCCAATATAACTTTGGATTACAAAGCCAATTCTTCTGTCATTACTTTTGTTTATGCCCGAACCATGAACTATTCTTGGATGGTGCAATGACATTTGGCCTGCAACAAGCTCAACAGACTTAACATCATCATCTGGAACATCATTAACTGTTTGACCTCTCGTTAATAAATTTCCTTCATTAAATTTTTCATCATGATCTCTAATTTCTATATGTGATTTAGGCCACATTTTCATACAACCATTTTCTTCATTTGAATCTGTTAAAGCTACCCAAGCGGTAACCCAATTATGAGGTTCTAAACCAATATATTTTGCATCCTGATGATAACTTACAAAACCTTCTTGATTAGGATTTTTTATAAATAAAGTTGTTCCACATACTAAAATATTTTTTCCAATAATACTTTCTACAGCATCTAATAGTTTTGAATTATGAACTATGGCATCTAGTTTTGGAGAAATTAAATGAGCATTGTATCTTTCAGATTTATCAATTTCATCAGGCATTTCTTTTTCTATTAATTCAATTTCATCCCTAGCTTCTTTAGCTTCTTCTTTTGATAGAATATCAATTGGGGCTATGTAACCTTGATCTTGGTATTCTTTAAGTTGATTTGAATTTAAATTAGCCATATGTTTTTGGAATGAATATTAGCATATCCTCTATTTATTTTTCACCAGTAAAATCAATCTCGTTTCAAAAAATTAATAAATGTGAGATTAAAAAAAATATAGGAATTATTAATGATCGTTTGTTTGCATTCTCAAGATTGTTAAATAGCGGAAAGGCTCAAAAGATGGAACAGGAGCCAAGTGAAAGAAAATTAATCAATTTTCTTACTTTAAAAAATACACCTACGCTTAACAAATATTCATTTGAATTTAATGAGGGAAATCTCGAATTATTTGATAATCAAAAGAAATTAATTTCAATTAATCCTAATAATCCAGAAGAAGTGAGTTTAATAGAACAAGAAGTATTAAATTTAGATGACCAAGTTAAAGGACCAGTATTTTTATTAAAGAATAACCAAAATCCTTTTTTTGATACTAATAGTGGGGGAGAAGTAATGAACTCAATATCTTTGATAAATCACAATAGTATTAAAGACTTTGAAAAGAATATGGGTAAAGAAGTTCAGCATCAAAGGTTTAGAGGAAACTTCTATATTGACGGATTGGACGCTTGGGAAGAGAGAAATTGGATAGGAAAAACTATCAACATTAATAATGTGCCTTTTAAAGTTGATGACCATATTCCAAGATGCTCAGCTACTAATTTGAAACCTAAATCAGGTGAAATAACTTTTAATCTTCCTCAGAAACTTAAAGAATTTTATCAACACATGGATCTTGGAGTTTATTTAATTCCTCTAGAGGATGGTGAAGTATCTATTGAAGATGAAATTATGATTTAATTTGTTGAATTAGGTTCTTCAAATACAGTTTTTGTTTCATTTACAGCGGTATTATCTAATGTTGCTGGAGTATCTGGGTCTAATTCTAATCCAGCAGGTGTAATGGTTGCAGGAACAGGTGTAAATGTAGAGTCTGGATTGTCCACAGTCTCTCTTACTCTCATTCTGTACAAGCCAAATGCACCAATTAAAGCATGAGCTAAAATTAAGAATAGAAAAAATCCATTTAGTTCAAACCATTCCATAAACAACGAACACAATATTGGACCAGTAATTGCACCAACACCAAAGATTAATTGAAGTCCTCCACCGGCAGCAACGAATTTAGATTTTGGAACAAAGTCATTAGTGTGCGCAAGATTTAAAGAAAACAATGGAAGGCATAAACTTGAATAAAGACCAACCGCGATAAAGAAAACTATTTTTTTAAACGCAAATTCATCCATATAATAAATATTTTGGATAGGATCATTAGAAGTTAATATTGATAGCAATGCTAAAGCAGAACTTCCAAATGTTGTTATAATAATTACTCTTCTTCTATCGAACTGATCTGAAAAATATCCAATTGGTCCTTGACCAAATACACCTGCAATCGTTGCAATAAATAATAAAATTGAAGTTTCAAATAAAGTAAGTTGTGCAAGAGTTGCATAAACTGAAATTAAAGAAAAAAATGCAGCATGAATTACTCCAGTGAAAAAAGAACTAAAAGTTCCAAGAGGAGAGATTTGATAAAGTTCTTTAATACTAATTGTTTCAATTTTTTTAAATTTTGGAGCTGGTCTTTTTGTTAATAATATTGGAACAAGCGCTAAAGATAAAAGTACAGATACTAAAATAAAAGGCTCATATGCTTTTGGTTCACTCAAGTTAAGTAACAACATTCCAACTGCAAGACCAAAATAAATTATCATCATGTATGCAGATAATAATTGACCTCTATTCTTATTTGTTGCCCTATCATTTAACCAACTTTCAGTAACAACATAACAGCTAACTAAACTGATACCTGTTATAAATCTACTAACTGTCCACATAAATGGATTTACATAAACTACAGCAAGTAATGCACTAAGTGATGCAAGGGATGCAAATGCTGCAAACACTCTAATGTGTCCTACCTTAGATACAAAATTTGGAGTTGTTCTAGAACCTATAAAGTAACCAACATAATATCCTGACATGAAAATTCCTGTAGTAAAAACACTAAAGTCTTCAAGTACAGACCTAATACCCATTATCTGCATCTGCAGTCCATGAGCTATCATCATGGTTCCAATACCTATAAATAGGGCCCAGGATTTTTTTACTTCTTTTTGCATTTCTAAATTTTAAGTACTAATAAATTGCGGGCTAAGTAGTTTTGGTTTGTGTTTTTTTTATGGCCAGGAATGAGTGAACAGCGATAGTTAAAATGATCACCACTCCTCCTTGAATTGTCTCCATCGAAGGTTGCTCTTTAACAACCATCCACACCCAAATAGGTCCTAAAACTGTCTCCATTAGAAAAAATAGATTTACTTCAGCTCCCGTTATGTATCTTGGAGCTAGTGTTACCAACACAAAAGGAATAGCTACACACAAAATACCCATTGCTGGAATGATATAAATATCATTGTCTTTTAGCTCAAATGTATCAATAAAGAATAAAGCAACTAATGCTACGACCAGTTTACCTATCACAGCTGAAGGAACCAGATTAAGCCTTTTTCCAGCTCTGATAATAGTAGCTCCTGCAGCAAGACCACATGCTGTAATAAATCCTAAAACATCACCAAAAATATTTCCTAATTTGACCGAGTCGTAAAATATATAAAGAACACTTAAAAACGTAATTGCTATAGCAACCAAAGTATTTCTATCTGGTTTTTCTTTTAAAAATATTGCCCCAAAAATAGCTGACAACATTGGAGCAAGTGCGATCATAACAAGCGTGTTTGCAACGTTTGTATTTTGAATTGATAATACAAAAGTAATATTGGTTATAGAAAATGTAATAATGTAAGCAACACCATAAATTGAATTTCCATAAAGTAATTTAAAAAAACTTGATTTATAAATAAACAACATTCCAACAAACACTGTTATAAATGGAATAATGCCTCTATAAAAAACTAATCCCCAAGTATCTACATTTGAAAGTCTAATAAATAAACTATCAGGAGTGAGAAACATCACTGCAACAAAAGCCATTAACGAACCTTTTTGCTGATCAGTTAAATTGTTCATGCTTTTAATTTTTTCCAAAAAGTTTTTGCTAAGTTTATTCCTGATAAATCAAAAAAAGTTTTAAGCCCTGTAGGGGAGGTAACGTTGATATCACCATTTAATTTTTGATCTATAAAATCAATCCCTGCAAAATAAATATTTTCTTTTTTCAAATCTCTTGCAATTAATTTTGAAATTTTGTTTTCTAATTTTGTTAAATTGATATTAATAGGTTTAGCACCTTTACTCATATTGCTTAAATAAGATCCTTTTTTAGGAACTCTAGAAATTGCACCACAAACTTTTCCATTAATAATAAAAACTCTTTTGTCTCCTTTATTGATCTTAGGTAAAAATTTTTGACACATAATATGATCATGTTTTTTAATAAATTTATTTATAAGTTTTGAATTAAATTTATTTAATAAATGAATATCATTGCCACTGTAACTATGGATAGGTTTGATAATTACTTTCTTATGTTTTTTAATAAAATTTTTGATTTCATTTATATCCTGAGAAAACAGTGTATCAGGCATATATTTTAAATATTTTGCTGAATATAACTTTTCAGAAATATTTCTTATAGATGTTGGGTTATTGATTATTTTAACCTTGTTCTTGATAAAATCTAATATGTAAGTAGTTGAAATATATTCTAAATTAAATGGGGGATCTTGACGGATTAAAATAAACTTACACTTTGTAAGGTCTAAAGTTTGTTTTTTAATGATTTTATAAAATTTTTTGTTTTGATAATTGAACTTAATGAAGAAGCCTTTAGCTAAAACTTTTTTGTTAATTATTGATAGATCTTTTGGATCGTAATAAAAAATTTTATATTTGTTTTGAATTTCGTTAGCTAAAAAAACACTAGTATCTGTTATAGGGTTTAAGGTAGAGGGATGATTTCCTTGAACAGCTACAATTCTATTTGTCATATAATTCTTCTAAATTTTCATCTTTAGAAAATTTACTAATCATATGATCTGCATTTGTAGTCTTATTATCAACTACATTTTGCAAGTGATTTAAGAAGATAGTTTCGTTATTTCCTTTTTTGCTAATGATATCTCTATTCTCTAATCCTTTTCTAGAAATGTTCAGAAGAGCAGAAGTCCAATACAATAAGTCTTTACCCATTAATTGAGTATTAAATCCTTTTTGGGGAGCTTCTAAATAAGCATTGATTATTTTATCTGTTTCCCATGAAGAGACTAATTCGTATGCTTCATCTAAATTTCCATACAACATCCCAATATTAAAAGCTGGTCCAGCACATAGGCAATCCCAACCACAGGTATCCATTGATCTAAGCTCAATATATTTCTTCAATCTATTTTCTGTAAAGATTGTACTTAAGTGCGTTGTAAGATCAGATTCAGTTGGAAGTCTATTTCCTATTTCTTCAATCTTCCCATCCATAAAATCTTTAAATGTATATTTTCTACCTGAAATATACAGATCATTATGTTGGATGAATAAAATTGGAAAGTTCATGACAAATTCTGCGTATTTCTCAAAATCTAAATTTTCAAAAAATAATTTAGGCAAACCTCCTCTTGAAGTGCTTTGCCAAACTTTAGATCTGTAAGATAAATAATTACTATTCTTTTTTTCAACTATTGATGAATTTGCAAATAGTGCAATTGAAATTGGAACAATAGAATTAGCTAATTTAAATTTTTTATTAAAATCTTTTTCTGAATTGTAATCAATATTTAATTGTGTTCCACAAGTTCGATACATCATATCTAAGCTAAGCTCTCCACCTAGTGGCATATCTTTTGTCATCAGTTCATAACGTTGCTTAGGATTGTTTGGGATATCTTCTAATTTTGAAATAGGATCAAAGCCAGCACTAACTATTTTGATACCTAATTTTTTTGTGACTTGTTTTAATTCAAATAAATAATCTTGAGACTCTGCACATGCTTCATGCATATGGTTTAACTTGTCACCTGATAATTCAATTTGATTACCAGGTTCCAATGTAATATTTTTGCCACCTTTATTAAGACCAATAATATTTTCTTTTTCAAATACAGGGTTCCAGCCAAACTCAGTTAAGGCTGTAAACATTTCTTTTACTTTTGGATAATCAATTCTTTTGTTTTCTTTGGTGTCGAACAAAAATTTTTCATGTTCAATTCCAATTTTAAAATATTTTGTTTCTTTAATACCTGACTGAAAATATTCTATAATTTGCTCTTTAGTTTTAATCATGGGCTTTAATTAGTGATTTATAAATGAATTTAAAGGTAATAATAAGGTTCTTTTGAGAATATTTTTCTTATTAATGGCGTAAAATCCTCTAAAGACATACTTTTATACTCAGGATCAAATGAACACTGATCATATTTTTCGCAAAAATCTATCGTGTCCTGGTAGTATTTGTGATCTTTAAATTTGTCTCTTGCATTTCTGTCACCACCTAAATGATGAGCACTATAATAAGTTTGAAAAAGACCATGATGAAGAATGATCCAATAAGTTCTTTCAGAAACGTAAGGTCTTAAAATAGAAGCAGCATATTGTGAATGATTCATCGGCGCAAGGTCATCTCCTATGTCATGTAATAAAGTTGCAACAACCATCTCATCATTTTCATTATTTTTAAATGCTCTTGTTGCAGCTTGTAAAGAATGTTCTAATCTTGTGATTTTATATCCTTCTAGCGTTGTAGTTTGCTTCGATAAATAATTAATAATTCTATCTGCTGTCTGTCTTTCAAAATTTTTTTCAAATTTTTCTAGTAGCTCATAATCCTCTTTGGAGCCATTTTTCATTTCAGTAAAATTTACTGTTTTCATATTTTAATTATTAGATGCTGTACTTAATAATGAAAGTTGAGTTATTTTATTATCTCCCAATTCATCAACAGGTTTAACTGGGTAATCACCAGTAAAATAATGGTCAGTTAATTGAGGATAAGCCTCATTTCTTTTGTCAAAACCAATTGCTCTATACAATCCATTAATAGATAAAAATTTAAGTGATTTTGCTCCAATATATTCACAAATTTCCTCATTAGTTTTATTTGCTGCTAATAACTCTTTTTTAGTTGGAGTATCTACACCATAAAAATCTGGATATCTGATTTCAGGACAAGCAATTCTGACATGAACTTCTTTTGCACCGGCATCATATAACATTTTAACAATCTTATAAGAGGTAGTTCCTCTAACTAACGAGTCATCAATTAGGATAATTTTTTTATCTTTAATTGTGCTTTGGTTTGCATTTAATTTTAATTTTACACCTAAACTTCTAATTTGCTGACTTGGTTCAATAAAAGTTCTTCCAACATAGTGATTTCTAATTAGACCATGTTCAAAATTCATTTTTAAGTGTTGCGCAAAACCAAGTGCTGCAGCGTTACCAGAGTCTGGTACAGGCACCACTATATCTGCATCAACATCATTTTCTTTTGCAAGTTCTTTTCCTAGATTTTTTCTATGTTCATAAGCTGTTTTGTTATCAAGTAAACTGTCTGGTCTTGAAAAATAAATATACTCAAACACACATGGTCTTACTTTTTTAGGAGGGAAGGGTTTGATGCTAGTTAGTTCATCATTTTCTATTAGCACTATTTCACCATTTTCTACTTCTCTAATAAATTTAGCTCCAATGATATCTAATGCACAAGTTTCAGAAGCTAACACATAGCTACTTCCTAATTTTCCAATCATCAATGGTCTAATTCCATATGGATCTCTTACACCTATTAAAGATTTTTGGGTCATCATTACTAATGCATATCCTCCTTGGATTTGGAATATGGCATCAATAACTTTATCAATAGTTTTTGATCTCTTAGATTTAGCAATTAACTGAACTATGGTTTCTGTATCAGAGGTAGTATAAAAAATTGCTCCTTCTTCTACGAGTTTATTTCTTAAAGAGATTGAATTTGTTAAGTTTCCGTTATGTGATACCCCAATTCCACCTGCATTAGTATCTGCAAAAAAAGGCTGGATATTTCTTAAAATATTATTGCCAGTAGTACTGTATCGGTTATGTCCAATAGCATAATTACCCTTTAGATTTTTTAAAACTTTTTCTTTATTAAAATTATCTCCAACTAAACCAAATCTTTTTTCTGAATAATATTTTTCACCATCAAAAGTAACAATTCCACAACCTTCCTGGCCTCTATGTTGTAGTGCGTGCAAACCTAAAGCTGTTAATGCAGAAGCGTCTTTTGCATTGCTTATACCAAATACTCCACATTCTTCTTTTAATTTTGGATCAAATATCTTCAATTTTTTCTTTAGATTCTTGATATGTTTTTTCATTAGGGAATTCTTTTATCAGATAATTACTACCTTTTTCTAAATATGGAAAGGTGTATGATTTATCTAAATTTATTGGCCATTTATCGTAGTTATAAACAATATGTACACCTGAAAATATACAAACAGAAATAATATATGCTTTTACAAACCCAAAAAAGAATCCAAAGGTAGTGTCTAAGCCTCCTATACCAGTATATTTTACAGCTTTACTGATACCTTTGTTAACTAATAAGACTAAAAAGATAACAATTATAAATATTGCAATTCCAAGACCTATATCGAGAACATATTCATTGTCGATTATATCTTCAAAATAAGGTTTTATACGTGGAAATAAAATTAGAGTAATAACATAGGCTAGGAGCCATTTTGCCATTGAAAGGATGCTTAAGACAAACCCTTTTCTGTAACAACTTGTTAAAGACCATACGGTTATTACGATATAGATTAAATCAATAATAGAGGATGCTTGATAAAAATCTTTAAGAGCATCTACCATTAGGCATTTTTACCAAAGGGTTTAGCTACCAATATCAATGCTGGCAGCAAAGTTAATACTGATATCATTGCAAGTAACATTGCAAGACCTGTAAACATTCCAAAATAAATTGTTGGTATAAATTTAGATAATACCAAAATTGAAAAACCAAAAACAATGGTGATTGAGGTATTTAAAATTGCAACCCCAACTGTTGAGTGACATGTTTTTAAAGTTTTGTTGTAATCTTTTAGTTTGCTAAATTCTTCCTTGAACCTGTAAATATAGTGAATGCTGTTATCTACAGCTATACCGATTGTAATTGCAGCGATTGTGATAGTCATCATATCCAATGGAATTCCTAACAAACCAATAATTCCTAAAATAAAGAATGCAGCTATAAAATTTGGTACAACTCCAATTAATGAAAGTTTTATATTTCTAAATAAAATAATGAACATTGAAAAAATACCAATCATAACTAAACCAAGTGTTAAAATTTGTGACTTAAATAAACTTTGTAACAAATTATTAAACAATATTAATACTCCTGCTAATTTGTAATCATCTTTTTCTAAACCTAATTCATTTTCTAGATCAAAATTAATTTTATTAATTAAGTCATTTCTTCTTAAATTTTCTTGCGAGTCTATAATTCTAAGACTAACTCGAGCTTCATTATTTTCTATTGATAGATATGGATCAATTATTTCTGTTTTAATACTTTCAGGTATTTTTGAATATAATACTCCCATCTCTAAAGTACCAAGTGGATTATTGTTATTCAGTTGGGTTGCAACATCTATGATTGATGAAAAAGATAAAACTTTACCAACTTGTGGAAGACTATCTAAATAATTGTGAACAGATGTAATTCTATCTATTTTATCTTTAGTAAACCAATACTTTTCATCATTAGCATTTTCTTCATCTCCCCAATCTTCAAACTCATCATCATCTTCTAATTTGTTTTCTTCTTTTTTAGGAAACTTTAAAATAACTTCTAAAGGAGTAGTTCCACCTAGCTGCTCATCAATTAGTTTCATCCCTTTATAGATTTCAGTATTTTTATCAAAATAATTTATAAAACTGTTTTCAACTTCTAACTTACTTATACCAATTACACTCAAGACAATAACAATCCCAGTTGCAGAAAAAATTGTAAATTTATTATTTAAAGAAATCGAACCTAGTATTGATGTAATTTTAGAATCTTGTTCTTTTTTTAAGGCCACATTTCTATTTGAAGTAAAATTTAAAAGAGTAGGGAGTAAAGTAAAAGTAATTATAAAAGATGTAATCAAACCAAAAGTCATCATCCATCCAAAATCTATAATAGGTTTAATTTCACTAAAGATTAAAGATAAGAAAGCCAAAATTGTTGTTAAAACTGTATACAATATAGGCCAAAACATTTTGCTTGTTGTTAGAGAAATGATTTCAAAGTTATTTTTTGATGGAAAATTTTTTTTAAGCTGAAGAAATCTTGTGCTCATATGAATATTCATCGCCATTGTAAGAATAAGCATTAAAGCAATAAAGTTTGATGATATAACAGTTACTTTCCATCCAAGTAATCCTAGTAGACCCATCATGATAATAACGGAGAAAAAACAACTACTAATAGGAACAATAATCCAAATTAGATTTCTAAATACAAACCAAAGAGTTGCAATAATAAATAGTAAAACTCCAATACCAAATACAATGATATCACTTTTTATAAAAGTCATCATATCGTCTGCAATCATTGGAATTCCACCTAAGTAAATTTTTCCAACGTCTACATAACTTTGAATTACTTGTCTTATCTCTAAAATATTTTGATGATTTTGTTTTTTGATTTGATCTTTATAATTTTCAATTTCATTTTTTGATTTGTTATCAATATCCTCTAATTTATTATTTTCCTTAATATTAACTATAATACCACTCGTTTTACCATTTTCGCTTACAACAAAGTTTCTAAATACAGGACTGTTTAAGATTTCTTCAAAACCTCTTTTTCTATCAACATCTTCATCTTTTAAAGTTTTAAAACTTTCCAATCTTTCTTGAAGAGGAGCGTCTGAATTATCTAATAAAGGAATATCTAACAGAGTGATAACGCTATGAACCCAATCTAAACTCTGAATTTTATATTTTAAACTTAATAGGTTGTTGATGGAGGAGTCGGTTATCATTCCCTCTTTAGGTGTATAAGTAAGGATTAAAAACTCTTTCGAACCATATCTTTTTGAAACCTCTTGTAAATATGCAAGATCTGGATCACCATCTATTAGCAGGGTCTCTGATGAGGCATCTAGCCTAAAATCTTTTGTATAATTACCAAAACTTAAAATAGCAAATAACAGTATAATAAATATTGCCTTAGGATTTTTTAAAATTAAGTTTTGATACAGTTGAGCCATCTTTCAAGCTCTTTATATTGGAAATTAACTTAATTGAGTATCCTTAAATTTTGTAAATCTTTCCTCAAATTCAAGAGTTACATTACCAATTGGACCATGTCTTTGTTTTCCAATTATAATTTGTGCTAAATGAGCAACTTCATTCATTTTTGCCTGCCATTCAGCGTGTTCGACTGTAGCTTCTCTTGGTTCTTTTCTTTGTAAATAATACCCTTCTCTGTAAACAAACATAACTACATCAGCATCTTGCTCGATAGATCCAGATTCTCTCAAATCTGCAAGTTGAGGTTTGTGATCATCTCTTTGTTCAACTTGTCTGGATAATTGAGATAAAGCAACAACTGGTACAGAAAGTTCTTTTGCAATTGCTTTAAGTCCTTGTGTTATTTGAGATATTTCTTGAACTCTTCCATCTTTATTAAAAGTTGTACCTCTCATTAATTGAATATAATCAACAACAATCATATCAAGACCAAATAGTCTTTTTATACGTCGAGCTCTATTGCTTAACGCGGCTATACTTATTGCAGGTGTTTCGTCAATATAAAGAGGAAGTTCTGATATATTTTTTGATGTTTCTAAAAATTTATCAAATTGATCGTCAGAAATTCTCCCTCTTCTAATATCATTTGAACTTATTCTAGCTTGTTCAGAAATAATTCTTGTAGATAATTGTTCAGATGACATTTCTAAAGAGAAGAAAGCTATAGAGGATTTTTTTCCACTATCTTGTAATTTTTGTGCAGCATTGAAAGCAATGTTAGTTGCTAAAGAAGTTTTACCCATTGAAGGTCTTCCTGCAATAATAATTAAATCTGATTGATGTAAGCCACCAAGTTTATCATCTAAATCTCGTAATCCAGTTGGTACACCTACTATTCCTTCTTCATTTTTATAAGCTGCTGAGGCCATTTCAATTGTTTGCTTCATAGCCTCATCAAATTTTACTAATGAGGAATTAAATGAACCTTTTTCTGCTAAATCAAAAAGTAATCTTTCTGAATTTTCAATAATTGTTTGTCCATTGCTATCTAAATCATTTAATTTTGCACTATCAATAGTTTGTTCAGAAATTTTAATTAATTCTCTTCTCACAAACATATCGTAAATAATTTTTGAGTACTCTAAGGCTTGCCTAACTGATGTGGAAAATTTTGTAATCTTAACTAAATATTCAGGTACATTTATTTCATCTTTTTCATCTTCAAAATAATTTTTAAGAGTAATAGGATTTGCAAGCATTCCCTTATAAATAAGACTCTCAATTGCTTCAAAAATTTTTTGATGCATTGGGTCATAAAAATTAATACTTGAAATAATTGTATTTACTTCATCAAAAATATCATTGTTCACAAGAATAGAGCCAATTACAGCTTGCTCAGCCTCTATATTATTAGGCAGTTCTTTAAACTGATCTTTAACAATGCTTAAGTTATTTTCCATAAATAAAATTTACAAAAAAAATTTTTAAATTAACAATGGAAATTATTGTTGGGGAAAAGAGTGTATAATTATTGAATTGAGTCTGCAGAAGAAACATTAATAACTATTTCTGCATCAACTTCAGAGTGTAAAGAAATTTTTACTTTAAATTTCCCTAATGCTTTTATTTCTTCAACTGGTTGTATCATTGAAGGTTTAATTTCAATTTTATTTTCATTCTGAATAAGTTTTGATATTTCAGTTGGCTTAACTGATCCGTATAATTCATTATTTTCAGTACTTAGTTTTTTTACAGAGTACTCTTTATTATTAATTTGTTCAGAAATTTGAATAGCTTCTTTTTTCTTTTCATCATCTTTTTTAGATAATTCTGATTTTATTTTCTCAACTTCTTTTATGTTTTCTTTTGATGCATATAGGGCTTTTTTATTTGCTATTAAAAAATTTCTAGCAAAACCTCTTTTTACATCTATAACTTCACCAATAGATCCAATTCTTTTTACGTTTTCTAATAAGATAACTTTCATTTTATAATAATGCTAGGTTTCTAGCTCTTTTAATTGAAAGAGATAACTCTCTTTGTTTTTTTTGTGAAACATTTGTAATTCTTGAAGGTAAAATTTTACCATTCTCAGATACATATTTTTTTAATAATTTAATATTTTTGTAATCTACAACAGGCGCACCTTTCACTGATAAAGGACAAGTTTTTTTAAATTTATATTTGTTCGGTTGAAAAATACTTAATTTTGCAAAGTTACTTTGTTTACCTTTTTTATTTCCACTTTGTCTCTTTGGCATTAGTTTTTAGCGCTCACTTTTTTTTCACTATCTTCTTTTTTCCCAAAATAGTTTGTTTCTAAATCAAATTTTTTTACTCTAACTGTTAGATATCTTAATAATTTTTTATCGATAGATTCGTTTTTTTCCAATTCATCAATTACATTCCCTTTACCTTTAATTTTAAAATGAATGTAGCTACCTTTTCTGTTTTTTTTAATCAAATAAGATAAGTTAAGAAGTCCCCAGTTCTCTGTTTTAACAACTTCGCCATCATTTTTTTCCACAATTTTTGAATACTTTTCAGTTAATTGCTTTAATTCACTTGGTGAAGTATCTTGTCTAGCTATAATAGTATGTTCGTATAAATTCATTTAAGTTCTTTAATAAAAAGTGAGGATATACTATTATAAAAGTTCAATTACAATAGTTAAAAAGGCAAAATAATTAGTTTTTTTTATATGTTTTCTGTAATTTTTCCAGGTCAAGGATCTCAAATAGTAGGGATGGGAAAAGAATTTCATGACAAGTTTGATCTTGTTAAAAAACTATTTAAAGAGGCTGATGAAACGCTTAATTTTTCAATATCCAAGCTTATTTTTGAAGGCCCAAAAGAAGATTTAGATCTAACTATCAACACTCAGCCAGCTATTTTTTTAATAAGTTATTCAATTTTCAATGTTATTAAAACTGAATTTAATATTGATTTAAATAAAGCAAAATATTTTGCTGGTCATTCATTAGGAGAATATTCAGCTTTATCTTGTGCTGGGTATTTAAAATTTTCAGATACTTTAAAAATATTAAGAGTTAGAGGGGATGCAATGCAAAATGCAGTTCCTAAAGGACAGGGAGGAATGGTCGCTGTGCTAGGCTCTACTGTTGAAACAATAGAAAAAATTCTTCTAGAAAATGAAAATAATTTTAAAGCTCAAATTGCAAATGATAATTCTGAAGGTCAAATTGTTTTAAGTGGTAAAACAGATGATTTAGAAAAGTTAATGAAGGTGCTAAAAGATAATAATGTTAAAAATATTAAACTACCAGTAAGCGCACCATTTCATTGTAGTTTGATGAATAACGCTACAAAGATAATGACTGAGGAATTAAATAAATTAAATTTTGGAAATTCAGAAAACAAATTGATTTCAAATGTAACTGCTGAAGAAATTAAAAATTCTGAAGATTTAAAAGAATTATTAATAAAACAAATAGAAAATAGAGTAAGATGGAGAGAAAGTGTAATTAATATGATTAATAATAAAGTAAATCATTTTATAGAAATTGGGCCTGGAAAAGTATTGTCAGGTCTTGTAAAGCGAATTAATCGAGAAGTAAAAATTGACACAATTAATAATACAGAAGATATTGAAAGTCTAAAAATATGAATGATTTAAAAGATAAAAATATTATAGTTACTGGAGCATCTGGTGGTATTGGAAATTCAATTATTGAAAAATTTATTGAAACCGGCGCGAATATACTAGCTACAGGTACTAGAATTGAAAAATTAGAGGAATTAAAAAGTAAATATAGCCAAATTAAAATATTAAAATTTGATATTTCACAAAGTGATAAAATTGAAGAATTTATAGATAATGCAATTACCGAATTAGGTGGAAGTTTAGACTGCTTAATTAACAATGCTGGGGTCACTCAAGATAATTTAGCCATAAGAATGAGTCTTGATGAATGGAAAAAGGTTATTGATATAAATTTGACCTCTACTTTTTTACTTAGCAAAGCAGCAATAAAAAAAATGTTAAAAAATAAATCAGGAAAAATTGTAAATATTACTTCTGTAGTAGGACATACAGGCAATCTTGGTCAAGCAAACTATACAGCATCTAAAGCTGGGATTGTTGCAATGTCCAAAAGCTTAGCGATTGAATACGCAAAAAAAAATATAAATATTAACTGCATTTCCCCAGGTTTTATTCAAACAGCGATGACAGATAAACTGGATGATAAATTCAAAGAAGCAATTATATCTAAAATTCCATCAGCACGTTTAGGAGAGCCAGCAGATATAGCTAATGCTGTTGTATTTTTGTGCTCAAACAAAGCAAGTTATATCAATGGAGAGACATTACATATCAATGGTGGAATGTATATGGCTTGACAAAATAGCTTTTTGAACTATTAAGAATTTATAACAAAAAGGATCAATATGTCAGAAGACGTTTCAAGCAAAGTAAAAAAAATTGTAGCAGATCACCTAGGTATTGATGAAGCTAAAGTAACCGAAGAATCAAGTTTTATTGATGATTTAGGCGCTGATAGTTTAGATACTGTTGAATTAGTGATGGCTTTCGAAGAAGAATTTGGATCTGAAATTTCAGATAGTGAAGCAGAGAAAATTTTAACTGTAGGAGACGCGGTTAAATTCATCGAAGGAAAAGCAAACTAATTTACTAATGCCCTCGCAAAACGATGGGGTAATGATAATTTTATCATCTCCTTCGGGAGCTGGTAAAACCACGTTAGTAAAAAAATTATCAAAATTAGATAATTACGAAATCTCTATATCTCATACCACAAGACAACCAAGAGCAAATGAAACTCAAGATGAGGATTATTTTTTTGTTAATGAGGAAGAATTTAAGAGACTGATTAAAAATGAAGAATTTCTTGAGTACGCAAAAGTTTTTAAAAATTATTATGGCACTACAAGAACACCAGTTATTGATAAGTTAAATAAAAGTAAAAATGTTTTATTTGATATTGATTGGCAAGGAGCAGATCAAATTAAAAATAAAAAATTAGATTATAAATTAATTACTTTTTTTATATTACCCCCTAGTAAAGAAATTTTATTTGAAAGATTGTCAAACAGACATATGAAAGATAAATTAATTGCTGAAGAGAGAATTAAGCAATTTGAACGAGATGTACTGCATTGGATAAATTATGATTATGTAGTTATCAATGATGATTTAGACAGTTGTTTTTCAAAAATTAAAAATTTAATTGAGGCTGAAATAAATAATGGATCAAAAGATTATGATGCTAATTTTATTAGAAATCATGTTGAGAAATTAACACATTAAATTTTCATATTCTTTTGTTAGTTGATAATAAGTTTCATAATCTAAATTTTGTGGCCTTAAGTTTAGATTAATTTTTAATTTTTTTAATATATTTTGATTTCCATTAAAAATTTGGTTGTAAGGTTTTTTAAGCATTTTTCTTCTATGATTAAAAAATGTTCTTGTAATTAATTCTAGATTATTTGAATTTAACTTGTGAAATTTACTTTTGGGTGTGAAAAGTAATAAAGAACTATCAACCTTTGGTTTAGGAAAAAATGAACCTGGTTTAATATCACATATTTTTTCTATTTTAAGTTTCCAGTTGCTCATAATAGATAATCTTCCATAATTCGATGAATTATATTTAGCTATAATTCTATCCGCTACTTCTTTTTGAAACATAAGTATTAGATAATCAAACCAGCAATTATAACTATCAAATCCAACAATCCACTTAATTAGAATTTCTGTAGAAATATTGTAGGGAAGATTCCCAAATACAATTATTTTTTCTTCTGATAAAGATTTTTCATCAAATTTTAAAATATCCTTATTAAATATAGTTATATTTTCTTTAAAATTATTATTTAGCTGTAGTGCTAATTCATTATCTTTTTCTACAACAAAAATTTTTTTTGGATTTTTTTTTAAAATAGATGAGGTTAAGTTTCCTGTTCCCGGACCTACTTCTAAAATTATTCTATCTTGGATGTCTATTATATTTGCAATTTTTTCAATAATATTTTTATCAATTAAAAAATTTTGACCTAAGCTTTTTTTTGCTTTAATCACTAAAAATCTAGAAACTGAATTGAGTTTAGCAAGCTAGTATAATCTGATTTTTTTTTGCCTAACATCTTTTCATTTGGACCATGATCAGGTGAAACTCTTATAAAAGGCAAACCTACCGTTAAATTAATTGCATCATATTCATATAAAGTTTTAATTGGGGCTAAAACTTGATCATGATACATGCCAATAATTAAGTCATATTTTTCTCTATTTGATTTTATGAAAATAGTGTCTGCCGATAAAGGTCCGTTAATATCAATTTTTAATTTTTTTAAAATTTTAACTGTTGGCAAAACAATTTTTTTATCTTCATTAAATTTATCACTACTTTCACAATGTGGATTTAGTCCTGTAATGGCAATTTTAGCTTTTTTATTAAAGTAATTTTTCCAAAACTTATCAATAATTTTTATTTTTGATAATATTGTTGACTTATTTATTTTTTTCGAGACAAACTTTAACGGTTCATGAGTAATTATAGGGCTTACAGATAATTTTTTATTGAAAATTACCATAGCAAAATTTTTGGTATTTGTTTTGTGGGCCAAGTACTCTGTTATTCCAATAAATTTATTTTTTAAAAAATTTTCTTTCGAAATAGGACCATTGATAAATTTATTAGTCACATTGGTTTTCATTAAATTTAAACCAATTTTGAAGCAATTTTCTATATATTTATTTGATTTATCTGAAATTTTATCAAAGGCTTTTGGTTGGTTAAATTCTACATCTATTAAATTTAATTTTTTATACTTATATTTATTATTTAGGATATTCTCTATTTTTATTTCGTTAAATTCAATTTTAAGCCTTAATGCTAAAGCTTGTTTTAACAATATTTTTTTTGAACATATTAATATAATTGAACTTTTAAAATTATGTTTGTTCAACGTTCTTATAAAAATTTCTGAAAAAATACTATTAGGCTCACCAGCAACAATGACTATTGGTTTAAATTTCATTAATTTCAATGTCTGATTTTATTTTATTAAAATAAATGATCGAAAATTGATTTAGTTGATTATTTTTTGTTATATTAATTAAATTTTCTAATTCTTTTTCCTCATTTTTGATAATACCTTCAATTTTTTTTACATCATTTAGCTGAAGAACCACAAAACCACCTGAAACCATTATAGGCTCAGAATACTCATTAATTTCCATTTTTTTAACTACATCTTTGATTTTTTGGTTTAATGAATTTGAATCAATCCAATCAAGCTTCCCACCCATACTTGATGTGCTGGATGAACTGTATTTTAGTGCTGCACTTTCAAAACCTTTTTCTAATATTATTTTTTCAATTTCTTTATACTTTTGATTTATGTCCTTAGTTTGTTTAACTTCATAAAATATCTCTGATAACAAATATGATTTATTTGTTTCATTTATATTTTTTCTTATTTTTTCTCTTAATTTTATTTCATCAATTTTAACTTTATCTGAAAATTTTATATAAATTAATTCATTCCAAAGAGCTTCAATTTCTATTTTTTTTAAAACATCAGAGTGCTTAATCTCTTTACTCTTTAAGTAGTTTTTAAATTCTACTTCGTCTAAAATACCTAATTTAGAATATATATTTTTTGTAAGTTTTTTTAAGTATTCTAATGGTAATTCAGCTTTTTGAAAGTTTTTTGAAATTTCAATTTTTTTTATTTTTTCTTGTATCACTGATTTTTTTGATATTTCATACAATTCATTATTATTTAAATTTTCTATGCCTGGGTTTAAAGCTTTAAGGTAATTTAGCTCATTTTCTAAATCATAACTTGTGATAATTTTATTATCTACTTTTAAAATTATTTTGTTCTCGAAAGTAAAAGCTAAAGAGTAATTGCAAATAAGTGCAATTAATAAAATTAAAAATTTTATTCTTTTAATTTTCATACAACCTTCTC
Organism: Candidatus Pelagibacter sp. HIMB1709; assembly: GCF_052047635.1. Classification (NCBI taxonomy): domain Bacteria; kingdom Pseudomonadati; phylum Pseudomonadota; class Alphaproteobacteria; order Candidatus Pelagibacterales; family Candidatus Pelagibacteraceae; genus Candidatus Pelagibacter; species Candidatus Pelagibacter sp. HIMB1709. The sequence goes on along the minus strand of NZ_JBNAJW010000001.1, from coordinate 557,467 downwards.
TCATAAGTAGTAAGAGGAATTAGTGTTACAGTTAAAAATAAATTTTCAGATGGTTTTAAATCATTATCTTGATAGAAAGTTTTGTTATATTTGATACCAGCAGTTAAGCAATCATTTTTATATTCATAACTTAAATCATAATATTCTGTTAGCGATAATTTTTTATTTCTTCTTGTTGAAAACGAAAATGAATTATTTTCATCTAACATGTAAGAAGTTTTATTATTTATTAGATGATTTGACCCGATCAAGTTTCTTTCTTCTAGAAAATTAAATTCTGTAACAAAATTATTAACTTTTATTTCAGTATTGATTGAATGTGATTCAAATGTTTTAAAATTGTTGTCTATTGAAAAGTCATATCCAAAATTAATGTTTTTGTTCAAATTAGTGTTGATTGATCCAAATAAATTTGAATTCTTGTGATTAAGCGTACTGCTTGAGGGAATGTTTTTTTCAAATTTATCTCTTATTACTGTGGCTAACTTAAGTTCTACAAATTTATTTTCTGTGTCATTTTCATTTATACTTTCTAGTTTATAATCCACACCTAGTGTAAGAGATTTTCCTGTTTCCAGCGTATCACTTAAACCCAATCTATTAAGTTCAAATATATTACTTGTTGTGATTGATTTTTTTGAAGTGCTATAATTCTTCATATTTTTATTGGGATTTAATCTAAGAGATAACTTCGGAGTTAATATTTCTTTTGAATTTTCCTTTTTTTTAATTAGTGGCAAGCTTGAGGCTATTTCAAAAATATTCATTGCCTCAATTCTTGGTGAAGATTTGTAATTTGGATCATTTTTTCCAACTGAATTTAGATTTTTAAAATATAAATTAAAATTATTTTTAATCCCATTATTTGAAATAAAATTAATTGAACTATATCGCACATCATTTGTTACAGAAGTCCTTAAATTATTAGTATTTTTTAAACGATTGTCACCAGATGAAGAAAAATTAATTGATCCATTAAAACTATTTAAATCAAAACTTCTATTGAAATTATAAGAAGGCAGAACATATTGATATCTGTCACTATGCTTTTGTCCTAAATTTTCATAGATTTTAAAACCGGTTGTTAAATTATAATCCTTATGGTCAAAGTTGTAATCCACTCTTGTTTGCATAATATTTTTGTCATTAGGCATCACCGGACTAGGGAATAAATTATTTTGAAATACTTTGAGGTATGTATCGTTATTCACTCTTTCAATCTGTAAGTCTAGTTCACTATTTATGAAATCTGGAAAATTTAAATCTTTCTTAAAATCGACAAATAAATGATTAATATTTTTCTTCTTATTGTCAGCAGAGGACTTGTAACCTTTAGTTAGACTAAAATCAGTTATTAGAGATGAATATTTTGTTTTTTTTCTAAATTCATTTTGAAAAATAACTTTATCGTCAAAAATTGTTGGTTTGAATGTGTAGTCTTGGTCAGTTCCTATGGTTTTAAAGTAAGGAATATAAACTGATGAACCCAAAGTTTTTGATCTATTAAATTGTGGTTGTAAAAATCCAGTTCTTCTATCTACTGTAGGATCAGGATGAAAAAATTTTGGAAAATACATAACAGGAATATCATAAATCTTAAGTACAGCATTTTTATAAATTAAATCTCTTTTAATTTTATCGTGTGTTATTTTTTCTGATTTTATACTCCAAGGGGGACAATTATCGTTTAATTTACAGCTTGTGAAAATGCCTTTATTAACTATTGTAACTTCATCATTTCCAATTGATGATGATCCGTAAAGTCTAGGATCTTGATTTTCATTATTGAAAATACTTTTATGTATTTTGATTTTAGTATCTTTTGATTTAAAACTATTATCTTCAAAATCAAAAAAACCCTCTGCAAAAAAATAATTATCTTTTTTATTATTATCAACTTTTGTGATTAAATTAATATTAATTGCTTTTAAAAGTTTATTGTCTAAATGATATAGAAAGTTATTGGCTATATATTTATTCTCATTGTCATCGATAATTGTAGATTTATTTTTTGATGATATTTCTTTATTTTTTTTATCATATAAAACATTTTTAGATATAAAATCATACTTATTTTCTATTTTAGCTGAGGATTTTCCTTCAGTAAAAATTATTTCTTCATTTTTTAGGTAAGTTGCTTTGTCTGAAATTATTATTGTATTTTTTTCTTTATCTACAAATTTCACATTATTATCTGCACTTAAGATGTTTTTGTTTCTCTCGAATTTGAAATTTTTAGCTACAATAGTGTTATTTAAATTAACAGCTTTAGAATTCCCGTATGTTGTTACAATATCTTCATTTTTTAGGTAAGTTGCTTTGTCTGAAAAGATAGTAAACTGATCTTTTTTATCTACAAATTTCACATTATTATCTGCACTTAAGATGTTTTTGTTTCTCTCGAATTTGAAATTAGAAGCGGTTATTGTGTTTTCTTTATTTACACCCCTTGAGTTTCCTTCAGTAAAAATTATTTCTTCATTTTTTAGGTAAGTTGCTTTGTCTGAAAAGATAGTAAACTGATCTTTTTTATCTACAAATTTCACATTATTATCTGCACTTAAGATGTTTTTGTTTCTCTCGAATTTGAAATTAGAAGCGGTTATTGTGTTTTCTTTATTTACACCCCTTGAGTTTCCTTCAGTAAAAATTATTTCTTCATTTTTTAGGTAAGTTGCTTTGTCTGAAAAGATAGTAAACTGATCTTTTTTATCTAAATATTTTACCTTACTATCAGCGATTAATATATTTTGTTTAATATCTAAATTAAAATTTTTGGAAGTAATTATATTGTTTTGACTTACAGCTTTAGAATTACCATTTGCAAAAATTATTTCTTCATTTTTTAGGTAAGTTGCTTTGTCTGAAAAGATAGTAAGATTGATATTTTTATCAAAAAATTTAACATTTCCTGAAACGTTGAGAATATTTTGTGATTTATTATACACAAAGTTTTCTGCAGTTATTTCATGTCCATTATAAGTTTCAGCTTTACCATTTTTGGAACCAATTATTAAATTTCCATCATCTGAAATTTCAATTTCAGTAATATTAAATTTGAATTGTTCCTCTGCATTTGAAATATTATCAGAAATTATCTGCAAAAATAAAATTAAAACTATAATTAAAAAATTACTTTTCATTTATATTGATTAACATTAAAGAATTAATAATACATAAAATTATTATGGGAGAAAAAATAGCAATAATAAGTGGTATTTTTTCAGTCACACCTAAAACACTAAAAAAGTTACTTATATAGTATACAATCACTGATAAAAATAATCCTATAACAATTTTTAAAGAGTTACCTTTAAAACTCTTTGTATTAAACATTATTATTGATGAAAGTATTGTCATTAGCATCAAATATAATGGATATACAAGTATTTTATTTATTTGCAGATCAACATCCACCAATGAATAACTAAGTGATTTATAATTTTTTCTTAAATCAAATAGTTTTAAAATTGATAAAGAAGATAAATTTGAAAACAAAGATTCAATTTTTTTTTGATTAAAATTTGTATCAAATTCTATTAATTGAATTTTTTTATTAGTGTTGTTTTCATATATAGATGCATCATAAATAAGCCACTTATTTTTTTTTATATCTACCTTGTTACTTCTTATATTTTTTATAAGTTTATAATCTTTATCGAAAGTTGATATAAAGGTTTCTGATAAAATATTATTATTTATTTTTGAGGCGTTAATTATACTTATCTGATCATCAACAATATCTTTAATCCAAAGACCATTTTTATTTATGACAGCTAAATAATCAGATTTGTCAGCAGAATATTGATTTTTTATCTCTAAATAATAGCTCTGTAAAGTTGACGATAAATTATAAAATATAACAATTGCTATAATACCCATTGAAAAACTTAGAACACTCAAAATATAAATTATCTTTATATTTTTTAATCCAGAATATTTAAAAATATTAATTTCATCATTATTGAAAAGTTTTATAAAAAAAAACTGAGCAGCAATTAAAAAAATAAAAGGAAACATTTCAAATATTATTGATGGTGTGTTCATTAATGACAAATAAATTGGGTAAAATGATCCAACATTTTTGTTACTAAAAAATTCTATTTCTTGGAGAATATTTAGAATAAATACAAGACTAAGCATCACTAAAAAAACGTTTAAAAATGATTTTAAAAAACTGATTATTATAAATTGTATATGTGTTTTCATAATTAAATTCTTATTTTATTAAACTTAAATTTATAAATTAAAATAAAGTAAAGAATTAAAATGGAAATGATCGGTAGCAGCATAAAAAATATATTTTTCAAAAAAAGATTTCCAACAAATCCTAGGGCACTTTCAGAAACTACTATCGTAAATGTACCTAATAAAAAAATCGAATATCTAAATTTTAAATAGTTAATATTTTCTTTAGTTATAATTAAGTTTATAGATGCAATTAATATTAACAAAGGTAGATAGAACGGTATAACAAGTCTTTTGAATAATTCTTTATAAACATTTTTCGGTTTATTTTGATTGCAATTAAGAAGATTAATTTTTTGATTTAAATATATACTTTTTATGCAATTTATCAGTTCCAAGGTCGATTGTTCTTGAAGTTTTCTATGTTTTATAAAATGTGACTCCATTTCACCTAATCTAAAATCAGATTTAGCAAAACTAAAATTTGTGACCTTGTTATTATTATTATTTACACTTTCTCCATCATATAAAACTAGTACTTTACTTTCTCCTCTATCTTCAAATATTCCTTTTTTAGCAAATGTAACTTGAAATTTATTTTTATTTGTTCTTTTTTTTATATAAATATTTATAAACTCATCATTATCATTCTTATCTTCTGCAAATATTGTAAGTCCTTTAATATTATCATTAAATTTTTTTGGTTTTATAAGTCCTTCAAAATAATCAACATCTGAAGTTCTCAATAATCCTCTAGCAATTTCTTGTGATTTTGGTGTTATGTACGTGAGTAATAAAATTTGCAAAACTAATATCAGAATTGAAAAAAGAAAAAAAAAATTGATTAGAGAAATTTTTTCTATTCCATGATTCCAATAAATAATTAACTCATTTCTTAATTCATATTTTATAAAAACATATGAAAAGCCAAAGAAAATACAAAAAGGTAACACTTTGCTAATAATTTTTGGAAAATTTAAAAGAGTATAAAGAAGATATATTTTGTGATTTCTCCCGTCTTCAATCATTATATCTAAAAAATTTACAGCCTGAAATACCCAGATTATTGAACTAATCCCCAGCAAAGCAATTAAAGAAAAAACTAAACAATCAGATAAAAGTTTCCTAAATATTATTTTTTTCATTGAAATAAGCTATATTTATTCATATATAGCATCCATCTTTAGCATATTGAATTTAAATTTATGAGTGTTCAGATCAATTATAATAAAACCTTATCACCCAATAGTTCAGTAAATAAAGTCTTATTTGTAGACGATAAATATAAAACTTTAGGCCTAAAAAAACATTTGTCTAATAAAGAATATAATTGTGTTTTGGATTTGTTAAAATCAAAAGATATTAAAAAAAAAATCTTAAGTTTTGAAGTAAGTTCCAAAGTTAAAATAGTTTTAGTATCTATTAAGAAAGAAATATCGAGTTCAGAATTGGAGAATTTAGGAGCAAAATTTTATGATAATTTTAAAAAATCTCAAATAAAAAACTTTAATATTAATTCGGATACGTCACCAAAAAATATAAATAATATAGTTGGTTATTTTTTGCATGGCTTGAAGTTAAAATCTTATAGATTTGAAAAATATAAATCTAATAAAAGCAAAGAACATTTAATTGTTACAGTTAGTGGTAAAAATAAACCATCTTTAAAAGAACAGATAAAATTCAAAGCTATTGAGGAAGGTACTTTTTATACTAGAGATCTAGTTTCTGAACCAGGCAATGTTTTACATCCAGATGAATATGCAAGAAGAATAAACTCTTTAAAAAAAGATGGTCTAAAAATAAATATATACGATGAAAAAAAATTAAAAAAATTAGGAATGAATGCTCTTCTTGGAGTTGGACAAGGAAGTATTAGAGGATCTTATTTAGCTGTAATGGAGTGGAATGGTTTGAAAAATAACTCTAAACCTTTAGCTTTTGTAGGTAAAGGAGTGTGTTTTGATACTGGAGGTATTTCATTAAAACCTGCTAAATTCATGGAAGATATGACATATGATATGGCCGGTTCTGCCGTAGTTGTAGGATTGATGAAAAGTTTAGCCAAAAGAAAAGCAAAAATAAATGCTGTTGGAATAGTAGGCCTGGTTGAAAATATGCCAGGAGGTAATGCTCAAAGACCAGGGGATATTGTTAAATCTTACAGTGGAAAAACTATAGAAATTTTAAATACTGACGCTGAAGGAAGATTGGTTTTAGCAGATGCATTAACCTACACAGAAGAAAAATATAAACCACAGTTTATAGTTGATTTAGCTACACTAACTGGAGCAATAATAGTTTCATTGGGATCTGAATATGCAGGACTTTTTTCTAATGATGATAAACTATCAAAACATTTAATTGATACCGGGGAAAAAGTTGAAGAGAAAGTTTGGCGTATGCCATTAAATAAAAATTTTGATAAATTAATCGACTCAAAAAATGCAGATATGCAAAATATTAATTATGTCGGAGGAGCAGGATCAACCACTGCAGCACAGTTTTTGCAAAGATTTATTTTAAAGAAAACACCTTGGGCACATTTAGATATTGCAGGGATGGCTTTTTCAAAATATGGAGGTGCTTTAAATTCAGGAGGTGCTACGGGTTATGGAGTTAGATTATTAAACAAACTAATAGAGGATAACTATGAGTAATACAGAACAGACATTATCAATCATTAAACCAGATGCAGTTGAAAGAAATCTTGAAAACGAAATAAAGGAAATGTTTAAAAACAAAGGTTTTTCCATTGTTAAAGAAAAAAAAATCCAAATAGAAAAATCAGAGGCTGAAAATTTTTATAAAGTTCATGAAACAAAGCCATTTTATAATGATTTGTGCGAATATCTTTCATCTGGTCCAATAGTTGTTATGGTGCTTGAAAAAGACAATGCTGTATTGGCTAACAGAGAATTAATGGGAGCCACAAACCCAGAAGACGCTAGCGATGGAACTATTAGAAAAAAATATGGAATCTCTATAGATAAGAACTCTGTTCATGGTTCAGATAGCGTTGAAAATGCAAAAATTGAAATAGATTTCTTTTTTAAAGATTAAATATTTTTAAAATAGACTTCGGATACAGTTTATGTTCTTCCTTAAGAACTTTTTTAGCAAGTGAAGTTGCGGTATCATTTTTACTAACTCTTACTTTAGCTTGCAAAATAATTTTTCCAGAATCTAATTTAGAATTTACATGGTGAACAGTACATCCAGAATATTTTTCTTTTTTATCTATTGCTCTTTGGTGAGTATTCAAACCTTTGAATTTTGGAAGTAATGATGGGTGAATATTTAGTATTTTCCCCTCAAATTTTTTAATAAAATTACTCGATAAAATTTTCATAAAGCCAGCAAGGCAAATTAATTCTATTTGATTTTTTTTTAAGAGATAAAGAATTTTTTTTTCAGCTAGTGAAAAATTTGAAAAACTAACAACTTTTTTTTTAATTTTATAAAGTTTGGAAAAATTAAGTCCCTTAGCTTTAGATGTATTAGAAATAATAAAATTAATAGATATAGGTGATTTTTTTGTTTTAGAAAATTTTATTAATGATTTTAAGTTACTTCCATTGCCAGAAATAAATACTGCAGTTTTTACTTTTTTAGACCCAATTAATTGAACCATTTAATTTAACTTTATTTTTTCCTTTTACGATTTTTCCTATCACGTAGGGCTTATATTCATTTGAAAAAAATTTTTTAACTTTTTCAAGATTATTAGGTTTTACAATTAAACAAAATCCAACTCCACAATTAAAAGTTTTTAACATTTCTTTTTCTGACACTCCATTTTCTTTAAGCCATTTAAATATTTTTAAAGTTTTAATGTTTTTCAAGTTAATTTCAGCTGTAAGATTTTTAGGAATTACTCTTTTAATGTTGTCTGACAATCCACCACCTGTAATATTCGCACAACTATTTATTAAATTTTTATTAATTAAACTAATTATTTCTTTAACATATATTTTTGTAGGTTTTAATAATTCTGATTTTAAAAATTTATTTTTTTTAATATTAATTTTTTTTTGTTGTAGCAAGTATCTAACAAGAGAGTAGCCATTTGAGTGTAAGCCACTTGAGGGCACAGCCAAAATAAGATCATTATTTTTTATTTTTTCTTTATATAAAATCTTATTTCCATCAACTATACCAACTGCAAATCCAGCTATATCAAATTTACCTTTTTCATATGTTCCTGGCATTTCAGCTGTTTCACCACCTACAAGATTACATCCAGATTGGTCGCAACCATTAACTATACCTTTAATAATTGACTTCAATTTAGGTAAGTCAATTTTATTTATTGAAATATAATCTAAAAAAAATAATGGCTTTGCTCCTTGGACAATTAAATCATTCACACTCATTGCAACCAAATCAATTCCTATGGTATCAAATTTATTTAAAATATTTGCTATTTCTATTTTTGTTCCAACTCCGTCGGTACAAGCTACAATTTTAGGATCTTTAAAATTTTTTGGGATTTCACTAATAGAGCCAAAACCTCCAATATTTGAAAACTTTTTTTTGCCTTTTTTATTTGATGAAACTTTAGCTATGAAATCTACAAAATTGTCAGCTTTATCAATACTAACCCCACTTTTTTTATAGGTAAAATTTTTTTTATTCATTAAAATAATTTATGAAATTTATTTCTCAGTTTGTTAAATCATTTCACTTATATAAGTATTTTTTAGTTCTTGCTTTACTAAATGTTTTTTTTTCCACAGACAAAATTGAAGCTAAAACATTTTTAATTAATGATATTGAGATATCAACACCGTTTGAGATTAATTTTGATAAGAATCAAATAATAGAAGAAGGATTTATTCAAGCATTTAATCAATTAATGTTAAAAATTTCAAAAAGTAATGATTACACTAAATTAAATAAAACTTCTTTAAATAAAATTAAGAGCATGGTTGAAACTTTTTCAATTGATGATGAAAAATTTATAAATGAAATATATTATTTAAAATTAAATGTATCTTTTAATAAAAAAAGTATTTTTAATCATTTAGAAAATCTAAATATATTTCCTTCTATACCACAAAAAAAAGAACTTATTTTTATTCCTATTATAATCGACCAAACAACAAATGAAATTAAAATTTTTTCAGATAATATTTTTTATAATAATTGGAACCTAAACAAAAAAAATTATAATTTGCTGAGTTATATTTTACCTTCAGAAGATCTAGAGGATTATAATTTAATTAGAAATAATATTGGTCAAATAGAAAATTTTAATTTTTATGAAATTATCAATAAATACAATCTTAATGATTATATAATCAGTATTTTTTTTATAGAGAATAAGCAAGTTAAAATTTTGAACAAAATTTATTTAGATAATGAAAAAAAAATTAAAAATTTAATGTTAAAAAATATTAATTTAAATAATCAAGATGAAATCAATAAAGCAATTGCAAAATTAAAAGCAATTTACGAAGATCATTGGAAACAGCAAAATGAAATAAATACTTCTATGAAATTAGAATTAACTATATCTATTGATAATAGCAACAATATTAAAATAAAAAAACTCGAAGAAAATTTGTTAGAGACAGATTTAATTTATAATTTTTATATTTATAAATTTGATAACAAAAATAATTATTACAATATTATATTTAATGGTACGCCTGATAAATTTTTAAAAACAATGAAAAATTTTGATTATGAAATAGAAACAAAAAATAAAATTTGGGTTGTTAAATGAGTACGCTTAATCAACAAATATTAAACTTTGATTTTGATCAAAATTTTAAAGATCAAGATTTCTATGTTTCTAAAAGTAATGAACATTCCTTCATTCTTTTGAACAAATGGCCCAAATGGGAAAAAAACTTTATTAATTTAGTGGGTGAAAATTTTTCAGGTAAAACTCATTTATCAAATATTTTTCTTGAAAAATTTAATGGGATAAAAATTAGTTTTAAAAATATTGATAATAATTTTTTAAAAAAAATAAAAATATTTGAAAATATAGTTTTGGAAGATTTAAATGAAGATATAGATGAAAAGTTACTTTACACTTTGATCAATATTATTGACCAAGATAACAAATATTTATTAATCACTTCAACAAAACCCATTGTTGACTATGATTTCAAACTTACAGATTTAAATTCTAGATCTAAAAATTTTCTTATATCTCAAATTGAAAAACCTGGAGATGATCTTCTTTACGCACTTATTTTAAAAAATTTATCTGATCGTCAAATACTAATAGAAAAAAAACTAATTGATTATATCATTAATAGAATTGACAGATCCTATGGTAAAATATCTGATTTCATATATAAGATCGACGAAATTAGTTTAAAAAGAAAAAAATCTATAGACTTTAAAATTATAAAAGAGGCTTTAGGGGATTAGTTGACAAAATACAGAACACATAAATGCAACCAGTTAAGAATTGCAGATGTAGATAAAGAGGTGCTGCTCTCTGGCTGGATTAATAAAAAAAGAGATCATGGTAATTTATTATTTGTTGATCTAAGAGATAATTATGGAATTACACAATGTATTATAGATAAAGATAATCAATTTTTTTCAGACTTGGAAAAAATTCAACTAGAAACTGTTATCAAAATTGAGGGAAAAGTAGTCAATAGATCTAATGAAACAATAAATAAAGAGATAGAAACTGGTGAAATAGAAGTAGCTATAAAAAAATATGAAATTTTGGGAACTTGCAAAGAATTACCTATGCCGGTTTTTAGTGACCAAGAATATTCTGAAGAAATAAGGCTAAAATATAGATTTTTAGATTTAAGAAGAAAAAAAATTCATGAAAATATAATTTTAAGATCAAAAGTTATTTCTCACATTAGAAGTGAAATGACAAAGCTAGGTTTTCTTGAATTTCAAACACCTATATTAACATCTTCAAGTCCAGAAGGGGCAAGGGACTTTTTAGTGCCAAGCCGTCTGAACCCAGGAAAATTTTATGCTCTGCCTCAAGCTCCTCAACAATTTAAACAATTAATAATGGTCTCAGGATTTGATAAATATTTTCAAATAGCTCCATGCTTTAGAGACGAAGATGCAAGGGCCGATAGAAGCCCTGGTGAATTTTATCAATTAGATTTAGAAATGTCTTTTGTAGAACAACAAGATATATTTGATGTTGTTGAAACGCTTTTAGTGAATACTTTCAAAAAATTTTCTATGAAAAAACTTATGTTCGATAAGTTTCCTAAAATTTCCTACAAAGAAGCAATGCTTAAATATGGAAGCGATAAACCTGATTTAAGAAACCCACTCATTATAAACGATATTACAGATATATTTATTAGAGAAGATGTATCGTTTGAAATTTTTAAAAAATTAGTAAAATCTGGTTCAAATGTTAGATGTATTGTAACCAAAAATACAAAAGATAAACCTAGAAGTTTTTTTGATAATATTGATAAATGGGCAAAGGGAGAAGGTGCTTCTGGTCTAGCTTATTTCACTTTAGAAAAAGACAAGGAAATTTCAGCAAAGGGTCCTATTGGAAAATTTTTTTCTAATGATGCTTTGGTAGAAATTATGAAAAAAACTAATTGTGAAGTAGGGGATAGTATATTTATGGCCTGTGGAAAGCAGAATGAGTTAGAGAAAATTACTGCTCTTGCACGAGACAAAATTGCAAAAGATTTAGAATTAATTGACCCTAATGTTTTTGCATTTTGCTGGGTTGTAGATTACCCAATGTTCGAAAGAGATGAAGTGACAAATGATATAAAATTTAGTCATAATCCTTTTTCAATGCCGCAAGGAGATCTCACTGAGGAAAATTTTAAAAATCCATTAGATATTTTAGCGTATCAATATGATATTGTATGTAATGGAATTGAGCTTTCTTCTGGGGCTATTAGAAATCACAAGCCAGAATTAATGTATAAACTATTCTCTATAGCTGGTTATGATAAAAAACAAGTGGATGAAGACTTCAGTGGAATGATTAATGCATTAAGTTATGGAGCACCTCCGCATGGGGGAATTGCTCCAGGAATAGACAGAATAGTAATGTTATTGGCAAATGAAAAAAATATTAGGGAGGTGACTATGTTTCCTATGAATCAAAATGCACAAGATTTAATGATGAATGCACCTTCTGAAGTAAATCCAAATCAATTAAAAGAACTTAATATTTCTATAAAAAATAAGAATTAATTTTTATTTTTTTCCTTTAAGACTAATTTTAACATCTGAAAGATCTACCAGATTTTTTTTATAGTTGTTTCTCACAAAACCTTTGCTGGTAATATCTTTAACAATTTTCAATAATTGGTTTTGATCATCAGTATTTTGATCTTCAGTTATATTTTCATTACCACCAATTGCTGGAGTATGAGCAAGGTCTTCTCTATTTTGATATGAAATTGCTAGCTCTCTAAAAATATAATCCAAAATAGACGTCGCGCTTAAAATTCTGTCATTTCCATAAACTTTTCCAGACGGTTCAAATTTTGTGCCTACAAATGCACTTATAAATTCATCAAGAGGAACTCCGTACTGTAGTCCAAGAGAAACTGCAATTGCAAAGTTATTCATCAATGCTTTTACAAGCTCTCCCTCTTTGCTTGTATCTATAAATATCTCTCCTATTTTACCATCTTCATATTCTCCGGTATGTAAGTAAACTTTATGGTCACCAATAGTTGCTTTTTGAATATAGCCCTTTCTTCTATCGGGCATGCTGAATCTTTTTCCTGATTTTTCAATAGACTTGTTAAGATTCGTTACAACACTATCTTTGGATATTGAATTTGAGTTATTTGTTTCTGAAACAATTTCAACTTTTTTCGTTTCTACAATTTTACTGTTATTATTAGGATCTAAGCTTTTTGTTTTTCTATTGTCTAGCTTTACATCAAGAACTTCAAATTTACCGTCATCTCTTTTTTCTAAATTTTTTAACTCTGTTTCATTTATATCATCTAAATAATGATTTACTTTAAAAGTGCAGGTATAATATGTTTCAACTAGATACTTCGCCATTTGTCCTCTTTATAATTTTAATTTGAATATTGAATCAATTGATTTATATACTTATTCATATTTTAGTCTAATTTAAATTTTACAATTTTTAATTGAATAAATAAAAAAAAATAATGTTGACACTTTTTAAAAAAATTTTCATTTGGTGGAATCAAGATACATTTGGAACAAGATTAAAAACAATTTTTTTTGGAAAACTAGTTGGCACAGATGAGTTCGGCAATAAGTACTATGAAAGTAAAAATGGAAAAAGATGGATTGTGTATTTTGATAATGTTGATGCGTCTAAAATTCCTGTAGAATGGTATTCATGGATACATTTTACTCCTAATAAAATTGAAAAAACTCATAATTTAGAAAAATATGATTGGCAAAAACCTCACCAGTCAAACCTAACTGGCACTGATAAGGCTTATTATCCAAACAAGAATAAAAATGCAGTTGAGAAAAAATATTCTAGCTGGAAAGAGTAATTTTAAATTTATTATATTAGTTTGCTTTTTCTATTTTAGTTTTACCATCAATTCATATTCTAAAAGTAATTTAGAGGGTTCATTTGTTAATATAAAAGTTTTAGATAAAATTAGTTCAAAAAATACCTTGCTTACTTTAAAAAATGGAGAGTTAAAACAATTTAATGATTTATCAATTAAAAGTTTAAAATGTAAAAATTCTGAGTTTGATGATAATCCAGAAATAACAGCATATTTACAAGTTAAAGATTTAAATGAAAAAAATAAAAATGAAGTCTTTGTTTTTAATGGATGGATTTTTTCCTCTAGTCCTTCAATAACTCCATTTGATCATCCAGTTTATGATATTTGGTTGGTTAGTTGTTTTTAAACAATACTATCTTTATCTAGCCAGCTTACGTTAAAATCTGAATTAATAAATTTTTTGTGATTTAATAATTTTTTATGCAGTGGGATCGTAGTTGTAATTCCCTCAATTACAAATTCATCTAATGATCTATTCATTCTTTGAATTGCCTCTGTTCTATTTCTTCCATGGCAAATTAATTTGCAAACCATACTGTCATAGTAAGGAGTTACTTTGTAACCTTGAAATATAGCTCCATCTACTCTTGTTCTAAAACCTGAAGGCTGATGACACATAGTAATTACACCAGGAGATGGTTGAAAATTTTTACTTGCATCTTCAGCGTTTATTCTACATTCTATAGCGTGTCCTCTGGGGTTAATATCAGTTTGGTTTAGTGCTGTTTCACCAGAAAATGCAATCCAAATTTGCTCTTTAATAATATCAATACCTGTAACCATTTCAGTTACCGGGTGTTCTACTTGAACTCTTGTGTTCATTTCTAGAAAATAAAATTTACCATCTTCATAAATGAATTCGACAGTACCAGCACCCATATATCCAATTTTTTCGACCATATTTACTGTTTTTTTAAAAAGATCTTTTCTTATTTCTTCATTTAAAACTGGGCTAGGTGTTTCCTCAATTAATTTTTGATGTCTTCTTTGCACTGAACAATCTCTTTCATGAAGGTGTACTGCTCTGTTTTTTCCAGCCAATATTTGAACTTCTATATGTCTTGGATTTTGAAAAAACTTCTCAATATAGACTTCATCATTTCCAAAATATTTTTGAGCTTCTGATTTTGCAGTAGAAAATAAAGTTTCAAAGTCTTCCTCTTTATGAACTATTTTCATGCCTTTTCCACCTCCACCACCTGATGCTTTTATTAAGACAGGAAAACCAATTTTTTTACATAAATTTTTAGCTTCAGATATATCTTTAACACCACCCTCAGATCCCTCAATTACTGGCAAACCATTTTCTTTTGCTATTCTTTTGGCTTGAATTTTATCTCCCATCATTTCGATGTGCTTAGAAGATGCTCCAATAAAGTTAATTTTATTTTCCTCCAGAATTTTTGCAAAGTTTGCATTCTCAGATAAAAATCCATATCCTGGGTGTACAGCATCAGCATTAGTAAGTTCAATTGCAGACATTAAAGCAGGTATATTTAAATAACTATTTGCTGGTTGGTGAGAGCCAATACATACACTTTCGTCAGCCATTCTTACATGCATGCTTTCCCTATCTACATCTGAATGAACAGCTACAGTAGGAATTCCCCATTCCTTACATGCTCGTATAATTCTAACTGCAATTTCCCCACGGTTTGCAATTAAAATTTTTTTAAACATTATTTATTCTAAAATAATAATAGTTTGGCCAAATTCTACTGGCTGACCATCTTCTACACAAATTTCTTTAACAATCCCATCTTCTGTTGAAGGAACATGATTCATAGTTTTCATGGCTTCAACAATCATAATTGTGTCACCTTTTTTAATTTTTTTTCCAACCTCAACAAACTTTTTAGCTCCAGGTTCAGGCGCATGATAAGCTGTACCAATAATAGGTGAGGTAATTTCTTTACTTGTCTTCAAACTTGATACGTTAGGAACAGCATCATTATTTGACGTTACACTTGACGGTGAAATTATTTGTGGTTGAGAATTTATAGAAACATTATTTTTTGAGACTTTTATCTTTGTGTCTTTTTCAGTTATTTCTATTTCTGTTAGATTGAATTCATCTAAATAATCACTTAGTTCTTGGATTATTTTTTTATCTATTTTCATTTTGCAAAGTCTTTTGTAATGAAATTATGGCCAAAATATATCCTTCTACACCCAATCCAAAAATTCCACCTGTTACAACACCACTTATAAGTGATTTATGTCTAAATTCCTCTCTTTTATATATGTTAGAAATATGTAACTCAATTATTGGTTTTTTAAAAATATCAAGCGCATCTCTGATCGCAACCGACGTATGAGTAAAACCTGCAGCATTTATAATAATACCGTCATATTTATTTCTCGCATCTTGGATTATGTTTACAAGCTCACCTTCAACATTTGATTGAGCAAAATCCACCTCAATTCCGATTTCATTCCCTTTTTTTAGGCAATTGTCTTTTAATTGCTCAAAAGTTGTTGCCCCATATTGTGATTGTTCTCTTTCACCTAATAGATTAAGATTTGGACCATTAATAATAATTATTTTATTATCCATTCAGCTTTTATATACGATGAAAAAAATAAAAAAAATAAAAATTAAATTAAATGGTAAAAGTAAATCACTGCCAGATTCAACTTATTTACCTGATCTGTTAAAAAAACTAAATATCCCAATAAATAAAGTAGCTATTGAGCTAAATGAAGAAATAATAGATAAAAAAAAAATAAATAAAATTAGATTAAATGAAAATGATAAAATCGAGATAGTTCATTTTATTGGAGGAGGTTAATTGAAAAAAGATAATTTTGTAATTGCAAAGAAAAAATTTAATTCAAGACTTATTGTTGGAACTGGAAAGTACAAAAGCATGTCTGAATGTGCAAAGGCAATCAAATTATCAGGAGCTGATATTGTAACTGTTGCAGTTAGAAGAGTAAATATTACAGATAGAAATAAACCATTATTAATGGATTATATTGATCCAAAAAAAATTACATACCTTCCAAACACAGCAGGTTGTTTCACTGCAAAAGACGCATTAAGAACTTTGAGACTTGCAAGAGAAATTGGCGGATGGAAATTAGTAAAATTAGAAGTTTTAGGAGATAAAAAAAATCTTTTTCCAGATATGATTGAAACTTTAAAATCTACTGAGGTGCTTGCAAAAGAAGGTTTTAAAGTGATGGTTTATTGTAATGATGATCCGTTAATGGCTAAAAGATTAGAAAATGCAGGAGCTGATGCAATTATGCCTTTAGCTGCTCCTATAGGCTCAGGATTAGGAATTTTAAACAAAATAAACATACAAATTATCCGTAAGCAAACTAAACTTCCTTTAATTATTGACGCTGGATTAGGACAAGCATCAGATGCCACTATTGCTATGGAACTAGGATGTGATGGAGTATTAGTAAATACTGCCATAGCTAATGCAAAAAAACCTTTTGAAATGGCAATAGCATTCAAACATGCAGTGATTGCAGGAAGACAATCTTTTAAATCAGGAAGGATAAATAAAACATTGATGGGAAATCCATCCTCACCTACCAAAGGTATAATTTAGTTTTTTTTATAAAATTTCTTTTTTTTGAATTTTTTTTTGTATTTTTTATTATTTTCTTTTTTTTCATTAACTTGAGTCTCTAATTTCTGAACCTCTAAATTCTTCAGTTTTTCAAAATTTTCAATTAATTCTAATGTTTTTTTTGATTTATTTTGTACATTAATTACATATTCAGGAATTATCAAAGAGTTGTCACTTATAATATCAATTGTCATTTTATTTTTTTTTTCAAAATAGGTGAGGTCATCAACAAAATTTTCTTTTAAAAAATCAGAAATTTTTTCACAAACTCTCAGTTCTACAAACTTTGCTTTATTAATAACTGCTTTTAATTCTACAGTTTTAAGTAATTTTTGTGCGAAAGATTCATCAGTTAATGTTACTTTCCATTTTATTGCACTTTCTCTTAATCTTTGTCTGGACATTTCTAGTAGGCCAAAATTACTTATTCTTCCGATTTGAATTCTAGCTCTGTCAGTTCTACATTTTTCTTTTAGTTTTCTCTCAACCAATCTTCTATTTCCATAGCTAAGCATATCTATAAAATCGATTATAATTAAGCCAGATAAGTCTCTTATCTTTATTTGTCTTGCGATTTCTTCAGCTGCTTCAATATTTGTATCCAAAGCTGTGCTCTCAACATTTTTGCCCTTAATCGAACTGCCTGAGTTAATATCTATAGATACTAATGCCTCTGTTGGATTAATAACTAAATATCCACCAGATTTAAGTTTTATTTCAGATTCAAATATTTGATTTAATTTTTGCTCAATATTTTCTTGAATAAATAATGGAACTTTACCTCTATATTTTTTTACTTTTTTAACATTTGATGGCATCATTGTTTTCATGAATGATTGTGCTTTTTTGTAACCATCATTTCCTTCTACGACAATATTTTGAGTATTTTCATCAAACATATCTCTTAAAGTTCTTTTAATAATTTCACTTTCTTGATGAATTAACGAAGGAGCAATAGAATTAATTGCATTTTCTTTTATTTGATTCCAAGTTTTTATTAAGGATGATAAATCATTATTAATCTCGTTCTTTGTTTTATTGCTACCAGCCGTTCTAACTATTAAACCCATCTCCCTAGGAATTTCAATTTCATTTAAAATAGTTCTAATTTTTTTTCTATCAGTAGGGTTAAAAATTTTTCTAGAAATTCCTCCTCCTTTCGGGGTATTAGGCATTAGAACGATATATTTACCTGCAATAGAAATAAATGTACTAAGAGCCGCACCTTTTTGACCTCGTTCATCTTTAATTACTTGAACTAAAATTACTTGGTTTGGTTTTATTACCTCTTGAATTTTATATCTTTTAAATCTGAATTTATTTTCTTTCTTTTTTTCAGTTTGTTTTTCATTTTCTAAATTGTTTGTGGCTTCATTATTTTCTGTATTTTCAATTTCTTCATTATTTTCTTTTTCAATTGGGTCATCAATTTCTAATTTTCCTTCTGCAATATTTTCTTCCTCTTTAGCTTCAACCTGTTTGGATAATTCTTCTCTAGCTTTTTCTTCCTCTTCTTTGATTTTTTCTAAATCAGCTTTAGGTATTTGATAGTAATCTGATTGTATATCATTAAATGATAAAAAACCGTGTCTTTCTCTACCAAAGTCAACAAACGCTGCTTGTAAAGATGGCTCTATCCTACTTACTTTTCCTAAATAGATATTGTTTTTAATTAAATTATTTTTTAAACCTTCGTACTCGTAATCTTCAATATTGTCACCGGATTTAAGTACAACTCTAGTTTCGTTAGGATGCGAAGCATCAATATATAAATTTTTTTCCATAATATTTTGATTTTTAATTTCATTAATTTTTAAATTTTAAATAAATTTTGTTAATTCTAATGCCTTATCTTTAACAAATTCCTGCATATAATGGAAACTAAAATGGACAAGTATATAAAGAATATTCTCATTGTTTTTATATCTTTTGTTCTTCTATCTATTGTTTTTGTTGTTGGTATTTTGTGGAATTATTCTAATCAATTACCAGACTATAAATTTCTTAAAAATTATAAACCACCAGTTTCAAGCAAAGTTTATTCAGGTAATGGTGAATTAGTTGCAGATTTTTCTCAGGAAAAAAGAATTTTCGTACCTTACAATACTATTCCTAAAAATGTTATAAATGCATTTTTATCTGCAGAAGATAAAAATTTTTTCTCACACCCAGGTGTAGATGCAAAAGGTGTTTTAAGGGCAATAATAAACAATATTTCTAATGTTATTTCTTCAAGAAGATTGGAAGGTGCTTCTACAATAACACAGCAGGTTGCAAAAAATTTTCTTTTATCTAATGAGGTAAGCATAAACAGAAAAATTAAAGAAGCCATACTGGCTTTTAGGATTGAGAGAGCTTTAACTAAGGAAAGAATTCTAGAACTTTATCTGAACCAAATCTATTTAGGAAGCGGTGCTTATGGAGTTGCTGCTGCAAGTTTGGAATATTTTGATAAATCAATTAGAGATTTAAACCATATAGAGGCTGCATTATTAGCAGCTCTACCCAAAGCTCCAAGTAGATATAATCCTTATAAAGATATTGAAATTGCAAAGTTTAGAAGAAATCTAGTTTTGAAAAACATGCTAGATAATAATTATATAAATTTAGCATCTTACAATAAATTTAAAAATCAGGAAATAAATCTAAACAAAAACAAAAAAATATATTTAGAAGACGCTCAATATTATATCGAAGATGTAAGAAAAAATGTAATTGAAACATTTAGTTATGATCAAATTTACAAAAAAGGTTTTAACATAAATACACCTATAAATATAAAATTTCAAAACAATGCTACAAAATCATTAAGAGATGGTTTGTTAGCTTATGATAAACGAAAAGGTTGGAGAGGACCAATAACAAATAAAAAGTTTGATCAAAATTGGAATAAAAATCTAGAGAAGTATAAATTAGAAAAATCCTTAAATTGGTATCTAGCGATTGTTAAAAAAGTTAATAAATTTTCAGCTGTAATTGAAACAGAAGATAATCTTGAGGGGATAATTGAATACAAAGAAATTTCATGGACAAAAAAAGAATTTAGAGATTTATTAAAACCTGGCGATATCATTTATGCAGAATACATAAAAAAAAATAAATATAGTTTGCAGCAATTACCTAAAATTAACGGTGCAATAGTTGTTATGGATCCTTACACTGGCAGAGTTTTAGCATTAAGTGGTGGTTTTAGTTTCAAAAAAAGTGAATTCAATAGAGCCACACAAGCAATGAGGCAACCTGGATCAGCTTTTAAACCGTTTGTTTATGCATTAGCTTTAGAAAATAATTACACTCCGACTTCTTTAGTTTTAGATGCTCCATTAGTTTTAGATCAAGGAGAAGATCTTAAAATGTGGAAACCTGAAAATTATGGAAAAAAATTTTATGGCCCCTCGACACTTAGAACAGGATTAGAAAAATCAAGAAATTTAATGACTGTAAGAATTGCTCAAGACTTAGGACTCCAAAAAATTATAAGTTTTTCTAAAAATCTAAAAATTTATGAAAATCCAAAAGAACTTTTATCTATATCCTTAGGATCAGAAGAAACCACATTGCTTAAACTTACATCAGCTTACTCTGCTTTTGTGAATGGAGGAAAATTAGTAAATCCTATTTTAATAGATAGGATCCAAGATAGTGAGGGCAATACTTTGTATAAGAATGATAAAAGAGAATGTGTAGATTGTGATCAAATTTCTTATATGAGTAATGACTATCCTAAAATTAAAAATAATTATAAACAAATATTTTCTCCTCAAACTGCTTATCAAATGACCTCAATATTAGAGGGAGTAGTAAAAAGAGGAACAGGAAAAAAACTTAGAGACTTAAATTTAAACATAGCTGGAAAAACAGGAACAACAAATAAAAATACAGATACTTGGTTTATTGGATTTACATCAAATTTATTAGTAGGAGTTTATGTAGGAACAGATAATCCTCAACCTTTAGGTAAATTTGAAACTGGTTCTAAAACAGCACTTCCAATTTTTAAAGATTTTATTAAAAGTGTTGTCACGAAATCAGAGGCAAGACCTTTTAAGGCTGCAAAGGATACATTTATGATGGTAGTTGATGCAAACACAGGTCAAAAAGCAAATTTTTCATCAAAAAATACTATTTTAGAGGTATTTAAAAAAGAGGATAAAAAAAATAAAATAAATTTTAATACAAATTCTAATAGGTTCAGTTCAAATAATATACTAAAGTTTTATTAATGGATAATAATTTTCAAAATTATAAAGAAGAAATAGATAAAATTAATTTAAGAATTAAGGAGTATCTTTGAAACAAATCAAATTTATTCTAAGCTTGATAAACTAAATTCTCAAATGTTAGAAGCCAATTTTTGGCAGGACAAAAAAAAATCTCAAAAAGTAATTAAAGAAAAAAAGTTATTTGAAGAATTAATTAATTCTTACAATAGTTCTATTGAAAATATTAAAGATTTAATTGATTTAAATGAATTAGCTTATGAGGAGCAAAACACAATTGTTCAAAAAGAAATTTTACAAAATATTAAAGATTTAAGAAAAGAAGTAAAAAAAAATGAAATTAAATGTTTTTTATCTAATGAGGCGGACTCATTAGATTGTTATATAGAAATACATGCTGGCGCAGGAGGAACTGAAAGTCAAGATTGGGCAGATATGCTTAGAAGAATGTATTTAAAATGGTCTGATAAAAAAAATTTTAAATCAAATTTAATAAGCGAACACAGGGGAGAAGAGGCAGGAATAAAATCAGCTACTATTAAAATTGAGGGCGATTATGTTTTCGGTTGGTTAAAAAAGGAATCTGGTATTCATCGCTTAGTTAGAATTTCTCCTTTTGATTCAGGTGCTAGGAGACACACTAGTTTTGCGAGTGTTTGGATCTATCCTGTTGTGGATGAAAATATTAATATAGAAATATTAGAAAAAGATTTAAGAATTGACACCTATAGATCCAGTGGAGCAGGTGGTCAGCATGTTAACACTACAGATAGTGCAGTCAGAATAACACATTTGCCATCAAAAATAGTTGTTCAGTGTCAAAATGAAAGATCACAACACAAAAATAAAGAGACGTGCATGAATATGTTAAAAGCCAGATTATATGATTATGAAATTAAAAAAAGAGAAGAAGAAAATCAGAATACAGAAAGTAACAAAGCTGAAATTGGGTGGGGACACCAAATTAGATCTTATGTGTTGCAACCATATCAACTAGTAAAAGACAACAGAACAAATTATGAAAACACAAGCCCTGATAAAGTGCTTGATGGTGAGTTAGATGATTTTTTAGAGCAATCTTTATATAAAATTCAATGAAAGTAAAATTTATAAAATTAATTACAATTGGTTTTAGTATTATCTTTTTAATTTTATTTTATTTAAGTTTTATTGGTATTGAAACAGATAATTTTAATGATCAGATCATCAAAAAAATTAATGAAAAGGATAAAAGGTTAAATTTATCTTTACAAAGAATAAAATTAACTCTGGATCCTTTGAATTTAAAATTGGATGCCAAAACAATTGGAGCAATAATTTATTATGATAATAAACCAATTGAATTAGAATATATTAAAACTAAAGTTTCATTAAATTCTTTAATAACAAATAAATTAGTATCTTCTCAAATTGAAATAGCAACAAAATCTGTATTTTTAAAAAATTTGGTAGAATTTATTAGGGCAACAAGCAATAGACCAGAATTATTTATTTTAGAGACTTTTATTAGAAAAGGTAATGTAATTTTAGATTTAAATTTAAATTTTGATGAAAAAGGAAATATCAAAAATGATTATGAGTTAAGAGGAATATTAAAAGATGGTAAAATTAAATTTTTAAAAAACAACGAAATAGAAAATATAAATTTTATTTTTAATATTAAAAAAAACAATTATCTAATTGAAGATTTAAAATTAACTACTGATGATGTTAATTTTTATTTAAATTTATTGAAGATAAATAAAAAAAATGACAATTATTTATTTGATGGAAAGATAAAGAATAAAGACTCAGTATTATCAAGTAAATTATTAAAAATGTTAAATTATAATTTTAAAGAATTTAACATTAAAGATACAACATTCAGCTCAATTAATGACTTTAAGTTTGAATTAACAAATAAGTTTAAAGTTAAAAATTTATCAATAAAATCCGATATTGAGTTTGATCAAATAGAATATAAAAATAACTTTGGTCTTTCTGATTATTTTAATGATATTCCAGAGACAGTTTCCCTAAAAAATCAGAATTTAAAATTAAAATATCAAAATGATTTATTATCAGTTGAGGGCCAAGGACAAATTCAAATTGGTAAAAATTATGAAAAAATTAACTACGAATTAAATAAAAAAGGCAAAAAATATGATTTTAATACTAATTTTAATGTAAAAAATATAGATTTAAAAAATCAAGATTTTATAAAAAATTATTTTCCACTTTTAAAAGACCAATTTAATTTAAAAAATCACAAAATAAATATCAAATATAAAAATGAAAAATTAGTACTTAATGGCGAAGGTGGTATTAAGATTGATAGAGGTTATGACAAACTTAATTATTCTTTAACTAAAAATAATAATGATTATGAATTTAAATCAGGCTTAAATTTAAAAAGTATTCATTTAAAAAATGAAGCATATTTAAAAAACTTTTTTCCAGAAATTAAAAATTTTTCAAAACTAAAAGATCATAAAATTAATTTAAAATTAAAAAAAAACTTACTATCAATTTCTGGTGGAGGAAAAATTAAAATTCATAAAGTTTTTGAAGATATTGATTATTTTATTTTAAACAAAGATGGGGATACCAATTTTGATTTAAATATTGCCCTTACTAATACTAATTTTAATATTAATGAAATTAAATTCAAAAAAAATAAAAAAAAAATTACTAAATTATTTACTTCAGGAAACTTAAATAAAAAACAAACTTTAAATTTATATAAAATTAGTCTTAAAGAAGAAGATCAAAACATACAAATAAATAATTTAGTTCTTGGAAAAAATTATTTAATTAATAAATTTGACAAGGCAACTTTTGATTACTCAGATATAGAAAATAAAGAAAATCAATTTGTTATTCAAAGAGATGAAAAAAATAATTATAGACTGAATGGATTATTTTTTAATGCTAATTCTTTAATTGAAAGTTTACTAAAAGATAAACAAAGTAATAATAAAATCAAAATTTTTAATAATGATATAACACTAAATATAAATCTAAATGAAGTTAACTTGGATGAAGTTTATATTTTAAAGAATTTACAAGGTTTAGTAATTATTAAAGACAATAAAGTATTCAATGCAAATCTAGATGCTAATTTTGGTAATAATAAAAATATAACATTTTCAATAAATACTAATAATGGTCAAAAAATTACAAAACTTTATTCATCAAAAGCCAAACCTTTTGTAAATAAGTATAAATTTATTAAGGGATTCGAAGAAGGTGATCTTGAGTTAAATTCAATTAAACAGAATAGTAAATCAATTACAAATCTAAAAATAAATAATTTTAAATTAAAAGAAGTTCCAACTCTAACTAAGCTATTAACTTTAGCTTCTTTGCAAGGTATAGCCGATATCCTTACTGGTGAAGGAATTAGATTTGATGAGTTTGAAATGAAATTTAACAGTGAGAAAGATATGATGCTTATAGATGAGATTTATGCCATTGGACCAGCTATATCAATTTTAATGAGTGGATATATAGAGCAAGATAAATTAATTAGTTTAAGAGGTACATTGGTACCCGCTACTACAATTAATAATACAATAAGCAAAATCCCTCTTTTAGGTAAAATTTTAGTTGGAGATAAAACTGGCGAAGGTGTTTTTGGAGTTAGTTTTAAAATAAAAGGTCCTCCAAAGGATCTAAAAACTACAGTAAATCCTATAAAAACTCTTACGCCGAGATTTATTACGAGAACTTTGGATAAATTAAAAAAGAATTAATTTAGCACAATTTTTAAATGTCTTTTTTTTCCAATAGAGAGTTTAATATAATTTTCATTAAATAAACTCTTATTAACAATGTATTTTTCATCCTCAATTATTTTATCATTAATTTTAATAGCTTTTCCTTTAATTAATCTTCTAATTTCACTTCTTGAATTTTCTAATTTTGACAAAACTATCAAATCTAAAACACTTAAATTTTTATCAACTAGATCAGAATTGATTTGAACACTTGGTAAATTTGATCCTAAAGAGTTTCCAGAAAAAGCTTCTTTTGCAGCTTGCTCTGATTTTTTGGCAGAATTTTCTCCATGCAACATCGAAGTAGCTTTATTTGCTAATAATATTTTTAATTCATTAATATCTGTTTCTTTAACTGATTCTATTTCAGCAAGACTTAAATCTGTAAACATCTTTAAAAATTTAATTACATCTCTATCATCAACATTTCTCCAGAATTGCCAGTAATCATAAGCAGATAGAAACTTTTCATCTAACCATATTGCACCATTTTCAGTCTTACCCATCTTAGCACCAGTTGCTAATGTGATTAAGGGAGTTGTTAATCCAAAACTTTGATTATTGGAATATCTTTTTATCAATTCTACTCCATTAACTATATTTCCCCATTGATCTGAACCACCAATTTGCAAAATACATTGTTCTTTTTTATTTAATTCTAGAAAATCATATGCTTGCAATATCATGTAATTAAATTCCATATAACTTAATGACTGCTCTCTATCTAATCTTAGTTTAACACTATCAAAAGTTAACATTCTGTTAATTGTAAAATGTTTTCCAATGTCTCTTAAAAAAGAAATATAATTTAAATCTTTTAACCATGAATAATTGTTAACAAAGATAGGTTTAATTTTTGGATCGTCTACCTCTAGAAATTTTTTTAAGATACTTTGAATATTTTTGATATTTTTTTCAATTTCATCTTCAGCAAGAATTTTTCTTGTCTTATCTTTTCCTGAAGGATCACCAATTCTAGTTGTTCCACCCCCAAGCAAAACAATTGGTTGGTGGCCATTTTTCTGAAGTAATCTTAAGCACATAATTTGCAAAAGACTACCAACATGTAAACTTTCAGCTGTACAATCAAAACCTATGTAAGCTTTTATTTTTTGGTTATCTAATAAATTGGATAACTCTTGTTCATTAGTGCATTGGTAAAAATAACCTCTATCTTTAAATTCTTTTAAAAATTTATTCATATGACTATAGTTATAATATACAAATTTTTTTTAAATATAATATCAATGAAAAATAAAATATTTACTGCTTTGGGGTTAATGAGCGGTACTTCAATGGATGGTGTTGATCTTTCTGTTATAAAAACAGATGGATATAATCAACTTTCATTCTTGTTGGATAAATATTATCCATATGACACTCATTTACATAAGAAATTAATTGATTTGAGAAATTTAGTATTAAACGAGAAAGATTTGTTAATTTATTCTGGTGAAATAGATGAATTAGAGAGAAAAATTACATTATTTCATGCAGAAAAAATTAATGAAATTTTATCAGCTTCAAAAAATGAATTAGATTTAGTTGGTTTTCATGGGCAAACAATTTTTCATAACCCCTTAAAAAAAATCACGAAACAATTGGGGGATGGAAATTTATTATCTCAATTAGTCAACAAACCAGTAGTTTATGATTTTAGACAAGCAGATATGCAAAATAATGGACAGGGAGCTCCTCTATCTCCAATATTTCATGGAGTGTTAACAAGTAAAATTACAGAAAAATATGATCTGGAATTTCCTGTAAGTTTTTTGAATATAGGTGGTATTTCAAATGTCACAAAAGTAGACAACTTTAATAATTTAGAAGGTAGTAATTTGTATGCATGTGATATTGCACCAGGAAATTGTTTGATTGATGAATGGATTAGAAAAAATTCAACAATGGATTATGATAAAAATGGGAATATTGCAAAATCAGGAAAAGTAGATCAACTAATTCTTAATCAAGTTATTGATAATTTTAAAATGGAGTCATATTCAAAATCTTTAGATATTAAAGATTTTGATGTTTCTTTTGCAAGAGGCTTATCTTTTGAAGATGGATGTGCAACTATAACTGAGTTTACAGCTTTTTTAATTTCTGAAGGAATAAAATTTTTAAATAAAGAAAATATTCCAAATAAATATTTATTGTGTGGTGGTGGAAGAAAAAATGATTATTTAATAGAGAGAATAAGTAGAAATTTAAAAAATTACCAAAATATTCACATTGAAAAAATAGATAATTATAATTTAAATGGTGATTTTATTGAGTCACAGGCTTTTGGTTATCTTGCTATAAGAAAGTTTTTAAATTTACCTATTTCCTATCCAAGTACAACTGGTTGTGATAATCCAGTAGTTGGAGGAAAATTAGTAAATAATTTTTAATATAAAGCAGTTTCTTTTTTAATATATTTATCCAAACTTTTAACTAAGACATCACCTGTTTTAGAAAAGAAATGGTTTGCTTCAGAAATTAAATCAAACTCAACTTTAATTCCTTTTTGAGCACTTAGTCTTGTGTCTAATTCTTTTATATATTCAATAGGGACTAATTCATCTTTTTTACCATAAATAACCATACCAGAAGTTGGACATGGGGATAAAAAAGAAAAATCATAAACATTTGGCTGTGGTGAAATTGCAATAAATCTATTTATTTCAGGTCTTCTCATTAAAAGTTGCATTGCAATTAAAGAACCAAATGAAAAACCAGAAACCCAGCATTGTGAGTTATCAAAGTTTTCTCTTTCCAACCAATCTAATGCAGCCGCTGCATCAGCAAGTTCACCTTGACCATTATCAAATTCACCATCACTTTTTCCTACACCCCTAAAGTTTACCCGACAAACAGAAAAGTCATTTTCCATAAATGTATGAAATGTATCTACAACCACCTTATTATTCATTGTTCCACCATATTGAGGATGGGGCTGTAATACTAAAGCTATTGGTGATGTATTCTTTTTACTTTTATAATATTTTGCTTCTAGTCTACCCGCTGGACCAGGTATAAAAATTTCTAAAATTTTGTTATCCATTTATGCAATTGATTATTGTTCTCAAAAAAAATGTACATCTATCACAACTGAGCGACAAAATGGTAGTCTTTTTTTACTTTATAAACTTGACCATTTTAGTCGGGTATGTATAAAAAGCCCCAATTTAAAGGTAAAAATGAAACTTACATCAAAAGGAAGATACGCTGTAATGGCATTAGTTGATCTAGCAAGGTTTGATAATATCAATCCAGTATCTCTAAGAGATATTTCTTTAAGACAAGGAATTTCATTAGATTTTTTAGAGCAAATATTTTCAAAACTTAAAAAAAATCAAATTGTTAAAAGTATAAGAGGTAATCAAGGAGGTTACATTTTATCAAAAGACCCAAGTGAAATTAAACTTACAAATATTTTTAATGCTGTAGATGAGAAAGTTAAAACTGTTCAGTGTAAAAAAGAATCTAGAAAAGGTTGTAATGGCAAAGCTACAAAATGTATTACCCACAATCTATGGGATGAACTTGAGATTCATATTAATACTTTCTTTGAAAATAAAAGTTTAAATGATTTATTAAAAAATAATAAAGAGAACAGAGTATAGAATGGATAGTAGGCAGAAAGAAATAGATAGTTTGAAAGATTATAAATATGGTTTTTCAACGGATATAGAGAATACGAAAGCTCCCAAGGGTTTAAATGAGGATGTAATAAAATTTATCTCTAATATTAAAAAAGAGCCTCAATGGATGTTAGATTTTAGATTAAAAGCTTTTGAAAGATTTAAACTATTAAAAGAACCTGATTGGCAGAAACCAAAATATCCTAAAATAGATTATCAGGATCTTTACTACTACTCAGCTCCTAAAAGCATGAAAGATAAACCAAAAAGTTTAGATGATCTTGATCCTAAATTATTAGAAACATATAAAAAATTAGGAATTCCTCTTCAAGAGCAAGCAAGATTAAATGGTATTGCTGTGGATGCGGTTTTCGACTCTGTTTCTGTTGCAACTACTTTTAAAGAAGAACTTACTAAGCAAGGAATTATATTTTGCTCGATGTCTGAAGCTATTCAAAAACATCCTGAATTAGTTAAAAAGTATCTTGGATCAGTTATTCCTACAACTGATCATTTTTTTGCAACTCTTAATTCTGCAGTTTTTACTGATGGCTCGTTTGTATACATTCCAGAAAATGTCAAATGTCCTATGGAACTATCGACTTACTTTAGGATCAATGCATCAGAAACAGGTCAATTTGAAAGAACATTAATCATAGCTGATAAGGGAAGTTATGTAAGTTACTTAGAAGGTTGTACAGCTCCAATGAGAGATGAAAATCAATTGCATGCAGCTAATGTTGAATTAATTGCTCTTGATGATGCAGAAATAAAATATTCAACAGTTCAAAATTGGTATCCAGGAGATAAGGATGGAAAAGGCGGTATTTATAATTTTGTTACTAAAAGAGGATTGTGCAAAGGTAAAAATTCTAAAATTTCTTGGACTCAAGTAGAAACTGGCTCAGCAATTACTTGGAAATATCCAAGTTGTATTTTGAAAGGTGATAATTCAGTAGGTGAGTTTTATTCTATAGCGATTACAAACAATCATCAAAAAGCTGACACAGGTACTAAAATGATACACTTAGGAAAAAATACAAAAAGCAAAATAATTTCAAAAGGAATTTCAGCAGGTAAATCAGATATGATGTACAGAGGATTGGTAGATATATCATCAAAAGCCGATAATTCTAGAAACTTTACCCAATGTGACTCTTTACTAATGGGTAACAAATGTGGAGCTCATACAATTCCTTATATCAAGAACAAAAATCTTAAATCAAATATAGAACATGAAGCAACAACATCAAAAATTAGCGATGAACAACTATATTACTGTAATCAAAGAGGATTAAATCAAGAAGAAGCAGTTAGTTTAATTGTAAACGGTTTTTGCAAAGAAGTTCTGCAGCAGTTACCAATGGAATTTGCAGTAGAAGCACAAAAACTTGTAGGTATTAGTTTAGAGGGGAGTGTTGGATAGATGTTATCAATAGAAAATCTTAAAGCAAAGATTGATGAAAAAGAAATATTAAAAGGTTTAAATTTAGATATTAAACCAGGAGAAGTTCATGCAATTATGGGTCCAAATGGATCTGGAAAAAGCACATTATCAAATATTTTGTCAGGCAAAAAAGGTTACGAAATAAATGGTAAAGTTACATTTGATGGAGAAAACTTATTAGAATTAGAAACAGAAGAAAGAGCTCATAAAGGAATTTTTTTAGCGTTTCAATATCCAATGGAAATACCAGGTGTTAATACAAATACTTTTTTAAAAACTTCAATAAATGCAATTAAAAAAGCTAGAGGCGAAAAAGAACTAGATGCAATTGAGTTTTTAAAATTAATAAAAGAAAAATCTGCAGAGCTTAAATTTGATGAAAAAATTTTAAACCGACAACTTAATGTTGGATTTTCAGGTGGAGAAAAGAAAAAAAATGAAATTTTACAAATGTCTATCTTAAATCCAAAATTATCAATTCTAGATGAAACAGATTCAGGATTAGATATAGATGCTTTAAGGATAGTTTCAGAAGGAGTTAATTCACTAAGAAATAAAAACAATTCTTTTTTAATAATAACTCACTATCAAAGATTATTAGATTATATCAAACCTGATTTTGTTCATGTTCTTAAAAATGGACAAATTATAAAATCAGGTGATTTTGAGTTAGCAAAAGAATTAGAAAAAGTAGGTTATGAGGATTTTAATTAATGCAAAATGAACTTAAATTAAATTTTGATAAAATTATTAGTCTAAATAATTTTTCTGATAGTCAGAAAAAAATTAAACAAGAAAATTTTAATAATTATTTTGAAAAAGGTTTACCAAATAAAAGAAATGAGGATTGGAAATTTTCAGATATAAATCAAATTATTTCAAAAAATTTTGACAATTTAAACTTTATTGTTGATCAAAAAAAAGTTTTTGAAGAAAAAGATTTTCCACTAGATTTTGAACATAATAAAATAAGTTTTGTTGATGGAAAATTATATGATTTTGATTTTAAACATGAAGACAAAGATAAAATCTTAGTTGATCAAAATTTAGACTTAGATGATACTATTTATCAAAATACTCTTTTAAATTTGAATTCAGCCTTTCTTACTAGTGTTTCGAATATTACTATTAAAAAAGGTTACAATGTTAAAAAACCATTGATTTTATTTAATTATTTGAGTGATGGTTTAAAATCTTCTGCAATTAATTCTAGAGTAGATATTAATTTAGAAGATGACAGTTCATTATGTGTAGTTAATTTTTTAAATGAAAATTCTGAAAAAAATTTCATTAATTTTAGACAAAAAATTAAGATTGGAGTGAATTCAATTTTAAAAAATTATAGTCTAGATTCAAATACTTCGGAAAATATAAAGTATTTCAACAAAGATATTAATTTATCTAAAAATAGTCATTTAGAATATTTTATCTTGTCAGAAGGTTCTAAATTTATAAAACAAGATATCAATTGCACTTTAGATGATGAATATGGTTCTATTGCATTAAATGGAATTATCAATTTAGAAAATGAAAAACATCATGAAATAAAAACTGTAATTAATCATAAAAAAGAAAATTGTAAAAGTTATCAATTAATTAAAAGTGTATTGAATGATAAATCAAAAGGTATTTATCAAGGTAAAATTTTTGTAAGTCCTGAAGCACAAAAAACAGATGGATACCAATTAAGTAGAGCTTTATTGTTAAATGAAAGTGTCGAATTTAATGCGAAACCAGAATTAGAAATATATGCAGACGATGTTAAATGTTCACATGGATCTACATCAGGAAATATTGATGAAAATTCAATTTTTTATTTAATGTCTAGAGGCCTCAGTTATTCAGAATCAAAAAAATTATTAACAAATGGTTTTCTTAACGAAGTAATTGAAAAAATTTCTAATGAAGATGTAAAAAAATTAGTTAAAAAATTATCAGGTATAAATGTATGAACATAGATCAAGTTAAAAAAGAATTTCCAATATTTGATGAGAAAATCCAAAATAATGATTTGGTTTATTTAGATAGTGCAAATTCATCACAAAAACCAAAAGTAGTGGTAGATAGAATTAATGAATTTTATACCAAACAATTTTCTAATGTTGGTAGAAGTGTTCACTATCTTGCGGTTGCTGCAACAAATTTATATGAAAATACTAGAACATCAGTTCAAAAATATATTAATGCTAAAGATAAAAATGAAATAGTATTTACTAAAGGTGCTACCGAAGCATTAAACCTTGTTGCTAATACATTGGGTCAAAATCATTTAAACGAAGGTGATGAAATATTAATTACCGAATTAGAACATCATTCAAATTATGTACCTTGGCATTTTTTAAGAAAATCTAAAAATATAAAAATTAATTTTGCAGAAATAAATGAAGAAGGAGAAATTACACTAGAAGAAATTGAAAAGAAAATTACTCCTAATACAAAAGTTATTTCAATTACTCATTTATCAAATGTGACTGGAGCAATATTACCAGTAAAAGAAATTACTGATTTAGCACATTCAAAAGGAATAATAGTTGTCGTAGATGGTTGCCAAGGAGCTCCTCATTTGAAGTTAGATATGCAAGACTTAGATTGTGATTTTTATGCAATTTCTTGTCATAAAATGTACGGCCCTACAGGATTAGGGGTTCTTTATGGTAAGAAAAAGTGGTTGGATGAACTTCCTCCTTACCAAGGCGGTGGCGGAATGATTAGAGAGGTTAAAAAAGATAGAATTACCTATGGTGATTTACCTAATAAATATGAAGCTGGAACTATGGCTACAGCGCAAGTTATTGCTTTTGATCAATCAATTAAATTTCTGGAGAGCGTAGGTATTGAAAATGTTATGAAACATGAATCAGAATTAGTTGAGTATGGCCAAGAATTATTAAAAAAAAATAATTCGGTAAAATTAATTGGAAATCCAAAAAATAAAGGTGGAGTTTTGTCTTTCACTTTAGAAGGTGTACATCCTCATGACATCGCAACAATTTTAGATGAAGACGGAGTTGCAATAAGAGCAGGTCATCATTGCTGTCAAATTTTACATGACAAACTTAATATACCAGCGAGCGCACGAGCTTCCGTTGGAATATATAATACCAAAGAAGATTTAGATAAACTTAATGATGCAATAAATAACTGTAAGAAGATATTTAACTTAAAATGAATTTAAAAGAATTATACCAAGAAATAATTTTAGAGCATGGAAAAAATCCAAGAAATCTTCGTAAGACAGAAGATTTTAATAAAGATGCCAAAGGCAACAATCCACTGTGTGGTGATAACGTTCATGTCTATTTAAAATTAAATGGTCAAAGAATTGTAGAAGATATTTCATTTGAAGGTAGTGGTTGTGCCATTTCTATGGCTTCTGCATCAATAATGACTGATTTAATTAAAGGCAAAAATGAAAATGAAGCAAAAGAGATTGTTGAAGATTTTTTGGGGATGATTAAAGAAAATCCTGAGCTTAAATCAGAAAATCTTGAAGAAGATGAAAAAACAAAACTAATGTGCTTATCTGGAGTAAAACAATATCCAATGAGAGTAAAGTGTGCCACACTATCTTGGCATACGCTAGTCTCAGCTTTTGATAATAAAACTGATGAGGTTAAAACAGAAAATTAATTATGTCGAAAAAAGATCAAATTATTGAAGAAATTAGAAAAATTTATGATCCTGAGTTACCAGTGAATATTTATGAACTAGGTTTGATTTATGATATTAAAGTTGAGGATGATAAATTTGCAAAAATTAAAATGACTTTGACTACTCCTAATTGTCCAGTTGCTGAAAGTTTACCTAAAGAAGTTAAAGATGGCGCAATGCAAGTTGAGGGTATTGAGGACGTTGATCTTGAATTAGTTTGGGACCCACCTTGGAATAAGGACATGATGTCAGAAGCTGCAAAACTGGAGTTAAATTTATAATGAATCCAATTATTAAATTAAGTGATAATGCTGCGGAAAGAATTAAAGAAATTATGTCTAATGCAGAAAAAGACTCTTTAGGTGTAAGAGTTTCAGTAAAATCAGGAGGTTGTGCTGGCATGTCTTACGTCATGGAGTATACCAAAGAAGTAAATCCAAATGATGAAGTCATTGAGGAAAAAGGTGTGAAAGTATTTGTCGATTCTGCAGCCATTATGTATTTGCTTGGAACAGAAATGGATTACAAAAAAGAAGAGCTATCATCTTCGTTTGTATTCAATAATCCCAACGAAACAGAAAGATGTGGATGCGGGGAATCCTTTAAAATCTAGCAAAAGTTGAATATTCCCATTTAACGCATATCAGTATTGCATCATACGCATACCTAGTATATATATTTAGGTATGAACAAATTTGAATTTAAAAATCTTGTTAAAAACCTAAAAGATACAATTAAAGAAAGAACTTTCTTTAAAGATTTACGTAAAGAAGTTGAGACCGGTGCAAACGGTACTCAAGATTACGTTGTTAAAAAAGGTATTAACAAAGATACAATTGCAACAACCAGACAGTAATTAAATATTAACTACTGTAATACATCTCAAACTCTACAGGATGAGGTGCGTGTTCAAATTTATGAATTTCCTCAAACTTAAGAGCTATATAAGCATCGATTTGGTCGTCAGTAAATACACCACCTTGAGTTAAAAACTCTCTATCCTTATCTAAACTTTCCATTGCTTCTCTTAAAGATCCACAAACGGTTGGTATAGCTTTTACTTCTTCTGGTGGCAATTCATATAAATCTTTATCAAAAGACTCACCTGGGTGTATTTTATTTTTAATTCCATCAATACCAGCCATTAACATTGCTGCAAACGTTAGGTAAGGATTACCTGCTGCATCTGGAAATCTAATTTCACATCTTGCACCTTTTTTACTTAAAGTAATAGGAATTCTACATGATGCTGATCTGTTTCTTGCAGAGTAGGCTAATAATACCGGAGCTTCAAAACCAGGGATTAATCTTTTGTAACTATTTGTTGTAGAGTTAGCAAAAGCATTAATCGCTTTAGCATGTTTTAAAATTCCACCAATATAGTGTAATGCAGTTTCTGAAAGTCCTGCATATGCTTCACCTGAAAATACAGGAGTATCACCTTTCCAAATAGATTGGTGAATATGCATACCTGAACCATTATCACCTGCAACTGGTTTTGGCATGAAGGTTGCAGTTTTCCCAAATGAATGTGTTACCATTTGAACTACATACTTATAAAGTTGAACATTATCTGCTTGGTCAACCAAAGTTCCAAAATACATACCAAGTTCATGTTGACTTGGAGCAACTTCATGGTGGTGTTTTTCAACTTTGATACCAACTTCTTTTAAGTTTTTTAAATATTCACCACGCATATCTTGTTCACTATCTACAGGAGGCACAGGAAAATAACCTCCTTTTACCGGTGGTCTATGTCCCATGTTTCCATTTTCATATTCTTTACCTGAATTGTAAGGACCTTCTTTACTATCTAAAATAAATCCAGTGTTATTTGGATCGTTATTTATTCTCACATCATCGAAAACAAAAAATTCTGGCTCAGGTCCAAAAAATGCTTTATCACCAATTCCAGAGTCTTTTAAATATGCCTCAGCCTTTTTTGCAACTCCTCTTGGATCTCTTTCGTAAGGATCTTTTTTGATTGCATCTAAAATATCACAGAACAAAACTACAGTATTATGAGACGTGAAAGGATCCATGAACATTCTTGCAGTATCAGGTTTTAAAATCATGTCAGATTCGTTGATTGCTTTCCATCCAGCAATAGATGAACCATCAAAAAACACTCCCTCATTAAGCATGTCGGCATCCACTATTGATGCATCCATAGTTAAATGTTGAAGTTTTCCTCTTGGATCAGTAAATCTTAGATCTACGAATTCTGCTTCTTTTTCTTTTATAAATTTTAAAACGTTTTCTGCACTCATTTTGTCTCCTATGTAATTTTGATGGAGCCTAATTAGCAAAAAAAAGTTAAAAAATAATGCTTATTTAATAAATAACACCTATGCATTTTTTACATAAGTAGTGTATCTACTCAATCAAATTAAGGAATTTAATAAATTCAATGGAATCAATACTAAATAAAGAACCGGTAAAAAGGGCAGAAAAAGCTCTAAAAACATTCGATCAAAATTTAAATGTTATCGTCTTAGAAAAAACAGCAAGAACTGCCAATGATGCTGCTACAGCTTTAGGTTGCAACGTTGGTGCTATTGTTAAAAGTTTACTTTTTAGGGCAGGAGACAACTATATATTAAGCTTGGTATCTGGAGACAAGCGTTGCTCATTAAATAAGTTAAAAAAAATTATTAATGAAAAAGACGTGTCCATGGCATCTCCTGAAGCCGTTAAAGAAAATACTGGATATACAATTGGTGGAGTGTCACCAGTAGGTCACTTAAAGCAATGTAAAATCTTTATTGATAAAAGTCTTGAAAGATTCCCAGATATATTTGGTGCAGCTGGACATCCAAATGCTGTATTCAAGATAAATTATAATAAGTTAATTGAAATAACAAACGGAACACCAGAAGATATTATTGAATGAGAGAACCAAAACTAATTGATTATAGTTTATTAACATTGTTAGCATTGATTTGGGCATCTGCTTTTTTTAATATTAAAATAGCAACCTATTCGTTTGGACCTGTTACGATTGCATTTCTAAGAGTTTTTTTTGGTTCAATTCCAGTTTTGTTACTTTGCTTTTATAAGCAGATTAAAATTGAGGCATTTTCAAAAGATTGGCATTGGTTTGCGATGATTGGATTTATAAATTTAGTTGCTCCATTTTTTTTAATAGCATATGGCGTTAAATCTGTTCAAAGTAACTTGGCAGCAATTTTAATGTCAACGACTACATTAAGCTCAACTGTTCTAGGACATTTTTTTACTAAAAATGAAAAATTTAATTTAACTAGGACAATTGGAATTTTAATAGGATTTTCAGGAATAGTTTTTTTATTTTCAGATAATTTATTAATTAATGAAAATAACTTTACTTCAGCATTATTAATTTTGTTAGGATCTACCTGTTATGTGATTGGAGGTCTTTTAACACTAAAAATTAGCAAGAAAAAAAATGAAAATGTTACCAGTTCAATTTTGATTTGGGCTACTATTATATTATTACCTTTAGTATGTTTGATTGAACAACCTTGGAAAACTGTTCCAAGATTAGATTCTACTATTTCAGTTATTTATCTTGGTTTGGTATCTACTGGAATTGCCTGGTTATTGAGATTTAAAATTTTAATTAACAATGGTTTAATTTTTCAATCTCAAGTATCTTATCTAATTCCAATATTTGGTACTATTTTAAGTTATATCTTTTTAAAAGAATTGGTTACTACTAAAGTTATAATTTCGTTGATAGCAGTTGTTATAGGTATCTATTTTGTAAAAAAAGGTACAAAAGTTAAATAGTATTTTTTATTGCCTCTATATGAGAAGGACGAGTTTCACAGCATCCTCCAAGAATAGTGGCTCCATTTTCTTTAAATTTTTTTGCAAAAATTGATATTTTTTCAGGATCTAAATCTTTTCTTTGACCTAAAAAACTATTGGGGTTAGATCCATCATTTTCTTTATACTGAGAAGTATAACCACCTTTTGGTTTAGTTGTGATAAATCCGTTTAATTTGAAACCAAATGGAACTTTAAGTTTTTGAATTTCATCTAAATTATTCTCATAATTTTCAGGCGAAACACATGCTAGAATTACTCCTAGGCAATTTTCAGTAATTATTGAATTAATTTCAGAAATTTTTTCTCCACTTGGTAAAGAGTTTCCTTCAGAAATATGAACCCCAACTAAGTATGGTTTATTAAATTTCTTAATAGCTTCTATTCCACATCTAATTTCTTTGATACTGCTCCAGACATCAAAATAGAAAAAATCTACTGAAGGGTTTAGTATTTCTGCTAATTCCGAATGATCCTTTGTGATTTCTTTTTCACTTCTCTTGTCTTCTTCATATGTCAAATCTTGAGGTGGGAGTCCTCCTGCAATCTTAATATGTGGATTATTTAATTTAGCTTTTTGTGCAATTTCACAGGCTTTCTGATTTAAGAATTTAAATTGATCTTCTATTCCATTTTCTCTCAATCTTTTTCTTCTCGTTGTAAAAGTTGTAGTTACAATTACATCAGCTCCCGATTTAATAAAATCATTATGAATATTAAGTATTAAGTCGTGGTATTTTTCGTCAATTAAAGCATTTGCACTCCACAAAGTTCCTTTAGATTCCATACCTCTGGCCAATAATTCTTGACCCATTCCACCATCTAAAATTTTTGTTGTTTTAAAAAAATCCTTATTCATTTTATCCTCACTTTTTTAGTGCTTAAGCTAAATGCAGGTGCACAATATAGTTCAACTACCTTGCTAATTAGATCTATTGGGAATTTCCTTTTTAGCAGTTTATGCCCGCAATAGGATCAAATCGGCAAATGGATTTATATAATATTATTAAAATTTGTAAATTATTTATTAAAAATTATTTTAGCATTGAAAGAAAATGATCTTCTTTCTTCCTCAATATTAAATGGGTAGGCTGTATGCATTAAATAATTGGGAAATATTATAAGATCACCTGTTTTAGGTATCAAATTAAAAATACTTTTTGAAAGAAAAGCTTTTTGCCCATTAATAAAATCAATTGTGCCATTGGTTTTTATTTTTTTATTTTTAACATTTTTATTTTTTGTCATATGTTTTGGAATTTTTAAATAACCAACACCCGATAAGTCTCCTTCATGATAATGTATAGGATTATACTCATTTTTATATTGGCTAACGACCCACAGGTTTAAAATTCTAATTTCTTTAATTTTTTTAATATGTTCTTTAGTTAGAAAAATTTTAATATTTTTTATTAATTCTTTTTCCAAATTTTTTTTTATAAAACTTTTAGAAATTTGAACTTCTTTTCTAATTTGACTTGCTAATTTTGAACTATAATCATTTGATTTTGAGAAGATTTTTGTATCAACTTCCTTGTTAATTTTTTCTAAAAATTTTTTAGAAATTTTAGATTTTCCTATTGAAGGCCCAAATGGTTTAAAATTTTTCATGAGAGATTAAATATATCAAAAAATAATTAATTCAACTTATGCTATAAGTGTTATGCCCATCCTTATAGCAACAAAAATTACTAAGAATGCAGTCATCAGGGCTAATATTTTGTTAGATAGGAATTTTATATTTAAAAAACTTCCAATTTGACCACCAATTAAGACAGCAATAAATAGTGGCCAGTAATTTAAAAATTCATTAAAAACTATTTCCTTTGTTAATTGTCCACCTATACCAAAAATTGAATTTACTAAAATAAACAAGGATGCAGTACTTGTTATATGTTTTGGAAGCCCTGCTTTCATCAAAAATAATATAGGACTTAAAAATATCCCACCACCAATTCCAACTAAACCAGATATAAAACCAATTATTGATCCTATTAATATTGATAAAACTAGGGGTATTTTTTTAATAACAATTTCTTGTTTGTTAAAAGATTTGCTTTCAATAAGTAAAAAAATTCCAGCTAATATTAAAATGAAGAAAAGTAAAATCTCAAATAAATTTTTGTCAATTGAGATAGATGCTCCGATAAAAGCAAAAGGTATAGAACCAATTAAATAAGGGTAAAGTAAATTAAAATTAATATTCTTAGATTTTAAAAAATTTATAGAATTTCCAGAAACTACAATAATATTACAAATCAAAGCTAAAATTGGAAAAATATAGTAAGGGACATCCCAAATTAAAAGTAATGCAAGATAAGTGGAGCCACCACCAAATCCTATACTTGAATATAATATTGCAGTTATAAAAAAAAATATTGTAAGTATAATCATTAAAAAAATTTATTTATGATTGTAAATATAGCTTTACTAACTGTAACAGATACAAGAACAATTGATAACGATAAATCTGGTGCGATCTTGGTTGAAAAAATTAAAGAGGCCAATCATCAATTAATTGACAGAAAAATTTGTAAAGACAATAAAGGAGATATAGTTAAAATTCTAAAAGACT
Organism: Candidatus Pelagibacter sp. HIMB1709; assembly: GCF_052047635.1. NCBI lineage: Bacteria > Pseudomonadati > Pseudomonadota > Alphaproteobacteria > Candidatus Pelagibacterales > Candidatus Pelagibacteraceae > Candidatus Pelagibacter > Candidatus Pelagibacter sp. HIMB1709. Next base: position 517,105 of record NZ_JBNAJW010000001.1, on the reverse strand, counting down.
GGACTAATCATAAAGATATTGATGTTATCATTACAACTGGTGGCACAGGTTTAACTGGAAGAGATATTACACCCGAAGCTGTTAATGAAATAGCAGATAAACATATTCCAGGATTTGGCGAAGTTTTTAGGACTATTAGTTTAAAAACAGTTGGTACGTCTTCAATTCAATCTAGAGCTTGTGCAGTTCTATCAAATGGTAAATACATATTTGCCTTACCAGGATCCTCAGGAGGAGTAACAGATGCTTGGGACGGTATCCTTAAACATCAATTAGATATTAATCATAAACCTTGTAATTTTGTCGAATTATTTCCTAGACTAAAAGAGAAATAAAAAAATATCTCATTATTTTTCCAAAACTCACAAGCAATAAAAAAATTAAAAATTTAATTCTCATCGTTCCAGCAATGAAAGTAATTGGATCACCAATAATTGGTACCCACGCAAATAACAAAGACCATTTACCATACTTTTTAAACCACCTGGATGATCTATCAATTTGTGTGTTAGTAAAAGGAAACCATTTTTTATCTTGAAATTTCAAGAAATAAATTCCTAGAAACCAATTGAAGATAGATCCTAAAATATTTCCAAAGCTTGCAAAAAATATTAACAAAAATTTGTTATAAGTTTCTGATAACAGATAAGTTGCTAATATAGCCTCAGATGAAAAAGGAAGTATTGTTGCAGCTAAAAATGAAACAATAAATAGACTTAAATAAGCAAACATTAACTTGAATAGAATAGAAAGTTACTTTTGGTGTTTTTCTTTCCATTCAGAGTAGGGCATTCCATAAATATGTTGCCTTGCATCAGGATCTGATATTTCTACTCCTTTTTTTTCAGCTTCTTCTCTATACCATCTAGACAAACAATTTCTGCAAAATCCAGCTAAATTCATTAAATCAATGTTTTGAACATCTTTTCTTTCATCTAAATGTCTCATTAATCTTTCAAGTGTAGCTGATTGAATTTCTTTTTTTAGATTATCATCCATAATTTACGTTCCTATTTTTAATTTTAATTCTTAAAGCAAGTAAAACAAGTATTATTACCAAATATACTAGTGGTCTAAAAAAAATTGTTTTAGATAACCATATATAATGAAGAGCTCCAAATATCGCTATTACGTAAATTAATCTGTGTAATTTTTTCCAATTGTTTTTAAGCAACTTTATCATAATTTGAGAAGATGTAATTACCAATGGAAGTAGTAATACCCATGCTGCAAATCCAATAAAGATGTATTTTTTTTTCAGAACATCATCAATTATCGGCTGTAAATTAAATCTATAATCTATACCTACGTAAGTAAGGAGATGAAGAGATGCATAAAAAAAAACAAACAATCCCAACATTCTTCTAAAACTTATCCAAATATTTAAATTAGTTAGCCTTTTAAGTGGTGTCATACTTAATGTTAGACAGATAAATATTAGAGTCCACTCTCCAGTAAAATGAGTAATTTCTTTTACAGGTTCTGGTCCGAGTTTGTTGAAGTATATTTTGTAAAAAATTAATAAAAATGGAATTGTACTTAAAATAAATACACCTGGTTTAAAATATTTTCTCATTAAAAATATTTTTTTAGATCCATCCCTGTATATAAATTTGCAACTTCATCTCCGTAACCATTAAACATAAGCGTTTTTACTCTTGGCACCCAAATATCTTTACCAATTATTCTTTCTGTTGCTTGAGACCATCTAGGATGATCTACATTAGGATTAACATTAGAGTAAAATCCATATTCTCGCGGAGATGCCCACATCCATGATGAAGTCGGCATTTTTTCAACAAATTTTATCTTAACAATTGCTTTTGCACTCTTGAAACCATACTTCCAAGGGATAAATATTCTCAATGGTGCACCGTTTTGATTTGGAAGCTTTTTACCATACAAACCTGTCACAACTGTAGTTAAAGGGTGCATTGCTTCATCAATTCTTAATCCTTCTTTATAAGGCCAGTTCAAAACCGGATATCTTTGACCTTTCATTTGTTCAGGATCATAAACACTTTCAAATTCAACATACTTAGCTTTGTTAGTTGGATTTACTTTTGACAATAATTTACTTAGCGAAAAACCCATCCATGGAATAACCATTGACCATCCTTCTACACATCTTAATCTGTATATTCTTTCCTCAGAGACAAATGTCTCAGTTATTTCTTCCATAGAAATTTTGATAGGTTTTTCAACTTCACCTTCAAGACTTATTGTCCATGGGGATGTTTTAAAATTTTGTGAATTAACATAAGGATCACTCTTTGAAGTACCGAACTCATAATAATTATTATAAGTTGTTATATCTTTAAAACTTGTAAGTTCATTCCTATCATCTGCTTGAGCTTTACTTGCAAAAGGAATTGCGGCTACTGCTAAAGAACTTGCACCACACCCAAGAGATTTAATAAATGATCTTCTATTCTTATAAATTTTCTCTGGTGTAATTTCTGAATATTTAATTTTTTTCATGAATAATAGGATTACCTTTTAACCAATCGCTTTGATTATTTGTGTAATGTTCTTTTTTCCATATTGGAGACCTTTTTTTAATTTCTTCGATTATATATCTTGATAATACATAAGCCTCATCTCTATGCTTGCATGCAACTGCTATAATAATACTAATTTCACCTAAATTTAAGTAACCTTTAGCATGTTCAATAAAAACACTCTTATTCTTTATATTTAGTTTTTCTTCAGCCTCACTATAAATTTCCTCAAAACTTTTTATTACCAAAGCATCATGACTGTCATATGTAATACCTAAAACACTTTTATTATTATTTTGATTACGAACTGTCCCACTAAAAATTAATGAAGCTCCAAAATCATTCGATGCTATAAATTTTTCAGCATCAATTAATGATAATTTTTTAACTTTACTATCTACAATGTCAGTATGAAGCATTAACCTCCTCCAATTGGAGGAATAATACCAATTTTTTCGTTATTTGTGATTTTATAATTGTCGCTAACAATATTATTTTTTTCTGAACAAAAAGCTGAAGAGTTAATGATTTTTATATAATTTTCATTTCCATTAAATTTCTGCTCTACATATTGAATTATTTTATTCCTTATATCCTTGATTGTTGTCTTTTGACCTAGATCTAGTTCTAACAAATTTTGGTTGCTAAAATCTCTAGCAGCTCCAAACAACTCAATTTTAACTTTCATAAAGTTTAGAAAAAATCTTTTAAAAAGTTCGGAAGTCCATCTGGATTTTTCCATAATCCAGTTTTTCCTCCTTCTTTAATTAATAATTTTACATTATCTATTTTTAAATGAGGATTTACAATTTTGCTTAAATCGTAAATTGTAATCAGAGCTGCATTTACACCCATTATCGCTTCCATCTCTACACCTGTTTTGGCATTGGTGGAAACCACACAGTATACTTCTAGTGAACTATCTTCTTCATTCATTATGATTTTAGTAGCCGTATGATCTATTGGAAGAGGATGACACAAAGGTATTAATTCACTTGTTTTTTTAACACCTAATACTGCTGAAACTTCTGCTAAAGTGATTGGATCACCCTTAGGCATCTCTTTATTTTTAATAAGTTCAAATACCTCTTTGCCAACATAAATTTTTCCTGATGCCAAAGCTCTACGGAATGTTTCTTTTTTTTCAGAAACATCAATCATTTTAAATGAATTTTTTTCAAAAATTTCTTTCGCCCAGTTTTTTAAATCGTTGTTAGTTACAATCTTTAAATTTTTCATCTTATCCACCTGTTGTTGATAGATTTTTTGTTAATCCTGTTTCTCCTATTTCTAAATAGTGAGATTCTTTTTTATAATTTAATTGTTTCAAAATTAAATCTTTCAGTTCTTCAGTTTGGTCATCTCTTTGCATCAAGTGTCTAATATTTATTCCAGTATTTCCAAATAAACACAATCTTAAATCACCCTTGGCAGTTATTCTTAGTCTATTACAACTCTTACAAAAATCTTTTGAGTAGGGTGCAATAACACCAAATTTTCCTTTGTATTCAGGATTTATATAATTCTTTGAAGGACCAGCATCTTTACCAAATGTTTGAATCACCCAATTATTATTATTTAAATAATCTGTAAATTTATTTGCAGACACATGATACTGATTAAAATAATCTAAATTATCTCCAGTTTGCATTAATTCTATATATCTAAAATCAATTTGATTATTTTTTATAAAATTAGCCCAACTTTTAAAATCTTCTTCTTTATCATTAACGTCTTTAAGAAGGACTGCATTAACTTTAATATTTTTAAAATTTAGTTTTTGTAATTTTTTAATTCCTTCTAAAATTTCATTTAATCTATCATGTCCAGTAATTTTTCTAAAAGTCTTTGGATCAAGACTATCAATACTTATATTTATACCATCAAGACCACTCTTATTTAAATCATCTGCAATTCTATTTAAGTGATATCCATTAGTAGTAATTACAGTTTTTTTAATACCTGAATTTTTTTTAATTATTTTAATTATATCCAAAAAATCTTTTCTAACTGTAGGTTCTCCTCCAGTTAATCTTATTTTAGATACACCTAATTCTGATAAAGCTTTTGCAAGTCTTCCAATTTCTTCTTTAGTGATAAAGGTTCTGTTATCACTTTTATCTATCTTATAACCATCAGGTAAACAGTAGCCACATTTAAAATTACACACATCAGATATTGACAATCTTATGTATGGAAACCTCCGCCCAAAACTATCTTTGAGAATATTCATATGATATATTGAGTATTATTTCTTAAATAATCTATGAGTCAAATTTTAAATGATAATGAGATCAAACTATTTAAAAGAGATGGAGCGGTATTTTTAAGAAATAAATTTGATATCAAATGGATTGAGCTTTTAAGATCTGGAATAAATAAAGCAAAAAATAATCCAAGCCCCAGGTTTACTAATCATACCACAGATCCAAATTTACCTTGTTATTTAGAGGATTTTTGGACATGGAACTTACATAAAGAATTTGAGAATTTTGTTTTTAATTCACCTACAGCTAAAATTGCCTCTGAATTATTAGATGCTAAGCAGATTAATTTAGTAATGGATAATTGGTTTTTTAGAGAAGCTGGCTCTACATCTAAACCACCATTTCATCATGATATTTCTTATTTTGATTTTGAAGGTTCAATGTGTGTTTTGTGGATACCTCTTGAACCAGTAAGAAAAGAAGATTCTATAGCTTGGATAAAAGGCTCTCATTTGTGGGATAAATTATTCCTAAGAACTCGTTTTAAAGACGGTCATAAAGTTGATGGAGCAGAAGGAGTTGTTAATGGTGTTAAGTATGAATTAACCCCAGATATAATTTCTAATAAAGAAAATTATGAATTTTTAGAATGGGATTTAGAACTAGGAGATTGTGTATATTTTGATATTAGGACTTTGCATGGAGCTTTACACGAAACTACTCCAAAATCAGATATAAATAGATTTACACTTAGAATGGCGAAAGAAAATTCAAAAATAATTTATAGAGGTGATTGGGCTAGAGAAGAAAGATCAATTATGGAGGCTAATGGATATAAAAACGGTGATGATTTAAATGGTAAAATGTTTCCAACACTTTATGAAATTAATTCAAATTAATTATAAAATCTATTTGTCTTAAATTTTTTTAAAATTTAGCCTGGAGTATATGTTCTCTCAGCCTCTGGATCTTTTGTTGAGTAAGGTAATTTTAAAACTTCATTCCAAAATTCTTCTGGAATATCTGTTTCAGCCCATGAAATATTTTTCTCAATACTCTGAACGCTAGTAACACCACAAATAGTAGATGTTATTCTTTTATCTTTTATAGAAAATTGTAAAGCTGCAGCACCCATTTCAACATTATATTTTTTACAAACTTTTTCTAATTCTCTAGCTGGCGCAAGTTTTTCTTCAGTAGCATCCTGGTAAGTTATTTTTTTAAAATTACTTGGACCTTTTGCCAAAACACCACCTGCGTAAGGGGCAGCGTTAAAAATAGATATATTTTTACTATGAGCATAACTGTACATTTCATCTGCTTCTCTGTTTAACAAAGTGTATCTGTTGTGATTTATTATGACATCAAAGTCCCACTTTCTTAAGATAGGGAACATAATATCTATTCTTCCCATAGCTAAACCAACAGCTTTTGCCAAACCTTCTTCTTTAATTTTAAACAATTCATCCAATGCACCATCTTTTTTGGTTACATCATTTATATCTTTTACGTATTCTGGATCATGAAGAAACAAAACATCTACAGAATTAACGTTTAAAGCTTCTAAACTTTCTTCAACAGACTCTCTTGTTCTTTTTTTATCAAGAACTAATGTATCCATATTTCTATCGATTTTAGTTGATAAGACAAAGTTTTCTGGCCATCCACCATTTTCTTTTATTGCTATACCAATTCTTTTTTCACTTTCTCCCATTGCATAATTTCTTGAAGTATCAAGCAAATTTACTGGACCTTGAAAAAATCTTTTTAGCGTTTCCTGAGCTCTTTGTTCAGGTACTTCATAACCGTAAGTATCTGGCATACTCCCTAAAGAGGAGGTTCCAAAACTCAATTCAGTGACTTCAACGCCAGTATCTTTGATTTTATTTTTTTTCATAAATTATGTTTTGAGTTTATAAAACTTTTTTGCATTATTATAAAAGATGTTTTGCTTTTCATCTATACTTAATTCTTTAAGTAAATTTGTTGCTGCATTATACCATCCTAAATAATTTGTTCTCAAGTTACAGACAGGCCAATCAGATCCCCATAAAATTTTTTTATCAGTAAATAGATTTAATATTTCATCTACATATGGCCTTAGATCTTGCTCGGTCCAATTTTCGCAGGCTTCTGTGACCATTCCAGAAAATTTACAATATACATTTTCTAGCTTAGATAATTTGTTCATACCTTTTTGCCAATTAATAAATTCTTCTTGTTTATTATTACAGATTTTTGGTTTCATTAGATGATCAATGATAAATCTTAGAGAAGGATATTTTGTAGCAATTTTGTAAAAATTTTCTAGGTGCACTGGAAATCCTAGTGCATCAAAGCTTAATTCTAAATTAATTATATTTTTAAAAAAAATATCAAAATTTTTATTTAAAACCCAATTTTCATCTGGAATATCTTGTATCATAGGTCTTACACCAAGAAATTTAGGATGTTTTGAGAAAATTTTTAATTGTTCTAATTGTTTTTGGTCTTCAAAATTTACCCAACCAATAACTCCACAAACTAAATCAGAACCTTCAGCAATATTTAACATATATTCAGTTTCTGCATTAGTTGCTGCAGCTTGAACTAAAACAGTTTTGTGTAAATCGATTGACTCAGAAACTTGAATTAAATCTTTAACTTCATATTTTCGATTTAAAATTGGATTATCTTTTGGCATCCAATGATAATCACCCCTTGAAGGATCCCAAAAATGTTGATGTGAATCAATAACTTTCATAAGTTATTATAAATTAGGTTTACTCTCCCAAAATGCTTTCATCTAAAATCTTAGTGTCATATGCTGAATAAGAATGCCATCCTGCAACTGTTTGATCAAAATCAACAATGCTCCCAGTCATAATACCCGACTCATCCGAGCACAAGAAAGCTAAGATCTTAGCAACATCTAAAGGTTTGTTTAATCTTTTAAATGGAACCTTGGCTTCAGCTTTTTTTAACCAGTCATCATCTGCATTATGAAATTTTTTTTGAATTACTGTTTCTGCTGGTGTATCTGTCCAACCTAAATTTACACCATTCACTCTTATTTGGTGCCCAGATACTGAATTTGCAACATTTTTAATCATTATAGCTAATGCTGCTTTAGAAGAGCTGTAAGCAGTTAAGAAAGGCATACCACTATATCCGGCCATTGATAAAATATGAGCAATAGTTCCTTTTTTTTTATCTCTAATCATTATTTTTATAACGTCTTGCATCATAAAAAGTGGAGCTTTTACATTTACATTAAAATTTTTGTCATAATTCTCCTCTGTTGTGCTTAAGATCGTTCCTCTTTCTGTAAAAGCAGCAACATTAATAAAACTATCTACAGTATTGAATTTTTTATCAGTCTCAGAAACTATTTTTTTACAATCTTCAAGTTTTTCTAAATCTGCTTGAACGTATAAGCATTCCGCGCCTATACTTTCTATTTCAGATTTTACTTTATTTCCTTTATCACTATTCCTACCACAGATAGTTACTCCTTTGGCACCTCTACTTGCAAGTAATTTTGCTGTCTCAGCTCCACTACCTTGAGTACTTCCTGTTACAATTATTATTTTATTTTTAAACTGGTTAGCTTGATCAGATATATATTTATTAGTCATAAAATTTTAATTTGTACAGATAACTAAGCCCAATATAAAATTGGGCTTAGAAACTTTTAAGAAGAATAATGATTTTATCCTGCAATACAAGATCCAATGTTTGGCTTCATACAAACATCAAGACCTGTATAGATTGCTTTTAGTGATGGGTTGTCAAATTTTAATGCTTTACCATCTACTATGTCTTTAAGAACATACATAGCTTTGTAGCCCATCATATATGGCTGTTGACCTACTTGACCATGAGTTCTTCCAGCATCTAAATCTTCCATTTGCATAGGAAGAGTATCTGCAATTACTACTGCAGTTTTCATAGAACTAATTCTATCTGCATGCTTTTCAGTAACTCTTCTAAAAGCTTTAGATACGAATTGAGGAAAACCTCCAGTTGGTACAAATGCAGTTAGGTTTGGATGTTTCGCAAAGATATCTTCCATCTGCTGTACAGAAAGAGGGAAATCGTCATTCGTGTACAAAGGACATCCGCTAGCTTCAGTCCATCCATTTTCACCTTTAAGAGCCGCACTAGGATAAGTTCCTGAATCTGCTCTTCCAGCAATAGTATCTCTTATACCTGACATTCTTTCATTGTGGTTTGCAGCTGCAGCACCACCAGATTGTATACAAATTTCACCACCGTTAGGTTTTAACATCATAACGATTTGTGCAAGGTATACACCAATGTCATAGTTTTTTGTTCCAACATAAGCTGCTCTTAAACCAGCATCTTTAGTTAAAAGATCTGAGTCCCAAGTAATGATTGGAATATCTGTTCCTTTAACAGCTTTTGCCATTGCAGCTGCGTTAGAAGATGCAACAGCAATTCCATCAACACCTTTAGCTATTAAATCTTGAACAATTTGAACTTGTTCTTGCTCAGTATGCTCTCCAGGTCCAATGTATAAACATTCTATCCCACCAATTTCTTTCTCAGCAACTTTACAACCATCTCTCGCCAAATCAAAAAACGGGTTGTTCATAGCTTTTGGAACTAATGCAAAAACTTTATCAGCTGCATATGAAATTCCAGAAATTGATACAAAAATAAATGCTAACATTGCAATTATTGTTTTTCTCATATTTCTCTCTCTCTTAGTTAGTTAATTTATTTAACAAATACTATTTAGAATGAGTCTACGATTCAAGTAAAATGATGTGATTCAACTAAAAAGTGATACATCAAATGATTGATTTTACATCAGTTTATGATACGATGTTTATATGAAAAATCATTGGAAAAATGTTTCTATAAAGAAAATTTCTGATGAATCAGGATATGGTACAGCTACAGTAGATAGAGTTTTGAATAACAGAAAAGGGGTGAGTAAAAAAACTAAAGATAAAATCTTAAATATTTTAAATAACCTTCAAAACGGAAATAATAAAAATCAAACTAAAAATATTTTAATTTGTTGTCAATCAGGACCTTCGTACAACAAGACTCTTGAGGAGAGTTTAGATAATATTAATAATGAAATTTATAAATTTAATTTGATAAAACATTTTATTCCTGCAAAAGAATTTAAAACTAGTCAATTTGTTAAAATTTTAAGAGAAACTTCAAGTTTTGATGCAGTGATTATAGTTTCACAGGAGGATCAAAATATAAATAACGAGCTAAGTAAAATTGCAAGTGAAGGAAAACCTGTGATTACATTAACCACTGATTTTCCAAATTTGAGCAGAACAGCTTATATAGGTAATAATCAGTCTAATGCTGGATCTACTGCTGCAAATATAATTGGAAAAAATGTTGGGAAACGATCAGGCTCAATATTGATGGTCATGAGTATGCCATACAGGTGCCAACAGGAAAGAGAACTGGGTTTTAGAAAAGTATTGAGATCAGAATTTCCAAATCTTAAAATCAAAGAAAGTGTTTTTAATTTAGATACATCGGAACAAAGTTACAAATATGTTAAAAAATATATTAAAGAAAATGGACCACCGTTAGGAATTTATAATATTGCTGGAGGAAATTTAGGTGTCGCTAAAGCAATTAGTGAAATGAATGTAAAAGATCATATTGTATTTGTAGGTCATGAACTAAATAAAAATTCTAGAAATCTTTTAGAAAATAATAAAATGGATTTTGTTATAGGCCACGATGTTGAATTAGAAATCAAAGTTGCATTTGATAAAATTTTAGATTTTGAAAAAAATCCAGGTAATCAAAATTCTTTTTTTTCAGATATATTAATTTTCAATAAATATAATTGTATGGATAAGAAAGTTTATTAATTAATTCTTTTTATTTTTAACTTTTTCTAACCAAACTGCACCTACGATAAATATTCCTAAAAATGTTCCTTGCCAGTAAGGGTCAATTCCAGCCATTAGAAGACTGTTTCTAATTGTTTCCATTAATGCAGCACCAATAAATGCTCCAAAAGTACCACCAACACCACCCATTAAGTTAGCACCACCTATCACTGTTGCAGCAATTACTCTTAACTCATAAGTGTAACCTAAGGCATTGGTTACTGATCCCATCCATCCAACTATCATTACAGCAGAAATTGCAGCAAATAATCCACTGATCATGTATACTGACATTTCAATCCATCTAGTATTAATTCCAGATAATTCAGCCGCTTTTTTATTACTGCCAACTGCAAAAACATGTTTGCCGTATGAGGTATATTTCAATACTAAACCCATAACTATTGTTAGAAATATTAATAACCAAGTTGCATTAGCAAGACCCAGCATTGAACCTCCTCCAATTTCATAAAACATTTCATCTTTAGGTCCAAACTCATAAAACATTTTATTGTTTGAAACTACTAAAGCTAAACTTCTTGCTGCAGCCATCATTCCTAAAGTAACCACAAATGGAGAAAGTTTAAGATAAGCAATTAAATATCCATTTACTGCACCAATTAAAGTACCTGCAAGTAAAGCTAAAATTATTGATACCCAAACGTACACTCCATCAAAATATGAAGCTTTGGAATACCATTCAGGTAAAAATTGAGCATCCAAAAATAAACCACATATAACTCCTGTGACACCCATAATTGACCCAACCGACAAGTCTATCCCAGCTGTAATAATCACAAATGTCATTCCAATTGCCATTATTCCGATGAAAGAAAAGTTTCGTGTAATATTAAAAAGATTATCTTTGCTAGAAAAAGCATCTTCTACAAAAAACATAATAAAACAAATCCCAAATAAAGCTATTGTTACCCAAAAAGATTGTTCAGAAACAAGTTTTTGAAATAAATTTTTTTCTGTCTTAGAGATTATTTCCTGATTAAATTTTACTGAACTCATACTTTGTCTATTGCCCCTGTAATTAAGCCTGTTGCTTCTTCTGTAGAAGAATCTTTTATATTTTTTTCACAAACTTTTTCACCTCGTCTTAATACTACTAGCTTGTCACATACTTCAAATATATCTGGCATTCTGTGACTAATTAACATTACAGCTATTCCTTGATCTTTTAATCTTTTTATAAGATCTAATACTTCAGCAACCTGTCTAACACTAATTGCTGCAGTTGGTTCATCCATTAAAACTAATTTAGGATTTGTAAGCCTTGTTCTTGCAATAGCCACAGCCTGTCTTTGTCCTCCAGACATCTGCATAACTAAATCCTTTGGTCGAGTTTCAGATTTAAGTTCCTCGAATAACTCTGCAGATTTTTTAAACATGGCCGGATAATCCAAATATTTAAATGGCCAAATACCTTTTTGAATTTCTCTACCTAAAAAAACATTTGAAGCTGCAGTCAAATGATTACAAAGAGCTAAGTCTTGATAAACCACCTCAATACCAGATTTTCTTGCATCAACAGGCTTCTCAAATTCTACTGGAGCATTATTAAACATTATTTCTCCAGATGTGGGTTTAAAATTACCAGCTATAATTTTTAATAGTGTAGATTTACCCGCTCCATTATCACCCATTAACCCGACGGTTTCGGCTTCTTTAATATCAAAACTAACTCCCGTTAAAGCCTGTATAGCTCCAAAATTTTTTTCAATATTATTTAGAGAAAGAATACTCATTTTAGAATTTTACATCTATTACTTTGCCACTTTCAAACGATTCATAGGCAGCATTGGCAATTATTAAAGCATTTCTACCATCCTCAAATCCAACTAATGGTTTTGTTTTATCTTCAACACATTTTACAAACTCGTTAAATTGATCTCTGTAAGCTTGCTCGTATCTTTCAATAAAAAAGAAATGTATGGGCTCTTTTTCATTTGTTGAAGTGCTTGTGTATCTTTCTAAAGAAGTGGGTGTTTGATTGTTTGAAATTACCATACCTTTACTTCCAAATACTTCTACTCTTTGATCGTATCCATAAACTGCTCTTCGGGAGTTATTAATATGTATTAAAACACCTTTTTTTGATTTTAAAATAAACATAGCGGTATCTAGATCTTTTTCCTGCTGTGCATTTTTATCAAACAATGCATCTCCAAATGCAGATATTTGAACCACAGGATCATCCCCTAAAATAAATCTAGTCAAATCGAAATCATGGATAGTAGTATCTCTAAAAAATCCTCCTGCAGCTTTTAAATAGTCAATCCCTGGAGGTTCAGGGTCTCTACTTGTAATTACAACCATTTCCAACTCACCAATTTCTTTTTTTACTCTTGCTTGTTGAGCTTTTGCATGACTTGCATCAAATCTTCTATTAAAGCCGATTTGAATAGGAACGTTTGTTCCCTTTATATTTTCCATGCATTCATTTACTTTATTGATATCTAAATCAATTGGCTTTTCACAGAAAATTGCCTTTCCTGCTTTTGCTGCCATTGTAATAAATTGTGTATGAGTTGGTGTTGCAGAAGCTATAAGAACTGCATCTACATCATCTGAATTTATTGCTTCCTCTGGTGAAGATGCAATTGAGCATCCTGTTGATTTTGCTACTTCTTCAGCAAATTGAGAATTAACGTCATATATGTATTTTAATTTTGCTTTGGGATGAGCTGCTATAAATTTAGCATGCATTTTTCCAATTCTTCCCGCACCCATCAAAGAAAAATTAAGCATAAGAATATAGAACAGAATTAAAAAATAAAATCAAGAAACATTTTTTAATGATGAATTAAACATCAAATTAAAATAAAATTTTCTTGATGCACAAAACATCATAATTTAAAAATGCTTTCAACTTTTAAATAATTAGTATGTCAGTAAAATTAGGAATAGCACCAATTGCATGGAGCAATGATGATATGCCAGAATTGGGTGGTGATACTCCTTTAGAACAATGTTTGTCTGAAGCTAGTCAAGCAGGGTTTATTGGAATTGAGTCTGGTGGTAAATTTCCAAAAAAATCAGAGGAATTAATTCCTAAACTTAACGAATTTAATCTAAATCTTTGCTCAGGATGGTATGGAGCTAATTTAAGAACAAATAGTGTTGACGAAGAAAAAAAAGTTATTCAAGATCAGTTGAAACTTTTTAAAGACTGTAATTCACCTTGTATGGTTTTTGCTGAAGTGTCTGGCTCAATTCAAGGAGATCCAAATCGAAAATTGTCTACAAGACCCCAAATGGATCTTGAAGAATCTAAAAAATATTATGAAAAAATTTCAGAAATGGGAAAATATCTTGAGGATAAAGGTATGCCACTTGCTTATCATCATCATATGGGAACTGTAATAGAGACAGAAGAGGATACAGTAAGATTGCTTGAGAACACTCATGATAGCGTAAAACTTACATTAGATACCGGTCATATGTTATTTGCTCAGGGAAACTCGTTAAAAATATTAAAAGACTTTAGCGAAAGATTAATTCATATACATTGCAAGGATATTAGAAAAAGCGTTTTAGAAAAATCTTTAAAAGAAGACTTAAGTTTTAGAGGAGCGTTTCTAGAGGGTGCATTTACAGTTCCAGGTGATGGATGTATTGATTACAAGCCTTTATTTGATGTGTTGAAAGAAAAAAATTATTCTGGATGGTTAGTAGTAGAGGCTGAACAAGATCCAGCAAAAGCAAATCCATTTGAATATGCAAAAATAGGTTACAAGTATTTAACTGAAACTTTAAATCTTAGTGGTATCGAGATTTATAAAGACTAACTCCCAAAAAAAATAGAAGCTAAATTTTTAGATTAAATCTACTACTACAGTCTTACAATTTTTGATTTTTCTAATGTATCATCAAAATAATCAATTATATTTTGAATTGTTTCCACACCCATTCTTGTCATACATTCATCAGTAAAAGCTGCGGTATGTGGGCTTAAATAAACTTTTTCATTTTTTAAAAGAGGATTATCATTTTCGGGTGGTTCTTGTTTGAATACATCAATTCCTGCTCCAAAAATTAAATCTTCATTTAAAGCCTTATCAAGATCTTCCTCATGAATAATTCCACCTCTAGCTGCATTAATGATTATACAATTTTTCTTCATTGTTTTAAGCAAATCATAATTAATTAGATTTTCTGTTTTTTCTGTTAACGGCATATGTAATGATATTACATCCATTGTTTTTACTGCCTCTTCAAGATTATCAACTTTTTTTCCTCCAAGCTTCTCTATTGTGTCTTTATCTACAAACGGATCGTAGACAAAAACATTCATTTCAAATCCCAAACATCTTTTAATAAGTGCTTTACCTATTCTACCAAACCCCATTATTAGGAAATTTTTTTTCCATACCTCAATAGTCTTGGGTAATTTATTTCTATCCTTAAAATTACCTTCTTTAACCGTTGTATGATAAAGCTCTCTTCTTTTTGCAATATTTAGCAAGACAAACATAACATGCTCTGCAACTGTAACTGCATTTGCATTGGCCGTAATAGCAATTTTGATATCTCTTTCTTTAGCTGTTTTTAAATCAATATTATCGTAGCCTACTCCATGTCTAGATATTATTTTAAGATTTTTTGCTTCGTTAATTACCTCACCTGGTAGTTTTGCTATTCTAATTGAAGCACCATCACAATCTTTTATTTTAGCCTTTAAGTTTTCTACTGAAACATCGTCAGTAACTTCCACATCAAAATCGGGGTGATTATTAATTAACTCCATACCTTTTTCATGAACTTTTTGGATAACTAGAATTTTCTTTTTATTACTCATAATTTTTATTTAAGCTTTTCTGTTGAAGGCTTTTCTAATACGAAAAATATCTAACAATGTAAAATAGTTTTTTAAAAAGTTGTAATTATTTTCTTATTAAAATAAATTTAGTTGTGAATTTAACTATAAAAACTCTACTTTACATTTTTAACTTTCTAGAAAAGATAAATACTTTTTTTCTAAGAATTGGAAGACAATTTGCATGGATCGCAATTTTTTTAATGGTTGTCGTAATTATGATCCAGGTTTTCTTTAGATATGTTCTCAACAACGCATTACCTTGGCCTGATGAAGTTGCAAGATTTTTAATGCTATGGATGACAGGGTTAATTGCTCCCTCAGCGTATAGATGGGGTGGTTTTGTCTCTATTGATATGCTGGAAAGATTTTTACCTAAAATTATATCAACTTTTTTAACCTTATTTTTATTGATCATATCTTTATTTGTTTTGATCATTGGACTTGAATTAGGTTTAAAACATATTAACGCTGGTTGGATATTCAGTTCTGCTTCAATCAAAATTCCATTTAATTTAATTGGTGGCAAAGCAGAGCCAATAAAATTAGCTTGGATGTATATGTCCTTACCAGTTGGAATTGTTTTTTTGATTTCAGTAAACATAGAGTTAATTTTAAGAAACTTTTTAAGTAATTTTGCAAAATTAGAATTACCTGAAGATTTCGATAAACAAAAATTGGAGACACAGTAATGTTAATTTGGTTTCTCCCTTTATTTTTATTATTTTTGCTAATTGGATTACCAGTATTTTTTGGATTGTTGGCTGCTCCTGGAATTTTACTTTGGTTGAATGATCAATCTAGAGATGGAGCAATGCTTTATAGAAATATTTACAATGGTATTGATAGCTTTCCTTTAATGGCAATTCCTTTTTTTATGTTAGCTGGTGAGCTAATGAATAGGGGGGGAATTACTCAAAGATTAGTAGAATTTAGCCAGGCGATGATGGGGCATTTAAAAGGTGGTTTGGCACATGTTAACGTCTTAACTTCAATGCTTTTTGCTGGCCTATCTGGATCTGCAGTTGCAGATACTTCTGCAATTGGTTCAATGTTAATTCCTGCAATGGAGAAGCAAGGTTATACAAAAAAATTTTCAGCAGCAATTACCGCAGCGAGTTCAGTAATTGGTCCAATCATTCCACCTTCAGGAATAATGATTATTTATGCATACGTTATGGGAGAGAGCGTAGCTGCTTTATTCCTAGCAGGTATTATTCCTGGAATTTTAGTTGGTGTTAGTTTGATGGTTACAATCAAGTTTATGGCTAAAAGATATAATTTTCCTGCCGTAACAAAAAAGACAACATGGAGACAAAGAGGAAAAGCTTCTTTGAAAGCTTTTTTCCCATTGATGACTCCAGTTATAATTCTAGGAGGTATACTTGGAGGAATTTTTACTCCAACTGAAGCATCTGCAGTTGCAGCTGCTTATGCAATGTTTATTGGTTTGTTTGTTTTAAAATCTTTAGAGTGGAAAGACGTACCAAAGGTTATGACAAAAGCCGCAATGGTTTCATCTGTAGTATTACTTTTGGTTGGTGCTGCAATGGCTTTTAAAACAGTTGTTAGTTTATCTCATGCACCAGAATATCTTGCTGAGTTTGTTTTGGGATTAACTGATAATCCTTATATTTTATTATTTCTGATTAATATTTTACTATTTATTGTTGGAATGTTTTTAGATGCAGGTCCCGCAATAATTATTTTAGGACCAATACTTGGACCAGTGTTTGTAGAATTAGGTGTACATCCAGTTCATTTTGCAATTATTATGTCAGTTAACTTAACTGTTGGTTTAGCAACACCACCAATGGGTTTAGTTTTATTTGTTGCATCCTCAGTTTCTGGTGAAAGAGTTGAAACTATATCAAAAGCTATATTGCCGTTTTTAGCAGTAGAGGCAATTGTGATATTTTTAATTACTTACTTTCCATCAATCTCAATGACTATTCCTTTACTTACAGGTTTTGCAAAATAATTTTAGTTTTTAGATAATAGACACAGAGGTTCAATTTAGGTATATTTTTTATACTTAAATAAATATTTAAAGAGAGGGAAATAATAATGAGTAAATTAATTAAATCATTCTTTTCATTATTATTCTTAATTAGTTTTACAGCTTCTGTTTCAGCTGCTGATTACAATTTAAGAATGACAATGAATTCTAATGATCAAGATGAGGACTATGATGGTGCAGTAGTATTTAAAAACTACGTAGAAGCAGCATCAAATGGAAAAATATCTGTAGAACTTTTTGTAGGTACTCAGTTATGTTCTAAGGGAGCAGAATGTTTACAAGGTGTTTCCGATGGAAGCATCGACGTTTACATTTCTACTTCTGGAGGAGCAGCTGGTGTATTCCCATATGTTCAAGTTTTAGATTTACCATATCTAATGGCAGACGACAGAATTGCTGAAGATGTTATGCAAGG
Source organism: Candidatus Pelagibacter sp. HIMB1709 (assembly GCF_052047635.1). Classification (NCBI taxonomy): domain Bacteria; kingdom Pseudomonadati; phylum Pseudomonadota; class Alphaproteobacteria; order Candidatus Pelagibacterales; family Candidatus Pelagibacteraceae; genus Candidatus Pelagibacter; species Candidatus Pelagibacter sp. HIMB1709. Next base: position 499,258 of record NZ_JBNAJW010000001.1, on the reverse strand, counting down.
TGATTTTGTAAGAACTATGAGACAAATGGCTCTTAAAGATTCAGGCGATACAATAAGATTAATGACTATCGGAAACACTGGTGGATGGAGAAATTTTGCTAACACTAAAAGAAGAGTTGCAGAACCATCAGACATGAAAGGTCTAAAAATCAGAACTGTTGTAGCTGACTTACCTCAAGAGCTTGTAAGAGCTTTAGGTGCATCACCAACTCCTATTCCATGGCCAGAATTATTTACATCTTTTCAAACAGGTGTAGTTGAAGGTTCTAAAAATGGAATAACTGACATTATGAATATGAAGTTTCCAGATGCAGGTCTAAAATATGTTACTTTAGACGGTCATGCATACATGGGAGCACTTTGGTGGATGAACAATGCAAAATATCAATCTATGCCAAAAGAACTTAAGAAAGTTATTACGGATGGATTTTATGCATTGCAACAAGCTACATTTGCATCTCCAAAAAGAAAATCAATCAAAGCGTATGAAGACTTTGTAGCAGGCGGTGGAGATTTATATGTTCCAACTCCAGCACAAAAAGCTAGTTTCAAAAAAGCTGCTAGTCCAGTTTATGATTGGTTTAAGTCAAACGTTAAAGGTGGAGGACAAATCTTTGACGCTTTAACAAGTGCAGTTGCTGATGCTGAGAAAAGAGCATCAAGTGCATACGATAAAGACTTATAATCTTAATTAAATAATGGGGCGGATTTAATTATTCGCCTCATTACCTAAACGGATAAATCCAAGCTTTGTAATCTTTAATAAGTATATGCGCTTTTTCAATTTGTTCAGGAGTCATTTTTTTAATTACTTCCTCTTGAGAAATCGCAGCATCGGGATCACCTCCAATAGCGGACAAACCATACCACATGTAAGCTCTAACAAGATCAGGAGCAGGAAGTCCTCTACCGATTTCATAATACCACCCAACACCCGATTGAGCACCGGGATGACCTTTCATCGAAGATCTAAGATACCATTCAAAAGCTCTAACATCGTCTTGCTTAACTCCAAGACCCATTGCATACATTATTCCAATAAGCTCTTCAGCATCAGCGTTCCCAGACCTAGCAGCTGGTATCAGTTCTTCCATAGCCTCTTGAAATTTTCCAGCTTCCATCAAATCTCTAGCATTTTCAATTTCTGCAAAAACTATAGATGGAATAAAAAAAATTATAAAAAAGTATCTCAACATATAAAAATATTAATATTTATAATTCCATTTTTAATTTCAGCAAACAAAACATATTCGATTGAATTACCAAAACCTTTAACAAGTAATGATTTTCATAAAGTTGATATGGAAAAGGTTAAAATAGGAAGACTTTTATTTCATGATAAAATTTTATCAGCTAATCGTAATATTGCTTGTGCAACTTGTCATAGCCAAGATTTAGGAGGATCTGATGGCCTTTCATTAGGAATTGGTGAAGGTGGACACGGTATTGGATTAGAAAGAACAGCTGGATCAGGGGATGATAAAATTAAAAAACGTATTCCAAGAAATGCTTTAGCATTATGGAATTTAGGATTTAAAGATATTACAACATTACTTCATGATGGAAGAGTGACTAAATCTGATATATTTGGAAATGGTTTTAATACCCCAGCACAAGAACTGCTTCCAAAAGGTCTGGATAATATAGTTGCGGTACAAGCTTTATTTCCAATGACAAGACAATTTGAAATGGCTGGAAATCCAGGTGAAAATGAAATTATAGGACTTGTTTCAAAAGTTGGTAAAGACAGTATGAGAATTGATAGAGTTTGGCCGGTAATTGCTCATAGAATAAGAGGAGTTCCTGAATATGTTGAAATGTTTAAACATGCTTTCGATGATGTGGATAATGCTTTAGATATAAATATTACACATATAGTAAATTCAATTGCAGCTTTTGAAATTCATGAATGGACATCTTTTGACTCTCCATTTGATGAATATTTAAACGGAAATAAATCAGCTTTAAATTCAAATCAGATTGCAGGTATGAATTTATTCTATGGCAAAGCTAATTGCAGCTCATGTCATTCTGGGTCTTTATTATCTGATCAAAAATTTCATTCAATAGGTATCCCACAATTCGGACCAGGCAGAACCAGACCTTTTGATCCTTATGCACGTGATGTTGGAAGAATGGTTGAAACAGATGATGTGGATGACATGTATAAATTTAAAACACCCGCTCTAAGAAATGTTTCTTTAACGGCACCTTATGGTCATAATGGTGCTTATCCAACACTTAAGGGCATAATTAAACATCATTTAAATCCAGTAGCTATGAATAAAAATTGGAAACCTCAATATGCAAATTTACCAAAGGCTCCATGGCTAGAACAAATTGATTTTGTAATTTTTTCTGACAAAAGAGAACAGGATAGAATTATTTCAAGTATAGACATCAAACCAATAGATTTAAGTGAAAAAGAAATTGATCAATTAGTTTCTTTTTTACAATCTCTAACTGGAAAAAGTGGAAATCAAAGACCACTCGGTAAACCAGAAAAAGTACCAAGTGGATTAACAATTGATTAAACTTATTTAATTAAACTGATAGATAATAAATATGGAAAAAATTAAATATGGAATAATTGGAGCTGGCACAATGGCTCGAGAACATATTTTAAATTTATCTTTAATCGATGAAGCTGAAGTAGTTGCTCTTTCAGACCCTCACGAAGAATCTTTGAAACAGTGTCAAGAACTACTAAATAAGGAAGTTGTTTGCTTTGATAATCATCAAGATCTGATCAAAGAAAATTTAGTTGATGTTTATATAATCTCATCTCCTAATTTTACCCATGTAGAAATTTTAAAAGATGTAATTAAAACTAATAAACATATATTGGTTGAAAAACCTTTGTGCACTAATACAAAAGATTGTTTAGAAATTGAAAAACTTACTAAAGATTACCCATCAGTATTTTGGACTGCAATGGAATATAGGTACATGCCTCCTGTTTCAAAATTTATCAAAGAAATTCACAACAAAACAATTGGTGACCTAAAAACATTAACAATAAGAGAACACAGATTTCCTTTTTTAAAAAAAGTAAATGACTGGAACAGATTTGAAAAAAATACCGGAGGAACTTTAGTTGAAAAGTGTTGTCATTTTTTTGATTTGATGCGGTTTATTGTTAAGAGTGAGCCCGTAAGTGTTTATGCGAGTGGAGGACAAGATGTAAATCATTTAGATGAGGAATATGATGGGAAAAAACCAGATATTATTGATAATGCTTACGTAATTGTTAATTTTGAGAATGGTTCGAGAAGTATGCTTGAGCTTTGTATGTTTGCTGAAAATTCTGAAATGCAAGAAGAGTTAACCGCGACAGGAAATATTGGTAAAATTGAAACTTCAGTTCCTTCAAACGAGTCTGGGAAAACTACTTCAGATGTAAGAATTGGTATGAGAGATGGAAAAACAAAACAAGAAAGTGTTAGTGTAGATCCAAAAATACTTGAAGCAGGACATCATCATGGGTCAACTTATTATGAACATTTAGCCTTTATAAATGCAGTAAAAAATAAATTAAAGCCAGAGGTATCTTTGATTGATGGATTAATTGCAGTTGCTGTTGGAGAGGCTGCTGAGACATCAATTAAACTTGGAAGAGTAGTAAAGCTAAACGAGATAATTACTTAAAAAAATCTATCGCCTTTTTAACTATAAAATTACTAACTCTAATATTTGACTCTGTTGTGACACCTGAAATATGAGGAGTTAAAATACAATTCATTTCAGATGTTATTCTTTCGTATAAATTTTTCTTAATAGGTTCATTTTCAAACACATCTAATGCAAATCCTGAAATTATATTTTGATTATAAGCGTCTATAAGATCATTCTCATTTACAACACCACCTCTAGAAGTATTAATTATTATTGGCTGTTTTTGCATTTTAGAGAATGAAGACTTGTTGATTAAATTTTTAGTCTCTTCTGTCAGAGGTAAGTGCAAAGAAACAATATCTGCATTTTTAAATAAATCTTCTAATGAAGATAATTTATAATTTTTTTCATTATCATCTAATTTTTTAATGTAAGGATCATAAGCCAAAACATTTAGGCCATTTTTCAAACTATAGTCAGCAACCTTTCTGCCAATAGTACCAAAACCTACTATTCCAATACACTTTCCATTTATTTCAGCAGATTTAATAGTTGTTCTAGGCCAATCACCTTTGATCGTTCCATGATGAAACATAGGAATTTTTTTTATTAAAGACATAGAAGATGAAATTACATATTCAGCTACAGAGTCTGCATTCATACCAGTTGCAGGTTGGACATGAATACTTTTGGTTCTACAAAATTCAGTATCAATATTATCTAAACCAACACCCAGTCTTCCTATAAATTTTAATTTACTAGCGTTAGATAAAATATCTTTATTTACTTGAGTTTTATTTCTGACAATTAAACCATCATAATCTTTAATAATTTCTTTAAGTTCTTCTTTTTTTTCCCAAAGCTTTTCATCAAATTTGATTTCAAAAGTATTATTTAGATCATCTAAACTGTCTTGATTAATAAACTCTGCTATTAATATTTTAGCCATACTTACTTATATATATTTTTAACTTAAATTGAATAACTTACTTTTTTATTGAAATCGTTGTTGGCCTTATTGAATTTGAAACAATATTTCTAGAAAGTTTTATCTCTCTTAAAACAATATAAATTCCAGCACCAATTATAAAAACATTTCCTAAATAAATATTCCAACTAGGGATTTCATTAAAAATATAAAAACCGATCAATGCACCAATTAATAATTGAACATATTGTGTATTTGCAAATATTGAAGTTGGAAGATGACGAGCCGAGTTTATAATAAAAATCATTCCCATTCCTCTTAATAAACCTGCATTAAAATTTAAAAAAAAATCTGTTTTAGTCATTGGAATATAAAGCTCAAAGGTAATCACACCTGAAATAACAATTAAAATTAACTTTCCAATTATTAAAAATGAATACACACTCTCTGATTGACCATATTTTTTAACCAACAAATGACCTACTGAAGAAAAAACAGGTATTAATAAAGCCAATAACACATAGTTATTTATTTCTTTCCCAAAAGGATCAATTGCAATTATTGTTCCAATAAAACCTACTAATATTGCCGTATATCTTCTCCAGCTTACTTTTTCTTTTAGAAAGATTACTGAACCAATTGTTAATACAAAGGGTGTAAAGAAGACAATACTATACATAGTTGTAAGTGGAAGTTTATTTATACAAAGAAAAAATAATCCCATTGAAATTATTAAAGTTATTGCTCTAACTAAATGTACAAAAAAGTTTTTTGTTTTAATTTTTTTCCAGGAATTTCTAACTTGCGTGTAAAGTAAAATTGGCAGTAAGGCCGATAAAGAATTAATAAATATTATTTGTGTTACATGATAATAATTTGTCAATTCTTTTGCTATAGAGTCCATGATAACAAATAAGGAATAGCCAAGAATTGCTAAAAAAAAGTCTACCGAGTAGACACGGGTAGTTACTGAATTCATTTATTAATTTTTTATAATAATTTTGAAAGATCTCTTTTACTATTCTTAAACGTTGGTAAAGGATATTTAAAGGCATATTTACGTGGAATGCATTTTTCTTTTGCTTTTTCCCAAAGAGCTAACCATTGTTTAAAATTCTGAATTTTAAGATTTTTTTTGTTTTTACTTCTTACATAGAAATTTGGAAGTGGATCTCTTCCAGAAGGTTGGCCGGCTACGTTATATCTAAGGTCTGCACTTATTCTAAAATCATTTGATCTGTTAGGCAGAGAACAATGAATTGAATGTTTGTGTAAAAGAATTACATCTCCAACATCTGCCTCTAAGTGAATATGTTCCATTTTATCTAGTAATTTGCTGTCTTTAATTTCTACTTGGCCCCTATAACCAGCAATATGATTTAATAATCCCATTTTATTAATTTTCTTAACAGTAATCATGCACCCATTTTTTTTTGTAGTTTTTGTAAAAGGTATCCATACAGTAACCATATCTGTTAATTTTTGTCCTTTAGTATTAAGAACAGCAGCATCCTGATGCCAAGGTGTTCTTCCACTTAAACCATCTAAAATTGATCCTTTTGGTAATTTTTTTTCAGGTTGTTTAATTCTAGTATTTTGCACTGGATTAGACATGATTTCTTTGCCTAAAATTTTTTCAACAACATCTAAAATGTTTTTATTTGTGATTAAATTCCATAAAGATTGAGTAGCAAAATAATCACTGTCTTTCTTAACGTGATCTCTTGGTAATCTAGTGTTAAAATATTGATCTAAATCATCAATTTTTAATTTTGATATATGTGAATATTTTTTTTTAAAATCTAAATTAAGAACTTTTTTTACATCCTTTTTTTTCGCAAATTTTTGGATTAAGCAATCCATTACAAATTCCATGTCATTAAGGATTGGCTTTAAATCTCTTTGATAGTTAAGAACATTTTTTACTCTCAAATATCCTTGTTCAAATAATTTTTTTTGTAGATTATTTGCCATTAATAGAACCTAGTAGAATTTATTAACAATATCAATTCTTAGGAGCAGTTGTTAAATAATTTGCATCATGGAAAGAAGTTAACATTTTTTTCTTAGTACTGATGATATGTGGATAGTAAGCTGTTCCTTTAAAATTCCAAATAACAGGTTTATTGAGCGCATAACTTCCATAAATAAAAAATCTTTTTGGACAGTTTTTTTCTATAAAACGCTTAACTCCATGATAAGAATTTGGTGTTGATTGAAAAAATACCACAGTTCCTTTCTTTGGTGTGAAAGCTTTAACTATTTCTAGTTCACTCATTTTTGGAAATCTTCTGAAACTTTTTCTTAAATTTTTCTTAGATTTTTTTCTATAGATTGTAAGCGATCCTCCATTTTTTTTTGGGATATCTGTTAGATAAATTAAGAAATTATACAATCTGGTTATATCATCTCTATGGGGACGCAATCTGTATCCTCCTTTAGAAACCGAAAAATCAATATCTAAATTAACTTTTGGGTTAGTGTAATTGTTTCCTAATAGTTTTTTTAACTCGCTCGAATTTAATTTCTTTTTAATAGTAAATTTCTTTTGATTAAATATTTTTGGTTTGTGAGTATTTGTCCAAGATCCATCCTTAAAATTTTTAGAAAAAAGAGTTTCAATTTTTTTATAAAATGCTTTGCTATTAAAAAGTTGGAAGAGTTTTGCAGAATTATTTGAAGATTTAATGTAGTTATTAAAATTTTTTGAGCCTTTGTTAATTCTGCTTCGACCACCCATAATCATGTCATCAAAAGCTTTAGATTTACTAATTTCATCAATTAATAAATTACAAGTTTTTTTCTCAACAACTTTGTCTCCAACTAGTACAGGAAAATTACTTTTAATTTTTTTTAATCGATTAATTTTAAGCATTAACTATACATACCTTCTTTCACCTTAATCATTTTATACATCAGGTCATTTAAAGGTGTTTTTACTCCATGTTTTTTTCCAATTTTAGAAACAGCACCACTTATAAAATCAATTTCTGTTTTTCTTTTGTATTGAACATCAAAAGCCATTGAAGATTTGTTAGTTTGCATAGAATCTACAATTTTATTGAACATAAATAGACACTCATCTTCAGAAACATTAACTCCATCAGCAAGTGCTACTTCTCTTGTCTCTAAAATGATTTCTTTACCAAGCCCTCTTGAAACATCATTAGCCTTATTATTTATGTAAAGATCGGTGTGATGTAGATCAAATATAGCTGAAAGAGGACCAATTGCTGTTAGAGCAAAAAGCTTCATCCATTTTCTTTTTTTAACATCTTCAGCTGCAATCATTTCTAAATTATGTGCAGTAAAAGTATCAGCTATTTCTGTAATTCTTTCTGTTATTCCTCCTTCATATTCACCAATCCATGAAGGCAATGCGCCATGGTTCATTATATGACCTGGTCCTAAAATATTAGAAGCTTGTGTTGTTGTTCCACCGATTACTTTTTCATTACCAACAATACTTTGAATTATTGCTTCATGACCAATTCCATTTTGAAAAGACATGAATACTGTTTTTTCACCAATAATATTTTTAATGCTATTTAAAGCTGGTTCTAATGCAGTTGCTTTACACATAACAATCACTGCATCCATTTTATCTAACGATGAAGGATCTGAAGTAGCATTAACTTTAATTATACGATCACCACCGTGACCATCCATTTTTAAACCATCTTTATTAATTGTATCTACGTGCTCTTTCCAAACGTCAATTAAAGTTACATTTAAACCTTTTTCAGCTAGCAATCCTCCAAACAGGCAGCCCATAGCACCTGCACCTAATACGGCTACTTTCAAATCTTTATTTATCATCGTTACCTTTTTAAAATTATTTATGTATAGAAATTATATATATTATCTATAGACAATATGCAAAATAAATTATAGCTTATTATCATCATGCAATTAAAAATAGAAAAAGGAACTTTCTCAAATCATTCACTTGAAGATATAGCGAGTGCATTAAAAAAAGGACTTTCAGAAAATTTTAAAAATGTTGAAGTAGAAGTTGTAGATTGTCCTAATCTTCGTGAATGGGATTGCCCATCTGAAGGAATTAGCGGTAACCAAAAAATCATAGATGTTGGTGGTGAGCCATACATGCATGATCCTAATTTTATTGGTGCTGAATTTGATTATCAAGAAATTTCTAAAATGATTGGATCAGAAAAATCTTATGCTTTAGGTGCTGGATCTGGTGCAATGTCGTGTTTGGATGGTCACTGCGGAGAATTAGTAATTAATGAAAATTTAATTACTGACGAGTCTAGATCTATTATTGCAAGAGTAAGTCCTGATAAAAAATGTATTGTTGAAAAATATAGCGCACGAAAACACGGTGGACTTGGAAACATTTATTATACAGATGGTAAACAAGGAAAAGTAATTAAAATAAAAATCAAAGGAAGATCAGGTGATCAAGGTTCGCTTCCACAAGCAATGAGATCTTCTTTGTCCAATAATTTAAATCTCAAAGAAAATGAGCATATTGCTATTGCAGGTGTGTTTAGAATTTTAGAAGGAAAAGTAAGATCTCATGTTCAACCAGATTATAAAGATATTAAACATGAATACTATGATCCAAAACAAATGAAGTGTGTAAAAGATTTTCTTCAATTTTATGAACCTGTTGGTCCAAAATTGCAGTGTTATACAGTACTTTGGACTGGAGACCCTACTGGAGGAGAATTGAATTTAAGAGAGTCTGGTGAACATACGCATTTTCATTCTTATGAAGATGATAAAGATGCTGGTCATTATCATTTCGATGTAACACCAGATGAAATAGAATATGAAGGATATTTTAATACAGCTTCAGAAGTGCATAGAGTAAATAATATTTATAAAGAACTGCTAAGCAAAAATAGTATTGAATAGAAAACTTATTAAGTTTAAGTTTATTTAAATGAAAAGACAGTTTAAGTATCCAAAACATTTTGAAGAAGATAAAAAAATTCCAAAACTTACACAAAAAAGAATTAAATTAGCTGAAATTTCACTTGGAGATTTTGAGGGAAGGTTAGCAAATGAGTTATTAAATTGGTTTTCTTTAACACCTCAACACTGGATTATGTTGCATATGGTGATGCTTGCTTATTATAAAAATAAATCCATTACTAAAAATGAACTGTTAAGAGTTATAGAGAAATCTTATTTAACATCGAATGTCTATATTGATACGGCTATAAAGAAAGGATACTTTAGAATTATCAGAAACGAAAAAGATAAAAGATCAATTTTTATTTTACCATCAGTTGTTACTATTAAAACATTCGAAGGATTTATAGATAGAAGAGATATTCTCTATAAAGATGTTAAATAATGAAGAATGTCTATACATGGGCTGCAAAACCAGCCAAAAGATCAACCACAGTAGGTGATTTAAAAGCAGCCAAAGGTAAAAGAAAATTTACTCAAGTTACTGCAAATACTGTTGATGAAGCATCAGCTGCAGAAAAAGCTGGTTTTGACATGATTATTGCTAATGCTAAAAATGTTATTCCAGTTAGGGAAGGGTCAAAAAATCTTTTTTTAACCGCAGCTTTAGTTTTGAACGAATTTGTTACAGCAGATGATATTATGCGTGGAGCATTTAAAGCTTTAGAAAATGGTGCTGATGCAGTGATGACACCAAGAAGTATGGACATAGTAGAAATGCTAGCAAAAGAAGATGTGCCTGTTATGGGTCACTTAGGATTAGTTCCAAGAAAATCAACTTGGATAGGTGGACTTCGAGCAGTTGGTAAAACTGCAAATGAGGCTTATGAGTTATTCCAAAAATTTAAAAGATTGGAAGATGCAGGAGCTTTTTCTGCTGAGTGTGAAGTAATACCTGAAAATGTAATGGGAGAAATTTCTAAACGAACAGATATTGTCACAGTCTCTTTAGGATCTGGAAGAAATGCAGATGTGATGTATTTATTTATGGAAGATATTTGTGGTGATACCGAAAATCCGCCAAGACATTCTAAAGCTTATGGAAACTTATTAAAACTTAGAAATGAAATTAAGGTTGAAAGAGTTAAAGCACTTAAAGCATTTAAAAAAGATTCTATGTCTGGAAAGTTTCCAGGCAAGAAGCAATCTTCTAATTTAGATAAAAATCAGTTTGAAGAATTTTTAAATCAACTTGATTAATAAGTAGCGTTGTCGTCTTTTTTAGACAAAGAACCTTTCATCTTATCTACAGTTGCTTTTGCCCCAGCACTTAAAGCTCTTAAATCAGATGCTATTGTTACAAAATCGAAACCTTTTTCAATCATCTTCGTTGCGTATTCTGTTGTGCCATTATGAATTCCTGCAAAAATATTATTTTTCTTTGCATGTTCTAGAATTCTCAAAATTTCAGAATAAGCTTTTGTAGTTTCAGCTCGATCAAACCCAGGTTTTTCACCAATTGCTAAACTTAAGTCTGCTGGTCCAATATAAATACCATCAACACCTGGTGTAGACATTATCTCATCTAAATTTTCTAAAGATTCTTTTGTTTCTATCATTGCTAATTTAAGAATTTCTTCATTAGCGTGATCTGCATAATCTGCACCACCATAAATTAATCCTCTAACAGGACCAAAACTTCTGTAGCCATCAGGTGGGTACATACAAGCTTGAACAAAATTTTCAGCTTCTTTTCTATTACTTACCATTGGACAGACAATTCCATAACAACCAGCATCTAAAATTTTCATTATTTGACCTGGCTCATTCCAATTAACTCTAGCAAGTGGAGTGACATCTGTTGTCGAAATTGTTTGAAGCATTGGAAGGGCATTACTGTAATCAACTAAACCATGTTGCATATCTATAGTTAAAGAATCCCAACCCTGATGTGCCATTGCTTCTGCAGATGCAGTACTTGGAATTGCGCACCAACCATTAATGACGGGTTTACCGTCTTTCATCATTTGTTTAATTTTATTTTTTCTCATTTTTATACCTTTAATGCCATGTGCGTGTATTTAACGTTTAGATAATCTTTAATCGCCATTGATCCACCTTCACGTCCATAACCAGTTTGTTTGATACCACCAAAAGGAGCTTCTGCTACAGCAACTGCCCCAGTATTAACAGCAACACAACCAGACTCTAACATTTCAGAGCCTCTATTCGCTTGATCCATATTGTTTGTATACAAATAACTACATAAACCAAGATCATTATTGTTTGCTCTTTCAATAACTTCATCAAATGTTTTAAAAGTAAGAACAGGCACTAAAGGACCAAATGGTTCTTCTCTCATAATTGTAAAATCATCTTTTACATTATCAAAAACAGTTGGCTCATAAAAATAACCTTTGTTAAAACCAGAAGGTCTTTTTCCTCCCATTAAAACATCAGCTCCTTCATTTTTTGTTGTCTCAACTAGTTTTTCAATTTCTTCTAATCTTTTTGCAGTTGTAAGAGGACCAAGCTCTACACCTTCATCCATACCATTTCCGATTTTTAATTTCTTTGCTCTATCCATAAAAGTACCTAGAAATTCATCTTTTCTGCTTTCTTGGATATAAAATCTATTTGGAGATATACAAACTTGCCCGTTGTTTCGAAATTTTGCAGTAATCGCAATGTCTGCAACTTTATTCATATCAACATCATCACAAACTATGAAAGGTGAATGACCACTAAGTTCCATCGTTACTCTTTGAACTTTGTCTGCAGCTTTCTTTAATATTAACTTACCTACTCTTGTTGAGCCTGTGATTGATACTTTTTTAATAATATCAGATTCTAATAGTTCATTTGAAATTTCTGCAGGATCACCAGATAACAAATTTACCACCCCATCAGGAACACCTGCTTCCTTACAAATATTAACTAATTCCATAACTGCACCAGGTGTAATTACATCTGGTTTACAAATTACAGAGCAACCAGCTGCTAATGCTGTTGAAATTTTTCTTGCAGCCAAAATAATTGGAAAGTTCCATGGTATTAAAGCAGCTACAACACCTACTGGCTGATAATAAACATGAACTCTTGTATCAGGAAATCTACTTTGAACTGTTTGACCATAAATTCTTTTTGTTTCTTCTGCATTCCACTCAAATATATCCGCTCCTCCACCAACTTCCCCAACTCCTTCAGCAAGAGGTTTACCAACTTCAAGTGTTAACCATTTAGCAAGAACATCTTTTTTTTCTCTCATTAGATCTGCAATTTTTCTAATTACATATGATCTTTGCCAGGGAGTAGTGTTACTCCAAACTTTAAGACCTTTCTCAGCTGACTTTAGTGCTTTATGTACATCTGGTGAAGACGCTTTTGATGCTTTTCCAATCACTTCCTCAGTTGCAGGATTGATTACATCATATGTCTCTTTTTTTTCTGCTTCTTGCCATTTTCCATCAATGAATTGTCCAAATTTGCTATACATAATTTTTATTTTTTAAGGTTTACTAAGTTGGGTTTTTTAATTTATAAATATAAATATATATAAACATTATACATAAAAAAAATAAACCCAATTATGAAAAAAATCACTCTTACTTGTGCACATGCAATCGTTAAATATTTAATTGCTCAAAAAATATTAATTAATGGCAAAAAAGAAGCACTCTTTCCTGGTGTCTTTGGAATTTTTGGACATGGAAACGTAGCTTGTTTGGGTCAAGCACTTGAAGAAAATCAAAAAGAATTACCAACCTATAGAGGCCATCATGAACAAAATATGGCTTTAACTGGAATAGGTTATGCTAGAGCTAAAAGAAGACAACAAATTTTTGTTGCTACTTCATCTGTTGGTCCTGGAGCAACCAACATGGTTACTGCAGCAGCAGTTGCAATGAGTAACAGATTACCAATTTTATTTTTACCTGGTGATACTTATGCAAATAGAATGCCAGATCCAGTATTGCAACAAGTTGAACATTTTAACAATCCAAGCATAACTGCAAACGATGCTTTCAAACCAGTTACAAGATATTTTGATCGTATCACTAGACCTGAACAAATAATTCAATCATTTCCTATAGCAGTTCAAACAATGTTAGATCCTGCTGATTGTGGTCCTGCTTGTATTGCGTTAAGTCAAGATATCCAAGGTCAAACTTTTGATTATCCAGAAGAATTTTTCCAAGAAAAAGTTCATACAATTAGAAGACCAAGACCAGATGAATTTCAAATTAAAGAGGCAGCTGAGAAAATTAAATCTTCAAAAAATCCAATTATAATATCTGGAGGGGGAGTTTTTTATTCAGATGCAATGGAAGAATTAAGTCAGTTTGCTATCAAACACAATATTCCAGTTACACAAACTGTAATGGGTTATTCAACAATGAAGAGAGATCATTCTCATTTTGCAGGTCAAATTGGAGGACTTGGAGGGAAAAATACAAACACATTAGCTAAACAAACTGATCTTGCTATTGCAATAGGGACAAAACTAGCTGATTTTACAACAGGATCATGGGCAAACTTTGAAAACGAAAATTTCAAATTAGTTTCAATCAATGTATCAAGATATGATGCAAACAAACACTTAGCACAAGCAGTTGTTGGAGATGCAAAAGTTTCATTAACTGAACTTTCCCAAGCTTTAGGTGATTGGAAAGCAGGGGAAGATTGGAATAATAAATCTCAAACAGAACTTAAGTCATGGAATGAACATATAGATAAAGAGAGCGCTCCAACTAATCAGGAAGTTCCAAGTTATGTTCAGGTAATTGGTGCAATTTACAGAAATTCTGATCCAACAGATATTGCAGTTACAGCTGCAGGAGGTTTGGTAGGTGAAGTAATTCAAGTATGGAGACCAAGAGAACTTAATACTCATGAAACAGAGTGGGGTTTTAGTTGTATGAGTTACGAAATATCTGGAGCATTAGGAATTAAAATGGCTAATCCAGATAAAGAAGTAATCTCATTTGTAGGTGATGGGTCTTATCTATTAAATAACACTGATATTTATTCTTCAGTAATTACAAAAAATAAATTGATTATAGTTGTTTGTGATAATGGAGGCTTTGCAGTTATAAACCGACTTCAATTATTCAAAGGTGGAAAAGAGTATAACAACTTATTAAAGAGTTCTAACACTCCTGGTCTAGTAGATGTAGATTTTGCAAAACATGCAGAAAGTATGGGTGCGAAATCTGAACACGTTACTTCGATTTCAGATCTTGAAGCTGCATTTAAAAGAGCTAAAGCATCCGATGTAACTTATGTTATTTCAATTAAAACTCATGCTTATAAATGGGTAGAAGGATCATCTTTTTGGGATAGTCCAACTTTAGAAATTCCAACTACTAAAGAAAATGAAGAAGCTTTAAAACTTTACAAAGAAGGAAGAAGCAAGCAAAGACAAGGTATTTAATCCTCTATGAACAAAGTATTTAAAGTTGGCCTTATAGGTTGTGGTCATATTTCAGAAACTTATTTTAGAGCTGAAAAATATTTTAATAATATAAAGATAGTTAAATGTGCTGATATCAATCATGCTAATGCACTTAAATGTGCAAAGACTTACAAAATTAAAGCATTATCAGTAAAAGATTTATTAAAAGATCAAGAAGTAGAAATCATATTAAATCTAACTATTCCAAAAGCTCATTATCAAGTTGCTAAGCAATCCTTGTTGAATGGTAAACATGTTTATTCTGAAAAACCTTTGGCCATTAATTTTAAAGATGGTTTAGACCTTGTTAAAATCGCAAAGAGAAAAAAACTTTATATAGGAAATGCACCTGATACTTTTTTAGGCGGCGGAATTCAAAAATCAAAAGAATTAGTAGAGAAAAATATATTAGGTAAAATTTCATTAGGAAATGCAATTTTTGCATTTCCAGGTGTTCAATCCTATCATCCAAATCCAGAACCTTGGTTTGCTAAAAAAGAAGGTGGTCCAGTTATTGATATGGGACCTTACTATCTAACTGCTTTAGTAAATTTATTGGGACCAGCTAAAAAAGTAACTGGTAGCATAATGGAAGGAGTAAAGAGACGAACAATTGGAATTGGACCTAAAAAAAATAAAACTTTTAAAGTTGAATGCCCAACAACATATTTATCAACAATTCAGTTTGAGAATGGCACAATTATAAGATTAACTTTATCATTTGATGTTATTGCACATCAAAGAAATCACATTGAATTATATGGAAGCAAAGGTTCCATGATTGTACCAGATCCAAATATGTTTGGTGGATCTGTTTATGTTTGTAATAAATTAGGAGACCCTTGGAAAGAGTATAAAACAAACAAAATGCATCTTGGTAAAATCAACATAAGATCACAGAGTTCTAGAGCAAACGAGTCTCCTACAAATGCAAATTACCGTGGAGCAGGACTAGCAGAAATGGCTTATTCAATTGAAAATAAAAAAATAAACAAATGTAATGGAGATCTATCTCTTCATGTTTTAGATATTATTCAATCAACAATGAAAGCATGTAAGACAAATAAACCACAAGTAATTAAAACTACATGCAAAAAACCAAGTTTATTTCAAACAAAAGATATAAAGAAAATATTGAAATAATATTTATAATCAAAATATGAAAGTTCAATATTTTGACCTAAAAGACAAACGTGCTTTAGTTTCAGGTGGGGCATCTGGTATTGGTGCATCAATTGTTGAACATCTTTGTGAACAAGGTGTCGAGGTTTATTTTTTTGATATAGATAAAAAAGAAGCTCAAAAGTTAATTTCGAAAATTAAAAAGAAAAAACAAAAAATTCCTTCTTTTCATTTCTGCAACATTAAAAATATAAAAAAATACAAAACTTTAATTCAGAGTATTATTAAAAAAAAAGGTCCAATTGATATTTTAGTAAATAATGCATCCAATGATCAAAGGCACACAATTGAAGAAATTACCGAAAAATACTGGGATGACAGAATGGCTATAAATTTGAAGCACTATTTGTTTGCTATTCAAGCAGTAAAAAAAAGTATGATTAAAAATAAAGGTGGTTCAATAATAAACTTAGGTTCTGTTAGTTGGATTAGGGGAGCCGTGATGTTTCCAGCATACAGTACTGCAAAAGCTGCAATTTATGGTTTAACCAAATCTTTAGCTAGAGATTTAGGGCAACACAATATTAGAATAAACTCTATTGCCCCTGGGTCCGTTGCAACTAAAAGACAGTCAAAAGTGTGGTTAAATCCAAAATTTAAAAAAGAAATTTTAGACAAACAGTGTCTTAAAAAACAAGTTTTGCCTGAGGATGTCTCAAGGATGGTTTTATATTTAGCATCAGATGTTTCATCTGGATGTACTAAACAAAATTTTACGGTAGATGCTGGTTTAATTTAGAGCTTAGCTTAACTTCTTTTTATTTTCAGCCATTGATAATGCAATTTTAAATGAATTTAAAATTGGAGCTAAGTTGGCTTCATTTTTGCCTGCAATTGCAAATGCAGATCCATGTGCAGTTGTTGTTACAGGAACAGTTAGTCCACCTTGAACAGTAACACCTCTATCAAAACCAAATGCTTTAAGTCCAGACTGAAGTGCATCATGATACATGCCAACCATACAATCATGGTTTTTATTTTTATAAGCAACTACAAAAGAAGTATCACATGGTAACGGGCCATCCGTATTAAATCCAAGTTTTTTTGCCTCTTCTATTGCTGGAATAATTTCATCTTTTTCTTCAGTACCAAATTCTGCATGTGGGTTAAGTGCTTGAACTGCTATCCTAGGATTTTTCACTCCGTTCAATTCCATAACTTCATTTATTAATTTAATAGGTTTTAAGATATTTTCTTTTGTGATGTGCTGAGCCACTTCTTTAATAGGAATGTGAGAGGTTACTCTTGCAGTCCAAAAGTTATCAATAACATTAAACTCACAACAAAAACTTTTCACATCTAATTTTTCAGCCATTAATTGCAATTCATCTGAGTGGGTATTTCCTCCAAGTTTTAAACTTGTTTTGTTCATTGGCGCAAAATTAATAGCATCAATTTTTTTTTCTTTAGCAAGCGTTAGTGCTAAATCTAAAGCTTCTAAAACACTTTCACCTGATTCTTTTGAAGGTTCTGCTATTTTATATTTATGATTTTTTCCTTTTGAAATATCTAATAAAAATCTGTTTGATTTATTAAAATCAATTTGATCAAAATCTTCAACGATTTCAAGTTGATGAGGGATGCCGGTTACATTATATCCACTCTCAAGTATTTGTTTTTCACCAATTACAACAATATTTGCTTTATTTGTAATTTCTTCTTTTAATAGTTTTGAAATAAGCTCAGGTCCTATCCCCGCAGGATCCCCAAGTAGTAGAGCAATGTTAGCTTTTGTTTGTGTCATTTTTTACTTTACGTCTTATATCTGAGTATGATTAAATATTTATATATAAGTTGTATATATATAAACTAAATAAACTAAAGAGGGAAATAATGAAAAAAAGCTTTAAACTATTTTTAGCAGCTGCTTTTTTAGTAACTGAATTTTTTGTTGTAGCTCTTCCATTAATGATCACTTCAGCAAAAGCTGATGGACATCCAATACAAGCAATTACTCACGCTGGTTTTGGTGGTGGAACTGACGTTACTACTAGAATGATGTTATTAAGAGCAAGAAGAGTTCTTAAACAAGATATGCAGTTAGTGAACAAAAAAGGTGGTGGTGGAGCAGCATCTATGGATTACATGATGTCTTTACCTGCAGACGGTAACCACACTTTAACTTGGACTACTGGTCACGCAGTATCAATGGCTTTAGGAAAAACTAAAGTAAAATTAAGTGATATGCAGCCTTTAGCAAGAGGTACAGACGATCCTCAATTATTTGTTGTTAACTGTAACAATGAAATTAAAGATGCTAAAAAATTCATTAGCGCGCAAAAATCAAAATCACTAAAATATGGAACAACACATACAGGTGGTATTGATGACGTTAGTGCAATTGCATTTACTAAAAAAGGTGGATTAACAGATCCAACTATTGTTGCTTACAAAGGTGTAGCGCCAATTAAAACTAACCTAATCAAAGGTGATATCGATGTAGGTGTTTTAAACTTAGGTGAAGCATTAACTGAAATCAACGAAGGTAAACTTTGTGTATCAGTTGTTTTAGCAAACAATAGAATGGCTAAAATTGGTGACTCTCCAACAGCTAAAGAATTAGGAATTCCTGTTTCTTTATCTACTGTTAGAGGTTTCGTAACTAAAAAAGGTGCTCCAGCAGACAGAGTTAAACAATTAGAAGCTGGAATGATGAAAGCTATGAGCCACAACTATTACAAAAATTTCTTAACAGAAATTGGTCTTGATGACACTAGTGTAGTTGGTGCTGACGAGTGGGGTAAGCAAATGGAAGAAATGCTTGCTGAAATGACTGCTCAGCTAAAAGCTTTAGGTTACATTAACTAATCTAATTAAAAGTACATTTGCATATGAAAAATGTACAAAAACAAAAAAGGGCAAACAAAAGTTTGCCCTTTTTTTTTAGAGACGAATTTAAAGTCTCTTTTGTAATTATTTTTATATCTGTAGCATTATTAATCACTACTTTTACTTTTGATATTGTTCCTCCTATTTTGAATAGAGGAATACAGCCCGCAACATTTCCAAAAGCACTTTTAGTATTAATAATATTAATGACTTTATTAATTTATTATTTAGCAACTAAAAACCCTTGGAAGGTTCAAAAAGAATTACCAAAGTCATTTTTTTTAACACTTTCTAGTTTTGTGATTTTTTTAATCATTTCAAAGACTTTAGATTTCTTTTTAGCAATTTCAGTTTTATCTATTTTTGTTTCTTATTGTTGGGGAGAGAAAAGAATATTTTATTTATTGCTTGTTGGAATTATTTTTCCTGTGATTGTCTTTATTTTTTTTGAAACAATTTTAGGTTTAAGATTTCCACCTGGAATTATAACTAACATTTATTATAGCTAGATGGATAATTTATTATTAATGATGGCTCCTTTATTTAGCTCAAAGCTATTATTGGTTTTATTTTTTGGAACATTGTTTGGATTAATTTTAGGAGTGTTACCTGGTTTAGGTCCAACAACCGGTGGTGCATTAATTTTACCTTTTACAATGACACTTGATCCATTGTCAGCAATTGTATTGTTAACTTCTATTTATTGTGCCGGTACTTATGGTGGCGCGATAACAGCAGTTCTAATTAATACACCAGGAACACCAGCTGCTGCAGCAACTTGTTTAGATGGTTATCCTTTGGCACAAAAAGGAGAGGCAGGAAGAGCCCTAGGAATGGCTACTGTTTCAAGTACAGTTGGAGGTATTTTTAGTGTTGTAATACTTGTCTTTTTTGCACCTATATTAGCTCAGCTTGCATATGAATTTGGTCAGCCAGAATATTTTGCATTAGCTATTTTCGGTTTAACAATGCTTGCATCAATTGGAGAAGGTAGTCCTATTAAAAATTTGATTGCAGGCGCATTTGGAATTTTAATTTCAACAGTTGGTAAAGATTTTATGACATCAATTGATCGTTTTACTTTTGGAATTAACGAGTTAACTGAAGGGATTGGTTTTATTCCTGTTGTTGTTGGGTTGTTTGCAATGAGTGAGATGTTAACTCAGTCAACTTTAATTAATCAAGTATTTAACAGAATAGCCTTAAAAGCAATCAAGCTTCCAAGCAAAGATGATTACAAAAAAACTTGGAAAACAATTTTAAGATCTAGTGGTATTGGTTCATTTATTGGAGTGCTGCCTGCAGAAGGTGGAACAGTTGCTTCCTTAATTGGATACTCAGAAGCAAAAAGATTTTCAAAAAAACCAGAGGAATTTGGAAAAGGATCTATTGAAGGTATTGCAGGTGCAGAAGCTGCAAACAATGCAGCAACAGGAGGTGCGATGGTACCAACCCTTGCACTTGGAATTCCTGGTAGTGCAACAACAGCTGTTATCTTAACTGGATTAATTATACATGGGGTTAGACCTGGTCCAGATTTATTTAAAGAACAACCTGATTTTTTATATGGAATATTTGGAGCAATGCTTATTGCTAATGTTTTGTTCTTTATATTTGGTTTTTTTGGTGCAAAAATTTTTGCAAGAATAACATTGGTGCCTAATAAAATATTATGGCCAATGATTTTTGCAGTTTCAGTTTGTGGAACTTATTCATTAAATCAATCTATAATTGATGTTTGGATAATGTTATTTTTTGGTGTGCTTGGTTTTTTTATGAGAAGATATGGTTTCTCAGTTGTCCCTGTTATTATTGGATTAATTTTAGGTGAGTTGGTTGAAGGTACGTTAAGACAATCTCTGGTTATATTTGATGGAAATTGGTTAATGTTTTTTACAAGACCAATAGCTTTAACATTCTTTATTTTATCTTTAATTGCTTTAGCTTTTCCTTTAATAAGATCTAGAAAAATTAAAAAATAAGCTATGATTAAGTTTGATTTAAATAACAGAGTAGCAATTGTAACAGGTGGTGCTCAAGGGTTTGGATTGGCTATTACTGAAAGATTTATCGAGTCTGGAGCTAAAGTAATAATTTGGGATATCGATGAGGGGGAAGCTAAAAAAGCTTTAGAAAAAGTAAATTCTGAAAATTTAACTTATCAAATAGTTGATGTAAGCAACTATGAGACAATTAATTCAAAATTATCAGAAGTTGAAAAATCACATGGGAAGATTGATATCTTTATAAACAATGCAGGTGTAGCAGGCATGAACACTACTGTTGCAGAATATCCAATAGAAGAGTGGAACAAAGTTATTAACCTTAACTTAAATGCAGTCTTTTATTGTTGTAAAGCAGTTGTTCCATTTATGGTTAAGAATGATTATGGAAGGATTGTAAATATTGCATCTATCGCAGGTAAAGAAGGAAATCCAAATGCAAGTGCTTACAGTACTTCAAAAGCAGGAGTTATAGGTTTAACTAAATCTTTAGGTAAAGAACTTGCTCAAAAAAATATTGCAGTAAATTGTGTTACTCCAGCCGCAGCAAAAACTAGAATTTTTGATCAAATGACTGAGGAACATATAAATTATATGCTTTCAAAAATACCAAGAAATAAATTTGCTAAGGTTGAGGAATTAGCTTCTTTAGTTGCTTGGTTATCAAGTGAAGAAAATTCTTTTTCAACAGCTGCAGTATTTGATCTAAGTGGCGGTAGAGCAACTTACTAAAAATATGCAAGTAGGTATAGATGTTGGTGCAACAAAGATAGAGAGTGTTGTTCTTGAAAAAGATGGACAAGAAAAACATAGATCTAGAATATCATGCCCAAAAAATTATACTCAAATTATTACTGCAATAAGAGATATTCATAAAAAATTAGAACAAGAGTTTAAACAAGAACTTCCAATTGGTGTTTGTCATCCAGGAGTTCACTCTCCTCAAACAGGATTAGTTAAAAATGCACCTAATATAACTTGGTTAGAAAAAAAACCTTTTCAAAATGATTTACGTAAAGCACTTGGGAAAGAAGTGTTTTGTGAAAATGATGCAAATTGTTTTGCCTTGTCAGAGGCTATAGATGGATCAGGCAAACATTATAAAATTGTTTATGGAATAATTTTAGGATCTGGAGTTGGAGGTGGTTTAGTAATAGATAAAAAAATTGTAAGTGGTCCTAATGGTGTTGCTGGAGAGTGGGGTCATAATCAAATTCCTTATTTCGCTGCAAAGAAAGAAAATTTCGACTCAAGTAATCCAAGAGAAGCAGAGATTGAGAGTTTTTTATCTGGTTTAGGGCTAGCTAAAAGATTTAAAAAACTTTACGGAAAAAATTTAAAAACAAATGAAATTTTTGAATTAAATAGAAAACATGATTTAGATGCAGAAAGATTTATAGATGATTTTAAAGTCAATTTAGCAATGTCACTTTCAAGTATAATAAATATTTTAGATCCTGATGCTTTTATTTTTGGAGGAGGAGTTTCAAATGAAATTGATTTTTTACATGAAATAGATTCACTGGTGCGAAAATTTGTGATTGGAAGAGAATACGAAGGTGTTTTTTTAAAACCAAGATATGGTGATGCTAGTGGCGTTCGTGGTGCTGCAAGATTAGGAAGAAGCGCGACATATTAGTTATAAATTTCTTGTTAAAATTTAAATTAGAAAAATTCTAATTTAATAAAAATAAGTAATGTCGGGAAAAAAATCTTAAAAAAAAATTTCAATTATTAGTTGTGCTTACATTTTTTGTTATGAACTCTTTTCAAATTAGTTATATTTCGTTTTTTAAATTAATTTAAAAACACAAAAAAAGGGAGAAATAATGAAAAAACTTATACTTTCGATTGCAGCTCTTGCATTATTTGCAACTTCTGCGTTCGCTGAAAGATATGTCATGATTACTCATGGTGAAGGAAAAGATCCTTTTTGGCCTGTAGTTCAAAAAGGTGGTGAAGATGCAGCTAGAGCAATCGGTGCTGACTTCGAATACATCTACAACCCTTCTGCTGACATGGCTGATATGGCAAGCTCAATTCAAGCTGCTGCAGCTACTCAACCAGATGGAATGGTGATTTCTTTACCAGATCCAGATGCATTAGGCCCAGCTATTAAAGCTGCTGTTGCTGCTGGTGTTCCAGTAATTACAATGAACTCTGGTTTAGAGTCATCTGCTAGCCTAGGTGCTTTAATGCACGTTGGTCAGCCTGAATTACTTGCTGGACAAAAAGCTGGTGAAAGAGCAAAAGCTGAAGGTGCTTCTAAAGCACTTTGTATGATTCAAGAAGCATACAACACAGCTCTTGTAGACAGATGTGAAGGTTACGGTTCTGCTGTTCCTATGCAAATGACTGATACTACATCTGACCCTGCAACTATTCAAACTAGAGCAACTGCTGCTTTACAAGCTAACAGCGATATCGATGCGATCCTTTCAGTAGGACCACACGTTTGTGAAGCTGTTGATAAAGCTTTAGTTGATCTAGGTATGACAGTACACCACTCTTGCTTCGACTTAAGTCCTGCAGTTATGGATTTAATTGGATCTGGAAGAGTTGCTTTCACTATTGATCAACAACAAAGATTACAAGGTTATATGCCAGTTATCGTATTACACTTGTACAACAACAGTGCTGGACTTTTACCAGGAGCTAACATCCCATCAGGACCTGGCTTCGTTGACAAGTCTAACGCTTCTTCAGTTGCTGCTTTAGCAGGTATTGATAGATAGTCTGTAATAATTTAAAGGGTCGATTATTCAATCGGCCCTTTTTTTTTAACAAAATTAATAAGTCTTTTATAAATGAACACATCAACAACAAAAAAACCAAGACAAGAGTCTGACCGACAAGGTGAAAAAAAATGGTACTCTGCATTTATGTCTCGACCAGAAGTTGGACCTTTTGGAGTTATGGTTTTACTTTTTTGTATGTTGGGATATTTCTCTATTCCAGAAGGACAATTTTCTCTTAACCCATTCACAGGTGAAGGCTTTAACGCATTAGGAATTAGAAATAATTTTAGGGTAATTGCTCAATTAGGGATCGTTGCACTTGCAGCTGGAATGTTAATCATTGCAGGTGAATTTGATCTTTCCGTTGGATCAATGATTGGATTTGCTGGTGGTTGTATGGCAATGATACTAAAATGGGGTTTTGCTGTTGTTATTCCTTACATATCTTTTGAAGGTGGTTTTCATTTTGAAGGATTTACATTATTTAAAATTCAAGATGTATCTCCATTATTAGCTATATTAATTACATTATGTATGACGCTATCTTTTGGATGGATACAAGGATTGATAGTTGTTAAGAGCGGAATATCTTCTTTCATTGTTACATTAGGTGGACTTTTCTTTTTAAGAGGTTTAACTGAAGTATCATACAGAGCATTTAACAGAGCTCCTGATCAAACTGCTGGATCAACAACTGTTACAGATTTACCAGATATCAAAAACATTATAAATGTACCAGGTCATGGAGAAATGGAAAGAGATGCTGCTAAATCTTTACCAAATGATCAATTATTAGAAATTCTAAGCACTGTGCCAGCTAGCACGGTTGCAAAATTAACTGAACGATTAACATATGTTAACGAAAAAGTTGCAGCCTACAAAACTGCCATGAATGCTGAAAAAATGATTGCAACTTTAGAAAAATCATTAGCTGGAGCAAAAAAATCTGGCAATGACTCAATGGTTGAAATTTTAACAAAGAAAATTGAAGCTGGTGTTAATGTACCTGATGTTGCGGCAAAAGCTGTTACAGATATTGATATAGCAAAAGCTTATATCGACACAATAGTTACAGCAAGACCAGTCGCTAATTTCTTTGGAGGCGATATTATGGAACCAGTATTTAACTGGCTATATTACACAGTAGATTGGAACGTAAATAACTTTGGAAATATTTTTGCTAAAGGAATGTATTCTGCATTAATGATCTGGGGACTGATTGCATTTATTTGTTATTTAATTTTAAGTAAAACTCAAGCAGGTAACTGGATTTATTCAACGGGTGGAAATCTTAATGCTGCAAAAGCTAATGGTGTGCCAACAAATAAAGTTAAGATTTCATTATTTATGTTTACTGCTTTTTGCGCAACTATGTTTGCAGCTTGTCAGGTATTTGAAGTTAACACAGCAGATACAGCTAAAGGTAATTTAAAAGAATTAGAAGCAATTGCTGCAGCGGTTATTGGTGGTGTTGTATTAACCGGAGGATTTGGAACAATTGGTGGAATAATTCTAGGAACAATTATTTTTGGAATTGCAAAAGAAGCTTTCTTTTATATTCCTGGAATTGATGGATCATTCTATAGAGTGTTCCTTGGAGCAGTGCTTGTTACTGCTGCCTTTACTAACGAGAATATAAGAAAACGAATTATGGGAAATATCTAATGGATAAAAAACCATTAATTGAAATAAAAAATTTAGTAAAAAAATTTGGAGCATTTACTGCTTTAAATGGCGTTTCATTAGATGTTTATCCAGGTGAAGTTCACGCATTGTTAGGTGATAATGGTGCTGGAAAATCAACTTTGATCAAAGTGTTATCCGGTGTTCATCCTATGACAAGTGGAGAAATAAAAGTAGATGGAGAAAATGTTAACTTTACTTCACCACGTCAAGCATCTGATGCAGGTATTGGTACAGTTTATCAAGATCTAGCACTTAATGCTTTAACGTCAGTAACAAGAAATTTTTTTCTTGGACGTGAATTAATAAAAGGTCCCGCCGGATTTGGTTTAATGCAAATGGATGAGATGGATAGAATTACAATAGAGGAAATGTCTAAAATTGGAATTAATATTGCAAACCCTAATCAACCAGTTGGAACAATGTCAGGTGGACAAAGACAAACATTGGCTATTGCAAGAGCAATTTACTTTGGTGCAAAGATATTAATATTAGATGAACCTACATCAGCATTAGGTCAGAAGCAGCAAATGGAAGTTTTAAAAACAATTAAAAAAGTTCAAAGTTTAGGAAATATTGCAATTATACTTATTACTCATAATGAAATTCATGCTCGTCTTATAGCTGATCGATTTACTTTTTTAAGTTTAGGAGAAGTAATTGGTTCAGGATTGTCTTCTGAACTAGGTAATGAAGATGTGAAAAGATTGATGGCAGGTGGTGCTAAAATTGGCGATCTAGCTAAAGAACTGGAGATATAATGAAAGTAAAATATTACGATTTAGAAAATAAAAGAGTATTTATAACGGGTGGTGGATCTGGAATTGGTGCTTCAATTGTTGAACATTTTTGTGAACAAGGTTCTGAGGTTTACTTTATTGATATTAATGTATCAGAGTCTGAAAAATTAATTGAAGATATAAAAAATAAAAAATATTCAATACCAACTTTTATTGAGTGTGATTTGTTAAATATTAAACAACTTCAAAAAACAATTGCAGATATCATTGATCAAAAAGGCCCAATTGATATTTTAATCAATAATGCTGCTAACGATACAAGGCATAAAATTGATGATGTTACAGAAGAGTATTGGAATGAGAGAATGAATGTAAACCTAAGACATTATTTTTTCACAGTTCAATCAGTTAAAAAATCAATGATTGAAAACAAGGGTGGTGTAATTGTTAATATGGGTTCAGCATCTTGGATGGTTGGACAAGGTGGTATGGCAGCTTATACAGCTGCAAAATCTGGCGTAGTTGGCTTAACAAGATCCTTTGCTAGAGATTTAGGAGAATTTAATATTAGAGTTAACTCAGTAGTACCAGGTTGGGTCTTAACACAAAGACAAATTGATATGTGGTTAAACGAAGAATCCGAAAAAGATTTGATGAAAAACCAATGTTTAAAGGAGAAATTGATGCCTCACGAACTAGCACAAACTGTATTATTTTTTTCATCGGAACAATCATCTGGTTGCACAAATCAATCTTACATCGTTGATAAAGGCTGGCTATAAGAGACTTTGTGAAAGTACAAAGTTCAACGATACAAAATAAGTATTTAAGAGTTAAGTCAATTAATATTGGTGCTTGTTTATATGAAGTTTATGACAAGCGAAGGAAAATTAATTTAATCTTAAATCTAGGCCCTACAAAAAATTATAGTAATAAGAATTTTTATGTGGGTGCTACTTGTGGCAGGTATGCGGGCAGAATTTCAAATTCAAGATTTAAGATTAAAAATAAGATTTATAAACTTAATGGCAATGAAGGAAGAAACACGTTACATGGAGGAAAAATAGGATTTGATAGATTAGAGTGGAAAATAAAACATTATTCAAAAAATAAAATTATCTATCAATTGTTATCTAAAAATTTAGACCAAGGTTTTCCAGGAGATCTAAATTCAGAGTGTATTTTTGAAATCAAAAACAAAAGCTTATTTATAAAATATCAATATAAATCAAGCGAATTAACTCATGTGAGTTTAACCAATCATAGTTATTGGAACTTGAATAAGATTAAAAAAGAGACAATTTTTAATCATGATTTAAAAATTAACTCTGAAAAATATCTTGAAGTAACTAATAAATTAATCCCAACTGGTAAAATTAAAAAAGTTAAAAATACTATTAATGATTTTAATAAGTTTCAAAATATTGGAAAAAAAATAGACATTATTAAAAACAAAAAAATAAAGAGAGTATCTAATACAATCAATCAATTGGGATTTGATTTAACATATTGTATTAAAAAAAATTCTAAAAATTATTTAGCCTCTCTAAAAAATAAAAAAACTAATATTCAATTAGACTTTTATTCAAATCTTCCTGGTGTACAGCTCTATACCAGTCAAGGTTTGAGGTATAAAAATAAACTTGCTCCTTACCAGGGGGTTTGTTTAGAAACACAACACTACCCAGATGCACCAAACAATAAAAATTTCCCAAGTTCTTTAATTAAACCTAATAAACTTTATAAGTACTTTACAAAAATAAATATTTCATAAAATGAATAGAAAAATAAACATATCCATTGTTGGAACTGGTTTAATGGGATTGCAACACATTAAGGCAATTTCAAAATCTAAAAAAGCCAATCTTCATTCGATAGTAGACATTAGTAATAATGCTAAAAATTTATCAAAAAAATATAAAATCCCATTATATTCAAATGTAGACGAACTTTTAAATTCAAAGAATTTAGATGCAGTAATTGTAGCTACTCCAAATCAACTTCATGAAAAGCATACAGTCAGTTTTTTAAAGAAAAAAATTCCGGTATTATTAGAAAAACCTATTTCAGATAACATTAATTCAGCTAAAAAAATTATTAGTAGTGCTAATAAAAATAAAACACCGTTATTAATTGGGTATCACAGAAGACATAATTCAATAGTATCAAAGGTAAAAGAGTTAATCGATAAAGGTAAATTAGGAAACATCGTTTCAGCAAATGTATTGTGTTGGCTTTATAAACACAAAGCTTATTACAAAGAAAAATGGAGAGTTAGTAAAGGAGGCGGACCTTTAGGAATTAATTTAGTCCATGATATCGATATGATTTGTTATTTGCTTGGTTCTATTAAATACGTTCAAGCATTTACAACTAATAAAACCAGAAAATTTGCAGTTGAAGATACAGCTACAATTAGCTTAATTTTTAATTCAGGCACACTTTGTACTTTAAATTTATCAGATACAATTGTTGCTCCATGGAGTTATGAGTTAACTGCAGGAGAAAATCCAGCTTATCCAATAACCAATCAATCTGCATACATGATCGGTGGTACCAAAGGATCATTGCAATTTCCTAATTTAAAATATTGGTTCTATAAAAATGAGCGAAGTTGGTGGAATAAGATCTTTGTTAATGAAGATAAAAATAAAAAAGACGACAGTACTTTAGTAAATCAAATTGATCATTTTGCAGATGTAGTATCTAAAAAGGTTAAACCAAAAGTAAATGGTAATGATGGTTTGATCTCTCTTAAGATTTTTGCTGCAATAACAAAAAGTGCAAAAACTGGTAAGAAGGTTAAGATTTAAAGATTAGATAATATTGAATTAGAACATTTTAAGGTATCAGCATCTCCACCTAAGTCTTTAGTTCTATTTTCTTTTTTAATTAAAGATTTTTCAATAGCTTCAACAATTGAATTGGAAGCTTCTTTTTCTCCTAAATAATCTAACATCATTGCACCAGACCAAATTTGTCCTACAGGATTAGCAATACCTTTTCCTGCAATATCAGGTGCTGAACCATGAACTGGTTCAAATAAAGATGGAAATTTATTTTCAGGATTAATATTACCAGATGGAGCAATTCCAATAGTTCCAGTGCAAGCTGGTCCTAAATCAGAAAGAATGTCTCCAAATAAATTAGATGCAACAACAACATCAAACCATTCAGGATTTAGTACAAATCTAGCAACCAAAATATCAATATGATATTGATCTGTTTCAATATCAGGATAATTTTCTTTCATTGCATTAAAACGTTCATCCCAAAACGGCATTGTAATTGAAATACCATTTGATTTTGTTGCATTTGTTAATTTTTTTCTTTTTCTTTGTTTTGCTAATTCAAAAGCAAATTTTTGAACTCTATCTATTCCATGTGCAGACATGATAGTTTCCTGAATAGCTATTTCTCTATCAGTATTTTTAAACATTCTTCCACCAACAGAAGAATATTCACCTTCAGTATTTTCTCTTACAATTAGCATATCAATGTCACCTGGTTTTTTATTTGCTAACGGAGGATTAATTCCAGGAAATAATTTTACTGGTCTAAGATTGATATATTGGTCAAACTCTCTTCTAAACTGAAGTAAGGATCCCCATAAAGATATATGATCTGGAACTTGATCTGGCATGCCAACTGCGCCGAAAAATATTGCATCATGTTTTTCTAATTTTTTCTTCCAATCATTTGGAAGCATTTTTCCATGTTTTTCATAATAATCACATGAAGCAAAATCATATTCCGTAAAATTTATTTTAAATTGATGTTTTTCAGCAGCGTCTTTTAATACTTTTAAGCCTTCAGGAACTACTTCTTTCCCTATTCCATCTCCTGCTATTGATGCAATATTATATTCTTTCATCAGTTGAGTTTTATACTTCAAAAACACTTTAATTTATAAT
Organism: Candidatus Pelagibacter sp. HIMB1709; assembly: GCF_052047635.1. Taxonomy (NCBI): domain Bacteria; kingdom Pseudomonadati; phylum Pseudomonadota; class Alphaproteobacteria; order Candidatus Pelagibacterales; family Candidatus Pelagibacteraceae; genus Candidatus Pelagibacter; species Candidatus Pelagibacter sp. HIMB1709. The sequence continues at coordinate 469,287 of NZ_JBNAJW010000001.1, read as the reverse complement.
GTTAAATTATTTTTAAAGTCTTAATCCTTCATTGTTTTGACATATTTTGTTTGTTAAATTTAGTTATGAAAAAAATACTTCTTTTAATATTCTTTAGCTTCTTTTTTGTTTCAAATTCAAATGCAGCGTGCGACGATCCATTAACAGATGGGGTTGATTATTCTAATTGTAGATTTTCTGATGCTCAAGATCTTCAAGGAAGTTATTTACCAAATTCAAATTTATCTTTTGCAAGTTTTATTCAGGTAAATTTAGATAAAAGTATCATGATGAATTCAAATTTATCTTTTGGAACTTTTCCAGAATCAACATTTGTAAGAGCTAATCTTTATGAGACTGTTAGTATTGGTGCAAATTTTGAAAAAACGAATTTTACTAGTGCTAATCTAACTAGGGTTGATTTTATGGGCGCAACTTTAATAGAAGCTAATTTTCAAAATGCTAATTTAATGGAAGCTAACTTTACATCATCTAATATAACTAATGCTAATTTTGATGGTGCAAATTTAATTGGTGCTACTTGGACGAATGGTCAAACTTGTGGTCCAGACTCTATTGGAACCTGCAAACAGTAAAACATGAACACTTCAGTTAAAACTGATGATGTTATATTTAATTTTTTTAAACAAATATGTGATGAAAAAGATGATCAAAAATGCATTGAACTTGGTAAAGAGTGGATTAAGGCAATGGAAACCAACCTTTCTTCTATGGAAGCAAATCTGAATGGTGCTGATTATCTAAAACATAAAGACGATATTAAAAGTAACCGAGATCATTTAAATAGTTTAAAAAACAAGAATTCTACAGAGTGGAGAGAGTACGCTACTCAGTGTATGATTGAAATAATGAATCATAAAGGCCAACAATAATGAGTAATCAAGAAAGAGTATTTCTAATTATTTGTGCTTCTTTAATTATTTTTACTCTTCATTATTTAATTGAAAAACACTTCTTTTAATAAGAGCTAGATCTCGCCCACTTATTAATATTTCCGTCTTTAGCTTTTTTATTTATTTCTTTAAGTTCTGAATTAGAAAAATTTAAATTATTTAAACTTTCAATATTTTCTTTAATTTGTTTTACACTACTCGCACCAATTAAAGCCGTAGTGACCGCTTTGTTATTTAACACCCAAGCTAAAGCCATTTGCGATAATGTTTGACCTCTTTTTTTAGCAATCTGATTCAAATCTGAAATTATCTTTATATTTCTTTTAGTTATAAAACTTTTGTCTAAGGCAGATTTTGGGTCACTTGCTCTTGATGCTTTTGGTATTCCTTTTAAATATTTATCTGACAGCATCCCTTGTGCTAATGGAGAAAAAGCTATAGTTCCAATTCCTAATTTAATTAAATTTTTATCTAAATCATTTTCAAACCATCTATTTATCAAAGAGTAAGAGGGTTGATGGATAAATATTTTAATGTTTCTTTTCTTTAAAATATTAAACATCTCAATTGTTTTCTTTGAAGAATAGGAAGAAATACCAATGTAAAGAGCTTTACCAGATCTATAAATAAGTTCTAAAGCTTCTGCAGTTTCCTCTAATGGTGTATTTGGGTCAAACCTATGAGAATAAAATATATCTACATAATCTAAACCCATTCTTTTCAAACTTTGATCGCAACTTGCAATAATATATTTTTTCGAACCCCATTCTCCGTAAGGTCCTTCCCACATATCATAACCAGCTTTAGATGAGATAATTAATTCATCTCTATATCTTTTAAATTCTTTACTTAAAATTTTTCCAAAATTAGCTTCAGCACTTCCTGCTGGCGGACCATAATTATTTGCTAAATCAAAATGAGTAATCCCTGAATCAAAAGAATAAAACAACATTTTCTTTGCTTCAGATGAAAGTTTTTTACCACCAAAATTATGCCAAAGACCAAGGCTTATTAAAGGTAGATCAACACCACTTTTTCCACATCTTCTATATTTCATATTGGAATATCTTTTTGGTGATGCTTTGTAGTTCATAACTTCCAATATAACTTAATTTATTAGTTTAAAAACTTAAAATTAATTATATAGTTAAATAAAGGGGTGTCTTAACAGACTGAGATTAAACCCTAAGAACCTGTCCGGTAATTCAGAAAGGGATAAAATGAACAACACATACTTTTTAAGTCAATCATCATCATTAACATTAGTAATTATAATTAGTTTGATATTTGCTGCTTTAGGAATTTATCATTCTAAAAAATTCCAAGGAATAAGTAACTATTTAACAGCCAATAGAAATATAGAATTGTTTTCATTAACGACCAGTCTTATTGCATCTGCTTTAGGAGCTTGGATTTTATTTGGCCCTGTTGCTGCTGCTACGTGGGGTGGAATAGGAGCAGTTATTGGGTATGCACTTGGTACAGCTTTTCCTATGATTTTCTTAATTTATTTTGGAAGAAAAATTAGATCTGAGTTTCCAAAAGGTTCTTCTCTAATTGAGTTTATGAGAAAAAAATTTGGAAAAAGTTTATTTAAACTGATTTTGTTAATGACAATTTTTTACATGTTTATTTTTCTTTGTGCAGAGGTGACAGCTGTTGCAGTTTTAATCAATTATCTATCAGGTACAGATCTTTGGATCACAGCATTAATAGTGCTTTTAGCTACTTTAACTTATACGCTTTATGGCGGTCTAAGAGCTTCTATTTTTACTGATAATATTCAAATGATTGTAATTGGCTTTCTTTTATTAATTCTAATTTTAATTATCAGTTCATCAACGGGAGATAATTTTTCATTTGAATTGATTAAAGAAAAAAATCCACAACTATTAAGCCCATCTTATATTCCAAGTTATACAGCTGGATTAACTTTTTTTATTGCAGTTGCAGCTACCAATTTATTCCACCAAGGAAATTGGCAAAGGGTTTATGCTGCTAAAGATTACGGAACTTTAAAATCAGCATTGATCATTTCTTTTTTTGTAATTGTACCGATAGTTTTTTTAATGGGTTTTATTGGAATGGTGTCATTTTCTATTGATCCATCAGTAAGAGCTGATTTAGGATTTTTCACTTTATTGTTAAAAGAACAAACTGAAATTTTATCCTTAATTATAATTATCCTTGGATTAGCTTTAACAATTTCAACAGTTGATACATTGGTTAATGCGATATCAAGTTTGTTTGTTGTTGATGGAAAAGCGACTTTTAATTTAGATAAAAAAACAGATTATCTAAAAATTTCTAAATACTTTATTATATTTTTATCATTAATAGCATTTGGTGTTGCTTCAAAAGGATTTGATATTTTATATTTATTTTTGCTTGCAGATTTATTTTGTTGTGCGTTTGTATTCACAGTCTTTTATAGTTTTTATAATAAGGTAAATGAGAAAACTGCTTATGTTTCGATTATAATTGGTTTGATTGGTGGATTTTTAATGTTTCCGTATCCAGATTTTTCTAAGAGTTTATTGGTTGGAGGATTGATGTCTAAAGATTTATTTTCACCTTTCATAGCTCAATCTTTATTATTTTTATCCTTTGTTATTGCAACTTTTTTACCAGCAATAATTTTGAAATTAAAGAATAGTTGATTTAGACCACAGAATTTAAAGCTTCATAAATAAGTTCTTTGGTTGTCTCACCAATGCTTCTGTAAACTTCTTTATTATCTTTAAAAATTAAAAGGGTTGTTTGATATTGAACATTAAAAAATTTAGCGATTTCTTTATTGGTTACATCAAATGTAAAATATTCAATATTATCAAAATCATTTTTTGCTTTATCGAGAACTTTCATTTGACTAGCGCAAGACGTGCAATATTTAATCCATGAACTAACCACGACAACTTTCCCGTCCGATAAAGCTTTATCAAACAACTCTTTAGTATAAGTTGTTTCTTTAGCTATCCCATTAGTCGTAAATGCTAATATAAAACAAATAAATATAAAAAATTTTTTCATTTAAGTTAGTTTGTAAACAAATTTTAAATTATTGTAATACTATAAATTGTCTCTATATATGCCTAGTTCATGTCAGATCAAATAAGCATAAATAATCTATCAAAAGTCTACGATAATGGCTTTCAAGCCTTAAAGAAAATAAATTTAAATATCAAAAAAGGTGAAATTTTTGCAATGCTTGGACCAAATGGTGCGGGCAAAACTACACTTATAAGTATAATCTGCGGAATCGTTAGGCCATCTTCAGGAAAAGTTACTGTAGATGATTTTGACATCATAGATGATTATAGAGAAACAAGATCTAGAATTGGATTAGTTCCTCAAGAATTAACCTTAGAACAATTTGAAACAGTATTTAACAATGTTTCTTATTCAAGAGGTTTGTATGGAAAAAAACCAGATCCGAAACATATTGAAAAAATTTTAAAAGACCTAAGCCTATGGGATAAAAAAGATTTAAGATTAAGACAATTGTCTGGTGGAATGAAGAGACGTGTATTGATTGCAAAAGCATTGTCTCATGAACCAACTATATTATTTTTAGATGAGCCAACAGCTGGAGTTGATGTTGAATTACGTCAAGACATGTGGAAGGTAGTAGAAACTTTAAGAAAAACTGGTGTAACAATTATTCTAACCACTCATTATATTGAAGAGGCAGAAGCAATTGCAGATAGAGTAGGGGTAATCAATCAAGGAGAAATTATTGTTGTTGATGAAACCAAAGAACTTTTAAAAAAAATGGGACATAAAAAACTTACAGTAGATCTTCAAGAAGAGATTACTGAAATCCCTAATAGTTTAGATAAATATAATCTAGAACTTGGAGAAGATAAAAAATCAATTAATTATACTTATAATGTTAGAGCTAAAAGCACTGGAATAACTAACTTGCTTCAAGATTTAAAAGATGCAAACTTAAAATTACAGGATTTAAAAACTGAACAAACGACTTTAGAAAAAATATTTGTGACATTAGTAAAGGAGAACAATGAAGTTTAATTATTACGCATTTAGAGCAATGTATTTGCATGAAATGGATCGATTTAAGAGAACATTGATGCAATCATTGTTTTCACCTGTTTTATCTACTTCATTATATTTTATTGTTTTTGGATCTGTAATTGGTGGTTATGTAGAAAAAATTGATGGAATTAGTTATGGATCTTTTATTGTTCCAGGTCTTTTAATGTTAACATTGTTAACTCAATCAATCAGTAACACTTCGTTTGGAATATTTTTTCCTAAATTTAATGGAACTATTTATGAAATTTTAGCTGCACCAATTTCAACTTTTGAAATTGTTTTAGCTTTTGTGGGTGCTGGTGCTACTAAAACTCTTATAGTTGGAGTGGTTATATTTTTAACATCAACGTTCTTTGTTGAGGTTCAAGTAATGTATCCATTATTAATGATATTTTTATTAGTGTTAGTGGCATTTACATTTGCTTTATTTGGTTTTTTAATTGGTTTAATGAGTTCTAATTTTGAGCAAATGTCAATTATTCCAACTTTAGTTATTACGCCAATGGTATTTTTAGGTGGTAGTTTATATTCTCTAGATATGTTGCCTGAGTTTTGGCAAACTGTTACTTATTTTAACCCAGTTGTTTACTTAATTAATGGTCTAAGATTTGCCTTTTATGGAGTTTCAGATTTCAATATTTGGGTGAGTGTTATTTCAATGGTAGTATTTTTGATGTCTTGTGTAACTGTGGTTACAGTCCTATTAAAAAAAGGATATAATATTAAATCTTAGCTGCTAGCTATTTTCTTTTTTGGATCGTAAAAAGGTTTTTCTACAATTGTAGATGAATATTTTCCTTCATGTGTTTTAACATCTAATTGATTGCCTAATTCCGAATGATTAATTTCAATCATTGCAAGTGCAATATTTTTTTTTAATCTTGGGGAATATACAGCTGATGTTACTTTGCCAACTATCTTACCATCTTTTTCAACTGGCCAAAAAGTTGTATTAGGTCCTGTTAAAGGATCACAATCAATTATTAATCCGACTTGTTTTCTTTTTATTCCTTCTTGTTTTATTTTCTTTAATGCTTCTTTACCTATAAAATTAATTTCACTATCTAAATTAACTAATCGATCAAAGCCTAATTCAAATGGATTTGTGTGAATATCGGCATCTGCATGATAAGAAAGCATACCGCCTTCAATTCTTCTAATAGACGATGTATGACCAGGTTGAAGATGATATTCTTTACCAGCTTCCATTATTTTTTCATAAAGCTCATTACCTCTTGAACCATCTCTTAAATATATTTCATAACCAAGTTCACTTGACCAACCTGTTCTTGAAACAATTAATGGAATACCATCAAGTTGATATTCTTTTAACCAATAATATTTAAGATCTCTGATACCTTCACCAAATAGTTTGACCATTATTTCTTGTGAGGTAGGGCCTTGTAACTGTAGAGGGGATACATCTGGTTCAGATATTTTTACATCTAAACCTGAATTAATAGCAACACCTTGTGCCCATAACAAAACATCACTATCTGCTAAAGATAACCAAAAATGGTTTTCAGCTAATCTTAATAAAACTGGATCATTTAAGATACCACCATCATTGTTTACGATTAAAACATATTTACATTGTCCAACAGATAACTTTGAAAGATCTCTAGGAGTTAAAAGCTGAGTAAATTTATATGCGTCAGGACCAGTGATCTCAACCTGTCTTTCGACTGCAACATCGCATAAAATTGATTTTTCAATTAAGTTCCAAAAGTTTTGCTCAGGACTTCCAAAATCTCTTGGAATATACATGTGATTATATACAGAAAAACCTGTTGCCCCCCATTTTACAGTAGCATCAAAATACGGAGACTTTCTTATTTGTGTTCCAAAACCAAAGTTTTTATTAGACATTTGTGACCCTTAACAGTCTGAGTATTAATTACAAATAAAAAAATAGCCCAATTAAGGGCTACTAAAAAAAATGGAGAGGGAAAGTATTTTTTTTAAAATTGTTCAGATTCAGTAGATCCAGCCATAGCTGTTGTTGAGCTTTGGCCGCTACTAATAGTATTTGAGACTGCATCAAAATAAGATGTGCCAACTTCTCTTTGGTGCTTAACACTAGTATAACCGTCTTTTTCTCTAGCAAATTCCTGTTGTTGAATTCTAGAATATGCAGCCATACCTTCTTTTCTATATTTCTCAGCAAGTTCAAAAATTGCAATGTTTTGAGTATGAAATCCAGCAAGAGTAATGAACTGGAATTTGTAACCCATTTTAGCGATTTCTTGTTGGAATGAGGCAATCTCGTCATCACTTAAATGTTTTTTCCAATTGAATGATGGAGAACAATTGTAAGCTAATAGTTTTCCAGGAAATTTCTCATGAATTGCATCTGCAAATCTTTTGGCTTCAGCTAAATTAGGAGTTGCAGTTTCACACCAAATTAAATCAGCATATGGTGCATAAGCTAAACCTCTAGAGATAGCTTGTTCAATTCCATCTTTAACATAATGAAATCCTTCTGGAGATCTTTCACCAGTTAAAAATGGTTTATCATTTTCATCAAAATCATTTGTAATAAGTTTTGCAGCATTAGCATCTGTTCTTGCTAATATAATCAAAGGAACCTCAGCAATATCAGCAGCCAACCTTGCAGCTTTTAAGTTTTTGACCATGGTACCAGTTGGAACAAGAACTTTTCCACCCATATGACCACATTTTTTTTCACTAGCTAATTGGTCTTCAAAATGAACACCTGCAGCACCAGCTCTTATAAATTTTTTAGTTAATTCAAATACATTTAATGGTCCACCAAAACCCGCTTCACCATCAGCAATAATTGGAAGCATGTAATCTACTTTTTCCTCTCTTTTCATGTCCCCATCTTGCATTTCCATATGTTGAATTTGATCAGCTCTAATTAAAGAGTTATTCATTGACTCAACTAATTTAGGAGCACTATCATAAGGGTATAGAGATTGATCTGGATACATCTCTCCAGCAGTATTAGCATCAGCTGCAACCTGCCAACCACTTAAATAAATTGCTTTTAAACCAGCTTTTGCATGTTGAACAGCTTGGTTACCTGACAAAGAACCAAGGGTATTAACATAAGCTTCTGTATTTAATAATTTCCAAAGTTTTTCTGATTGATTTTTGCAAAGTGAGTATTCAATTTTAATTGAACCTCTTAATCTCTCCACTTCTTCATCAGTGTAGTCTCGTTTGATACCTGCGAATCTTTTTAACTCATAAGAGATTTTCTCTGCGCTCATTATTTATAATCCTGTGTTGAAGAAAATTGAAAAAAGTTGAATTAGTTACTATCGTTTAAAGCTTCGATTAGTTCACTCATTCCACTTGAGCCCCAATCACAATGATCATCTCTCATGTAAATTCCTTTACTATGATGGTGGTCTAAATCCTCTTTTTTGATGATTTGAGCTTCATTTTCTGTGTTTTTTAAGTTTTTATCCATGTAAATTATATATTTTACAAAATTTACAAAATCTACAAAAAACGTTAAAAAGCTTTGTAAATTGGGAAAAAATATTGTAAAAATAAATTTACAAAATTTACAAATAGAAAAATGAGTCAAATTAATCTTAAAATAGGGCCAAAAATAAGAGCTTTTAGAAGACAGCTTGGACTGCAAGCCAACAAATTAGCTGAAGATTTAAACATTTCTCCTAGTTATTTAAACTTAATTGAAAGTGGAAAGAGAAAAATAGATGGCGATTTACTTTTAAATGTATGTGAAAAACTAAACATCCAATTATCGGATCTTACATCAAAGACAGATATTAATCTTCAAAATACCATTTCTGAAATTTTAGATGACAGTTTGTTTGAAGACTTAGATATTTTAGGTCCTGAAGTAAAAGATTTAGTAAGCACTAATCCAAAGATTGGAAAAGCAATTGTAAGACTAGGTGATATTCTTAAAAAAAAAGATCATGAGTTAATAAATAAAATTGAAAAAATTTCAGGTAAAATTGTTGATAATAGAAAAAATTCTTTTCCAGGTGAAGTCATTTCAGATTTTCTCCAAGAGCATAAAAACTATTTTCCAAAATTAGAAGAGTTTGCAAATAAAGTTTTTGATAAAATTCAAAAAAATAATCGAACAAGATATATTGCTTTGTGTGAATATTTAAATTCAGAATATTCAATAACAGTCAAAGATGTTATTCCAGATGAAAATAAACCATTTTCAAAAATTTATAATAAAAATAAAAAAGAACTTTTATTAAGTGATTACAGTTCTCTTGAAACAAAAAAATTACACGCAGCAGCTCAAATAGCTCAAGAGGGAGCTAATAAAGAAATTGATAATTATTTATCGAAATTTAGTTTCCCTTCAGAAGAATCTAAAAAGCTCACTAAAGTTGCATTGTTAAATTACTGTGGTGCTGCAATTTTGATGCCATATAAATTATTCCACTCTGAATGTAAAAAATTGAAATATGATTTAGAGTTACTGCAAAATACTTTTGCAACTTCATTTGAACAAGTAGCTCATAGGGTTACATGTTTACAGGACCCAAAACTACCTGGTATTCCTTTCCATTTTTTAAGAGTTGATATGGCTGGAAATATTTCAAAAAGGTTTTCGTTATCTGGAATTGATATACCAAGATATGGGGGAGCGTGTCCAAGATGGAATGTTTATTCTGCTTTTACAAGACCTGGTGTGATTCAAGCTGCAGTAAGTAAAATGAACAATGGTGAAAAATATGTTTGTATTGCAAGAACTGTTGAAAAAGGAATAGGAAGATTTGGACAAGCAAAAAGTGTTCTCTCTATTGGACTTGGATGTGATGCGAAATATGCAAAAGACTTTGTTTACACTGAAAATGTTAATATTAATGATAAATCTACAGAAATACCAATTGGTGTTTCATGTAGAACCTGTGACAGATTAGATTGTTCACAAAGAGCATTTCCGCCACTACATAAAAAGTTCGATGTTGACTTAAATACAAGAGGTGTTTCAGTTTATGTCAGTGACAACAAATCTTAAAATATGATTAAATATATAATTCCAGCTATCATTGTTTTCTTAATTGTATTATTTTGGGAAAAAATTACTGATTTTGTTGAGAAAAATTTCAATATTAAGCTTAATTATATTGTTGTTAGTTCTATTATTGCAGCCATAGCAATTATCCTTTTGCTTCTTAATTACTAGGATTTATGAACAGCATTGATTTTTCAAATTATCAATTAGATGAAGCTGATGGTGTATTTACTTATAAAAATGAATATACAACGCTAGGGTTCGTTAGATTTAATGAAAAGGGAGAAGTTGAATACATTTTCGTTAATCCAATTTTTAGAAAAAAAGGAATAGCAACAAAATTATTGCAGTTAGTTAAACAAAAAACAGGAAAAGAAATAATTCTTCAAGAACCAATTAGTCCTTTAGGATCAAAACTATTAAATTCATTGAAAAAATGGAAATAAACTTATTATTTTTCTTCACAGTAGTTCCAGCAATAATTTTATATGGTATTGCAAAATCCGGTTTGGGTGGGTCGATGACTTTAATATCTATTCCATTAATGACTATTGTAATGCCTTTAAACCAAGCATTAGGAATAATTTTGCCAATTTTAATATTTTCCGATTTTATTGCGGTTTATAAATATAGAAAGGAATATGACTTAGGCACCCTAAAGTTAATGGTTCCATTTGCTGCTGTTGGAATATTAATTGCTTCTTTCACGTTCACATATTTTTCAGAAGAATTATTAAAATTTATGATTGGTTTAATGGGATTTATTTTTGCAGGTCATTATTTTTTTTTTAAAAAAGATAAAGAAGCTAAGTCACAAAAAAATTCAATTAAAGGAGGAATTTGTTCAGTAATAGCTGGATTTACAAGTTTCTGCGTCCATGCAGGAGGAACACCGGTAAGTGTTTATATGCTTCCATTAAGAATGAAGAAAGAAATTTATGTTGGAACAAGAATTATATTTTTTACTTTTGTTAATCTAATAAAACTTCCTCTATATATTAACCTCTCAATGACAAATTTAGTAACTTTTAAACAATCAGTATTTTTATTTCCACTTGCTTTTATAGGAATATTGATTGGTTACCGATTAATTAAAATTATAAATGAAAAATTATTTTATAATATTTTGTATATTTTAATTTTTATAAGTAGTTCAAAACTTTTATATGATTATTTAATATGAAAAAAAAATTTAATCCTAGAATAAAAGCTCGTATAAGAAAAAATAAACAAGTTCTTAATAAACAAATTGATAATTTTTTTGGTTGGGTAAAAGGTGCTAAACTTGTTGAACTTAAAGAATGTAATGTAGAGGAAGATCCAGTTCGACCAGAATTAGATAATGAATTTAGAACAGGATTTGGAAGAAAAATTTATGGTGTTGAGTATCAAGGCGAAATTCATGCTGTTATGTGTTTTGCTTACACCAATGAAATTCCCAAAAGTGTTGATGAACTTGAAAAATTAAGCACTGATGCTTTTTTGCAAAGTGCAATGAGAGATCAAAAAGGTGGACAAATCGCTATTGCTTATACTGTTTGGTCAAAGAAAAAAGGAGGTGGAAAGTTAATTGTAAAAGAAGTGTTTAAAAAGATTAAAAAATCTAATCATTTAAACAGATTAGTAACCCTTTCACCTTTAACAGAAATGGCAAAGAATTTTCACGAAAGAAATGGAGCTAAATTAATTCAAATTAATGAAACAACACAAAATTTTGAATATAAAGTCATTTAATCCATGAACCTAAAAAAACAATTAATTCTTCTATTTTGTACTTTCTTTGTTTTACCGTATTCTATTGTTATGGCCAATGAAGAAGCAAAGTATGAAGTAGTTGATAAAAATGAAATTTATGAGATTAGAAAGTATTCTGATCGTTTAGCAGTTGAAACCTCTAGAGCTGGAATAGATAGTAATTTTAGAAAATTATTTAATTATATTTCTGGAAGAAATGATGCTCAGGAAAAAATAGCAATGACTACTCCAGTTACTCAAGTAGAAAAAAATGGTAATATGACCATGCAGTTTTATTTACCTTCAAAGTTTAATTCAGATAACGTACCCAATCCTAGTAGAGAAGATGTAAGTATAGTAAATATTGAAGGGGGATATTATGCTGTACTTAGATATTCTGGTCGAGCTTCTGATGGAAATTTCATAAAACATAAAGAAATCCTAGAAAAAGAGTTAAACAAAAATAATATTTCAATTATAAGTCCACCTATTAGAGCTACATATGATAGTCCATTTACCCTTCCAATGAATAGAAGGAATGAAGCAATGTATAAAGTAGAGTTTAATTCATGAAATCAAAGTTTAAAGCAATGGTGTTATCTTGTATGGACCCAAGATTTCAACATTTAGTTCATAATCATTTAAAGAAAAAAAAATTAACTGGAAAATATAGTGCTTTTACAATTGCTGGTGCCGCAGTAGGGGTCACACATAATAAATTTAAAAAATGGCATAATACTTTTTATGATAATCTTGCAACTTCAATCCAACTTCACAAAATAGAAAAACTTATTGTTATTAATCATAAAGATTGTGGTGCTGCAAAAATTGCTAATGGAAAAAAAGAATTTAGTCCAGCAAATGAAAAAAAAATACACCAAGAATCATTTAATAAACTTAAAAAAGAAATTAAAAAAAGATTTCCAAAACTAAAAGTGGAATTAAATGTAATTGCTTTAGATAGTAAAATTACAAAATTTTAATTATTGATTTCTAATTAAAGGATAAACTTTTGGATTTAGATATTTTAAGTTTGTTAACATAATCAATAACAATGTTACAAATCCAATTGAAAAACCTAAGTAAATTAAAACTTTAAAATCAAACATCCACACAAGTTCAAAGATATTTTCCATAATAAATTTTGAACCAATTACAGCAAAGAATATTGCAATTAGTATGACTGATTTAAAGATAATGATGAATTCTATTAATGATGAGAGGATTATTTCTTTTTTTGAAAACCCTAGAATTTTAAACACTAAGTTTTGATATTCTTTAACTTTACCTTGAACTATAATTGCACTCGAAATAACAATTAAACCAATCACAATAGTTACAGCTGATATTAAAGTAACTGCAATGAATACTTTATTTAGCACAGCTGTTACTTTTGTCAGATAATCTGCAATTTTAATCATAGATAAACTAGGCATAACTTCTAGCATTTCAGTTTCATCAAATTTATCAGAATTAAATTTTGCTGTTGCTAAATATTCATGAGGAATATTTTGAGCGAATTGAGGGTTAAATAGCATTGCAAAGTTAATACTTAAATCTCGATAATCAACTTCTCTAAAATTAACCACTTCACCATCTATTTCTCTTCCATATATATTTAAAGTAAAAATATCTCCTAATTGAATGTTAAAATCTCTTGCAACTTTAGCATCTAAAGATATTTGAAGTTGATTAGGTTTATTTAAATCCCACCATTTTCCAGCAACTAATGGATTATCTTCAGGAACATCTTCAACCCATGAAGATCTTCTCTCACTACCAATTACCCAATAACTATCATTATCAGGTTTAATATAAGTATTTGGATTAATACCATTAATTTTTGCAATGCCAGATGAAACCATTGGAACAACTTCAATGTTTGCATCAGGATCCATCTTTAATATTCCTTGCTCAAACTTTTGACGCTCTCCTTTTTGAATACCCACAAAGAAATAATCAGGAGCGATATCAGGAATTGATTTAGCAATTTCCCTTTGAAAATTTGTTCCAACTAACGCTAACGTTAAAAGTAAAGTAACTCCTAATCCTAAAGACATAATAGTAATTGGAGTAATACTTTTAGTTTGAGTGATATTCTTAATTGATACCTTTAATGAAATATTGGAGCTTGATTTAAATTTTTTAAGAAAAAATATAATTATTCTTGAAAGAAAGAAAAATACAATCAAACAAACAAAAAATGCCGCAAAGTATCCAAGACTGTAAGTTGGTTGCTCTGAACCAACTGTAAATAATAAAACTAAAATAGAGAGCAAAATAAAACTTAAAACAACAGACTTTTTTGAATAATAAAATTGCAAGTTTTGAAAAACGTTTCTAAATAAATTAGAAGCTTTTACTTGATCAATTGAACTTATTGTTGGGATAGAAAATATTACAAGTACTAATAAACCAACTAAAAATATTTTAATAAAATTAACTATAGAAAATACTGGATAAACATTTAATCCAAGTCCATCTGATAAGTACTTATCAGCGATAGGTACTATTAAAAAACTAGAGCCATAAGAAACAACTGTGATTACAAATAATAATATTAGCAACTGAAGATAATAAAGTGTCTTTATATTTCCTGAATAAAATCCAACTGCTTTTCTAACTGCAATTGACATGTTGTTTTGATTAATAAAAGAAAGGAGAGTATTTGCAATCCCAATACCCGCAATCAACATCGCACTTATTGAAACAAGAGATAAAAATTGTGAAAAATTGTTGATTATTCTCTTTATTCCACTTGCTGAATTTTCAGGATAACGAAGTTTTACTTTTTGATCATCTTTAAAGATATTTTCAATTCGTTGTTCTAACTCTTCAGAGCTATCTCCTTCGTTAAATTTTACTTTATATTCGTAGTTTAAAAAGCTTCCAATACCATTTAGTTTTAATATCTCTAAGGTTTGCTTTCCTGCAAGCGCCCAATCACCAAAAGCAACAAATCCACTAACATCAGGAACTGATTTTATAATTCCAATAACGGTAAAGTTTTGGTTTTGAACTTTAACTTGTTCATTAAGTTTTATGTTCAGTGTCTTTGATAAGCTTTCATTTATTAAAATAGTATTTGGTTCTTTTTGCATTCGCTCATATGCACCTTCGGGTTCAAATACTACTTCGCCATATAACGGATATTTTTCATCAACTGTTTTAATTCTAGTGAATAAAGATTTGTTTTTTTCTCTTCCAGTTGTTGAAAGCATTGTACTGAACTCAATCATTTGAGATACAGTTGCAAACTCTCTAACTTGATTAACTAGTTCTATATTTCCTTGATTACGATTGTAATCAATTTCTAAATCACCACCCAATAAAGCTTTTGCATTATCGTTCAGTTCTTTTTTAAGACTATCTTCAATTGTAAAAATAGCACTTAATATAAAGAGACTGATAAATAGAGTAACAATAATACTTGAGATTTTGTGATAGTTTCTGCTTAAATCCTTTAAAGCATATTTAAAAATCAAACTAAATTCAGATCGATTATTTAATTTTTCCATCTTTTATTTTGATTTTTCTTTTTGCTTTATTGGCTAGTTTTGGATCATGTGTTACCATGATTAAGGAAGATCCTTCCTCTTTTACATATTTAAACAAAATATCTGATATCATTAGTGAGTTTTCAGTATCCAAGTTTCCAGTAGGCTCATCAGCAAGGATTAATTCAGGTTTCATAGCTATAGCTCTTGCAATTGCAACTCTTTGCTGTTCACCACCTGATAACTGACTTGGTAAATTATTAAATCGGTGCTTTAAACCAAATCTATCTAATAAACTTTTTGCTTCACTCTCAGGATTTTTAAAATTATTTAACTCTAGAGTTAATGCAACGTTTTCAACTGCAGAATAATTTGGAATTAAGTAGAAGGATTGAAATATAATGCCAATATTCTTCTTTCTAATTTCTGAAACTTCATCTTCATTAAGTCCTGTAATTTCTTGATCTTGAAAAATAATTTTTCCAGAAGTTGGTTTTTCTAAACCTCCAACCAACATGATTAAACTAGTTTTACCAGATCCACTTTCACCAACGACAGAAACTGTCTCTTTTTTCTTAATAGTTAGATCAATATTCTTTAAAACACTGATACTTTCTTTACCAGTTTGGTATTTGAGATTTATTTTTTTTAATTTAAGAAGATCACTCATGAATAAAAGTTTATTTATAAAAATTTTGATAATCTTTCTAGTGCACATAAATGCATTCGCAATAGAAAAGGTTGTATTATTTGGCGACAGTTTGATGGCTGGGTATGGTTTACCTAAAGAGCATCACTTATCCGTAGTATTAGAAGATAATTTTAAAAAAGATGGTTTAAATATAAAGATAATTAATGGCAGTGTTTCTGGGAGCACATCTTCAGGAGGATTAAACATTGCTGAATGGAGTTTATCTGAACCTGGTATCGACTTAATCATTTTAGGCTTAGGCGCCAATGATATGCTTAGAGGAATAAAACCAGAGGAAACTGAGAAAAATTTAGAAGAAATCATAAAGATAGCTAACAATAAAAAAATTAAAATTATTATTGCAGGTATGGTTGCTCCAACCACGCATGGAGCTGAATACAAAAAAAAGTTTGATGCAATCTATCCAAAACTATCAAAAAAATATAATTTACCCCTGATCCCATTTTTACTTGATGGAGTTGCACTTGATTCAAGTTTAAATCAGCAAGATGGAATTCATCCTAATAAAGAAGGAACAATTAAAGTAAGTGAAACTATTAAAAAAAGTATTATTAGTGTTTTAAATTAAATGAATAAATTTTTATACAATCTGAAAGAAAGTAGAATTTTTCAGTTTGTTGTTATTTCAATTATTATTTTAAATGCAATTACAATTGGCGTTAACACTTATGATCTAAGTGAATTAACTAAACAGGCAATTAATTATTTAGATTATTCAATTACTATTTTCTTTGTAATTGAAATTGTAATTAGGTTTGTAGGAGAACCTAAAAAACTATATTTTTTTAAAAGTGGTTGGAATGTATTTGATACTTTAATTGTCTTAATTTCATTAATACCAATTCCTAACAATTCTAGCTTCTTACTTTTAAGGTTACTAAGAGTATTTAGAGTATTGAGAATTATCTCAGTAGTCCCAGAAT
Source organism: Candidatus Pelagibacter sp. HIMB1709 (assembly GCF_052047635.1). Taxonomy (NCBI): domain Bacteria; kingdom Pseudomonadati; phylum Pseudomonadota; class Alphaproteobacteria; order Candidatus Pelagibacterales; family Candidatus Pelagibacteraceae; genus Candidatus Pelagibacter; species Candidatus Pelagibacter sp. HIMB1709. The sequence goes on along the minus strand of NZ_JBNAJW010000001.1, from coordinate 452,491 downwards.
TAAAAAAAATAATTGAAGCTCTTCTTGCGTCTGTCAGAAGAGTATTTTACGTTGGATTATTATTGTTCATAATTCTTTATATATACGCAACTATAGGCTCTATTTTATTTAGCACAGATATTCCTGAGAGATGGAATGATGTTGGAGTTTCAATGATTACATTGTTTCAGGTTTTAACATTATCAAGCTGGGAACAAGTAATGCTGCCATTACAAGATATTTATTGGTGGGCTTGGATTTATTTTTTTAGCTTTATAATTATCTGTGGCATTACAATGCTTAATTTGCTGATTGCGATATTAGTAGACGTGGTAATCAATCAGAAAAAGTTATAAAATTTCCTTAATGAAAAAAATAATATCACTTTTAATTTTATTAATTTTAACTAACTATTCTTATGCAGAATTAAAAAATCCAAACAAAAATATTTCACCAAAGGAAGTTGTTAAAATTCAACTTAGTGGGTTACAAAAAAATGATTTAAATTACAAAGATAGAGGTATAGAGCAAACTTGGATTTTTGCTCACCCTAACAATAAAAGAATGACTGGACCCTTAAATAATTTTAAAAGAATGATTAAAGGAGCCTCTTATCAAATGATGATTAATCACCTAAGCCATACAATTACAGAGCTTGGCAGTAGTGACAAATGGGCTCAATTTGAAGTCATCATTTTAGATAAAGATAAAATTTATCATAAGTTTAATTGGCAAGTCGAAAAATATACTGAGGACGGAGATTTAAATGATTGCTGGTTGACTACGATGGTCTCAAGCCCAATCCCTCTCGGCAGTTCAATTTGATTATCCACAGATACATTTTTGTTTCGTTAATAATAAAAATTTAGTAGAAATCACAAAATGAAAACAAAAACTAAAGTTGTCGTAGTTGGTGGAGGAGTTGTAGGTGTCAGTGCTCTTTATCATTTAGCAAAAAAAGGTTGGTCAGATGTAGTGCTTGTTGAGAGAAAAGAATTAACTTCAGGCTCAACCTGGCATGCTGCAGGTTTATTGCCTTTGTTCAATATGAGTTACTCGGTGGGACAGTTACATAAGTATGCGGTGAATCTTTACAAAACTCTAGAGGAAGAAACTGGAAAAAATGTAGGCTTTAGTGTTGTTTCAAATATTCGTTTAGCAAGTACAAAAGATAGAATGGATGAGTACCATCAGTACGCAGGTGTCGCTCGAACAATTGGAGTCGATGTAAAATTTTTAACTCCACAACAAGTAAAAGAAATTTGGCCTTTATGTCATACAGATGATTTAGTTGGAGCTATTCAACACCCAGAAGATGGATACATCCAACCAGCAGATTTAACACAAGCCTTAGCTACTGGTGCAAGAAATAGGGGAGCTGAGATTTATAGAAACACAACTGTTCTATCAATGAGACAAACAAAAGATGGATGGATTGTTGAAACTGATAAAGGATCAATAGAGTGTGAACACGTAATTTCTTGTTCTGGAAATTTTGCAAGACAAACTGGTGAAATGGTTGGATTAGATATTCCAGTTATTCCTGTTGAACATCAATATATCGTGACTGAACCTCATCCTTTAATTCAACAAAGAAAAAAAGATGGTTTACCAGAAATGGGCGTTTTAAGAGATAGCGATAGCAGATGGTACATGAGAGAAGAAGCGGGTGGATTAATTTTAGGACCTTATGAAGATGGTGCACCAGCATGTTATGTAGAAGGACCGTCAAAGAATTCTGAATACGAATTATTTCAAGAAGATTTAGATAGATTAGCTCCACATATTGAAGGAGCAATACATAGAGTTCCGGCCTTCGGAGAAGTTGGAGTTAAGAAAGTTTATAATGGAGCAATTTGTTATACACCTGATGGAAATCCAATTGTTGGACCTGCTTGGGGACTTAAGAATTTTTGGATTAATGAAGGTCATAGTTTTGGAATAACTGCAGCAGGTGGTGCAGGTTGGCAACTTGCTGAATGGATTGTAGATGGTGAACCAACAATTGATATGTTGGGAGTTGAGCCAAGACGATATGGTAACTATGCAACAAAATCTTATTTAAAAGCTAAAAATGAAGAAGCTTATAGTCATGTTTTTATAGTTCACTATCCAGATGAGGAAAGACCTGCAGCAAGACCTTTAAGAACAGCTCCATGCTACGAAAGAATGAAAAATTTAGGAGCAGTTTTTGGTCAAAAATTTGGATGGGAAAGACCTAACTTTTTTGCAACAGATGGAATGGAACAAAAAGATGATTGGTCGTTTAGAAGATCAAAATGGTTTGAAGCAATTAAAAAGGAATGTCAAAACGTAAAAGAAAATGTTGGTCTTTTAGATATGACTGCTTTTGCAAAATGCAGAATAAGAGGACCTAAAGCAGAAGAGTTTTTAGACTATTTAGTTGCCAACAAACTTCCAAAAAATATTGGAAGAATAAATTTATGTCATGCATTAAACACTAAAGGTGGTGTGCATTCAGAATTTACAATCATGAAAGAAGCTGAGAATAGCTATTATTTAGTATCAGCTGGAGCAAATTTAAGATTAGACCATGATTGGATCCAAAAATGGATGCCAGATGATGGTTCTGTAATTTTTGAAGATTTAACAAATAGCACAGGTGTATTGGTAGTAGCTGGCCCTAAAGCGAGACAACTAATGCAGAAAGTTTCAACAGATGATTTTTCAAATGAAAACTTTAAATGGCTCACTGCAAAAAATGTCAATGTAGGATACGCACCAGTTAATGCTATGAGAGTAAATTTTGTTGGTGAACTTGGATGGGAACTTCATCATCCAATCGAGTATCAAAATCATATTTTTGATAAATTAATGGATGCTGGTAAAGATTTAGGAATTAAACCATTTGGTATTAGAGCAATGAATAGCTTAAGGGTAGAAAAATCTTACAAACTAGTTGGAACAGAATTATCTATTGAATATTCTCCATATGAATCTGGACTAGATAGATTTATTCATCCAAATAAAGGAAACTTTATCGGTTTAGAGGCGCTCAATAAATGGAGAGAAAAAGGTTTTGATAACAAATTAGTAACTTTAGAAGTTCACAATACTAAAGATGCAGATGTTTTGGGAAATAATCCTATATTTAAAGACGGTAAAGTGGTTGGAAGAGCAACAGGCGGTGAGTTTGGATTTAGATTAGATAAATCAATCGCTCTTGCAATGGTAAAACCTGATTGTTCTAATGTGGGTGAAAAATTACAAGTTGATATATTGGGTGAAATGTATGACGCTACAGTTTTAGATGAAAGTCCATACGATTCAGAAAATAATTTGTTGAGAGCTTAATGAAAATCTTGGTAGCAGTAAAAAGAGTTATTGATTACAACGTTCAAATCAGAGTTAAAGAAGATGGCACTGGGGTTGTTACTGACAACGTAAAAATGTCAACCAATCCACCAGATGATAATGCTATCGAAGAAGCAGTAAAAATTAAAGAAACAGGAAAGGCAACCGAAGTGGTTGCAATTACTGTAGGAGAGGAAAAAGCTCAAGAAACTGTCAGAAAGGCTTTAGCAGTTGGAGCGGATAGAGGAATTCATGTTAAAGCAAATGGAATACTAGAGCCATTAGCTGTTTCAAAACTTTTACAAAAAGTTGTTGAAAAAGAAAAACCAGATTTAGTTTTTATGGGAAAACAAGCAATTGATGATGATTGTAATCAAACAGGTCAAATGTTGAGTGCATTATTAAATTGGCCACAAGCAACTTTTGCATCAAAGATTGATGTCAAAGATAATAAATTAGAAGTTACTAGAGAAATTGATGAGGGACTTGAAACGATTGAAATAAATGTTCCAGCTATAGTAACTTGCGATCTAAGATTAAATGAACCACGATACGCTTCTCTTCCTAACATTATGAAGGCGAAGAAAAAACCAATTGAAGAAATTTCTGCATCTGATCTAGGTGTTGATACTTCTCCAAGAGTAGAGCAAATTAAAGTAGAAGAGCCACCAAAAAGAAAAGCAGGTATTAAAGTGGCTAATGTAGCAGAATTAGTTCAAAAATTAAAAAATGAAGCAAAGGTAATATAATGGCAGTTTTACTCATAGCAGAACACAATAATAAAGAGTTAAGACCATTTACATTAAATGCGGCTACAGCTGCTTCACAAATTGATAGCGAAGTTCACGCTGTGATAATTGGAAATAATAGCGCGGAAGCATCAAAACAACTATCAGAACTTCCAGTGATAAAAAAAGTGTTAAGTGTTGAGGCATCACACTATGAAAACTTTACTGCAGAAAATTTTGCTCCAGTTGTTGTAAAGTTAGCAGAAAATTATTCTCATATTATTTGTTCAGCAAATACATTTGGTAAAAATTTAATGCCAAGAATTGCTGCTCATCTTGATACTTCGCAAGTTAGCGACATTATTAAAGTAGTTTCACCTGATACTTTTGTCAGACCAATTTATGCTGGAAATGCTTTTGCAACAGTTAAAAGTAATGATGCTAAAAAATGTATTACTATTAGACCAACTTCTTTCGAGCCTTGTGAAAGTTCTGGAGGTTCTGCACCAATTGAAAAAATTGAAGCTAGTGAAGAATTTTCAAATACTAAATTTATAAAGAGAGAGGAAATTAAATCTGATAGACCAGAACTTGGAACTGCTAGAATAGTTGTTTCAGGTGGAAGAGGAATGCAAAGTGGAGATAACTTTAAATTAATTACTGAAATTGCTGATAAACTTGGAGCAGCTATCGGAGCATCAAGAGCAGCAGTAGATGCAGGTTATATAAGTAATGATCACCAGGTTGGTCAAACAGGAAAAGTTGTTGTGCCAGATTTATATATTGCAGTTGGAATTTCAGGAGCAATTCAGCATCTTGCAGGAATGAAAGAAAGTAAAGTTATAGTTGCAATTAATAAAGACGGTGAAGCCCCAATTTTTAGTGTGGCTGATTATGGTCTTGAGGCAGATCTCTTCGAAGCCTTACCTCAATTCATGGAAGAGTTGAACAAATTAAACACTATACAAAAATAATCCTTACAGTTAAAAACTAGAGTATGTCTAGAGAATCGATGGAATATGATGTTGTAATCATAGGTGGAGGGCCATCGGGATTATCAACTGCTATTAAATTAAAACAATTAGATCCAAACTTAAATGTTTGTTTGTTAGAAAAAGCTTCAGAAATTGGAGCTCACATTTTAAGTGGAAATGTTTTTGAAACAAGAGCGCTAGATGAACTGTTACCTAATTGGAGAGAATTAAATTCACCCATAAAAACAAAAGTTACTAAAGAAAAATTTTTATTTTTAGGAAAAACTAAATCTTTAAGTTGGCCAACTTGGCTGCTACCAGCAGTTCAGCAAAATCATAAAAATTATATTATTAGTTTAGCTAATTTATGCAGATGGTTAGCTGAGCAAGCAGAAGCTTTGGGTGTAGAAATTTTTCCAGGTTTTCCAGCAAGTGAAATTTTATATAATGATGATGGTTCTGTTAAGGGAGTAGCTACTCAAGATATGGGTATAGACAAAGAGGGTAACAAAAAAGATAGTTTTGAACCAGGTATTGAGCTTTTAGGAAAAGTTACAGTTTTTGCTGAAGGTTGCAGAGGTCATTTAGGAAAACAATTAATTCAAAAATTTGAACTGAGTAAAGGAAAAGATCCTCAACAATATGGAATTGGTTTTAAAGAAATTTGGGAAATAGAAGAAAAAAATCATGAAGAAGGACTAGTTATGCATACAGCTGGGTGGCCACTTGATAACAATACTTATGGTGGAAGCTTTATGTATCACGCTGAAAATAAACAAGTATTTTTAGGCTATGTAATTGGTTTGGATTATAAAAATCCACATTTATCTCCTTATGATGAATTTCAAAGATTTAAAACTCATCCAGCGATAAAAAAAATAATAGAGGGAGGAAAAAGAATTTCTTATGGTGCAAGAGCATTGATTGAAGGAGGATTTCAAAGTTTACCTAGAATGTTTATGCCTGGCGCATTATTAGTAGGTTGTGATGCTGGTACATTAAATATGCCTAAAATTAAAGGCTCTCATACTGCAATGAAAAGTGGAATGATTGCAGCTGAAACTATTCATGAACACTTAAAAGAAAATAAAGAATTATCTATTTATGAAAATAAATTTAAAAATAGCTGGTTATTTAAAGAATTATATGAAGCCCGAAATGTAAAACCTAGCTTTAGTTGGGGGCTAATTTTAGGGATAATCTTTACAGGTATTGATCAAATTTTATTTAGAGGAAAACTTCCTTTTACTCTTAAACATAAACATGCTGATCATGAAACATTAAAACCTGCAAATCAAATGCCTAAAATAGATTATCCAAAATATGATAATGTTATAACTTTCGATAAAACTAGCTCAGTATATCTTACAGGAACTAATCATGCTGATAATCAGCCAGTGCATTTGCAACTTAAAGATCCTGCTTTACCAATTAATTATACTCTGGAAAAATTTGATGAACCTGCACAAAGATATTGTCCTGCTGGAGTTTATGAAGTTCAAAAAGAAAATGATATTAACAAATTTGTAATTAATTCACAAAATTGCATTCACTGTAAAACTTGTGATATTAAAGAACCTTCTCAAAACATAACTTGGGTAACTCCTGAAGGCGGTGGTGGACCAAGATATGGAAATATGTAGATTAAGATAAATCTATCGCAAATTTTTTTAGAGTTTCAATAGGTAAATGTTTTAAAGTATTTTTATGAGTTCTTTTTAAAAATACAGGACATCCTTTTCCAGCCTCAACTGCTCTTGCATACCAACTTGCACATACACACCATCCGTCTCCATCTTTTAATCCAGGAAATCCAAATTCAGGATGAGGAGTAATTAAATCATTTCCCGCTTCCTTTAACCATTCTAAAAATTCAGTAGTAACTTTTGCACACACAGTATGTACACCGTGGTCATTTTCATCTGTATTACAGCACCCGTCTCTAAACCAACCTGTTAATGGATCATTAGAACATTCTTCTAGATCCTCACCTAGAACATTTTTCTGTTTTTCATTCATTTAGATTTTTGTAGGATTTGGTTGTCCTTTATAAACTTCTTCAGGATCAAATTTTTTTTCTTTTTCAAGAAATTCCATTTCTACTTTACGTCCATTATCAATTGGTCCCATAGGAATAGATCTGTAAAAGCAAGATCTGTATCCAACATGACAACTAGCACCATCTCCTATATCAACTGTTAACCAAATAGAGTCTTGATCATCATCAATTCTGATCTCAGTTACTTTTTGAGTAAAGCCACTTGTTTTACCTTTGTGCCAGATTGCTTTTCTAGATCTACTAAAGTAGTGAGCTTCTTTAGTTTCAATTGTTTTTTTTAATGCTTCAACATTCATATACCCATGCATTAAAATATCTTTGGTTTTAGAACACATTGTAATGACAGGAATTAAACCATCATTATCAAATTTTGGTGAAAGAAGATTTCCTTCTTCAATATCGTAGATATTTTCTCTTTTTTTGAACATAAAGGGTGATTATGTAGCACATATATAGATATAATAAATATTTTTAAAATAAAGCATTTACTGTATAAAAAGGCGCTATGAAATTAGTAAAAGACACCGACGATAAACCAATTGAAAATAAACAAGTTTCTGACAAAGATGCAGAAGAAGCTTTTAAGACAATTTTAACATGGATGGGAGAAGACCCAAATAGAGAAGGTCTTTTAGAAACTCCGAAAAGAGTAGTTAAAGCATTCAAAGAATATTTTAAAGGATACAAAGAGGATCCAAATAAAATTTTGGATAAAACTTTTGGCGATGTGGAAGGATACGATGATATGGTTGTGCAGAAAAATATTTCTGTTCAAAGTCACTGCGAACACCACATGGCTCCAATTATTGGAAAAGCTCATGTTGCATATATTCCTAAAGAAAGAGTTGTAGGTTTAAGTAAACTTGCAAGAGTAGTTGAAGTATTTTCTAAAAGACTTCAAACTCAAGAACGACTTACAATGCAAATTGCTAACACATTAATGGAATCATTAGATGCCAAAGGAGTTGCCGTAACAATAGATTCAACCCATCAGTGTATGACTATGCGAGGTATTAAAAAAGAACAAGCAACTACAGTAACAAATTATTATTTAGGTCAATTTAAAGAAGATTTAAGTTTTCAAAATAGATATTTACGATTTATTAGCACTACGCTAAAAGATTAAAGTGTCTGATCAATTCAAAGCAATAGTTCTTAATCAAGAAGGTGAAAATTTTTCTAAAGAAGTAAAATCTTTAGATAGAAGTTTTTTAAAACATGGAGATGTAACTGTTCAGGTAGAATATTCAGATTTAAATTTTAAAGATGGAATGATTCTAAAGAATGGTGGAAGACTAGTAAAAGAGTATCCGCACATACCAGGAATAGATTTTTCAGGAAAAGTAATAGAAAGTAAAAATTCAAAATTTAAATCAGGTGACGAAGTAATACTAACTGGTTTTAGAGTCGGAGAAGTATTTTTTGGTGGTTATTCTCAGATAGCAAAAGTCAATGCAGATTTCCTAGTAAAAAAACCTGATAACTTAAGCAGCAAGCAGGCAATGATTCTAGGGACAGCAGGCTTAACTTCTTTAATGAGTGCTTTTGCAATTCAAGCAAGAGAAAGTATTTTGCTTGGAGAAAAAGTTAATGATGTTTTGGTAACAGGGGCGACTGGAGGAGTTGGCAGTGTTGCAATAATGGCTTTAACAAAATTAGGTTACAATGTAACTGCAGTATCTGGAAAAGAAAGTAAGTCAGATTATTTAAAATCTTTAGGTGCAAAAAACATTATAAATAGAGCTGAATTTGATAAAGACCCAAGACCAATAGATAAAGGTTTATGGGATGGAGTAGTAGATACCGTTGGAGGAAAAATTTTAGCAAACGCAATTGCACAAACAAAGCCTAATGGAATTATAGCTGTATGTGGAAATGCAAATAGTAATGAACTTAACACCAATTTACTTCCTTTTATGTTACGAGGTATTAAGGTTTGGGGAATGGATTCTGCAAATTGCAGTATAAAAAGAAGAGAATTTATGTGGGGTGAAGCTTCAAAATTAATTGATTTTGAATTGCTTGAAAAATCAGTTTTAACAGTAGGTTTAGAGGAGTTAATTGAAACCTATCCTAAAATTTTAAAAGGTGAAATTTCTGGAAGAGTATTAGTGGATGTAAATAAATAATGGATTGGGATAAATTAAAAATTTTTCATGCAGTTGCAGAAGCTGGAAGTTTTACAAATGCTACTGTAAATTTAAACCTTAGCCAATCTGCAATCAGTAGACAGATACAGTCCCTAGAACAAGATTTGAAAGTACAACTATTTGAAAGACATGCAAGAGGATTAACACTTACAGAAAACGGTGAATATGTTTTTAAAACTGCACATGAAGTAATAAGCAAGTTAAAAGAAGTCGAAACATCTCTAGGTGATCAGAAGAATAAACCAACAGGAAAATTAACTATAACAACAGTAAGAAGTTTTGGTACTCACTGGTTAACGCCTAGAATTCAAGAATTTATGAGACTTAATCCAGAGATTGAGATTGAATTAGTCTTTGATGATAAAGAATTAGATTTAAGTACAAGACAGGCTGATATTGGAATTTTCATGAGAAGGCCAAAACAGCTTAATTATATTCAAAAAAAGCTAGTTGATATTAAATATTATATTTATGGATCAAATAAGTACTTAGAAAAAAATGGAATGCCGAAGACAATAAATGATTTAAATAAACATAAATTTATTTCATTTGGAAAAGGAGCACCTTCTCCAGTTTATAATCCAGATTGGGCACTAAAAATTGGAATGCATGATGGTAAAAAAAGAAAATCGATTATGAAGGTAAATAGTGTAATGGGATTATTGTTAGCAGTAGAGTCAGGGGTAGGATTAGCAGCACTTCCTGAATATTTAGTTACAAATTCAAACAATGTAATTAAAGTACTTCCAAAAGTCGAAGGTCCAATAACTGAGGCACATTTTGTTTATCCCCAATCTTTAAAGAATACAGCTAGAGTTCAAGCGTTTAGAAATTTCTTATTTAGCAAAATCGGCGACTGGAAATAAAAATTCTCTATATTTAGCAATTTTAAATAAAGTATTGATATATGCGTCAATATATGCGATTGATAATCATTCGCATTGAGAATAATTCTCATTCGCAAATAAACTAGGGTAAAGAAAAGGATACGAATGAAAAATATAACATTATTAGCATTAATTTTATTTTTCTTTACCAAAATGAGTATGGCAGGTGAAGTAAATGTTTTTAGTGCAAGACATTACGACTCTGACATTCAGCTGTATGAAAAGTTTACTAACAAAACAGGTATAAAAGTTAACGTAGTTTCTGGTAAAGACAAAGCTTTGCAAAAAAGAATTACTGAAGAAGGAAAAGACTCCAAAGCTGATTTATATATAACAGCAGATGCTGGAAGATTAGGTTCATTTGATGCAAAAGGTATGTTTCAGAACTCTATGACGACACTTATAGAAGCTTCTGTACCATCAAACTTTAGATCTGATAATTGGACAGGTATCGCTAAAAGAGCAAGAATTATTTATTATTCACCAGAAAGAGTAAGTTCAGAAGATTTAAAAGGGATAACTTATGAAAGTTTGTCAGATTCAAAATGGAAAGGGAAAATTGTAATTAGAAAATCTAATAATATTTACAATCAATCTCTTGTTGCATCATTAATTAAAAATAATGGTAAAGAACAAACTTTAGAATGGGCAAAAAAACTAGTTTCAAATTTTGCAAGAAATCCTAAAGGAAATGATAGAGCTCAAATTTTAGCTGTTGCTGCTGGTGAAGCTGATTTAGCTATAGCCAACACTTACTACTATGCTTTGATGTTATCTGGTCAAAAAGGAGAAGATCAAAAAGAAGCTGCTCAGAAAGTCTTACCTTATTTCCCAAATCAAAATGATAGAGGGACACATATGAATATAAGTGGTGGAGGTATTTTAAAAAATTCTCCTAATCCTGAAAATGCAAAAAAATTACTAGAGTTTTTTTTAACAAAAGAAGCACAACAACATATAGTAAACAATACATTTGAATACCCAATGATAGAAGGTGTTGAACCACACCCTCTTATAAAAAAAATGGGTGAAAATTTTAAACAGGATTTAAAAACAAAAGTTGGAGACTATAAAAAAAATCAGGCTGATGCGTTAGAGGTAATGTTGATGTCTGGTTGGAAATAAAAGAGGTTAACACTAAGTACTTTTGGTATAAAGTTTATTACCCTACTTTAAACCATTAGTACTTCGTTAAAATGGGTAATAAAATTAATATTTGGTTTTTGAGCTCTTTGCTCATTTCTATTATAGTTGCAATACCAATTGTAACTGTATTTAGTAGTTTTTTTGAACCAACAGGTGAGTATTTATCAATTGTAAAAAATACATTTTTGTATGAGTATATTTCAAATTCAATAATTCTTGTAATTGGAGTTTTAATTACAACTTTTGTAATTGGTGTAGGATCTGCTTATTTAGTTTCATTTTATAAATTTCCTGGAGTTAATTTTTTTAAATGGGTTTTAATTTTATCTTTTGCAGTTCCAGCCTATATCTATGCATATTCACTAACTGCTTTTTTTGAAAACTATGGAACAGCTTTTTCAATTATGAAAAGCTTATTCGGTGATGGAAATTACAATACTGTTTTACCTAAATTTGATGGAATGCTAGGAGCTATAATTTCAATTTCATTTTCACTATTTGGTTATGTTTATGTGTTAACAAGAACCTCATTTCATTATCAATCTCAAAATTTGCTAGAACTTGGTAAAAACCTTGGTTTTTCAACAAAAAAAACATTTTTTAATATTATTTTACCTTCAGCGAGACCCGCAATTATCGCGGGTTTATCTTTAGTTGCTATGGAGACTTTATCAGATTTTGGTGCAGTATCTTTTTTTGGAATATCGACTTTAACCACTGGAATTTATGATGCGTGGATATCTTTTGATGATTTGGCTTTAGCAAATAGAATATCTTTTTTTCTTCTAATTTTTATATTTGGATTATTTTTTTTAGAAAACTTATCTAGAAAAAAGGCACGGTACCATTCACCTGCTAAAGGAAATTTCAAGACCAAGACTTTGAAGCAATTAAGTGGTTATAAATCTTTAATAGCAATAATTTTTTGTTCATTTGTATTTTTTGCAAGCTTTATATTCCCAGTTTTGCAAATGCTTTATTGGACAATTAAGTTTCCAAAACATTTTATAGATTTAAATATTATTGAATTATTATCAAACACATTGATATTAGTTTTCTTATCAGGTTTTCTTTTAATTTTTTTATCTTTTGTATCAAATTATGGAAATAGAATTAGTAAAAATAAATTTTTAAATATTTTAACAACTTTTTCAATTACTGGTTACGCGATACCAGGAATAATATTAGCTGTAGCCTTCATCACTTTTATTTCTTGGTTTGATGAAAATGTATTTTATTTTTTTAATTTAAAACAAATTTTTATTGGATCTATACTTGGTTTAGTAGTTGTTTATTTTGTAAGATTTTATTCTTTGGCTAACAACGGTATTAAATCTGGATATTTAAAAATTAATTACTCAATTGATGAAAGTGCATATCTTTTAGGTTACTCAAAATTAAAAACTTTTTTAAATATTCATATTCCTTATCTTAAAAACTCAGTACTATTAATTGCTATATTGTTATCAATCGAAATAATCAAAGAATTGCCAATTACATTAATTATGCGTCCTTTTAATTTTGAAACATTTGCCACCCAGGCCTATATATTTGCTTCACAAGATTTACTGGAGGCTGCCGCTGCACCTTCATTAATACTTATTATGATTGCAAGTATTTTTATTTTAATTACATCTAAGTATATGTTTAAAGATAAATAAAATGAGAAATAACTTTTTAGAAATTGAGAATGTTACTTTTGCTGCAAGCTCTAAAAATAAAGTAACCAATGTTTCATTTAATATTGAAAATGAAGGAGATATAGTTTGTTTGCTAGGCCCTTCTGGTATTGGAAAAACTACAATTTTAAGAACAATAGCTGGCCTTGAAAAAATTCAGTCTGGTAAAATTATTTTAAAAAATAAAATTATTTCATCTAAAGAAAGCCATGTTGAACCCGAGGATAGAAATATATCTTTAGCTTTTCAAGATAACTCTCTATTTCCTCATTACAATGTTTTGGAAAATATTAATTTTGGAGCTGAGAGAAATAAAAAAAAGAAGAAAGGTTTAAATTTTAAAGAAATAGTGAAATTTCTTCATTTAGAAAAAATCTTAGAAAAATATCCTCATGAAATTAGTTCTGGAGAAGCTCAAAGAGCTTCTTTAGCTAGATCTTTGTTATCAAATCCTGATTTGTTACTGTTAGATGAACCTTTGTCTAATATAGATCAAAGTTTCAAAGAGGAAATACAAGTAAAGTTAAAGCAAATCTTAAAAGACTTAAAAATTACGACAATAATTGTTACCCACGACTCTTATGAAGCATTCTATTTAGGTAACAAATGTGGAATTATTTTAGACGGAGAACTTAAACAATTTGATGATCCTTATAATGTTTATCACTTCCCAAATTCTGTAGATGTAGTTAATTTTTTAAACAGAGGAATATTAATTCCAGCAAAAGTTACAGATGAAAATACTTTAGAAAATGATGATTTAGGTACAATCAAAGGTAATTTTACAAAACATTATCCAAAAGGATCTAAAGTACAGTTATTGTTACAGCCAGAAGATTTAGAACATGATGATAAAAGCAATTTGAAATTAGAAGTGGTAGATAGAAAGTTTAGAGGAACAAATTTTATATATACTCTAAAAACTAGTAGTGATTTATTAATTCCTGTTTTTGTTCATTCTCATCACGTTCATCAACATGAAATTGATGAAAAATTTGGAATTAAACGACCGATAAATATTGATCACATAGTTTGTTTTTAATAGAACCCAATTAAATGCTCACAAAAAAACAATTATTTACTAGAGGTATGCTGGATATTTCTCCTCATATGTTGTCAGTAATACCATTTGGAATAATTTGTGGGGCTATTGGTGTTGAATTGGGTTTTGATCCTCTATTAGTTTATGCGATGTCTATTATTATTTTTGGTGGTGCATCACAAATTGTTTTTTTACAATTATTATCAGGTGGTGCATCTGGATTGATAGCAGCAACATCTGTAGGAGTTATTAATTCAAGACATCTTTTATATGGTGCGGTCTTATCAGAGTACTTAGAAAAACTATCATTAATAAAAAAATTATTAATTTCTTATATTATTGTCGATCAAGGTTTTGCAGAATCTAATAAATTTTTTAAAAAAAATAAATCAGAGCAATACTTACATTATCATTTGATTGGCACAGGTTGTACAATGTGGGTTTGTTGGCAAATTTCTACATTATCAGGAATAATTTTAGGTTCATTTGTTCCAGAAGAACTTGGATTAAAATTTGCAATACCACTTACGTTTATAGCTATTGTAATACAAGATTTAAAAAAAATTGATCACTTAATTGTAATGATTGTATGTGGATTGAGTTCATTATTATTTTATGATGCTCCATTTAGATCTTATATAATTATTTCACCTATACTTGCCTTGTTTGTTGCAGCTTTAATATTGAGATTAAAAAAATAAAATGACTTGGTTATCAATTATTGTTGCAGGAATATTAACTTACTTTACTAGAATGACGATGGTAGCTCTAGTGAGTAGAGATATGTTGGGAGATAAAATAAAAGCTGTGTTAGCTTATGTTCCATCAGCAGTATTTCCTGCAATAATATTTCCAGGAATTTTTATAAATGATTATGGCAAATTCATTGAGATGGATGATCCTAAAATATTTGCTGCAATTGTTGCTGTAATTGTTGGTTATTTTTCAAGAAATATAATCGCAACTATTTTGTCTGGTTTAATTTCCTATTGGTTTTTGATATTTATCTAAAATGATTTTTAGACAAATATTCGATAGTGTTTCTAGCACTTATACTTATTTAATTGCATCTGGAAGGGGACGTGAAGCTTTAATAATTGACCCAGTCCTAGAAAAAGTAGATCAGTATATCAATTTGTTAAATCAATTAGATTTAAAATTAGTAAAGGTGATAGATACCCATATTCATGCAGATCATATTTCTGGAATTGCTGAACTAAGAGATAAAACTAATTGTGTAACTGTTATGGGCAATAAAACTCCTGCCGATGTAGTTGCAATGAGAGTATCTGATGAAGAGATAATTAAAATAGATGGAATTGATCTACAAGCTTTATACACTCCTGGTCATACTTCTGAGAGCTTTAGTTTTTTGATGGGTGATAGAGTTTTTACAGGAGACACATTATTAATTAGAGGTACTGGTAGAACAGATTTTCAAAACGGTGATCCTAAAGACTCATATAATTCAATATTTAACAAATTATTAAAACTACCTGATCAAACTCTAGTTTATCCAGCACATGATTATAAAGGAGAAATGGTAAGTACCATCATAGAAGAAAGACAATTTAATCCAAGGTTACAGGTAAAATCAGTTGAGGAGTACGTGGATATTATGAACAATTTAAATTTACCAGATCCTAAAATGATGGATGTTGCAGTTCCTAGTAATCTTAAATTGGGCATTGATTTAAATCGTCAAAAAGTTAATAATGGAATTGAGCCAGAGGAATTTAACAAGATTAAAAAAGAAGTAAACACAGTTTTAATAGATTTAAGAGAGCAAAACGAAATAGATAAAGAAGGCAAAATAGATAACAGCACTATAGTTCCTTTTCCCTCTATGCATGATTATATAGAAAAAAATAAAAATAGTTTAAAAGATAAAAAAATTCTTTTTTACTGTGCTCAC
Source organism: Candidatus Pelagibacter sp. HIMB1709 (assembly GCF_052047635.1). Taxonomy (NCBI): domain Bacteria; kingdom Pseudomonadati; phylum Pseudomonadota; class Alphaproteobacteria; order Candidatus Pelagibacterales; family Candidatus Pelagibacteraceae; genus Candidatus Pelagibacter; species Candidatus Pelagibacter sp. HIMB1709. The sequence continues at coordinate 436,617 of NZ_JBNAJW010000001.1, read as the reverse complement.
GGACACAGATCTACATTAGCAGTTCAGATTTCTAAATCATATAATTTTGGTAACTGCTTTCACTTAATTGGTGGTTTAGAAAAATGGAAAAAACATGGACTTAATATTAATTAATTTAATCAGAATGATAAAATTTATAAATATTTTTAAAATTTTTATAGTTCTATTATTTTTATCAAATACTACTTTTGCAAATAATCATTTTCCGATTACTACAGATTCTAAAATGATGATTAAAAGAGGTAAATTATTATTTGAACAGAATTGTGCTTCATGTCATATGATTAATTTATCAGGAGCAAAGAATTGGAAAGGGGTAGACGAAGATGGTCACAGAAAAGCTCCACCTTTAAATGGTACAGGTCACACCTGGCACCATGATGACAAAACACTGCATGCTATTATAAAATATGGACTTGCAAAATTAGTTAAAAATTATGAAGGAAAAATGATGGGCTTTGGCGACAAATTGTCTGATAAAGAAATTGATAGTGTTTTGGCTTATATCAAATCTTTTTGGTCAAAAGAAAATTACGAATACCAATTAAAACTGAATTAACATATTGAATTTTTATATAAATTACCTAAATTTAATACATGATTAAAAACTTATTTATTACTACAATTTCTACAATTCTATTAATCTCAACTGCTTTTGCTGATAAGAGTATGATGATAGGTAAAAAAGGTAAACAAGAGGATGTTACAAGAGTTATCAAAGTATTGATGTATGATAATTATTTTGAACCAAGTTCCTTTCAAGTTCAGTCAGGTGAAACTATAAAGTTCGAAGTAGAAAATGTTGGTGAACTAGTTCATGAATTTAATATTGCAAACCCGAAGATGCATATTCAACATCAATCTGAAATGCAAAAAATGGTTGAAATGGAAATTTTATTAGCTGACAGCATTGATAAAAATAAAATGAAAAAAATGTCAAAGATGGACAAATCAATGGCACATAGTCATGCCAATAGTGTTTTATTGGAACCTAAAGGTAGTAAAGATTTGATATGGAAATTTGAAAATGCTTCCAATATAGAAATTGCCTGCAATGTACCGGGTCATTATGATGTCGGTATGATAGCTAAGGTAGCTATAAATTAAAATTTAAAGTTGGAAAAAACTATATCATTTAATTGGTCTTGTAATCACACTTGGAAAAGAAGTGCTAAGAACACCGCATGGTGCTTGTTAGGTTGTGCAATTGGAGACTTTGGAACTATTTTATATTTTCAAATAACAGGTATTCCATGGCCAGTTTTAGCTATTATGACTTTAGCAATTATTAATGGTTTAATTACAAGTATTATTTTAGAAACTATAATTTTAATCAAACAAAATTTTAAATTTAAAGATGCTTTAAAAACTGCCTTAGGAATGAGTTTTATCTCAATGGTTAGCATGGAAATTGCAATGAATTTGACAGATTATCTTTTAACTGGTGGCGCTATGTTAACATGGTGGGTGGTACCAATAATGCTAACAGTGGGTTTTTTAACTCCATGGCCTTATAATTATTGGAGATTAAAGAAATTTGGTATTAGTTGCCATTAAACCTTAAATAAATCTTGTTTAAATAATAATATAAAGACAACGCTCTCAAGATCATAAATATAGTTAGCGATATCCAAACCCCATCATTTGAAATGTAATTTGTGAGAACTAATGAAATTAATAAATATAAAGAAACAGAGAAAAACATAGCATTTCTAATTTCTTTTGTTTGAGAGGCTCCAATGAAAATACCGTCAAATTGATAACAAAAAGATGCAAAAAAAGGCAAGATAATCATCCAAATTGAATAATCTAAACTTAAAGATCTTATTTGATCAATATCAGACATCATATAAATCACATTCTTGTGAACAAAATAATACACAATAGAAATACCTAATCCTGTAACTGAACTTAAAATAAAAGAATTTTTAACAATAGTACTGAATAAATTTTTATCTTTCTTTCCCAAAGAATAACCAATAATTCCCTCAGTTGAAAATGCATAAGCATCTAAAATAAATGCAGATAGAAAAACAAGATTAATTAATATTGCGTTTGCAGCGATATACTCTTCTCCAATTTTTGATCCAAGGTACGTAAACCATAAAAAGGAAAAAGTTAGCAAAATAGTTCGAATAAAAATATTAAAATTTATATTAAAAATATTTTTTAATTTATTTAAATCGACTATCTCTCTTATTTGAAAATTAATCTTAGTAAGCTTATTTAAATAAAAAAAAGTATAAATTAAAAATACAGTAGACGTAATTATCCCAGAAAAAAGAGTTCCATATGCAACACCTTTAATATTTAAATTGTATTGAGTTACGAGAATTATACTCAGTATAATATTTAATATTGAGAAAAATCCTACTGCAAAACTTGAAATTTTTGTTTTTTGTAATCCAACAAAGAGACCCGTTATAATATAAAGAGTAAGTTCACCTGGAGCTGAATAAATTCTAATTTTAAAATATTCCTTATAAAAAGTAGTAGTTTGTGAATTTAGATCAAATATTTGTAGACTTATCTTAAGAATTAAATTTTGAGCAAAAAATAAGACAATAGAAAGTATAATTACAAATAACAAATTTCTTAATATAATATTTAAAATTTCCTTATAATTTTTAGCTCCATTTGCTTGTGAGACCATACCAACAGTTCCCATTCTTAAAAACCCAAAACTCCAAAAAATCATTGAAAATAAATTTGCAGCAACAGAAGTTGCAGATAAATAAGAAACATTACCCAAGTTCCCCATTAAAGAAGTATCAATTATAGCTACTAGTGGAATAGCTAAATTAGCAAAAAAAATTGGAATAGATAATTTTAAAATATATCCAATAGAAGATTTTTCCATATGTATCAGGAATTATTTACAATATTTTCTTTAATAAATTTTCTTTAAAGAATAATTTGTGAATTATAACTGCACTTATATGTAGAGCAACTAGACCTATCATAGCATAGTTTGATAAGATATGAATATTGTAAAATTGATCAGCAAGTTCAAAATTATCTTCTATTTTAATTTTTTTAAAAAAAATCACTAAGGACTCACCATTAAATAGTTTTTTTAATATTCCAGATATACTTATTGATAAGATAGCTATGTATAAAAACAAATGATTTAGTTTAGCAATAAACCTCTGTCCTAAAAAAGTGGCAGGACCTAATTTTGGTACAGGATTAATTAAATTATTTAGTAATCTAAAAATTACAACATAAAATATTCCAAGCCCAACCAACACATGAATATATTCAATAGTTATTCTTTCTTCTCCAAAATCTAAATCAACTAAATAAAATCCAAGAGGAATTTGAATTAAAATTAAAATTGCGCTCAGCCAGTGCAATAACTTTGATATTATTCCATATTCTGTTAAGGTGTTCTTAACATGCATATCATATTAAAACATACAAAGAAGATCTTTGGTACAACAATATTGTTTTTTATAATGATGTTTTCTGGCTCTTTAGCTAATGCAGAGTTGTCAGTAGAAGATATTATAAAAGGTAGAAAAGCACTATTTAGTAAGAATTATAGCACCGCTAAGAGGGTTCAGTCTTTTTCCTCAAATGGAGATTTTGACGAAGCGATAGAACTAATGAAAGAAATGAATGAAAATTACATTACTTTATTAGATCTATTTCCAGAAAATTCTAAAGAAGGATTTAAAACAGAAGCACTACCTATAATTTGGGAAGAAAAAGATGCTTTTAACGCATTAATGCAAAAATCTGCTGATGATATGATTAAACTTACTTCTATTATAGAAGATGCAGATGACATTAGAGGAACTCTAGGAAAATTGATGTGGGCAAACTGTAAGGCATGTCACTCAAAATATAGAGCACCACAATAGACTTTAGTCTTAAAAATAGACAATGATTCCAGTAACTGTAACAGATCATATAGAGGAATACGTTTCTCAAGAAATATATGTTCAAGTTGCAATAATTAAAGGTAAAGAAAAAATTTCCACAGAATTGGCAATAAAAAAATATTTTGTTAGCAATCATTTTAAAGATTTAAGTTTAGGAAAACCTTACGACCATTTTATCGATGGTTTGAAAGACAAATGTTTAGGTAAATTAAAAAATTCACCTATGAGAAACACAGAAACAGATGATGAAACAATTATAATGTTACAAAAAAAATTAAATGAATTAAGTGAAGTAGAATTAGAGGATACTTACTGGGAAATAGAAACTGGAGAATTTTTTTCAGGCGAACAAATTAAAGAGTTAGAAAAAGATCGAGATAAACTAATTACAAAATTGAACTCAAGAGACGAAAATGAAGTTGTAAAAACAATTTTTAACTTTTGTGAAATTTATGAGAAGTTGTGTGATAAAAAATATCCAGAAGCACCACTTCCGCTTGAAATATTGAAGTCTAAAAATTGATTTTTTTTAAGGGTTCGCTCTTTAGTTGATACCTAAAGAGCTCCCTTTTTATAGCCTCTTTGGCATTAAATCCAAACGGATTTTATTACTTTTAAGTTTTTTGATATCTAAAGATCTTCAGCTAAGTATCAGGTGGTAGTAATTTTAACATAAACCTCCTTCATCTAAAAAGTTAATTATATTAAAACTATTTTCAATAAATTTATTTACATTTTATGCAAATAAATATGTTGAATACAACCTACTGCTTTAGTAGATTCCCGATATCTTATTTAGTTTACTTCAATTACTTTTTATTTATTAATTCACTAATAAAATTTTCTCCATAACCATCATCAACAGCTTTTTGAAAATAATTTTTATTTAGTTCAGCAACTTTTTCAGCTTCAGGAAAATCTTTTAAAAGATCCTGAATGTAAGTTAAATCTTTGACAGAGTTACTTGCAGTAAATTTAAATCCTGTGTAATCACCTTTAAGCAAATTATCAAAAACTCTGTTCAGAGCTGCAGAGTTTCCAGATCCCAGCTTTGCAACATCAAATACTTTTTTTAGATCTAATCCTAATCCAGTAGCACATTTTGCTAAATGATTTACTAATGCTCCATTTCCTAAAGATAAAAAGTTATTTAAAAGTTTTGATTTTGCACCCATACCTACTGGACCAAAATGAAAATAATCTTTACAAAATATATTAAAATAAGGCTCTGCTATTTTAAAATTCTCATCTGATGCTCCGACAATACCGCCTAAAACACCTTGTTCTGCTTGAACAGGTCCCCCCATTACTGGGCATTCAACGTAGTTAATATTATTTGATTTAAAAATTTCCTCAGTTTCAATAGAGCCAGTTTTATTGTGAGTGGTAATATCAATTACAATTGTTTTATCACTTAAGATATTTGATAATTTTTCTGAAATAGATTTTGCAATAGGTGTGTTGGTAACACACATAAATAAAGCATCTAAATTTTTAGACGCAAAATCTTCGAATGACTTAACTTCTTCAGCTCCCTCACTTACTATCCTTTCAATAGGTTTGCGATTTTTGTTAGCAATTACAAAAAGATTATTTTTGTGCTTAATGATGTTTTTAGCAATTCCATAACCCATATAACCAACACCAATAAAACCAATATTTTTCATCTAACCTCCTAATTTAACTTTTTTTACCTTCAGTTCTTATAAATAATAAACCAAAAATTATTACCCCCACAACACCTACAATCTTATTTACATCAAAAGGTACACCAAAAATGAAAAAATTAAATACTGTAGACCAAACTAATTGAGAATATTGAAAATTTGTTACAAAAGATAAATTTGATAATTGAATTGCATATATAATTAAAGAGTGACTCACAAAGCCTGCGATACCAAGCAGCGCTAAGTATAACCAAAAAATATTATTACTTAATGGTTCCCAGTTAAAAAAAATATAAACACTAAATATTATTGCTCCCAAAATAGAAGTATAAAATATTGCTGCAAATGGATCGTTATCACTAGATACAACTTTTGTAAAAAATTGGTAAAGTGCCCAACATATAGGTGGAACGATTGGAAAAATTAAATCTACACTAAATATTTTCATGCTAGGACTTAATGAATAAACAATTGAACTGAAGCTAAGGAGCATCAAAAGAATTCCTTTAAAAGTCAAAATATCCTTTAAAAAATACGCAGAAAGCAAAGCAACAATTAATGGGGCTGTAAAGAAAACTACATAAATATCTACTAAGTCAAACTTTTGAAGAGAAAAAAACATAAACGATGTAGCTGTCACCATTAATGTTGATCTAATTATTTGAACTTTAAAATTTTTTTTTAAGTTTACTTTTGGCTTAAATATTAAAAAAAATACAATTAAAGATACTAAATGAAAAAAAAATCTTCCCCAAATTGCTTGTGTAACAGGCATTACTGTTCCCAGGTATTTTGCTGTAGAGTCCATACAAACAAACATAAAGAAACCACCTGCAGCTAATAAAATTACATTTAATAAAGATGTTTGATTTTGCACTTTAGGAAAATTTTTACATTACAACGCCTACTTGCCAAGGATTAAACTCCTCGTCACCGTAGCCATTGATTTCACTCTTAGATTTATTTCCTGATGCAGTATTTACTACTAATTCAAATATTTTTTGACCAACTTCTTCAACTTTTTCTTTTCCTTCAGCTATTGTTCCACAATTAATATCCATATCTTCTGACATTCTTTCAAACATTGCTGAATTAGTTGAGAGTTTTAAACTTGGAACTGGTTTACATCCAAAACAAGATCCTCTTCCAGTTGTAAAACAAATTACATTTGCTCCTGATGCAACTTGCCCTGTAACAGATACTGGATCATATCCAGGTGAATCCATAAAATTGAAACCTTTATTTTTTAAAGGTTCAGCATAATTCAATACATCTTGTAAAATTGAGTTTCCACCTTTAGCAACTGCTCCTAAAGATTTTTCTAAAATAGTTGTAAGTCCACCTTTTTTATTTCCTGGTGCAGGGTTATTATCCATAGAACTATTATTTATCGATGTATAATGTCTCCACCATTCAATTCTTTTAATTAATTTATCTGCAGTTTGTTGTGAATTAGCTCTATTAATTAATAAATGTTCTGCACCATAAATTTCTGGTGTTTCAGATAATATTGAGCTTCCACCTTTTTTAACTAAAAGATCTGCAGCAACTCCCAATGCAGGATTAGCTGTAATTCCAGAATAGCCATCTGATCCCCCACATTGTAAGGCTAAAGTTAAATGACTAACAGGTTGCGATGTTCTTTGAACATTATTTGCTTCAGATAAAAGGTTTTTTATTTGAGATAATACTTTATCAACAATTTTTTTAGTTCCACCTTCATCTTGGATAGTTAGAAAATGAATTCGGTTATGTTTCTTTAACGATCCATCAAACAAACTGACTTGCGCACATTCACATCCTAAACCTATAACAAAAACATGAGAAAAATTAGGGTGATTTTTAAATCCATCTATAGTTCTTTGAAAAATTTGCATTCCTTCACTTTCAGTATTCATTCCACATCCTGTTGAGTGAGTAATGGGCACAATCCCATCTATATTTGGATAATCTTTTAAAATTTCAGAATATTTTATTTTTTCAACAATCATTTTAGTAACTGTTGCAGAGCAATTAACGGTACTAACTATTCCAATATAATTTCTTGTAGCTACTTGGCCGTTATCTCTTAAAATTCCATTGAAAAAAGTATCTGCTTTTTCGTCAACATTGTGTGATTTATTTGTTACTTTGAAATCTCTTTTAAATTCTCTAAATTCTAAATTATGAGAGTGAACATGCTCTCCTGGTTTAATATCATTTAAAGCAAATCCAATAATTTGATCATATTTGATAATAGGATCACCTTTTTTAATCTCTTTTAAACATACTTTGTGACCAAAAGGGATTGGATCTAACGTACTTATGTCATGTCCTTCAATTTTAGTTTTTTCTGGTATGATAAATTGACTTACGCCAACATTGTCATTGCCATTTAAAACTATTAGATTATTCATAAATTTATTATATAACCAATAACTTAAACAAACCATTATATTAATTATGCCTAAAAAAAGAAAAAAAACCTTTAGAAGTCAACAGTGGTTCAATAATCCAAAAAACCCTGACATGACGGCTTTATATTTAGAAAGGTATTTAAATTATGGTCTTACAAGAAAAGAATTACAATCTGGAAATCCAATTATAGGAATAGCACAATCTGGCAGCGATCTTTCTCCATGTAACAGGCATTTCATGTCTTTGAGTAAAAGAATAAAAGATGGAATTAGAAGAGCAGGTGGTATACCAATGGAATTTCCTACTCATCCTATTCAAGAAACTGGAAAAAGACCAACAGCAATGTTGGATAGAAATTTATCTTATTTATCTTTGGTAGAAGTTTTATATGGATACCCAATTGATGGAGTTATCTTAACAACAGGATGTGATAAAACTACTCCTGCAGCCTTAATGGCAGCAGCCACAGTTAATATTCCTGCAATAGTACTTTCAGGTGGCCCAATGTTAGATGGAGTTTACAAAGGAAAATTAGCTGGTTCAGGAATGGTAGTTTGGGAAGCAAGAAAAATGTTAGCTAAAGGAGAAATAAAATACGAAGAATTTATGGATATGGTTGCATCTTCCGCTCCAAGTGCTGGACATTGTAATACCATGGGAACAGCATCCTCAATGAACTCTGTTGCTGAAGCATTGGGTATGTCTTTACCAGGGGGTGCAGTTATTCCAGCTCCGTATAGAGAAAGAGAGCAAATCTCTTATGAAACAGGAAAAAGAATTGTTGGAATGGTTCATGAAGATTTAACTCCATCAAAAATTATGACACGTAAAGCTTTTGAAAACGCAGTAGTGGTTGCAAGTGCTATTGGTGGCTCAAGCAACTGTACAGCTCATCTAAGTGCTATTGCGAAGCATATGGGAATTAAATTTGATCTTTCTGATTGGCAAAAACTTGGGCACAACATTCCGTTATTAGTGAATTGCCAACCTGCAGGAGAATACTTAATGGAGAGTTTTCACAGAGCTGGAGCAATACCTGCGGTAATGAAAGAATTAATTAAAAACAAAAAAATTCATACAAAAATAAAGACAGTAACAGGAAAAACTGTAGGAGAAAACTTAAGAAAGAAAGTTGATGTAGATAATGAAGTAATCAAAACATTTAAGAATGCGTTAACCGAAAAAGCTGGATTTTTAGTTATGAAAAGCAACTTTTTCTCATCTGCTATTATGAAAACATCTGTAATCAGTAAAGAATTTAGAGATCAATATTTGTCAAATCCTAAGCACCCAAATGTTTTTGAATGTAAAGCAATAGTTTTTGAAGGTCCTGAGGATTATCATAAAAGACTTAATGATAAGAAGTTAAAAATAGATGAAAACTCTCTATTAATTATAAGAGGTTGTGGTCCAGTAGGCTACCCAGGTTCTGCAGAAGTAGTTAATATGCAACCACCAGACAGATTGTTAAAAAAAGGAATAAGACATTTACCAACTCTTGGAGATGGAAGACAGAGCGGAACATCAGAAAGCCCATCAATACTTCATGTATCACCTGAGTCTGCAGTAGGTGGAGATCTAGGTATTGTTAAAACATACGATAAAATAAAAATAGACTTAAATAAAAGAAGAGTTGATTTGTTAATTTCTCAAGCTGAATTTAAAAAACGAAGAAAAAACAAAAAAGTATTTAAACCAAATAATCAAACTCCATGGCAAGAAATTTTTAGAAATACAGTGGGTCAATTAGACGATGGTGCATGTATAAATTCTAGAGGAAAATACTTGGACGTATCTCATACAAAAGGTTTACCTAGAGACTCACATTAATGAAACCTAAGATATTAGTTTCTAGAAAAATTTCAGATTTAGCAGAGGAAAAACTTAGTAAAGAATTTGATGCAACATTAAATCCAAAAGATGAACCAATCCCAGAAAGTGAGTTAATTAAAATTATCAACGACTATGATGGGATGATTTCTACAGGGTTTGATAAAATTGGAGAAAATTTTTTCAATAATCTAAATGGTAAATTAAAAATCATTGCTCAGGTGGGAGTGGGGTATGATAATATCTCTGTTAAATCTGCTTTAGAAAAAAAAATAAAAGTTACCAATACACCTAACGTGTTAAATGAAGCTGTTGCAGAGCTTACTATTCTTTTAATTTTAGCTACCTCAAGAAGAATTGGTGAAGCTTATAATTTAGTTAGAACTGATAATTGGAAAAATCAAAAACCTGACTTAACTAAATTTATGATTGGTAATTCAGTTACTGGCAAAACTTTAGGTATTATTGGTATGGGACGAATAGGAAGAATGGCTGCTAAAAGCGCAAAAGCATTTGGAATGAAAATAATTTATTATAATAGAAATAAGTTGTCTGAAGATTTAGAGGATGGTGCAAAATATTATTCAGATTTAAATTCAATGTTACCAAATTGTGATTTTGTAAGCATACACACACCAGCTACCGCAGAAACAAAATACATTCTTAATAAAGATACAATTGGTTTGTTACCAAAGCATGCGGTTGTTATAAACACATCAAGAGGATCAACAATTGATGATGATGCATTGATTGATGCACTAGAAAATAAAAAAATTTATGCAGCTGGTTTAGATGTTTTTAACAATGAACCAAATTTAGATAATAGATATTTAAAATTAGATAACTGTTTTGTTCTTCCTCATGTAGGTAGTGCGACACATGAAACACGTCTTGCAATGAGCATGATGGCGGTAGACAATATCTATTGTTTTTTTAATGAAAAACCTTTGATTTCAGAAGTAGTTTAGAACAATTCTAGTCTCTGTGTTTATAAAATATATATAATTTCTATATATAATAATTAAACCGATTTAATTGAAATAGAAAATCATTTATGATTAACTTTCGAAAAAACATAAACGAGAGGAAGATAATGTTTAAATTAATATCTAAAACTTTAGCAGCGGTGGCTATGGTTTCAGTTGCTTTATTTGGCTCTGCAAATGCAAAGACTTTAAAGATTGAAACTCACTTTACTGCTAGCTCGCCAAATGGTGAAGTTGCGGCTCAGTTCGCAAAAAATGTAGAAAAGTTTTCTGGTGGAAGCTTGAAAGTTGAAATGTTCTACTCATCTTCAGTAACAGGTAAATCTGCTGAGGTGTTTAACTCTGCACAAACTGGAATTATCGATTGTGATATGACTGGTGCTGGTTACCAAACTGGTAAAAATGCAGCGTTCCAATTTGCAGGTGATGTAATGGGTGGATATGATAACCCATACCAACAATATGAATTCTTGAATTTTCCAGGAGCTCAAGAAGCTGTTGATGCATTATACAACAAATATGGAATGACTTTAATTGGTTGGTGGATACCAGGACATGAGTCTTTAATATCTAGCAGACCAATTCCAGATGTTGCTTCATTGAAAGACTTTAAATTTAGATCACCTCCAGGAATGGAAAGTATGATCTTTACAACTTTAGGTGCGAAGCCAATCGTTATGGACTTTGGTGAAGTTCCTACAGCTTTACAAACTGGTCTAATCGATGGTGCTGACTATTCATCTTTAGCAACTAACTATGCTGGTGGACACTATGAGCAAAACAAATATGCTACATACCCAGGTTTCCACTCTATGCCGGCTGACCATTTAGCTTGTAACACAAAAGTATGGAACAAGTTAAAGCCACATGAGCAAGGTGCTATGAAAGCTGCAATAGAAATCGCTGGAAGAACTATTACTAGCTTAGTTGAGAGAAAAAACGCTGAAGCTGTTAAAGCTTTAAATGAAATGGGCGTTACTCTTCATGACTGGTCTAGAGAAGATAGACTTAAATTCAGAACAGCTGCACTTGCTGCTTGGGAAGAATGGAAGACTAAATCTCCAGAAGCTGAGGCTTTAATCGAAATACATAAAGCTTACATGAAAGCTAATGGTATTATGTAATAAATAAATTTTGAAGGGCCTGAAAAAGGCCCTTCGAATAAAATCTAAAATTTTTACTCAATGATAGATAAAGAGTTACAAGAACAAAACGAAAAAGTAGCGAGTAAAGATGATTTTCCAATAAATTGGATTGATAGAATTTCCTTATTTTTAAGCCACACAATAAAATATCTAATTCCAGTTATCGTAATTGTAATGATGTACGAGATATTTATGAGGTACGTTTTATTTAAGCCTACTTTGTGGGCAAATGAATTATGTTTGTGGCTTGCTGGTGTTTGTTATTTGGTTGGTGGAATTTACGCAACAAGATTAAGAAGCCATATTAGAATAGTTTTACTTTACGATTGGGTGGGAAGACCTACACAAAGAATTTTTGACTTAATTAGTACTATTATTATTGTACTTTTTGCTACAGCAGTAATTTATGGTGGATGGGAAGATGCGCACAGATCTTTCACGACTTGGGAGAGATTTGCAACTTATTGGGATCCTCCAATTCCAGCTACAATGAAACCACTTACACTTTTATGTGTATTCCTTATAGCTCTTCAATCAGTAAATAACCTAATTATTGATTGGAGAAATCCAAAAGAGAAACAATACGACCCATCAAAAGAATTAAAGTAAGATGGAATTTGAAATAGGAACACTCTCGATAATATTAATAGTCGGATTATTAGCGCTAATATCTATTGGTGTTCCGATGGGATTTGCATCAGGTTTCATGGGTGCAGTACTAGTATTTTTATATATAGGAGAACACGCATTAGGAATATTGCTTTCAAGGTATTATTCACTGGTTGTTACTTATTCATTTTTATCAGTACCTTTGTTTATTTTTATGGCCTCCTTGCTCGAACGCTCGAACATTGCAAGAGATCTTTATGATGCTTTAAACGCTTGGTTAAGAAAAACTAGAGGTGGAGTAGGTGTAGTTACTGCAATCATGGCAACTATTATGGCTGCAATGAGTGGAATTATTGGAGGAGAAATAGTTTTGTTAGGATTAATTGCATTACCTCAAATGTTAAGACTTAAATATGATCAAGACATGTCTATTGGTATTATTTGTGCATCTGGATCTTTAGGAACAATGATACCTCCATCAATTGTTTTAATTATTTATGGATTAACAACAGAGACTTCTATTACGATGTTATTCCAAGAAGCAATTGTTCCGGGTTTAATGATCTCAGGTTTAATTATTACATACATTCTTATTAGAACAAGATTACAACCTCATTTAGCTCCAATAAGTGATGAGCCAGCTTTAACTTTAAAAGAAAAAATGTCTTACCTACCAGGTCTACTTCCGCCAATTGGAATTGTAATTATTGTATTAGGTTCAATTTATTCTGGAATGACTGGTATTACTGAAGCTGCGGGGATGGGGGTTGTTGCGACATTAATTATTATTTTTGCAAGAAAAGAACTGACATGGTTTTTATTTAAAGATGCATTAACAAGAACTTTCAAAGCATCTGGAACAATTTTGACAATTACTTTTGGTGCAACAGTTTTAGCAGGAGCTTATTCTCTTGCTGGTGGCCCGAAATATGTTGCAGAAACAATTTTAGCGTATGATTTAAAACCAATGTATTTAATTTTTATGATGCAGATTATGTTTTTAATCATGGGAGCATTTATGGATTGGGTTGGAATTGTATTGTTAGCTATGCCAGTATTTTTACCAATTGTACTAGCACTTGGTTTTGATCCGATTTGGTTTGGAATATTGTTTTGTGTAAATATGCAGGTTTCATTTTTAAGTCCACCATTTGGGCCCGCCGCTTTCTATTTAAAATCGGTTGCTCCTCCACATATATCTTTAACAGATATCTTTAGAGGTTTTGCTCCATTTATAGTTATTCAGCTAATTGTATTAGCATGTGTTATGTTCTTCCCTGAAGCAATGACACAAAATTTCCACGAGTTTAAACCTAAACCATGATAACAATTGGATTTATTGGAACAGGCTTGATGGGCCTTCCAATGGCTAAAAATATATTAAAATCTGGATTTAAATTAAAAGCGTTCAATCGATCAATAGAAAAAGCAGAACCATTAAAAGAGTTTGGTGCAGAAATTTCAAAAACTATAGGTGATGTAGTTAAAGACAGCGATTTTATTATTACTATGTTAACTGACGATAGTGCGGTAGATGCAATAACTTCTAGTATAGATTTTTTGAACAACTTAAAATCAGGTTCAACAGTTATAGATATGAGTTCTGTAAAACCTACCACAGCAACAAAACATGGAACAAATTTAAAATCAAAAAATGTAAATTATTTAGACGCACCAGTTTCAGGAGGAACAATTGGAGCAGAAGAAGCTTCACTAGCCATTATGGTTGGAGGTGAACAAAATGTATTTGAAAATTCTGAAAAAATTTTAAAAGCAATGGGAAACCCAACATTAGTTGGACCCATTGGAAGTGGACAAGTATCAAAACTAGCAAATCAAATTGTTGTTGGAGTTACAATAGGAGCGGTTGCAGAAGCCATAACACTATGTGAAAAAGCTGGAGCAGATCCAAACAAATTAATCAAAGCTCTTTCAGGTGGATGGGCAGATAGCAAAATACTTCAAACACATGGAAAAAGAATGATTGATAAAGATTTTACCCCTAAGGGTAAGACTTATACTCATTTGAAAGATATGAATAATATTTTAGAATGTGCAAATTCTTATAATACTCATTTACCTATTTCAAATTTAGTTAAAGAAATGTATAAGACTTTAGTTGATAATGGTCATGGTAACACTGATCACAGTTCACTTTATAACGAGATTGAAAGGATAAATAAGAAATGAGTGGAAGACTTAATGGGAAACAAATTGTTGTAACAGCAGCAGGACAAGGAATTGGAAAAGCAACAGCAATTGCATTTCATAAAGAAGGAGCTCACGTAACAGCTACAGATTTAAACGATAAAACATTAGCAGAATTAAATAAAGAATATCCAGATATCAAAGTTACCAAATTAGACTCAACTGATAACAACGCTATCTTAGAATTTACCAAAACTCTTGATAAAGTAGATGTGTTATTTAATGCAGTTGGATTTGTTCATCATGGAACAATTCTTGAATGTGATGAAAAAGATTGGGATTTCTCATCAAATGTAAATGTTAAATCAATGTATTTTATGTGTAAGGCGATACTACCACTAATGATAAAACAAAATGGTGGAAGTATTATTAATGTGTCTTCATGTGCTTCAAGTTTAAAAGGTTTTCCAAACAGATTTGTTTATGGGACAACAAAAGGTGCTGTAATAGGTTTAACTAAAGCAATTGCAGCTGACTTTGTAAAACAAAATATCAGATGTAATTCAATTGCTCCTGGAACAGTTTATTCACCATCATGGCAAGATAGAGTAAACCAGAGCCCAGATCCAGTTCAGGCAAAAAAAGATTTTATTGCAAGACAACCAATGGGAAGATTAGGAACTGCAGAAGAGATTGCTGCAGTTGCAGTTTATCTAGCAAGTGATGATGCAACATTTACAACAGGAACTACAATTTCTGTTGATGGTGGAATTTCAATATAATTTAATAACAAAAGGATAATTATGAAATTATTAAGAGTAGGTCAAAAAGGACAAGAAAAACCAGCAGCTTTAGACAAGGATGGTAAAATTAGAGATATCAGTTCACATATTTCAGATTTAAATCCTGATCATTTAAATTTTGAAACTATTTCAAAATTACAAAGCGCTGATTTATCATCTCTTCCAGAAATATCTTCAAGTGAAAGAATTGGTTCATGTATTACAAAACCAGGAAAATTTATTGCAATAGGTTTAAACTTTTCAGATCACGCTGCTGAAACAGGAGCAGAAGTTCCATCTGAGCCAATTACTTTTATGAAAGCAACAAGTTGTATCAATGGTCCTAACGATGATATCGAAATTGTGTCTGGTTCAAAAAAATTAGACTGGGAAGTAGAATTAGGAATTGTAATTGGAAAACATACAAAACATATTTCAGAAGCTCAGTCACAAGATCACATCTTAGGATATTGTTTAGTAAACGATATTAGTGAAAGAGAATGGCAAATAGAAAAAATGGGTCAATGGGTTAAAGGAAAATCTCATGACACGTATGGACCAATTGGACCTTACTTAGTAACTAAAGATGAAATTGCTGACATTAATAATTTAAAAATGAGTTTAGATGTTAATGGTCAAAGAATGCAAACTGGAAACACTAATACTATGATTTTTAATGTTAACGTTATTGTATCTTATTTAAGTAAATTCATGTCATTACAGCCAGGAGATATAATTACAACTGGTACACCTCCAGGAGTTGGTATGGGAATGAAACCACAACAATTCTTAAAAGCTGGTGATACAATGAGATTATCAATTGAAAATTTAGGAGAGCAAAACTCTAAAGTAGTTGCTTTATAATCTTTTGTGAAAATAACTTCTATTAAAAGTCATGTACTTAAATATGAGTTAGAGAAAGAATTAGGTTATTCACAACAATATTATAAGCACAGAACAGCTCATTTAGTCGAAGTACAAACTGACGAAGGTATTACTGGATGGGGCGAATGTTTTGGTCCAGGTAATATTGCTTTAGCCAATAAGTTCATTGTTGAAAAGGTAATTCAGCCTTTAATAATAGGTGAAAACCCTTTGAATAAAGAACATATCTGGCAAAAAGTTTACAATCTTTTAAGAGATAGTGGTCAAAAAGGAATGCCAATACAAGCTTTGTCAGGAGTTGACATAGCTCTTTGGGATATCTTAGGAAAAAAAACAAACTCTCCTCTTTACCAACTTGTTGGTGGAAAATGTAATAATAAAGTTCCTGTGTATGGATATGGAATGATGTTGCAAAAAAAATCAGTTGATGAGCTAATTCCATTGTTTGAAGAAGAAGCAAAACAAATTAAATCAAAAAACTTTAAAGCGATGAAAATGAAGGTTGGATTAGGTCCAAAAGAAGATTTGAAGTTAGTTCAAGCAGTTAGAAATTCTATAGGTAAAGATTTTAAATTAATGGTGGATGCTAACCATGCTTATAATCTGAAAGATGCTCTTTATGTTGGAAAAGGACTTGATGAACTAGATGTTTATTGGTTTGAAGAACCTGTTGCTCCTGAAGATTACAATGGTTATAGGGAATTAAAAAAAAATATATCAACTAGTGTTGCTGGAGGTGAAGCAGAATTTACAAAGTATGGTTGGAATAAATTAATTAACAATGATTGCATTGATATAGCTCAACCAGAGGTATGTGGATTAGGAGGTATTACAGAATATTTGAAAGTTGCAGCTTTAGCGCAAGCAAACTTTGTTCCTGTTATTAATCATGTTTGGGGATCTGCTGTAAGTATAGCGGTAAATCTCCATTTATTGACTGCACAACCAGATATGCCAGGGGGATTATACCCAACAAAATCTATGCTCGAATTTGACACAACAGAGAAAAATATCTTTATTACAGGTCTACCAAAAGAAAATTTTTCAATTTTAGATCAAGTTAAAAATAATAATGGATTTGCATCAGTGACAGACAATGTAGGTATTGGTATAAATCCAAATGAGGACTTTATTAAAGAGTTTGAAGTAAATGAATAAAATTAAAACTACAGAGCCTAAACCAATTTGGAAAATAAGATGTACCTTAGGTGAGGGAACACTTTGGGTTAAAGAACACAACTCAATTTATTTTGTTGATATAAAGAAAAAGAAAATTTGTTCTTTAAATATAAAAAATAAAAAAAAGAAAATATTTAAAGTAAATAAGGAAGTAGGTTTCATTGCTCACATAAGAGATCATATATTTATTTTAGGATTGCAAGGTGAAATAAGAATTCAAAATTTAAAATCAAAAAAAGTTTTAAAATCGATACCTATAGAACCTAAATTAAAATTGAATAGAATAAACGATGGTAAAACAGATCCTGCTGGAAATCTTTGGTTTGGTACCATGGATAATTTAGAGAGAAAAATTGAAAAAGGATCTTTGTATAAATTAGATAAAAATCTTAAATTAACTAAAGTTGATAAAAATTATAGAATTACAAATGGCCCAGCATTTATCGATCAATATAATTTTTACCACACTGATAGTCCTAAAAAAACTATCTATAAAATTAAGATAAATAAAAATAATAAAATAATTAGTAAAAAAATATTCAAAAAGTTAACTCCTGAAGAAGGAGTTCCAGATGGAATGACTGTAGATAAAAATAAAAATTTATGGGTTGCCCATTTTCGAGGGGCATGTGTCTCAGTATTTAATAGTAGAGCAAAATTAATTCATAGAATTCAGTTTCCAGCAAAAAATATTACAAATTGTGCGTTTGGTGGTAAGAATAATCAAGAACTGTACGTTTCAACAGCTACAAAAGGAATGGACAAGGCTGATTTGCGAAAATTTAGATATTCAGGATTCTTTTTTGGTGTAAAAACAAACACAAAAGGAGTTTTGCAAAAAAAATTTATTTTAAGTAATGAAGCAGAGAGATCTTTACTATGAACGAATACCCACTAAGCTTTTAAGAGAAGATATAAGATTATTAGGAACTTTTCTTGGAAGAGTAATCAAAGATCAAGAAGGCATAAAATTTTTCAATATAGTTGAGCGATTAAGATTATTATCTAAAAATACCTTATTAGATAAAAATAAAAGAAAAGTATTTTCCAAAATTTCAAAAGATATCAGAAAGCTTTCACCTGAAATTACTTTTAAGGTCACTCGAGCTTTTTCACATATTTTAAATTTAATGAATTTAGCAGAGTCGTTAGATGCTTCTAGAAAACTTAATGAATACGATAATCCATATTTTAAGAGCAAAAAACAAAATCTATTTATTGAGGATATAATTAACAACCTATTTAAAAATAGAAAAATTTCTGACAAAAAAATTTATGATCAGGCAACAAAACTTGATATTGGAATAGTTCTCACAGCACATCCAACAGAAGTAAAAAGAAGAACACTAATTCAAAAATATGCAAATTTAACTACTTTGATGGAGCAACGTCATCTTTATAAAAAATACCCCGCAAAGATTATTGAAATAGATCGAAAACTGTATTCTGAGATAGCCATTATTTGGAAAACTGATGATTTAAAAAGAACCAAACCATCACCACTAGATGAAGCTAGATGGGGTTTGGCTGTAATAGAGGATAGTTTATGGGACACAATTCCAAGAGTTTATAAAAGATTGAATGATATTTTCAGAAAAAATTTAAATAAAGATCTTCCTAGAAACTTTAATCCAATTCAATTTGGTTCATGGATGGGTGGAGATAGAGATGGAAATCCAAATGTTACATCTGAAGTAACAAAAAAAGTAATTTTGTTTTCAAGATGGCAAGCTGCAAAGTTATACGAAAGAGAACTTACAAAATTAATTCAAGATTTATCAATGGAAGAATGTTCTAATAAAATTAAAAAAGTTACTGGAAATAGTTTTGAACCTTATAGAGTTTATTTAAGACCTTTAAGAGACAAAGTAAGAAGAACACATCAGTTAATTGAAGCACATATAAATTATAATAAACCATTAGATGAAAATAAATTACTAAAAGATAAGTATGAAATTATAAATCCATTAAGAGAAGTAAGAACATCCTTAAACATGAACAAAGGCCAACATATTGCAAATGCAGATTTGTTGGATTTGATAAGAAGAGTTAGATGTTTTGGAATAAATTTAGCAAGATTAGATATCAGACAGGAGTCTGATAGACATGAAAAAATTTTAAATGAAATATTTAAAAAGAAAAATAAAATAAATTATTCACAATTACCTGAAGAAAAGAAAATTGAATTACTTAATAAATCAATAAAACAAAAAAAATATTTTGTTAATAAAATTAATTTAAGAGACAAAGAGAATTTAGAGGTTTGGAAAACATTTAAACAAATATCTAAAGAGCCAGAGCAATGTATGGGTGCTTATGTAATTTCAATGACTTCAAAAGCATCTGATATTTTATCTGTTTATTTATTGCAATTGCAAGCTGAAACAAAGAATTTGTTAAGAGTAGTACCACTTTTTGAAACTTTAGATGATTTAAAGAATGCAAAAGGTGTTATGCAAAATTTATTTAAACTTCCTTGGTATAGAAAAATGATCAACTCAAAACAAGAAGTAATGATTGGATATTCAGACTCTAGTAAAGATGCAGGAAAACTATCTGCAAGTTGGCATCAATATAAACTTCAAGAAGAACTTAGAAATTTAGCTAAAAAATATAAAATAGATCTTGTATTTTTCCATGGAAGAGGAGGATCTCCAGGAAGAGGAGGAGGACCAATTCAGGCAACTCTGAAATCTCAACCATCTGGAACAGTAAATGGAAAAATTAGAATTACTGATCAAGGAGAAGTGATACAACAAAAATATGGATATAAACCTTTAGCTGAATACAACCTATGTAGTTATATCGGTGCAGTAATGGAGGCTACTTTAAATCCACCTCCTAGATCTAAACCAAATTGGCGAGAGCTTATTCAAAAAATGTCTGAGATTTCTACATCTGCTTACCGGAAGTATTTAAATCAAAGCGAAGATTTTATTAGATATTTTAAAACTGTTACTCCACATAAATCTCTTGGAAAACTCGCAATTGGTTCAAGACCTACCAAAAGAAAAAATGTTGATAATATTCAAAGTTTAAGAGCAATCCCCTGGGTATTTGCTTGGACACAAATTAGATTAATGCTACCTGCATGGCTTGGTACAACTGAGGCTTTGAGATATGGATCAATAAAAAAATTTAAAAAAACTATGACAGACATGGAGAGGAACTGGCCTTATTTTGTATCAACAATGGATATTTTGGACATGGTGATTTCAAAGGTTGATCCTGAAATATCAGTGATTTATGAAAATAATTTGGCCGATCAATCTTTAATAAGAATTGGAAAAAGATTGAGGTTTCAATTTGATGCATTGGTCAAATTGCACAATAAAATTACTCCAAAAGAAGTTATAAAAGAGAGAAAAGAGTTTAGAAAAGCTTTATTTATCAGAAACAACTATACTGAGATGCTAAACATTCTTCAGGCAAATATAATGAATAAATTAACAAACAAAAAATATAAAAATTTAGATAAGAAATTTTTAGACGATGCTTTAATGACATCTATTGCAGGAATTTCTGCAGCAATGAAAAACACTGGATAGATGATTGAATATTTAATTGCTTTTGGGGCAGGGTTAATAAGTTTTTTATCTCCTTGTGTTTTACCCTTAATCCCTGGATACATTTCTTATATCTCAGGTCAGTCACTACAAGAAATTTTAAATAAAAAACAAACAAATATTTTCCCATTGATTTTATTTTGTCTAGGGTTTTCAACTGTATTTGTTATCTTAGGAGCATCTGCATCTTTTTTAGGACAAGCACTTTTACAAAATTCAGAAATATTAAGAATTTTAGCTGGAATTATAATTGTAATTTTTTCTCTTCAATTAATTGGAATTATTAATATTTCGTATTTAAACTTTGAAAAAAGATTTGATGCAAAAGAATCAAGAAATATTCTTTTCCCATATGTGATTGGTGTTGCTTTTGGTTTTGGTTGGACACCATGTATTGGTCCAATTTTAGGATCAATTTTAGCTTTAGCATCTATTGAAGAAACTTTATCAAAAGCAGTTATAATGTTAATTTTTTATTCTCTAGGTTTGGCTATACCTTTTGTTTTATCAGGATATTTAATTCAAAGATTTTTATTATTTTCTAAAAACTTTAAGAAGAATATTAATTTAATATCAAAAATAGGTGGAATAACTTTATTAATAACTGGAATTTTGATTTTAACTAATCAATTGCAAGCAGTTGGTTTTTATATAATTAAAATCTTTCCTTTTATGCAAAATTTTGGTTAGTGTGTTTTATGAAAATTTATCAAATAGATTCAAGTGCTAGAAAAAAAGGCTCAACTTCGAGGGCATTAGCAAAAAAACTTTTAGAAAAAATCAAAAAACCAGAGGATGAAGTAATTTATAGAGATTTAGATGATGAAATGCTTTTTGTAAGCGGCCTGACAGAGTCTGGAATGAATATTGATGAAAAAGATCAAACAGAAGAGCATAAGAAAATGTTTGAACTATCTGATAAGCTTGTAAAAGAATTAAAAGAGAGTGATATTATTATAATTTCAGCTCCAATATACAATTACGGACCACCTGCAACCCTTAAAGCTTGGTCAGATTTAGCTGCAAGAATAGGGGAAACCTTTAAATTTAAACCTAATGGTAGAAGAGAGGGGTTATTAAAAAATAAAAAAGCTTATCTTGTGATTACTTCTGGAGGAACAAAGCTGAATAGCTCTGAGGATTTTTTAACGCCATGGTTAAAATTTATTTTAAACTTTTTTGGAATTGAAAAAGTTGAAGTTATAAGCGCTGATCAAATGGCCTTAGATTATGAAAAATCAATTAGAGATGCCGAAGCCCAAATAGAAAATATTTCTACAGATTAAACTTTCTTTTTAAGTGTCTTAATTTTCCTTCGGTACTATCGTAGTCTATATAGCAACCTTGTAAAAATCTTTCACCTTGATTTGCATCATAAACTGTTCGCCCATGAAGCAATCTATGATTATCCATCATCATTAAATCTTTTGGAGCAAGTTTAAATTCAATTCTATATTTATCTGAATTGTACATCTCAGATAGTTTTTTTCTTGCTTGATAGTATAAATCTAATTCTTCTTTATCTAAAATTGGAACAAAATCTAATCTTGGGCTAAATCTTACTTGTTTAAAATTTTTATTCTCATCTAGTTCAATTAAAGGACAAAAAGATTCTAAAACAACTTCTTTATCAATAAATTTAAATCTTACTTTTACTTCTGTTAAGATTTTATAATAATCAGGATAACTTTTCTTTAAATCTTCAGTAACGGTATATCCATCAACCAATGTAGAATATCCTCCTGAAACTTTACTCTCTATACAATGTAAAAGTTGGATACATGGAACAGGGTTTCGATATGGATTATCTGTGTGTGGTGCAAGAGCTAAAGAAGTATATGCAAGATCATTAGGATCAGGTTTTGATTTAACATCAAAATATTCTCCAAAGTTAGTTCGTCTTACACTGCCAATTGAGTTTGCAAATTCAACAATATAATTTTTAATTGTTGGTATATTTTTAATTACAACAAATCCAAACTTATAGAAAGAAACGAGTAAGTCATGCATTTCTTTACTTTCGTAAAAATTATTTTGGTATTCAAAATTTTTGATATTACTTAAACTAGAATCCCATTTAGTTTTTTCTATAGATTTTATAACTGTATCTACTTTTGAGAATTCTAAAGCAATTTTATTAAGATTAAGCTTAGAACTAATCCCATCATTAAAGTTAACTTCTAAAAATTCCTCATTAATAGACGCTTTATTAATTATTATATCATTACTCAAGCTTGTTGGGTCAAAAAGTCTTTGCTGAGTTCCTTTATCAACAAATTCTTCACCATCTACTCTTTCTCTTAACCAAAAAGGATGTATTTCTTTTTTCTCAGTACCATTATTGAAGTAAACTTTATTTTCGTGAAGCTCGATTTTCATAAATAATACTTGAGCATTATTTAAAATTTAACTTTAATCAATATAAATTAAATAGTAAGAGTTCTTTGTGAATAATTTTGATACAAAAAAATATCCAGCATTTTCAAGTTTTTTAAACCAGTTAGCAAAAGATCTAACAAAATTTTATTATGCTAAGTTAGATAAACCATTCAAGATAACCAATAAAATGAAAGGTAAAGGTTATGACCCTGTAACTACATCTGACAAAGCTTTTGAAAAGTTTATAAGGTCCAAGATTTCTAAAAGATTTCCAGATCACCAAATTATAGGTGAGGAGTATGGTCACAAAAATACCAAAAGTGAATTTTCATGGGTAATTGACCCAATTGATGGAACTAGATCATATGTTGTTGGTAATCCTAGTTGGAGTAATCTGATTTCATTAAATTATAATGGAGAGCCAATTTTAGGATTAGCAAATTTTCCTAAAATGAAAAAATATTATTTAAATGTAAATAAAAACACGGCATATGTTTTTGAAAATAACAAAAAAAGAAAATTAAAAGTTAATTCCAAATTAAATTTTGCAAATTCAAAGTTAGCTGCAGCTTTTCATAATCAATTAACCTTAAAACAACAATCCAAAATTCAAAAATTTATTAAAAGAATGCAATTTCCATGTTTTGATGCTTTAACATATTGTCAACTAGCTGAAGGTAGATTGGAAATGGTTGCACAGTGTGCAAACAAGATTTGGGACATTCATCCAATAATGCCAATAGTTAGAGCAAGTGGGGCCATAGTAACTACGTGGGGTAATAGAAATCCTGTGGTAGGAGGAAATATTATTGTCTCAAATAATAAAGCAAATCATAAACAAATATTAAAATTATTAAAACCTTTAGCTGAATGATACCAGAACGAGCGCAATCAATTTTAGATTTCTGGTTTAAAGAAACTCCTTTTGAGATGAGATTTAAGAAGGATGATAAATTTGATCAAAAGATAAAAGATAATTTTTTAAATGATTACGAACTTGCTTGTCAAAATGAATATGATGATTGGCAGGATAATCCTATGAGCTGTTTAGCTTTGGTAATTTTGTTTGATCAATTTTCAAGAAATATGTTTAGAGATGATAAAAAAGCATTTGCTCAAGATCAAAAAACTAGATTGATAGTAAATGATGCAGTTTATTCTGGATATTTAGAAGCTATGAATGTTGACCAAAGATTTTTTATGCTTTTACCTTTAATTCACAGTGAAGAAATTAGTGATCATGAAATGGCTTATTACTTATTAAATAAATATTTAAGGGAACATGAAGGATACAATAAGATTAAAAAATTTTGGCAAGACCACACTAAAGCAATTAGACAGTTTCATAGATATCCACATAGAAATGAAATTTTAGGAAGAGAGTCTACTGAAGAAGAACTAGAATTTTTAAAAGGACCAAACTCTTCCTGGTAAAATGAATTTAGAATTTATTTTTAAAGTCATAGATAAAGAAGAATGGCAAAAAGCTAAGCAATCAGGAACTTATGGTGGATCTGAAAAAGATATTAAAGATGGCTATATTCATTTCTCAGAAGAAGATCAGGTAGAGGAAACCTTAAAAAAACATTTTCCAAATAAAGAAAACCTAGTTTTATTAAGAGTAAATGCTTTTAAACTTGAACACTTACTTTGGGAACAAGCATCAAATGGTGATATGTACCCACATTTATATTCTCCATTAGACACAAGCACTGTTGTTAATGAATATGAACTATCTTTAAATGAAGATGGAAGTTATCAACTTCCAGACATTTTAAAAAAATATCAATTTAATCGACCTAAGTAATTAACCATTACTACGCCAATAATAATTAAAGCAATTCCAATTATCCCATAAACATTAGGAACTTGGTTAAATTTTAATACAGCGAAAAGAACAACTCCTGTTACTGTCAAACCACTATAAATTGAATAAGCAAATCCAACAGGTATTGCATGCATAGCTTTTGCAATTGAAAACATTGTAATACACATAAACAGGATACATAAAATTGAAGGAGTTAGCTTTGTAAAACCTTCAGAAATTTTAGCAAAACTGTTTGAAGCTATTCCAAAAATTATACCGTTAGATAAAAACAAATATCCTATAAGAGGTTTCATATTATTTACTTCCTAACAAATTAACCATTAAAACTCCAATAATTATAAATGCTAGTCCGATCATGGAGTAAAGATTTGGAACTTGATTATATTTAATTACACCTACTATAACCGTTGCAATGATTGTTAATCCCGCAAATGAAGCGTAAGTGATACCCATTGGTATATTCTTCATCACCAATGAAAGCGCATACATGCACAATACAATTGTAATTGCGGTAATTATACTTGGAAAGAGAAGAGTAAAACCTTCAGCACTTTTGGCAAAACTGTTTGAGGTAACTCCTAAGAATACAGCAACACCTAGGAACAAGTATGAAGTAGTGAGACTCATTTAATAATATTAAATGAAATCCCGCTAAATATATATAATTATTTAGGCATTGGAGTAGCACCAGTTTCTAAACTAACAATTTTTCCATTGTCATATTTATAAACCGCCATTACAGCCTCAACATTTCCATCGTTAAATGTAACAAAAGCATGATGAATTCCAACTTCATCATTCTCGTAAACAATTCTAACTTTATCTTGATTGATGTCACCACTCATTGCCCATTTGATAACATCACCTTTTGTTAAAACAGTTCCTGATTTATGCATTGTAAATTTAAAATCATCATGCAAAAGCTCATTCATTGTTGCTTCGTCTTTATTTTTTAATGCAGCACTATATTTTTCTAAGATAGACATTTATCCCTTTCTTTTATTCACCTGGTTTTTTAAAGTTTTTTCCAGCATCTGCAGCTTTGTTGAAAGTTTTATTATAATCAAATACTTCATGAATCATAATATCTTCCATTAATCCTGCATTCATAATTGCAACTTTCATTCCAAGAACACTTTCATAATCTCCTTCAATAACATTGATTACATCAAATCTTCCTCGAACCCATTCATAACTATGAAACTTAACTCCAACAGTATCACAAATAGCTTTGATCGCTGCTCCTCTATCTGCATTAGGATCGCTCTGCATTCTTAAAGCAAGATCACGACTAATCTTTCCAATAATATAAAATTTAGACATATTTTTTACTCCTTTCTAATATAGAGTTTGTACTACTTTTTTAACTCTATCTTCTCCATTAGGTACCGTTGAGTTTACAAATTCGTGACAGGCATTAGTTTTATCCTCGTCAAATTTAGATCCATAAAACTTATCAACAGCTTTGTTTACTCCTTCATCCCATTGCTTTTCAGGGACTCCAACTTCTAAGGCATAAGCTTTTAAAACTTTAACTGATGCCATAGATTTTTCTTTCATACTATATTCAAATGTTTCACCAAGTGGCAAGAAATAGTTAGCCATATAAATACCACTACATTCCCAAGCTCTATTTTTGTCACTATCAGACATATCCGAGTGTGCAGATGTTAGATATAGAACACTGAATAAAGTTATTATTATTTTTCTCACAATTATCTTCTTTCTATTCTATTGTGACAACAGTTGTTCCAGGAAATGTATATCCCACAACATAACTGAATAGCATTTGTTGAAATTCTTGTATCATTGGCCATTTGCTTCCAAGCTCTTGATGATTTTGAAAACCAGCAGGATTTTCATAATACTCAGTTAAAATAAAATACATATTTCCAGTCATACCTTGTGAAGGATCTGCAGGATTATTCCATTCAGGTCCTTTGATAACTGAATATGAATTTAATTTTTTTTCACCGGTCATTGGATGAGTTTCTTTCATCCATTTATGGTGTGTTTTCAACATTTCTTCAACTTTAGCAACATCACTAGCTGGAACTTTCAAAGTAATAGCAAACGCATTTGCTTTTGCATGGCCGTCAGCGTTAGCAATTGTAGTAAATAAACTAAGCATCAAAATTATTATTATTTTTTTCATTTTATCTTTCTTTTTTAATTATTAATTATAAGTAATCGAAGACTGTTACATATTCATGACAATGTCTCTCGTGTTTATAACGCGCATCAGTTATGCAATTAAGGAGCACAAAAATTGCTGATTATGTTGTTTTATCTGATGGTAAAATTTGATAGGGTTTTGTCATGATCGAAAAGTTTAATGGAATTTTTTATTTAATTATATTTTTAGTACATTTTATTGTTTTTGCTGTTTATGCATATCAAACCGTTTTTGCTACTAAGAAATTTTTAGATAAATTTGGTATCGATGATACTGGTGCCGGAATGACCAGATTTTTTGGTTCTTTGTTTATAGGTGCTGTTGTAATGGCGATATGGGTTGGCTTTATTAGACCTGATGGTCTCCAAGGAACATGGGCATTTTTTAATTTAGTGTTTTTACAAAACCTTTCAGCTTTTATCGTTGGTATTTATAATATTAAAATCAATAAGCTTGGTCACACACCACAAACATCTAATGAAGGAATTATTGCACCAGGTATTCTAACTTTGCTAAGTGCAATACTTTGTTACGGATTAGCAGATAAGATTTATATTTAAAACCAATTAGGTATTGGTAGACCTTTTTCTTCTAAGAATTTTTTATTAAACATCTTAGTTGCATATTTATCGCTTCTATCACAAAGAATGGTTACTATAGTTTTACCAGGTCCTAATTCTTTTCCCATTCTAATAGCTCCAGCAATATTTATTCCACAACTTGTACCTAAACTTAAGCCTTCGTTTTGAATTAAATCATAAAGAATGGGTAGAGCTTCATGATCATCAATAGAGTAGGCATCATCAATTTTGGCCTCACCAAAGTTAGCTGTCACTCTACTTGAACCAATTCCCTCTGTTATAGATCCTCCTTCAGATTTTAGCTCTCCATTCTTTATATAATTATAAAGAGCAGAACCTTTAGGATCTGAAAGGTAAATTTTAATATCTTTATTCTTTTCTTTTAACGCATTACTTACACCTGAAATGGTGCCCCCAGTTCCAGATGAACATACAAAACCATCTACCTTACCATCTGTCTGCTCCCAGATCTCTTGGCCTGTTCCTTCATAATGACCTCTAGCATTTGCAGTATTATCAAATTGATTAGCCCAAATAACTCCATTGTTATTTGATGGTCTTAATTCATCCGCAAGTCTTGCAGCAACTTTAACAAAGTTGTTGTCATCTTTATAAGGCTTCGGTTCAACTAATCTTAACTCAGCGCCTAGGTTTCTTAGTAAATCTTTTTTCTCCTGAGTTTGATTATCGTTCATCACAATAATAGTTTTATAACCTAAAGAATTTCCTAAAAGACCCAAACCAATTCCAGTGTTGCCAGCGGTACCCTCAACTACGGTTCCACCTTTAGAAATTAATTTTTTTTCTTGTGCATCTTTTATTAATGCAAGTGCAGCTCTATCCTTTACAGATCCACCTGGATTTAAAAATTCTGCCTTACCATAAATATTGCACCCAGTAATCTCTGATGCAGCTCTAAGTTTTATAAGTGGAGTATTTCCAATCCCAGAAATAAAATCGTTTTGTGTATTATTCATTTTCTGATTTTTTATCACTATCAGGAGTAATTCCGTAAGGTTTAAATTCACTATCAGCTATTCCAACATTCTTAGCAGGAATTCCAACCATCACTGCATTTTCAGATACATCTTTTGTAATTACAGCGTTTGCTCCAATTTTTGCACATCGTCCAACAGTTACAGGACCTAACACTTGTGCCCCTGATCCAATTACTACTTCATCTTTAATTGTTGGATGTCTCTTCATGTTTCTTTGATCATTTGAATTTATACTTGGTGCAATTCCACCCAGTGTAACCATATGGTAGATAGTAACATTATCACCAATATCTGAAGTCTCACCAATTACAACTCCCATACCATGATCTATAAATAAATTTTTTCCAATTTTTGCATTAGGATGAATTTCAATTCCAGTTAAGAATCTTGAAAATTGAGAAATGATTCTTGCAATCAAATGAAATTTTGCAGTACTAAAAAAGTTTGCTAGTCTATGAAAGAAAACTGCCTTAACACCTGGATAAGTAAGAACTAAACTTAGTTTTGACTTTGCTGCAGGGTCTCTATCAATTATCGATTGTAAAAAATCACTCATTTTAAATTTTGTCGCGGTTGATTATAAAAATTACATGCTTTATATAGTTATTAATTAAGCAATTAAAAGAGATTATATATGTATAAGAATACTAACTGTTTTCATTTAGCTATACCTTGTGGCGATCTAGAGGTCGCAAAAAAATTTTACAGCGAAACATTAGGATGTAGACTAGATAATTCTGCCCAAGAGTGGGCCGATGTTGACTTTTGGGGTAATGAATTAACACTTCATAAAAGTGCTCATAAGTTAGACAATGAAAGACATGATGTTGATATGGGGAATGTGTCAGTACCCCATTTTGGTGTTCATTTATCTAGAAAAGATTTTGATGCTTTAAAACAAAGATTAAAAGATAGTGGTACTAAATATTACGATGAGCCATATTTAAGATTTAAAGGTACTAAGTATGAACAAGAAACATTCTTTGTAAAAGATCCAAACGAAAATATTTTAGAAATAAAGACACTAACGTCTAATCCAGAATAAATTATATTTAATAATTATACTTATCTTTTATATCTTTATTTTCTTTGACACATTATCTCAATTCGCGTTAGACTTTATTTATAAATAATTAAGGAGAGATAATGAAAATAATCAAATCTACACTTGTAGCTGGATTAATTTCAATTTTATCAATTTTCTCTGCAAACGCAGAAAAAGTTAAAATTGGAGATCCAGGTTGGACAGGTGCAACTGCAATTGCAAATTTACTTGCTGCAGTAGTTATAGACAAAATGGGTGGGGAAGCAGAACTAGTTCCTGGAAACAATACTGCAATTTATGCAGCGATTGATAGAGGAAAAGGTGAAATCGATGTTCACCCTGATATCTGGTTACCAAACCAAGAAGCTTACACTAATGATTTAGTTCCAAAAGGAACTTTAAAATTAAGTAGCAAACCATATGAAGGAAACCAAGGTTACTGTGTTTCTCAACAGTTTGCAAAAAAAATGAATATTACAGCAATTGAAGACTTAGCAAGACCAGAAGTTGTTAAAGCAATGGACAGCGATGGAAATGGTAAAGGTGAGTTTTGGATTGGTGCTGATGGTTGGGCTTCTGCAAATGTTAACCAAGTTAAATTAAGAGACTATGGTTTATATGATGCTGGTATCGAAGCAGTTAGAGCTGCTGAAGCAGTGAAAAATGCAAGAGTACTAGACTCAATCAAAAAAGGTGAAGGTTATGCATTCTATTGTTACAAACCTCATGCAATTTGGGGAATGGCTGACGTAGTGATGTTAACAGAACCAAAATATGATCCTGCAAAATATAAAATGATTCAACCCAAAGCAGATGCTGACTGGTACAAGAAATCTTATGTTGCATCAAAAGATGCTCTTAAGCAAATCCAAATCGGTTGGGCTACTTCTTTAGAGAGTCAATCACCAGCAATTGTAGAATTCTTTAAGAATTTTCAATTAACAGCTGATGATGTTTCTGCAATGGCTTATTCAGTTTCAGTTGAGAAAAAAGATCCAGCTGATGTCGCAAGAGCTTGGATGGAAGCAAATAAATCAACTGTAGACGGTTGGTTAGGACTATAATCTAAATCAAAATCTATACTCGGCAATTTAAGATTGCCGAGTATATTTTCCTATAATAAAAGACAAAAATGGATTCATCGGGTTCAGCAATACAAATTCAAAATGTTTGGAAAGTATTTGGAAATACTTCTAAAGAAGCATTAGATGCAATCCAAAATAAAAAAATTTCAAAAACAGAAGCTTTAGAAAATTACAACTCAGTTATTGGAGTTTCAGATGTTTCGTTTGATGTTAAACAAGGTGAAATATTCTGTGTTATGGGGCTTTCTGGAAGTGGAAAGTCTACATTAGTAAGACATATTAATAGACTTTTAGAACCAACATCAGGAAAAATTTTAATTAATGGTCAGGATGTAATGACCTTAGATAGAGAAAACCTTCAAGAATTAAGAAATAAAAAAATAGGGATGGTTTTTCAAAACTTTGCGCTTATGCCTCATAGATCAGTTGTAGATAATATTGCAATGCCGCTTGAGATAAGAGGTGTAAGTAAAAATGACAGATTAGATGCTGCAAATAAAATTTTAGAAATTGTAGAATTACAAGGTTGGGGCAATAAGTTTGCTCACGAACTATCTGGAGGAATGCAACAAAGGGTAGGTCTTGCAAGAGCACTAGCAGCTGATCCTGAATTTCTATTAATGGACGAGCCTTTTAGTGCATTAGATCCACTGATTAGAAGACAGCTTCAAGCTGAATTCATCAAACTTTCAAAACAAATGAAAAAAACCACAGTATTTATTACTCATGATTTAGATGAAGCAGTAAGAGTAGGACACAGAATTGCAATTATGAGAGATGGAAAAGTAATCCAAATAGGTACACCTGAAGAAATAGTTGTAAGTCCTGCAGATGAGTATGTTGCTGACTTTGTAAAAGGAATTTCAAGACTTAAAGTTGTTCAAGCAAAAACAATTATGCAATCTATTGAGAGTTATGAGAATGCTAATGGAAAATTAAATGAAAGTACGCAAAGTGTTGGAGAAAATGAATTATTAAGTAAGCTTATTGAATTGTCAAAATCTAACGATGGGCCACTAATTGTTCTAGACAACAATAAAAATAAAGTAGGTGTTTTAACACAATCAGATCTTTTAAAAGCAGTCGTTGAGGGTGGGGATGGAGAATAAACAAATACATAATCCTTCTAGGTCTGAATTAATTACAGATTTTGTAAAATCTAATCCTGAATATTATATTAAAGAATTTCAAAAAATTGGTAGCAAACCTTCATTTTCATTTTCATTTAATTTGTATGCTGGAATTCTAGGACCAATTTGGTTTGGAATGAGAAATATTTGGAATTGGGCTTTGGCCTTTTTAATTATTGAAACTTTTTCTGTTGTTCAAATAATAAGAGGTTTGTTTGGTAATATTACTAAAGAAGCTGTAGAAAAAATCAAACAAGTTGAGTCAACAATCGCTTTTAGAAATAAACAGTTAGAAGCAGCTATAACAAATAATCCAGATAAAGTTGATGTATATAAAAGAAATATCAAATCACTAGAAGATGCTATGCAAGGCTACATAGATGAAGTAGCAAGAATTGAAGCTTCAGCTATTTGGATTACAATTTTTGGTATTGGATTATTAATAGTAATTAAAATTGTTCAAGGAATACTAGCAAACTCAATATTAGAAAAAAGATATTCAGAATGGTTATCAGACAAAACTCTAAAACCTGGAATGCAAGTGAAGAACTTTGTTTCCAGCACAATGTTTGCTGCAGTTATTATGTTTTTTTCTGTAGTGCATTATAGTTTTCCTGGTGTCATTACATTAATGGATGACTTTCCAACCCATCCAGATATTAGGTTAACATCAATAAAATGGGTAGAAACGATCTTCGATTATGCAGTACTAAAAGGAGATGCTTTATTTACAGCTATAACCATAGGTATTAGATCAGTACTAGATTTCTTAGAGTTACTTTTTGTAAAAACTCCTTGGATAGTAATTATTACAACCATTGTAACCTTAACTGGATTAGCGGCAGGACCTAGAGCCGCAATATATTCAGCAGGATTTTTATGTTACATGGGATTTTTAGGTTTCTGGGTTAAAGCTATGACAACACTAGCTCTTTTAGGAACAGCAGCTGTATTAAGTATTGTAATTGGTATTCCACTTGGAATTTTTTGTGCAAGGCGTCAAAGATTTTATTCAATGATCAGACCAATTATGGATTTTATGCAAACAATGCCTGCTTTCGTATTTATGATTCCTGTTATAGCATTTTTTGGAACAGGAAAGGTTGCTGCAGTTATTATTACAATGATATTTGGTGGAACACCTGTGGTTAGATTAACTGTTCTTGGTTTAAGAGGAGTGCCTGAAACAATTAGAGAGGCTGCAATCGCTTATGGTGCTTCTAAATGGTATTTGCTTAGAAAAGTAGATTTACCATTAGCAACTCCTTCTATATTAGCAGGAGTTAACCAAACAGTAATGTTAAGTTTAGCGATGGTAGTTGTAGCTTCATTAATTGGCGCTAAAGGATTAGGCCAAGATGTACTCGAGGCACTTCAATACGCTAATGTAGGTCAAGGTATTTTAGCGGGTGTTGCGATATTATTTGTAGCTCTTATTCTTGATAGAGTTGTTCAAGGTAGAAAAAGAGTTTAAGCAAAATCAATGGAATACGCACTGTTAGGTTTTTTTACTGGCCTAAGTTTAATTTTAGCAATTGGTGCTCAAAATATTTTCGTAATTGAACAAGGTTTAAAAAAACAGCATGTATTTCTAGTTTGTTTAGTTTGCTCTGTTTCAGATTTGATATTAATTTTTGTTGGAATTTTTTTATTTCATTTTTTTAACCAATTTTTTAATTCATTAGTAGAATTTATTTTCAATCTTGTTTTGGTGGTTTTTTTAATTCATTTTATATATTCAAAAATAAAAACTCATTATAAAGAAGTTAATTTTCAAAGTAATATTAATGCAATATCAAAGATAAATATTTTCTTAAAAACTTTAGGGTTCACATATTTAAATCCACATGTTTACTCTGATACAGTTTTTATTCTTGGAAATTTCTCTAAGAATTACTTGTTAAACCAAAAATTGGCTTTTGGGATAGGAGCGTCTTTTGCTTCATTTTTGTTTTTCTTTACTTTGGGATATTTATCAAATTATTTATCTAAGTATGCCAATGACAAAAAAATATGGCAGGTAATAAATATTTTCATCGTAGCTTTTATGAGTTTTTTAGTTTTGTTTATTTTAAAGGAAATGATAATTAAGCTTTTATGAGTAATATTTTTGTAGATGATAAAGGTGAGGGTTTTCCATTTGTTTTAGTCCATGGATATCTCGGTTCTTCAGAGATGTGGTGCTTTCAAAAAGATTACTTTTCAAAAAATTTTAGAGTTATTGCTCCAGCACTTCCTGGTTTTGGTGAAAGTCATAATGCACAATCATTAAATTCAATTAATGCGATGGCTTTAAAAATAATTCAAATTTTAGATGAGAAAAAAATTGATAAATTTAATTTGATTGGACATTCAATGGGTGGAATGATTGTTCAAGAAATAACAAAATTAATTGGTGATAGAGTTAATAAATTAATCTGTTTTGCAACAGGATCTATTGGAGATATTCCAGGTAGATTTGAAACTATGGATCAAACAAGAGAGAAACTTAAGAAAGAAGGTGCTGAAGTATCATTTTCAAGAGTTCCTCCTAAATGGTTTGTTAAAGGAGATAAAGATAAAAATTATTATTTATGTGCTAATGCTGTAAAAAATGTTTCATTAGAAACTGCTGACAATGCTTTACTCGCAATGAAAAATTGGAGAGGTATTGATAATTTAAAAAATATTAAAAATGACACTCTAATTATATGGGGTGATAAAGATATCTCCTATAATTTTGAACAGGTCGATACGTTAAATAAAAATATTAAGAATAGTCGACTAGAAATATTTGAAAATTGCAGTCACAATGTTCATTTAGAAGAACCAGATAGATTTAATAATCTGGTAAATGATTTTATTTCAGAATAATATTTTTATTTAATTTCTCTAATTTTTTAAAAGCGTTCTTAAATTTTTTATTTAAATGAAACTTTCCTGGAAAAATTATACATTTAATTTTTGCATTAACTGCAGAATTTAAACTTTCTTGAGAGTCTTCAATAGCTAAACAGTCCTTAGGTTTTAAATTAAGTTTTTTTAATGCAAGGAGATATATATCTGGATTTGGTTTTAAATTTTTTACCAACTCTGAATTTCCAATAAAACTTAAATTTTTTTGACTAATTGATTTTCTTAATGAGAAAAGAATAGAATTAATATTATTTTTTGAGGTAGAGGTTACAAAAGCTAATTTTATTTTTTCTTTATTACAAAGTCTAATTAAATTTTTAACACCTGGTCTTAATTTTAAATGATTTTTCTTTAAGTAATTGTTGAACAGTTTAGTTTTTAAATCTCTTAATTGCTTCGCATTAACTTTAATGCCTTTTGATTTTGCATATTCTGATATTCTATCGCTACCTCCTGATTTGTTTAGTAGTTTGATATATTCCTTTTTAGCCCAATACCAATCCAATTGTTTTTTTTTAAAAGCTTCATTAAAGGATTTTCTCTGAATTTCAGATGTTTCAACAAGTGTTCCAATGGAACCGAATAGCAAACCTTTGTAATATTTCTTCAACCTTTTACAGCTCCAGTAGTTAAACCACTGATAACTTGTCTTTGGAAGAACATTACCAACATAAACAATGGTGCCGTTGCAGAAACTACTGCTGAAACTGCCCACATTAGATTACCCTCATGTTGGTTAGTCCCTAAATAACTTTGTATCTTAGGAACCATCGTATGATTTTCTTGATTTAGAAGTAAAGCCGTTACTGTGAAATCATTGTAAGCAAGCATTAAACTAAATAATCCAGCAGTAATAACTCCAGGCCACATCACTGGCATTATAATATGTCTAAATGCTTGAAAATATGAACATCCATCAATCAACGCACTTTCATCAAGTTCTTTTGGAATTGTTTTAAAGAATGAATACAGTAACCATAAAGTAAATGGTTGATTAATAGCTACCAAAACGACAATAGTTGTTGGCAGTATTCCCCATATTTGTAATTCAAAAAATGGAAATAGATAACCGGATACTAAAGTTATATGTGGCATAGCTCTAAAGATTAAAGCTGCCATCAAAATCCAAAATGCATATTTCTCAGTTGATCTAGAAAGGGCGTAAGCTCCTAAAGTTCCTAAAAATAAAGAAATACTAACCACAAACACAGTAACGATAATGGTATTTTTGGAAGCTTTCCAAAATTCTCCCTCAAACCATGCCTCATGATAAGCATTTGTTGTAAATTTTGCTCCAGTTTCAATTAAGGTATTGAAAGCTGAAACAGCATACCACCAGTCTGACCTTGAGAAAAAGTCTGCTCTTACTTTAAATGATCCCCAAAAAGTCCAGATGAATGGAAAGCACGCAACTAACAGCCAAGAAATAATAAATATGGTATTAAATGTTTTTAAAGTATTTGATTTTTTATCTAAACCGTAATCCATATTTATCTCGCAGTTTTAAATTCTTTCCATGTTCTAACTAATACAGGGGCAAGCAAAATAGCTATTCCGATGATTGTCATCATCGATGTTGCTGCTGCTGAACCAAATAAAATTACTTCTTCATTAACTAAGTTGTCGTAAATTAACCATGAAAGAGATTGAGCGCTTCCTTCAGCACTAAAACCTATAATCGGTTCAAATACTCTAAAATTGTCCATCAATGATATTAAGGCAACAAATGTTACTACCGGGTAAATATGAGGGAGCACTATATGTTTAATTCTCTGAAATCTAGAAGCACCATCAATAATTGCAGCTTCAATTGGTTCTTGAGGAACTGTTTGAAGCGCAGCATAGAAAACTACAAATGCAAAAGGGGAGTGATGCCAAATTCCATATATAATAATTGTTATCCAAGTTAGAGTTTTAGAGGATTTCAAAGACAAATATGGATCATTCATTAAATTTTGAATATTAGCACCAATTATTCCTTGAGAGTCTATCATCCAAAATAATACTAAAGATCCAACTAGTGGAGTTACAATCATTGGTAAAATAGTACCAAAAATTAAAGGACCTCTAATTTTTCTTGAGATTGCGTTTAAGCTCAAAGCTATAATAAAACCTAACAACAAGACATTTGGAGTTACAAATATACAATAAGTTAATGTAAATATTAGTGCTTTGTAAAATGGTAGATTGGTTACTTGATCAACAAATTCACCAAAAGTTTCTGTTTCATTCCAAAATTTTTTTATTTCTTCTGTTGCTAAATGGTTTCTATCTATATACGTCCCAAAACCATTAAATTTTCCAAGAGGTTTTGCTTCTCTTATTTTAGTAGTTGCTTCATTATCGACTACAATTGAAACAGTACAGCCAAATGGATCACATTTTTTAACTTCTTTAACTACTTGATCATGCTGAGAGTAAAAAGATTGAACTCCTGTAGAAATGATAGGAAGCCCAATAAATAGGACCATTGCTAATCCTGTCGGTAAAAAAAACCAAAAAAAAGTTTTATTAGGCATGAAAATTTTAGTTAAGTGGGGATCAAGTCCCCACTTAAAGATTAGATTTTATAGAAAGCCTTGTTCTTTAGCTTTACTAGTGTAAGCAGCTTCAACATCTTTCAATGCTTGTTCAGCTGACTCTTTACCTTGTAAAAACTCAACAATCTCACTTCCTAATGCACCATGCATTAAACCCATTTGTGGTAACATTGGATATGGTTTTGCACCCATTTTTACAGCTTCAATTACACCAATAGATTTTGGTCCTGGAACAAATCCTTCTACTAACCAAACAGCTTGGTCAGCAGCATCAGCAACCATTTTCTTATTTGATGCAGCGTGCGCTAAAGCTCTAAATGTTGCTTCAGCATCAGCATCAGGTCTATTTTTTGCAAGTGTGAAACCATCCCACCATAAAGTTGCAGCTGGGATATTTCCACCAGCAACAGTAGCTGGACCTGTTAGTTTTGTAGCCTTAGTAATATTAGCATCACCTTCATCATCTAAAAGTGTACCTGATCTAGAAGCCCACAATGTCATTAATGCAACATTTCCTGCTTCCCATTCGACTTTAATAGCTTCACTATCATGTGTTAAATAATCTGGGTTACTTAATTCAGATAATTTTTTAAGCATGTTTAAAGTAGCTACACCTTTTGCGTTATTTACATTTGGTTCTGCACTTCCAGACTTAAAGAATTCACCACCATGACCAATGTACATGTTCACAAATTCCTCAGCTAAGTTCCAACCTGCTTTGTAAGCAGCAGCATATGGATATTGCATTTTTCCTGAAGCTCTAATTTTTTCAGAAGCAGCAACTACCTCTTCATATGTTTTTGGAACAGCTATACCAAGATCTTTTAAAACATCTTCTCTATAGTATAAGTGTTGTGTGTTAGCCATAAATGCTACAGCCATAACTTTTCCATCAATTGTGATCAATTGAGAGTCTTGAATTCCTTTTCCATATTTTTTAACAAGATCATCTAAAGGTCTTATTAAGTCTTGGTTCATTAAAGGAACGATTGAACTGTTTGCTGCAATTCTAGCTGAAAATTCAGATGGATTTGCAGTAAGAGCTGGCACTGCGATTTTATTGTGCTCAGATGAATGAGTCACTTTAAAATCTGCACTTCCTTTACATTGTTTAGAAGTTTCAACGAAAGTTCTTAATGCAGGAAAATCATTAGCCAAAATATTTATTGAACCACTTTTGATGTTACAATCTGCATAAGCAGAAGTTCCAAAAAGTAAAAACAATAAAGTAACTAGTATTTTTCTCATATGTTTTCTCTCTTTATATTTATTGTTAAATTATAATTTAAGTTCAAAAACTATATCTATTACGAAGTTTAAATTAAAGAGGAAATTAAATCACTTTTGACGCAAGTTCTGCGCCATGCACCAAAGACTCTAGCTTCTTATAAACAATATTTTCATCAACATTTCCAAAGCCAGCAAAGGTGCTAAAACCACAATCTGTTCCTGCTACCAGCTGATCTTTCTCAACGACTTTTGAATAAGTTAAAATTCTATTTTTTACAACCTCGGGATGTTCGACAAAGTTTGTGGTTGAGTCGATAACTCCAGGAGCAATTATTTTATCTTTTGGAATTTTTAAATTTTCAAAAATTTGCCACTCATGAGAATGTCTTGGATTTGACGACTCAATTAAGTAGG
Organism: Candidatus Pelagibacter sp. HIMB1709; assembly: GCF_052047635.1. Classification (NCBI taxonomy): domain Bacteria; kingdom Pseudomonadati; phylum Pseudomonadota; class Alphaproteobacteria; order Candidatus Pelagibacterales; family Candidatus Pelagibacteraceae; genus Candidatus Pelagibacter; species Candidatus Pelagibacter sp. HIMB1709. The sequence goes on along the minus strand of NZ_JBNAJW010000001.1, from coordinate 397,235 downwards.
TTTGTATATTAGCCTTTAAAGCTATTGGCATAATTTTTTCTAGTGCAATGTCATGTAAATGAGGTCCCTCATAATTACCCCAGCAAATGTGCATTCTTATTTTAGAGCTATCAATATTACTAATGGCGTTGTTTAAACACTCTATTTGTTTTTCTGCTCTGATTAAAAATTCTTTTTCAGACAAATCCTTAAAAGTCATGTGTCTTGCAAGTGCTAAATCTGGACAATCTAACTGAAGTTTTAATCCATTTGATGTAATTTCTTCATATTCATCTTTCATCAGGTTAGATAAATTTTCTAAATATTCATCATCATTTTTATAAAATTTGTTGGGCAAGAAAGCTGAAATAACTCCTGGAGAAGCAGCATTCATGAACGCATCTTTATGATTATTTTTTTTTAAAGCTTGTTTAAAATTATTTATATCTTTTGTTAGGGAAGTTTTATCTTTAATTTTTAATTCACTTGTACAACAAGGTCTTGTGTAAGTAGGAGTACCGCCTGTTCTTGCAATTCTTTCTTTAAAAGATGGAAAGTCATCTAAATCTTTTGGTGCTTTTCTTTCACTCTCTCCTGAAAAGCCATCAATTCTATCTTTAACATAAGTTGCATAGCTAATCTTAGACATTTCACCATCACTAATATAGTCAATCCCAACATCTAATTGTTTTTTAACAATTTCATTTACATCTCTTTGAACAATTTCATCAAATTGATTTAAATCTATTTTTTCTTTTTGATCTTTCTTAAATAAAAGATCGGATAATTCATTAGATCTTGGTAAACTTCCTACATGTGTTGTTTTAATTTTACTCATAATTTATTTCATTAAAATTTGTTTCCAAATTGCAACCTCATCAAACAAAACCCATTCTCTTATAACATTTCCATCAATTATTTCTGCATGGTTTATACCCATTATAAAAATATTTTGATTTGATTTTTCTCCAAATTCTTCAGTGTCTTTAGAATGTTTACCTTCTAGAAACCATCTTATTGATGCTTTAGGATTTTTATCTTTTTCTTCCAAATAACCAATGTGCTCAACAGAAAACTTCATATCACTCAAAGTATTTTTTAAAGAATTCCAAAATTTGATTATATCCTCTCTCCCATGTCCAATTTTGTTTCCAGGCCAAAATATAGTTGCAGCTCTTGCATAATCAGAAAAATCATAATCATCTTTAAAGATATTTTTTAATGTTTTGGAGTATTTACCTCCAGCAGAATTATCAGGTACAATGCCTTGTTTGTAATCTGAATTCATCTCAGAGTTTGAATTAAACAATTGTTTTGCTTTATCAACACCACCTTCTTTATCTATAAGCATTTGAGCAAAATCTTTAGGTGTAAATCCTATTTGTCTTACCATTGCACCTTGATCACGAACAATCCATTCATCATAGACTTGATTGTTTTTGCATGCACAATCAGCAATTACTCTGTAATAAATATCTTTACCAGTTGGTTTGCCATACGAACCATCACCAAGATGTGTTCCTTTGCTTAAAATTCTATGAGATGAATGATAACCAATATCATCATTCCCATTCCAAATCACATCTTCACCAAGCAATTGTCTGTTAGGAAATTCTTTTAATGTTGCATAAGTAGCATCAATTACAGGTTTGTTTCCATAGGTGACACCAAAGGGTGATCTAACTGGGATATTATCACTATAAAAATGAGCAATAGACTCAACATCTTTATTTTCCCAAATTTGTTTAGTTATTTTTAGTATGTAATCAGGAAAGTTTTTATATTTAGGATCAAAACCTTTCATTAGATTTGAGTTACACAATTTAAGTAACATTCCTCTTTTTCATCTATTTTAATATTAACGTTCGAATTAATTGGAATAGAAATTGTGTCTTTAGCATTTAAAACACACTGAAAATCATCAATCATTATTTCCCATTTTCCAGTTCTTGAGAACATTATTGTAGGTTTTTCAAATTTTAAATTGGTTATATGACCCTTACTAGATTTTAAGATCGAAAGATTAAATCCTGTATCTTGATTTATAACTGGTGAGAATTCTTTTTTTTCAAATTTGTTTCCAAGAATTTGAATTAAATTAATATTCTCATTTAATTTATTTTCATATTTTGAATTTTCATTACTTTTACAAATAAACTTTTCTAGTTGATCCAATTTATAGTTATCAAATTTTTTTATTTCCTCTTGAGAAATAGGCTCGAGAATTGTTTTTCCGTCTGGAATTTGATTAATAGATAAATCAATTAATGAATTATCATTTAATAGTGCCATACCAGTTTTTTTTGCTTTTTCTAAAACACTTGGAACCCAAGTTATAATTCCAGGATCATCTCCACCTAAAACAACAAAAATTAATCCTTCTTCATCACCAGCGTTTTCAAATGCTCTAAACATATTTGTTGGCATTGAAATTATGTCACCAGCATTCAAAATTGTTTCATCTTTTCCTTCTGCTCCCCAATAAAATCTCCATCTACCAGAATAAATAACAAATACTTCTGCAGTTGTATGACTATGTAGGCCCGAACCATTTTGGGGAAGTGCTGACACAGCGCCTAAATTAAAACTATGAGGCATAGCAATTTTTATAAATTGTTTGCTATCTTCAGCTACACCAGGTCCAACTATAGAATAATTTTTTCTTTCTTTATGCCCTTCAAGTTTTCCTTCCACAAAGGGTAGGGTGCTTGGAACCAGCTCATTAAACTTTGCTAACCTATTTTCCATATGTTTTTTTAATTGAATTATGATATTAACCCTACTTAAATTATTATAAATGCCAATACAACAATTTGATACAGGTTTAAAAGAACAGCAAGGTGTAAAAAAATTAGAAATTACACCTGAAGAAAATTTCAATAATAAAACAAAAGTAAGAGGCTACTTAAAAACAATTATAGAAGGTGGAATATCTAAATTAGATCAAAATATAGAAAATTATTTTGATAAAGATGTAAAAGTTAATTGTTTTCACCCTGTTAATGAATTTGAAAGTGCAAATAATTTTAAAGAAAAATTTTGGCTACCTCTATTTGAAGCTTTTCCTGACATTGAGAGGAGAGAACAAGTAGTCATTGGAGGTACATTTAGAGATAAAGTTCAAGTTGGATCAGTATCTATGCTTTCAGGCACATTCAAAAAACCTATTTTTGGGATAAAGCCAATTAATAAAATGGTAAATCTTAAATGCTGCGAAGTCCATGAATTGAAAAATGATAAAATTGTAGAGAGTTATATCTTAATTGATTTATTAGATTTGATATTTCAAACAGGAAAAAACCCAATCAAACCTTCAAGAGGATCAGAGGGAAATTGGTTAAATCCAATTAATACCGATGGTGTAAATTATTTTGAAAAAGATATGAAAGTTTCTGAAGCAAGTTTAGACCAATCTTTAACGATGCAAAGAAGCTTGAATATAAAGCCAGAGTTGGAAACCAATTCAGATGAAGAATTAAAAGAAAAATTAATTAATCATCCACAAAGTGAATTTTGGCATGATAAAATGATATGGTATGGGCCAAGTGGAATAGGTACTGGAAGAAACCTAGAAGGATTTGTTGATAATCATCAGTTACCATTTAGAAAAACTTTTAAAGAAAGAAATTATTGGAAACTGGGACACTACTGTGAACTTGGTGATGGAAACTTTTCAATGACTGCTGGCTGGCATAGTATACAAGCAGTTTATGGGTCAGATGATTGGTTAGGATACAAATCTGATAATCAAAAGGTAACTATGAGAGTTATGGATTTTTATCATCACCACGAAGGTAAAATTAGAGAAAACTGGGTACCTATAGACTTAATACATATACTTAAGCAAATAGGTATTGATGTTTTAGATTTAATTAAGGACTAATCTTTTAACTTATCCCACTCAGACATACCGCCTGTAATATTTTTAACGTTCTTAATTCCCATTTCTTTCATTGTTTTTGTAGCAAGGGTTCCTTGTCCACCTAGTCCACAAAAAACAACATATTCTTTGTCAGGATTATTTTTAAAAGTATCGTTTTCAATAGGACTTCCTTCAGCTAAATAAAATTCTAGCAAACCTCTATCTAAATGCATTGCATTTCCAATAGTACCTTTAGAAAAACTTTCTTTATCTCTAACATCAATAAATTGAACGTTAGGATCGTTTAATTTCTTTTTAGCTTCTTCAGCAGTAATGTTTTCAATTTCATTGCTGACGCTCATTACTTCTTCAAATTTTTTCATTTTAAATCTTATTAATAAATTGTTTAATAACCGTATTTTTTCAATCTAACATCACCAGTTCTAGCATGAGCTTCCATTCCTTCATATCTTGAAAGTCTAGCAGCAGCCGCTCCAACAAGTTCAGTAGATTCTTTAGTCATTCTTTGGAAACTTAAAGTTTTGATAAATTTACCAACAAACAAACCACCCGTATATCTTCCAGCACCTTTAGTTGGAAGAATATGATTTGTTCCTGAACATTTATCACCATAAGCAACAGTTGTTTCTTCACCAATAAATAAAGAGCCATAATTTTTTAATCTTTTGTGGAACCACTCTAAGTTTTTAGTTTGAACTTCCAAGTGTTCAGGAGCATACTCATCACTAATTGTAGCCATTTCCTCGTCTGTATCACAAAGAACAACTTCTCCGTAATCTCTCCAAGCAGCTTCAGCATTAGTTCTTGGTAACTCAGGAAGATCAGCAATAAGTTCAGGCACTCTTTTAATTACCTTTTCTGCTAATTCTTTACTTGTTGTATAAAGCCAAGCTGGTGAATTGTATCCATGTTCTGCTTGACCAACTAAATCTACTGCAACAATTTCTGGATCTGCGTTTTCATCAGCAATAATTCCAATTTCTGTTGGACCTGCAAATAAATCAATACCTACTTTACCAAATAAAATTCTTTTAGCTTCAGCAACAAATTGGTTACCTGGACCTACCAATATATCAGCAGGTGCATTTCCAAATAAACCATTTGTCATTGCAGCAATTGCTTGAACACCACCAAGGTTCATAATTACATCTGCACCACAAAGATCAGCTGTGTAAACAATAGTTGGATGAACCCCAACACCAGGTTTTGGAGAACTGCATACTAAAATATTTTTAACTCCAGCAACTTTAGCAGTTGTTACACTCATTACTGCAGATGCAATGTGAGCATATCTTCCAGCAGGTACATAGCATCCGGCTGTATTAACAGGAATTAACCTTTGACCTGCATACAAACCTTCAGATAATTCAACTTCAAAATCTTGACCATAATTTTTTAATTGAGCTTCAGCAAATTTTCTCACTCTTTCATGAGCAAACTGGACATCATCTTTTGTTTTTTGATCTAAATTCTTTTTAATATCTTCTATTTTTTCTTTAGAGATAACTACTTCACCCTCATACTTATCAAATTTTTTAGAAAGTTCTTTACAACCTTCTTCTTTACTTGTCTCAATATCTTTAAGAATATTTTCAACTATTTCTCTTGTTTTTGTATCATCAGTTGATGATGTTTTTGGTGATTTTTTTAAGTATGTAATTGCCATTTCTCTCCTTTTAAAATTTTAAGTTTTTTAAGTTAATTTTTTATAAAATTCAATTAATCATTTAGTCCAAAGCCACTACTGCCGCAGCTATAGATGCTAATCTTGCTTGCGCTTCATCAGATCTACTTGTTATTACAACTGGAACTTTTCCTCCTACTACAACTCCTGCAGCACATGCACCCATAAAATAAATCATCATTTTAACAAGAGCATTTCCAGTTTCAACGCTTGGAACCAATAATACATCTGCTTCTCCAGCAACTAAATTTTTAATACCTTTAATACCAGCAGATTTTTTTGAAATACTATTATCAAATGCCAAAGGTCCAAATACATCTGCGTTTAAATTTTCTTCTTTTGCAAGTTTTGATATTTCAGCTGCTTCAATTGAACTTGGTACGCTTTCTAAAACTTCTTCTGTTGCAGACAATACAGAAACTTTTGGTCTTTCAATTCCTATTCGATTTGAAAAATTTATTACATTTTTTAAAATATGCATTTTGGTTTTAACATTTGGTAAAACATTTAAAGCACCATCAGTTATTATTAATGACTTATCATCTTTTCCAATAGTCATATGCCAGATATGACTTAATCTAGTTTTGCCTAATAAATTGTATTCTCGTTTTAATACTTCTTTCATAAGTACATCGGTATGAATATGTCCTTTAACAATTATTTTAACTTTACCCTCACTTGCAAGTTTAGCTGCAATTTTTGCTGTATTGTTTTCAACTGGCTCATGAATAAGTTCGTATTTTGATATATCCCAACCAAGATCTTCAGCACATTTTTGTATTTCAACTTCATGACCAATAAAAACTGGTTCAATTAAATTTTCATTTACAGCATCTTGAACAGATAACATGGGTAAGGGTTTACCAGCATTTACAACTGCAGCTCTTACTCCTTTTTTACTATGAGCTATATCTAATAGTTTATTTGGACAGATAATTTCTTTATTTGAAAGCATAATATTAGTCGTTAAGAATTTTTACTTCTTGCTCATTTATACTCAAGAAAACTTCTTCACCAACTTTAAAAATGTCATTTGTATCACCAGATACAACATACAATTTACCAACTTTAGAATTTAAAATATATTGATAACTACTGCCCACAAAAGATGCATTATTTACAGTCGCATGAATATAGTTATCACCTTTATTTCTATCAATTGATATTTTTTCTGGTCTTAATGCAACAGAAATATCTCCATTTAACTCGTTGTTACTTTGAATTTTGATATTCATTTCAGCTATTTTGATATCAAATGAATTTGAATTTTTATTTATTACCTCAGCTTTCACAACATTTGCATCACCAATAAAGTTTGCAACAAATTTGTTTCTAGGAAAATTATAAAGATCTTTTGGACTACCTTCTTGAGCAATTACTGCATTGTTCATTACAATTACTTTGTCTGAAATAGCCAAAGCTTCTTCTTGATCATGTGTTACGTAAATAGTTGTTACCCCCAACTTTTGTTGGATTTCCCTAATATCTTCTCTCACCTGTCTTCTTAATTTTGCATCCAAGTTTGAAAGAGGCTCATCAAATAGAAGTACTTTTGGCTCCAACACAATCGCTCTTGCAACAGCAACTCTTTGTTGTTGTCCCCCAGATAATTCTGAAGGCATTCTATTTTCATATCCCTCAAGATTTACTAGTTTTAATGTTTCTAATGATTTTTGAACGTATTCCTCTTTATTTACATTGATCATTTTTAAGCCATAAGAAACATTTTCCAATACACTCATGTGTGGAAATAAAGCGTAAGATTGAAATACCATAGATACATCTCTATCTGTTGCAGGTAGTAATGTTACGTCCTCATCATCAACTAAAATTTTTCCACTTGTAGCTCTTTCAAGACCTGCAATAATCCTCAGTGAAGTTGTTTTTCCACATCCAGAAGGACCAAGTAAGGTTGTTAAAGTTCCAGCTTCAAATTTACAACTAACATTATCAACAGCTATAGTTTCGTTAAATTTCTTTGTAATATTTTCAAACTTTACTTCAGCTTTTTTCATTATCTAAATTCCCTGTAAAATTGATGAGTTTTGATCTCTTCTTCCTAGTTTACGTTTTCCTATTATTAATTGCATTAACATAATTGTAAACAACATTACTACAATTAAAGCAGATGAATATACTATCGCTAAACCATAGTCATTATTTTCTAATCTTCCTAAAATATAAGATACTGCTAGGTCGTAATTTGCACTGACCAAGAATATAACAGCACTAATTGCTGTCATTGCTCTTACAAAACTAAATACTAATGAAGCAGTAATTGCTGGTTTAAGCAATGGAAGAATTATATTTCTAAAAGTTTGAGCACTTGATGCATTTAAAGTTGAAGAAGCTTCATCTAAATGAGGATCGAGTTGATTCATGGCAGCTATTCCGGCTCTGACCCCAACTGGCATATTTCTAAATACAAATGCAATTACTAAAATTATTCCTGTACCTGTTAGCTCTAAAGGTGGAACGTTAAAAGCAAAAACATAACTAACACCAATAACACTACCAGGTATTGCAAAACTTAACATGGTACCAAATTCGAAAGCATTTTTACCTTTAAATCTATGTCTTGTTAAAAGATACGCAGTTAAAATTCCTATTGCAGCAGTTGGTAAAGATGAAATCAAAGCAATTGTAAATGTTGTATTAAATGAGTTCCATGCAGTTCCTGTCCACAAGAAGCCTCTGTCTTCTACCCATTCAACACTAAAGGCTTCAATGTAATGTTTTAAAGTAAAGCTATGGTCAATGCCCCACATCTCTACAAATCCACCAAACATAATCATGACGTAGATAATAAAAGTTAGTAAAGCCCATGGAAGCACTGTTGAATAAATTACCCATTTTGTTTTATTTGGTAGTTCAGGGTGAACACCGCTATCCCCTTTACCTGAAATTGAAATATAAGATTTTTTTCCTAACCACTGATTTTGAAGATAAAAAACAACCAAGACAACAGATAGTAAAATCATTGCAAGTATTGCCGCTTTAGTTTCATCATATTGTGCACCTACAATTGCAAAAAATATTTCAGTAGACAAAACATCATATTCAGCTCCAAGCACTAAAGGGTTTCCAAAGTCAGCTAAACTTTCAATAAACCCAAGTAAAAATGCGTTTGCAATTCCTGGTCTCATTAAAGGTAAAGTAACAGTTTTAAAGACTTGCCACTTAGAAGCTCTCAATGTCTGTGAAGCTTCTTCCATTGATGGACTGACACTTTCAACAACGCCAATTAAAACTAAGAATGCAATTGGTGTGAAAGCAAGTGTTTGTGCAAACCAAATCCCTGGTAAGCCATAAATCCATCTTGAAGGTTCGATATCAAATCCCCATTCAAGAAATGAACTAACAACACCAGTTCTTCCAAATAAAATTATGATAGCTAAACCAATTACAAATGGAGGAGTAATAATTGGTAAAACAGATAATATTCTTACTGTTTTTTTAAATTTAAAACTGGTTCTTGCTATTAAAAGAGCAAAACCTAAACCTAAAATTGTTGACGAAAAAGCAGTAAGTGTACCCATGGTAATAGTATTCCAAAAAACACCACAAGCATAATCACTGTATAAACAATCTAATCCCCATATCCCTTTGTTAAAAATCTTTTCTGAAAAATTACTTATTTCGTAACCACCTTCTGTACCTTTAAAGGCAACACCAAACATTCTAAAAATTGGAAAAAATACAAATGTTGATACTAAAATAATTATACTTCCAATACTTCCTACAATAAAATTATCTCCATTTAACCAGCCACGAGATGCAAGACCATGAGTAATATAAAATATAAAAGCACAACATGTTAGTACTGCACCTGAACCCATTCCATATTGATTTTCTACATCTCCAAAAATTGATTGGAATATTTCATAATTCCACCCTCTGATCCCAACAGCAAAACCTTGTAAGAAAAAATAAAAGAAACCAAATAAACCTGAGTATAAAAATATTTTTGAATACAGAGGATTGGTTTGATTTAATTTAATTGTAGTTAAGGGTAAAAATAATGGAAAGATTAATGGGAATAACCAATATTTTTTATTTATAAAAACTTGAGGTAGGGCAGATCCGTAATCTTCTAAAGAATACTCTAAAATCCAATTGATTGAGAAAAACCCGTCACCTGTTACATACCATGGAAAGAGAAAGAAACCTGTTCCACCAATTAGTATCCAGCAAATGACGAGCCCTCTCATTAATTCCTAAAATTATCTAGGAATTACAGATACGTCTTTATCCCACTTAGATAACAGACTCGCTCTTGTTGCTTTATCTCCATAAACTTTAAAATTGTAATCAATCAAGTTTATAGTTGATAAATCTGGAGCATCAGGATCAGCTTTTGCTTTAGTATTAGATGGTACTTGCAAAGATTTTCCTGAAGTGAACACCATAGTTTGTATTGCAGGACTTAATGCCCAGTCATAAAACTTTTTAGCTTCCTTCATATTTCTTGCACCAGCAATAATACTCATTGATCCAACTTCATAACCAGTTCCTTCTTCAGGAGAAACAGTTACTACAGGTAAACCTTTCTTAGTTTGTTTCACACCATCGTGTTGGAAACAAATACCAATTAAGTTTTCACCTCTTCCAGTAGCTTTAATTGGAGCAGAACCAGATTTAGTATAAGTGTTTATATTTGCATGAAGTTTCTTCATGTAATCCCAACCTTTATCTTCTCCAAAAATTTGAAGAATTGTAGCTAAAGTTGTGTAAGCAGTTCCAGATGAATTTGGATTAGCTACTTGGATTTCACCTTTGTAAATAGGTTTTGTTAAGTCCATCCATGATTTAGGAGCTGGAAGACCTTTTTTTGCTAAAAGATCTTTGTTGTATCCAAAACCTAATGCACCAACATAAATCCCTACAGATTTATAGTCAGCATTTTTTGCTTGGTTTTGTGCTGCTGGCAATAAATCATCAAAGTGTTTTGATTTATATTTTTCAGTTAAATTTTCCTGAGCAGCTGTTAAGTGTGGATCACCTGTTCCACCAAACCAAACATCACCTTTTGGATTAGAAGCTTCTGCTTTAATTTTTGCAAAAGTTTCTCCACTACTTGCTCTTGTCATAGCAACTTTTGTGCCTGTTTCTTTTTCATAAGCTTGTTCAAGCATTTCACAAACATCAATTTCAACGCTGCAATATAAAGTTAATTTTGCAGCAGAAGCTTTATTTGTTAAGCCAAACATTGTTAATGAAAAAAGAAGGACGATAGAAGCTATCTTAATTAGATTTTTCATAATTTCCTCTTTAAGTTAGTTTTTGAAACTAAATAATAATTAGAAATAAAAGTCACTAGTTTTATTGAGCAATTCACCCTCAGGTTTAATTTTTATTTTAGTTATTAAATTTGTTAACATGATATAATTTTAATAATTGTAGATATGGAAATAGTTACAAAAATTGCTCCAATTGCTCTAGCTTTAATTATGTTAGGTCTTGGACTTGGTTTATCTATTAAAGATTTTACAAGAGTAATTAGAAATCCAAAAGATTTTTTAATTGGAATAACTTGCCAATTAATTCTTTTACCAATTGTAGCTTACATATTAGTTTTGATTTTAAGATTACCAATTGAAATAGCCTTAGGTTTAATGATTATAGCTGCAGCACCAGGAGGTGTTACATCAAATGTTCTTACAAAGTTTGCAGATGGAGATGTAGCTTTATCAATTTCCTTAACAGCTGTTGGAAGTTTAATTAGTATTATTTCAGTTCCATTTATAGTTTTTACCTCAGCTGGAATGCTAGGGGTTACTGAAATGTCTACAGATATTACTATGACTGGGATTGCATTAAAAATGGCTTTAGTTGTAACTGTTCCAGTGATTATAGGAATGGTTATAAGAGGATTTGCAGAAAATTTTATCTCTTCAAATATAAACATCGTCAATAGAACCACTAGTTTATTATTTGTTATTGTGTTTGCAGCAATATGGATTGAGGAAAGAGAAAATATTTTTAATTATTTAGCTCAAGCTGGAATAGCAGTTTTAATTTTAAATATTGTGATGATGATCTTAGCATTTTATATAGCTAAAGCTTTTGCAACTGGTGTTGCTCAGAGAAAATGTATTTCTTTAGAGTGTGGTCTTCAAAATGGAACTTTAGCAGTATTTGTTGCAACTCAAATTTTTAATGAAATTACTTACATAATACCAACGGCTGCTTATGCAATGGTGATGTATATAACAGGATTTATTTTCATTTATATTTTAAGGAAAGCTTCTTAAATTTTAGTTACTTAGAATTTCTAAATCTTTTTTAATAATATCTGGAATATTTATTTCTTTTTTAAGATTTTGTTTGTAACGATTAAATTTGTTTTGTCCTGGATACATTATTTCTTTAACACCTTTGATTTTAGGAAGTTTTTTAATTGTTTTAATATTATCTTTAATTCTTTGATTATAATTTTTTTGAAATAAGTTTGCTTTAAAAGTTATAAACAAATGTCCAATATTTTGCGGTCCTGAAAAATCATCAAAAGGGTCTTTAACTCGACCAGCATGATTTCCTCCAGTTAGTACACCACTTAAAATATCAACCATCCAAGCAAGTCCCGAACCTCTAAAACCAGCAATAGGTAATTGAACTCCTGCTAATGCTTTTTTAGCATCAGTAGTTGGTTTTCCAAATTTATCTAATGCCACACCTGCAGGAATTGTTTGATTGTTTCTTGCTGCAACTCTAATTTTGCCTCTGTTAATCATTGAGATTGATGTATCTAAAATAAAAGGAATTTTAGAACCAGTAGGGGTTCCAAAACAAATTGGATTAGTTCCAAATAAAGTTTTTAACGCACCATGAGGAGCTACTGCTGGGGGAGCATTTGTATAAATCATTGCTATTAAATTTTTCTTAACCGCTTGTTCTGCGTAATAACCTGATAAACCATAGTGACCACTATTTTTTACCGCAACCATTCCAATACCAGTTTTTTGAGCATTTTTGATTGCAGTTTTTATTCCAAGATCAGCAGCAACAAATCCAATACTATTGTTTGCATCAATATGTGAGATAGAAGATGAAATTTTTTTAATTTTTATTTTTGGTTTTGGATTAATTACTTTTTTGGAAATTCGATCACAATACATTTTGAGCCTAGATAAACCATGACCATAAGCACCAACCAGTTCTGCATTGATTAATGCATTAGCTGAAATTAAAGCATGTTCTTTACTTAAACCATACTTTTGAAAAATTTTAATTACTTGTTTTTTTAATAAAGGAGTTTTCATTTATCCTTTTCCACGCCATGGAATAGTTTTATCAATTATCTTTCTTAAAGTTACATCGAACAATAAACCAAGAAGTCCCATTATAAATATTGTTATCCAAATAACTTCGTATTGGAAGTATTTTTTAGCAACGTTTTCAACGAAACCAATACCAGTTGTTCCAGCTAAAAATTCTGCTGCAACCAATGTTCCCCAGCACATACCAACCGCAACTCTTATTCCAGTTAAAATTTCTGGAAGAGAATTTGGGAAAATTACATATCTTAATATTTGTTTTTTTGTAGCTCCTAATGAGTGAGCGGCATGAATTTTTGATAATTGAGTTCCTGATGCTCCAGCTCTTGCTGAAATAATCATAATAGATAAAGAGACCATAAATAATAAAAATATTTTTCCAGAGTTATCAATTCCAAGTACAGAAATAATTAATGGAGCCCAAGCAAGTGGGGGAACCGGTCTGTAAAGTTCAATTAATGGATCAAAGAAACCTTTTGCAAATCTATTAAGACCCATAAATAATCCTAATGGAACACCAATGATAATTCCAAACACTAATCCTAAAAATACCCTCATAAAAGAGTCCCAGATATGCCCGTATGGAACAGGAACTTTGAATAATTTAAAGTCACCAGTAACAACTTTTAAAACATTGCTTTTAAAGTTCTCTTTAACTATTCCATCTTTTGTATGAACTGGATACTCACCAGGTAAAATATCAGCTATCCAATCTGGTAAAACGAAGCCAATCATTTTACTAACATCAACCATTTCAATCCATAAAAGAGGAACATTTTTGTATCCAACACTTGGTTTAGACATCAATACAAACTTATTAAATGTATCAGATGGTTTAGGTAGCCATCTACCAGAACCTTGCTCTGAACAAGTAGGTCCACTTGCTACAATTGTACCGGCAGGAAATAAAAGTATATCGATTAATCTTAATCCAGCCTGTTCTTTATTTTGTAACTCATCAAATTCTATGATTGCTGCTTGCATTTCATTTAATGCATTAGGAGGGTAGATACTTGCAAACTCTATTCTTCTTGCAATTTTAACAATATTTTTTGCATAGTCAGATGCTATTTCTTCACTATCATCTAAACCTTTTCTGTAAGCTTTAATGTCATCTTTAAGTTGTTTAATTGAACTTTTGAAAGGTGGGTTATGGTTTTTTAATTTAAAAAATTTATCGTCAATTTTTTTTAATTCTGCTGCAGCTGCATGAAATTTTAAACCTTTGTTAGTTTGTGGTGCAGTTGGTATTTCAATTGTATTTTCAATAGAACCACTTCCAGAGTCAATTGTGGTAATTCCCCAACCACCTTGTTCATCAATAAGTTTTTGCCTTTCAGTTTTTTGAGCATCTGTCTCAAAAGGATAATCTTTCTTTTGGAAGTTTGAACTTAGAAGTTTTATTTCCTCTGTTATTTCTTGAAGTTTAATTTTGGTATCCATTTCCATTAACTCTTCACTTGTTAACAGTGGAATTAATTTAGAAGTTCTATCAATGTAGCTTACAAGAATTGTTTTTTGTTGATCATTTAGATCTGGAGATCCCTTTATTTCATTTGCAATTTTGACAAGATTTTTATTTTCGATTTTAATTATGGACGTACTTTTGAATTCTCTTTCTTCTATAGGGAATTGATATTTTAAGCCTAATAAAGACTCATTAATTTTAGCAACCTGACATAATTCATTTGCTGATTTTGGATAAAAACCTTTTGCTATATCCCATGAATAATAAAGCCAGAGCATTAAAATTGCACTACTACCAACAATTACCCAGTGCGTTCCACCTTTAGCTCTTTCTGGATTACCAAAAACGGCATCTACTTTTTCAGTTCTGATTAATCTTCTTCCATAAAGAACACACCCAATAACAGAAACGATAATAAGTATTGTTACAAATTGGGTTAACATTAATTATCTTTCCCCATTATTTCTTCTTCCATATTCCAGATCATGGATAAAATTTCTTCTCTAGTAGATGAAAATTCTTTATTTTTTTTAATTTCTCTTAAATCTTGAGTAAGACCCATTTCAGCAAATGGAAGATTGTACTCTTTATGTATTCTTCCAGGTCTTGGTGCCATTACATATAATCTTTCACCAAGTAAAAGAGCTTCTTCAACAGAGTGAGTAATTAAAATAATTGTTTTTCCAGTTTCTTTCCAAATTTTTAAAACTAAAGACTGCATCTTTTCTCTTGTTAATGCATCCAAGGCACCTAATGGCTCATCCATTAAAATTAAATCAGGATCATTGATCAAACATCTTGCAAGCGCAACTCTTTGCTGCATACCACCTGATAATTGATAAGTAGGAGTGTTACCAAATCCTTTTAACCCAACTATATCCAACCATTCTTCAACTTTTTTTGCTGTTACTTCTGGATCTTCACTTTTCATACGAAGACCAAAGTTTACGTTTTCAGCAACAGTTAACCATTCAAACAAAGCACCTTGTTGAAAGACCATTCCTCTTTCAACACCAGGTCCATCTATTTCATTATCGTTTAAAGTTATTTTTCCCGAAGTAGGTCTTAAAAATCCAGCAGTAATATTTAATAAAGTTGTTTTTCCACAACCAGATGGGCCAAGAACAGTAAGTAGTTCTCCTTTTTTTAATGTAAAACTAACATCTTTTAATGCATGAACTGTTTCTCCCTTTGGAGTTTTAAAAATCATATTTAGATTTTGAGAAACAAGATCACTCATAGCGCCCTTATATTAGAAATTTTTTAAAAAAAATAGGCACTAATTTTTTAAATTAGCGCCTATTTAAAAAGTCTTAAACCTTTAAAATTATAAAGGTAAGAAACTTGTGTCTACGTTACCAGCTGGAGTTCCCATTCCTTTTAAGAACCCATCTAGGTTTCCGCTCTCCATAGAAGCTTTAGTTTCTTCTGGAGTTAAGAATTTAAATCCACTTAAAGTTTCTTTCATGTCAGCAACAGTCATTTCAGAAGCTTTTGACATAGCATTCATGTCAGATTTACCTGATCTGTATCTGTCGTTTGCTTCGTGAGTTACTTCGATGAAAGTTCTTAGCATTCCTGGATTTTCTTTCATGAATTTATCTGTAACAGATGTGATATCTATACCTAAGATACCAGCAGCTCTTGCTTCATCTACAGTTAATAATCTTGAACCAACTGCAGTTGCTGCTTTAATAGAGTTACCACCAAATAAACATGCCATTACAACATCACCACTTACTAATGCAGCAGCACCTTCTTCAGGGTCCATTTGAATGATATCCATTTTACTTCTGTCAGCACCAACAACTTTCATACTTTCATCAAAAACGTATTCAGCCATTGTTCCTAGTGGAACAGCAACTTTTTTACCTTCTAATTCAGTAGCGTTAGCTTTTGTAATTCCAGATGCATTTGATGTTACACAAGTAGTTCCACCCATTCCGTATTCCATAGCAATATCCACTAACTTAAGTGGTGCATTTGATTTTACAGCGTTGATGAAAGGTACTAAACCTTGTGAGTAAGAAATATCAATATCTCCTGCTAACATTGCATCAGTCATAGCTCCACCGTTTGTGAAGTTTGTCCACTTAACTGGTACACCAAGAGCTTTTGCAAAATTTTTCTTCTGCATGTCCTCTAGATTTGGACTTGGCCATTCTAGAAAGTATGCAACTCTAACTTCAGTAGCTGCAGAGTTTGCAACTGAAATTGAAAGGTTAAGAGCAAAAATAGATCCTAGAATAAAACTTAGTATTTTTTTCATTTATTCCCCTATGTTAATTTAATTAAATTATCCTTATTTAAATTCAATTTCGGGTGGTTGTAAAACAAAAAGATAGGTTCAATTAAAAGTTGTATACTTATGACACATCATTTTGGGTGGTCAAAATATTTCTAGTAAACTAATTGATTTAGTCTAATAGTTGGTAATATTTATAACAGTTAATAAAGAGAGAAAAAAATTTTATGAGCTCAGAAACAAGAACTTCAGTTCCAAATTCATTAAATGAACATTGGATGCCGTTTACATCGAATAAAGATTTCAAAGCAAACCCAAGATTAATTACTGAAGCAAAAGGAGTTTATCTAAAAACTCACCATGGAAAAACACAAATTGATGCAAGCTCAGGATTATTTTGTAATCCATTAGGACATGGAAGAAGAGAAATTACAGAAGCAGTTACTAAACAATTAGAGACTTTAGATTATGCTCAGCCTTTCCAACAAGGTTTTGGTGGTTCATTTGAATTAGCTACAAAAATTTCAAAACACACTCCAGGTGATTTAAATAAAATGTTTTTTACAATTTGTGGTTCAACTGCTGTTGAGACTGCAATTAAAATTGCAATTGCTTATCATAGAGCAAAAGGAAATGCTCATAGATTTAGATTTGTAGGACGTGAAAGAGGTTATCACGGAATGAACATTGGATGTGTTTCAGTTGGTGGAATGATCAATAATGTTAAAACATTTGCAAGCATTTTAATGCCAGGTGTTCAACACATGAGACACACACATTTACCAGAACATAAATTTGTTAGTGGTCAACCTGAAACAGGAGGAGATCTTGCAGATGATTTAGAGAGAATTGCAAGTAACTTTGGACCAGAAAATATTGCAGCATGTATCGTAGAACCAATTGCTGGATCTACTGGAACTTTAGTACCACCTAAAGGATATTTACAAAGATTAAGAGAAATTTGTGACAAGCATGGAATACTTTTAATTTTTGATGAAGTAATTACAGGTTGGGGAAGAACAGGTTCTTCTTTTGCAAGTCATGAATTTGGTGTTACTCCAGATTTAATGACTATGGCTAAAGCAACAACTAATGGTGTTGTTCCAATGGGTGTAGTTGCATGTAAAGATGAAATTTATGATGCGGTAATGGATGCTTCTCCAATGGGATCTGTTGAATTATTTCATGGATATACTTATTCAGGAATTCCAGTTGCAGTAGCAGCAGGTTTAGCTGTTCAAGATATTTTTGAAAAAGAAGATATTTTTAATAGAGCAAAAAATTTAGCACCTTATTTCCAAAAAGGATTATTTTCTCTTCAAGATTTAGAGTCTGTTGAGAACATAAGAGGTTATGGAATGATGGGTGGTATTGATATGAAAATGAATACTAAACCAGGTAAAGCAGGTTATGAATGTTTTAAAGCTTGTTACGAAGCAGGTGTAAACTTTAAAGCAACTGGTGATTGTTTAATTATCGCTCCTCAATTTATATGTGAAGAAAAACATATAGATGAGATCATTGATAAACTTAGAACAGGTATCACTAATTATCAAAAAAACCAAAAGAACTAGTAAGCAAATTAAAAGACATGGAGAGTGCTTATGAAGATAGGCGTACCTAAAGAGATAAAACCTCAAGAAAACAGAATAGGTTTAACACCAGATAGTGTTAAAACTTTAGTATCTGAAGGTCATGAAGTTATTGTTGAAAACAATGGAGGGTTTGAAGCTGGATTTGAAAATGATCAATATACAAATGCAGGTGCAAAAATAGCGAGTACTGCAGCTGATATTTTTAATGATGCAGATATAATTGTTAAAGTTAAAGAGCCTCAAAAAGTTGAGGTTGATATGATTAGAGAAAATCAAATTGTTTACACATATCTTCACTTGGCAGCAGCAAAAGAATTAACTGAAGGGCTTGTTAAATCAAAGAGTGTTAATATAGCTTACGAAACAGTAACAGATGATAACGGAAGATTACCATTGTTAGCTCCAATGAGTGCTGTGGCTGGAAGAATGTCAGTTCAAGCTGGAGCTCATTGTTTAGAAAAAAATCAAAAGGGAAGAGGACTTTTATTGGGAGGTGCTCCAGGTGTTACTGGAGGAACAGTTGTAATTTTAGGTGGTGGTGTAGTAGGAGAGAATGCAGCAGTCATTGCGACAGGCATGCAAGCTAAAGTTCATATCGTTGATAAATCAGAAGTTAGATTAAAACAATTAGTGGAAATGTTTGGTGACAAAATTATTCCAGAGCAAAGTGATAAAATTGATCTTACAAAACTAGTTTCTGAAGCAGACTTATTAGTTGGAGGAGTTTTAATTCCAGGTGCAGAGGCTCCAAAATTAGTTACTAAAGATATGATTAAAAATATGAAAAGAGGTTCTGTTATTGTTGATGTAGCAATTGATCAAGGAGGATGTGTTGAGACAAGTAAACCAACTACTCATGGAGATCCTACTTATATTGTAGATGATGTTGTTCATTATTGTGTAGCAAATATGCCAGGCGGAGTTCCTAGAACATCAACTTTAGCTTTAAATAATGCAACTTTACCTTTTTTAGTTAAACTCGCAAACAAAGGTTACCAAAAAGCTTTAAGTGAGGATAAAAATTTTTTAGGAGGGTTAAACGTATATAAAGGTCATGTAACCTATAAAGCAGTAGCTGATGTTTTTGGTTATGAATTTTTAGATCCTTTTAAGGCATTAAATTCTTAAAACAAATTTTAGACAATTCTGAACTACTAATTTTTTAATTAAATAATTTTTTAAATAGATCTTTTAATTTTGCTTTATTTTCGTATCCCATTCCAATGAATTTAGGAAAGGTAACATAGCTATTTTCAACTAATGAATCATCTGGAAATCCTCCAAAAGGTTGAAATAAACTTGGGTAAATTTCATTTCCACCAAGATTTAAACCTGCAGCAATATTGCAAGAAATTTGATGACCTCCATGAGGTACTACTCTTGTAGAGCTCCAATTATTTTCTTTCATCATTTTGAGAGTTCTTAAATATTCAACAAGACCGTAACTTAAAGAGCAATCGAACTGCAACCAATCAATATCTTTTCTCATCCCACCATATCGAATTAAATTTCTAGCATCTTGCATAGAAAATAAATTTTCTCCTGTTGCAATTCCATTTTTATAAGTTTCTGACAATTTGGAATTAAGCTCATAATCTAATGGGTCACCTGCTTCTTCATACCATTTCAAATTATAATCCTCTATTGCTTTTCCATATTCAATTGCAGTTTTAAGATCAAATCTTCCATTTGCATCAACACATAAATTTTTCCCATCACCAACAATTTTTAATACACTTTCAATTCTATTTAGATCATCTTTTAATGACGCT
Source organism: Candidatus Pelagibacter sp. HIMB1709 (assembly GCF_052047635.1). NCBI lineage: Bacteria > Pseudomonadati > Pseudomonadota > Alphaproteobacteria > Candidatus Pelagibacterales > Candidatus Pelagibacteraceae > Candidatus Pelagibacter > Candidatus Pelagibacter sp. HIMB1709. The sequence continues at coordinate 377,332 of NZ_JBNAJW010000001.1, read as the reverse complement.
CCTCCAATTTTCATTTTAACAGTTGAATATCCTAAATCTAAATAGCTTTTCATTTCATCTTGAAGCATCTGAATATCTTTTCCAGGATAATAATAACCACCAGCAGCATAGACAAAAATTTTATTAGTAAAGTTTCCATCACCATACTTTTTTGCTAAATGTTCATACAATGGAAGTCTCTCAATTTTCGAAACCACATCCCATACAGCCATATCAATAGTGCCAACCGCTGTACTTCTTTCACCATGACCTCCAGGTTTTTCATTTTGCATTAAAACTTTCCAAATTTTTTCAGGACTAAAATTGGTACCCTCGTCATTTAATAATTCTTTTTCTTCAGCCTCTTTAAGTCTTGGAATAAATCTTTTCGTTAATAATTCACTTACAGCATATCTTCCATTTGAGTGAAATCCGTAACCAACAACATTTTCTCCATCAATTTTTACGTCTGTTTTGATAGCTACAACACTACAGTCCATTTTGGCAAAACTGATATATGCATTTTTGATTTCTGAGCTAATGGGTACTATTTTCTCTTGGATATCTATTATTTTCATTTTTATTTCATCAATTTATAAACATTTCTCAGTTTCTTATAAGTCAAATTTTAACGGCATTGACAATTGCTTAGTATAAATTAGTTTGGGTTTTCTTAAATTTAAAAAAAATCAACATAAGGAAATAAATGAAATTAAATACATTTTTTAATAAGTTCCTTGCTGCAATATCATTACTAGCTGTAACGTTTACTAGTGCTAATGCAGGAGTAACTAATATAATTCCATTTGGACCTGGCGGTGAATCTGATGTGACTGCTAGAATGCAACAACCATATTATAAAGATATTTATAATGATGATATTGTTGTTCAATACAAACCAGGTGGTGGTGGATCAGTAGGATGGTCTTCACTTAATTCTGAAAAAGGTGATGGTAGTGTTATAATGGGAGTAAACCTTCCTCATATTATTATGCAACCAATCGCAAAAGGGGATAAAGCTGGATACAAAACAGAGGATATTAATGTATTCTCTTTTTTCCATTATACTCCAGATGCAATCTTAGTAGAAGCATCTAGCCCTTATAATAGTCTTGCAGAATTAATTGACTTTGCAAAAAAAAATCCAGGAAAACTAACGTTTAGTGGATCTGGAACTTATTCTGCAAACCACTTATTAACAATTTCTTTAAACCAAAAAGCAAATATCAAAACAACTTATGTTCCTTTCAAAGGTACAGGAGCTGCAGTGCAAGCACTACTTGGTAAACAAGTTGTAGCTGAAGCAGGTTACTCAACTGTTGCTGCTAAACAAGGATCTAAAGTTAGAATGTTAGCTGTTGCATCAGAAAGCAGACTTCCTGCATATCCAGATGTTCCTACATTTAAAGAGTTAGGTTTTGATATCGTTTCAGGTGCTTATAGAGGTTACGCGTTACCTAAGTCAGCTTCTGCAGCAACTGTTAAAGAATGGTCTGATAGAATTATGAAAATTAATTCAGATCCTAAATTCAAAAAACAGATGGAAGATGGTGCTTTCGTAGTTGTTAACATTGGTCATGATCAAATTGATGATTTTATGAAACAACAACAAGCAGCTAATGAAGCGATAGCTAAAGAACTTGGTTTAATAAAATAATTAAGTTTTTAGATGGCAAGTCTTTTTGCAGATTTTTTGTCATCACTAAGCCTAATTAATTTAGGTTTAGCATTTTCAGGTGTTCTGGCGGGGATCATTATTGGTGCCTTGCCAGGACTTTCGGCAACTATGGCGGTTGCCATTCTTGTTCCTTTCACATTTGCATTAGAACCTTCATCAGGACTTATTGTTCTTGGTGCAATTTATACAGGAGCAATTTTTGGAGGATCATGGTCAGCAATTTTAATTAATACACCTGGTACACCTTCAGCTGTTGCAACTACATTCGATGGATATCCATTAGCAAAAAAAGGTGATGGAGATCTTGCAATGTCTATTAGTTGCATGTCTTCATTTGTAGGAGGAATAATTGGTGTGATATGTCTTGCTCTTTTTGCCCCTCCACTTGCAAGTGTTTCGTTAATGTTTGGTCCAACAGAATATTTTTGGTTAGCTTTATTAGGATTAACGCTGATTTCTACATTATCAGAAGGAGACAATATCAAATCATTAATAGGCGCCTGTATTGGTTTGTTAATGTCAATGATAGGTGTTGCTGTCGTTGGTGGCGATGTCAGAATGACTTGGAATATAAGTTTTTTAAATAGTGGAATAGAGATTGTCAGTGCAATGATTGGTCTTTTTTGTATTCCTGTGATCTTAGATCTTACTAGCATGAAGGGTAAACATTTAGGTGAAAACGAAACTCCTAAAAGTCTTAGATTAAAAGAGTCTTTTTTAATTATGTTTGCAAAAAAATTTGAGGCAATTAGAGGTGCATTAATTGGTACATTTGTTGGAATTTTGCCTGGAGCAGGTGGAAGTATTGCAAGTATAGTTTCTTATGGAGAGGCTAAAAGAACATCAAAAAATAAAGAAAATTTTGGTAAGGGCGAACCAGAAGGATTGATTGCCTCTGAAACAGCGAACAATGCAACAGTTGGAGGAGGTTTTGTTCCAACTTTATGTCTTGGAATACCGGGAACTCCTCCTGATGCAGTAATTTTAGGAGCATTATTAGTTCAGGGAATTAGAACTGGTGATACTCTGTTCACTCAACAATCTTCAATTGTTTATACTTTTATTTTTGGATTGTTATTAGCAACAATAATGATGTTACCATTAGGATTATTGATGGGTCGATATGCTTATAAATCTATATTAAAAGTTCCAAAACAAGTTTTAATTCCAATAATTATTTTTCTAACAATTATTGGCAGTTATTCTATTCAAAACAATATTTTAAATGTTTATTTTATGTTTTTCTTTGGTTTAATTGGCTGGGTTTTAAACAGATCAGGCTTTAGAGCTTCGCCAATTGTTTTAGGTTTGGTGTTAGGTCAAATTGCAGAACAGGGTTTTGTTCAAGCGTATATCATAGGAAGTGCTCAAGGCAGTGTTGTAGCAAACTATTTTGCAAGACCAATATCTTTTGTTTTAGTTTTATTAATTATTATGAGTTTATTTTTCCCAGCTATAAAAAAAATTTACAAAAAGAGATTTAGCAAATGATTAAAGATCTTACTTCTTTTATATCTGGAATTTGTTTAATTATTTTATCAGTTGTTTTGTTTCATGAGGCAAACCAGTTAAGTCCTTTTGCTTCTGTTTTTCCTTATGCAATAACTTCTGTACTATTATTGTTATCAGTACTTTTAATTTTCAGATCTTTTAAAATTGAAATTAAAGTTGAAAAGGAGAATGTGGATACTGTTAAAATTTTCTTACTAATTATTGTTTTTTTTGCATGGATTTATTTTTTAGAGAGAACAGGCTTTGTATTTACAAGCTTAATTGCTTTTAATTTATTAATATTAGTAAATTCAGGTTTAAGCGTAGGTATTAAAAAAATAGCTTTATTTATGATTTTTGGAAGCATTTTTGTTCTTTTATTATATTTTGGATTTAAAAATTTATTGTTAGTTCCGTTACCAGAAGGTTTGTGGTTAAGAGATTTACAAAATTAATATATTAATGTTTTTTTTTATTAAAATAATAATTGCTGCAATAATAATTTCTTTTGCTAGTTGGTTATCTGGACAATACCCAAAATTATCTGGGTTTATCATTGCTCTACCAATTGCATCCTTGATTGCAATTATATTTTCTTATTATGAGCATCAAGATGTTGAAAAAACAGTAACATTTACTAAAAGTATTTTGATTGCAGTTCCAGTTAGCTATTTATTTTTTCTTCCATTCTTTTTTGCAAAACCATTAGGAATGAATTTTTGGTTAATTTATTTAATAGGAATATCTTTGCTTGTAGTAGGATATTTTTTACACAAATATTTAATTAATTTATTTTAATTTTATTTACGTTTGTGCTTTTTGAATGAAAAATTTTTTGGTCTCTTACGATTTTTAAATTTATTTTTTTTCTTAAAAGATTTCTGTTTAAAGCTTTCATTTTCTATTGGATTTTCTTTTTTTTTACTAAAATATTTCGGATTATTTGTATAACCAGCTGTTGTTTCTTTGTTCTTAAATTTAGATCTTTTATGATCTTTGTTAAAAGATTTCTTTTTATCTTTAAATTTTGATCTTTGGTTATTTTCTTTTTTGTTAAATCTTTTATTTTTCTTAAATTTAGAATTTGTTTCATCTCTAAATTTTTTCTTTTTATTTAATGATTTTTTATCTTTTTTATTTTTTTTAGATCTATTTTTTTCAATTTCTTGAAAAGTTTTAAAATTTGGATCTATTAATTTTTGTATAGATCTCCACATATTTCGATCACTATTCGTTAAAAAAGTTAAAGCTGAACCTTCTTTTCCAGCTCTACCAGTTCTACCTATTCGGTGAATATAATCTTCTGGAACTTGTGGAAGATCGTAATTGATTACATGTTTTATAACTGGAATATCTAATCCTCTTGCTGCAACATCTGTTGCAATTAAAATCCTACTATTACCATTTCTAAATCCTCTAATAACTCTATCTCTTTTGCTTTGTCTGAGATTTCCATGAATAGCATCAGCCTTATGACCGTCATATTTTAATCTTTTTACAATTTTATCAGCACCATGTTTAGTTTTAACAAAAACTAAAATAGATCCACTTCTTTCAACTAATTGGTTAATCAACTCATGATATTTTTTATCAGCTGTGATTTGAAAAGTTTCTTGTTTAATTTTTTCAATTGGAGTTGATAATGATCCAACAGATACTCTTTCAGGATTATTTAGATATTTTTGTGAAATTTTTAAAATGTTTTCAGGTAAAGTTGCAGAAAATAATAATGTTTGATGATCTTTTGGAATAAATTTTAAAATTACCTCTATTTGTGGAGTAAATCCCATATCCAACATTCGATCTGTTTCATCTAGGACAAGATAATTCACTCTAGATAAGTTCAAGCTTTTTCGCTCGATATGGTCGTTAATTCTTCCAGGAGTTCCAACTATAATTCTTGCTCTTTTTTTTAATTGTCTAAGTTGTTTTTGCATACTCTCACCACCAATTAAAAGAGCATTACCAATACCTATTTCTCTAATATTAAGTTTTAAAACAGTTTCCATTACTTGTGTTGCAAGTTCCCTTGTTGGGCAAATTATTAAAGCCATTGCTTGCTTATCTTTTAAAAGCTTATTCAGCATTGGGATTGTGAATGCCAATGTTTTACCAGTACCTGTTTGAGCAGTTCCTAAAACATCTTTTCCTTCTAAACTAATTGGTATCGATTGACTTTGAATAGGGGTCGGAGTTTTAAATTCAGCTAATTCGATTGATTTTTTTAATTTATTTTCAATATTTAGATCAGAGAAGTTCATTATGTTGGGAAAGATATAAATTTTAAGTAATTGAGTGTCTGCTTATATCTTTTTGTACCAAATACAATAAATAGTTTGAGTGTATTAATCTCTAAAGTTCACAAAGTCTATTGGAAGCCCAATATCAATAGCTTTAATAGCTGCGATAGCTTCTTGAAGATCATCTCTTTTTTTACCATCCACTCTTAATTCATCACCTTGTATTTTAACCTGAATTTTAAGTTTTAGTTTTTTAATGTCAGCAATAACTTTTTTAGCATTTTCTTGGCTAATACCTTCTTTAAGTTCACTTAGTTGCCTAATTGCTCCACCCGAAGCACCCTCTGAGCTTTTAACTTCTAAAACCCTTGGATCTACTTTTCTTCTAACCAAATGGGTTTGTAATAATTCATTGACTTGCTTTAATTTTAACTCATCAGGAGCATTGGTAGTAACTGATTTATCTTTTCGTTCTATAGTGATGTGAAGCCCTTTAAAGTCATATCGATTGCTAATTTCTCTTAAGCAATTTGCTAAAGCATTATCAAATTCTTGATAATTGATTTTACTAATTACATCAAATGAAGGCATATCAAATACTATATCACTTTAATTAAATTTTATTTAATAGATAGTAAGAATATTCTTTTAATCACCAAATAACTACTAACAATTAAGATTACCCCTAAAATATCACCAACAAAATAACCAAAAAACTCATCACAAAACCTTACAAGATCTTTTTCAAATATTGTTAAATATCTATAAAAATTTGTAAAAAAACCATTAATAAATGCACTGAGTAAAGTTAAAAAAATTAAATACTTTAAATTAAATTTATTCTCAATTTCTTTAAAAGTTTTTTCTAAAACTAAAGCACTTAATGGAACACAAATTGCTGCAATAGTTATAGAAAGTAATTGATGAAAAGAGTTTATAAAATCTGTTCCTAGAGAGGCAACAAAATGAGCTATTAGAAGTCCTGGAATAGACCAAAAACCATAAATTAAAAAAAATAAAATTCTAAGACCGTGTGGCATATAAACAGAATAAGCATAAGCATTTAATTCTTCGGAAAAAAAATTACCTGAGTAAACAAGCAATTGAAAATGATGCAAAATTAAATATGAAAAAAATGTAATAAAAACAATTGATAAAAATTTTTTTAAGATCATTAAAAAATTTTAAGTTTTTCTAATTTGTCAAATCGATTAAAAATTTCTTTTTTTTCTAATTTAAATTTTTTTGCAGTTTTAATTTTTAATAAATCTAAATCTTTTCTAAAGATCATCTTGTTTTGTTTGATTTTATTAAATTTAGAAATTGTTTTAATTATTTCATAGTCAATTTTATCTAATTTCTTAAATTGATTGAAGAATTTGTTATCTATTTCATCTAAAAAATCTAACAAGTTTTCTATATTTTTTTTTGACATAATCTATTCAAAGTATTGATTTAATTTATTTTTAGCTTGTTCAGAAATTAAAATTATTTTTTTTCTTTTATCTTTATTATCAATTTTTCTTTCTAAAATTTTAATTTTTTCTAAATTTTGAATGATTCCAATTTTTTTAGATCTAGAGGCTTTAATATTGTTATTTTCTAGAAATTTATCCGCGTACATAGTTTTCTTTTCAATGTTATATTTTAATAACAAAACTACAATCTCTAAAGTAACTTTATCCTTAACAACTTCTTGGATAATTGGATCTTTACTTTTAAAAATATCAATTACTTTTAATTTTAAAGACATTAAATATTATTAACTAAATCATCTAAAAAATTAATATTAAAATTTAATAGTAATAAATACGATTTAAAAATTAAGATTTTTTATAATATTTCATTTATGAAACAAAAAATACTTATTTTAAGTCGTAATAACAAGTACAGAGGACCTGTAGCAGAACAAATTTTAGATAGCACTTTAATAAAAAACAAATTTAAAATTATTTCTGCAGGTATTGATGTTTCAATTAATGATATTCTTGATCCAAAATGCATAGATTTTTTAAAATATCACAGATACAAAAATAATTTTTCTCACACGCCACAAAAAGCAACATCAATGATGTTGAAAACATCTGATACTATTTTTTGTTTTGATCAAGATCTTGTCGATAAGTTAAAAAAACAATATTCAGATATTAAAAATAAAATTAAAATTTTTAATTCTCCAGAGCCAGAGTCTAGCATTCTATTATCTCATAACACTTCTGATGAAAATTTTAATTTAGTGATGAAAAATATATTATTTTTTTCATTAATATGGTCTGATTTTTTAAATTTAAAGAGTGAATAAACAATATGAACGTTTTTAAATGTAAAGAATGTAAAAAAGTTGTAACTAATTTTGAAAAAGAATGCTCTTATTGTGGTGCTAAAAAAAATCAATTCCCTTTAGTCTTATTATCAGCATTAGTAATAATTTTTTTGATCTATGTAATTGATAATTATTTAAGTTACTAAATCATTAATTACCTTTATAAAATTAATATAAAAATCAGTTTTTGTGTTTGTAAAATTGATAGTTTATTAAAAATATGAAAAAAATTAAAATACACATCAGAAATAATCACTGGAAAGAGGGATTTTTACCTTGTGATGCTGAAGGTGAGAAAAATAATACAATCACTAAAGAAGAAATTGAAAAGGGTTTTGATCAATATCCTGAGTTAAGGGATAAAGTCGAATATTTAATTGATTGGGATGATGATAATTTTGTCTCTTCGATGCAATCAGCTGACATTTTACTCGGCTGGCAGTTTCCAACAAAAGATTTAAAACAAATTGCACCTAATCTTAAATGGATCCATGTGATTTCTGCTGGTGTTAATCATTTATCTCCTTTTGATTGGATGACAGAAGATTTAGTTTTAACAAACAGTAGTGGGGTACATGCCAAAAAAGCAGGGGAGTTTGGTTTGATGAGTATATTAATGCTCCAAAATCATATGACTAGAATTGTAACCAACCAAAAAAATAAAGAATTTGCATCTTTACTTGGAAAACCAATAGAGGACAGGAAAGTAGTTGTTGTTGGAACTGGTTCTTTAGGCGGTTCAATGATTAAACATATCAGTAAACTTGGAGCAGACGTTATTGGTGTTAATAGAAAAGGAAAAAATGTTGGGGGATGCTCTAAAGTTATTAAATTTAATAAAATTGATGAAGTGTTACCAGATGCTGATTTTTTATATTTAGCAGTTCCAGAAACGGATGAGACCAAAGGATTAATTAATAAATCAAGATTAGATAAATTAAAATCTACGTGTGGGATTGTTAATATTGGAAGGCAATCTGTTTTAGATTACGAAGCTTTAAGAATTAAACTTCAAAATAATGAAATTGCTGGAGCAATTTTAGATGTATTTTCACAAGAACCAATTCCAAAAACATCAAACCTTTGGGACACTCCAAATTTAATTATCACTCCTCATATTTCATCTGATAGTGAGGGGAATTATATTGAGATGGTTCTTAAAATTTTCTTTAGAAATTTAAAATTATTCACAGAAAATAAAGAATTAATTAACCAAATAGATAGAAATTTGGGATACTAGTTACTATATATAAAGAACATATGTTGAAAGTATATTTAGCAGGAGAAATTCACACAAATTGGCGTGATGAAATTATTGATGAATGTAAAAAACAAAATTTAGACATTCAATTTTCATCTCCTGTAACAGATCATGCCTCTTCAGATGATTGTGGAGTTGAAATTTTAGGTCCTGAAGAAAAAAATTTTTGGAAAGATCGAAAAGGAGCTAATATCAATTCAATTAGAACCAAAAAATCGATTAAGGATTGTGATGTCATCATTGTTAAATTTGGTGAAAAATACAAACAATGGAATGCAGCTTTTGATGCGGGATATGCAGCTGCTTTAAATAAATCAATAATTATTATTCATAATGAAGAGCATCAACATGCTTTAAAAGAAGTAGATGCAGCTGCAGCTGCTGTTGCTTCAGACCAAAAACAAGCAGTTAGAATACTAAAATATGTTTTAGAGGGTACCTTAAAATAAATTTTTACAGTTTTAATTAAGATGTTTTAATGGTAAATCGAAATTAAATTAAGTGTTCCAAAATAACCATATAATTACATTAAAGAATATCAAATTTGATATTGAAAAGCTCAAACAAGCTTACAGAGAAATTGTACAGATAAAAAAATTTGATAATGCTGGAGGAGTGGTTACAAATATTTGCAGTATTTCTCTAAACAGAATTGAAGGTGACAATCAAAGCACAGAAGGTAAATATTCCTGGGGCAGATATTGGACGAGACCTGATAGTAATGGTAAAGAAGTTGAAAGAGCAGACTTTATTGATGAAAATAAATTTAATGAGTTTATTCCAGAGTTCAGTAATACTTATTTTAAATATGTTTATGATGAAATTTCAAATATTTATAAACTTGGAAGAACTAGAGTTTTAAAAAAAGAACCAAGATCAACATTGAGTTGGCATAAAGATCCAGAACCAAGATTGCATATTCCAATTATAACCAACTATGGATGCAGAATGGTTATTGAGGATCGAGCATATCATATGCCAGCGGATGGCAGTGTTTATTTAACTAATACTACTAAATACCATAATTTTTTTAATGGTGGGGAAGAAGATAGAATTCATATTGTTGCAACTTTACCAAACACAAATGTCTTTAATGACAGTGAATTTAAAATTGAGAATAAAGATCAAGCAATAACGGTTTAATTTTTATCAGTATTCACCCTAGGTAGTATTTAAATTGTCAAATCCCAATTATTTTATAAGTGAAATTTGTTTACCTGGGATTAAAAATATAATACCGTTTGTTTATGAATCTTAATCTTTTTACTCACTGTCATAGACTGGCTAGAGTTGGCTTGAGTTCAAAGTTATCATCTAATCTATTTAATTTATTACTTCAAAAAGTAGACTGTAAAAATCATATAAATTCTTCAACGCCCACGAAATTGTAATCACTTCTTTTTTAAAAATTAATTTTAATTAAAGGAGAATTATGGAAATAAAAAACATTGTTAACTTAAAAGATTACCCAATTGATCAGACAGGATCAAAAGAGTATCAAGATTTAATTACTAAAAATAGAGAGCTACTTGATAAAGATGGATGCTGTGTACTTCCAAACTTTGTACTTAGCGAGTCTTTGAAACGAATGAAGGAAGAAGTCGAAAGAAATCTTCCCAAAACTCATTGGACCAAAGATCATCATAATCCTTACTTTTCAAAAGATGATGAAAATTTATCAAAAGATCATCCAAAGAGAGTATTTTCATTTAGAGAAAGCGGTTACATCAATTCAGATGATTTAGAAGAACAATCTGATTTAAATAAAATTTACGAGTCTGAGGAAATGTTAAAATTTGTTTCAGATAGTTTAGGGGTTTTCCCTCTTTATCGATGGTCAGATCCTTTGGGTAAAAATCCATATAGTATCATGTATAAAGATCATTACTTTCCTTGGCACTTTGATGGCAATGAATTTACTTTAAGTATTTTAGTTCAAAAAGCTGAAAAGGGTGGATTGTTTGAATACTCACCAGATTTAAGAAGCACTGAAAATGAAAACTTTGATGAGGTTACTAAAGTTCTTCGTGGTTCAAGAGATAAAGTTAAATCATTAGACCTTCAACCAGGGGATCTTCAAATATTTAAAGGAAGATTTTCTATGCATAGAGTAACAAAAATAGAGGGAAATACTTCTCGTTACATTGCATTACCAACTTATGTAAAAGATAGCTACAGAGTAAATAAACCTGAACACTCTAAACAAGTTTACGGTAAAGCACTTCCAATTCATTATGAGCGAAATAATGTTGAAGTAGACGGGTTAATGGATTGATATGAAAATAGGTTTTATTGGTTTAGGAAATATGGGGATGCCAATGGCATTAAACTTACATAAATCTAAAAGAATAGATTTATTAGGTTACGATGTAAGTGCTAAATCTTTAAAACAATTTAAATCTAAAAAAGCAAAAGCAACAAGCTCATTAGATGAATTAATCAAGTTTTCTGATGTAATTATCACTTGTGTTCCTGGACCAAAACAAATTAAAGCATTATCAATTGGAAAAGGTAAAATTATTGATCAATTAGGTAATAATAAAATTTGGATTGATTGTTCTACCAATTCTTTAACGTGCTTTAATCTTTTAAAACAAAAGTTAAGTAAAAAAATAAACCAATTCGTTGATGCAACGATATCAGGTGGAAATTTAAAGGCTCAATCAGGCGATTTATCAATATTTATTGGAGGTAATAAAAAGACAGTTAATAAGCTTAAGTTTGTCTTTAATATATTAGGTAAAAACATTTATTATCTGAATAAACCAGGTGCTGGTTATGCTGCTAAAATTGCACAAGTTAGCCTTTGTTATTTAAACTATTTATCTCTCTCAGAGTCTCTGATGCTTGGGGTAAAATCAGGGATTAAACCAAAAACAATGTTAGAGATTATCGATAAAAGTGCAAGTGGTGGTTATACTTCAACAAGATACGGCCCTAACATGATTAATGGAGATTATGATCCATCTTTCTTTTTAGGTTTATCCATGAAAGATTTAAATCTTGCTAATGAAATTATTAAATTACAAAAATTAAAACTACCAATAATGAATTTAACTTCAAAAATTTATAACAAAGCAATTAAGAAATACGGACCAAATTCTAATCACTTAAAAGTGATTAAACTTTTAGAACAAAATAATAAATTAACTTTTTCAAAGGAGGGACGATGAAAAACAATATAAGTGACGCAGATTGGAAAGTAAGAGTAGATCTTGCTGCCATGTTTAGATTAACAAATATGATGGGTTGGGATGATACGGTTTGGAACCATATCACTGCAAGAGCTCCAGGAACGGATCATACATTTTTTATGCATGAGATGGGTTTGTTGTATGAAGAAGTAAAAGCATCAAACTTAATTAAAGTAGATGAGCATGGTAAAGTTTTAGAGGGACCTGAAAAAGCAAATACGGCAGGTTTTATTATTCATAGTGCTATTCATCTAAATCATCCTGATGCAAAATTTGTCTTTCATGCACATCCTCCATCAGCTTTAGCTGCAACGGCATTGAAAGATGGTATTCCTCATTTAGTTCAAGATAGCTCAATGCTTTATGGAAAAGTTGGTTACCATGAGTGGGAAGGACTATCGATTAACAAAGATGAGCGAGTTAGAATTGCTGAAAACATGGGAGATAATAAGGTTTTGATTATGAAAAACCACGGTCTTCTTACTGTTGGTGCAACAGCTGGGGAAGCATTTATGAATATGTATTATGCAATTAGAATGTGTGAAGTTGCAGTACAAGCAACAGGTTCAGGACTTCCTCTTGAAAGAGCAACGGAGGAGATGTGGAAATTATCTCAAAAACAATATGATTTATTTTCACCAGGTTTAAATGAGTGGCCAGCATTACTTAGAAGATGTGATGCAAAAGACCCATCTTATAAAGAGTAATGACAAAAATTAATTCTTTAGATGATATTGTAAAAAATGGCCTTTGTATTGGCTGCGGACTTTGTAAAAGTATTGCAGGTAATTCTCTAGAAATGGAGATGAGTGACAAAGGTAATTTAGAGCCTAAAGAATTAACACCAATATCAAATGAAACTTTAGAGGAAATTAAAAAAGTTTGTCCTGGAGTTATTGCTGAAGGACCTGAAGATCATAAAGAAAATGAAGGAGCTAATAAAGATTTGGTTTGGGGAAATTATTTTGATTTATATTATTCTTGGTCTGCTGATCCAAAGATCAGATTTCAAAGTTCCACAGGTGGTTTGTTAAATGGTTTGTCTTTATATTTATTAGAACAAAAGAAAGTTGATTTTATAATGCATACAGCAGGGGACAAAGATAACCCGATGCGAAACATTGTAAAATACAGTTATAATAAAGAGGATTTAATTAACTGTGAAAGTAGATCAAGATACGGCCCATCCTCACCCTTAAGTGAATTTCATAAAGCTTTAGATAAAAAACAAACCTTTGCTTTTGTTGGAAAACCTTGTGATGCAGGAGCTATTAGATTGCTTGCTAAGTCAGATGAAAGAGTTGATCAGTATTGTAAATATATATTCACCCTTGTTTGTGGGGGTTTTCAAGAACTAACAAAATCACAAGAGTTTATTGATAGCTTTAATGTTAAAGAACAAGAGTTAGAAGAATTTAGATATAGAGGATTTGGGAACCCTGGAAGAATGTATATCAAAACAAAAGATCAAAGAGAGTTTGATAAAGATTATAATTCTTTTTGGGGCGATGAAAGCAATTGGAAAGTTCCCTTTAGATGCAAAATTTGTCCCGATGCAATAGGAGAAAGTTCTGATATTGCTGCACTTGATACTTGGAGAGGAGGTTCACCTAAAGGAGAAGATGAGGGCTTTAATGCTGCAGTGATGCGAACTAAAAAAGGAATTAAAGTTTTTAATGAAGCTGTTGAAAGTGGATACCTTGTTAAAGGAGATAAAGTAACCATTGAAGACATTAAAGACTTTCAACCTCATCAAACGAGTAAAAAACAAGCAGTGTTTGCAAGACATCTTGGAATGAAAAATAAAAATGTACCAACAATCATAACTAAAAACCTTAGAATAGAAGAGTTATATAATTTAAATGATGATGAATTTAACAAAGAACAAGAACAAGGGGTTAGTGAAAGATTAGGGAAGTAATGAGTAATGTCTATCATTCAGATATTTATCAGTTTAATAAACCTGTTCCTAGTTACTGGGAAGCAACTTCAAGTGAGAATTTAAATTTAGATAAACTTCAAAAAGATATTAGTTCTGAAATAGTAGTTATAGGTGGTGGTTATACCGGTTTACTTTGTGCAATTAACTTAATTGAAAATTATAACTTAGATGTAGTTTTGGTTGAGGCTGGAAAAGTAGGTTGGGGTGCCTCTTCTCGAAATGCAGGATTTTGCTGTCTGCCCCCAAGCAAAATGTCTTATAAAAAAATGCAATCTGTTTATGGAACAGAAGAAACCAAGAAGTTTTTTAAAAACTCTGTTGAGGGAGCTAATTACACTAAAGAATTAATTGATAATTATAATATTGATTGTGATGTAACGGGTGAAAATAACTTTGTAGTAGCTCATCACAGAAACAAATTTGATCAAATCAAAGAACAAGCTGAAGTATATAAGTCTGAATTTGGAATAGAGACTAAAGTTTATTCAAAAGAAGAATTTGATAAAATAGGTCATGATGGAACTGAGCAATTTGGAGCTTTTTCATATAAACCTGGATTTGCAATAAATCCTTTAAAATTTGTAAATGGACTTGCAAAGTATGCTTTATCTAAAAAATTAAAAATCTACGAGCACACAAAAGTTGAAAAAATTGAAAAAGAAAATGGTTCTTATCATTTAAGAACTAATGAAGGATCAATAAAGACAAAAAAAATAGTTGTTGCAACCAATGGATTTTATCAAGAGGGATTAATTCCTGAAATGGATGGAAGAGTATTACCTGTTATTTCAAATATTATAGTAACAAGACCACTTACCAATGAAGAGCTTAGTTTACATAACTTTAATACTTATGCTCCAATAGCTAATTCTAAAAACCTTTTATATTATTATAGAAAGTTACCTGATAATCGAATTTTATTTGGTACTAGAGGAGACTTTGAAGGAAGCAATCAATCAAATCAAAACAGAGCAAATGATATGGAACAATTTTTAAAAAATATTTTTCCTAAATGGAGCAATGTTACAATTGATTATAATTGGAGAGGTTTAATTGCTTTGTCTCAAAAGCTTACGCCTTCAATTGGTAAAATAGATAATGAAGAAATTTATTATGGATTTGGTTATAGTGGTGTAGGGGTTAGTGCAGCTCCTTGGGCTGGAAAACAACTATCTAAATTAGTTTTTTCATCGAATAGTAAAGATTTAGATATCTCGTTAATTTATAAAGGTTTACCTAAGAAATTTATTTTCCCACAATTAAGAGTATTTTATTTTAAATTAGCAGTGTGGTTTTATAGAATTAAGGATAAGTTTAATATTTAATGATTGAGTTTATAGATATATTTTTTAATCAATACCTAAGGATATTTGTAGGAATTGTCCTTGTAGGTCTTATTCTGTTTTCTTTATATTATAAATTTAAAAAATAATATTTTTTGATTTTAACTAGATCGTAATTTTTCACCTAAATTTCTTTTCTCGTTATACCATCTGCAATTATCACAATCTTGCCCTGACTTAGGATATTTATCAGAGTCTAAACATGCTTTTAAATCAACAAGTATGTCCTCTATATAATCTGTTTTAAGTTTGTAAGATAACAAAGTGGTTTTGAAATTTACTTTTTTATCAAAAGTTGTCTGACTTTGATCTGCAGCATTACAGATTAACCAGTAGCCTGTATCATGGACCTTGAAATCATTAAGTTGCAATAAATAAGCATAAAAATCCAACTGTCTTAAATATCCTTTATGATAATGTTTTGAGGATGTTGTGTAATCTTCTAGGTTTTTGTTAGATGTTGCTTTGTAATCTAATACAACGATTTCATCTGTATCTTTGTTAAGCCACAAATCATCTAAAGCACCATAAATCTCAATACCAGTTTTTTTAGAAATTGCTCTCACACCACTAAAGTTATGTCTATACTTACGTAATGTTTCCTCATCTAAGCCATTATAAGGAACAAAATTTAATTTATATTCCTCAAATATAGGATGTGGTTTTCCTTCTGCTCTCAGCTTATCGAATTCTTCTTTTAGCAGTGCATCTACCCTTGAATTAATTGGAAATCCAGGTGTACTAGGTGGTTTAATTTTATGTTTTTCCAAAAGATAGAAGCAAAGAGGGCACTTAATAAAACTATCCCATTTAGATCTACTAATTTTCATAATTCTTTAATTTTATATCTAATACTAATTTACTTTTATTCTTCATTATAATAAAATCAAATTGTCCGTGATTTAGAAATAACTCTACTTGCTTCGGACATTAAACATTAACGCTAAAGGAGAAAAATGAAAAACAATCCTAACAATAAAAACATTCTCAAAAGAATGTATGAAACAATAATGAAAGAAGGTGGCCCTACTGGTCCAATTTCCAAATCATTAGTAGATCTTTATGAAAAGACACCTACAATTCAAAATAAAAAACAATTGTTATTCTTGAGAAAAGTGGGTGACAAAAACACATCACGAGATGAGATACTTCAAAATCTAATCAGAGTCTTAAAAGAAAATGGTTGGAGAATAAAAGGGGGATCTAATGGCGACAGTTAAAGAGGTCTATGAACTACTTAAAAAAAAGCAAGCAGCAGGTGAAAAGATAGGAATGTTTGCAGAATCTTTAATTGAGGCTGTGGAAAATGAAAAAGAGACTTCAACTACTAAAGAAGTGCATGCTTCATTTATTAAAAAAAAATCTGAGGATAAGTAGTTAACTTATTTTGAAATGCCCAATCCTATTTGATAGGGTTGGGTATAAATAAAATGCTACAAAGTAACGAAAAATCACAGAATTTAAGCGAAAAATTAAAAAATTTAGAAAACAAAATATTAGAAACTCAAGATAAGAAGAGAAAACTTAGAGAAAAAGTTGAAAAAAGAGAAAAAGAAATTCACTCAAAAGTAATTGAAATATGGAATAAAGAAGCTTTAAATGACAAAGCTTTTCACAAAGATTTAGATAAAATCCTATCCACATTTAAGAAAATAGACACTGAAAACAAAAGGTATTTTTGGAGAACCTTTGAATTTGATATCTCTAAAAAAGAAACATTAAAAGATAGCTTTGCTTTCTTTGTTGATCACGAAAGAGTTGATTTTCAAATTAATCTAAATGGCCTGTATACAGATTTATCTGTTGCTGGAGAGAGCTTCAGAATTGAAGATATTCAAAGGGCTAAAGAGCTATATTTGAATACAATTATTGAGACATTTGCTGCTCAAAATTATTTATGACCATAATTGAGAAACATTTTGAAAAAAAATTAAGTGACAGAGAAATAGGTGAGTTTGTTGCTAATTTTATTGATTTAAAGGGTTATGCAAATATGGATGTCATATATGATAAAGAAAATGACCCACTTTATATTAAATTTAAAATTTATGAGGATCAGTTAGATGGTTGAAAACTGGCAAATAATATTAGCAATTATTATTGTAGGATTATCAATTGTGATGCCAATTTATTATTCACACCAAAAGAAGAAAAAAGCTCAGCAAGAAGAGCTAAATAAAATTAAAATTTATGGTGAAAGTATTAATGAACAAACAAGAAATAAACTTTAAAACTTAAATTATAAAATTATTACAATTTATTTATATTCTAAAACTTTAAATAAAATTTTTTTACATTTCACAAATAAAACAAGTTTGTAGCAAATTTTAAACATACACATTTGTTTTATTGGAAAAAATGAAAAATTCAGAAATTGTTGACATTTCAAATAAAATGTCTTCAGACATAAAATTTTCAACAGATACAGTTAGATTGTTAGCTCCAAAATTACTAAATTACGCAGAAAATAAGAGAGATTTTATTATATTGTTTGAATTATCTAAGTTTCAGGCAACAAGAAATCAGATTGTATCCATTATTAAAAAAGACCTCAACATTCATGAAAAATTGAAAGATCTAATCAAAAGAAAAACAAATAAATCAATTGTAAAAAAAATTAAAGATATAGAGGAAAGAATAAATGATTAATTACTTATTCTACTTATGTGTTGATATTTTGGTATGGATTGCAGAATTAACTGGCACCACATACGAGTTAGTAAATATTGTAATTTTTGTTATTGGTTATCCTTTATTTGTGATTTTATTACTCTTCATAATTTATTTTCAATACAAAAAAATTAAAAGAATAGAAAGTAAATTTGATTTATGAATTCTTAATTGTAATTTTAATTAAAAAGCTTTTCGGCTTTATAAATTTAATTTTAGAAATTTTTCTTTTAGGTTACCTGCCGCTTTGGTTTTGCAAAAAAATAAATCTTTTTAAAAACATAATTAAGTCAAAAATTAAACATCTAAGGATGGTTAATTAATTTAATGCATTGGATTTCAATCCTTTTCTATCGTATTCCGCTGTTTTTATTATCTCCCTTGTTGCGTAATTCGAACAAACAGAAAAGGATTGAGTCTATTACCAACTATAAACTTTTAACTTTAAAAAAATCAAACAACCTCAGGAGTTCTAATACATGGAAATAAACCGTGTCTGTAAGTATTGCCACGTGAATACATACATTGCATACGATAACTGTAGCCCCGTTTACAAACAATCATTTAAATTTGAAATAAAACCAGGAGAACATAACAGCTTAGTCTGGGATAAAATCATAAAAATATTTAGGAAACATGGATACAAAGTGGAGCTCAAATCATGAAGAGGGTTTTACTTATTATTTTATCCCACTTATTGCTGTTTTTTATTGTCTTTGCATATCAAGCCCAAGCGGAAGAAGAAGGATGGACGATTGACGAATTTAGTGATTTTGTAGTTACCGCTAAACATGGTGAAGTAATACACGGTGATAAACTCAGATTTTTTATTAAAAAGAATGATTGTTCGAGAATGGGTATTTTATTTTCTTTTTCAACATCAATAGAAAATCAAAACATTAATAAACTTCAGGATGCAAGAATTCCCATAGAAATTAATGGACGTAAAATTGATGGTGCTGCTGAGGTTATTTTAGTCCAACCTCTCTTTAGATCTATGAACCTTGTTATGATGCAGGCACCTGGACTTAAGCATATTGGAAGTATGATTAGCTCAATGATGGCTTGGTATGACAGTGAAAATTATTTTGGTATTGAATTAGTCAGTGGGCCTAATTTTAATCCTGATGATTATTTTGATATTTTAAGGAATAATTGGAAATTAGAAGGATTGCCTCAAAAAATTGCTGAAGCACAATCTATATGTCGGGGACCTGATGATATTAAGAATACTTAATAAAATTTATAAAGATGGATTAATTTATTGAAGTCTAAGCTCTATAGAATCTTGAAATTTATATATTCTTTCATCAAATCTAATATCACTTAATTTGATAGGCCGTATAAGATTTAATCCTTCTATGGATTTGACTCTACTTAAAGCAACGTAAGTCATTCCATGAGCAAATGAGCCAGAGTCAAAATCTATAACAGCCCTTTCAAATGTTTGACCTTGGCATTTGTGGATTGTTGCAGCCCACGCCAATCTAATAGGATATTGTTCAAATGTTCCAATTACTTTTGGTTCAAATTTTTTATCTTTAATTAAATAATCAAATTTTTCCCATGTAACTTTTTCTACTTGGCAAATTTTTTTACCAATTTTTACAAATATTTTATCTTTCTCTAATTTTTCTACAAAACCTATGGTTCCATTTACCCAACGTTCATTGATATCATTTTTAGTTAGCATTACTTGAGCACCAACTTTGAGTTTTAAATTTCTTTCAGACATCATGTCGCTGGTTTTAAAAGATCCTGTTACTTTACCATTATATGAAAACTCCTCAGAATTTATTTCATCAAGTTTTTTATGATTTATTTCATAAGTTCTTCTATTTGTTGGGGCCAATAGGATTAAACCCTTATGTCGATTTTGATTATTATCTTCATTTAATGTAATTATTCGAGAACATATTGCAGTAGGTTTTCTTTTAAATAATTGAGAAATTTCATAAATACACTTTTTATCGTTTAATAACTTAATTAAGTTTTTATCTTCTTCTTCAGTCCATTTTTTATATGCATTAACGAATTTTTTTTTAATTTCTTCCATTGTTTCACCAGTATTTTCCTCATCTTTTTCATTCCAATTCCTAAATGTTAATGGATGGTTAAACTTAATTTCTTTAATTCTTTCTTTAAAAGAAAGATTTTCTTTAGGCTCTCTTTTTTTTTGATCTATCACTCTCTGATTAAAAAAATCTAAAACTTCATTTGAAATTTGATTTCTTCTTATACTTTCAAGATTTTGAATAAAATCAGTGTCTTTTTGTCTAAAAATTTTTTGAAACTCAATTCTTTTTGGGTTTAATATTTTGAACCACTTTGAATTAAAAAAAAAATTCCCTTCAGGATACATTTTTTCTAAAATTTCTTTTTGAGTATCTTTTGCTATAGGAGCTAACTGGAATACATCTCCAACAAATAACATTTGTACACCACCATATGGCAAATCATTTTCTCTATTAATTTTAAGAGTTTTATCAATTGCATCCATTAGATTTGGGTTTACCATTGATACCTCATCAATAATTAGAGTATTTAAAGATTTTATAAAATTTTGATTTCTCAATAGCTTACAATCACTTCCTTTTAACAATCTATGTGGAAAACCAAAAAAAGAATGAATTGTTCTGCCTCTACATTTAATTGATACTATTCCTGTAAAAGCTAGTATCATTACATTTTTTTTTGTATTTATTCTAAAATATTCAACGAAGGTAGATTTTCCTGTACCAGCTTTTCCAGTTAGAAAATAAGATTGATTTGTATTTTCTAAATTGTTTCTTAGTTCTTTAAATTGCTTAGATTCATAAAAGTTTTTTGGTAATTCTGTTCCTAAATCAAACTGAGTAACATTATTCATCCTAGATCAAATTTTAACAGTATCTTAAAATTTTTTTTTTGAAATTAAATAACAAAAAAAAGTCTTAATCCTTTATAATATAACCATATGTTTGATAAAATTACCAAATCAACTTTAGAAGCAACAAGTTCGACTAAAGACTTTACGGTAAAAAAATGGAAAAGATTTATTAGAAAAAGAGCTCTTAAAAGAGTTCAAAAATTAATGGACTATGCTCAAAAAAAACCTGAGGACTACACAAAAGAAGAAATGAGAAGTTTAATAGAAAAAGAGGAAAAGGAAGTTATTTCAACTTTGACTGCAACGATAGGAATAGGTGCAGTTTTGACAATGTTGGGAATACCTAAATTATAATGTTCAAATGGTTAGGAAAACAATTTTTTTATGGAAGACTTTATCTTTGGGGAAAAGAAAGATTGAGCGGTCTTCTTTTAACAATCATTTTGTTAATTTTAGTGTTTTATATTCATAGCGAATATTTAAATTATATTGAATTTAAAACGCAAAATGATGCCAATTACATTGGTTTGTCTTTTATTGTTAAGAATACTTTAATTCTCTCAATAGTATTTGGTTATATTTATTTTTATAGAAAAATTAATCAGACAAAAGTTTCAATTAAAGAAACTAAAGAAAATATAATTAAAGAAAACAATACTGATGATAAAGAAAGAGTAAAATCACTTAATCAGTTTTTAGAAGACGACGAGATTGATAGATAAAATATCTCTTTCTTAATAAAAGCTATTAATTATTTAAAGATTTTATTAATTCTTTAATTTCTTCTTTTGTTGTATTTCTTCCAGCACTTATTCTAAATGATCCATCAATTCTATCGTCGTCTAGTTTCATAGCAGATAAAACATGAGATCTTTCTATTGTGCCAGATGTACAAGCTGAACCGCTTGATAAAGCAATATGTGGCATAAAATTAAATAATTGTTCAGCAACTTTTCCTTTGATTGCTATATTTAAATTATTTGGAATTCTTTGTTCAGTATTTCCATTAATTACATAATCGAGGTTAGAATTATTTAATTCTGAAACTAATATAGATTTTATTTCTTCAAAGTGCTTAGTATATTTTTCTCTATTGTCTGTTAAATCTTTACAAGCTTCTCCTAAACCAACACACAAAGCAGGGGACAATGTCCCACTTCTTAAATTCATTTCTTGACCACCTCCGCTCATAAGAGGTCTTAAAGTGTTTTTGATATTATTTGATATATACAAAGCACCAATACCTTTTGGACCGTAAATTTTATGTGCTGATAATGAACAAGCATCAATATTCATTTCAACAACATCAATTTTTTGCGTTCCTATTGATTGAGCAATATCACTATGAAAAATAGAATTATATTTTTTACAAAGTTCACCTATCTCTTTAATTGGTTGTAAAACACCTATTTCATTATTTGCATGCATAATTGAAACTAATGCTTGCTTTTGTTTTAATAGGTTTTCTAAATCTGAAAGTTTAATGATACCATCTTCATTGACATCAAGATAAGTAACTTTAAATCCATCTTGCTCTAGTTCATGACAACTTTCTAAAACACATTTATGTTCCGTCTTAACTGTTATTATCTGACAATCTTTTTCAAAAAAGTTTTTAGCGATACTTTTAATAGCTAAATTATTACTTTCAGTTGCACCTGATGTAAAAATTACTTCACTTGTTTCAGCGTTGATTAAATTTGCAATATTAGTTCTTGCTTCATCGACAGCAGTGTTTGCAGATCTACCGAACTCGTGATTGTTTGAATGAGGGTTACCGAAATTCTCTGAGAAATAAGGGATCATTTTATCTAAAATTCTTTTATCAACCGGTGTTGTTGCTTGATAATCTAGATAGATTTTATTGCTCATTTAGCTTCTGATTCTGTTTTACCTTTGTTCTACTTGCCTACTATACGTTAAAAGCCCTGTTAATAAACACGTTTTTGACGTTAAACTCTTAGTTATTAAGTATATATTACAAATTGGTAGATCTATCAACGAATCCACCAATTTTATATGCTTAGAGGACCTTTAGGAAATAACAAATATAAACCGAAATTTTCAGGACACGATACGTTTCCTTTCAGATATGCGTGGCTTACTAAACTTGTGCATTATTTAGAAGATGGCAATGTCAAAAAAATAAAAGAGTTTGAACAAAATAAATTAAATACCATCGCTGACTTCGGTGTCGGTTTAAATATGGTTAAATCAATACGACATTGGAGTATTGCAACAAAGATTTGTAATAAAGATTTTAAGTTAACTGATTTTGGGAAAATGATATTTTCAAAAACAAAATCATTTGACCCTTATTTAGAAAAATCTGAAACTTTATGGCTTTTGCATTGGATGCTGGCAAGTGATCCTTTGCTTACTACTTGGTATTATATTTTTAATTACCATCCATCAATAATTATAAACAAAGAAAAATTAGCAAATGAATTAGTATCTATTGGAAAGTTTTCTAAATGGAAAGGGATAAGTGCTAATACTTTAAAAAGAGATGTAGATTGTTTTGCAAGAACTTACACTTTTTCAAATAAAAAAGGAGAGTTTACGGAAGATAGTATTGAATGTCCTTTAGCTGAATTAGGATTGATTGTTCCAACTTATACAAAAGGAGAATATGAAATACAAAGAGGTCCTAAACTTACATTAAGCGATAAAATTTTTGAATATGCGCTTAATGACTATTGGTCTAAACAAACAAATCAAATCATTACTTTTGAAAAGCTGATGTATGATTATGGATCTCCAGGAAAAGTTTTCCAACTAGATGAAAAATCCATGGAACAGTATCTAGAAAAATTAGAAACAGATGGCAAAAACTTTGTATTTAGTAGAGGTGCTGGAGGGCTAAGACAAATTACAAAAGTAAAAGAAATTTCAGAAAATCAATTGCTAAAGAATTGTTATAAGAAGGTTGCATGACAGATTTATTTTCATCAGTAAATATTAATACTAGTTTTCAAAGATCGGCTAGAATTGATAATAAAATATCTAAAGAATTTTTAGATAATTTTGTTTTTCATGATACGAGTAAGAAAGTTTTAAATCAAATTTCAAGTTCTCTATTAAATTCAAATCAATCAGGTTTTACTCTAACCGGCCCTTATGGAACTGGAAAATCTTCATTAGCGTTATTTTTAAAAGCACTTATTGCAAAAGATGCATCTATTAAAAAACAAGCTGAACAAATTGCAAATTTTAACAATAAACATTTATTTGCAAGAGTATTTTTAAATAAAAAGAAATGGTTCACACTAAATGTAATAGGATCAAAAAAAGACCCAATTGAAAGTATTGCAGAACAAATAGATGAAACAATTAAAGAGCAGTGGATTACAAGAGGTATTCCAGCACCATTAAAAACTAAAACTAAGAAGACTGTTGCTGGTGTTATCAAAAGCCTAAATAATTTAATCAAAGAGTTAAATAAGAAAGATCATGGATTAATCCTGATTGTTGATGAAATGGGTAAATTTTTAGATTACGCATCAAGCGTTGGCTCTGATCTTAATTTGTTTCAGGAAATCGCTGAAAATTTCTCTAATTCAAGACTAAATAAAGAGGGAGAGCCTATTTTTATTGGTATTTTGCACCAACCTTTTGAGGAATATGCATCAAGTTTAGGTAGATCAATACAAGAAGATTGGCAAAAAATTCAAGGTAGATTTGAAGATATTCCATTTTCAATCAATACTGAGGAAACAGCTCATCTTATTGCAAAAGCAATTAAGCAAAAAAAACAAGACAACAATTTTATTAAGTTATCTAATGACATCATTAAGTCGATTAGTGGTAAGGCAAATAAATCATATGGCGAGGTACTTGGTAAATGCAATCCAATCCATCCATTAGCAACATTATTGCTCAATCCAATTTCTCGACAACGGTTTGGACAAAACGAAAGAAGTATTTTTAGCTTTTTAAATTCAGGAGAACCAAATGGATTTTTGTATTTTTTACAGCACCAAGAAAATAAAAAAGAAATTTATACTTTAGATAAATTATTTGATTACTTACAAGTTAACTTAGAACCCAGTATTTTAGTTTCAAACATAGGTCAAGCGTGGTCAGAGGCAGCAGACTCAATTAGAAGAGCAGAGTCGCTAGATGACAAAGATGTAATTAAAGTTACGAAGTGTATTTCTATGATTGATTTATTTGGAAAAAATATTTCATTATTTCCTTCAAAAGAAATTTTAAGCTATGCACTAGATCTTTCTCAAAATAAATTAAATAAAATTCTAAAAGATTTAGAAAATAAAAAAATAATTGTCTTTAGAAAATTTAAAGATGCTTATGCGTTATTCTCAGGATCTGACATTGATCTTGATGAAGTTACTGAATTAAATAAATCAAAGATTAAAGATGATTATGAGATTATTTTATCTCAACTTCCTCAGTTACAACCAATTGTAGCTAAGAAACATTTTCATGAAACAGGAACACAAAGAATATTTCAAAGATTTTGTTTAGTTTTAACAAATGTCAAAAAAACAGTAGAAGAAATTGTAAGATTAGATTTATCGGCAGCAAGTGCTGGAGCATTTATATTTTTATGCAGAACAAAAGCAGATAGTGAAAAAGATTTTGAAGAAAAATTAGTTGAGTTATCACAAGTTAAATTTCCTAAACCTGTTATCATTGGATCTTCAAAAAACTTCAGTGAATTTTTTAATTATGCCTTAGAAATTGCAGCATTAAAAAGAGTTCGATCAACAGTAACAGCAATAGAAGGAGATTCAATTGCTAAGAAAGAACTAAAAGGAAGGTTAAACGCTTATCAAAATTTATTATTTAATTCACTTTATCTAAACTTTGAAAGTGCATCTTGGACTTTTAACAAAGAGAAATTAAAAGAAAATAATTTATCTTCTATAGCATCTAGTGTTTGTGACAGAGTATTTCATTCAACACCCGTTATACATAACGAACTTGTTGTAAGAGAGAAGTTAAGCAGTATGGCTATGAGTGGTGCTTCAAATCTAGTTACTCTACTTTTTAATAAAGCTCATTTGAAAAATTTAGGTATGGAGGGACATCCACCCGAGTTTGGTATTTATCTATCAATTATTAAATCAAACAATCTTCATATTAAAAATGGTGATGAATATGAGATCACTATGGAAAAAACAAAAAATGCAAATTTAAAGAAAATGTATGAAGATTTCCTAAGTATGATTAAGAAATCAAAAGAAGCTATAAATGTTTCTGATATTTATGATCACTTTGTTAAACAACCATATGGGATAAAAGCTGGTATTTTACCTGTATTATTAGCTGTTTTCTTTAAATCTAGTGAAGCATCTTGTGCATTTTATAATAAAGATGAGCAGGGAAGAGAAAGTTTGATTACGGAATTTGACCAGAGAATATCTGAAAGGCTTTACCATTTACCTGAAACATTAAAATTAATGTTTGTTAAAATTGAAGGTGAAAAGCAAGTTATTCTAAATGAATTCAAATCTTATGTAGAGAAGAGTTTTTTAAATAATAAGCAAATTGAAAATCCATCTCCACTAAATGTTTTAAAACCAATTGTAGTTAAAGCATATAAGCTCCCAAATTATGCAAGAAAGACCAGAAACTTTAAAGATAAGAGGGTATTAGTTTTAAGAGACGAATTGTTATCAACTCAAAACCCTTATGAACTTCTTTATAAAAAAATTCCAGAAATTTGTGGAACAGAAGACCCTAAAAAACTAATTAAAGAATTTGATAAAGTTTATTCTCAATTAAATAAAGTTTATGAAAACTTAATAAAAGACTTTAAATCTAAAATCATAAAAGTATTTCAATCTGATCCTAATATTTCAGATATTGATTTTGAAACAATTAAATCTTGGGCAAAGAAAATAAATAAGAATGACCCTTTTTCTGCAAAGATAAACGAACTTGATGATGATAAGTGGCTAGAGCAAGTTATTTCTTATGCGGCAAGCAAACCCGCAAACGAATGGACAGATACAGATTATAATGAAGCAGGACTTGCAATTGAAGAAATGGTTAGACATTTTATAATGTCATACAGATTATATACTCTGAGAGAAGATCACAGTGATACAAAAATTATTGATATAGCAATCTTTGATGGAAAAAGTCCAGAACGTTCTTCAAAATTTTATGAGTTTAAAAATGATAAAAGTCAATCAGTTGAAAAAGTTTCACAAGATGTTTTAAAATTAATTGAAGATCAAAATTTATCAGAAACAGAAAAGGGTGAAGTAGTATTAAAAGTTCTAAGAAAAATAATGAAATTTTCTAACTCTAAGGATGAAAAATTAGCATGAGTAAAACAAAACATATCCTTGGATTAAGTGGAGGAAAAGATAGTGCTGCTTTAGCAGTACACATGAACAACAAGTATCCTGATCTTGATATAGAATATTTTTTTACTGATACGGGTTATGAGTTAGAGGAAACTTATGATTTTTTGAATAAATTAAAAACAAGATTAGATAAACCTATTCACTATATTAATCCAAGAAACTCTTTTGATTATTATTTAAAAAAATATAATAATTTTCTTCCATCACAGACTGCACGTTGGTGTACGATTGAAATGAAATTAAAATCAATGGAGACTTGGTTAAAACCAGCCCTTGATGAAGGACAAGAAATTATAACTTATGTTGGAATAAGATATGATGAAAGGGGACGTGTTGGATACAAACCAACAAATGATTTAATTAAAGCTAAGTTTCCTTTTATCGAAGACTGTATTGATAAAGAGGGTGTTATAGAAATTTTAGAATCTTCTGGTTTAGGTTTACCTGATTATTATAAATGGAGATCTAGATCTGGATGCACTTTTTGTTTTTTTCAAAAAAGATCGGAGTGGATTGGTCTTAAAGAGAACCACCCTAAAGCTTGGGAGCATGCTAAAAGTCTTGAAAAACAAGCGACAGAAAACGCTTCTGCTTTCACATGGATCAAAGATATGCCTCTTACAGAGCTAGAAAAACCTGAAATGATAGCAAAAGTAAAAGAGCAGCATAAAAAACAAATGGAGAAATTAAAGAAAAATAAGCAAAAAATTCAGCAAAATAACCCTTTTTTAAAGGGTGAGGACCTTAATATTGAAGAAAATCTAGCTTTAGACGACGTCTCCAGTAGCTGCTTAATTTGCCATAAATAGACAATAACCCTTAAAATCCATAAAAATAAGCAATTTTTAGAAAATATTAAATTATTTTTAAAAAAAGAAATTTATTTTTCAAAAATGACTTGACGTTTTTCAAAAACAAAATATATATCTCAGAAATGAAATTAAAGGAGAATATAAATAAAATCATGAAAAATAACAATGAAGTTAATATTGAACTTACAAACTCAAAATATCCAAAATTTAATTCATCTGTGTCTGTGAATGATATGTGTGAACAACTTATATCTTTAAGCCCAGGTGTATATTTTTTTCATGACATACGAGGAATTCACTACATTGGTGAAACATCAAATTTAAAATCAAGATTTTTATCTCATGTAAAAAAAGAGAAAAATAAAAAACTCAAAAAAGAGCTAAGCAATGCCTTTGGAGAAATGAAATTTAGTTGGGTCAAAACTAAATCAAAGATGGATGCATTAATTTATCAAAAAAAATGGATCAGATTATTTAAACCAAAATGTAACGAAATTTTTTATAACAATTAACAATTAAATAGGAGAACAAGTATGAGCACAACAGCAGCAATAAGAGGAAAAATGGGAGAGTATGAATATTATCAAACTACAATGAAATCTAAAGATGTTATTAGCAAAACATCTGCGGCTATAGATTATTTTTCACCTGATGATTGGGAAGAAATGGGTGAGATTTCTAGAGTTCAAAGAGAACCCGATTTTAAAAGAATTATGGATGAAATAGCACCATATTTAATCAGATCAAAAAAAAGATTTTTTAATTCCATAGTTGTTTTACTTGATGAAGGTTCTTGTGAATTTCAATCATTAGATAATTTTCCAATCAACAATGAAGGTAAAACAACCACAGTATCTAAGCTAATGTTAAAAGCTTACCAAGATAAAGCTGAAAAACTTGGGTTTTTAGAAATTAATGACAGCAAGAGTATGCTTATATTAGACGGACAGCATAGAATGCTTAGTCTAAAAACTGTTTTAAATGAACAAAACAAGCTAAGAGAGTCCTTTAAAAAGTCAGATGAAGATTTTGACTCATACAAAAATCACGGTGTTCCTGATGATGATATTTCAGTAATATTTTTAAAAGTTCCAAATCTTCAAGAAATGAGAAAAATTTTTGAAGACTTAAATACTTATGCAAAAAGGCAGTCTAAGGATGTAGAGATATTTGGTTCAGAAAGTAATCCTTGGTACGTTTTATGCCAAAAATATTGCATGAATAAAAAATTAAGAAAAGATTTTTTAAAAACTTTTGTTCAAAAAAAAGGTACTTCTCTAGGACCAAGAAATTATAAAATGACTACAGCAGCTCATTTAGTTTCAATTATTAAATTTTTGACTTCTAAAATGAAATTTAAAAAACAAATGCAACTTGATGAAGCAAAAGTTGCAGAAAAAATGAGTATAGCTGAAAGTCTATGTAATAAAGAAATAAATGAGTTTTTTGAAAATATTAATATTTTTAAAAAGGTTTTAAATGAAGCTGATGCAACGAATATACCCGACTATAGAGATCCATCTAGTAAGGATGCTTTATTATTAAAACCAATGCCTCAAGTGGCTTTATTTAAAGCTATCTACTTCTTAAAAAATAATTCAGATATGGAATTATCAGCTATTTATAGAAATGCTAATAAAATTGATTTTTCTTACGAGGAAAAAGGCAATCAATGGAAAAACATTGTTATAGATGCTGATAACAACATTCAAACAAGTGGAAAAGCTGAAGACAGGCTAACTAGAATGCTAGTTTATTTTATTGCAGGTAAGCCTAAATGTGAAAAGCTTGAGAATGGTGAAGAATGGTTAGAAACTCTTCTAAATGATTATAAAGAAGTCTTTGAAAATGGAGATGATATTAGGGAATTACCTGCTCCAGTTACAAGGTAAATTTGTGAAAAAAAATAACACTTATTTTTTATGATCCTAAAATTTAAATACACCCTGAGAATTTACGAAAGTATTTTCTTAGGGTCTAAGAGTTTTCTAAAAAGAATTATAAGTCAGGACAAGGGGAAGTCGTCAAGGGTGGTTGAGCTCTTGAACCAAGTTAGTATGTTGCCCCTTTATTCCTTATCTTTTTGTCAGCATGCTAACATTCAACAAAAATTATCCCCAGCAGCTTATCCTTTCTATGCTGGGGATAAAAAATAAATTTAGTTATGTTTAAAGATAATTTTTATTATATTTTAAAAGATCGACTTGAATATGCTCAGGATTATTTGATTGATACTTCTGCATATATTCAAAGTGTAAAATTCCAAGACAAAGTTGAAAGAGAATTTTTTAAAGACAAAAAAATATTATACCTCTTAATGGGGATAATAAATTTGCCTTCAGATATTGTTAGATACTACCAATATTTCAAAAGCTTGATGAATTACAAGAGAGCTGAAAAAGAAATCACACTATTAAAAGAGGAGTTAAAAAAATATGATTAATCAATTAAGAAGAGATGTTCGAGCCAAGCATTATAAGCCATTGCTTTTATTAATTACGCTTGATTTTCTAGATGAACAAAAATCTTTTGCTCCTATTATTCCCGCAAAAAAAATTGTAGATGAATTTGAAATTATAATGAGAAAAATTGGTTATAAGAAAGAACATAATAAAGGTTGGATGCCTTTTTGGCATTTATCTGGTGATAATATATGGAATTTATATTCAATTAATCATCAAATAGTTAAAAAAACTGCTTTTAAATTACTAAAGCCAAAAACTAAAAAGCAATTATTAAGTAAAGTGAATTATGCTTTGATTAATTTAGATAAAATTAATTACTTTAGTTCTACAAACAAAAGAGCAGCAACAAGAAAACAAATTTTTAATCTTTTAAAAAAAGATCAAGACTTAATAGGTAATAAAATTTTAGAATATTATAATGTTTAGTTTAATTTGGCAGTTTTTAAGTGGTTTGATTTTATTTGTCATTTTAGGCTTTGGATTATTTTATATAGCAAAATTATTTTTTGGTTTTTAACCAATGAATAACAGATGCCCAAATGGCGAAATAGTTAGACGCGACAAGTAAAGCTTGTTTCACTACGGTGAGTATCAGTGCAAATCTGATTTTGGGTACCATTTAGATGGCTATATCTTGCTGAGGAGGATAGCCCCTCCTCAGTAAATAGAGCAGGGGGTTGATCACACATATTTGTCTATGATATAATTTATCATCTTTGTAAAAAAGATCGTCTTGGGCGCTTCCCATGCACTCTTAATTAAAGCCACCAGTTGGTGAGTATGTGTCAGCAGGTTCACAACTGTAAATCTTTAAACATAAAAGGAGTTCGCATGGCGACCAACAAACAAATAAGTGCTAATAGAAAAAACTCAAAGAAATCAACTGGACCAAAAACTGCAAATGGTAAATTAAAGTCTAGCTTAAATTCCATTAAACATGGTCTTTATGCTGAAAAAATTGCAGTGATAGGTGAAAATATTGATGAAGTTAATGAGTTTATTGAAAGATTAGTAAATGAACTTAAACCTGCTGGGGTTCATCAAGAATTTATTGTTTCAAAAATGATTGATATTGCAATTAGATCTAAACGTATTGCAATGTTTGAAGCTGGAATTGTAAATCATGAAATGCAGGAGTATGAAGCTTCAAAATATAAAGATGATGTAGCTGAATTTGTTGCAGGTGGAGATCATAAAACCATGATGCTGTCATCTAACACAATTGTTAGGAAATCAGGGCTTTCATTTGCAAGAGATTGTACTGAAGGAAGCGCAATATTAAAATTAAATACTATCGAAGACAAGCTGCTCTCAAAGTACTTAAAATTATATGAAATCTTAAAAAAACTTCAGAATAAAAAGGAGAAAAATTATGCCTAAGTTAAATGGTGCGCGATCAAAAAGATCTAGTTCAAGAAAAAGACAATTTGGTGAAACGAAGCCAAATTTTCGTTTAGAGATAAAAAAAGAATGGGAGGATTTTTTAAAAACTGAAGGCCCAAGAATTAAAGAAAAGGATCCAGAATTTTATTATCATCTAGTTGGACGTAAATTACCAAAAAAATACCAAAATGGATTTGGTGAAACGAAGCCAATATCACCAACACCACCTGAAGTTATTCCAGTAAAGGTAAAAGAAAAAACTGCTGAAGAAATTCCTGAAGAAAAAGAATTAGAAAAAGCAAAATTTGATAAGTTTCATAAAAAACAGCAAATGGATTTCAGAGAAAAACAACGAAAAGAATACAACAGAGTTACTTTTGAAAGACAACAAAAATTAGTTCACTGGTGTGATGCTCATAGACAAGATAACTGGAGAAACATTCATTCAGAAGAATACAAAAGAAAAACAGAGAAAAAATATGAATACTATTGATTTTAAGAAGGTTGTGATTGCTGTGATATTAGCTAAAATAGAGTTGTATGCTTAGTTATATAGTTCCATTTTTAGTCCTAATTTTAGTTGTGGTGTTTATCCATGAATATGGACACTATTATTTTGCTAGAAAATATGGAGTAGGCGTTACTGATTTTTCTATTGGGTTTGGTAAAGAATTATTTGGTTGGAATGACAAACATGGAACCAGATGGAAAGTATGCGCAATCCCTTTAGGTGGATACGTTAAATTTTTTGGAGATCGCAATGTTTATTCACAAGCAGATCATGAAGAAATTTTAGAAAAATATAATGAAGAAGAGAGAGATAAATTATTTATTTTAAAACCTTTGTATCAAAGAGTTTTAATTGTATTTGGTGGTCCTTTAGCTAACTTTTTATTAGCTTTAGCAATCTTCTTTTGCATTTATACTTTTGTTGGAAAAGATTTTACTCCTGCGGTTATTAGCGAAGTCCAAAAAGATAGCCCTGCAATGGTTGGAGGCTTAAAAAACCAAGATATTATTTTAGAAATTGATGGCAATGAAGTTAAAAGCATCATGGAAGTCTCAAAATATATCACAATGTCCACAAGTGACTTGATAGATTTTAAAGTTAAGCGTTCATACGAAGAATTAATTTTAAAAGTAAAACCTAATATTGTTGAAGGTGAAGATGGTTTGGGAAATAAAATTAATAAAAGAATGGTTGGTATAAAATTAAGTGCCTACAATGATAAAATTAATCATGTAAAATTAGGACCAGCACAAGCATTGTATCATGCAGCAAACGAAGTTTATTTCGTGAGTGTTTCATCATTAAAATACATTGGTGGAATGATCATGGGAAAAGCAGACACCTCCCAACTTGGGGGCCCTATAAGGATTGCAAAGATATCAGGGCAAGTTGCAACCTTCGGCGTGTTAGCTTTTATTAGTATGATGGCCTATATTTCAATAAGTTTAGGTTTAATTAACCTGTTTCCAATACCAATGTTAGATGGTGGACACTTAATGTTTTATGCATTTGAAAAGGTTTTAGGCAGGCCTTTATCTCAAAAAACACAAGAAGGTTTTTTTCGAATCGGTTTGTTTTTGTTGCTATCATTGATGTTTTTTACCACTTTTAATGACCTAAAAGACCTTGGTTTATTTAGATAATTCAAATTTCTAAATTGTTAAAAAGATCAATAAAATCAACGTTTATTTTAATTTTAACTAGATATTGTATGTCCTAAAAAAAAAGACACTAAAAAAAAGCTTGATTTATCAACGTTTATGACAAGTATGAATATTAACCAACAAACCGGAGCTAAAATGAACAAAAAACAACTAGTAGCAAAGCTTTCTGGCTCTTTAAATCAGAGCAAAGCGGATGCTGAGCGGACTTTTGATACCATTACTAACACTATTTTAGATAGTCTTAAGAATGACGAGCCAGTGAAAATCGCTGGTTTTGGTACTTATAAAGTTGCTAAGCGAAAAGCTAGAGTTGGAAGAAACCCAAGAACTGGTGAGCAGATTCAAATCGCTGCTTCTCAGAAAGTAAAATTCTTACCAGCAAAAGCTTTAAAAGAAGTATTTAATAAATAATATTTTTTAACAGCCCTAAACAATCGTAAAAACTTGTTTAGGGCTTTTACTATATGCAAAAACTGCATACCAAATTTTCCTAATCAGCGTTAGTTTTTAATTTTTTTAAATTTATAACCCACCACTTTAACAAGTGGAGGTCTTATGACTAAAATAATAAAGAGAATATCTGCACCATTACTAAGTTTAGTATTTTTACTAAGCATGAGTAGTGCGGGTATGGCAGAGACAACTGTTTCTGCTGAAGTGGGGTTTATATTTAACACTCTACTATTTTTAATTTGCGGTTTTCTTGTCATGTTCATGGCAGCAGGTTTTGCAATGTTAGAATCTGGAATGGTAACCTCAAGAAGTGTTTCAGTAATTTGTGCAAAGAATATTGGTTTGTATGCAATTGCTGGAATTATGTTTTGGCTAGTTGGTTACAACTTAGCTTATGGTATTCCAGAAGGCGGATACATTGGATCATTTACACCTTGGTCAGATGCAAGTGCAATAGACACTGGTTATTCAGATGGTTCAGACTGGTTCTTCCAAATGGTATTCTGTGCAACAACAGTTTCAATTTGTTCAGGTGCTATGGCTGAAAGAATTAAGTTATGGCCGTTCTTCTTATTTGCAGCTATCTTAGCTGGAATTATTTATCCAATCGTAATGGGTTGGCAGTGGGGTGGAGGCTGGTTAGCAGAAATCGGCTTCTCTGATTTCGCTGGTTCAACTTTAGTACACTCAACTGGTGGTGCAGCTGCTTTAGCAGGTATCATTTTGTTAGGTGCTAGAAGTGGAAGATTTGACAGTAAAGGTCAACCAAAAGCGTTACAACCTTTTGCTGCATCTTCTATTCCATTAGTAACAATAGGTGTATTTATCCTATGGTTAGGTTGGTTTGGATTTAACGGTGGTTCACAATTAGCATTAGGTACTTTTGATGATGCAGTTGCGATCTCATCAATCTTTATCAATACAAATCTTGCAGCTTGTGGTGGAGTAATGGCCGCAGGTATCTTAACAAGATTAATGTACGGTAAAACAGATGTTATTCAAATGTTAAACGGAGCAATTGGTGGTCTAGTAGCAATTACTGCAGAACCATTAGCACCATCTCCATTTGCAGCAATTTTAATTGGAGCTGTTGGTGGATTAATCGTAGTGTTTGGAACTAAGTTGTTATTCAACTTCAAACTTGACGACGTTGTAGGTGCAATCCCAGCTCACTTATTTGCTGGAATTTGGGGAACACTTGCAGTGCCATTAACAAACGCTGATGCATCGTTCAGTGCACAATTAATTGGTGTACTTTCAATTAACATTTTTGTGTTTGCTGTGTCTTACATCGTATGGTCAATAATGAAAGGTACGTTTGGAATCAGATTAAGTAAAGAAGCTGAAACTAAAGGTACAGACGTTACTGAAACAGGTGTAATTGCTTACGCAATACGTGACTAATTGCATGCAATATAGAGGCTCTTCGATCTCCATGTCGTTATCTCATTGAAGAGCCTCTAAACAAAGAATTAACTAAATATCTCTCTCTAGTTAGTTATAACCAAAGGCCCCATTTCTGGGGCCTTTTTTTTACACATATGCTTATTTCTCATAACTCTTTTGACCTATCAGCAGTACTTAAAAACTAAATTTTTATTAAAAAGCTTCCAAAACAAGGAGAGATAATGATCAATAATTTAAAAAAAATATCATTAAGCTTAGTAGTAATTTTAAGCTTTACTAATTTTGCTTCAGCAGAAACAACTATGTCAGCTGAGGGACAATATATTTTCAATTCACTAGGATTTTATCTTGGCGGTGTTTTAGTTGCATTCATGGCAGCAGGTTTCTGTATGCTTGAAAGTGGATTAGTGACAACTAAAAGTGTATCAACAATTGCAGCAAAAAATATTGGTAAGTTTGCAATTTGCTCATTAATATTCTTTTTCTGTGGCTATAATTTAGCTTATGGAATTCCAGAAGGTGGGTTTATAGGTTCATTCTCAATGTGGAGTGATGCCTCAGAACTTTCAACAGGTTATTCAGATTATTCAGATTGGTTCTTTCAAACAATGTTTGTATGTGCAACTGCTTCAATTGTTTCTGGTGCAGTAGCTGAAAGAATTAAAATTTGGCCATTCTTTATTTTTGCAGCAATCATGGCTGGAATAATTTATCCAATTTCAATGGGTTGGCAGTGGGGTGGAGGTTGGTTAGCAACTTCAGGTTTCTCTGATTTTGCTGGTTCAACTTTAGTTCACGCTTGTGGTGGAGCTGCTGCTTTAGCAGGTGTTATATTATTAGGTGCTAGAGAAGGAAGATTTTCAAAATCTGGTGAAACAAAATCATTGGTTCCTTTCGCAGCGTCTTCAATACCATTAGTAACACTTGGAACTTTCTTATTATGGTTTGGCTGGTTTGGATTTAATGGATTTAGTCAACTTGCAATGGGAACTTTTGATGATGTGAATGCAATTAGTAAAATTGCAGTTAACACTCACTTGGCAGGAGCCGCTGGGACTGTAATGGCTGCAGTAGTTACAAGATTACTTGGTGGTAAAACTGATATTGTAATGATGCTTAATGGAGCATTAGCAGGATTAGTTGCTATTACAGCAGAGCCTTTAACTCCAAGTCCTTTATTAGCAATTTTAATTGGAGCTCTTGGATCATTAATTATGTATTTTGGTACTAAATTTTTAGAAAGTAAAAAAATTGATGATGTTGTAGGTGCAATTCCAGTTCATTTATTTGCTGGTATATTTGGAACTTTAGTTGTTCCAATGAGTAATCCAGATACAAATTTTGGAACACAGTTAACAGGTGTGATCGCAGTATGTTTATTTAGTTTCATACTTTCATACATCGTCTTTAGAGTTCTAAAGGCGACTATTGGTCTTAGAATTAGTGCTCAAGCTGAAAAACTTGGAACTGATGTTGCTGAGGTTGGTGTAAAAGCTTACGCGATCAGGGACTAAAATATCTCTCTATATATAACAATAAAAGGCTCCTTAGAAATAAGGAGCTTTTTTTTTTATTTTGAAATATCTTTTAATGTTTCTAGGACTTCTTTGGCGTGATCTTTTACTTTAACGTTTTCCCAGATTTTTAGAATTTTACCTTTTTTATCAATTAAAAAAGTTGTTCTGTTTATTCCCATAAATTCACGTCCCATAAATTTTTTCTTACCCCAGACTTTGTATTTTTTAAGTACTTTGATCTCTTCATCTGCAAGTAAATCAAATTTAATTTTATATTTATCTCTAAATTTATCGTGACTTTTTAGGCTATCTTTTGATATTCCATATACTTCACAGTCTAACTTTTTAAATTTAGCTAACAATTTATTGAAGTCATTAGTTTCAATTGTGCATCCAGGTGTATCATCTTTTGGATAAAAGTATAAAACTACATATTTTCCAATTGAATCTTTTAAAGAATATTTATCCTTTGAGGTCGATGGAATTACAAAACTTGGTGCTTTAGAATTTATTTTTAACATAGTTCTAGCTATATAATCCTTTTTTGATATTTTAAAATAAAATAATTAAAATAAAATCAACTTATACTGCTAATTTTTTATGACTGAAATTAAAACTATAAATGCTGATGAAGCATATCAAATGGTTCAAGAAAACAAATGTAATCTAATTGATATAAGAGAATTGAATGAATTAGAACTTGCTGGAAGGGTAGAGAACGCTAACCATATTCCAATGGGAAACTTAGACATTCTTCTTGATCCAGAAAGCGATGTTTTTAAGAGTGGTCAGTTAGACAAGGATAAAGAAATGGTTTTGTTTTGTGCTGGAGGAGTAAGATCTGAAATGTCAGTAAAATCTTTAATAGCAAAAGGATATAAAAATATTTCCCACATTGAGGGTGGTTTTGGATCTATAAGTAATAGTAGTTTTAAAATAGTTTAAATATTTTTAACTTCATCTAAGGCATATTCTAATCGGTCTTGCCCCCAAAAAATTTTATTATTTACTATAAAAGTTGGAGCTCCGAATATCTCTTTTTCAAAAGCTTCCTGAGTTAATTGTTTTAAATTATCTTTGATATTTTGATTATTTATTGAATTAAAAAATTGATCTTCATTAATTTCTAATTTTTTTAAAAGAGATTTGATATTATCTTTAACAGACAAATCTACATCATCTTTCCAATAAGCATCAAAAAAAAAATTTAAATAATCTTTT
This sequence comes from Candidatus Pelagibacter sp. HIMB1709, assembly GCF_052047635.1. Lineage (NCBI taxonomy): Bacteria > Pseudomonadati > Pseudomonadota > Alphaproteobacteria > Candidatus Pelagibacterales > Candidatus Pelagibacteraceae > Candidatus Pelagibacter > Candidatus Pelagibacter sp. HIMB1709. The sequence goes on along the minus strand of NZ_JBNAJW010000001.1, from coordinate 339,069 downwards.
TTTTTGTCTTCCTCGACGCAAAGATAACCTCTCATAATACTTAGAGAATTAATAGGAAACTTAGAATTCCATTTAAAAATAATATTATTTTTTTTTGCAACAAGCTCACAATCATTTTGCATGTTTTTCATTTTATATTTGTTAAAAGCAGGAGCAGTAATACCTGCTAAATTATGAAGTCCACCAAGCAATATGGGTTTTAGCTCAAAATTAATATTATTTATCTTTAGAATTTTTTTGTAAGCAATGTAGGCATATGGACTAATTATATCGAAATAAAAATCTATATGATTACTCATATAGGTTTAATCTTTTGGCGTAAAAAATTCTAATAATCCAATAAACAAACAATCCAATAGGTCCAATTAAATAAGTGATTATTAGAGGCACAGCCATCAATACTTTATTTATAAAGTATTTTTGAGAGTCCTTAACAATCCAACCACCAACAAATAAATTTATAGCCACAAAGTGAGTCCAGAAAAGAGTTAGGTATAAATTGTCTTCAAATAATCGCGATAGCTCAACTAAACCAAGATATAAACTAAAATTAGCATCAAAGTCGTAACCAATTGTGAAAGATCTGTATAAAATATAAATATAAACACCACTCAACAAGAAAAAAGGAAATATTGAAGTTACCAAATATCTACACAAATGAGATTGCGGAAATATTATTAACATGAACCAAAAGGGTATAACTCCTAAATTGATCCACATGTAAAGTACATCAATTGTAAAATAGTTATAAATTTGTTCGATCATATTTATATTATATAAAATCTAACCATGATTCCTATAAGAAATAAAAGAAAAACTCTTCAAGTTACCGTGGATGAAATGCGAAATTTTGCCTTTGCTTATGTTGAAAAGTACGCACCCTCAAAACAACAACTCAAAACATATTTATTGAAAAAATATATGAAGCTTTCAGTATCAGATACTAGGAAAAAAGATGTTAACAAGTTAATTGATATTGTTTTGTCTGATTTAGAAAAAAATAAATTCATTAACGATCAATTTTATTCTGAAAGTAAAGCAAGGAGTATGATCCAAAGAGGGAACTCAATAAATAAAATTAGAAATTATTTATTAGGCAAAGGAATTGATGATAGTTTTATCAAAGATACAGTTGACAAAATAAAGGATGATAATTCTGACCAAGATTTTTTTTCGGCAATAAAATTATGTAAGAAAAAAAGAATAGGACCAGCACGAACTGAAGATAATAGAACATTGTTTTATAAAAAAGATATATCGTTACTTGCAAGGAATGGATTTGATTTTGAAACATCAAAAAAAGTGATGGATATTGATAAAAACGAATATGAAAAAATAATTAAATTACTTTAATTTTCTTTTTTTCTCTTCATCAACAAGGTGGTTTATTTTATTTCTAATATAATTTTTAACAAAAACAAAAACTAGTAATCCAAAAATTGAAACAGATACTATTATTATTAAAATAATTCTTAATTGTTCGTCCATTAAATTATATTTTTACTTTTTAAAATTAAACTTGGATTTTTTAAATCTTTCTTACCATATAAAATTTCATTGCCATTAAAGTCTTTAACTGATCCTCCCGCATTTTCTAAAATTGCATGTCCTGCTGCAATATCCCACTCATAAGCTCGAGGCTCAGCAACATAACCATCAAATTCACATGCAGCGACAACACAAAATTTCAAAGAACTTTTCATACGAGTATGTTCCTTTACACCAAGTTCATCATAAATTTTTTGAATCTCAGGTTTAATTTTATTGCTGTAAGAAATGAAATTAAGTGGCTCTGTTCTTTTAGATGGTAACTCAGAAAGATTTAAGGTTTTTTCATTAGTAAACTCAAAAGATTTGCCTTTCCCATATGAATAAAACATTCTTTTTTTAGCTGGAGCATTTATTAAACCTGCTACAGGTTTATTATTAATTATTAAGCCAGCATTAATAGTAAATTCCTCTAAATTGTTTATATAATCATAAGTTCCATCTATTGGATCTACTAACCAGAAATTTTTTAATGAGTTACCTTTATTTTCAGATGTTTCTTCTGAAATAATTGGAATATCAGGTGTTACTTTTGATAATTGGTTAGATATAAATTTATTTACTTCGATGTCGCCATTACTAACTGGTGTATTGTCTGATTTAATTTCTTTGCTTAATCCTTCTTTTCTTAATCGAAGAGCCAAATCTCCTGCAGATAAGAAACTATTAATTAAATCTTCGACAATTTTTTGTAAATCCATTTTTATTTACCAATTTTTTTTAATTCGATATTTTTTGCATTAATTACTTTTTTACCTGCATTTTCAAAGTTTACAGTAACTTTATCATTTATAATTGATTGTACTTGTCCAATACCCCAGTCTTTATTCATAGGATTTGTGACTTTGTCACCTGGCTCATAATCTAAAATCATTTAATTTAACTTATATTGCAAATAAGTATAAATACCACCTTATGAATAAAGAATTAAACTCTATCGGAATTAACAAAAAACCTGAAGATACTACAGTAGTAGTTGCCATGTCTGGTGGAGTAGATTCCTCTACTGTAGCTGGGATAATGAAAAACGAAGGTTACAAAGTGATCGGTATCACACTTAAACTTTATGATGATGGAAAAGAAGTTGCTAAATCTAAGCAGTGTTGTTCAGGTCAAGATATAATGGATGCTAAACGTGTTGCTCACAAATTAGGCATTGAACATAAGATTTTATACTATCAAGATAAGTTTAAACAAGGTGTGATAGATAATTTTGTTGATAGTTATTTAAAAGGTGAAACACCAATACCATGTGTTCAATGCAATCAAACAGTAAAGTTTAAAGATTTATTTGAAGTATCAAAAGATATGAAAGCGGATGCATTAGTTACTGGTCATTATGTAAAAAACATAACTGAAAATAACACCAACAATATGTATAGAGCAATTGATGAAAATAGAGATCAAAGTTATTTTTTATTTAACACAACAAGAGAGCAATTAGATTATTTAAGATTTCCTTTAGGCGGAATGTTAAAAGACAAAACAAGAGAGATTGCTAAAGAATTAGATTTAAATGTTGCTGACAAACCTGATAGTCAAGATATTTGTTTTGTTCCCAATGGTGATTACGCATCTGTAATAAGAAAATTTAGACCAGACTCTTTTCAAAAAGGAAATATTAAAAATTTAGATGGAAAAGTAATAGGTGTTCACGATGGTATAATAAATTTTACAATTGGACAGAGAAAAGGAATAAAAGTTTCAGATAAAGAGCCTTTGTATGTTTTAAAAATAAATTCAGATAATAATGAAATTATTGTTGGACCTAAAGAGTACCTAGGTAAAAAGGATATACATCTGAAAGATTTAAATTTATTAACTGATAAAAAAGATCTTGATCAAAATATATTTGTTAAAGTTAGATCAACAGGCAGTCTTCTTGAGGCAAAAGTAGATTTAAATAATGATAATACTGCCCATGTTCATTTAATAGAGCCTGAGGATGGAATATCTCCAGGACAGGCATGCGTATTCTATAGCAAAGACCAATATGGTCATAGAGTTCTTGGCGGTGGTTGGATTAAAGAATAAAAGAACTATTTCTTCTTATTTTTTCTTTTTGCTCTTCTCTTTTTGGAGCCTTGTTTTCTTCGACCCCTATGTTTCTTCGGATAACTCATTTAGTCCTATTTATTAATTTATTGACGTTTTTTACGGGATATAGCATTGTCTTTTAAACATATCAAATTTTATTATGAGCAATTCTTTTAAAACATTTTTAAAACATACTGCTAAAGATTTTCACAATCAGTCTGTAAATCCACCAATTGTGCGTGCATCAACGATTATTTTCAAATCGATGCAAGATATTAGAAAAACCCAAGAGAAAGCTAAAAAAAATCCTACTGGTGGTCATTTTGATTATGGAAGACAAGGAACTTCAACGACTCATATATTGCAACAAATTTTATCTAAGCTTGAAGAAAGTTATTTTACTTTTTTAACACCTACTGGATTTGGAGCAGTGTTCCTTGCAATCTTCAGTGTTACAAGACCTGGTGATGAAATTATTGCAGCTGACCCAGTTTACAGTCCAACAAGACTATTGACTCAAGATTTTTTAAAAGAATTTAATATCAAAACAACTTTTTATGATCCACATGATCTTAAGACATTAGAAAAAGCAATTACCAAAAAAACTAAATTAATTTTTGTAGAAAACCCTGGAAGTAATACTTTTGATTTTCAAGATTTAGGTAAAATTATTTCAATTGCAAAAAAACATAAAATTTTAACAGCAATTGATAATACGTGGGGAACTCCATATTTTTTAAAACCTATTAAACTCGGTTTTGATATGGCAATTGTTTCAGCAACAAAATATTACTCAGGTCACTCAGATGTAATGGGAGGAAGTTTAGCGGTTAATAAAAAAGTATTTCCAAAAGTAAAAGCAACAGAAAGAGTTACAGGTTTAAGATTAGGACCTGATGATGCTTATTTGATCACAAGAGGATTAAGAACTTTAGATGTAAGATTAGATCGACATAGAGAAAATGCGAAAAAAGTAGCAGAGTTTTTATCTAAATTTAAAAACATAAAACTATTGTATCCATACAAAAAAGACTCTTACAATTTTAGAATGTGGAAGAAATATTATTCAGGTGCTTCAGGTTTAATGGGCTTAAGAATAAAAGCTAAAAGTGAAAAGGCAGTTGTAAAATTTGTAAATAATTTAAAATTATTTGGACACGGTTACAGTTGGGGAGGGTTTGAAAGTTTAGCTTTACATCAAAATGTTAGAGAGCAAGGAAATAGAAGTTATCTTAAATTAGCAAAAAATGAGTATATAGTTAGATTGCATATTGGTTTAGAGGATCCTAGCGACCTTATCGCAGATATTAAGCGGGCCCTAAAACACCTAAAGTAATTAATGGCTTCAGAAAAGTTTATTAGAAATAAAACAGCTTTAATTACATTATTAGCAGCATGTTTTGTAGTTTTAGTTTCTTTAGGAGTAAGACAAACCTTTGGATTATTTTTTTCGGACTTTAAAAATGATTTAAATATTTCCCTAACCGAATCTGGCTTATCAATTGGTCTACAAATGTTGATGTGGGGATTAACAGGACCTATTTTTGGAGCAATTGCAGATAAATATGGTGGCCACAAAGCTATAATGTTGGCTTTTATATTTTATATTTTAGGAATTTATTTTTTATACGCTGGTCCAAATACCAATCTCTATTTCCAACTGGATATGGGTATATTAATCGGTATTGGTTTGGGTGGTACTGCAATTAGTATACCAATGTCTGTAGTGGGAAAACATTTCCCACTGTCTAATAGAACAATTGCAATGAGTATAGTCACAGCAGTTGGTTCATTCGGGTACTTTGTTTCACCAATTTTTACAAATCTATCTTTAAATAATAATGGATGGGAAGTCACTCTTCTATGGTTTTTGTTATTTTTGATTATGGGATTAATCATTTCTTTTTTTGTAAGATCACCATCTAGAGACCAAATTTTAGAAAAACCAAATGATCAAAATACTTCGCAGGCATTATATGAAGCCTTTAAAAATAAAAGTTATATTTTGTTAGTGTTAGGTTTTTTTGTGTGTGGATTTCATATCACTTTAGTTGGAACTCATGTTCCAACATATGTTATTGATAGAGGATTAGAAAGTTGGACCGCAGCAGCAATCTTATCTTTAATAGGATTATTTAATATTTTTGGATCATTATTTAGTGGATATCTATCAACTAAAATGAGTAAGAAAATTATTTTGAGTGCAATTTATGCTCTTAGAGGTCTATCAATAATTTTCTTTATATTTCTTCCTCCTAGTACACTTAATGCATTTATATTTGGAGCAAGTTTTGGTTTTTTATGGCTATCAACTGTTCCAGCCACAAGTGGTATCGTTGCACATATTTTTGGAACAAAATTTTTAGGATTATTGTATGGAATAGTATTTTTAAGTCATCAAATAGGATCTTTTTTTGGTGCTTATCTAGGAGGCTTATTTTATGATCTATATGGATCCTATGATTATGCTTGGTATTTAGCAATTATGTTGTCGGTGTTTGCAGCAATTGTTCATTTACCTATAAAAGAAGAGCCAGTATTAAGATTAAGAACAGAATAAAAAATTGAAACAAAATATTTTACAAAAAATTAATAGTTCCAATAAACCTTATATTATTTATAAATCAAAAAAAGGATTTGATCTTTATACTGAATTTACTGAAAAAAAAATTCTATCATCAAAAAATACAGTACAGTTTTTAAATAAATTTAATAAAAAAAAAATTAAATTAAAAAAAACTGATTTATATATTGGTTTTTTTGGCTATGAGCTTCTTAACAATTTAATAGGAGTAAAAATTCCTAAGCAAAATTCTAATAATTTTCCAAAAGGAATTTTTTACAAACCAAGTAAAATAATTAATTTAAACGAGAAGTTAATTGATTTTAATAAAAAAAAAAAGAATTACTCAAAATTTAAAATTAATATTAATTTAAAAACATATAAAAAAATTTTCGAAAATTTTAAAAAAAAGATAAAAAAAGGGGAAACCTATCAAATTAAAATTTGCACAAAATATAAAAACAATTCAATTATAGATCCATTAGAGTTTTTTTGTAGATTGTCTAAATCTAATTTGGCTCCAGAGGCATTTTTAATAAAAGATAAAAATTATTCTATAATTAGCTGTTCGCCTGAAACATTAATTTTAAAGAAGGGTAATATTATTGAAACTAAACCAATAGCTGGAACTTTAAAAAAAAATAAAACTTTGAATAAAAAAAAGGCATTAAATTTTTTTAGAAAAAACATTAAAGAAACAAAAGAGCATAATATGATAGTAGATATGGAGAGAAGTGATTTATCAAAAATATGTTTACCCGGATCAGTTAATATAGCCAAACAAAAAACTGTTGAGGAATACAAAGATCTTTTTCATTATGTAAGCTTGATTAGAGGTAAAGTTAAAAAAAATACATCCACTTTAGACATTATTAAAGCAATGATGCCTGGAGGTTCAGTTATTGGCTGTCCTAAAATAAGCACTCTAAATCTTTTGAATAATCAAGAAAAAGAAAACAGAAACATTTACACCGGTAGTTTTGGTTTTATAAAATTTAATGGGGATATGAGATTTAATATAATTATTAGGTCAATTTTAAATTATAAAAACACATCTGAAATTTCTGTAGCTTCAGGTGTAGTTGTAGATAGCACTGCAAAACATGAATTTAATGAAAATTATATAAAAGCAAAAGCTTTAATAGATTTGTTCAAATGATATATGTAATTGATCATAAAGATTCCTTTACACATAACATTGTGCACCAATTTTCTTTATTTGATAGAGTTGAGTGTAGTGATTTTAATGAAATTAATAAATCAAAATTAAATAAAGCTTCAACTATAGTACTTTCACCAGGACCAGGTTCACCAAAAGATTATCCCTTAACCACAAAAATATACAAAAAATACAAAGGTAAAAAAAAAATTATTGGAATTTGTTTGGGATTTCAACAAATCCTATTTTCTGAGGGAGGAAAAATAATTGAACAAAATAAAATCTATCATGGCTTTCAATCAGACGTAATAGTAAATGAAAATAGTAAGTTATATAAAAAAGGCCAAGTATTTAAAGTTGGGCGTTATCATTCATTAAAGTTGAAAGAGCCTTTTGAAGCTAAAAATTTTGATATAACTATGAGATGTGCTATCTCAGGTTCTGCAATGTCTATAGAAAATAGAATTGATAAAGTTTATGGATTTCAATTTCACCCAGAATCATTTTTAACAATCAATGGTAACACTCTTATTAAAAAAATCTTATCAGCTAAGTAATCTTAAAGAAGTTTCTTTTAAAGATCTTTGGGGGTCCAGAGGTGTATTTACAACAATGCGAATGGTTGGAAAACCTTCTAAGTTAATTTTACTGAAACCACATATTGAAAACTTAATTAAATCTACAAAAAAATATGGCATAAGAAAAAAAAATTTAAAAAGCACTATCAAAGATTTAATTAAAATAAATACTTTATACAAAGGTCCTGACAATTTATTTAGAATTGCACTCAATAAAAAACTTATTTCTATATCAATAAGAAAAAGACCAAAACTTAAAAAAAACTTTAGTCTTTTATTATTTAGATATCAAAGAATTGAGCCAAATTATAAAAATCTTTATTATAAAAAAATATTAGCAAAACTTAGTAAGGTTGACTCTTCTAAATTTGATGTTGCTTTAGTTGCAAACAATAAAATATTAGAAACTGGTACTTCAAATTTAGTCTTTGTTAAAAATGGAAAAATATTTTCTCCAAAAAAAAATTGTTATTTTGGAAATACACTTAAGTTTATAAGTAAAAAAGTTAAAATTAGTTTTAAAGATATATCAATTAAAGAAATTAACGATTATGAGGAGATAATTCTCATTGGATCAGGTAAGGGAGTTACATCGGTGTCAAAAATAGATGAATTAAAATGGAAAAGTAGAAATAATATTTCATTTATTAAACTAAGCAAAATATATAATACTTTAATTTAAACATGAGAGATCCAAACAACCCTTGTTTATTTTGTGACTCAAAAAAAAGTGGTATTGCTCACGAAAATGATCTTGCTTATGCAAGTTACGACTCTTACCCTGTTTCAGATCATCACTGTTTAATAATTCCGAAGCGACATATTAAAGATTATTTTGACATGACTAATGATGAGTTGATTGCGTGCAATGATCTTATGCAAATAATTAAAAATGAGATTTTAGAAAAAGATAATACTGTAAAAGGGTTTAACATTGGAACAAATGCAGGAAAAATTGCAGGTCAATCTATACTGCATTGTCATATACATTTGATACCAAGAAGAGAAGGTGACGTTGATAACCCACAGGGTGGGGTAAGATCAGTAATTCCTAATAAGCAACATTACAAACGTAAACCGTAAGTTGTTATTAATGACAATATTGACCAATAGTTTTGGTTGAACTCTTCATTTAACTAGATTAGAAAATCTCAAATTAACTTTATAAATATTTAAAAATTATGTTATCTACAAATCCTTTTTCAATTTTAGCCGAAACAGTCTCACCTTTTGCAATGCAAAGTTTTATAATTGCTATGGTTATTTTGATTGCAGTTGGAACAATTATTCAAATGATTGTTCACAAAAATGTTACTTATTTTTTTAACAACGCAAAAAAAGCAAAAGCAAATGCTGTTAAAGAATTGAGCACAGGAGAAAGAGCTTCAATTATCGCAAAGACAACAGTTTATGATATTGGGACAACAGCAGAACTTGGATTTGGAAAAAGAAGACTTGCGCACGTTCTTGGAATGTATGGAACAATATTATTTTGGATTGCATCAGCTGTTTTAGTATTTTGTTATACAGGAGCTGACAAACCTACTTCATCTACTTGGTCTATGGTTTGGCATGTAGGAGCAATACTTACATGTGTTGGTGGTTATTGGTTCTGGTTTTTCTTAAGAGTAGATGTATCTGCGGAAGCGCATCCATGGTACAGAATAATTAAAGCTGATTTATTTGTTTTAGCTTTATTAGCTTGTTCGACTTTTGGTTTATTGTGGTCTTACACACAATCTAATGGTCAAGCAGGATTATCTTATTTATTTTTGACTTTATTTGTTCTTTCAAATTTAGTTTTATTTGGAGGAGTTTATTGGTCTAAATTTGCACACATGTTTTATAAACCTGGTGCAGCAATCCAAAAAAATTTAGCAGAAGCAGATGGTTCACGAGACAACTTACCTCCTCCTGCTGACGCGCCTGAACAGTTTGGTTTAGGTATTAAAAGAGAACAACCTAAACACTATTAATATGATGAAATTAAAAAAGGAGAATAAATAATTATGTCAACTTTCGTATACATGACAAGATGTGATGGCTGTGGTCACTGTGTGGATATTTGTCCATCAGATATTATGCACATAGATGAAAATATCAGACGTGCAAAAAATATTGAACCTAACTTTTGTTGGGAATGTTATTCATGTGTAAAAGCATGCCCAAATCATGCAATTGATGTAAGAGGTTATGCTGATTTTGCTCCTATGGGTCATAGCGTTAGAGTTAGAAGAGAAGAAGAAAAAGGAACAATCTCATGGAAGATCAAATTTAGAAATGGAACAGAGAAAAACTTTGTTTCTCCAATTACCACAAAACCATGGGGTAAATTTATTCCAAAACTTGCTGAAGGTGATAAACCAAACCAAGGTGAGATTAATTCACAAAGACTTTATACTGAACCAGAAGGTTTAAATATTGACGGTGAACTACCATCAGTTCCAAAAGAGTCATTTAAAAAAGGAGTTTATTACTAATGGCTAGACACAAGACACATTACGAAGATTGCGATATATTAGTTGTTGGCGGTGGTATGGCTGGAACGGGTGCTACGTTCGAAGCTAGACACTGGGGAAGAGATATGAAAATTGTTTGTGTAGAAAAAGCAAACATAGATAGAAGTGGAGCTGTTGCTCAAGGTCTTTATGCAATCAATTGTTACATGGGAATGCAATGGGGAGAAAATCAACCTGAAGACCATGTTAGATATGCAAGAAATGACTTAATGGGAATGGTTAGAGAAGATTTAGGTTACGACATGGCTAGACATGTAGACTCTACTGTTCACATGTTTGATGAATGGGGTCTTCCAATGATGAAAAATGAACAAACCGGAAGATATTTAAGAGAAGGTAAATGGCAGATCATGATTCATGGTGAAAGTTACAAACCTATTGTTGCTGAGGCGGCAAAAAAATCTGCTGACAAAATTTATAATAGAATAATGATCACTCATTTACTTATGGATGAGTCTCAAGATAATAGAATTGGTGGAGCTGTAGGTTTCAACATGAGAACGGGTGATTTTCATGTATTTAGAGCAAAAGCTGTTATAGTTGCAGCTGGTGGTGCTTCTCACATCTTCAAACCAAGAGCAGTTGGAGAAGGAATGGGTAGAACTTGGTACGCTCCATGGAGTAATGGTTCAGCTTACGCACTTCCGATTGCTGCTGGAGCTAAAATGACACAAATGGAAAATAGAATTGTGTTATGTAGATTTAAAGATGGTTATGGTCCTGTTGGAGCCTATTTCTTACACTTAAAAACATATACTCAGAATGCTAATGGTGAGAATTATGAGAAAAAATGGTATGATCAAACTAAAGAGCTAGTTGGAGAATATATTGATCATCATCCAACACCTACTTGTTTAAGAAACCATGCTTTTATTCAGGAAGTTGCTGCCGGTGGTGGACCAATTCATATGGTTACAACTGAGGCTTTCCAGGATCCACACTTAGAGACAGTTGGTTGGGAGAACTTCTTAGGAATGACTGTTGGTCAAGCTGTAGTATGGGCGTCTCAAAACATTGACCCTAAATACACAAACCCTGAATTAACAACCTCAGAACCTTATGTAATGGGTTCACACGCTACTTGTTCAGGAGCTTGGGTGAGTGGTCCAGAAGATTTATCTCCACCAGAATATTTCTGGGGTTATAACAGAATGCTTACAATTGATGGGTTATTTGGTGCTGGAGACACTGTGGGTGGAAGTGCTCATAAGTTTTCATCTGGATCTTTCACAGAAGGTAGATTAGCTGCTAAAGCTGCTGTTAAGTATATCGAAGATAAAAAAGCTGAAGGTGTTAAGGTTTCAGACAAACAATGTGAAGATTTTAAAGCTATGGTCTACAAACCACTTGAAAACTACACTGTTGCACAAAACGAAATAACAGGAGGAACTGTTTCTCCTAGTTATATATCACCAATACAAGGTCTACAAAGACTACAGAAGATTATGGATGAATATGTAGGTGGTATTACATCTAATTATATGACCAATGGCAATATGTTGAAAAGAGGCCTTGAATTGCTTGAATGGCTTCAAGAAGACCTTGAACATGTTGGTGCTGAGGATTATCACCAATTGATGAGAGCTTGGGAATTAAAACATAGAGCTTTAACTTCTCAGTGTGTAACTGAACATACTTTATTTAGAGAAGAAACTAGATGGCCAGGATACTATTATAGAGGAGATCATATGAAACTTGATGATGATAATTGGCATTGTCTGACAGTTTCTAGAAGAGATCCAAAAACTGGTAAATTTAGTATGGAGAAGGTTCCTGTCTACCACATCGTGGATGAGAACGAGAAGAAAAAAGCTTCTTAAGATACTTTAATTAGAAATAGATAAGTTATGGATATTTTATCAAAAAAAGACGATGAAATATATGAGTTGGCTAAACCTATTTGGTTCAATCTAATCAAATCATCAAACCTTAAAGATTATGGTGGATTTACTAGAGATTTTTCAACTCAGATGCTCTTTGGAGCCAATGAAGTAGAGCTTGGAAAACAATGGGCTAACAATAAGCTAATTACAAATCTTCATGAAACTTTCGAGCCCTTTGGTTGTCTTAGAAGAGGAGAGCATATAACCGTTTTGATAAAACAGACCAACAAAGAAATACCAGGAGAATTTTTGGGAAGGTTGGTTTTAGGTGTTGAGGATGGAATGGTTAAAGTTTTTGGTGCAACGATCTATTAGAAAAAAATTTATCTAATTTTTTAAAATAATATTTGACAATTTGTTCTCTGGGTGTATTGACGCACTTAATGCAATTTTCTAACGTAAAAATTTTCAATAAACTTACTAGCTTAAAAGTTTCTTTAGTGAAAACAGGTATATTTTTAAGTCTAGCTGCTTATTGGGGAGTTATTATAGTTGGAACTTTTATTACTTTTAACTAAATTGTTTTTAAACAATTTAATTATTTAAATGGATGTATTTTTACCCATCGCTCAAGTTTTTGTTAATCCAATAGAAATACTTATATTAAGCGCAATCGTTGGTGTCCTTTCTGGATTGTTTGGAGTAGGTGGTGGTTTTTTAATGACACCTTTTTTAATTTTTTTAGGAATTCCTCCTGCTTACGCAGTTGCAAATGAAGCTAACAATATCTTAGCCACTTCAGTTTCTGGTTCAACAACGCATTATTTAAAAAATACTTTAGATTACAAAATGGGTTTAATGATTGTCATTGGTGGTGCTATAGGTACCTCATTAGGAATTTTTACTTTTTCTTATTTTAAAGGTATCGGAAAGATAGATACGGTAATTTCTTTAGCTTATATGTATATTTTAGCAATCATTGGGTCTTTAATGTTAGTCGAAAGTCTAGGAGAAATAGATAGAGCAAAAAAGAACATTTTAGTTAAAAAAAAATTACATGTTCATTATTGGATCCATGGTCTTCCTTTAAGAATGAGATTTCCAAAATCAAAGTTATATGAAAGTATTTTTACTCCTATAATTATTGGTTTAGTTGTTGGTTTTATTGCCGCAATAATGGGAATAGGTGGAGCATTTATATTGGTACCAGCAATGATTTATATTATAAAGATGCCAACCAAACTTGTTCCTGGAACATCGCTTTTTGTTACTATTTTTGTAAGCGTAATTGTTACTTTCTTGCATTCATTTAATTATGGCTCGATTGATTTACTTTTAGTATTTCTACTTGTTATTGGTTCTATAATTGGTGTTCAGATTGGACAAAAACTAGGAGAAAAAATTGATAGCTCAGGATTAAGAGCATTGATGGCTATTTTGATTTTAGCAGTTGGTATTGCTATTGCTTACGACTCATTTTTTGCAGATCATGATACAAATGAAACAAACACTTCTGTAATTCCTGACTTAAATTTCTTCTCACAATTTATTTTAGATTTTTCTAATGAGATGCCATTCTTTTATGGCTTATTTTCAATAATGTTTGCAATATTTCTAGGTGTAGCAGCAGCATTTATAAGAAGATTTTTTTCAAATTTTAAAAAACAAATGTTGAAGAAATCTTAATTAAGTAAGTAAAGATATAATTCAATAGTCCCTAAACAAACAATCCCAACAGTAGCCATTCCAACAAATCCAACCACAAAAGGTTTGTATCCCATATTTTTTATATCTCTTAAATTTGTAGACATACCAATTGCTGCCATTGCCATTGTTAAGAATATTTTTGATAAAGATTTAATACCATCTACAATGCTAAGCCAAAGTTCACTATTGTTTATAATAAAAAGTTGATCACCAACATTTCGAACGATAATCATTACAACAAATCCAAGTACAAAATAGGGAAAAATATCAATTATTGAGTATTTTTTTTCTTTAGTTTGTCCTCTGTTATAAAGATAAGCAAACAAAGGTATCATAATAATCAAAAAAGTATTTCTTATTAGTTTAGTAACTGTTGCTACATTTAAAGTCTCTGGACTATTGAATTGTTGATCATAGATCAATCCAGCCGCCGCTACTTGCGCTGTTTCATGTATAGAAGTTCCTAAAAATAAACCAATTAGAAGTGGTTCACCATTAAAATAAAAATTTGCAAAGTATGGGTAGATCAACATTGAAAGAATTCCAAACAAAGTGATATTCGCAATCGCATAAGATATCTCATTTTTTTTTGCACCAATAACAGGGGCAGTTGCCATGATTGCTGTTGTTCCACATACTGTGCTTCCTATAGAAATAAGATAAGCCATATTCCTAGGAATTTTTAATTTGTTGATCAAAAGTTTAATGACAACCAATACACTAACGATACAAATTATTATTAAAGGAATAGCAATTGCACCAAATTCAAGAAACTCAAAAGGTTTTAATTGAATTCCTAAGCAAATAATTCCAAGTTTTAAAATATTTTTTTGAGTAAAATCTAAACCTCTTATGAAACTTTCTCTTATTTTAAAAACATTTCCAAAGAACATTCCTAAAAGGATTGCTATCATTGCGGTAGATATAGGACTTTTTTCATATCCTAATAACTCGGTGCCAATAATATTATTAAAACCTTGTGATAGTGTGTAAAGAACAAACGCAAGTATAATACCGGGTAAAAGTACCAGGTACTTATTTTGAGCCATAAATTTGAGTTTTTAATTAAGCACTTCTGTAAAGCTTAGTCATTACAAATTCTCTATGACCTAAAGCTTCAGCACAAGTTAACCTTCCATTAGCTGTTCTAATAGTTGCTTTAATTAGTTCATCACCAGCTTGATCCAAATTCATTTCTCTAGAAAGAATTTTAGAAACATCACAGTCGATATGTTCTTTCATGCTGACTGCTGTTAATGGATTAGCTGTTAATTTAACAACTGGTTCAATTGGGTTTCCAATAATATTTCCTTGTCCTGTCGGGAACAAGTGAATATTAAAACCACCAGCAGCTTGTAAAGTAACACATTCAGCTGCAGCTGATGAAGTATCCATAAAATATAATCCTGGACCTTTTTGTGGTTCTTCAGCAGGTGTTAAAACATCTACAAATTGTCTTGATCCTATTTTTTGAAAATTTCCAAATGCTTTTTCTTCAATTGTAGTTAGTCCTCCAGCAATATTTCCAGCTGTTGGTTGACTTTCTGATAAATCATCTGTTGCTTCTTTTAAAATAAAATCGTTGTATTCATTCCAAGTTTTTTTAAACTTCTCTTGTGCTTCTGGAGTTTTACCTCTTTTTTCACAAACAGTTTCTGCACCTGTTAGTTCCGAAGTTTCACCAAAACACAAATGAACCCCTAATGGCTCCAATTTGTCCATTAGATTTCCAACTGTAGGATTAGATGCAAGACCTGAAGTAGTATCAGACTCTCCACATTTTACAGAAATCCAAAGATCACTTATTGGACACTCTTCTCTTTGTTTTTCAGAAGCCCACATTGAAAATTCTTGAGCTTTTTTCGAGGCTTTCATGATTGTCTCAATGTCACCAGCACCCTCAATGCTAAAACCTTCAACAGGTTTTCCAGTTTTTGCTACTTCATCAACAATTCTTTTTGTCCATTTTGGCTCAATACCAATAATTATGGCAGCAGCAACATTTGGGTTTTTTGCTGTACCTATCATTGTTCTAAAATGTAACTCTAAATCAGCACCAAACTGCAGTCTTCCATACGAGTGAGGTAGCGCAATGGTGCCTTTGATATTGTTTGCAACAGCTTCTGCACAAGCATTAGAAATATCATCTACAGGTAAAATAATTACATGATTTCTTGTTCCGGCTCTGCCGTTTTCTCTTTTATAACCTAAAAAACTTTTTGGGATTTCCATATTACTACCACTTCTTTGTTTTAACATTGTGAACGTGTACGTGTTCACCTTTTTTAATTGATTTGACTACTTTACCAATATCGTGACCATATTTAATAATAGTGTCACCTTCATTTAAATCACTCATAGCAATTTTGTGTCCTAAAGGGATTTCATCTTCAGATTGAATGTTAACTGTCTTGTCATTTTCCATGATCCAGCAAGAGCAGTCCTGTTTTGGAGCGATTTTTTCAATAACAACTACTCCTACGTTGTCTTTTTCGTCGTGTATAATAATGTCTGTAGCCATAATGTTGTGTCGAATTGTTTGTTTGAAATTATGAAAATCTTATATATTAATCCGAAAAATTGACAAACGAATTTTATAAATTCTTAATAATTATACTTTAGAGGGGTTCTAGTCTTATGACAAAAATGACAACAGAAGAAGCTTTTGTAAAAGTTTTACAAATGCATGGTATTGAGCACGCTTTTGGAATTATTGGTTCTGCTTTTATGCCAATATCAGATATTTTTCCTGATGCAGGAATTACTTTTTGGGATGTAGCACACGAAACAAATGGTGGTTTAATTGCTGATGGTTACACAAGAGCAACAGGTAAAATGTCTATGGTCATAGCACAAAATGGGCCAGGAATAACAGGATTAGTAACTCCAATTAAAACTGCATACTGGAACCATACTCCTCTATTATTGGTAACACCACAAGCTGCAAACAAAACTATGGGTCAAGGTGGTTTTCAAGAAGTAGAACAAATGAACTTGTTTAAAGATATGGTTTGTTATCAAGAAGAGGTTAGAGACCCTTCAAGAATGGCAGAAGTTCTAAATAGAGTAATTGAAAAAGCAATAAGAGGATCAGCTCCTGCACAAATAAACGTTCCAAGGGATTATTGGTGCCAGGTTATTGATATTGATTTACCACCAATTGTTAGATTAGAAAGACAAGGCGGAGGTAACGAAGCAGTATCAAAAGCTGCTGAGTTATTATCTAATGCAAAATTTCCAGTAATACTGTCCGGTGCCGGAGTTGTAATTGGTGGAGCTATTGATGCAACTAAAAATCTTGCTGAGAAATTAGATGCACCAGTATGTTCTGGTTATCAACATAACGATAGCTTTCCAGGAAGTCACCCATTAGCAGTAGGACCTTTAGGTTATAATGGTTCTAAAGCTGCAATGGAATTGATTTCAAAAGCTGATGTTGTTTTAGCACTAGGCACAAGATTAAATCCATTTTCAACTTTACCAGGATATGGAATTGATTATTGGCCAAAAAATGCAAACATCATTCAAGTAGATATTAATCCTGATAGAATTGGTTTGACTAAAAAAGTAACAGTTGGAATTAGTGGTGATGCAAAATTAGTCGCAGAGCAAATTTTAGCAAAACTATCTTCAAACGCTGGAGATACAGATAGACAGGCTAGAAAAGATTTAATTCACCAAACAAAATCTGCATGGTTACAAAAACTCTCAAGTTTAGATCATGAAGATGATGATGAGGGAACAGTTTGGAATAAAGAAGCTAGAGAAAGAGATTCAGATAGAATGTCACCAAGACAAGCTTGGAGAGCAATTCAATCTGGTATGCCTGATGACGTAATTATCTCAAGTGATATTGGAAATAATTGTGCAATTGGTAATGCTTACCCAACTTTTGAAAAACCAAGAAAATATTTAGCCCCAGGTTTATTTGGACCTTGTGGTTATGGATTTCCATCTATACTAGGTGCAAAAATTGGTTGTCCTGATACTCCAGTAATTGGTTTTGCTGGTGACGGAGCTTTTGGAATCAGCATGAATGAGATGAGCTCATGTGCTAGGGAAGAATGGCCTGCAATTACAATGGTAATTTTCAGAAATTATCAATGGGGTGCAGAAAAAAGAAATACTACTCTATGGTTTGATAATAATTTTGTTGGAACGGAGCTAGACCCTGAATTAAGTTACGCTAAAGTTGCTGATGCATGTGGTTTAAAAGGTGTAACTGTTAGAACAATGGAAGAAACAACAAATGCAATCAAGCAATCTTGTGAAGATCAAAAGAAAGGAATTACAACATTTATAGAAGTAATTCTAAACCAAGAACTTGGCGAGCCATTCAGAAGAGATGCTATGAAGAAACCGGTAAGAGTTGCTGGTATCAACAAAGCAGATATGAAGAAACAACCTTCATTAAACTCTTAAAATCTTTTAAAAATTTATCAATTATCGTAAAGTCACTTCATGGAAGTGACTAACGATAATAGCTGTAGTTGGATTAATGACCTTAATCCAAGAACAAACATCAGGTCTCTTTTATCAAACGATGAGTGTGATTGGTTAATAATAGGAGCTGGTTATACAGGTCTGTCCGCTGCAAGAAAATTAGCTCAAATAAATTCAAATTTAAAAATTATACTAGCAGATGCTCAGTTAGCTGGTGAGGGTGCTAGTGGAAGAAATTCAGGTTATTTAGTTGATACAACACTGAATGATGGTTTCACATCAAATAAAGAACTGCAAAATTATAAAAAGAAAGCTGATATTTATTCATTAGGAATAGATGTGGTAAAAAAATTTATTAAAGAACATCAAGTTGATTGTGATTGGAATGAAAGTGGTAAATATTTTGCTTCATCAAAAATTGAAGATAAAAAAATTTTAGAAAATTTTTCAAATACATTAACTAAGTTAGGCTTTGAACACAGTTTATTAGGAAACAAAGAATTGTCTGAAAAATTAGGTACTAGTTTTTATAATATCGGACTTTACACAAAGGGTGGTATTCTACTACATCCAGGAAAATTAGTTAGAGCAATGGTTGATGTTCTTCCTACTAATGTTTTTTTGTATGAAAATTCTTGTTTATTAAATTGGTCTAAAAATAAAGATTTTATATCTTGTAATTTTAAAAACGGAATAATTAAAACAAAAAATATTATTTTTGCCACGAATGGTTTCTTGAAATCATTAGGTATAAAATCAAATTATAATTTTCCAATTACTTTAACTGCTAGTATGACAAGAAGATTGTCTGATGAAGAATTCAAATCTATTGGAGAACCAAAAGAATGGGGAGTACTACCTGTAAGACCAATGGGTGCAACAATTAGAATGACAAAAGATAGAAGAATTTTGATAAGAAATACTGCAGAAGTTCACAATCCATTTAGCATGTCAAATTCTACTCTTCAAAAAAGATCTTTAAATCAGAAAATTGGAATACAAAAAAGATTTCCTCAATTACCTAAAGATATAATCGAGTTCTCTTGGTCAGGTATTGTCTCAAGAACAAGAAATAGCTCTCAAATATTTGAAAAAATTGATGATAATATTTTTGCTGCTGGTTGTTATAATGGCTCAGGTATTGGTGTAGGAACTTTATTTGGTGAACAAATTGCAATTAAAGCAATTGGTGAAAATAGTTTAGAAATAGAGACTATCGAAAAAAGAAACAAACCAACTTGGCTACCTCCTGAACCTTTTTTAAGTTTTGGTGTAAGATTAAGACTAATTTATGAGAAATTTAAAGCAAAAACTGATGTTTAAATTTAATATTTGTTATCTGTCTTTTTTGTAATAATAACTTTAAAATGGAAAATATAAAAATAAATTCAAACAAAAATTTCGGAATAGTTTTTTTTATATTTTTTCTAATTATAGCTATTTATCCTCTTTTAAATAATGGAGGTGTTAGATATTGGTCATTGGTCTTATCTTTAATCTTTCTTATTTTAGGCATAATTAATTCAAAAATTTTAACTCCATTTAACTATGCTTGGTTTAAATTTGGAATTTTTTTAGGAAAGATTGTTTCGCCATTGATTATGGGTGTTATTTTTTTTATCATTGTAACGCCAATAGCAATAATTATGAGAGTTTTAAGAAAAGATTTATTAGGATTAAAATTTGATAATAGTGATTCTTACTGGATAAAAAAAAATGAAACTAAAAGTACAATGAAAAATCAATTTTAAAATGGATTTTATTAAGGAATTTTGGGAATTTTTAAAAGTAAGAAAAAAATATTGGCTTTTACCAATAATAATAGTTTTGGCTTTATTTGGTGGCTTAATTGTTTTGACTCAAGGTTCTGCTGTTGCGCCATTTATTTATACTATTTTTTAAGTGACTAAAATTTTAGGTATATCTGCGTTTTATCATGATAGTGCTGCTTGTCTCTTAATAGATGGTAAAATTACAGCTGCTGCCCAAGAGGAAAGGTTCACAAGAAAAAAACATGACCCTAGTTATCCTAAAAATGCAATTAATTTTGTTTTAAATTTTTCAGGAATTAAATTAAGTGAAGTTGATCAAATAGTTTTTTTTGAAAAACCTTTCTTAAAGTTTGAACGTTTACTAGAAACTTACGTTGCATTTGCTCCAAAAGGTTTCTTATCATTTAGTAAAGCTATGCCTTTGTGGATTAAAGAAAAACTTTTTCAAAAAAACTTATTATTTAATAAACTTAAAGAACATGACGAAGATTATAAATCTGACAAAAATATTTTTTTCTCAGATCATCATTTAAGTCATGCTTCAAGTGCATTTTTTCCATCTCCGTTTAATGAAGCTATTATTTTAACTGCTGATGGAGTGGGAGAGTGGGCGACCACAACTGTAGCTATTGGTAAAGGCAATAATCTTGAAATAAAGAAAGAAATACACTTTCCTCATTCCCTTGGACTTTTGTATTCAGCTTTTACCTATTTTACAGGATTTAAAGTAAATAGCGGAGAGTATAAATTAATGGGTTTAGCACCTTATGGTAATCCAATTTATGAAGATAAAATTTACAAAATAATTGATGTTAAAAATGATGGAACTTTTAGACTTGATCAAAGTTATTTTAATTATGCAACTGGTTTAACAATGACAAGTAAAAAATTTCATATTCTGTTTGATTCTGAACCAAGGAATCCATTGAAAGATAAACTTACTCAATTTCACATGGATATTGCTGCTTCCATCCAAAAAGTTACTGAAAACATAATGATAAAATTATTAAAATCATTAAAAATTGAATATGGAATAAACAATTTGTGTATGGCTGGGGGTGTAGCTTTAAATTGTGTTGCAAATGGAAAAATTCTTGAAGAAAAAATATTTGATAAAATTTGGATACAACCTGCTGCTGGTGATGCTGGTGGTGCTTTGGGTGCAGCTTTAGCATTATGGCACCTGGAATTTAATAAATCACGTGAAATAAATCCAAACGATAGCATGCATGGTTCATATCTTGGCCCAGAATTTTCTCAAGATCAAATTGAAATACATTTAAGGGAAATAGGGGCAAATTTTGAAGTTTTAGAATATGAAAATTTAATAGAAGTGACTGCTGATCTATTATCAAAAGAAAAAGCTATAGGTTGGTTTCAAGGAAGAATGGAATTTGGACCAAGAGCATTGGGGTGTCGGTCAATTTTAGGTGATCCCAGATCAGAAGCTACTCAGAAAAACTTAAATTTAAAAGTGAAATACAGAGAAAGTTTTAGACCTTTCGCACCTTCAATCCTTAAAGAAGATTTAAACAATTGGTTTGATATTAATATAGATAGCCCATATATGCTTTTAGTTTCACATATAAAAAAAGATAAAAAAATTGAAATGACAGAAGAACAAAAAAAATTATTTGGTATAGATAAATTGAATATCAAAAGATCAGAAATTCCAGCAGTAACTCATGTAGATTATTCTGCAAGAATACAAACCATAGATAAAAAAAATAATAGAAAATATTTTGATTTAGTCACAAAATTTAAAGAGAAAACAGGATGCCCTGTTTTAGTAAATACATCTTTTAATGTAAGAGGTGAACCAATAGTTAATACTCCTTTGGATGCATTTAATTGTTTTATGGGTACAGAATTAGATTATTTAGTTATTGGAAATTGTATATTAGATAAATCAAAACAAAATCTAAATCTTAAAAAAAATTATAAGGAAAAATTTGAACTGGATTAATTGATTTTATTAATTATTTTTTAAATTACCAATAATATGTTTAGCTATAATTTTATGTCCACCCGAATTCCAATGAATATCACAAATTATATGGTTTTCTTTGTAGTTTTTGATGGGGTCTGATGAAATAAAAAAATCTTCATTGGTATCTATAAAAGTGACATTATTTTCTTTTGACCAACTATTTAGCAAATTATAATGTCTACTTTGAATTTTATTATAATTACCCTCTAAAACATCTATAGCGCTAGGGTAATATACGATTAGTAGTTCAATCTTATTCATATCTAAAAAATTTTTTATTTTTGTTAAATAATTTAAAGTCTTAATTTGACCATTTATAGCCCAATCAGATAAATTTATTTCATCATTAAAAGCATACCCAAATCTTTCATAATCTAAAAATTTTTTAAAATTTTTAATTGAATTTTTTTTATCTAAACATAATTGGGATCTTTCGTTGACAGAATTCAAACCAAATATTTCATAGAATTTAAATACAAAAGAATTTTGTTTTAAGTAATTTTTAAAAAAATATTTAAAATTTTTAAATTTTACTTCCTCATCTGTATTCCATTTTCTAACAATATTTCCATATTTATCTTCTCGATAAAACAAACCTTCATCTTGTATATCTGATGTATCTATGAATAAAAAAATTTTATCAAATTTTAAATTTTCATTTTTAACAAAATGAATTATTTTTTTATAATAAATAGATGGCGAATAGCTAACATAACCAAGATTTAAATAATTGAAGTTGCTGTTTTGATTTTTAATATGATTTATAAAATGATCTTCAAATTTAATTCCAGAACCATAAACAAAAGAGTCTCCCATAAAACCTATATTTTTTTTATTATCGTCATAAGTATTGTTTGTGTTAATTCTCATTCCATATTGGTTTGTTACAACTTTGTATTTTTTCTCTCCCCAAAACTCATACACGTCAATATTAGGCGCAATTTCATGATGAAATTTTTTTGATTTTAAAGAGTAGTTCTTAGTTACACCTATATTTTTCTTAATATTTTCTGGTAAAAAAAAATTTATTAAAAGATCAAAACTAACTACAATTAGAAATAGTATGAGAGAAAATAAACATAATCTAATAATTTTACGGATTACGATCATCTTAATTTTCAAAATTATTTATGATATTTTTATTATGAATTTTTATGATTAATTTATACATTCAACATTTTCTTTTGTGAAATCCCAAAAATCTGCGTACATTCCATAGAATACATCTCTATATTTACAAATAATATCTAATTCATTTACTGTATCTTTTTTTTCATTCAAGTTGTAAGCAAATATTTTAAAATTATTTTCGATCAATTGTTTTTCAATATTTTTTCCAAATAAATTTTGCAATATATTAAAAATATTATTTTTATATTTTTCTTTAATTTTATGGGAAGCTGCAATAAATGATACATTATTTTTTTTGAGGTAAGTTATTGGATTTTCTATTTCATTTAAAAAATCAATATTAGCAATTACATTATAATCTTTATTTCTAAATTTTTTAAGATCTTTACTATTAAATACTTCTATTATTATTTTTGATTTATCTATATTAATTTGTTCTTCAATCTTTTCTAAACTTCTTAATTTATCTGTTATTAAAATTGCATCTTTATTTTTTTTAAACCAATTATTTATTTTTAAGTAATTCAATCCCTGATGTCCATTTTTATAGCTTGCATTATTGAAGTCAGATAACAAAGGAGGTATTTCACCTTTATAATTTGTATTTTCTTTCCATTTTTTCCAATCATGTGTTGCAACAATATATCCATCTTTAGTAAGCTGCAGGTCAAGCTCAAACATTCTAAATCCCAAATTATAGTTGTGATTAAGAGCTTCTACAGAATTTAAATACTTAATCCCATTAACACCGCCTCCAGCATGTGCAATAAACCTTTCTTTATCAGTTGAATAAATTTGAATATTGTTTTTTTTGCTTATATTTGGAATATTAATATTTATATTGTTGTTATTGATTTTTAAATTATAGGATGTTTTGTCTTTTGCGTTAATAATTTTTCCACTCATCATGATATTATTTTTTTTAAATATTGTTAAAATATTATAGTTAAATACCTCATCTTCTTTTCTAATTTTTCTAGGAGTAGAAGTTTCTTTTTTGTATTCGTCATTTATAAAATTAAAATTTTTATCAAATAGAAGATTAATGTATGAAGATATATTGTTATTTAGATTTAAATTAAAAACCTCATTTTTATCAGACTTTATAGTTAAATTATTATTTTTTACAGATATTACGATTTTTTCTAAAGGTTTATTATAGATTATATTTTCATTATTAAATTTTGAAAAAAAATTTGAATTTTTATTTATAAATTCATTTATATTTGAAATAGAATTATTTTGATTAAAAAATTCTACATTACTTTTTATTCCAACTGAGTCTAAAATTATATTTGCTATATCGAGTTGAGAAGGATCTTCATGAGAGATGATGTTGTTATTGGATATTATATATAAAGAACGTTCTGTTTTATTTATTTTATCATTTATTTGTTTTAACGATTTGTTTTTTGGAAAAAAATGATCTGGTACAATAAATACAGAAGTATTTTTTAAAATTCCTTCATGTTCTAAAAAATTAATAAAATCTCCAACTAAATAATCTAATGATTTTACAGCATGCTCTACATCATTTTCATAATTATCTCCAATAATAGATGTCATTCTTTCATCTCTAATACCATTCAAATGAGTATTTATAGTTGCAGCAAATGTAACGAAAGATTTTTTTTCATCATTTAGTTTTTTTAAATTTTGTTTTAACTCATAAAATAAATCTTTATCGTGATAGCCAAAAGTATTAGGATAAATTTTAAATTTACCAGTAATTTTAGAATGATCTTTTAGATCAAATCCAATTGATTTTAACAAATCTCCAGTACCAACAAAATTGGACTCCCCAACAAAATATTCAATATTTGAATAATTAGATTCTTTAAAAACTTTGCTAAGTGTGTTTAAATTGATTTTCGAAGTATTTTGAAAAATTTTGTTTTTTTCAAATGGAAAATAAGCAGGCAATCCTGTCATTAAACAATACAGAGATCCTACAGACCAGCTACAACCATCAATGTCTTTAATTTTCTTAAAGTGCCATTTTTTTATTATCTTGTTAAGATTGGGTGTAAGTTCTGGAGTGTTAAAAATAAAACCATCGTCTACAGACTCTAGAGTAATTAATATTATATTTTTATCTGGAATTTCAAATGTTTCTATATTTTTTTGATATTTATCTAAATTATTTTTGATAATAAAATTTTTATAATTTTCTTCACTGTTTGTTTTTGATTTTACATCATAAATTAAACTGCCATTATAAATTTTATTTACTTCATAAAGTTTATAAATTGCACTTTTGTTAGGCAGTGTAATCGACAAGAATACTAAAAAAAATAAGGGAAAATATATTATTTTTTTTATGAATTTTTTAACATTAATTTTAACAATAAAATAAATAAGTATTAAATAACTTAAAATTATAAGAAAAAATTCATATTTAAATTGAAATAAGTAAGATTTAATTATTGATATGTCGGAATGAATAAAAAAACGATAATCAATTAATTCTCCTTGAATATAATAGCTTATAAATTCTATTATAAAAAAAAATACTAATATAACGCTTGTTAAAATTTTAATTAATATATTTTGAGAAATATTCGAGGTTAATAAAGCAAATAATAATAATAAAATTAATTGTGTTTCAACAAACATTGTTAAAAAATATATTAAACAATATTAGCCTTTACAGATCCAAGCTTATCTATTTTTGCAGAATACATTCCTTTTTTAATTATTGGAACAACTCCAACTGTAGATCCTGTAAAAACATAAAAATCTTTATCTAAAATTGTTTTATCTTTTTTAACTTTATTTAAAACAAATCTTAAAGAATTTATTGGATTAATATAAACAGCGCCAGTATTTCCATCTACACTTTGCTTAGCTTTTTTATTTGAAATATTAGTTTTTAAATTTCCTATATTTATTTTTTTAAATTTTTTTTTTTGACCTATTAAAAATTTTATATTTCCACCAAAATCACTACTTAAATCACCAAAAGAAGTAATACCTTTTCTTTTTTGTCTATATCCAACAACCTCAATGCAAGGTGCCATGTGAGAAATATATTTTGTTACATTCTTGTTAGTTATTTTGCCTTTTATTGAAAAAAAAGTTTTTTTGATTAAATAACAAACTTCAAGTTCAATCCCTAAAGTGGATTTATTTATTTTTACTTTTTTTCCACTTTTAATTAAATTTTTTTTGAAAACGGAAGCTATAAATGGTTCTTTTTCTTTTAGTTTTTTCATTAATGGAATGCCTGTTCCACCAGCTTTAAAACCTATAATTGGGTCTTTAATTTTGCTTTCACATAATTTTCTAAATTTATTTGCCTCATCAAGTTTTTTTGTAAATTTTATAGGTATTGGTGAAATAATTTTATTTGTTAAAAAAGCATTTACTAATTTATCTGAAATTTTATCTTTAAGTGTTTTTGCCATAATTTTTTAATTTATTTGTTTGATGTTTGATTAATAACAAATATTCCTGAAGTTGTAATTATTATTGCACCTATAACAGTAAATAAATCTGGAATATCATCGTAAAAGAAAAATCCAAAAATTATAGCCCAAAATATTAATGTATAATGAAATGGCTGAATTATGCTAGCTCTTGCGTTTTTCAAAGCTAATATTTGAAAATAAATACCTAATGAAAAAAACAAACCAATTGGTACAAAGAAGTATAAAGATTCAAAGTCTACTGGTTGCCAAAAGCTAAATGCCAATATTGAGGTTATAACAATCCCAACTAAAGAAGAGTAGAACAAGGATACTTCAGGAGCATCATATTCAGTTATTTTTTTTGTTGCGATTTGATAAAGACCCAGAAAAAAAGCTGCTAGCAACGGAATAAAAGAATTTACACTAAATACATCAGATGCAGGTCTAATAATTATCAAAACTCCAATAAAACCTATAAAGATTGCTATCCAAGTTTTGATTGATACTCTCTCATTTAAAATAAATACAGATAAGGCAACTATAATTATAGGTGCTAGTGCACCTATGCTATGAGCGTTCGCTAAAGACAGGTGTTTAAAAGATAAAACAAAAAAACCAGATTCTAAAATAGATAATAGACTTCTTATAATTTGAAGTTTTAAATTATTAGATCTATAAAAATTATTATTGTTAGCTCTTTTTGCTTCTATCAAGCCCAACAAAAGCACAAAAGTATATTTGATAAATAATAATTGAAATATAGAGTAATGAATAACAGCAGTTTTCTGAATTGCATCAAGGATTGAAAATGAAAAGTAAGCAATTATTGCAAAAATAATTCCTATTGTTTCTTTTGATTTATAATTCATTTTTATTTTGTAAAAATTATTTTAAGACAGACATTGGATCCAATCTTGTTTGGAACCAATTTATTCTAAAATCTAAATGAGGTCCTGTAGATCTTCCTGTTGATCCTACTGTTCCAATAATATCACCTTGATTTATTAAATCACCTACAGAAACCAAAACACTTTCTAGGTGAGAATAAATAGTAGAAATTCCATGACCATGATCCATGATTACCGTTCCTCCTGTGTAGTACAAGTCATCTTCTGCCATTGTAACTACTCCTGATCCTGAGGATTTTATCATCGTTCCTTGTTTTGCAGCTATATCAATTCCGTAATGCGGCCATCTAGGCTTGCCGTTTAAAATTCTTTGACTCCCATAAACACCACTAATAATTCCTTCAACAGGCATTATAAATTTTTGTTTGAAAAACTGTAATTCAGAATTTATTGCTCTTGCTTTCCCAATTGCATTATTTTCTTTTTTTATTCTTTTATAGACTGACTCGGGTGGGGTTACTTTGCTTTCTTCTAATCCATCTATTCTTTGAATATTATATTTTCTTTTTAAAACTTTTTTAGTAATTGTAGTTTTTTTTCCATCAAAGATTTTTGTAAATGTAAGATCATATTTTTGATCTCTATCAATACCAAAAACAAAAAAACCATCTTTTGATACTCTTACTTCTTTTTTTCCAATAATTATCTTAGCGTCAGGGTTTGTTTTCCCTAAAATAAAATGACCTTGTAAGAATTTACCTTGAAATTCTATTGCATTTGCAGTGGAAAAAAAAAAGAAAAATATTAAAAAAAATCTATTTATTACTGAGCTGTCCATCCACCATCTATTATAATTGATGTTCCAGTTATCATTGAGGAAGCAGGTGAGGCTAAGAAACAAACTGTTGTCGCTACATCACTTTCAGTTGCTGCTTTTCCCATTGGAATATTTCCAAGTGCTAGTTTTTTAAATTTTTTATTTTTAAAGAAATTTTTAACCATTGGAGTTTCAACAAACGTAGGAGCTACTGTGTTAACTCTTATATTCCTTTTAGCTAACTCTACTCCCATACCTTTTGTCAAACCTTCAATCCCAAATTTAGTCATATTATAAACATTTCTCCCACCCATACCAACATGACCTAATTGAGAAGACATATTGATAATAGAGCCGGGTCTCTTTTTATTTTTAAGCATTTTTTTAACTACTAGTTGTGCAACATTAAATGCAGCTTTTAGATTTAAATCTACCAAGTAATTCATGCTTTTTTGTTTAATTTTTTCAAAAGGTTCAGGAATATTAGTTCCAGCATTGTTTACTAACACATCAATAATTTTGATTTTTTCTAATTTTGCTTTTAGATCTTCATAATTCATTACATCACAAGGAACTTTGATTACTTTACCTTTAATTTTTTTAATATCTTTTTCTAATTTATTTAAATCAGAGGAAGTTCTGCTTAATGCTATTACAGTTGCCCCAGCTTCTGCAAGTCCAATGGAACAAGCTCTACCCAGTCCTTTTCCAGCACCTGTAACTAGTGCGTACTTATTTTTAAGATTAATTTTTTGAAGATACATTAAAAGAATATTATTTTAATATCTGTATAAATCAACTCAACAGCTACTATTAATATTGCTAATAACCCAACCCATGCAATCCATTTGTATCTTTTTATCCATCCAGAAATTAATGTTGCAGCAGTTGCCATTAAAACAATCGATAGAACTAATCCAAATACAAGTAATCCATAATGATCACCTGCAGCACCAGCTACACCTAAAACATTATCTAAACTCATTGTAAAATCAGCAAGTAATACAGTCCAAATTGCTTTTAAAAAGCTAGAGTTATCTACTTTTATATCTTCTTCTGAATCTGATCCTTTGATTACATCAACATAAAGTTTGTAAACAATATAAAGAAGTAAAATTCCACCAATAAGTCTTAGACCAGTAATTTGCAATAAATAAGCTGTTAGTAACGTTAAAATTATTCTTAAAATTACTGCACCACCAATTCCCCAAAATATAACCTTCTTCCTTTGCTCAACAGGAAATTTTGAAGCTACCATTCCAATTATAATGGCATTGTCACCAGCTAGTACTAAATCAATAAAAATTATTTGTGTTAAAATAGCAATCTGTTCAGGAGTAAAAAATTCTGTAAACATTATTGTTGTAGTATCATGTCAGCACCTTTTTCTGCAATCATAATCGTAGGTGCGTTAGTATTTCCTGAAGTAATGTTAGGCATTATTGATGCATCAATAACTCTAAGATTGTCTATTCCTCTTACTTTTAATTTTTCATCAACTACTGACATTTCATCTTGTCCCATCTTACATGTGCCGACAGGATGAAAGATGGTTTGTGCAAAATTTGACGCTTCTCTTACCAATTCCTCATCATCATCAATATGAATACCAGGTCTATATTCTTCAGGTGAATATTTCTTAAAAGTTTCAGATTCCATTATAATTTTTCTTGTCAATTTTAATCCTTTGGCAGCAATCATTCTATCGTGATCAGTTGATAAGTAATTTTGTTTTATTTTTGCATGAATACGTGAGTCTTTGTCAACAATACTTACGTGACCTCTACTTGTAGGTCTTATATTTGAAACAGTTGGAGTGAATGCGTGAAAATCGTGATTTTTTGTAGCTCCCAATGTATCCATACTCATTGGTTGAACGTGCCATTGTAAATCAGGTAATTCTAAAGAAGGATCACTTTTTGCAAACATACAAAGCTGACTCGCTCCCATAGTCATTGGACCACTTCTTTTAAAAACATATTCTAATCCGATTAGTAAATTTCCAAACAAGCTATTAATTTTTTTGTTAAGAGATTTTAAACCATTAATTTTATAAATAGGTCTTAACATTAGATGATCGTGTAGATTTTCACCGACACCATTTAAATTATGAACCATATCAATTCCTAAATTTTTTAGTTTTTCTGGATTTCCAATTCCTGATACTTGCAATATTTGAGGAGAACCAATTGCTCCTGAAGAAACTATAACTTCTCTGTTTGCTTCAGCTGTTTTCAGTTCATTATCTTGCCAGTATTCGACTGATTTTGCCTTTTTATTTTCAAAGTTAATTTTATTAACATGAGCGTGAGTAATAATTTTTAAATTTTTTCTATGCTTAACAGGATTTAGATATCCAACAGCAGTACTGCATCTAAATCCATCTTTTTCTGTTACCTGAAAATAACCACAGCCATGATTATCACCTGTGTTAAAATCTTTTGTTTTTGGTATACCAAATTCCTTAGCAGCATTTTGAAACTCATCTAATAAAGGAAGTTGTATTCTTTGATCTGAGACAGAGAGAGGTCCGCCAACTCCATGATATTCACTTTTACCTCTTTCTTGATTTTCAGCTTTTATAAAATAGGGCAGAACATCATCCCAACCCCAACCAGTATTTCCAAGCTGTCTCCAAATATCATAATCTCTGTGTTGTCCTCGTATATATAAAAGTCCATTGATAGAAGAGCTTCCTCCTAAAGTTTTTCCACGGGGATAACGTATTGAAATATTATTCATGCTTTCATCTGGTTCTGTCTTGTAGCACCAGTCAGTATTAGGATTGTGCATCGTTTTAAAATAACCAACTGGAATATGGATCCATGGGTAATTATCTTTACCTCCAGCCTCAATCAAAAGAACTTTGTGTGAAGAGTTTTCTGATAGCCTATTTGCTAAAACACAGCCTGCAGATCCAGCTCCTAGTATAATAAAATCAAAATTATTCATAAATTAGAACTCTTATAAATTAAAAAAATTATATTTCTAACAAATCTGTTAAAAATTTTAAAATATACCAATATTAACACTTGTTTTAGTTTTCATTCTTTGACAAAGTTTCGACTTTAAAAATAAAGAGAGGGAAACAAATGAAAAAAATCATTTCAATGTTATTTGCAGTTGCAATGGTGTTTGGATTTATTTCAAATGCTAATGCTGCAAAAACACTAAAATGTCAGACAGTTCTTAACACAAAAGCTGATGAAGTTAAGATGTTAAAGGACTTTACTGACACAGTAACAGCGTTAACTGGTGGATCTCTTAAGTTTGAAATTATGCCAGCTGGAGCTGTTGTTGGTGTAAAAGAAACTTTAGATGCAGTTGACAAAGGCCTAATCGATTGTGGTTTCGCATGGACTCACTATTGGTCAGGTGACCATCCTGCAGCTATGCTATTCGGTTCTCCAGTAGCTGGTGGTGGTGTTGGTATTGACAACATTGCATTCTTATCATGGTTTCAGTATGGCGGTGGAAAAGAGTTATACGACAGACTATGGAAAGAAATGGGAAGAGACATCAAAGGATTTATGATTCAACCAGTTGGACCAGAAGCTTTAGGTTGGTTTCCAAAACCAATTAAAGATATGGCTGACTTTAGAAAATATAAGTTCAGAACTCCTCCAGGAATTCCAGGACAAACATATAAAGACATCGGTATCGCATCTGTAGCTATGGGAGGTGGAGATATTCTACCAGCTTTAGAAGCAGGAACAATTGATGCTGCTGAATGGTGTTGTCCAAAACCAGACTTAACGTTTGGTTTCCAAAAAGTATTAAAGCACTACTACCTACAAGGTTTACACCAAGTAGTAGTAAATGCTGACTTTTATATTACTGGAAAAACTTACAATGCTATGAGCGATCATGAGAAGAAGTCTCTTGAAGTTGCAGCTAATGCTTCATTAGCTAAGTCTTTAAGTTACAGAATCTATGAAAATGGTAAAGCTTTAAGAGAGCTTACTGAAGTTCATGGAGTTAAATTAGAGGACACACCTTCTGATTACTTCACAGAATACATGGCTGCAGCTAAGAAAAGTTTGGAAACAAACGCTGCTAACAATGCATTCTTTGCAGAAGTATGGGACTCTATGAAAGAATTTGCTGATATAGCAGTTCCTTTCTGGAGTGGTGCTCAAATGTCTAATGCGAAGCTAGGAATGGCTCACGCAGCAACATTAAAGTAATCCAATAATTAATCTATAATTCAATTAGAGCGGACTTAATTGTCCGCTCTAGTTTTTCTAAAAAAATTTTTATGGCTGAAGAACCGACCAAACTAGATATATCAGATGAAATGATAGCCGAGAGGCGAGGGGGTTCAGGAAAAATGCCAAATGACATGCCATCATGGATGGCAAGCTCAATTGTAAATATTGATAAATTTAGCAAATGGATAGGTAATGTTGTTTGCTGGATACTGATGCCACTTATTTTTGCTATGACTTATGAAGTTTTGGCAAGAAAACTTTTTCATGCACCCACAATATGGGCTTATGACATAAGTCGATTTTTATATGGTGCACTATTCATGCTAGGCGCAGGTTACGCACTTTCAAAAGGTGTTCATATAAGAGCAGATTTTTTATACAGAAATTTCAAAACAAAAAACCAAGGCATAATTGATTTTTGGTTATATTTATTATTTTATTTTCCAGGACTAATCGTCTTTCTTTACATGACAATTGGTTATGTAGGCGAATCTATTCAAAGAGGTGAAAGAGGAATGGATACTACATGGATGCCTTATATGTGGCCAATTAAAACTTGTTTATTGGTTGGTATAGTATTTTTATTAATCCAAGGTATTTCAGAATTATTTAAAAGTTATTGGGCCGCCACAAGAGGAAAATGGCCAGGAGAACATGAATAAATGTTAGCTGAATTTATAGATCCAGCATACTTAGGTTTTATTTTAGTAGGAGTAATGCTTTTTGCAATTTTCGTAGGATTTCCTATTTCATTTACACTTATATTTTTAGGTTTTGTGTTTGGGTATTTAGGATTTGGAAAATTGGTTTTCTATTTAATGACACTCCAGTTTTCGATGGTCATGACCGAACAAACCCTCGCCGCCGTCCCGCTTTTTGTCTTTATGGGTATTATGATGGAGCAGGCAGGTTTGATGGAAAGATTATTCTCATCATTCCAAATGATGCTAGCAAGAGTTAGAGGTGCATTATATTACGCTGTTCTTTTTGTTTCAGTTATTTTTGCAGCAGCAACAGGAATTGTTGGCGCTTCAGTAACCATACTCGGTATCATGGCTGCAAAATCAATGAATAGATCTGGCTATGACGTTAGACTTGCTGCAGGAACAATAACAGCAGGTGGTACTTTAGGAATTCTAATTCCACCAAGTATCATGCTTGTTGTGATGGGCCCAATTATGGAAATTCCAGTTATTGATTTATTCGCGGCAGCTATAATTCCAGGAATTCTTCTTGCAAGTTTATACGCTGGTTACACTACAATAAGATGCATGATCAATCCTAAATTGGGACCTGTAATTCCTGAAGAGATGAGAGCCGCTAGTATGAAAGAAGTTTGGATTGAATTTTTCTTAGGTCTAGTTCCTCCAGCAGCCTTGGTTTTTGCAGCATTAGGAAGCATCCTTTTTGGATTTGCAACTCCAACAGAAGCAGCTGGTTGTGGTGCAATGGGAGCTTTATTGCTTTCTTTAGCATACAAAAAATTAACTTTTTCAAAACTTCAAGAAGCTCTTGTTAAAACTTTAGAGATAACAGCTTTAATTATGGTTTTAGTCGCTGCATCAAACTTTTTTGGTGCTGTTTTTGCAAGATTAGGTACTCCAACTTTATTAACTGAATTTTTGTTAGGTTTAGAAATGAACAAATATTTAATATTAGCCATTGTAATGGTTGCTATATTTTTATTGGGTTGGCCTTTAGAGTGGGTACCAATCGTAATGATTATTGTGCCAATTATTTTACCATTGATTGAAGCTCTTGGCTTTAATCTTACTTGGTTTGCAATATTAGTTGCCGTCAATCTCCAGACCGCCTGGCTGTCCCCTCCAGTGGCACTGTCTGCGTATTTCTTAAAAGGGGTAGTACCTGAATGGGATTTAAAAGATATTTATTATGGAATGATGCAATTTATGGTTCTTCAAATAATTGGTTTAGTTTTAATCATAATATTTCCAAAAATTGCACTTTGGCTACCAACTCTCTTATATGGACAGTAGAAATTATTAGTTTAAGATAATTTTTAGTGAATCAACCAAAAGTTAAATACTCACTCTCAAATTGGGATCTAGTTTCAGTTAATCCAAATTATAAAACTTGGAATTGGAAAGACCTTTTTTGCTACTGGGGAGTAAATGTACAAAGTGTAATTGGCTTTTCTCTGATTGCCTCTCTTTACATAATGTATGATCTAAATTCTTTTGTGGTTTTACTTGGAACTTTATTAGGTTCATTTTTTGTTTATTTATTTGCTAATTTTATTGGAAAACCCTCACAAAAATTTGGATTACCTTTTGTAGTTTTGTTGAGATCTTCTTTAGGGTTTCATGGAGCTAAATTTTTTGGATTAATCAGAAGTTTAGTTGGAATTTTCTTATTTGGAATTCAGACTTATTTTTTATCAAAAATTTTAACTTATCTTATTAGAATATTTCTTTTTACCATTGATGAGTCTTTGTTAGTACAAGATATATTTATTTTTTATTTTTTTGGTCTAAATATTATTGATTGGTCTTCAATTATAATTGCAATTATTTTTCAAACCCTGTTGTTTAGTATTGGCGCTCAATATAATAGGAAAATTATTAATTTTTCAGCAATCAGTGTTTATACAGGTATAATTATCTTCTTCTTTCTAGTATTTTTAAGTGACGTTAAGTTAACATCAAAAGCATTTGTAAACATTTTAAATACCAAAAACTTTTTTGATGTTAATAATTTAGCACCACTTTTAACTGTAGCAGGAACTGTCTTTGCTTATTTCTCAATATTAATAATTAGTTTTGGAGATATTTCTAGAAATGTCAAAAATACTAAAGAGTTAGATAAAGGGAATTTGAGTTTACTTATAAATTTAATTATTTTCTCTTTTTTCTCCATGTTCATTGTTGCTGGATCAGATGCACTTTTAAATCAAAAATTTTCAGACATAAACAGAATTTTTACAAATCCAACTGATATAATTGGTAAATATGACAATATTCAAATAACTACATTAGTACTTTTTTTTATAGTAATAGCCTCAACATCTACGAATTTAGTAGCTAATTATATTCCTTCTCAATATTCGCTGATTAATTTTATTCCACGTAAATTGTCTTTAAGAAGTGCAAGTTATATAATTTCTTTCCTAGGTTTGTTGGTTGCTATTTTTTGGCTTACAATTTTAAGTCAAATTGGTATTTTATCTTTTATAGATACATTTGGTGCATTTTTTGGACCATTGTTTGGAGTGATGGTTGCTGACTATTATTTAATAAAAAACCAGACCTTGAGTAACAAAGATTTGTATTCAGTAGAAAAAGAAAGTAGTTATTATTATTCTAGAGGGTGGCATATCAAAGGTGTTTACTCAGCTTTTTTAGGTTTTATTTTTTCAGCATCAACAATTTGGAATTCAAATTTAATGTTTTTACAGTCTTATGCATGGTTAATTGGTGCATTTGTAGCCTGGATAACGTATTACTTGTTGGCAAAAAAATAATATGAAAGCTTTAGTATATACTGGAACACAAGAATTAGTTTACAGAGACGAACCTAATCCAATTGAAGTTTCGGGAGAAAGTATTTTAAAAATCCATGCTTCAGGAATATGTGGTTCTGATATGCACGCATATCATGGACATGATGAGAGAAGAATTCCTCCGTTAATATTAGGCCATGAAGTTAGTGGTGAAGTCCAAAATGGTAAATTTAAAGGTAAAGACGTTGTTTTAAATCCTCTGATAACTTGTGGTAAATGTGAATACTGCACAAGTGGAAGAGAACATCTTTGTCCTCATAGAATTATTTTAGGCATGAATAAACCAATTGAAAGACAAGGGGTTTTTGCAGAATTTGTCTCAACGCCTGACACAAATATTTATGAAATCCCAGATGGATTAGATAAAAATGAAGCACCAGTAGCAGAGCCAACTGCAGTTTCTCTACATGCGGTATTAATTGGTGAAGAATCTTTAAAAAAACCTTTGTCAGAATGTAAAATTTTGATCCAAGGTGGTGGTGCTATAGGATTATTATGTGGTTTAATTTTATCTAAAATTAAAAATAGTAAAAATATAATTCTCTCTGATCCTAATAAATTGAGATTGAATGAGTGTTCAAAATATTTAGATGCAAAATATGTTGCACCAGACCATAACGAAATAGAAAGTAATAAATTTGATATTGTATTTGATACAGTTGGTTTAGAAATTTCAAGACAACAGGCTATTGAAGTGGTTAAGCCAGGCGGTTCAATTATACACATAGGCTTAACTCAGCCAGCTGGAACCTTTAATTTTAGAAAAATGACACTTCAAGAGGTGACCGTAATAGGCACTTATTGTTATACCAATAAGGATTTTGAGCAAACTTTGGCAATATTAGCTAACAAAGATATAGGTTCTCTAGATTGGATTGAATTTAGAGATTTAAAAAATGGTGGTGATGCCTTTAAACAAATTCATGATGGCACCTGTGTTGCACCTAAAATTATATTGATACCTTAGAATTAGAATTTAATTTTATAGCTCTAGAACTACCCATTTTGAGGTCATTAGACATAATTGGTGCAGATATCATTATTGACCAATAAATTAAAAGTAAAAAAATTGAAATTGTTTTCATATTATTTATTTAAAAATTAATTCTGATTTTTGCATGTTTAAATCTTGTCTAAATAATGTATTAACAACTTAAATTATGAAAATATTTTTTAAACTCATTTCAATTTTTTTGATTTCATTCAGCTCAGTTGTTGCAAATGAAATTGTAGTTTTTGAATTTACAGAAGCAGAACTTTCAGAATTAACTGTCAGAAAAGTAAGGGGAGCAAAGAACGAGACAAAATATACTGTTGGGAAAAATGAAAATGGAAATTTCCTTAAGGCTGTTGCCGATAATGCGGCTTCTGGTCTTGGAAAAGAAGTTAAAATTGATCTAAACAAGACTCCTTTTATAAATATTACATGGAAAATTGAGCAAGATTTATCTGGAATTAAAGAAGATACAAAAAAAGGGCATGATTTTGCTGCGAGAGTTTTTGCTGTTAAAAAAACAGGTGCAACACCATTATCAAACAGAGCAGTTAACTATGTGTTTTCAAGCAACAGGGATGTTGGACAAAGTTGGCCAAGTCCATACACAAAAAAATCTATAGACAATGTAATGGCCACAACCAAAACAAATTTAAATGAATGGGTAACAGTTAAATCAAATGTAAAAGAAGATTTTAAGAAATTCCATGATTTAGATTTAGATGAATTAGATGGCTTAGCAGTTATGGCGGATACAGATAATTCTAAAATGAAATCTATAGCTTATTTTCAGAATATTTATTTTTCAGCAAATTAATTAAAGTTTAGTATATTTTTTTAGCCCCATGCTCAGGACTGACAGTATGATTGCTACAATTACGTCTTCTATTGGAGTAGCATTAGGAACTCCAAAGTTCCATAAAATTACTCCAATCAACCAAATTATATAAACTTTCATTGTAGTTATTATATCTTAGTTTGTATAAAAATTTCTCATTATTTGATATTAATGAATAATGCATAAAACTTTTAGCCATAATGTTAAAATTTACTATGAAGATACCGACTCTGGAGGAGTAGTTTATTACGCAAATTATTTAAAATACTTTGAAAGAGCTAGAACAGAAGCATTATTAGCTATTGGTTTAAGTAATTTGAAAATTAAAGATGAGTTTAATTCTTTAATAATCGTTAAGTCATGCAATATTGAATATAAAAAATCAGCGTACTTAGAAGATAATTTAACAATAAAATCTTTTATTTCATCTTTATCAAAAACCTCTTTTGTAATGGATCAGTCAATTTACAGAGACGATTTATTAATTGTGGATGCAAAAATACATTTGGTATTTGTAAATACAATTGGAAAACCTACAAAAATTCCTGAGATAGTTTTAAACAACTTTGAGCCTTATATTTTAAAATCTAAATAGCTCTAACTTTTTTTATTTTTTTGAAAAAATTAACTATCATTTTTTCAGATATTAATTTTGTATTTACATTTCTAGGACTTGGATGATAACACGCGTACAATCTGATCTTGTTTGATAAATCATAATATTCCCCATGTTTAAAAATATACTTTCCATTTAAATTATTTTTACTTTTGTAATATTTAATGCAATTGTCAAAAGCAACTTTACCTAAAGCAACAATTGTTTGGATTTTACTTAAAGTTTCAATCTCATTTTGAAAATGATTTGAGCAATTTGATAATTCTTCATTTGTTGGTTTGTCACCAGGAGGAACACATTTCAGTATATTGGTTATAAAAGTTGATTTTAATTCCAATCCATCATTTAAACTTTCTGAATAAGGTAGATTAGAAATATTTGCTTTTTTTAAACAAGTAAACAAGAAATCACTTGATTTGTCTCCAGTGAAGGGTCTTCCTGTTCTAGTTCCACCATGCGCTGCTGGCGCTAAACCCAAAATTAATAATTTCGAGTTTGTCTTACCAAATCCAGGAACTGGTTTTCCCCAATAAGTTTCATTAATGTTTTGTTTTCTTTTTTCGGTGGATATTTTTTTAATAAAATTAATTAATCTAGGACATTTTCTACATTTAATAATTTTCTTATTAAGTTGTTTTAATTTATTATTCATTAATGAAAATTTTAAAATATTTTTTAATTATATTTATATTCTTAAATTCCCCAATTAAAGCAGATTCAAATGAAGCAATTGTTAGTGAGCTTCAAAAAGGTGGTAAATTGATATTTATTCGCCATGCTTATGCACCCGGGGGAGGAGATCCCGCTAATTTTGATGTCAATAATTGTGAAACTCAAAGAAACTTAAATGGTGAGGGAAGATTACAATCACAAAAAATTGGAAATTTTTTTAGACAAAATAATATTTCAATAAACAAAATTTACTCTAGTGAATGGTGCAGATGTAAAGAAACTGCAGAAATAGCTTTTAAAAATTATGAAACAAAAAATTTTTTGAATTCATTTTTTAGTGCAAAATTTGCTAAAAATAGAAAGCAACAAGTTATTGATTTTAATAAATTCTTAAATACGTGGGATCAAAAACAAAATATAGTTTTTGTAACTCATTACGTAGTAATATCTGAACTTTTAAACTACGCACCATCATCAGGTGAGATTGTTATTTCAGATAAAAATTTAAAAGTAATTGATACTTTGGAAATAGAATATTAAATTAGTAATTATGTCTTCAAAAAGAGCTATGCGACAAGCACAAAAACAAGCTTTTGCTAAACATAGATCAAATATTTCAAATAGTAGATTTGATTTTAAAAAAAAAAATTTAGATAAACTTAAGGAAAATAAAAAAAAGAAAACTTAACTTTGGTTTGCAAATTTTTCTATTTTTTTACATGTAGAAATTTTTGAAATCCCTTCCACATCATTCATAACACTTTTAATAAATATCTCGGGATTGTTCTTTTCAATTAATATTTGAGTATAAAACTGAGGATAACCGTGTTTTAAAGTAAAAATTTTACCATCTTCCTCATAAATATTTCTGACATACGAGTTTGATTTTTTTACACTTAAATCAGTAATTCTATATTTTTGATAAGTTTTTTCAGCATAAACATAATTTCTAGTCATAATTAATTCATTAAGATTAAATATGTATTCATTTTTTAAATATTTATCTTCTTTATGATCACATTTGCTTAAAATTATAATTTCTGAAAATGAGTGATTGATAAATGAGAAAGAAAGTAAAATGAGAGAAAAAAAAAATAAATTATTTTTTTTCATTTTTTTCAGCAAAAAATAATCCAATTAAAAAAAGTGCTGTCCACCCAATACCTAGTAAAGCTTTAGGGCTAGTCTCAGCGCTCCACATATCCAGAACCAAAGCACCAAAGATTAGTCCTATAATATAAATTATAACTACGATTGTTGATTTACTCATTTTTAAGACTTTTTTTGAATAAAGATATTCCGTTATTTATTTTATGCTCATAAGACTCGTTAAAACTATCTAACTGCCATCCAGTTAATCTTTTTCTAATACTTTCTAAATTATTTTGTTTCCATTCATCAGTAGTTTCTTCTTGTTTCCACTGTTTTTTTTCATCATTATTTCTTCCACAGCCATAACAATAACCTGTTGAAGGATCTGTTTTACAAATGCTAATACAAGGTGAAATAATCATTTTATTTATATTTTATATCCTTTTACACTATTATTCGGATTGGACAAATCGCTTCAATAATATATAAAGCACGTAATTTAACTGGGGCGATGGCGGAATTGGTAGACGCGCTGGTCTTAGGAACCAGTCGAGCAATCGGTGAAGGTTCGAGTCCTTTTCGCCCTACCATTAAAAATTATGAAAGTTACAGTAGAAAATAAAAAAGGGTTAAATAAAGATCTTAAAATTTTCATCGATAAAGAGACTATGAACTCTTATATGGATGAAAAATATGAAGAGATTAAAGGAACAGTAAATTTAAAAGGTTTCCGACCAGGAAAAGTACCAAAAGAAGTTTTAAAAAGACAATTTGGAAAAGCTTTATTTGGTGAAGTATTAGATAAAGTATTAAAAGAAACTTCAACCAAAGCTCTAGAAGAAAATAAAATTAAACCTGCTGGTCAACCAAAATTAGATCTAAAAACGTATGGTGAAGATAAAGAACTCGAATATGTATTGTCAGTTACAGAATTACCTAAAGTAGAGATTAAATCATTAGAAAACATTAAATTTGATGAATACGCTGTTAAAATAGATGATAGCGAAACGGATAAAAGAATTAAAGAAATAGCAAAAAACCAGCCTAATTTTAAAGAAGGTGCTGCTGACACAAAAGCAAAAGAAGGTGATCTTGTTGCATTAGATTATAAAGCAACGATTGATGGTAAAGAATTTAAAGGTAGTGAAGGTAAAAATACACAATTAACCTTAGGTAAAGATTTATTTTTAAAAGGTTTTGATAAACAATTAATTGGAGTCAAAAAGGACGATGAAAAAGTTGTAGAAGCAACATTACCAGAAAATTACCCTGAAAAAGAACTGGTAAATAAAAAGGCTAAATTCAATTGTAAAATTTTATCTGTTAAGCAATCTCAAGAAGTAAAAATTGATGATGATTTTGCTAAAAATTTAGGTGCAAAAGATCTAAAAGATTTAAAAGCTCTAATTTCAAAACAAATAAATGATGAGTATAAAAATTCCCTAGATCAGCTTTCAAAAAATCAAATTTTAAAAGAAATTGAAAAAATTAAAGTTGAAGAAGTTCCAGAAAACTTAATTGAAGAAGAAGTTAAAATTCTTTCACAAGGAATGTCTGAAGATGAGGCTAAAAAAAATAAAAAATCTTTTGAAGAAAAAGCAAAAACAAGAATTAAAACTGGGTTAATCTTAAATGAATTTGGTGAAAAAAATCAAATCAAAGTTAGTGAACAAGAAATTCAAGCTGAAGTTCAAAAACAATTGAGAATGATGCCAGGACAAGAAAAAATGGTTATGGATTTTTATCAAAAAAATCCATCTGCTTTAGCTAGTCTAAGAGGGACAGTTTATGAGGAGAAAATTTTAAATCTTATAAAAGAAAAAGGTAAACCAAATAAAAAAGAAATTTCAAAAGATGAGGCGGAAAAAATCTTAAAAGAAGCTCATAAACATGATCACGATCACGATCATGACCATGATCATTCACATGATAATGAAACTAAGAAAGAAACAAAAAAGAAACCTACAGCAAAAACTTCAGAGAAAAATAAACCTTCTACAAAAACATCAAAAGCAAAACCAGCCGCTAAAAAAAACAAAAAAAGTTAGCAAAAAGTAATCACAAGTTGTATAAGTAGAAAGAATCAACTTATGACAACAAAATTATCAGAACATATGAGCAATCTAGTGCCGATGGTTGTAGAGCAATCAAGCAAAGGTGAGAGAGCTTATGATATCTATTCAAGACTTCTAAAGGAAAGAATTATTTTTTTAACAGGTCAGATTAATGACAATATTGCATCTTTAGTAACAGCCCAGTTATTATTTTTAGAGGCTGAAGATCCTAAAAAAGAAATTTATTTATATATCAATAGTCCTGGTGGACTTGTTACAGCTGGTCTAGGGATTTACGATACCATGCAATATGTAAAACCCGATATTTCAACTTTATGTATTGGACAAGCTGCATCAATGGGATCATTTTTGTTGGCTGCAGGATCTAAAGGTAAGAGGTTTTCTTTGCCCAACTCAAGAATAATGGTTCACCAACCTTCAGCAGGTTTTCAAGGACAAGCTACAGATATAGAAATTCATGCTAATGAAGTCTTGTCATTAAAGAAAAGATTAAATGAAATTTATTCAAAACATACTGGCAAAAATGTTGATGAAATAAAATCTGCTTTAGAGAGAGATAATTTCATGACCGCTGATGTCGCAAAATCATTTGGTCTTATTGACGAAGTAGTAGAAAAAAGATCATAATACACAATATATTGAAAACTTATTAATCCAAACTTGATTAGTATGAGTCTTCTATAATAAAGTAATAGAATTGATTCGTTTAAAAAATTATGAGTACAAATAATAAAAATATTCTTTACTGTTCTTTTTGTGGAAAGAGCCAACACGAGGTTAGAAAATTAATTGCAGGTCCAACTGTATTTATTTGTGATGAATGTGTTGAGCTTTGTATGGATATCATAAAAGAGGAAAGCAAAGATACTTTTGTTAAACACCAAGACGGTCTTCCTTCACCAAAAGAAATTTGTACAGTACTAGATGATTATGTAATTGGTCAATCACATGCTAAGAAAGTTCTGTCGGTAGCTGTACACAATCATTACAAAAGACTAAATTATGAAAACAAAACTAGTAAGAATGTAGAATTATCTAAATCCAACATTTTATTAGTTGGTCCTACTGGTTGTGGTAAAACTTTATTAGCACAAACTCTAGCTAGAATTTTAGATGTTCCATTTACAATGGCAGATGCAACAACATTGACTGAAGCAGGATATGTTGGTGAAGATGTTGAAAATATTATTTTAAAATTACTTCAAGCTTCAGATTATAATGTTGAAAAAGCACAACGTGGAATAGTGTATATCGACGAAGTTGATAAGATTAGTAGAAAATCTGAGAACCCATCCATTACAAGAGATGTATCTGGAGAAGGAGTTCAGCAAGCTTTATTAAAGATAATGGAAGGAACTGTTGCAAGTGTTCCACCTCAAGGAGGCAGAAAACATCCTCAGCAAGAATTTTTACAAGTAGACACAACAAATATTCTTTTTATTTGTGGTGGTGCATTTGCTGGATTAGACAAGATTATTTCTCAAAGAGACAAAGGTACTTCAATTGGTTTTGGAGCGGATGTAAAAAATACTCAGGATAAAAAAACAGGAGAGTGGATGAAGGGACTAGAACCTGAGGATTTATTAAAATTTGGATTGATACCAGAGTTTATTGGAAGATTACCAATGATAGCAACTCTAGAAGATTTAGATGAAAAATCATTGATAAAAATTTTACAAGAACCTAAAAATTCTTTAACTAAACAATATCAAGAATTATTTAAGTTGGATGGAGCGAAATTAACATTTAAAGAAAATGCTCTCAAAGAAATAGCGCAAAAAGCAATTAGTAAAAAGACAGGAGCAAGAGGATTGAGATCAATTTTAGAAAATATTTTATTAAAAACTATGTATGATCTCCCAAGTCAAGACAACATTGAAGAAGTAATTGTTGATGCAGGAGCCGCAAAAGGTCAATCACAACCAATTTTAGTTCATTCTAAAGGCGAAAATAAATCTAAGTCTGGCAAAACATCAGCGGCTTAATACCCTTAATAAGTAACAAAAACCTATTGCAATATAATATATAATATCCATATTAATCTCATGGACGTTAAAATATCATTGCCGTTATTACCTTTAAGAGACATTGTAGTCTTCCCAAGCATGGTAATACCCCTGTTTGTAGGAAGAGATAAATCTATTTCTGCACTAAATGAGGTGATGAAAAAAGATAAGAAGATCATTCTTGTAACACAAAAAAACTCAGAGATTGATGATCCTAAAAAAACAGACGTATTTATGTATGGTTGTGAGGGAAGTATCCTACAATTATTAAAATTACCAGATGGAACTGTAAAAG
Organism: Candidatus Pelagibacter sp. HIMB1709; assembly: GCF_052047635.1. Taxonomy (NCBI): domain Bacteria; kingdom Pseudomonadati; phylum Pseudomonadota; class Alphaproteobacteria; order Candidatus Pelagibacterales; family Candidatus Pelagibacteraceae; genus Candidatus Pelagibacter; species Candidatus Pelagibacter sp. HIMB1709. The sequence continues at coordinate 294,405 of NZ_JBNAJW010000001.1, read as the reverse complement.
TTTTAGTAGAAGGAATTAAAAGAGTTAAAATTTTAGACTTTAAAGATAATGAGAAATTTATTACGTGTGACTATACATATTTCAATGACATCTTACCAAAAGATGAGGATTTATTTCCTTTAGCTGCTACTGCTTTAAGAAGATTAGAGAAATTAACTTCAATAAACAAGAAAATTTCGAACGAAACAATAAATACAATTAAGCAGTTAAAAGATCCTTCTCAAATAGCTGATAATATTGCTTCACATATCACAGCTACAATTTCAGAAAAACAACAAATTTTTGAAACAGTTGATGTTAAAAAGAGATTAAACGCCATAATTAAAATTATGGAGAATGAAACAAGTATAATTGGTGTAGAAAAAAGAATCCGAGGACGAGTTAAAACTCAAATGGAGAAAACTCAGAGAGAATACTATTTAAACGAACAGCTTAAAGCTATTCAGAAAGAACTTGGTGAGATTGAAGACGGCAAAGACGAAACTACAAGTCTAAATAAAGCTATCACAAAAGCAAAAATGCCAAAAGAAGTTGAAAAGAAATGTCTACAAGAGCTTAAAAAATTGAAGAACATGAGCCCAATGTCAGCTGAAGCTACTGTGGTTAGAAACTACCTCGATTGGATGACGGAACTACCTTGGCACAAGAAAAGTGAAGTTGATATCGATTTAACGAAGGCATTAAATATTCTTGATAAAGATCATTTTGGACTAGAGAAAGTTAAAGAAAGAATAATAGAATTTTTAGCTGTTCAAAAAAGAATGGAAAAAATTAAAGGCCCAATATTATGTTTAGTTGGTCCCCCCGGTGTTGGTAAAACATCTTTGGGTAAATCTATCGCAAAAGCAACTAACAGAGAATTTGTTAGAATGTCCGTAGGTGGGATGAGAGACGAAGCAGAAATAAGAGGTCATAGAAGAACTTATATCGGATCATTACCAGGTAAAATAATTCAAATGATGAAAAAAGCTGGAACAAAAAATCCTCTAATTTTATTAGATGAGATAGATAAAATTGGAAATGATTATAGAGGTGATCCGTCCTCAGCATTATTAGAAGCGCTAGACCCAGAACAAAATACAACTTTTAACGATCACTATTTAGAAGTTGATTATGATTTATCTGATGTAATGTTTGTAACAACGGCAAATACTTTAAATATATTGCCTCCATTATTGGACAGAATGGAAGTAATTAGATTAGCTGGTTATACTGAGGATGAAAAAATTAGTATAGCTAACAAATATCTACTTCCAAAACAAATCAAAGATAATGGTGTTAAAGAAAAAGAAATGAAATTGGAAGACGACATTATAAAAGAAGTAATTAGAGGTTATACAAAAGAGTCAGGAGTTCGAAACTTAGAAAGAGAAATTTCTAAACTTGCTAGAAAAGTTGTTAAGAAAATTGTAGCGGGTGAGGAAAAAGAAGTTCAAATTAATAATAAAAACTTATCTGATTTTCTTGGTGTAGCTAAATTTAAGTTTGGAGAATTAGAATCTGAAAATAGAGTGGGTATTGTAACTGGACTTGCTTGGACTGAATATGGTGGTGAAATTTTAAAAATTGAAACAGTAACTATGCCAGGAAAAGGAAGAATGCAAATTACAGGTAAGCTAGGTGATGTAATGCAAGAATCTGTAAAAGCTGCAAAATCTTTTGTTAGATCAAAATGTTTAGAGTACGGGATTATTCCACCTCTATTTGAGAAAAAAGATTTTCACATTCATGTACCAGAAGGAGCAACACCTAAAGATGGCCCATCTGCTGGAATAGGAATGGTTACTTCAATTGTTTCATCGATTACAAATATACCTGTAAGAAGAGATGTTGCTATGACCGGTGAGGTAACGTTAACTGGACAAGTATTACCAATAGGTGGTCTTAAAGAAAAATTATTAGCAGCTCATAGAGCTGGAATTAAAGAAGTTTTGATTCCAAAAGAAAACGAAAAAGATTTAGTGGATATGCCTAAAAAAATTATAGATGATATTAAAATTACGCCCGTTGAATATGCTGACCAAGTAATTAAAATTGCTTTAACTAAAGAACTTAAACCTACAGAATGGGTTGAGGTAGATTTAGCTAAAAAAGACGATAAATCTCAGGCTAGTATTCAATAATAATTAATTTACTTTATTTAAGTGTTGATGTAATAAGTAGCTCTGTTTTGGGGCGGTTAGCTCAGTTGGTAGAGCATCTCGTTTACACAAATAATTTCATATAAAACTAATCATTTCATCCCAACATTTTTTTTAAAATGCTCAAGACATTTGCACACTGTGTGCACAGTTGAGTAATAAAAGCCTAGAATCTCGTTACATTTTTTTGCTAAAGACTCTCTGTTCAGGATTTGGTAATCTTGGATCATGGGTAAAAATCTTAAAATAGCTGTACTAGGAGCTACTGGAAAAGTAGGATCCCATTTTGTCAAACAATCATTAGAAAAAGGATTTTCTCTAAGACTTTTGGTAAGAAGCAAATCAAGCTTTGAAAACATAAACAACAGTGATGTTTCAATTTTTGTTGGAGATTCTACTAATTTAAAAGATGTTGAAAAATTGATAATTGATGTTGATTGTGTAGTGAGCTTGCTTGGAAATGTGAAGGCAAATAATCAATACACAACTATAATGCAAAAATCACATGCTAATATTTTAAAAGTAGCAGGTAAAAGAAACAAAATTCCTAAGTGCATATTTATATCTTCAATAGGATGTGGAGGTTCATCGTGGTTAATAAAAGTCATGCTATCAATGATTGGTGGAAAAAAATCCTTCAATGATTACGAAGCCGCTGATAAACAAGTTAGAGAACAATCAATCGTACCCAGTATTTTAGTTCGTCCATATGCTTTAAACGATAAAACACCAACTGGAGAATATAAAATTCTAAAACCCAAAACCATTCATTTTGCTAAAACACTATCGCGAGCAGATTTAGCAAAATGTATAGTCAATATTGTTGAGAATACTAAGTTTCTAAATCAGATTATTCATGTTGTAGGTTGATAAATATTAAAATGAAAAAACTTCTATCGATCATGGTTCTTAGTTTATTGTTCAGTGGCACCTCATTTGCAGCGTATAAATTTCAACAAATTGGTATCGATTTTAAAACTTATGAAAAGAGCTGTAAGAAATGGCATATATTCAATAAAAAAAAATGGCCTGAATTTCTTGGAGAGGAAGATGGTTATAAAGTTTACAATTGTTGGAAACCTGACACTTTAGGTTATGGTGATGTACAAGTTTTTAAAGATAACATTTTAGTAAAATCAGGAAATGTTTTAGGAAATCAACAAGGTCAAGGAGCCAGAAATATAATTAACCTTTTAATTGGTTTAAATTTACTAACAAATTCAGCAAACTCAAATTCTTTAACTACAAATAACAATAATGCTTTAAAATTAAATGAGAGTGGAGTTAATATGACAGGTGGTATTTATAACAGAGAGATAATTTCTGGAAGTAATAAAATTTGTTTTTATAAAACTTTAACAGGTGAGGTTGCTCTCACAATTCAATCCTCGCAACAATGTAAAAGAAGCTTAAATCAATGAAAAAACCAAAGATTAAACAAAAATTCTAAATGAATGATATATTTGATAAACTAGAGAAAAATATTTCAGAAAATAAAAATAAATCAAATAGTAAAAAAGAAAAAACAGCAAAGCTTTGGAGTAAATATTATGCTGAAGAAAAAAAGATTCAAAAAGAATTAGGTATAGAAAAAGATTTAATTAAATTAGAAAAATTTCTAAATAAACACATAGACAACGACAATATAAAAGTAAGACGATCAATTAATAATCATTTAACAGTTGAGTATAGTATTTCACTTCCAGATGGTTATTCAACAACAGGTGTAAAAATGGAGTACAATAATTCTAAAGAGCTTGATTATCATGCTTCAGATCCTGATTTAGAAAAATACAAACATTCAAAAGATTCATACGTTATTCATGTAAAATTGCTGGGAGATCCTGATATAGATTATGTATATACAGAAAATGTAAGAGAGGAAAAAATATTCAAAATGAAAGATAAAGAAAAAGCATATGAATATTTTAATGACCTTTTTCAGGTAAGAATTTTACACTTAGATAATTAATTATCAGTTCTTTTGTTAGATGTAATTTTTTTAAACCTAAAAACTAATTTAAATAACCAATATCAACAATATAGAACCAATAAATTTAAATATATTAATATCTAATTTATTTAATACACAGCTACATAGCAAACACGGCTGATTTCACTTCCGTCAAAAAAGTAATATGCAATTAGAAAAAATAAAAAAGTTTTCTACACTTTGCAATTTAGCTGCGTCATCCGTGTATAGTTGCTAATCTCTAAAAAATCTTTGCACACTGTATGCACAGTTGAGTCGTAAAAATTTAATTTTTAGCCATTTTTTAAAGGTAATAATTCTTGCGGAATTCTATTAAAAGTTATAAAAAACGCTGTATTTTGGTTTGGGGCGGTTAGCTCAGTTGGTAGAGCATCTCGTTTACACCGAGGGGGTCAAAGGTTCGAGTCCTTTACTGCCCACCAAACAAATTAAGTGGGGGTGTAGCTCAGTTGGTTAGAGCGATCGCCTGTCACGCGATAGGTCGAGGGTTCGAGTCCCTTCACTCCCGCCACTTTTTCCCAATAAACTGTCTGTTAATATTAATAAAATGTGACTTATCTTCCCTTCAACATCAGATAAAAACTGATATATAGATTTTCATGTTATCTGAATTTTTAAAAGATTACCTACCGATTATTCTATTTTTAGTTATTGCTCTTGGTTTGAGTGTTGCTTTTGTAGTGTTGAATTTTTTACTTTCTCCAAAAAAACCTGATCCAGAAAAGTTGTCTGCGTATGAATGTGGTTTCGAACCATTTCAAGACTCTAGAATGGAATTTGATGTAAGATTTTACTTAGTTGCAATTCTATTTATTATATTTGATCTTGAAATTGCCTTTTTATTTCCATGGGCAATATCATTAGGAAACATTGGTCTATTAGGTTTTTCATCAATGATGATTTTTCTATTCATACTAACAGTTGGTTTTATTTATGAATGGAAAAAAGGTGCTCTAGATTGGGAATAAAATTAATTTAATGAACGATAAAATAGAACAAGTTCCTGAAGAGTTTAAACAACTTGCTAAAGATTTTAGTAAAAATGGTTTTATAACGACATCGTTGGATAATTTAATTAATTGGTCCAGATCTGGCTCTTTGCATTGGATGACTTTTGGTCTTGCATGCTGTGCAGTTGAAATGATGCAAACAGCAATGCCTAGATATGACTTAGAAAGATTTGGAGCTGCTCCTCGTGGATCACCTAGACAATCAGATGTGATGATTGTTGCCGGAACATTGACCAACAAAATGGCACCAGCATTAAGAAAGGTCTATGATCAAATGCCAGAACCTAGATATGTAATTTCTATGGGTAGCTGTGCTAATGGTGGAGGTTATTATCATTATTCATATTCAGTTGTTAGAGGGTGTGATCGTATAGTTCCAGTTGACGTTTATGTTCCAGGATGCCCTCCTTCTGCGGAGGCATTATTATATGGAATTTTGCAATTACAAAAAAAAATTAGAAAAAAAGGATCTTTTATAAGATAGTCATGAATAGTTTAGAGGATCTAGAAAAAAAAATTAATTCTGAATTAACCACGAAAATTAATAATTCAGAAATAAAACATAATCAAATTTATCTAGAAACAGATAAAGATGATTTTTTAGATGTAATTTTATTCTTAAAAACTAATCTTGATACAAAATTTCGGCAGTTAATAGATATTACTGTTGTGGATTATCCTGAAAATAATCAAAGATTTCAAGTAGTTTACTTATTTTTAAGTCATGAATTTAATCAAAGACTAGTTCTAAAATACTCCATTTCTGAAAATGAAGTTATACCTTCTTTAACAAGTGTTTTTCCTGCAGCAAATTGGATGGAAAGAGAAGTTTTTGACATGTATGGTGTAAATTTCAAAGATCATCCCGATTTAAGAAGAATACTTACAGATTATGGATTCGAAGGACATCCTTTAAGAAAAGATTTTCCTTTAACTGGTCATTCTGAAGTTAGATATAGCGAAGATCAAAAAAAAGTTATTAGCGAACCAGTTAAACTAGAGCAAAATTATAGAAATTTTGATTACGAGAGTCCTTGGGAAGGAACAAAATACATTAAAGAAGAAATTGAAAATAATGACAAAAAAAATTAAAAATTTAAATCTAAATTTTGGTCCTCAACATCCAGCAGCTCACGGTGTATTAAGATTAATATTAGAATTAGACGGTGAGGTTGTTGAAAAAGCAGACCCACATATAGGTTTGCTTCACAGAGGCACTGAAAAATTAATTGAAAACAAAACATATATGCAGGCTGTTCCTTATTTTGACCGTTTGGATTACGTAGCTCCAATGAATCAAGAACATGCCTTTGCTCTTGCTGTAGAAAAAATTCTTAAAATAGATGTGCCGATCAGAGCTCAGTATATAAGGGTTATTTTTTGTGAAATAGGACGAATATTAAGTCATATTCTTAACGTAACAACTCAAGCACTTGATGTTGGCGCTTTAACTCCATCACTTTGGGGTTTTGAAGAACGAGAAACATTAATGACATTTTACGAAAGAGCTTCTGGATCAAGATTACACGCCAACTACTTTAGAGCAGGAGGTGTTCACCAAGATTTACCAAAAGGTTTAGAGGAAGATATCTCAAACTTTTGCGATACATTTCCAAAAGTGATTAATGATTTGGAAAGTCTTTTAACAGACAATAGAATTTTCAAACAAAGAAATGTTGATATTGGAATTGTAAGTAAAGAAGATGCTTTAGATTATTCGTTTTCAGGAGTTATGATTAGAGGATCAGGAGTACCTTGGGATTTAAGAAAGTCTCAACCTTATGATTGTTATGAGGATTTAGATTTTAAAATACCAGTTGGAAAAAATGGTGATTGCTACGATAGATATTTATGCAGAATTGAAGAAATGAAAGAGAGTGTTTCTATTATTAAACAGTGTTTATCTAAAATGGAAAAAGGTCCAATTAAATCATTAGATGGTAAAATTAGTCCACCATCAAAAAAAGATATTAAACAATCAATGGAAGCGTTAATTCATCATTTTAAATTATTTACAGAGGGTTATAGAGTACCTAAGGACGAAATTTATACAGCTGTTGAGGCACCAAAGGGAGAATTTGGAGTTTATTTAATTTCTGATGGTTCGAGCAAACCATACAAATGTAAGATTAGAGCACCAGGATTTTCACATTTGCAATCAATGGATTATTTAATTAAAGGACACATGTTAGCAGATGTACCAGCTGTTCTAGGTTCATTAGATATTGTTTTTGGTGAGGTGGATAGATGAGTTTAAGAAAACCAGCAAAAGATCAACCAGAAAGTTTTGAATTTAATGCTTCCTCTTTAGAGGCAGCAAATAATATTGTTGCAAAATATCCAAAAGGAAAACAACAAAGTGCTGTGATGGCCTTACTTTATATTGCTCAAAGACAAAATAATAATTGGATACCATTAGCTGCAATGAAGTATATCGCTAAGTTTTTAGACATGCCTTATATAAAAGTTTATGAGGTAGCTACTTTCTACACAATGTACAATCTATCACCTGTTGGGAAATATTTTGTACAAGTATGCACTACAACACCATGTATGATTAGAGGTGCAAATAAATTGGTTGAAGCTTGTAAGGAAAAAATTTCTGAAAATGAATGTGAATTATCAACCGATAAGAGTTGTTCATGGATGGAGGTTGAGTGTCTTGGCGCATGTGTGACCGCTCCTATGATGCAAATAAATGATGATTATTACGAAGATCTTGATAAAGAAAAAACATCTGAGATTTTGGATAAAATTTTAAATGGAGAAACTCCAAAACCAGGTTCATACAGAGGAAGAGTTAATAATGAGCCAGAGAACAATAGAAAAACACTAACGGATTTAAAAAATGCTTAAAGATCAAGATAGAATTTTTCAAAATTTATATAATGATAAAGGCTCTGATGTAGCAGCATCACAATCAAGAGGTGATTGGGTAAACACTAAAGAAATTATTGAAAAAGGAAGAGATTGGATTATTAATGAAATTAAAGAATCTCAGCTTAGAGGTCGAGGTGGTGCAGGATTTCCTACAGGTTTAAAGTGGTCATTTGCACCAAAAGAAGTTGGATCAAGACCACATTATTTGGTTATCAATGGTGATGAGTCTGAACCAGGCACTTGTAAAGATAGAGATATTTTAAGATTTGAACCTCATAAATTAATAGAGGGTTGTCTAATAGCATCATACGCAGTTCAAGCACACGTCTGCTATATATATATTAGAGGAGAATATTTTGTTGATGGTCAAAAACTCCAAGCTGCAATTGATGAGGCTTATAAGAAAAAATTATTAGGAAAAAATGCAGCTGGAACTGGGTGGGATTTAGATATTTATATCCACTATGGAGCAGGAGCATATATTTGTGGTGAAGAAACAGCATTACTTGAAAGTTTAGAGGGTAAAAAAGGTCAACCAAGATTAAAACCACCTTTCCCAGCTTTGATTGGTTTATATGGATGTCCAACTATAATTAATAATGTTGAAACGATTGCTGTGGTGCCAACTATTCTAAGAAGAGGAGCGAAATGGTTTGCTTCTTTAGGAAGAGAAAAAAATACAGGTACTAAAATATTCTGTATTTCTGGAAATGTTAATAATCCGTGTAATGTAGAAGAGGAAATGAGTATTCCTTTAAAAGAATTAATTGAAGTTCACGCTGGTGGAGTGATTGGTGGATGGGATAATTTACAAGCTGTAATACCAGGTGGATCTTCTATGCCTCTAATTCCAAAAGATAGATGCGAAACATTAAAAATGGATTTTGATGCGTGTGTCGAAGAAAAAAGTGGATTAGGGACAGCAGGGATAGTGGTTATCAACAAAGATCAAGACATTATTAAATGTATGGCGAGAATTGCTAGATTTTACAAACATGAAAGTTGTGGACAATGTACACCTTGCAGAGAAGGTTCTGGATGGATGTGGCGAATGCTTGAGCGTATGGCAAAAGGCGATGCAACTAAAGATGAAGTAGATATGTTAGGAGATGTAACAACCCAAATCGCTGGTCATACAATATGCGCATTTGGAGAAGGTTCCTCATGGCCAGTTCAAGGTTTGTTAAGACATTTTAAAAAAGAAATTCAAGAAAGAAACAATTTGGATCCAATTGTTCAGAAAAAAAACAATATACCTTATTTAGTTGATCAACATTTATTAGATAAAAAAAATGCTTAAATTAAAAGTAAATGACATTGATATAGAAGTTGAAGAAGGACTAACAGTTCTTCAAGCCTGTGAAAAAGCAGGAGTTGAGATACCTAGATTTTGTTATCATGAAAAATTATCTATAGCTGGAAATTGTAGAATGTGTTTGGTGGAAATGGAGAAATCACCGAAACCAATCGCATCATGCGCAATGCCTGCAGCTGAGGGGATGAACATTAAAACAAATACAAGTTTAGTTGAAAAAGCTAGAAAAGGTGTAATGGAATTTTTACTAGCAAATCACCCTTTAGATTGTCCTGTATGTGACCAAGGTGGTGAGTGTGATCTTCAAGATCAATCAATGTTTTATGGGGTAGATAAATCAAGATTTAAAGAAAATAAAAGAGCAGTTCCAGAAAAAAATATGGGCCCATTAATCAAAACTCAAATGACAAGATGCATACATTGTACAAGATGTGTGCGATTTGCTACTGAAGTTGCAGGTGTTCCAGAACTTGGTGCAATAGGTAGAGGTGAGGATATGCAAATTACAACATATCTTGAACAATCAATGCAATCAGAATTATCTGCCAATGTAGTTGATTTATGTCCTGTTGGAGCTTTGACATCAAAACCTTATGTTTTTGAAGCGAGACCATGGGAGTTAAAAAAGACTGAAACAATTGATGTCATGGATGCAATAGGTTCAAACATTAGAGTTGATACATACGATTGGGAAGTAAAAAGAGTTCTTCCAATAATTAATGAAGATATTAACGAAGAATGGATTTCAGATAAAACTAGATATGCGTGTGATGGCTTACTTCATCAAAGATTAGATACCCCGTATATTAAATACAATGGTAAATTTGAGAAAGCTTCGTGGCAAGAAGTTTATAAAATAATAAAATCTAAATTAGAAAATACATCAAAAGAAAAAGTATCTGGTTTTGTTGGAGATTTAACAAACATGGAAACTGCGTACATTTTTAAAGAATTTTTTGACCGAACACTTGAAACTGATAATTATGAATCAAGATCAGATAATAGATATATTAATATTTCAAAAAGAGAAAATTATTTGTTTAATTCCTCAATTAACGGAATTGAAGATGCTGATTTAATTTTATTGTTAGGCACCAATCCTAGGTATGAAGCCACAATTTTAAATGCAAGAATTAGAAAATCTTATCTAAATAATAGTACGAGAATTGTATCATTAAATGATTGTGGAGATCTAACTTATCCTTATGAAAGCTTAGATGGACAAACTAAAACAATAAAAGAAATTATAGATGACACACATAAACTTTCAAAAGAAATAGAAAGTGCAAAAAAACCAATGATAATTATTGGTGAGTCTTTATTAAGATTAGAAAATGCACAATATTTATTTGATAATTTAAAAGATTTTTTGAATAAAAAAAATAAGTTCTCAGAAGAGTGGAATCCTTTGAATGTTTTATCATGTGATGCAGCAACTGTAGGAAATTTTGATTTAGGGGTTTTAAATAATAAAACAAATTTAATAGAAGATTTAAAATCAAATAAATTTGAAATAGTGTTTTTAATAGGTCAAGATAATTTAAATTTTGTTAAAAAAAATGAATTTGTTATTTATCAAGGGAGCCATGGTGACAAAGGGGCAGAGTGTGCAGATATAATTTTACCTGGCTCAGCTTATACAGAACAAGACGGTTATTATACAAATTTAGAGGGAAAAATTCAAAAAGCATTTAAGGCTTCTTATCCACCTGGAGATGCAAAAGAAGATTGGCAGATAATAAATGAACTTGCTGAATTAATGAACAATAGAAAATTGTTTAACGATAAAGAAGAGCTAGATAGCAGCATGTTAAATTATTTAAAATTGCAAAGTGAAAAACAAACTGAACAAAATAATAACAAATCGAATTCTGATTTTAATAATGAAAATTTAAAAATTGAAATTAAAGATTATTATTTTTCTAATGTTGTTGCTAAATCATCAAAAACAATGATCGAGTGCAATAATGCAAAAATGAATTTAAAATCAACAGGCACAGAAGGTTAAGATGGAATATTTAAATATAGTCTTTCAAGAGGTATACAAAATTTTATTTTTGTTAGTTCCAGTATTGGTTTCTGTAGCTATGATTGTGTGGCTAGATAGACGAGTTTGGGCTTTTGTCCAAAAAAGACAAGGACCTAATGTAGTTGGACCATTTGGATTACTTCAATCTTTAGCTGATGCGTTGAAATATATTTTTAAAGAAATAATCATCCCATCAAGCTCAAACAAAGTAATCTTCATATTAGCACCTATCGTTACTATGACATTAGCCTTGATAGCTTGGGCTGTTATACCATTTAGTGCAACACAGGTCTTAGCTGATATTAATGTCGGTATACTTTATCTATTTGCTGTTTCATCACTAGGTGTTTATGGAATAATTATGGGAGGATGGGCTTCAAACTCTAAATATCCTTTCTTAGGTGCAATTAGATCTGCAGCTCAAATGGTATCATATGAAGTTTCTATTGGAGTTATTATTATCAATGTATTGTTATGTGTAGGTTCATTGAATTTAAATGACATTGTAATTGCTCAACAAAATCTGTGGTTTGTAATTCCGTTATTTCCAATGTTTGTAATATTTTTTATCTCTGCTTTAGCTGAAACTAATAGGCCACCTTTTGATTTACCTGAAGCAGAAGCCGAATTAGTAGCAGGATACCAAACAGAATATTCAGGAATGATGTATGCAATGTTTTGGTTAGGTGAGTATGCAAACATCTTATTGATGTGTGCTATGGGAGCTATATTATTCTTAGGTGGTTGGTTATCTCCAATAGATATTTATCCATTTACTTTAGTTCCAGGTGCAATTTGGTTAATTTTAAAAATTTTACTTTTATTTTTCTTATTTGCTTTAGTAAAAGCAATTGTACCAAGATATAGATATGACCAATTAATGAGATTAGGTTGGAAAGTATTTCTTCCTTTGTCATTAACTTGGGTTGTTTTAACTGCAAGTTATTTATTTTACTTTAACCTTTTACCAACAAACTAATTATGAATTTATCCAGATTTTTTAAAACTATTTTCATGGTTGATTTTGTAGGCGGTTTGTTCATTGCAATAAAAGAATTGTTTAAACCAAAAAAAACAATCAATTATCCTTTTGAAAAAGGAAAAATTAGCCCAAGATTTAGAGGTGAGCACGCTTTAAGAAGATATCCAAATGGAGAAGAAAGATGTATTGCATGTAAACTTTGTGAAGCTGTATGTCCAGCCCAAGCAATTACAATTGAATCTGCTCAAAGAGAAGATGGCAGTAGAAAAACTACTCGTTATGACATTGATATGATGAAATGCATTTATTGTGGTCTATGTGAAGAAGCTTGTCCTGTTGATGCTATAGTCCAAGGTCCAAATTTTGAATTTTCGACAGAGACAAGAGAAGAATTATATTACACAAAAGAGAAATTATTAGATAACGGTGACAGATGGGAGAATATTCTAGACGCTAATATTAAAGCGGATAGTTCACATAGATAAATGATTGCTCACGCTATTTTCTTCTACACTTTTTCTATAATTGCGGTTGTGTCTGCAATAATGGTTACAGTATCAAAAAATACTGTCCATTCAGTTTTCTTTTTAATATTAGATTTTATCAGTATTTCTTGTCTATTTATTATGATTGGTGCCGAGTTTTTGGGTATGATAATGTTAATTGTTTACGTTGGAGCAGTAGCAGTTTTATTTCTTTTTGTTGTAATGATGCTAAATGTTGCTCAACAAAAAAATCAATGGTTTGCGTCTGCTGCTAGCTCAAAACATATTCCTGTTGGACTAATTATTAGCACAATCATTTTCTTTGAATTAATTATTGTAATTGGTGGATGGAAGTATAAACCAGAGATTTTTGATGTTAACAATTCATTAAAAGTTTCAGACTTAAGTAACACACACTCACTAGGTCAAGTATTATACACTGATTACATACATGTATTTCAAATTAGCGGTATGATTTTGTTAGTTGCGATGGTTGGAGCAATCGTTCTGACTTTTAGACAAAGGTCAAACGTCAAAAGACAAAGTTATTTAAAACAAATTTCTCGTGAAAGAGCAGAAGGAGTAAGTGTTGTAGAAGTTGCTTCTAACAAAGGAGTTAAAATAGATGACTGAGATAGGTTTAGGACACTATTTAACTTTAGGTGCTGTGATTTTTTCAATTGGAGTTATTGGAATTTTTCTTAATAGAAAAAATATTATTGTTATATTAATGAGTATTGAATTGATTTTATTAGCTGTAAATATCAACTTAGTTGCTTTTTCAATTTTTCTTGGAGATTTAGCTGGTCAAGTATTTACCTTATTTATTTTAACTGTAGCAGCTGCAGAAGCTGCGATTGGTTTAGCTATAATCGTTGTTTACTACAGAAACTCTGGAACTATCAGAGTTGAAGAAATTGATGAGTTGAAAGGATAATAATGGAACTTTCAATTTTATTTCTTCCATTAATAGCATCAATTATTTCAGGCTTTTTTGGACGTTACATTGGTGATAGAAATTCTGAAATAGTAACTAGTGTATTAGTTTCTATATCTGCAATTTTATCAATAGTTGTATTGTATCAGGTAATTGTTAATCAATATGAGGAAAATATTGTTATAGCAACTTGGATTAATTCAGGTTCACTTGATGTTAATTGGTCAATGTTAATTGATCCTCTATCAGCTGTGATGTTGGTTGTAGTTACTTCTGTATCAGCATTAGTCCATATTTATTCTATCGGATACATGTCTCACGATCCACATAAACCAAGATTTATGGCTTACCTATCATTATTTACATTTGCAATGTTAATGCTTGTAACATCAGATAATTTTATTCAACTATTTTTTGGTTGGGAGGGAGTTGGTCTTTGTTCTTACTTCCTAATTGGTTTTTGGTTTAAAAAAGAAAGTGCCAATGCAGCTGCAATCAAAGCATTTGTAGTTAATAGAGTAGGTGACTTTGGTTTTGCGTTAGGTATTTTTTTGGTTTTTTATTTATTTGGAACTGTAAATTATGATGAAGTTTTCCAACAAATTCCAACAGTTGTAGATAAAGATTTATCCTTCTTAGGTTTTGAGGTTAAAGCGATAGATTTGGTTTGCTTATTGTTATTTATCGGAGCTATGGGTAAATCAGCTCAAATCCTACTTCATACATGGTTACCTGATGCGATGGAGGGACCAACGCCAGTTTCTGCTTTAATTCATGCTGCAACAATGGTTACTGCAGGCGTATTTTTAGTTGTTAGATGTTCACCTATATATGAATTTTCTCCAGTAATTTTAAACTTGATTACTGTAGTTGGAATGACAACAGCTTTTTTTGCTGCAACGGTAGCTTTGGTTCAAACAGATATTAAAAAAATAATTGCTTACTCAACATGTAGCCAACTTGGTTATATGTTTTTTGCAGCTGGTGTAGGCGCTTACAATGTAGCTATGTTTCATTTATTTACGCATGCATTTTTTAAAGCTTTATTATTTTTAGGATCAGGGTCAGTAATTCATGCTTTTAAAGATGAGCAAAATATTAATAACATGGGAGGTGTATGGAGAAAATTACCTTACACTTATGCTTTAATGATTATAGGAACTCTTGCTTTAACAGGTTTTCCTTTCTTATCAGGCTTTTATTCAAAAGATGCAATTATTGAATTTGCATATTTGAAAGGAAATACAACAGGTTATTATGCAGCTGGTATTGGAATAGTTACTGCATTTTTAACGTCAGTTTATTCGTGGAGACTAATATTCAAAACATTTCATGGCGAATATAATAATAAAGAGATTAAAATTGAGGAAACACACGAGTCACCTTTGGTAATGCTTGTTCCGTTATTTGTGCTTTCTATTGGTGCAATTTTTGCAGGCATGTTATTTAAAGATTTGTTCATTGGACATGGTGGTGAAAATTACTTTTGGTCAGAATCAATCAAATTTTTAGAACCTCTTAGCACAGATCATCCGCCAACATGGTTTTTACTTTTAACACCTAGTTTAGTTATCCTATCAATACCTATTGCTTATTACTTATTTGTTAAGAACAAAGAGTTGCCAAATGAAATAGCTTCAATGAATAAACCTTTATACAATTTCCTTGTCAATAAATGGTACTTTGATGAGTTATATGAGGTTATTTTTATTAAATCATCGAAAAAACTAGGGACATTTTTATGGAAAGTTTGTGATGGAACTATAATAGATGGATTTGGTCCTGATGGAATTTCTTCTTTTATAAAAAAATGTTCTATTAAAGCAAATAAATTTCAAAGTGGTTTTATCTATCAATATGCTTTTGTAATGTTGTTAGGTTTTTCTGCTTTATTAACCTTCTTGATAGTTAAATAATGAGCTTTCCAATTTTATCATCTTTAATCTTGTTACCAACTATAGGAGCTCTTTTTCTTTTTTTTACAAAAGATAAAGATGGAAATAATTTAACTGCTAAATATGTAGCTTTATTTACAAGTATAGTTAATTTTTTAATTTCTATTTATTTATGGATATCTTTTGACCAAAGCATATCTGATTTTCAATTTGTTGAAGACAGAACATGGATTGAAGGATTTATTAATTATAAAGTTGGTGTCGATGGAATTTCTATATTATTTGTAATCTTAACAACCTTCATAACTCCACTTTGTATTATTTCAGTTAACAATTCAGTAAAAAATAGATTAAGAGATTTTTTAATTGCAATTTTAATCATGGAAAGTTTCATGATTGGTGTGTTTTGTGCACTTGATTTAGTTGTTTTTTATTTATTTTTTGAGGCTGGATTAATTCCAATGTTTTTAATTATTGGTATTTGGGGTGGTCCAAAACGTGTTTATTCTGCATTTAAATTTTTCCTTTATACTTTACTTGGATCGGTCTTAATGCTGGTTGCGATCATTTCAATATACTGGATATCAGGCACAACAGATGTAGTTAAACTTTATGAAATTGGAATTGACGCTAAATACCAAAATTTATTGTGGTTAGCTTTCTTTAGTTCTTTTGCAGTAAAAACACCTATGTGGCCTGTTCACACTTGGTTGCCAGATGCCCATGTTGAAGCTCCTACAGCCGGTTCTGTTTTGTTAGCTGCTATCTTGTTAAAAATGGCAGGATATGGTTTTATTAGATTTTCACTAGGGTTATTTCCTGTGGCCTCTGAAGTATTCACACCTCTTATTTATACTTTAAGTGTTATAGCAATAATTTTTACTTCTTTTATCGCTTTAATGCAGGAAGACATGAAAAAGCTAATTGCATATTCATCTGTTGCACATATGGGTTTTGTAACTTTAGGTATTTTTACTCTCCAACAGCAAGGTATAGAAGGAAGTATAATTCAGATGATTAGTCATGGATTAGTTTCTGCAGCTCTATTTTTATGTGTTGGTGTTGTTTATGACCGTATGCATTCAAGGATGATAAATTCTTATGGTGGTATAGTTGCTATAATACCAAAGTATTCGATTTTATTTATGTTATTTACATTAGCTGCTTTAGGGTTACCTGGAACAAGTGGTTTTATCGGTGAATTTTTAATTTTAATGGGTGCCTTTAAGGATAATTTTTTAGTAGCTGTGTTAGCAAGCATAGGAGTAATTTTAGGAGCTGCTTATATGCTTTGGTTATATAAAAGAGTTGTTTTTGGAAAATTAGTCAATGAAGATCTAAAGCAAATGTTAGATTTAAATAAATCAGAATATTTAATCTTATCTTGTTTAGCTATTCCAACCTTATTTTTTGGTTTTTATCCAGATCCTCTGATTAATACAATAGAGGTTTCAGTTTCAGATTTAATAAATATGCATAACATTAATTTAGCGAGAAAATAATATGGAAAATTTAAATTTAATTTTACCTGAAATTTTTATCTCATTATCAATAATGTTTTTACTTGTGTTGGGCGTGTTTAAAAAAAATAGTTCAGGGATTACTTTTAACTTGTCTTTATTTGTATTTTTGATTGCTGCTATAATAGCTATTAACGAAACTTTCTCTGTGAATAGAGAAACCTTGTTTAATGGTAGTGTTGTAATAGATAAGATGTCTTCATTTATGAAGATCATTACATTATTAGGTGGTTTTCTAGTATTGGTTATTTCTTCTAGTTATTTAAAAATTTTTAAAATTTTTAATATTGAATATCCAGTTTTAATTTTGAGTTCTGTACTGGGAATGATGGTCATGATTAGTTCTAATGATCTTATTGTATTTTATATGGGTCTAGAGTTACAATCATTAGCCTTATATGTTTTAGCAACTTATAACAGAGATCAACTAAAATCATCTGAAGCAGGTTTAAAATATTTTGTATTAAGTGCATTATCATCAGGATTATTACTTTATGGATGTTCACTAATTTATGGTTTTTCAGGATCCACAAACTTTGATGTGATTTCCACACAACTTAATTCAAATGAGTATGTACTGACTTTTGGTATAGTTTTTATTTTAGTAGGTTTAGCGTTCAAAATTTCAGCAGTGCCATTCCATATGTGGGCACCAGACGTATACGAAGGATCCCCAACTACAGTAACTTTATTTTTTACAATGTTACCAAAAATTGCGGCGTTAACTGTATTTATTAGATTTTTATATGTACCTTTTTTAAATCTAATCGATCAATGGCAAATGATAATTGTATTTTTATCTATTGCCTCAATGCTATTTGGTGCAATTGCAGCAATTGGACAAACAAATATTAAAAGACTAGTTGCTTATAGCTCCATTGGACACATAGGCTACACATTGGCTGGTCTTGCCACTGTTTCTAATGAAGGAATTCAAAGTTCAATAATTTATATTTCAATTTATGTTGTAATGAATTTGGCCCTTTTTTCTTGTTTGTTAATGCTTAGAAGAAATAATCAATATTACGAAGATATTGATGACTTATCTGGTTTATCGAAAAATCATCCATTATTATCACTTTCTTTACTTGTAATATTGTTTTCATTGGCAGGGATACCACCATTAGCAGGATTTTTTGCTAAGTTTTATGTTTTCAAAGCGGTTTTAGAACAATCAATGTATTTTTTAGCTATTGTTGGATTGTTATCTACTGTTGTTGCAGCTTTCTATTACTTAAGAATAATTAAGATTATGTACTTTGATAAAGAAAAAGATAAATATGATACGGATCATAGTTTATGGTTAAAATTTTCATTAACTTTTTCTACAATATTAATTCTTTTATACTTCATATTTCCAAGCCAATTAATTGAGGTAGTATCAAGAATTAATATTATTTAATGAAATTTAAGAAATTTAATTTTAAAATAATAAAAAGTACTAACGATACAGCTGCAAGAATAATAAAAAAAACTAACTATAAATTTGGTATGGTTGTTGCTGAAAAACAATTTAGTGGTCGAGGTCAGTATGGAAGAAAATGGATTTCATATAAAGGTAATCTATTTGCCTCTTTTTTTCATCCATTTGATGAAAATAAATTTTCAATAGAAAGAGTTACAAAGTTAAATTGTAAATTAGTTAAACAAACACTCTCTAAATATATAAAAAATAAAATTAACTTTAAAAAACCAAACGATTTATTAATTAATAAAAAAAAGATTAGTGGGATTTTACAAGAAATTATAACGAAATCAGATAAAAAATTTTTAATTACAGGAATAGGGATTAATGTAATAAAAAATCCAAATATTAAAAATTATCCAGCTACAAATTTATATAGAATAACAGGAAAAAAAATTAATAAATCTGAATTAGAAAAAAATTTGAAACTAGTTTTTGAAAATAGAATATCAAAAATGTATAAAATAAATTAATTAATATGTATATTTTAGGTGACATAGGAAATACTGACACTAAAATTTTTTTAGTTTCCAAAAGAAATAAAATTTTAAAAAGAATTACCTTTATTTCAAAAAAAATAAGTAATAACCAATTAAAAATCTTATTTAAAAAAAATAAAATACAAATAAATAAAATTGAAAAAATATTGTTTTGCAGTGTTGTCCCAAACACTTTTAAAATTATAAAAAACTACTTTTCTAAAATCACTAAAGTTAAATGCAACGAGGTAAAAAACCTGAATTTAAAATCAATGATTAAAATTAAAGTTGATTACAAGCAGGTAGGCTCTGATAGAATTACAAATGCCATAAGCTTATTGGATAACAAAAATAATTATATAATTTTAGATTTTGGTACCGCTACAACATTTGATGTTTTAATAAAAAATACGTATATGGGAGGAATAATAGCTCCTGGAATTAAGTTGTCTCTTAATACTTTGTCAGACAGAGCTACTTTAATCCCAAAAATTGAGCTTAAACGTATGAAAAAAGTAATAGGCAGCAACACACTTTCTGCTGTTAGATCAGGTTTTTTTTGGGGTTATGCCGGTTTAATTGACAATATGATTAATTTAATTAAGAAAGAGACAAGAAAATCCTTTAAAGTTGTATTGACAGGTGGATTTTCTGATTTATTTACAAGTTCAATAAAATCGAAAGTTAAACATAACCAAGATATTACAATTAAAGGTCTAATAAAGATTTCTGAGCAAATAAAATAATATGAAAGATGAATTGTTATTTTGTCCACTAGGTGGATCTGGTGAGATTGGTATGAACATGAATTTGTTTGGTTACGGTCAACCAAGCGATCATAAATGGATAATGGTAGACATTGGTGTAACTTTTGCCGATGACACTATACCAGGTGTTGATTTAATTTATCCTGATCCTGGATTTATTGTTGAAAGAAAAGATAACTTGTTGGGTATAGTTTTAACTCATGCACATGAGGATCACATTGGAGCAATCGCACATTTATGGCCAAAATTAAGATGTAAAATATTTGCTACTCCATTTACAGCAGTTTTGATTAGAGAGAAATTTCGAGAAAAACAAATAGATATTACTAATGATTTACAAATTGTTGAATTAAATGGAACTGTTTCATTAAATCCATTCCAAATTGAATATATAACTTTAACTCATTCAATTTTAGAACCTAATGGCTTAAGAATAAAAACTCCTGCTGGTGTTATTTTACACACAGGAGATTGGAAAGTAGATCCCAATCCACTTATTGGTGAAAATATTAATGAGAAGAGATTAAAAGAAATTGGTGATGAAGGAGTATTAGCAATGATCTGTGACTCTACTAATGTTTTTAGTGCAGGCAAGTCTGGATCTGAACTTGACGTTAGAAAAAATATGTTAAATGTAATGTCGAGATTGAAAAAGAGAATTATCATCACTTCATTTGCATCTAATGTAGCAAGAATGGAGACAGCATTTTATTGTGCTGAGCAAACAGGAAGACAAATTTCACTAGTTGGAAGATCGATGCATCGTATTTATAAAGCTGCACGTCAATGTGGATATTTAAAAAATACAATTGAACCAATTGACCCTCGTGAAGCTAAAAATTTCTCAAGAGAAAAAATAGTTTATCTTTGCACAGGTAGCCAAGGAGAACCAATGGGAGCGATGATGAGAATTTCTAGTTATGTACACCCTGATGTTTTTATTGAAAAAGGTGATGCTGTGATATTTTCATCAAAAATTATACCTGGAAATGAAAAAAAACTTTATAAATTGCACAACCAACTTGTTAAAGATGGTATAGAAGTGATATCTGAAGAAACTGAATTCGTTCATGTTTCTGGTCATCCAAATAGAGAAGATTTAAAAGAAATGTATCAATGGGTTAAACCTAAATGTGTAATACCTGTACATGGTGAACATAGGCACATGATAGAACACATAAATTTTGCAAAAGAAATGCAAGTTCCATATCCTGTACAAGTAGAAAATGGTGATATAGTTAAGTTATATCCTGGTAATCAGCCTGAAGTTTATGACAAAGCTCCAAGTGGTCGATTATATTTAGATGGCAATGTAAGTGTTGATCCAGACTCGCAGTCAATAAAAGATAGAAAAAATTTGAGTGCAAATGGATATCTTGAAGTAACTTTAATGATAACACCTAAAGGAAATATTCATAACAATCCTGTGCTTTCTTTTCGTGGTTTGCCTGTAGATGATAGAGAAGAATTTGTTTATGGACTAGAAGAAGAAATAGAAAAAACATCTAGGACATTTAAAATTGGAAGCAAGCAGCAAGAGCATAATTTAATTGATGCATTGAAAATTGCCTGTAGGAAATTTTCTAAGGAAAAAACGGGTAAAAAACCTTTCACTAATATTAACTTAGTCAGAATTTAATGAGTGTAACTGGTTTAGCAATTATCTATGTAATTATATGGTGGATAGTCTTCTTTGCTATACTTCCTATTGATGTAAACAGAGCAAAAACAGTAAAAATTGATGGTGAAGATCCAGGATCACCTGAAAACCCAAAAATGTTGAAAAAATTCTTGTATTGCACTGGTATAACAACTGTAATTTTTATCATTATTTATTTACTAATAAAATTTGAATATTTAAATTTAAGAAATATGATTAGTTAAGATGCTTTTATCAAATTCATTTATTCCGATATTAAAAAATAATCCTTCTGAAGCAAAAATTAAATCTCATCAATTAATGTTGAGAGTTGGTATGATAAAGCAAGCTTCTGCAGGAATATACTCATGGTTGCCTTTAGGCTTTAAGGTAATGAAAAAAATAGAACAAATTGTTAGAGAAGAGCAAAATAAGATTGGAGCTCAAGAAATATTAATGCCAACAATTCAATCTAGTGAGATATGGAAAGAAAGTGGTCGATATGATGATTATGGTGAGGAAATGCTTAGAATAACTGATCGTCAAAATAGAGAAATGCTTTATGGACCTACCAATGAAGAGCAAGTTACAGAAATTTTTAGATCTTCAATTAAATCTTATAAATCATTACCCCAACTAATGTACCACATACAATGGAAATTTAGAGACGAAATAAGACCTAGATTTGGAATAATGAGGGGGAGAGAATTTTATATGAAAGATGCCTACTCATTCGATGTATCAGACGAAGAAGCCTTTTTTTCTTATAATAAATTTTTTCTTTCATATTTAAAAACTTTTAAAAGATTAGATCTAACTGCAATACCTATGGCTGCTGACACAGGTCCGATTGGAGGAAATTTATCTCATGAATTTATTATCTTAGCAGACACTGGAGAAAGTAAAATTTTTACTGATAAAAGAATTTTTGACTTAAATAGTGATGATACTCAATTAGAAAAATCTTCGTTAGAAGAAATGAGAAAAAAATATGAGCAATTTTATGCTGTGACAGATGAAAAGTTTAACAAAGATGAATTTGAAAAAATAGTTTCTAAGGAAAATCAATTAATCACAAAAGGTATTGAGGTAGGCCACATATTTTATTTTGGCGACAAATATTCAAAACCTATGAATGCATCAGTAGATTTACCAGGTGGAAAAAAAGATTTTGTTAAAATGGGTTCTTATGGAATTGGTGTATCAAGGCTAGTTGGGGCAATAATAGAGGCAAAATATGATGAAAAAAATGAAATCATGAAATGGCCATTGTCTGTTGCTCCATATGATATTGCTTTGATACCGATGATAAATAAAAACGATAATTCAGCACTTGTTAAAGCCAATAATATTTACAGTGAGTTATTAAAAAATAATATTGATGCTCTTATTGATGATACTGATGAAAATTTTTCATCCAAAATTAAAAAAATGAATTTAATTGGGGCTCCGTATCAAATTATCATTGGAAAGAAGAGTGAAGGTGATTTATTAGAGTTCAAAGAAACAGGTGGTGAAACTCAAAACTTACCTTTAAGCAAAATTATAGAAATTATAAATAAACAAAAAAATTCAATTTGATTTCTACTTTAGAAAAAGAAATTACTTTAAGATTTTTAAAAGCTAGAAAAAAGGATGGCTTTTTAAATGTTATTTCAATATTTTCTTTCATCGGAATAAGTCTAGGTGTTGCTGTTCTTATTATTGTTA
Organism: Candidatus Pelagibacter sp. HIMB1709; assembly: GCF_052047635.1. Classification (NCBI taxonomy): domain Bacteria; kingdom Pseudomonadati; phylum Pseudomonadota; class Alphaproteobacteria; order Candidatus Pelagibacterales; family Candidatus Pelagibacteraceae; genus Candidatus Pelagibacter; species Candidatus Pelagibacter sp. HIMB1709. The sequence continues at coordinate 271,158 of NZ_JBNAJW010000001.1, read as the reverse complement.
TGTCAGTAATGAATGGTTTTAGAACAGAATTAATCAATAAAATTGTAGGATTTAATTCACATATTACTGTTAAACCTTATTCAAATTCAATAGATGAAGATAAAATAAATAATAAACTAAAGTTAATATCTAAGAATATTATTTTTAGTAATTCAGGAGAGGCAATTATTCTAAAAAACAATAATACTAAAGGAATAGTGTTACGAGGCTATAAATACAATGATCTTTTAAATTTAGAGGTATTAACAAATGAAAAATTTAAAGGTGAATTAAATCAATTTGATAAAAATTTCATATCAATTGGAAGTGAACTGAGTTTTTCTCTAGATCTTGAAATAGGAGATGAATTGACTTTAATGTCACCGTCTGGCGTTCAAACAATAATTGGCAGTATGCCAAAACAAAAAACTTTTATAGTTAATTCAATCTTTAACAGTGGTTTAGCAGAGTTTGATAACAATATTGCATTTATTGAACTTAATATATTAGAAGAGTTCTTTGGATATGATTCTAATGAGAGAAATTTAGAAATTTATTTGAAAAATCCAAATAATATTGAATCCCAAAAATTAATAGTAAAACAAGTTTTTGATGATGAGTTTGTTTTTAGTTGGGCTGATATGAATAGTTCATTATTTTCAGCTCTAAAAGTTGAAAGGAATGTTATGTTTATTATTTTGTCATTAATAATAATTGTTGCTGCATTTAATATTATTTCAGGATTAACTATTTTAGTGAAAAACAAAACAAGGGATATTGCCATCTTAAAATCAATTGGAGTTTTAAATAAATCAATAATTAAAATATTTTTTTTAGTTGGAGTAATAATAGGTACTTCCGCAACAATTTTTGGTATTTTTTTAGGTGTAACTTTTTCTATTTACATTGAAAATTTTAGACAATTATTAAGCTCAGTTTTCAATATAAGTTTATTTCCTGAAGAAATATATTTTTTAAGCAAAATGCCTTCTGAAATTAATCTGACATCAATTATTCTAATTTCAGTTTGCTCAATAATTATAAATATTTTAGTATCTATTTTTCCAGCTTTTAAAGCAGCTAGATTAGATCCAATCAAATCTTTAAAATATGAGTAAGTATTTAGAATTAAAAAGTATATCTAAAAGCTTTGAGACTGAAAAAAAGATTAAAGTCTTAAAAGGTTTGTCGCAAAATTTTGAAAAAGGTAAAATTTATTCGCTCATGGGCCCATCTGGTTCAGGAAAATCAACTTTGTTAAATTTAATTTCTTTAATAGACAGACCTTCATCAGGTCAAATTATGTTTAATCAAAATCAAATAAATTTTAATGATACAGAAGAAAATGATATTTTTAGATCAAAAAAAATTGGTATTGTTTATCAACAAAACAATCTTCTTTCTGACTTTACTGCTTTAGAAAATATTTATTTAGCATCACTTGCTAGCAACAATGATAAAGAATTAGCAAGTACAAAGGCTAAAAAATTATTAAAAAAAATTGGTCTTTCAAATAGATTAAATCACTTTCCTTCTCAACTTTCAGGTGGAGAGGCTCAAAGAGTAGCTATAGCAAGAGCTATTGTAAATGATCCTGAAATAATCTTAGCGGATGAGCCAACAGGTAGTTTGGATATGAATACTGCAAAAGAAGTTTTTAAACTTTTATATAATCAAAAAAAATCAGATAGATTAATAATATTTGCAACTCACAATAGATTTTTTGCTAATAAGGCAGATTGCCTATTGGAGATGAGAGATGGTATTATAAAATCATCTAATGTCTGAGTCATTAAATCAAAACTTTAATCATCTAAAAGTCCATTCACAATATTCTATATGTGAAGGTGCGGCCAAGATTGATGATTTACAAGAATATTGCAAATCAAACAAAATTAAATCTTTAGGAATAAGTGATACTTCTAATTTATGTGGAGCTTTAGAATTTGCAGAAAAAATTTCTAAATCAGGAACACAGCCAATTATTGGTACTCAAATTAATTTTAAAATAAATGATACAACTGGACTGTTACCTTTATTTGCTTTGAATGAAACAGGTTATAAAAACATTATTGAATTATCCTCTAATTCATATTTAGAAAATGATGAATTAAGTGACCCTCATGTAAATTTTGATGAATTATTAAAAAGTTCTGATGGTGTTTCAGTTTTTTCAGGTACTATTTTAGGTCTTTTTGGAAAATTATTTGATAAAGGAAAATTTACAGAAATAAACGAAATTTATTTAAAAATTAAAGAAGTTTTTGGCGATAGATTTTATTTAGAAATTCAACGCCATAATGATACAAATGAAAATGGGTTTGAAAAATTTAACCTAAAACAATCTGTAGAATTAGAAATACCAATTATTGCTACTAATGAAGTTTTTTATTTATCAAAAGATATGCATGAAGCACATGATGCTTTGATTTGTATTGGTAACAAAACTTATATTAATGAAAAAAATAGATTAAAATTAAGCGATCAACATTATTTAAAAACTAACTCAGAAATGACTGAGTTATTTGCTGACATACCAGAAGCTTTAGAAAATAATTATAATTTTCCTTTAAGATGTAATTTTAGACCATTATTCTCTAATCCAATACTACCAAATATTAGTAGTGATAAAGATGGCAATGCGGATGATCTTTTAACTAAATATTCTTTGGATGGACTGAGAGATAAATTTTTAAAAGTTTTTAATATTAAAGATAGTGAACTTGAAAATGATAAAAATTTTATTCTTTATAAAGAAAGATTAGATCATGAGCTTTCAATAATTATAAAAATGAAATATTCGAGTTATTTTTTAATTGTATCTGATTATATAAAATGGGCTAAAGAAAATGACATACCAGTTGGTCCTGGCAGAGGTTCAGGTGCTGGGTCATTGGTAGCTTGGTGCTTATCAATTACTGATGTTGATCCAATTAAATTTAATTTAATATTTGAGAGATTTTTAAATCCTGATCGAATTTCTATGCCTGATTTTGATATCGATTTTTGCGAGGATAAAAGAGACCTTGTTTTTGAATACTTGACTAAAAAATACAAAGATAGTGTCGCTCATATAATTACTTTTGGTAAACTTAAGGCAAGGATGGTGATCAGAGACGTTGGTAGAGTTATGGGATTACCCTATGGGTTTATAGACAGCATATCAAAAATGATACCTTTTGATCCTTCTAGGCCTCAAAATTTAACCCAATGTATAGCTGGAGAACCAAGATTACAAAAGCTCATTAATGAGGACAATAGAGTTAAAAAATTAATAGAGTTATCATTGAAATTAGAAGGTCTGAATAGAAATGTTGCTACTCATGCAGCAGGAGTTGTTATTGCAGATAAAAAATTAACAGAAGTAGTACCTTTATATAAAGATACTTCTGCAGATTTACTTTTACCCTCAACACAATTTGATATGTATTCTGCTGAAAATGCTGGTTTAATAAAATTTGATTTTTTAGGTTTAAAGACACTCACAGTAATTAATAACACTCAAAAATTAGTTAGGAAAAAAGATAAAAAATTTAACATCGAAGATATTAATTATGATGATCAAAAAGTTTTCGATCTTTTATCAACTGGTAAAACTGTAGGCCTATTTCAAATTGAAAGTGCTGGAATGAGAGAAGCTTTAATTCATATGAAGCCCAATCATATTGAGGATATTATTGCACTAGTAGCATTATATAGACCAGGCCCCATGAGCAACATACCAACTTACAATGACTGTAAACATGGAAAGCAAAAACCAGATTATTTACATCCATTATTGGAGGATATTTTAAAACCTACTTATGGAGTAATCATTTACCAAGAACAAGTAATGCAGATTGCTCAAAAATTATCTGGATTTACTGCAGGACAAGCTGATCTTTTAAGAAGAGCAATGGGTAAGAAGAAGAGAGCAGAGCTAGAGAAACAAAAACAAGGTTTTATTGCAGGGGCAGTTAAAAATGGCATAGCCAAAGATGTTGCCGCAGGAATATTTTTAAAAATTGAACCTTTTGCAGAATATGGTTTTAATAAAAGTCATGCCGCAGCTTATGCAATAATTTCTTATCAAACTGCATATTTAAAAACTTATTATCCTAAAGAATTTATTGCTGCATCAATGACGATGGATATTTCTAATCAAAATAAATTAAGTGAATTTTATGAAGAATTAAAAAGACTTAATATTGAAACAATTAGACCTGATATCAATGAATGTTTTGCTGATTTCAGAACTATTAACGGAAAATTTTATTATGCATTAGGAGGAATTAAAGCTGTAGGTTATGAAGCAATTTCCAATATTGTGAAAGAGAGAGAATTAAACGGAAAGTTTGAATCTATTAATGACTTTATAAATAGAGTTAACCCAAAAGATATAAATAAATTACAATTAGAAGGATTAGTAAAAGCAGGAGCATTTGATAATTTAAACTCAAATAGGCAATCAATCTTTAACTCTATACCTAATTTAATTTTAAAAAATAAAAATATTTTTGAAAACAAACTAGCCAATCAAATAGATTTATTTTCTGATAATATTAAAACAGAGGAAGAAATTTTATTTAAAATAGAAGATTGGAAATTTGAAGAGAGATTATCTAAAGAATTTGAAGCAGTAGGATTTTTTATATCTGATCACCCATTAAATCAATTCACAGAAATTTTTGAAGATTATAAAATTAATGATTATGCGAAATTTACTTCAGATGATAATTCAGAAAATGTTAATGTAGCTGCAACATTACTTAAGGTTCAAGAAAGAAAAACTGCCAAAGGAAATGCTTATGCTGTTTTAAAGTTAACAGATTTAAATAGTGTATTTGAAATATTTATTTTTTCTGATCTGTTGGAGTCAAATAGAGAAATTTTGAAAGAAGGTAATTCATTAATTTTAACCTTGATTAAAAATATTTCTAATGATGAAAACCGTCTTAAAAGGATTAATGTTCAAAAAATTGCTTCTTTAAAAGATTTATTTAATAGTCCAATTAATGAAATATTATTTAATGTTAAATCTATTGAACAAATCCAAGAGATTTCAAAATTTTTAAGTAAAGATGGTAAAACTCGAGTAAAATTTAATCTTTTAACAAAAGACAAAATTTTAAATTTTCAATTAAAAAAACCAATCAAACTTGATAGGAAATCTTTAAATCTTTTAAGAAACCAGCAAATTCAAGCAGAAATCAGCTAAATAAAACTTGTTAATTTTGCTAAATATTTGTAAATAACCAATAAATTAAATTAACACGCACACAGTTCTTGGTTTTATACCTCCGGTCCTTAATTGGAAATTACTGTGGTGGCTCAACCGGGAAAAAAAATGAAAATACCTAACTTAACAATTCAACAATTATTAGAAGCAGGCGTTCATCTTGGACATAAGACTTTAAGATGGAACCCAAAAATGAAAAAATATATTTTTGGTAAAAGAGACTCAATTCACATTATAGACTTAACCCAGACACTTGAGTTGACAAAATTAGCTTTAGAGAAAGTTTATCAAACAATTGCAAATAATGGAAAAATTTTATTTGTATCAACAAAAAAACAAGCATCTGAAGCTATAGCTGAAGTTGCAAAAGAAACAGATCAATATTTTGTTAATTATAGATGGCTAGGCGGAATGCTTACCAACTGGGGAACTATATCAAATTCTATAAAAAAACTCAAAAAATTAGAAATTGATTTAGCAGCAGAAAATAGAGGTTTTACTAAAAAAGAACTTTTGAAAATGAGTGTTAAAAAAGACAAACTTCAAAGATCTTTAGGGGGTATAGCTGAAATGAAAAAAGTTCCAGATTTAGTTTTTGTAATAGATACAAATTACGAGTCATTGGCTATAGCAGAGTCTTCGAAGTTAGGAATACCTATTATAGCAATATTAGATAGTAACTCTAATCCTGATAACATTGATTATCCTATACCTGGAAATGATGACGCTAGACGAGCTATTGATCTTTATTGTAATTTAATTAAAGAAACAATCAATAGTGCTAAGAGTTCTATTCAACCAAGTGAAAAAAATAATTCTGAAAATAAACTTGAGGAAAAAAATAAAACAATTCAAGAATTAGATAGAGAAAAATTAGAAAAAAAATTTTCCCAAGAAGATAAGGAGACATTAAATTAATGAGTGATATTGAAAAAGTAAAAAAATTAAGAGAAGCAACCGGAGCTGGTTTTAAAGATTGTAATTTAGCCATAAAAGAATCTGCAGGTGATTTAGACAAAGCTATTGAAATTTTAAGAGTAAAAGGAATTTCAAAAGCCTCAAAAAAAATGTCTAGGGACGCAAAAGAAGGAGTGGTTGTTGTAAGTGGTGATGAAAACAAAACCTCTATAATAGAAGTTAATTGTGAAACAGATTTTGTTGCTAAAAATGATGATTTTATTTCTTTTGTTAAAGAACTTAGCGAATTAAATAACCAAAAGAACTCAAATATTGAAGCTTTAAAAGCTTCAAAGATGAAAAATGATGTGACTGTTGAAGATAATTTAGTTGCTTTAATCGCTAAAATTGGAGAAAAAATAACAATTGGTAAAGCTAAAACTTTTGAAAATAACGATGGTTTAAATAACCATTATTTACATACAGTTGTTAAAGACAATGTTGCAAAATTAGCGGTAATTGTTTCTTTAAATACTAAGGAAAAATCAGAATCAGTTAAAACTTTTAGTAAACAATTATCCATGCATATTGCAGCATCTAATCCTTTAGCTTTAGAAGCTAACTCGATAGATCAATCAATAATAGATAAAGAGCAAGAGTTAGTATCTGAAGAATTAAAAAACTCAGGCAAACCTGAGGATATTGCAAAAAAAATTAGCATAGGTAAAATGAACAAATTTAAAGAGGAAAATGCTCTGCTAACTCAAGCATGGGTTATGGAGCCTAAAAAGAAAGTTCAAGATGTTTTAAAAGAACTTTCTATAGCTGATTTAAAAATTAAAGAGTTTTATAGAATTAAGATAGGAGAATAAATGTTTGATGAGAAATCATACAGCCTCAAAATGGATAAAGCCATTGAGGTATTCTCAAAAGAATTATCTTCTCTAAGAACAGGAAGAGCAAACGCATCTATGCTCGATTTAATCAAGGTTGATGTTTATGGTCAGCAAATGCCCGTAAATCAAATTGGAAGTATAACTACACCAGAACCTAGAATGATTAATATTCAAGTATGGGATGCTAATAACGTTCCTCTAGTTGATGCAGCTATAAAAAAATCAGATTTAGGATTGAACCCTCAAATAGATGGTCAATTAATAAGATTGCCAGTGCCAGAGTTAAACGAAGAAAGAAGGACTGAATTAAAAAAATTGATTAAATCTATTGGAGAAAAATGTAAGGTATCAGTAAGAAACATTCGAAGAGAAGCAAATGAAGATCTTAAAAAATTACTAAAAACTAAAGAGATAAGTGAAGATGAAGAAAAATCTCATGAAAAAAAAGTACAAATTATTACAGATGATCACATTAAGCTAGTTGATGAAAAAGTTTCTTTAAAAGAAAAAGAAATAATGACAATATGAACCCTTTGAATCATGTAGCCATTATCATGGATGGCAATGGTCGATGGGGTTTAAAAAAATACAATTCAAGAAACAAAGGTCATAGAGCCGGCTTAGATACTGTAGAAAAAATAATTAAAATTAGTATTAAGCAAAAAATAAAACACTTAACACTTTTTGCTTTTTCTACAGAAAATTGGAAAAGACCCAAATCTGAAATAAATTATTTATTTAATTTATTAGAGAGTTTTTTAAAACTTAAATTAAAAAAATTTCATAAAAATAATATTAAATTAAAAGTTATAGGAGAAAAAAAATTTTCAAAAAAATTAAATAATTTATTATTAAAGAGTGAAAAAATTACCAAAAATAATACAGCATTACAGATTAACTTAGCTTTAAATTATGGATCTAAAAATGAAATAGTTAAAGCTATAAAAAAAATTAATGGTAAAAAATTAGAGGTAACAGAAAAAAATATAACAAATTCTCTTTATACAAAAAATATTCCAGATCCAGATATACTAATCAGAACAGGAAAAACAACAAGATTAAGCAATTTTTTACTTTGGCAGATATCGTATACTGAAATTTTTTTTTCACATAAGTTGTGGCCAGATTTTCAAGAAGCAGACTTTTTAAAAATAGTAAACAAGTTTAAAAAAATAAAAAGAAATTATGGAGATATTTAATGGAAGTTGAGCTTAAAAAAAGAATATTTAGTTCTATTATTCTTATCCCAGTTGTTTTTTTCATTGTATTAAAAGGGTCTTTTTATTTTTTTTTATTATTATTAATTTGTTTTTTTATTTCATGTTATGAGTGGCACAAAATGTCCAAAAATAAATATTATCATATTTTAGGTTTTCTTTTCTTATGTGTATCTTTTTATTCAATTTTACAATTACGTATAGCTAAGGAAAATTCATACAATTTTTTTTTAATTATTTTATTGATTTGTATTTTTAGTGACTTAGGTGGTTATTTTTTTGGAAAAATTTTTAAAGGTCCTAGGTTAACAACTTATAGTCCAAATAAGACATATGCTGGATTAATAGGGGGGTATGTATTATCTCTAACTCTAATTCCTCTAATGATTTATTTTAAATTAATAGCTCATAGTCAAATATTAATAATAGTTATATTTTTCTTACTTGTATCAACAGTTAGTCAAATAGGTGATATAATTGTTTCAATTTTTAAAAGGAAATCAAAAATAAAAGACACAGGAAATTTAATACCTGGACACGGTGGTATTTTGGATAGAATTGATGGTATGTTATTTGCTTTTCCTTTTGCTTATTTTGTTTTGTTTAATAATTTATTTTTTAATATTTAATGAAAAAAAAAATTGTAATACTAGGATCAACAGGATCTATTGGTAAATCTCTGCTTAATATTATCGCTAAAGATAAGCATAATTTTAGAATTGAATTACTTTCTGCTAAAAAAAACTACAAGTTATTAATTCAACAAGCAAAGAAATTTAAAGTAAAAAATATTATTATTACAGATAGCAAATATTATAGAATTGCTATGTCTAAAAAAATAAAAAAAATTAATATCTATAATGATTTCAATGATTTAAAAAAAATAATTCCAAAGAAAATAGATTATGTTATGAGTTCGATCGTTGGACTAGACGGTCTTGATCCAACTATTAAATTGATAAAATTTACAAAAAAAATAGCTATAGCTAATAAGGAATCAATAATTTGTGGTTGGAGTATCATCCGTAGAGAATTAAAAAAAAATCAAACTGAATTTATGCCAGTTGACTCTGAGCACTTTTCAATTTGGTACGCTTTAAAAAATATTCCATTAAATAAAATAAAAAATATATATATAACTGCTTCTGGTGGGTCATTGTTAAATATTTCTAAAAATAAATTTGATAAGTTAGATCTTAATAAAATTTTAAAGCATCCAAATTGGAAAATGGGAAAAAAAATAACAATTGATTCCTCAACTATGATGAATAAAGTTTTTGAAATTATTGAGGCAAAAAAAATATTTAATTTAAAATATAACCAACTTAAAATTATTATACATCCTAAATCTTATGTTCATGCAATTGTTGAATTATTTGATGGTATGATAAAAATTATTGCTCATGATACTACAATGGATATTCCTATTTTTAATTCCATTTATAATCATTCAAATAAAAAATTTTATTCAAAAGATATTGACTTTAATAAATTAAATAATCTTTCATTTGAAAAACCTAACCAAAATAAATTTTTAAGCCTTAAAATTTTAAAAAATTTACCAGAAAAAAATTCTTTATTTGAAACAGTTTTGGTTGCAGCAAATGATGAATTAGTAAATCTATTTTTAAATAAAAAAATAAAATTTAGTAAAATAAATCAAACCTTAGATAAAATAATCCAAAAAAAAGAGTATCAAAATCTTAAAAAAATTCTTCCAAGAAAAATTTCAGACGTTATAAATGTTAGTAACACTGTAAGATATAAAATTAGAAATAATTATATTTAAAATTAATGATTGTAAGATTAGTAAAAATTATATTTGCATCTTTTTTAATTGCTTTAATTAATATAACTTATTCTTATTCTGATATAGTAAAAAAAATTGATGTAGATGGAAATGAGAGAATATCAGATGAAACTGTTAAATTATTTTCCAAGATTAATGTTGATGATAAGCTTGACGAGACGGATTTAAATAAAATAATTGAAAATTTATATGAAACAAACTTCTTTAAGGATATTTCTATAAAATTTTTAGACAATATTTTAACTATTAAAGTAGTTGAAAATCCAATAATTGAAAATATTGAATATAGAGGTATTAAAACAAATAGAGTTCTCGATGTTCTTAAAGAAGATCCATTAATAAGAGAGAGATCCTCATTTAATAAAATTATCTTAAAGAAAGAAAAATCTAGACTGCTAACAATACTTAGAAATTTTGGTTATATAAATTCTGAGCTTGATATATATGTTGATGAGAAAAAAAATAATCTACTAGATTTAATATACGAATTTAAATTAGGCAAAAGAGCTAAAATTAAAAAAATAACTTTTGTAGGTAATAAAAATTTTAAGGATAGTAAGTTAAGAAGAATAATAACAAGCACAGAATATAAATACTGGAAATTTATCTCGGGAAGAAAATTTTTAAACGAAAGTATAGTTGATTTTGACAAGAAACTATTAGCTAATTTTTATAAAAATAATGGTTATTATAATGTGGAAATTAACTCATCCTTTGCAAAATTAATTGATGATAATGAATTTGAGCTTTTATTTAATATAAATGCAAATCCAAAAGTTTTCTTTGGAAAATTAATACTAAATTTACCTTCTGATTTTGATAAAAATAATTTTACCAAGATAAATAAAATGTTTGAAAAATTAAAAGGTGAGCCTTATTCCATTAATTCTATTGATAAAATCTTAAAAGAAATCGATTTAATTACCTCTCAAGAACAATATCAATTTATCAACGCAAATGTAATTGAAAATTTAATTGATAACAAATTAAACCTTGAATTTGAAATATTAGAAACAGAAAAATTTTATGTTGAGAAAATAAATATTTTTGGAAATAGTATTACATCAGAAAATGTAATTAGAAATCAATTTGAAATTGACGAAGGAGACCCTTACAATGAAATTTTATTAAATAAATCTATTAACAATATAAAAAGTTTAAACTTTTTTAAAAAAGTTGAAAAAAAAATTATAGATAAGAAGACTACCAAAACTAAAATTGTAAATATATCTGTAGAGGAAAAACCTACAGGTGAAATTGCTGCATCAGCAGGTATTGGTACTACAGGTGGTTCATTTGGTTTTAGTATTAAGGAAAACAACTTTCTAGGTAATGGTATTAAGCTCGATAGCAATTTCACTGTATCAACGGGCTCACTTAAAGGTAAATTTTCTGTAACTAATCCAAATTTTAACAATACTGATAAGTTATTGTATTTATCAGCTGAAGCTTTAGAAATTGATAATTATTCCAGTTATGGGTATAAAACGAATAAAACTGGGTTTAGCATTGGAACTAACTTTGAGTATCTCGATGATTTTTTTCTTGGTGTGGGCAATTCTCATTTTTATGAAAAAATTGAAACAAACTCAACTGCATCAGCTAGACAAAGAGCTCAAGAAGGTAATTATTGGGATTCGTTTTTAAATTTAGATTTTAATTATGATAAAAGAAATCAAAAATTTCAAACAACATCAGGTTTTAGATCTTTTTACTCATTGGATTTGCCTATTTTAAGTGAAACGAATTCTTTAAAAAATTATTATAGTCACGCTTACTATTTTGAACTTTATGAAAAAAATATCTCAAATATATCTTTTTTTTTAGAAAGTGTTAATTCATTAAATAATAAGAACGTTAAATTATCTGAAAGAATTAATATACCATCAAGGAGATTAAGGGGATTTGAGACAGGTAAAATAGGACCTAAGGATGGAGATGATTATATTGGAGGTAATTTTGCTTATACATTAAATTTTTCATCAACATTACCTCAAATTTTAGAAGAATCTCAAAATGTTGATATATTAATTTTTGCTGATGTAGCCGATATTTGGGGTGTAGATTACAACTCCTCATTAAATAATAGTAAGGTTAGAAGTTCAGTAGGTATTGGTCTTGATTGGTTTAGCCCAGTGGGTCCAATGAATTTTTCTTTATCACAACCAATAACTAAAGCAAATAGTGATATAACTGAATCTTTTAGATTCAATTTAGGCACTACATTTTAATGATAAAAAAAAATTTTTATTTTAATTTTATTTTTTTAATATTATTTCAATCTAATTTATATGCTGAAATTAAAATCGCTTATCTTGATTTTGATGTAGTTTTATCAAAAATAGAGAAAGGTAAAATTTTATTTCTAGATCTAAAAAAAAAAGAAGAAGCTAAATTTAAAGAATTTAATTCTAAAGAAGCCAAACTTAAAGAAGAAGAAAATAAATTAAAAGGAAGTCAAAATTTAATATCAAAAGAACAATTAAATATAAGTCTAAATCAATTTAATAAAAAAATACAAAATTACAGAGAATTTAAAAGCAATGAAATTGAAAAATTAAAAAAAGATAGAAAGGATGAGATTTTTAAGCTTTTAGATATAATAAATCCGATAATTCAGGAATATATGGCTAAAAATTCTATTTCTATGTTATTTGATAAAAAAAACATTTATATAGCTGACAAAAATTACGATATAACTGATGATTTGATTGAAATAATAAATAAGAGCTTTAAATAATACAAAATGGAAAGTTTAAATAAAAATCAAATAAAAAATTTAATTCCTCATCGTGAACCCATGTTATTGATTGATGAATTAAACGATATAAATAAACTTTCATCAGCCACTGGTGTAGTAAATGTTAAAAAAGATAGTTTCTTTGTTCAAGGTCATTTTCCTGATCAACCGGTAATGCCAGGTGTTTTAATTGTTGAAGCTTTTGGTCAATCTGCAGCAGCTTTAACGGCTCACGGAATTGATAAGTCAACTTATGAAAATAAATTAGTATTTTTAATGAGTGTTGAAAAAGCTAGATTTAGATTTCCAGTTATACCGGACTGTAAATTGCTATTAAAAATTCAAGCTATCAGATCTCATGGTAGAGTTTGGAAGTATAAAGGTGAAGCTTTTGTAGAAAATAAAAAAATGGCTGATGCAATTTGGTCAGCAACAATTGTAGACAAGAAATAAATAGCAATAATTATTGATATTATTTTTCTAAATGCTTTGTTAAAAAGCATAAATGAGTAATCCTTTTTTTATAAATAAAGGTCCATTAACAATAGGTATAATTTTAAATTCTATTAACACTAAGAGCAATTTTGACAATTTAGACTCTGTGGTTTTTGATGTTAAAGATCTTGTTACAGCTTCTAATAAAGATATTACATTCTTTCATTCAAAAAAATATGAACCTGTAGCATCAACCACTAAAGCAGGCTATTGTTTAACTACTAAGAAATTATCACATATTTTGCCAAAAAATTGTAAACCGATTGAAGTTGAAAATGTTCTTGTCTCAACAGCAGTCATTACCTCAAAGTTTTATCCTGATTCAATTACAGATGATTTTGATGTTAGTGCATCTAATATTGAAAAAACCCCCTTTAAAAATTCTGTTAGTCATGGTCAAAATGTATTAATTGGAAAAAATGTTAAAATAGGATCAAATTGTTTAATTGGACATAATACCATCATTGAAAGTAATGTTGTAATTGGAGATAACTGCTCAATAGGATCCAATGTTATTATTAGAAATGCCTTAATAAAAAGAAATGTTTCAATATTAGATGGTTGTGTAATAGGAAAAAAAGGATTTGGTTTTTTTCCCAGCAATAACAAAAATATTCGTTATCCTCATATCGGCATTGTAATAATTGAGGATAATTGTGAAATTGGTTGTGGTGCAACAATTGACAGAGGTTCTTTGTCAAATACTGTGATTGGTAAAAACACTTTTATAGATAATCAAGTCCATATAGCCCATAACAATAAAATTGGACAAAATTGTATTATTGCAGGACAAGTTGGTTTTGCAGGAAGCTCAACGCTTGGAGATAATGTGATGATTGGTGGACAAGCGGGAATATCAGGACATTTGAAAGTAGGAAATAATGTTCAAATAGGCGGTGGTTCAGGAGTGATTAAAGATATACCTGATAATTCTAAATTTATGGGTTATCCAGCTAGAGATTTAAAAAAATTTATCAAAGAGAACAAATGATACATAAAACAGCAATAATTGATCCTAAAGCAAAAATATCTTCAAATGTTGAGATTGGTCCATATTGCGTAATTGGTCCAAATGTTGAGATTGGAGAGAACACTATTATTCAATCTCATGTAAATATTACTGTTAGTACAAAAATTGGAAAGGGAAATAAGATTTATCCTTTCGTTTCAATTAATGATCCTCAGGACTTAAAATATAACGGCGAACCTACAAATTTGATAATTGGTGACAATAACAAAATTAGAGAATACGTAACAATAAATCCTGGAACAGTTGGTGGTGGTGGCAAAACAGTTATTGGAAATAACTGTTTGTTTATGATTTCATCACATATCGCACATGACTGCCAAGTTGGAAATAATGTAATAATTGCAAATAATGTTCCTTTGGGAGGCCATGCTATCATTGAAGATAATGTTGTTATTGGTGGTAATTCAGCTGTTCAGCAATTTACTAGAATTGGAAAAATGGCAATGATAGGAGGTATGACAGGTGTACTACATGATGTAATTCCTTATGGATTGTCTACTGGTAACAGAAATTCATTACAAGGATTAAACTTAATAGGATTAAGAAGAGCAAAGTTTGAAAATAAAGATATACTAAGTTTAAGTGAAGCTTATAAGGAGATATTTGCTACAAGGAATATCTATGAAAATATAAGTAAATTAAATTGTTCTTTTCAAGAAAATCAATTAGTTAAAAATGTAATTGATTTTATAACAAAAGATAAAAAAAGATCTATTTGTACACCATTTTCATAAAATGATAGGATTAATTTTTGGAGATACTGATTTTCCAGATCATATTTTAAAAAAAATTAAAAAAAAGAAAGTAAAATATTTAATTATTGATCTATCAAAATCAAAAAAATTTAAAAAAGATAAAAAATCTTATGCAGTATCTATTGGCCAATTTGGCAGAATAATAAATATACTTAAAGAAAATAACTGTAAAAAAGTCTTATTTGCAGGAAAAGTAAAAAAACCAAATTTTTCTAAGTTAAGATTAGATTTTAAAGGAATTTATTATATACCCAGAATTATTAAAGCATCAAAACTTGGAGATGCAGCTATATTAAAAGAAATTATTATAATATTAGGTCAAAACAATATTAAAACTGAAAATTCACTAAAATTTAACCCAGAACTCTCTTTAAAGAGAGGTAATTTTTCAAAAATTAAACCAGATAAGCAAGATCAATTGGATATTCAAAAAGCAATTAAAACGTTAAATAATTTAAGAGAATATGATTTTAGTCAAGGGGTCGTTGTTAGAAATGAAAAGGTGATTTCCATTGAAGGAAAAGGTGGTACTAAAAAATTACTTAAAAAAAGTAGAAGTAAAAAGTTTAGAAATCATGGTGTATTAGTAAAACTTCCAAAAAAGAAACAAGATCTTAGAATTGATTTACCAACTATTGGATTAAACACTTTAAAACAAAGTAAAACTGCTGGATTAAAAGGAATTGTAGTTAAAAATAAACAGCATGTTTTTTTAGATAAAAGTAAATGCATTAACTTTGCTAATAAAAATAAGATGTTTATCTCAGTAAAATGAAAAAGATTTTTATTCTCACAGGCGAACCTTCCGGAGACAAGCTTGCTTCAAAAGTTATATCTAAACTTCAAAAAAATCGTAATGATATTCAGTATTCTTGTGTTGGCGGTACTCATTTAATTTCATTAGGAATAAAATCTATTTTTGATCTTAAAGAAATTACTTATATTGGTTTTACAAGTGTTTTATTAAATATTTTTAAAATAAAGAATAAAATAAACAAAACTGTAGAGGAGATAATAAAATTTAATCCTGATATTTTGTTTACTGTAGATAGTCCTGATTTTACATTAAGAGTTGCTGAAAAAGTAAAAAAAATCAATAACCAGATTACGACTGTACACTATGTAGCCCCACAGGTATGGGTGTGGCGAGAGGGTAGAGTTAAAAAATTTAAAAAGTTTTTAGATCATATCTTGTTATTATTTGATTTTGAAAAAAAATATTTTGATAAAGAAAATATTCCAAATACATTTGTCGGTCATCCATTATTAGAAAAAGAAATAAATAATAGAATTGATATATCTGATATTATATCAAAAAATAAAAAAATTATTTCTCTTTTTTGTGGCAGTAGATCATCTGAAGTAAATTTATTATTGCCAATCATGATTGATTTTATAAATTTAATGAATTCAAAATTTGATAATTTCATTTTTGTTTTTCACGCAACTGACGAAAATAAGAATTTAATTAATATTAAAATAAATAATACTAATTTAGAAAATGTTGAGGTTATTTCTGATGAAAATATTAAAAAACAAATATTAAATAATTCTATTTTTGCAGTTTCAAAATCTGGAACAATTTCTTTAGAAATTTGTAATGCAAAAGTTCCTTCTATAATTATCTATAAAATGAATTTCTTTAATTTTTTAATTGTCAAAATGTTAGTAAAAATAAAATTTGCAAATATTATCAATATTATTAATAACAGAGAAATAATTCCAGAATTAATCCAAAAAGAGTGTAATGCTAAAGAGATATACAATTCAGTTGTTTATTTTTTAAAAAATCCAGAATTAATGAAAAAACAAATTGAAGATTGTGAAAAAACTTTGACTAGAGTTAGATCAAAAACTTCATCTTCTGATGAAGCAGTATCAGTATTAACCCAGTTTCTTGTTGACTAGCCTTTTTGCTACTTCCTCTTTTCCTAGAGAAATGATCACATCATAAATACCAGGTCCAAATTTTGAGCCCGTTAAAGCAATTCGTAAAGGCTGTCCTACGCCTTTAAAATTTGTATCGTGTGATTTAATAAGTTCATTTACTATTGGCTCCAATGTTTCTTTACTTAGTTCATAAAGGTTAGAAAATTTATTTGAGAAATCAGAAATTACTTTTTTACCCTTATCATCAATTAGTTTTATATCGTCTTGATTAAAATTTACTTCATCTGCAATAATATATCGGCAATTATTGTATATATCTTCTAATGTTTTTGCCTTATTTTTTAAGAAAGTTAGTGATTTTTTGATCTTATCTTTTTTGTCTGAGTTAATTTCACTTTTATATAATTTGCAGTATTCATCTAGTTGATTGAATAAATCATTCTCACTAATATTTTTAATATAATGTTCATTCATCGATAAAATTCTACTCATATCTAGTTTAGAAGGAGATTTTCCTATTCCTTCAATATTGAAGTATTTAATACTCTCATCTAATGTAAATATTTCCTTGTCTTCAAAAGACCACCCCAATCTCAATAAATAGTTCCTTAATGCATCAGGCATTATACCAATTTTTGAATAATCATCTAATGTGGATGCATTATCTCTTTTCGATAATTTTTTACCTTCTATTGTATGAATGAGAGGTATATGAGCAAATTCTGGTAAATCCCAGTTCATTGCTTCATATATTTGTATTTGTTTAAAAGTGTTTATCTTATGGTCATCTCCTCTAATTATATGAGTCATTCCCATTTCATGGTCATCTACAGTTGCTGATAAATTATAAGTAGGAGTTCCATCATTTCTTAGTATTATAAAATCTTCAATTGTAATGTTTTCAATTTCAATATCACCTTGAACCAAATCTTTAAGAATTGAGCTTCCTTCAATTTTACTTTTAAATCTAATTACAGGTTTAATTTCTTTAGGAGCATCCTTTTCTTCTGCATCCCTCCATTTTCTGTTGTAAATATAAGGTATTTTCTTTTGTCTAGCTCTTTTTTTTTGCTCTTCTATCTCTTCAGGTGAACAGTAACATTTATAGGCATACCCTTTTTTTAATAATTCATTTGCAATTTTTACGTGTTCATTAATTTTACTTGATTGAATATATTCTTCACCATCATGTTTTATCCCTAACCAATTTAAGGATTTAATTATTTGTATTTTGTGTTCTTCTTTCGATCTTTCTTTGTCAGTATCTTCAATTCTTAGATGAAAAGTCCCTTTTTGATTTTTTGAATATAACCAATTAAACAAGGCAGTTCTAACACCACCAATATGAAGAGCCCCAGTAGGAGAGGGAGCAAAACGAGTTGCTACTTTTGACATCAGAGATGTTTAGACTATTTTTTTAAAAGTTTCTATATAAAGATACCAAAACACCCTGAACTTTTACTCTATCGGGGCCAAATATTTTGGTTTCATAGTTTCTATTTGCACTTTCCAATGCAACAACTTTACCTTTTTTACGAATTCTTTTTAACATTGCTTCGTGTTCGTCAATTAACGCGACTACAATTTTTCCATTATCTGCTGTATCTGTTCTTTTAATAATAACTGTATCTCCCTCGTGGATTCCAGCTTCAATCATTGAGTCTCCTTGAACTTTCAATCCAAAATAATCTCCATTTTTTTCTAAATTATTTGGTAATGGTATTCTTGAAACTTCATTTTGTATTGCTTCTACAGGAGTACCCGCTGCAATTTTTCCTAATACTGGCACTTCTATTTCATCTGAATTATTAATTTCTTCGTCTAAACCACCTTTGATAACACTTGGTGAAAAACTATTGTAAATATCGTTCGCTGAAGCTGTTTCTGGCAATTTTACCACCTCTAAAGCTCTTGCTTTATGAGCTAATCTTTTAATAAATCCTCTTTCTTCTAAGGCGCTGATCAATCTATGAATACCTGACTTTGATTTTAAGTTTAGAGATTGTTTCATCTCTTCGTAAGAAGGAGATACACCAGAACTTCTCAATTTCTTGTTGATAAATAAAAGCAGGTTTTTTTGTTTTTTTGTTAGCATAAGAACAAATATCGTACAAAGAATGTTCTATAAAAGTTCTTTTGTTTTAACAATACTAAAAAAAGTGAGTAAAATAGGGCTTAAATTGACTACAAAACTGAAAAAATTGAATTTTCATCCAATTTTTTCAAAAGTGATTCACCAATTAAAAAAGTATTAATTGATGTCTTACTGTTTAATTCCAATAATTCTTCTTTAGATTTAATACCACTCTCAGAAATTAGAGGTCCTTTATGGTTTTTTACAACATTATAAATATCATAGGTTGTATTTATATCTGTTTTAAGTGTTTTTAAGTTTCTGTTGTTAATACCAATTAGTGCATTTTTAAAATTTAATGCCTTTTGAGCCTCTTCAACAGTATGTACTTCTACTATTACTGACATATCTAATTTCAACGCCTCTTGATATAAATTGTTTGCAAGATCATCTGAGACACCAGCTAAAATAATCAGAATTGCATCTGCACCATAACTTTTGGCAAGTGGCACTTGAAAAGTATCAATAAAAAAATCTTTACATAATATCGGTAAATTAACCTTATCTTTTATTTTACTTATATGGATTAAATTTCCCAAAAAATAATCTTCTTCAGTTAAAACTGATAAACAAGTAGCATTATTTTTTAAATAAATATTAGCAATTTCTACTGGATTATAGTCTTCAATTATAACACCTGCAGAAGGACTTGCTTTTTTTATTTCAGCAATAATTGAAGTTTTATTGTCTTTTAAATTGTTTTCAATTTTATCTTTAAAATTTATGTATGATTTATTTTTTTGTATTAATTCATCTAATTTTTTAAGATCTATTGATTTTTTTAGATTATCAATTTTTTCGATTTTTTTTTTAATTATATTTTCTAAAACGTTTTCAGACATTTTGTATTTGTTCCAAATGTGAAAAAGTTTTACCAGAAAGAATAAATTGTCTTGCGTGATTATAGGCCTCTTCAAAATCAACAAACTTTTCTGCAACGATTAAACCAGCTGCAGCATTTAAACAAACTGCTTTTGAAAAATCATTATCTATACCTTTAAATATTTCAATCATTTTATTTGCATTGAATTTTGCATCATTACCAATTAAATTTTCAAATTTTTCTGCATTCACACCAATTGAATTAGGGTCAACCAAGATTTCAGATATTTCTCCATTCTTCAGTTGTATTATATTTGTTTTTGCATAAGGAGATATTTCATCCAATCCATCTTCGCTGTTTACTATCCATGCAAATTTTATATTTAAATTTTTTAATCCCTCTGCAAAAATTTTTAATAATTTTTTATCAAATACTCCAACAACCTGTCTTTCTACTAAAGCGGGATTACTTAAGGGACCAATCATGTTGAAAATAGTTCTTTTACCGATTTTTTTTCTTACAGGACCTACAAATCTCATGGCGCTATGATAATTTGGAGCAAACATAAAACCAAAATTGTTATTGCTTATTTCTTGTTCTATTTCTTTAGGCTCTAGATCAATTTTAATATTAAGAGCCTCCAAAACATCTCCAGAGCCACATTTTGAAGATACAGCTTTATTGCCGTGTTTTGCAACTTTTATACCCATACTAGCTAAAAGTAAGGCTGATGCAGTTGATATATTAACAGTGTTCATACCGTCACCACCTGTACCGCATGTATCTATGCAATCTTGAACGTTTACTCTTTTAGATTTTTCTCTAAGGACATAAACACCCCCAGCAATTTCATCTGCAACTTCTCCTTTTTCAGACAGAAGTATTAAAAAATTATAGATTTGATCCTCATCAGCTTTACCAGTCATTAAAATCTCAAATGCTGACTTACTTTCTTCGAAGTTTAAATTTTCTTTATTTTTAAGTTTTTCTAAAATCTTATCCATAAAATTAATAATTAATAAAATTTTTTAAAATTTTCATTCCCATCTTAGTTTTAATACTTTCTGGGTGAAATTGTACACCATGAATATTAAATTGCTTATGTTGGATAGCCATAATTAACCCATTATCAGTTTCAGCTGTAATCTCTAAATCTTTCGATAGGGTTTTTTTATCAATAATTAAGCTATGATATCTTGTAGCTTCAAAGGTACGAGGTAGATTTTTTAAGATACCAATTTTTTGTGATTTAATTTTGCTAGTTTTTCCGTGCATTAATTTTTTTGCTTGAATAATTTTAGATCCAAAAACTTGACCTATAATTTGATGTCCAAGACAAACACCTAAAAAGGGCAATTTTTTATGTAATGATTTTAAAATGTTTATGCAATTTCCAGATTGATTTGGATTTCCAGGTCCAGGTGAAATAACAATTTTATCATATTTTTTTCTTAATATTTCTTTAGAGTTAATTTTATCATTTCTTATGACATCAACTTTTACATCTAATGAAGAAATGTAATGATAAAGATTAAATGTAAAACTATCATAATTATCTATTAATAATATTTTCATTATCTTAAAGCATTTATCAAAGCCTTCGCCTTGTTCACTGTTTCATCATATTCGTTTATAGGTTTACTATCAGCAACGATACCTGCTCCAGCTTGTACATAGAATTTTTTATTTTTTGCTACAGCTGTTCTTAATGCAATACAAGTATCAAATTCACCATTTGCAGAAAAGTATCCAATTCCACCAGCGTAAACTTTTCTTTTCGATGTTTCTAACTCATCAATAATTTCCATTGCTCTTATTTTAGGAGCACCAGAAACAGTACCAGCAGGAAATCCTGCCAACAGTGATTTAAATTTTGAAAACTTTCTATTATACTCTCCAACTACATTGGAAACTATATGCATTACATGAGAGTACCTCTCAATTATAAAACTCTCAGTTACCTTTACAGTATTTATTTTTGATACTTTACCAGCATCATTTCTTCCTAAATCTAAAAGCATTAAATGTTCAGAAAGTTCTTTTTTGTCTTTAAGAAGGTCTTTTTCATAAAAAAGATCTTCTTTTCTATTTTTTCCTCTTGGTCTAGTACCTGCTATTGGTCTAACTGTAATTTTATTATCTCTTAGTCTTACTAAAATTTCTGGACTTGCCCCAATAATTTGGAAGTCATTAAAGTTGAAGTAAAACATAAAAGGGGAGGGGTTAGTTACTCTAAGTTTTTTATAAATTTCTAGAGGTTTTTTTGTTAGTTTTGCTTCAAATCTTTGACTTAAAACAACTTGAAAAATATCACCAAGTTTAATGTATTTCTTAGCTTTTTTAACTATTGCAAGAAATTTATTTTTAGATGTGTTTGATTTAACTTTAATTTTTTTTTCTTTTGATACTCTTTTTGTATCAATATTTTTGATGGATGATTGAATTAATAGTTTAAATAGATCAGTTTTTATAGAGTCATACTTTTTTTGATAATTTTTAATTTTTTCATCATTAAAAACATTACTAATATAAAATATTTCTTTTTTTAAATTATCATGAATAACCAACGTTCTTGGTCTCATCAATCTTACATCAGGTAAATTAAGATCATTTTTACATGAGTTAGGAATTTTTTCTATGTACCTAATAGAGTCATATGAAAAATAACCTGAAATTAGAGAACAAATCTTAGGTAAATTCTTAGGTGTATCAAATTTAAAATTTTCAATAATTTTTTCTATTAACTTTTCTGGTTTATCTTTAAGAATGATTTTTTTATTTTCAGTGATT
This sequence comes from Candidatus Pelagibacter sp. HIMB1709, assembly GCF_052047635.1. Classification (NCBI taxonomy): domain Bacteria; kingdom Pseudomonadati; phylum Pseudomonadota; class Alphaproteobacteria; order Candidatus Pelagibacterales; family Candidatus Pelagibacteraceae; genus Candidatus Pelagibacter; species Candidatus Pelagibacter sp. HIMB1709. The sequence continues at coordinate 248,484 of NZ_JBNAJW010000001.1, read as the reverse complement.
AAATATGACTTTTGGTTGTTGAACTCCCATATCTTATCAGGATCTTTACCAAAAATTGTGTATCTACCTTTAATTTTTCCTTTTTCAACAGACTCAAATATAAAACTATTCTTTTCCTCTAAAAAATTATCAATTAAATTTATTACTTCGTCATCAGAATTTACTTTTTTAGAAGTGTATATAATCTGATTTTTTTTGCTTCTATGTCGAAACTTAAAATCTTCGAAGCTTCGATTAATTATCATTTGAAATAGTTTTTAATTCTATCAATAGTTTTTTGATTCAATTGAACCTGATATTTATTATTCAACAGGGTATCGTAGGATTGTAAAATACCTTTTCTGTTATTCGTATTTTGTGAATTTATAAATCCTTTATATTCCTCACTTTGTTTATTTATAGTATTTTTATTTATATCTTTTATTTTGACTAAAAATATTTGATTATTAGTATTGTTTACTAAAGCAAAAGAATTTTGAGGTAATGAGTAAAGCATTTTAATTGAATTTAATTCAAACAGCTCATCATCGTTAATTGAATTAATTGATCCAGTTTGGATCTTACCTGAACTTAACTCTATAAATTTACTTTCATTAAACCCATCACTCTGTATCTCTTCAATTATTTTTCTATTGTAATCAAATTTACCTTTTTGATAAATAAGTTCGACGATTTCATTTTTTAATATTTCATCATTGAGATCTGGTGAACGGTCATATTCATTCTCTATATCATAAAGAATATAATTATCGCCACTTTCAAATATATCTAATTTTCTTGATTTCTTAGAGTAAATTAACTTTTCGTTTGTATTAGTGTTTTCATTTGGAGCAAATTCATTAATATTAATCACATCCACATTTATGTTTTCAATTATCGAACCAAAACTTTCATTTTGAGAAATTTTATTTTCTATTGCATCAATTTCGTTAAAAAAATCTTGATTAAATTCATCAATTCCAATTAAATTTTTTGGATTTAAAACCACATATTTGAAGTCAATATATTCTCTTTTTAATTGATCTTTATTTTCTTCAATAAATGTGTTGATTTCATCTGATGTATAATCTTCTTTAATCTTATATAAATTCTCCATATCAAAGTATTCAATAGATAATGTTTTATTGTTTTCTTCAAATTTACTTTCTATTAGAAATTCAGGGGTAACAGTACCTGCTCCAATAAAATCAAATAAGTGTTTCTGTAAACCTTGATTTTTTAATTTCAACTCAAACAAAGGAGCAGACATATTGTTTGAAAGTAAAAATTTTTCATATTTAATTCTTTCAAAAGAACCGTTCTCGTCTTTAAAATTTTTATTGTCTTTTAAATATTTTAAAATTGTCTTTTCGTTTATAGAAAGTTTAAAATCTTCAATCTCTAAATCAATTAAAGTTGTTGAAATAAGTCCTGATAATAATTCTTCTATAATGTTGTTGTCTAAATTATTTCTTATTGCTTCTTGTGAAATTCCACTTTGATTAACATAGTCCATGAAATCTTGAGTGGTAACGTTAGTTTTATTTATTTTAGCAATATTATTTTGATTGTTAGTGCTAAAGCCACCACCAAATCCACCAAAGCCAAAAGCTATTATGATGATTACTATTAAAACTAATCCACCAAATTGTTTCCAACCTAAATTTTTTAATTTTTCAACCATAACGTTATAAATTTATTGATCTGTAAAAAACAAATCTATAGATTAAAAAGTCAATTATGACAAATAAATATATGTATTTTATAGCTAATTGGAAAATGTTTGGAGATTTAAAAACTATAAATTCATTAGATAAAGTTATTAAATTCTCAAAAAGTCATAAAAAAAATAAGTTCAAACTAATTTATTGTCCTCCAAATACTCTAATACGTCCAATTTCAAAAAGACTTAGTAAAACAAATATTGAAGTTGGTGCACAAAATTCTCATCAAAATTTAGAATATGGAGCTTTTACAGGTCAGGTTAATGCAAAAATGCTTAAAAGTGTTGGAGCAAAATATGTGATCTTGGGTCATTCCGAAAACAGAATGGCTGGAGAAAATGACAATCTAATAAATCTTAAAATAAAAAATTCAATTAAATCTGGTTTAAAAATTATTTTTTGTATTGGTGAAACTCTAAAACAAAAAAGAGATAAAAAGACTAATCAAGTTTTAAACAGTCAATTAAAGAAAGGATTAAAATCTATCAAAAAAATTAATGATATAATTATTGCGTACGAACCAGTATGGTCAATTGGAACTGGTTTAATTCCTTCATCAGAGGAACTGTCTAAATCAATTAAATTTATAAAAAGTAAATTTGGAAAAAAATCTCCAAAAGTTTTATATGGAGGCTCTGTTAACAGCAATAATATTGATCAATTAAAAATAATTCCTGACATAGATGGTTTTTTAATAGGTGGAGCATCACAAAATCCAAAGAAATTTATTGATATAATTAAAAAAACCATTAATTAGTCCCCCATGGAAACATTATTACTTGTAATTAACATCATACTTGCATTTATTTTAGTTGTGCTTGTGCTACTTCAAAAATCAGAGGGTGGCGCTTTAGGTATTGGTGTTTCACAAGAAAATTTCATGCTATCGAGATCAGCTGGTAGTTTTATTACTAAAGCAACTGCTATAGTTGCAACTTTATTTATTATTTGTAGCTTAGCGCTGACAATAATTTCAAGAGCAGAATTAACGCCTACAGGATCAGTTTTAGACACTGTTGAAGAAAAAACTGAAGATACTCCATCAATTCCTGAAAATAATTAATTAATACTTTCTATTTCTTTTTTTATTAGCTATAAGATAATTCCATGACGCGATATATATTTGTCACTGGCGGCGTGGTTTCATCCCTTGGAAAAGGTCTATCATCAGCATCACTAGCTTATCTTTTACAATCTAGAGGTTATAAAGTTAGACTTAGAAAATTAGATCCATATCTAAACGTTGACCCTGGAACAATGAGTCCATTCCAACATGGAGAAGTTTTTGTAACAGATGATGGCGCTGAAACTGATTTAGACTTAGGTCATTACGAGAGATTTTCAGGAGTTACCGCAAAGAAAACAGATAATATTACTACAGGAAAAATTTATAGTGATGTTCTGAGGAAAGAACGAAAAGGAGAATATCTTGGAAAGACAGTTCAAGTTATTCCACATATAACCGATAGAATTAAAGAATTTATTAAATACGATACGTCAAAAGAAGATTTTGTAATTTGTGAAATAGGCGGAATTGTTGGTGATATTGAAAGTTTACCATTTGTCGAGGCAATAAGACAATTTTCAAATGATATTGGTAAAAAAAATGCTTTATTTATTCATTTAACTTTAGTTCCATATTTAAAAGCTTCAGATGAAATAAAAACTAAACCAACACAACATTCTGTTAAAGAATTGAGAAGTATTGGTATTCAACCTGATATAATTATTTGCAGATCTGAAAGACCAATACCATTGGAGCACAGAAAAAAAATATCTCTATTTTGCAATGTTGATATTAAAAATGTAATTGAAACGGTTGATGTAAAAACAATTTATGAAGCACCAATTAGTTTTGCTAAAGAACAGTTAGATGTTCAAGTTTTAGATTATTTTAAAATTAAATCTAAAAAATCGAATAATCTAAATCCTTGGAAGAAAATCACTAAAATTACTCTTAATACAAAAAAACAAGTTAATATTGCAATAATAGGTAAGTACGTAGAATTAAAAGATGCATATAAATCACTTGATGAAGCCTTAACTCACGGAGGAATTACAAACAACCTGAAGGTAAATTTAGTTAGAATTGACTCAGAAAAATTAAAAGTTTCTGAAATTAAAAATAAACTTAAAAATGTTTCAGGTATTCTAATACCAGGTGGATTTGGAAAAAGAGGAACTGAGGGAAAAATAGAAGCAATCAAATATGCTAGAGTTAACAAAATACCATTTCTTGGTATTTGTTACGGTATGCAAATGGCCATAATAGAATTTGCAAGAAATAAACTAAAAATTAAAAAAGCAACCTCTTCTGAGTTTGATAAAGTTGGAGTTCATATAATTGGTTTAATGAATGAATGGGAAAAAAGTGGAAAAAAAGTTAAAGGCACAGATAAAAATTTAGGTGGAACAATGAGACTTGGCTCTTATGATGCAATTTTAAAAGATAAGTCTAAAATTAGAGATATCTATAAATTAAGATTAATTAAAGAAAGACACAGACATAGATATGAAGTAGATATTTCCTACAAAGAAAAATTTGAGAAAAATGGACTAGTATTTTCTGGTTTGTCACCAGACAATAAACTTCCAGAGATAATTGAACTCAAAAATCATCCTTGGTTTATCGGAGTTCAATTCCATCCTGAATTTAAATCTAGACCTTTGTCTCCTCATCCTTTATTCTCTTCCTTTATCAAAGCAGCAAAAAATCATAAATGAGTAGCATTACAGTCAATTGTGGGAATTTAGAAATTTCAAACGATAAAAAAATTTGTATCATTGCTGGTCCTTGTCAACTTGAAACAGAACAACATGCAATGGATATGGCTGGAAAAATAAAAGAAATAACTTTCAAATATGGTCTAGGTTTTATTTACAAAACCTCTTTTGATAAAGCCAATCGAACAAGTTTAAAAGGCAAGAGAGGTGCTGGTTTAGATGTTTCATTACCTGTATTTGATAAAATTAAAAAAGAATTAAATGTTCCAATTTTAACTGATATTCACAATCCAGAGCAATGTACTGTAGTTGCAAATCATGTTGATGTTTTACAAATTCCAGCTTTTCTTTGTAGACAAACAGATCTTTTGATTGCTGCTGCAAAAACAAACAAAATTATAAATGTTAAAAAGGGTCAATTTTTAGCTCCATGGGACATGGTAAATGTTACAAAAAAAATATCAGACTCAGGAAACTCAAATATTCTTGTTACTGAAAGAGGTGCGAGTTTTGGATACAATACTCTTGTTTCTGACATGAGATCTTTACCTATTATGGCGAAGAATGGTTATCCAGTTATTTTTGATGCAACGCATTCAGTTCAACAACCTGGAGGGCAAGGAGAGTCATCTGGAGGTCAAAGAGAATTTGTTGAGTATCTTGCAAGAGCAGCTGTTGCTGTTGGTGTTGCTGGTGTATTTATAGAAACCCACCAAGATCCTGATAATGCACCATCTGATGGACCTAACATGGTTCCTCTTGATAAACTAGAAAATTTACTAAAACAGTTAACTGAAATTGATAAACTTATTAAGTGAGTAAAATAATAAAAGTTAAAGCACGACAAGTTTTTGATAGTCGAGGAAATCCAACAGTAGAAGCTGAGGTTTATACAAAAAATTTGAGTGCTAATGCAATATGCCCATCAGGTGCATCAACAGGAACATACGAAGCTTTTGAAAAACGAGATAAGAACAACAAAAAGTATTTAGGGAAAAGTGTTTTAAAAGCTGTTGAATTAGTAAATTCAAAAATCTCAAAAAAATTAAAAGGTCAAAACGTTCATAACCAGGAGAGAATTGATGCCTTGTTAATAAATTTAGATGGCACGAGACAAAAAACCAACCTAGGTGCAAATGCTATGCTTGCCGTATCAATGGCTGTAAAAAAACTTTCTGCAAAAGTAAAAAAACTACCTTTGTATAAAACTTTTTTTTTAAAAAATAATTTTCAATTACCTTATCCATTAATGAACATTATTAATGGTGGAGCTCATGCCAACAATGGTCTTAGAATTCAAGAATTTATGATTAGACCTGATAGAGCAAAAAGTTTTTCAGAAGCAATGAGAATTTGCTTTGTAGTTATAAAAAACCTGAGCAATTTAATTAAAAGTAAAGGATATTCTACATCTGTAGGTGATGAGGGAGGCTTTGCCCCTATGATTAGTAGTAATAACCAAGCTCTAGATTTGATTGTTTCTGCAATAAAAAAATCTGGATTAGTTAATGGTAAAGATGTTTCTATTTGCTTAGATGTTGCTGCTAATGAGCTGTTTAAAAAAAATAAATATTCAATTCACTCAAGAAGTTTTGTCTCAGTAGAAAAATCGATAAAGGAATATCAAAAAATAATTAAGAAATATAAAATCAAATCAATAGAAGACCCTTTTGCTGAAAATGATTGGTTGGCATGGAATAAATTAATGCGTTCTATTAATAATGTTCAAATTGTTGGTGATGACCTTTATGTCACAAATTTGGAGAGACTTAAAAAAGGTTTTTTAAATGTATCCTCTAATTCAATATTAATTAAGTTAAATCAAATTGGAACAGTATCTGAAACTCTCGATGTTATAAAATTTGCACAAACAATAGGTTACAAAACAATAATTTCTCACAGATCTGGAGATAGTGAAGATACATTTATTGCAGATTTAGCTGTTGGAACAAATTCAAATCAAATCAAAACTGGATCTTTAGCACGTTCTGAAAGAGTTGCTAAATATAATCAATTAATACGTATTGAAGAAGAACTTGGAAATAAAGCAAGAATGAATAAAATAAATTAATGTTAACATTAATAAAAAGAAATTTTTTTTTATTAATATCTATATTTTTAATTTTTTATTTTAGCTTTAATTTAGTTTCTGGTGAAAGAGGCCTTTTTTCATATATTGAAAAAAAAGAACTTTTGTCTAACTTGAAAAATCAAGAATTAACCTTAATTAAGTATATAAATGATATGGATCATAAAAATTCACTATTAACAACAAACTTAGATTTGGATTATATAGAAACTTTGATTAGAGAAAGGTTTTTGTTCGGTAAAGAAGATGAAACACTTTATATTATTAAAAAATGAAAAGTAGACATCCAGAAAAAGAAAATAAACCAATTAATCCAATAAAGAAAAAACCAGATTGGATTAGATCTAAACTTACAAACAGTAAGGAATTTTTTTTAACAAAAACAATTGTTAACAAAAATAATCTTGTAACAGTATGTCAGGAAGCTAACTGTCCTAATATTACAGAGTGTTGGAGCAAAAGACATGCAACTTTTATGATAATGGGTGATACTTGCACAAGAGCTTGTGCTTTCTGTGATGTTAAAACTGGTGTACCAGGTAATTTAGATCCGTTAGAACCTGTTAAAATTGCAGAAGCTGTAAAAAAATTAAATTTAAAACATGTAGTAATCACTTCTGTTGATAGAGATGATTTAGATGATGGAGGCTCTAAACACTTTTTTGATGTAATAATTCAAACAAGAAAATCAAATCCAAATACAACTATAGAAGTTTTAACACCAGATTTTTTAAGAAAAGGCGAGGCGTATAAAAAAGTTATAGATGCTAAGCCAGATGTTTTTAATCACAATATTGAAACTGTTCCTAGTCTCTATTTAAAAGTAAGACCAGGATCTAGATATTTTGCATCTTTAGAATTATTAAAAAATGCAAAGAAAATTGATAAAAATATTTTTACAAAATCTGGAATTATGGTCGGATTAGGTGAAACTAGAGATGAAATATTGCAAGTTATGGATGATTTAAGAGCTGCTGATGTTGATTTCATAACTATTGGTCAATATTTGCAACCTTCAGTAAAACATTATCCATTAGATAGATATTATACACCAAAAGAATTTGATGATTTAGGAACTATAGCAAAAGCAAAAGGGTTTTTATTAGTTTCATCATCACCTTTAACAAGATCTTCTTATCATGCTGATGAAGATTTTGCTAAGTTACAACAAAACAGAATAAAAAGTAATTAATGCCTAAAGCATCAGTTACACGTCACATCGCACGTGACAAACAAACATTAATTGATTTTGTTTTGGATATTGAAAAATATCCAGAATTTATACCATTTTGTATAGACTCAAAAGTTTATGAAACAAATGATGAGGGAGATATAATAAAAATAATTGCCGATCTGACTATTGGCAAAAGACCCTTTATAGATACTTATAAAAGTGATGTAAGATATGATAAAAAAAATGACTCTATTCATGTAACCAATATTGATGGTCCTTTAAAACATCTTGTAAATAATTGGAAATTTTTAGAAAAAGATAATTTAACTGAAGTTAAATTTGATGTTGATTTTGAAATTAAAAATAAGTTTTTGAATTTAATAATGGAAAAATCTTTTCAATTTGGTTTAAACAAAATAGCTGATGCTTTTCAAAAAAGAGCTGAGAATCTTTAAGAAATAATTTTTGTAATTTTATTTAATACTTCTCTTACAGTATTTTTTTGAATACTTGATCTGTTCCTTGATTTAAATTTATTTTCTAAAATTAATAAATATTTTCCTGTTTTAATCCCAATATAGACAAGACCAACTGGTTTTAATTTTGATCCTCCTCCTGGCCCAGCTATACCAGTAATTGATACATTAATTTTGCTTTTAGAAATTTTAGATAAATTCTTTACCATTTCTTTACAGCATTCTTTGCTTACAGCACCATATTTTTTAATAGTATTTCTATCTACTTTTAAGATTTTAGTTTTTGCCTCATTAGAGTAAGTAATCAAACCCATTTGAAAGTATTTGGATGAATTTGCTAGTTTAGTAAGATTGCTAGCCAACAAACCTCCTGTACAAGATTCAGCTACAGAAATTGTTAATCTTTTATCAATCAATTTTTTATGTAGTTTTTTTAAATTCATTAAAATACGAAACTAACTAAATAGACTATAAGCATTGAGTAAAGACCAGCCATTATATCATCCAATATTATACCAAAATAATTTTTATAATTTTTATCGAAATAGCTTACCGGAAATGGCTTTAAAATATCAAAAAATCTAAAAGATAGTAAAGAAATAATATAATAAAATTCAATAGCAATATTGATTTGATTGGTTTGATTTAAATATAGCAAAAGTATCAAAGGCATTGATTGACCCAAAACTTCATCAATTACAATTTGTCTAGGATCTTTATTTTCAAATTCACTCTCTGTGTCTTTGACTGCATAAAAAGAGTAAAAAAACAAAATAATAAAAAAGACTATTGAGAATTTTAAACTTGTATAATCAAGAATTTCATAAGCTATGTAAATAAAAACTGTTGTGACAATCGATGCAACAGTACCAGGCATTTTTGTTAAGTATCCGTACCCAAAAAAAGTTGAGATTAAAACATTAATTTTTTTCATTTTGATATCGAGCAAATTACTTCACAGGCAATTGCTTTTTCTTTTCCTATTAATCCAAGTTTTTCTGTAGTTTTGCCTTTTAAATTAATTAAATCTTTATTTAATTCTAACAGATTTGAAAGCGAATTTAATATTTTATCTCTATATTTAGATATTTTTGGTTTTTCACATATCAGATTAATATCTAAATTATTGATATGATAATTATTTGAATTTAATAACTTTATAATTGGTTTTAGCATTTTTGGAGATCTAATATTTTTAAACTTGTTGATGTTATCTGGAAAAAAAGTTCCAATATCCTTTTTTCTCATGGCACCTAAAATTGAGTCAATCACAGAATGAATAATCACGTCACCATCTGAGTGTCCTTTTAAACCTGAATGATAAGGTATTTTAATACCTCCTAAATAAAGTTTTTTACCTTTGATTAATCTATGGATATCAAATCCAATACCAAAGTAAGTTAATTTTTCTTTAATATCTTCTTTAAAAGTAATTTTAGTATTTTCATTTTCACCTTGAATAAATTTTACTTTAAGATTGTTTTCAATAAACAGTGTTGCTTCATCAGTAATTACTTTTTTTTGCTTTATTGATAAATTATATAAATCTTTAAATCTAAAAGCTTGTGGTGTTTGAGTTAATATAGAATTATCTCGGTTTAAATTATATATTTCATTTCTAATCTTATATTTAATCGAATCTTTTGATTTGATCGCAGGTATTACTGCTCTAACTTTTTTAAGTTTGCCGGTTAATTTTTTTAAGAGTTTTAAAGTAAAATTTGGTCTTGCTGCATCGTGTATTAAAACATTAGTAGGCTTATATTTTCTAATAAACTTTAAAGCAATTAATGAAGAGTCAGATCTTTCTTTCCCTCCAATGATAATTGAAACATTTTTTGGAAATTTTTCTTTAATCTCCTTTTTTTTGTTAACTACAATTATTATTTTTTTGAAAAGTTTTGACTTTAAAGCCTTATCAAGAGAGTGTTTGAATAATGGTTTGCCCTTATAAATGTTATATTGTTTAGGTTTTTTTGAATTAAACCTTTTGCTTTGTCCTGAAGCTAGTATTATAAAATAGTTGCTCATATTTATAAATTTTATAGAAATTTTATACTCAAATGTCAGATTTTATTAAGAAAAATATCTATTTGATAATATTATTTATTATCACATTATCGATAGGTTTTTTAACATTTTTAACTTTTATTGATAAAGGATTTATAAAATTAACTGATGAGAATTTACAATATCTTTTAATAATAAATATACTACTTCTAACTTCACTTTTTGTATTTATTTTTTTTGAAATTAGAAGAGCAATCAAAACAGATATTGATAAAGACGGACTAAAATCAAACAAAAAATATATAACTGTATTTGCTCTTTTCACTTTAATACCTTCAGTTTTAATATCCACTTTCTCACTGTTTCTTTTTTCATTTGCTTTGGAGAAATATTTCGACAAGAAAGTTACAACTGTAGTTAATAATTCTTACGAGCTAGCCAAAAACTATGTAGAGGAAATTAGAAACAAAATTCAATCGGACATTGTATTAATTGCTTTTGATACTAATAAAAGTAAAAATTTTTTAAATGATAATCCTAAAGAATATAAAAGATTTTTAGATACGCAAAAATTAATTAGAGGTATTGATGAAATACACATTATTGATATTAATAAAAAATTATTATTCACATCTCTTAAAGCAAATCAGCCTTATATTCCACCTATGGATCAAGCTTTAGCGCTAGTCCTTGATGATGATAGGCCTTTAAAAATCATTAATGCCCCAGATAATATTTCAGCTGCAATTATGCGACTACAAAATTTTGAAAACAGATTTTTATACGTAATTAAATATCTGGATAAAGATATCTCTAAATATCTAACCGAGTCCCAAGAAGCTATAAATTTTTATTATACAGTTGAAGAAAAAAGTACAGGAATCAAAATATCTTTTGCAATTATTTATGTAATAGTTGTTAGTGTTTTGTTATTTGTCTCTATCTCAATAGCTATAAGATTTTCTTCTAGATTTTTTAGATCTATTAACAATTTAATTAATGCATCTGTTTCTATTGGTGAAGGAAAATTTGATACAAAAGTTCCAGAAGTAAAAACTGATAAAGATTTGGAAGTATTAAATAAAAATTTCAATCTGATGATAGATAGACTCCAAAGTCAGCAAGAAAAATTAATAATCAATGAAAGACACGAAGCCTGGAGTAATTTAGCAAGAAAACTAGCGCATGAAATTAAAAACCCATTAACCCCAATTCAGTTAACTATAGATAGAATGAAAACAAAATATTCTAACCAAGTTAATGAAAATGATAAAAAAAATTTTGATGAGAATTTAAAGATTATAAATAATCAAATTAAACAAATTGGAAATCTAGTTAATGAGTTTTCTGATTTTGCAAGAATGCCTAAACCTATTTTAAAAGTAAATAATTTAATTCAAATTATTGAAGAAAATATCAAATTATTAAATGAATTAGATAATACGATTAGTATTTCCGTTAATACCAATACAAAGGAGGTTCTTTTAAATAGTGATAAAGAACAGCTTGCAAGAGTGTTTTTTAATTTAATCAAAAATTCTATTGAAAGTATTCAGCAAAGAGCAGAAAATGATAGCAATATAGACAAAAAAATCACTATTGAAGTTAATGAAAAAAATAACCAAATAACAATTAATTTAGTAGATAATGGGATTGGTTTTGGAATATTTGCAGCAAATATTAAAGATATTTTAAATCCATACTTTACTACAAAAAAAAATGGAACTGGATTGGGTCTTTCAATAGTAAGTAAAATTATAAATGACCATAATGGAAAAATTGAATTTATACCTTTAGATGAAGGTGCAAAAATTAAAATAGATTTTATTAAATAGAATGAGTTCTGAAATTTTAATTGTAGATGATAATGCCGATATAAGGAATATTATTAACGAGTTAATTTTAGATGCTGGTTATAAAACAAGGCTTGCTGCTAATTATAATCAAGCATTATCTGAAATAGACAAAAAACTTCCAGACGTTGCAATACTTGATGTTAAATTAGACAAGGGTGATAATGATGGGATAGAGCTGTTATCACACATTAAATCAAAAGATAAAGATGTTCCTGTGATAATAATTTCAGGTCATGCTAACATTGAAATGGCAGTAAAATCTCTTCACGAAGGAGCTTTTGAATTTATCGAAAAACCCTTTGATCAAGAGAGACTACTTAATTTTGTTAGAAGAGCAGTTGAGAACTATAATCTTAAAAGGCAAAATAAAGAATATGAAACAAAGTTGTTTTCATCCTATGAATTAATTGGAAATAGTAAAAATATTTTAAATATAAACGATCAAATTAATAAAATTTCAATTACAGAAAGTAGGGTATTTATTAATGGCCCCTCAGGATCTGGAAAAGAATTGATAGCAAGAAAAATTCATAAATTATCCAAAAGAAACAAAAATCCTTTTGTAGTTTTAAACGGAGCTTTGCTAGATTCAAATAAATATGATTTGGAATTATTTGGAGAAGAAAAAGATAACGGTTCTATATCTTATGGAGCGTTGGAAAAAGCTAACAAAGGAACCTTGTTGATAGATCAAGTTTCAGAGATACCTTTGGATATACAGTCAAAAATTTTGAGAGTTCTGACAGATCAAAAGTTTAAAAGAGTTAATGGTTCAAATGACGTAAGTGTAAATGTTAGATTAATATGCTCCTCAAGCAAGGATTTGAAGAAAGAAATTGAAATAGGAAATTTTAGAGAAGATCTATTTCATAGACTTAATGTTTTTGAAATAAACGTAGAACCATTGAATCAACGTATTTCAGATATTCCACTTTTAATTAAATATTTTTCAAAAAAAATATCTGAAAATTACAATATTAATGAATTAGAAATAGATGAAGATAATACTTATATCTTAAATCATGATTGGCATGGTAATGTTAGAGAATTAAGAAATTTGATAGAAAGAATTGCAATTTTGCAACCTGACACAAAGGAAAAAATTTCAAATATAATAAAAGAGTCTCTAAAAAATATTAATTTCAATGAACAATTTGCTGAAAACAGCCTATCTGTGCCATTAAAAGAGGCTAGAGAAAAATTTGAAAAGGAGTATTTAACTATTCAATTGAAAAAATTTAATGGAAATATTTCAAAAACAGCTAATTTTGTTGGAATGGAAAGAAGTGCCTTGCATAGAAAGTTAAAAGGCCTAGGAATTAAAGAATTTAATTAAATGAATATAATCATTTGTGGTGCAGGTAGGGTAGGCTTTACTATTGCTAAACAGCTTAGTGAACAAGGTCATTCTATTACAGTAATAGATCCTTCTAGCGAGGATATTCAAAAAATTGACGATGCTCTAGATGTAAAAGCTATTGTTGGAAAAGGAAGTTACCCATCAATACTTGAAAAAGCTAATGCTCAAGAAGCAGACATGATTATAGCAGTAACTCGAAATGACGAAATTAATATGGTTATATGCCAAATTGCTTTTTCGATATTTAAAATTCCAAAAAAAATTGCGAGAATTAGATCACAAGATTATTTAAATCCTAAGTTTACAACAGTTTATAATAAAGAAAACTTACCAATAGATGTAATTATTTCACCAGAAATTGAAATTGCAAAATCAATTCAAAGAAAACTTGAGGCTCCCGGTGCTTTAGATAGTGTACCTTTTGCGGAAAATAAAATTAGGTTGCTTGAAATATTAATTAATGAAAATTGTAATTTGATTAATATTAAGTTAAGTGATCTTACAATAAAATACCCTAACCTCAAAGCAAATGTAATTGGTGTCATAAGAGAAGAGAGGTTTTTTATTCCAAAAAAAACTGATGAAATAATTGCCAATGATAAAATTTATGTGATTATAAATTCAAACCAGATGTCTGAAACATTGGAAGCTTTTGGTCATACAGAAAAAATTTCAAAAAAAATACTTATTGTAGGTGGAGGTAATATTGGTTTTAATTTAGCTAAAAATATTGAAGAAAATTTAGATGCTGCAAGAGTAAAAATTATTGAAAAAAATAAAGATAGGGCTGAATTTCTTGCAAGTGAGCTAAACAATACAATAGTTATTAATGGAGATGCGTTGGATGAAGAGGTTTTAGCAGAAGCAAATTTAGAAGAAGCAGAGACAGTTCTAGCTCTCACAAACGATGATGAGGATAACTTAATGGTAAGTGTTTTGGTTGAAAAATTTGCAAAGGATGAAAAAGAAATTGATGACAAACGAACGATGGCTTTAATCAATAAACCAAACTATTCTTTATTACAGAATTCACTCAAAATAGATGATTTGATTGATCCTAGAATGAATACAGTTTCCAGTATTTTAAAACATATACACAAAGGTACAATTGAAACAGCTTATACAATTATGAATGGTGAATATGAGGTAATAGAAGCCGAAATTATTGAGACATCTGAATTAATCAATAAAGAATTAAAAAATTCAAACTTACCTGAAGAAATTCGAATAGGTGCTGTACTTAGAGATGATAAAGTAATTATACCCAGATCAGACTTTGTATTTCAAAAAGATGATAAAGTTGTTTTTTTAGCCAAAAAAGACTCAATCTCAGTCGTTGAAAATATTTTTAGAATTAGCTCAATTTAATTAAATGCCAAAACTTCGGGTAAAATATTTAAGTTTTTTCTTTATATTGACTTCAGTTTTTTCATTTTTAAATATTATTTATTCTTATTATTTTAATTTATACTTAAACTTAAATACATATTACTTCAGTTTAGTAATTTCTGCTTTGGTTGGTTTATTATTTTATAAAATTGATACCTCGGATAAAAAACCTACAATATTTGAAAAAATACTAACTGTGCTTTTGGGATATTTTATTATGCCATTAGTATTATCCATTCCATTTTATTTTAGCATTTATAATTTCACATTTTTAAATGCGTTATTTGAATCAGTCTCCGGTTTTACTTCAACTGGATTTACAATATTTGAAAATATGAAACATATTGATCAAGGTTTAGTAATTTGGAGATCATCAATTCAATGGATAGGTGGTTTATATTTTTTATTTTCGATAATTTTTTTGATTGATATTTACGATGAAAACTTAAAAAAATCTCTCACAAATTTTTTATCATTTAATACAACTGAAATTTTAAAACAAACAATTAAAATATTTATTTTATATTTAAGTTTAACTATAGCTATTTTTATAATTCTTAATTTATTTGGAATTAGATCATTTAATTCATTAAATTTAGCAATGACTATTATTTCGTCAGGTGGTTTTTTACCTGTTAATGATCTCTCAAATGTACTTATCCAAAATTCACAGATAATAATTTTTTCTTTATTAATGCTAGTTTCTTTTTTTAGTATTTTCTTTGTATATAATTTAATTTTTTTAAGAAAAAATATTAATTTTTTTCATGAGGATATTCATTTATTTTTATATTTTGTAATTACAGTTGGAATTTTTTTTATATTTTTTAGTTATGATAATACTTTTTCTTATAGTTTTTTATCTTTAGTAAGTAGTATTTCTAACATTGGAATTTCATTGAATGCTGAACAAACTAATCTTCAATTTTTGTATTTACTTTTGGTTATAATCGGAGGTTCATTTATTTCGACAAGTTCAGGATTGAGATTTTTAAAAATATATTCATTAACAAAATATTCTTTAAATCAAATACTCTCTTTTAGTAGACCAAAAAATGTATTTATGAACAAACTGGTATTTTCTAAAATTAATTTTGTAACTCAAGATATTAATAAATATTTTCTTACAATTGTTATCTTTATAATTTCACTTTTTTTGTTAACAATTTTTTTATCTTTGAGCAATATCAATTTTGAATATTCATTTAAGCTTGCGATTTTAACATTAATGAATACGGTTAATTCCTCAGCTTATGGTGTAAGTGATTTTAATTTTCAAAATTTACATTTTATTACTAAATATATTCTAATTTTCTTTATGATTATTGGTAGAATTGAATTGTTATCTTTATTATTGATAGCTAAAAAATTTCTGTTTAAATATTAAATTTGTAATATATATGTATTTCAATAATTGCGCCCTTAGCTCAGCTGGATAGAGCATCGGTTTTCTAAACCGAGGGTCGTAGGTTCGAATCCTTCAGGGCGCGCCATTCCTTGGTATTTTGACCATAATTTCTTCTTGAAGTAGTTTTTCTAAAATGGTTTAATCCTGCGAATTCAAAACTAAGTTTTGAATTATTTGTTAACAAATAAAAATAACTAAAAAGGAAGAATAATGTTTAAATACTTAAAACAATTAACTTCTTTAGTGGCAATGGTTGCAGTGTTGTTTACTTTTACAACAGAAACTATGGCTGCTAAAAAATCTAAAACACTTAAAAACACTCAAAAAAAGGGTTTTGTAAGATGTGGAGTATCTCAAGGTCTTCCAGGATTTTCTAATGCTGATGCAGCGGGAAATTGGACTGGTATCGACGTTGATGTATGTAGAGCAGTAGCTGCTGCAGTACTAGGTGATGCAAACAAAGTTAAGTTTACACCATTAAGTGCTAAAGAAAGATTTACAGCTTTAACATCTGGTGAGATTGATATCTTATCTAGAAACACAACTTGGACTCTTTCTAGAGATGCTGATATCGGACTTACTTTCGTTGGAGTAAACTTCTACGATGGTCAAGGTTTCATGGTTAGAAAAAGTTCTGGTATTACTTCAACAAGCCAATTCAAAGATGGTATCTCAGCTTGTACAAACATTGGTACAACAACTGAGTTAAACATGAGAGACTTCTTTAACTCTAAAGGAATTTCTTATGAGCCAGTTGCTTTTGAAAAAGCTGACGAAGTCGTAGCTGCTTACGATGCTGGTAGATGTGATACTTACACTACTGATAAATCAGGTCTTGCTGCACAAAGAACTAAAATGACTAACCCAGATGATCACATTGTATTACCTGAAACTGTTTCTAAAGAGCCTTTAGGACCAGTTGTTAGACAAGGTGACTCTGTATGGGAAGATATCGTTAGATGGTCTTTAAATGCTATGATCGAAGCTGAGGAGTATGGAATTACATCAGCTAATGCAGATTCTATGAAAACTTCAGATAACCCAGCTGTAAAAAGATTAGTTGGTGCTGAAGGTGAATTAGGTGCTGCTTTTGGTCTAGACAATGAGTGGAGCTTAAGAATTATCAAGCAAGTTGGTAACTACGGTGAAAGCTACAAAAGAAATATAGCTGACACTGGAATCTTACCAGACAGAGGTCCAAATGAATTATGGACTAAAGGTGGAATTCTTTACGTACCACCTGCAAGATAATTGCATATTTAACTAATTAAAAAGGGCTAGATTTTTCTAGCCCTTTTTTTTATAAGCTTTCAAATGAACTTCAAATTACAAAAAATAGTTCCACAATTAATTACAGTTTTAGCAGTAGTTCTAGTTTTTGGTTTCTTTAGTTATAACGCCCAAGTCAATATGGAAAATAGAGGTATTGATTTTGGATATGGTTTTTTATCTCAAGAATCTTCATTTGATGTCCAATTTTCTTTAATTGAATACGACGGATCGCATTCTTATTTTAGAGCTTATCTTGTTGGTTTGTTAAACACTATTTTAGTTTCTGTAATTGGAATTATCATTGCAACTATACTAGGAATAATTGTTGGTGTAGCAAGACTTTCGCCAAATTATTTAATTAATAAATTTGCAGCTTTTTATGTAGAATTTTTTAGAAATATTCCATTACTTTTACAAATATTTTTTTGGTATTTTGCAGCTTTAAGAGCTTTACCTTTACCTCAAGATGCTAATGCAATGTTTGGTGTTTTCTTTTTAACTATTAAAGGTCTGTATGTTCCAGCTTTTGTTTGGGAAAATTTTAATGTTTTCTTTTATTCAATAATTGCAGCAATAATTGCAATAGTTGTTATCAGAGTTCATGCGAGAAAAGTTCAAGAAACTCAAGGTAAACAATTACCAGTTTTATGGATATCTCTAGGATTGATTTTTATATTACCTTTATTAAGTTTTTTAATAGGAGGTGTTAACCTTTCTTTTGAGATACCTAAATTAAAACAACTAGCCGCAACTTCTTATAGATATGAAGGTGGATTAAATTTACCACCTGAATTAATTGCACTAACTTTATCTTTAGCGCTATACACAGCAACTTTTATTGCAGAATGTGTAAGAGCTGGAATTCAAGGTGTAGGAAAAGGTCAAAAAGAAGCCGCTGCATCGATTGGGCTAAATCCAAATCAAGTTTTAAAATTAGTAGTAATGCCACAAGCATTGAGAATTATTATACCACCAACTACTAACCAATATTTAAATTTAACTAAAAATTCATCATTAGCTGCAGCGATAGCATATCCAGATTTAGTTTTGGTGTTTGCAGGTACCGCATTAATGCAAACAGGAAAGGCAATTGAGATCGTTTCTATTACAATGCTTACTTACTTAAGTTTGAGTATATCAATTTCTATATTGATGAACTGGTATAATAAAAAAATTGCTATTAAGGAAAAATAAATGTCAAAAATTAATTTTCTAAAACCCGATAGAGAAAACTTAAATACATTTTTGTATTTAGGTTCTTTGTTGTTTTTTGTGAGTATTTTAGATGTATTTTTGAATTCATTTTTTAATGTTAACATCACTAGTTTCCTACCAACTTTGTTAAGTTTTGTGATCCCTTTAGTGATCGGATTTATAGGTCTTCACTTTATTAGAATAGAGCATAGTGGGTATAAATTTTTAGATAGTCTAAATAAAAATATCAATACCAATGGTTTTAATGCTGTTCTTTCATTATTAATTATTTTTGTAATAATTAAAGCAACACCACCAATTCTAAGTTGGTTTTTTGTTGATGCTAGTTTTGCAGGTGATAGTAAAGATGTTTGCTCTGGATCTGGTGCATGTTGGACATATATCAAAGTTTGGTTTAACAGATTTATGTATGGAATGTATCCAAATGCCGAACAATGGAGAATAAATTTATCTTTTATTTCTTTGGCTTTACTTGGATCAGTTGGATATTTTGCAACCGAGAAATTTAAAAAGTATTTAACTTTATATTATGTGGTTATTTATCCTTTCATCGCATTCTTATTTATTTTCTTTTTTATATCTGGTGGACCAGTATTTTTTGATTTCTCTTACGGTATAATCGCTGCAGTTATTTCAATCATTCTTGGATTTTTCATTCCAAGTAGATTTAAATTTTATTATTTTTTAATTGTACCAATTACTCTTTATATAGTTCTTAAGTACTTCGTTTTTTATGAGGAGTTAATTGAGCTTGGTAAACTTGATGGTTTAAATTGGGTTGAAACTGGAGCTTGGGGTGGATTGTCCCTAACATTCATTATCTCTTTCTTCTGTTTAATTTTTTGTTTTCCTATAGGGATGGCCTTTGCTTTAGGAAGAAGATCTGAGTTACCTTTAATTAGATATATATCAGTTGGATTTATTGAATTTTGGAGAGGGGTACCTTTAATTACAGTTTTATTTATGTCTGCTGTAATGTTTCCGATGTTTTTGCCTGAAGATTTTTTCATAGATAAACTAGTTAGAGCAATTATTGCAATTTCATTATTTGAAGCCGCATATGTTGCAGAAGTTATAAGAGGAGGTTTGCAAGCTTTACCAAGAGGCCAATACGAGGCAGCAAAATCACTAGGTATGGGATATTGGAAGATGCACATATTTGTAATCTTACCTCAAGCACTTAAATTAGTAATTCCTGGTATTGCTAATACTTTCTTAGCATTAGTTAAAGATACACCTCTAATATTTGTAGTTGGATTATTAGAAATAGTTGGAATGTTAAATTTAGCAAAAACTAATCCAGAATGGTTAGGATTTGCTATGGAAGGCTACGTATTTGCAGCAATAATTTTCTGGATTATTTGTTATGCAATGAGTAAGTATAGCTATAATCTAGAACAAAAATATAAAACAGAGCGATAATTATGTCTGACAGTATTATTCAAATTAAAAATGTAAATAAATGGTTTGGGGATTTTCAAGTTTTAAAAGACATAAATCTAGAGGTTAAACCAAAAGAAAAAATTGTAGTTTGTGGACCCTCTGGATCTGGTAAATCAACCTTAATTAGATGCATAAACAGATTAGAAGAACATCAACAAGGAGATATCATTGTTGATGGCAATACTTTAACAGAAGATACAAAAAATATTGAACAAATTAGAGCTGAAGTTGGAATGGTATTTCAACAGTTTAATTTATTTCCTCATTTATCAATTGTAGACAATTGTACACTTGCTCCTATTTGGGTAAAAAAAATGCCCAAGAAAGAAGCTGAAGAATTAGCATTAAAACATTTAGAAAGAGTTCAAATACTTGATCAAGCTCAAAAATTTCCAGGTCAATTATCTGGTGGACAACAACAAAGGGTAGCAATTGCTAGAGCTTTATGTATGGAGCCTAAAATAATGTTGTTTGACGAACCAACATCAGCTCTTGATCCTGAAATGATCAAAGAAGTTTTAGATGTGATGGTTAATTTAGCTAACCAAGGTATGACCATGATAGTTGTTACTCATGAAATGGGCTTTGCTAAAGAAGTTGCAGATAAAATGATCTTTATGGATGAAGGTATGATAGTAGAAAAAGCGGATACAAAAGAATTTTTTGCTAATCCTAAAAGCGATCGTACTAAGCTTTTTTTAAGTCAAATACTGTAATATTTAAATACATTTTATACTTAACAAACACTTGACAGGTTTTGAGTTTTTATTGTTTTTTTTAAAAAATAAATAAATTTTTCTATTGCAGTAGTTTAAATAAATTTGTTCAATAGTGTTTTAAAATTTAATTAAGAGGGGTCTTAATGGAAGATAATTTCAACAAACATTTGGGTAATAAACTCAAGTTAAGAAGATTAGCTTTAGGTTTAACTCAAACAAAAGTAGCAAAAGCAATTAACGTAACATTTCAACAAATTCAAAAATACGAAAAAGGAACTAATGGAGTAAGTTCAATTAGGTTACTTCAACTTTCAAATTATTTAAAAGTGCCGATCAATTATTTCTTCGAAGATTTTTCAGAATATTTAGTTAACTTAGAAAAATCTCAAGAAGGACATATGAATGTAAATTATAATTTTTTAGCAAAAGTTTATTCAGAACTTAATGCTGATCAAAAATTAAAATTTAACAAAACATTACAAATTTCAGGATCGAATATTTCTAAAGCAGTTTAATCATAACCAAAATGGGACCCCTTTGGTTAATTGTTTATTCTTAAAATTTTAGATTAACTTTTTTTTGGCTCCTCGGGCAGGACTCGAACCTGCGACCAATTGATTAACAGTCAACTGCTCTACCAACTGAGCTACCGAGGAATGTAAAAAACTCAACTTACTTTTTTTTAAAACTAAAACAAGATTTTTTTTGGAGGCAACGCCCGGAATCGAACCGGGATACAAGGATTTGCAATCCTCTGCGTAACCATTCCGCCACGTTGCCTTCTTGTTTTAGACGAATAGCTTCAGGCCTTTTTATATTAAATTTTTTATATTAGTCTATTAAATAACGATCCAAATTGATTATTGTTAAATAAGATTATTAAATTATAAACTTTAAAATCAATGAGTAACGATAAATATATCCATTCTGAAGTTGAAAATAAGATTTATTCATATTGGGAAAAAAATGAATTATTTAAACCAAAAGAAAATTTAAAAAAATTTTCAATAGTAATTCCTCCACCAAATGTAACTGGTAGCCTTCATATGGGGCATGCATTAAATAATTCTATTCAGGATTTATTAGTTCGTTATCATCGGATGAATAATTATGAAACTTTATGG
This sequence comes from Candidatus Pelagibacter sp. HIMB1709, assembly GCF_052047635.1. NCBI lineage: Bacteria > Pseudomonadati > Pseudomonadota > Alphaproteobacteria > Candidatus Pelagibacterales > Candidatus Pelagibacteraceae > Candidatus Pelagibacter > Candidatus Pelagibacter sp. HIMB1709. The sequence goes on along the minus strand of NZ_JBNAJW010000001.1, from coordinate 226,522 downwards.
CAACCAGGAACTGACCATGCTGGTATTGCAACTCAAGCTTTAGTAGAGAAAAAACTCACTTCTGAAAAGATAGATAAGAATGAGATTGGTAGGGACAAATTTATTGAAAAAGTTTGGGAATGGAAAGAGCAATATGGTGACATAATAATCAATCAATTAAAAAAACTTGGTTGTTCTTGTGACTGGTCAAGAAATGCATTCACAATGGATGAAAATTTATCCAAATCAGTTATCAAAGTTTTTGTAGAACTTTACAATAAAGGTTTAATTTACAAAGATAAGAAATTAGTAAACTGGGATACCGTTCTTAAAACAGCTATTTCAGATTTAGAGGTAGATCAAAGAGAAGTAAATTCAAAAATTTACTACATTAAATATCATATAGATGGAACCAGTGAATTTATAACTATAGCAACTACAAGACCTGAAACAATGCTGGGCGACACCGCTATAGCTGTTAATCCAAAAGATGAAAGGTTTAAATCATTCGTTGGTAAAACAGTAACTATTCCAATTTTTGGTAGAAAAATAAAAATTATAGAAGATGATTATGCTGATCCTGAACAGGGTACAGGTGCATTAAAAATAACTCCTGCACATGATTTTAACGATTATGATGTGGGTCAAAGAAATAATCTTGAAATTATAAATATTTTTACTGAAGAGGGTAAGATAAATGAAAACGCACCTGAACACTATAAAGGTCTTGATAGATTTGAAGCTAGAAAAAGAATTTTAAAAGAACTGAAAGAAAAAGAATTTTTTGTTAAAGAAGAAAATATAAAAAATAAAGTTCCATACGGAGATAGGTCTAATTCTATAATTGAACCTTTTCTTACCGAACAATGGTTTGCTGATGCTGGTAAATTATCTGTAAAAGCAAAAGAAGTTGTGAATTCTAAAAAAACTAATTTCTTCCCTGAAAATTGGTCAAAGACATATTTTCAATGGATGAATAATATTGAGCCTTGGTGTATTTCTAGGCAGTTGTGGTGGGGACACCAAATACCAGCTTGGTACGGACCAGACAATAAAATTTTTGTAGCTATCAATGAAGAGGAAGCAAAGTCTCAAGCAAAAGAATTTTATAAAAAAGAAGTAGAATTAACTAGAGATCCTGATGTATTGGACACTTGGTTTTCATCCGGATTATGGCCTTTTGCTACACTTGGATGGCCTGAAGATGATGAATATTTAAAGAAATTTTATCCAACTTCAGTATTGGTAACTGGTTTTGATATTATTTTTTTCTGGGTTGCAAGAATGATTATGTTTGGAACTGAATTTTTAGATAAAGAACCGTTTAAAAATATATATGTTCACGCACTTGTAAGAGACGAAAAAGGGCAGAAAATGTCTAAATCAAAAGGAAACGTAATAGATCCATTAGATTTAATAGAAAAATATAGTGCTGATGCATTGAGATTTACTTTGCTTTCAATGGCTTCACCTGGAACAGACGTAAAATTATCGGAAGATAGAGTTAAAGGTTATAGAAATTTTCTAAATAAATTGTGGAATGCTAATAACTTTTTAATAACAAATGAATGTGATTTTAAAGATATTGATGAGTTACCTAATTTAAAAGTAAATATTAATAAATGGATAAATTCAGAGTTAATAGAAGCAAAGAGTAAAATTCAAAAAAATCTTGAAGATTATAGATTTGATGAAGCTGCAAAAAACGCTTATCAGTTTGCTTGGCACTCATATTGTGATTGGTATCTGGAGTTATCTAAAACTATTCTTTTTTCAGATGATAATGATGCAAAAGCTGAAGTTAAAAAAGTATCATCTTATGTATTCAAACAAATATTAATCTTACTTCATCCATTTATTCCATTTGTAACAGAGGAAATATGGCTCAAAGACCAATTTGATAAGAACGGTAGTGATTTTTTAATGTATAAAAATTGGGTAACAGGAGAGATTAATAAAGATGATAGCACTGAGCAGGTAGAAAACATCATCAATATAATTTCAGAGCTTAGATCTTTTAAAAATGAACTAAATGTTAGCCCAGGATCATTTATTGATGTTTCAATTAAAGGCATTAATGACAATCAAAAAGAATTTATTAATAAAAATGAAGTTATCTTAAAAAAACTTGGAAGAATAAATAACATACTTGATGATGATTTAGAAAAACCTGCTGCAACAATGGTTGTCTCAGGTGACTTATTTAAAATTTACTTTGATAAAGATGTGGATTTAAAATTAATTAAAGAAAACCTAACAACCAAGCAAAGTAGATTAGAACAAGAAATGAATAAAATATCTCTAAGATTAGAGAATAAAAGTTTTGTAGATCGTGCACCAAAAGAGATTGTTGAACAAGAAAAAACTAATTATAATAATTTAAAGAATGATATTGAAAAAATATCAGTAACAATAAAGGGTATATAATGGCAAAATTTAATAAAAAGAAACTTCCGAGTAGACATACATCATTAGGACCAGATAGAGCACCACATAGATCTTTTTACTATGCAATGGGTGAAACTGAAAAAGATGTAGCAAAGCCCTTTGTTGGAGTAGTTTCAACTTGGAATGAAGCAGCACCTTGCAACATTGCTTTAATGAGACAAGCACAATCTGTTAAAAAAGGTGTTAGAGCAAATGGTGGAACACCAAGAGAATTTTGTACAATCACTGTTACAGATGGAATTGCTATGGGTCATGAAGGAATGAAATCTTCCTTAATTTCAAGAGAAGTTATTGCGGACTCTGCTGAACTTACTGTTAGAGGACATTGTTATGATGCATTAGTTGGTATAGCTGGTTGTGATAAATCTTTACCAGGTTTAATGATGTCAATGGTTAGACTTAATGTGCCAAGTGTATTTATTTATGGTGGATCTATTCTTCCAGGAACTTACAAAGGAAAAGATGTAACAGTAGTAGATGTATTTGAAGCAGTTGGAAAACATTCATCAGGTCAAATGTCTGCAGCAGAACTTAGAAAATTAGAATTAGTTGCTTGTCCAAGTGCAGGTGCTTGTGGTGGTCAATTTACTGCTAACACGATGGCATGTGTATCTGAAGCAATTGGTTTAGCATTACCTTATTCAGCAGGAACTCCTGCTCCTTATGAAGAAAGAGATAAGTATGCAAAAGAAAGTGGTAAAATGGTTATGAACCTTTTACAGAAAAAAATTAAACCAAGAGATATTGTTACAAGAAAAGCCTTAGAAAACGCTGCAACAATTGTTGCTGCAACGGGGGGATCTACAAATGCAGGTCTTCATTTACCAGCTATTGCTAATGAAGCAGGAATTAAATTTGATTTAATGGATGTTGCTAAAATATTTAAAAGAACACCTTATCTTGCAGATTTGAAACCTGGTGGAAAATATGTTGCTAAAGACATGTGGTTAGCAGGTGGTGTTCCAATGTTATTAAAAACTTTATATGAGGGAGGATATATTCATGGTGATTGTATGACAGTTACAGGTAAAACTATGAAAGAAAATTTAAAAAATATTAAATTTAATCCTAAACAAAAAGTAATGAGATCTTACAAAGATCCATTATCTCCAACAGGCGGTGTTGTTGGATTAAAAGGTAACTTAGCTCCAGAGGGAGCAATTGTTAAAGTTGCAGGACTTAAGAAATTACAATTTACTGGAAAGGCAAGATGCTTTGATAATGAAGAAAGCGCTATGAATGCTGTTCAAAGCAGAAAGTACAATGATGGTGATGTAATTATTATTAGATACGAAGGACCAGTTGGAGGTCCTGGTATGAGAGAAATGTTATCTACAACTGGTGCAATTTACGGTCAGGGAAAAGGGGAGAAAGTAGCCCTTATAACTGATGGAAGGTTCTCTGGTGCTACAAGAGGCTTTTGTGTGGGTCACGTAGGCCCTGAGGCCGCTCTAGGGGGCCCTATAGGTCTATTAAAGAACGGAGATATAATTGATATTGATGCTAAAAAAGGAACTATCAATGTAAGACTTTCTAAAAAAGAATTGGCATCAAGAAGAAGAAAATGGAAAGCTAAAAAATCTGACTTTGGATCGGGAACTTTGTGGAAATACGCTCAAACTGTTGGACCAGCATACTTAGGTGCCCCAACACATCCAGGTAAGAAAAAGGAAGTTAAAGACTACTCAGAGATTTAATGAAAATAAGACCAGTTATTTTATGTGGCGGTGCTGGTACTCGTCTTTGGCCAAATTCTAAAAACCATCAAGCTAAACAGTTTATTGATTTTGGTAATTGGACTTTACTTGGAAAAACCTTAGAGAGAACAAAAGCATCCATTTATGATGCACCTATTATAAGTACTAACAAAAAATATCTCAGTAAAGTTAAACAAAATTTAAGAAAAAACAAAATTAAAAAATATAAAATTGTTGTAGAGCCAGCTAAAAGAAATACGGCTCCAGCTATCTTAAGTACAGCTTTAATTAAAGATATTCCTGAAAATCAACCACTAATGTTTTTTACAGCGGATCATTTGATTGAGAAAATGAATATATTTAATAAGGCTATCAATAAAAATAAAACTAAACTTAATGAAAATAATATCTTTGTATTTGGTATTAAACCAAAATCTCCAACAAGTGATTACGGTTATTTCTTAACTAAAAAAATCAAAGGTAACATTAATAAAGTAACAAGATTTATTGAAAAACCAAAAGAAGCAAAAGCAAAAGAAATTATTAGAAAAAATGGATATTGGAACTCAGGTATGTTTTATCTTAGAAAAGATTCAATTATCAATAACTTTAAAAAATATAACCCAACTATATATAGAAATTGTGTAACAGCAGTTAATAAGGCAAAATATAAATCAAATACTTATCATCTAAATAAAGCTTCATTTATAAAAGCAACCGCTAAATCGTTTGATTATGCAATCCTTGAAAAAACAAAGCAAATTAATGCGATCAAACTAGACATACCTTGGTCAGATCTTGGAAGTTGGAAAGAGATTTTAAAAATGTATGACAAAAATAAAAACAAATACATTAAAAAGAAAAATATTTATTTTAGACCATGGGGTAGGTACATAAATCTATTTGAAGGCAAAGAATTTTTAATTAAAGAACTTCATGTAAAACCAAAAGGAATACTAAGTTTACAAAAACATCATCACCGTGCTGAACATTGGTTGGTTACTCAAGGAAATGCCAAAATAACACTTGATAAAAATATAATTACTAAAAAACCTGGAGAGCATATATTTATTCCATTAGAAGCCATTCACAGAGTTCAAAATCCTGGACAAAAACCAGTTAAGATTGTTGAAGCTCAAGTGGGATCAATATTAAAGGAAACTGATATTGTAAGATATCAAGACGTCTACGGAAGAATAAAATGATATCTAAACTTTATAAAAATCTCATCAACTCGTTAAATGGTTTAAAAATTGTAATTAATGAAAAATCTTTTCTAATGGAATTGATTTTAGGTTTATTTTTAATTCCTTATATTTTTTTATCTAATATCGAATTTAATCATAAATTATTCTTGTTTGTTCTTTATTTTTTATTACTAGCCACAGAAGTAATTAATACTGCTATTGAAAAATTGTCCGATAAAATTACTAAAAATTATGATAGTGATATTAAAAATATTAAAGATCTATCGAGTGCATCAGTTTTTTTGATTTTATTAATTTTAATTATTACATTTTTTATAACAATTTAATTTTTTGATTATTTACTAATAGTATTTTCGTAATACTATAATTTTATGGAACTTTTATTAATAATTTTAATTTTAATTATTGTTGTATTAACATTTTTATTGTTAAAAAAAGAGAGAGTATTTGGGATTAATACTGAAGATAATTCTGAAAAAGAAAAAATTAAAATTATCGAAAGCAAAGATTATAGAAAGAATTTATATGATTTACTAAATTATATTCCAGAAGCAGTAATCATATTAGATAAAAGTAAAAAAATTATTTTTAGCAACAATTCCTCAAATAAACTTTTTCAAATAAAATTAAATGAAAATATTAGTGGCTTTTTACGTAATCCAGATCTTCTAAATTCTATTGATAAAGCCTTTCAAGGCACAAATGTTACAGATTTAGAAATTGAAATCAGAAATCAAGCAACTCAAAGATTAAATATAACTGCTTATTTAGATCACAATAACATTTTTTTTGATGAACAATCATGCGTGCTGCTAATGAGAGATTTAACTGAATTCCATAAATTTCAGCAGCTAAAATCAGATTTTGTAGCTAATGTTTCTCATGAACTTAGAACACCTTTACAGTCAATTAAAATGGGCCTTGAGACCTTTGATGATAATTCAGAATTAAAAAAAAATTCAGAAATAAACAATTTGCTACCAGTAATGATATCTCAATCAGAAAGAATGGAAAATTTGATTAGAGATTTATTGTCATTATCAAAAATTGAACTGCAAGAGCACATAAGGCCAACTCATGAGATAGATTTAATAGAATTGTTAGATTATGTAATTAAAACATACGAAAAAATAATTAGTAAAAATAATATTAAAATTAAATTTAATAAAATTGAAAATTTTAAAATAATTGGTGACAGAGATAAATTAATTGAAATTTTTACAAACCTCATTGATAACTCAATTAAATATAGTGACAAAAATAAAGAAATTACAATTTCAGCAAAAAAAGATGGTGAACTTAATATTGTTTCAATAGCAGATCAGGGAATAGGTATACCAAAAGAATCTTTGCATAGAATCACAGAGAGATTTTTTACAGTTGATCCTAGCAAAAGTCGTAGTGTTGGAGGAACTGGGCTTGGTTTAGCTATTGTTAAACATTTAGTTTCGCAACATAGAGCTGAAATGGATATTAATAGTGTAGAAAATCAAGGGACAACAATAGATATCAAATTCAACTCACTATAATACAACTAAAAAGTTAGTGGTTGTAACAAAAGTTTAACCTTCCTTTAATAAAATATTTAAGAATCAAATCTATTTAGTTCGCATTATGAATCTAAAAAGGAGAATTATGAAAAAAGTAATAAGTGTAATATTTGGATTTCTTTTAGTACTTAGTTTTACAACAACTAGTTACTCAAGAGATCAAATCAAAATTGTAGGATCTTCTACTGTATATCCTTACGCAACAGTGGTTGCAGAAAAATTCGGTAAAAGCGGGAAGTTTAAAACCCCTGTAATCGAAAGTACAGGTACTGGTGGTGGAATGAAATTGTTCTGCGCTGGTGTAGGTGTTAACCACCCAGATGTAACTAATGCATCAAGAGCGATTAAACCAAAAGAAAAAGCTTTATGTGAAAAAAATGGTGTATCTGAAATCATTGAAATTGTAGTAGGTAATGATGGTATTTCTTTTGCTCATGCAGTAAGTGCGCCAGATGCTAATTTTTCAAAAGAACAATTATGGAGAGCATTAGCAGCTAAAGTTGATGTTGATGGTAAACTTGTTGAAAATCCTTATAAAAAATGGAGTGATATTGATGCAAGTCTTCCTAACAAAAAAATTGAAATATTAGTTGCTCCTCCTACCTCAGGAACTAGAGATGCATGGAATTCTCTTGTAATGGTTAAAGGTTGTTCAAAATCAGCTAAATCTTTATTTGGAGATAAGGCTAAAAAAGAATGTGCAAAAATTAGAGAAGATGGTTATGCAGTCGAAGCTGGCGAAAATGATACTCTTATTGTACAAAAACTAACTTCAAACCCTGATGCTTATGGTTTCTTTGGTTACAGTTACCTTGTAGCAAACAAAGATAAGGTAAAAGCAGCTTCTATTGAAGGTGTACAACCATCTTTAGAAGGTATTCAAGATTACTCCTACCCAATTGCTAGACCATTATTCTTTTATGTTAAAAAAGCTCATATTGGAGTTATCCCTGGTATTCAGGAATTTTTAAAAGAGTTTACTTCCAAAAAAGCTATGAGTAACAGAGGTTATTTAGCAAAAATTGGACTAGTTCCTCTAGCTTCTGAAGAGTACAAAACAACAAGATCAGCGGCTTTAGATTTAAATATAATTAATATTAAATAGATAAAAGTTATCCTGAAAAAAGGCCAGAATTTTACTGGCCTTTTTTTAATTCAATCAGTGATTTAATTTGTAACAAAACTGTAACAAAGGGAAGATATAGAAATCTTCAATGAATTTTGTTCTTATATTTTTAATTATAATATTTTCTTTTTCGTTATTTTTTTATGGTCGTTCAAAAACAAAAAGTATTTCAATTGAAAAAAAAATAAAATTAAACGCTTTACCAAAGTTTTATGGTTATTATTTAGTTCTATGGTGCTCTATACCAGCTTTAGTTTTTTTATTAGTATGGTCTCTTTTTGAACCTGTAATAATTAAATCAATAATTATCGAAACTGCTTCTAATCAAGGAGCGATTTTCAATGATAAAAATGAAGCAAATTTAATTTATGAAAAAATTAAAGCAATACATCTTGGAACATACTTTGGTGATATAGATACTATTTTAAAAGAAAGCGCTATTGCTTATGCTAAGTTTATTAATCTTTTTACAAACTCTAAAATAGTATTAATTTTTACCATTGTTATTTTATCAGTAATTTATTCATTAAAAAAAATTAAAAATAACAATAAAGCAAGAGATGATGTTGAAATAATTTTAAAAGGTTTGTTGTTTGTATCCTCCCTTATTGCTATTTTAACTACACTTGGAATTATTTTCTCATTACTATTTGAAAGTATAAAATTCTTTTCTGTTATAAATATTTTTGATTATTTATTTGGTACTAATTGGAGTCCACAAAGAGCATTTGTAAGAGATGCATCAGCAATTACACCTGAAGAATTAGAGGAACTAAAAGATGCGTTTGGATTTATACCATTAATTGCTGGCACAACTTTTATTGCATTCATAGCCATGTTGGTGGCTGTACCTATTGGTCTTTTTTCAGGTATATATATGGCTGAATATGCTTCATTAAAAATTAGAAGAGTATCAAAACCAATAATTGAAATTTTAGCAGGAATACCGACTGTTGTTTATGGTTTCTTTGCAGCATTAACTGTTGGTCCGTTTTTTAGACAGATTGGTGAAAATTTAGGTCTATCAGTTTCATCAGAAAGTGCTTTAGCGGCTGGATTAATAATGGGAATTATGATCATTCCTTACATTTCATCATTATCTGATGATGTAATTAATTCTGTTCCACAATCTCTCAGAGATGGATCTTATGCTATTGGAGCTACGAAATCAGAGACAATTAAGAAAGTGGTTATACCAGCTGCATTACCAGGTATAATTGGTTCTATTTTGTTAGCAGTTTCAAGAGCTATTGGTGAAACTATGATAGTTGTAATGGCTGCTGGACTTGCGGCAAATCTTACTATCAATCCACTTGAGTCAACAACTACTATTACAACTCAAATTGTAATGATTTTAGTTGGTGATCAAGAATTCGATAGTCCAAAAACTCAATCTGCTTTTGCACTTGGTTTAACTTTATTTATTGCAACTTTAATATTGAATTACATTGCTCAACGAGCGGTTAAAAAATATCGAGAAAAATATGACTAAAGAACAAAGGTTAAAAAAAAGACATAACGCTGAAAAACGATTTAGATTTTATGGTCTAGCATCAATATTTTTTGCTTTATTATTTGTAATAATCTTGGTCCAAAACATATTTTCCAAAGGAAGTTCCGCTTTCATGAAAACTGCGATTAAAGTTGAGGTTTTCTTTAATAAAGATCTTATTGAAGTTGAACCAGGTGCTTCTCAAGAGGAGATATTAGAGTCTGATTTTTTTGATATTACAATTGAAAGTCTATTAAAAGTATATCCAGCGCAAAATATGGATGAGGAAAATGCTCTCATAGATTTATTTACAACAGATGCTGAAATTGAGATTAAAAAAGCGTTTTCAAATAAAAATAATTTGATTGATAAAACAATTACATTAGAGATCACAGCTTCTGATGATATTGATCAATTGCATAAAGGTAATTATCCGAGAGATTTACCTGAAGATAGAAGAAGAATTTCTGATTTCCAACTTAAAATTTATGATAAACTTGTAGAAAACAAAACTATAACAAAAAATTTTAATAATTATTTTTTTACAAACGGAGACTCTAGAGATCCTGAAATTGCTGGTATAGGAGGAGCTCTTGTAGGTTCGTTCTATAGTATATTAATTTGCTTGTTGTTAGCATTTCCAGTTGCTGTACTAGCTTCAATTTATCTAGAAGAATTCGCACCAAAAAATAAAATTACTGATTTTATTGAAATCAATATAAACAATTTAGCAGCTGTACCTTCAATAGTTTATGGTTTATTAGCTCTACAAATTTTACTAGCCACCATTCAATTACCCAGATCAACTCCATTAGTTGCAGGTATAACCTTGGCGCTAATGACATTACCAAGAATTATTATACCTTGTAGGGCTTCATTGAAGGCAGTGCCACCATCAATAAGAGAAGGAGCTTTAGCAGTTGGTGCTTCTAAATTTCAATCTGTATTTCATCACGTTGTTCCTTTAGCTTTACCTGGAACTTTGTCTGGAACTATTATTGGATTAGCACAAGCTTTGGGAGAAACAGCACCATTAATTTTAATTGGAATGGTTGCTTTTGTTGTGGATATTCCATCAACACCAATTGACCCATCTTCTTCATTACCTGTTCAAGTTTACTTATGGTCAGAGTCAGCAGAGAGAGGATTTGTTGAGAAAACATCCGCAACTATTATGATGTTATTAAGTTTTTTAATTGTAATGAATTTTTTAGCAGTATATTTAAGACAAAAATTTGAGAAAAGATGGAACTAATGAATAGTGTAAAAATAAAATCAAAAAATTTGAATGTTTTCTATGGAGAAAAACAGGCACTATTTGATGTTAATTTAGATTTAAATGAAAAAGAGGTTACAGCTTTAATTGGTCCATCTGGTTGTGGGAAATCTACTTTTATTCGATGTTTAAATAGAATGAATGATGTAATTGATATCTGTAAAGTCACTGGAAATATTGAAATTGATGGAATTGAAATTAATGACAAAAATTTAGATGTCGTATCTTTAAGGGAGAGAGTAGGAATGGTTTTTCAAAAACCAAATCCATTTCCAAAAAGTATTTATGACAACATTTCGTATGGTCCAAAAATTCATGGCAAGGGTGAAACCAAAAGTGAGTTAGATGAAATTGTTGAGAGTAGTTTAAGAAAAGCCGCTCTATGGGAAGAGGTAAAAGATAGGCTAGACGAACCAGGTACAGGGCTTTCTGGAGGTCAACAACAACGACTTTGTATTGCAAGGGCAATCTCTGTAAATCCTGAAGTTATATTGATGGACGAACCTTGTTCAGCATTAGATCCTATAGCAACAGCAAAAATTGAAGAATTAATCGATGAACTTAAAAAAACATATACAATTGTGATTGTAACACACTCAATGGCTCAAGCAGTTAGAGTTTCACAAAAAACAGGCTTTTTCCATCTAGGTAAGCTAATTGAAGTAGGTAAAACTGAGAAAATTTTTAAAAATCCTGACAATAAAATGACACAAGACTATATTACAGGTAGATTTGGATAAATTATGAGCAATGAGCACACAGTAAAATCTTACGAAGAAGAATTAAGATTCTTAATTGATTCCGTGATTAAAATGGGGAGTTTAACAGAGTCTCAAATGGTAGATTCTATGGATGCCGTAATCAAAGTTGATAAAGACTCTATTGATAAAATTATTAAAAGTGACGAAGAAATAAATAAATTCAGATCTAAAATAGATACTCAGATCATGACTTTACTTGTCAAAAGAGCACCTATGGCTATTGATTTAAGAGAAACAATTAGTTCTTTAAAAATATCTCAAGACTTGGAAAGAATAGGTGATCTATCTAAAAGTAATGCAAAAAAAGTCAAACCATTACCATTAGATTTACCCGAGGAGTTATTAGGAAATTTAAAGAGATTAGGAGATTTAGTAATAAAACAATTAAATGATGTTCTAGATAGTTATGTAAACAAAAATTATGACAAAGCTAAAGAGGTATGGGAAAAAGATGAACAAGTTGATGATTTGACCTATATAGCTATGGAAAGTGTTATTGATTTTCTCTCAAAAGATAAAAAGAATTTAGACTTCTCTACTCATTTAATTTTTGCAACAAAAAACCTTGAAAGAGCTGGAGATCACATAACCAATATAGCTGAAACAATTTGTTTTTTAATTAAAGGTGAATACTTAAAAGGTAGCAGACCTAAAGGAAAAGTTATTCAACAATAAAAATGAATGGTAGGATATTTATTATTGAAGACGAACCTTCAATAATTCAATTAGTTCAACATAATCTTGAAAAAAACGGTTTTATAGTATCATCCTCATTAAATGGCAATGATGGATTGAAAGATTTAAAAAAATTTCAGCCTGATCTTCTATTATTAGATTGGATGTTACCTGATCTTTCAGGGATAGAAATTTGTAAAAGTATAAGAAAAGATAATAGTTTTAAAAGTTTACCTATAATTATGCTAACTGCAAAAGGTGAGGAAGAGGATAAAATAAAAGGTTTAGATAGTGGAGTAGATGATTATCTAACAAAACCTTTCAGTTTTAATGAGCTTAAATCTAGAATTAAAGCTGTATTGAGAAGATCAAACCCAAATACTGTATCAAACAACTTAACATACGATGATTTAAATTTAGATAGAATTGAAAAAAGAGTATATAGGGATGACCAAGAAATCCAACTTGGACCAACTGAATTTAGATTGCTAGAATTTTTTCTAGTAAATCCAAAGAGAGTTTATTCTAGGGATCAGATTTTAGAAAACGTTTGGCCAAACAATGTAAATGTTGAGAGTAGAACAATAGATGTCCATATCAGAAGATTAAGAAAATCTATAAATATTAAAAACAAAAAAGAGCTGATTAGAACCGTTAGATCGTCTGGTTATTCTCTTATTTAAAAATTATTTAATTTTTTTGAAGTTCGTAAATAGAAACATAATGTTTCTTCTTAGGGAGTGGGATTATTGTCGGAACTTTAGTTAATCTTGGTTTTATTGATTTATTTCCTACAATAATATTTTTATCATAATTTTCTAAATTTACTTCAGGATGAGGGTTTCCATCATTGATTAATGGCCAAGCATCACAAGCTCTATAACCAAATAAAATTAAGGGTCTTGAGTTATTCATAAGATTATGTCCAGACCCATGAACTGATCTACAATGAAAAAAAACAACTGTTCCAGCAGCTCCTGTTATAGAAACACTATCTTTAGTTCCTATTTTATTTTTCTTAGTATCTATTTTTCCAACAAAATAATTTTCTTTACTGTGGTGGCTGTATACTTTTTTTTTGTGTGAATTTTTTATTATTTTAAGGGGCCCATTTTTCTCATAGCAATCATCTAAATATATACCAACTGTGATTAAATCATCGTTGGTATGAGGGTAAAAAGCCCAATCTTGGTGCCATCCAATTTCACTTCCTTTTTTCTTATTTGGAAGTTTAAAGTTTAATTTACCAAGATGAAATCTAACTGTTCCACCTAACAATTTTTTAGCTACGGATATAATCTTTTTATCTCTAGATAATTCATAGAAGATTTTATGCCTATTCTGAGGGTTATTTAGTCTTAATATTTCTTTATTCTTTGATGAGTCTGAATTGTAAACAAAATGGTAATTATTATAGGATTGAGTTCCATTTACACCATTACGATATTTTTTCTTTTTCTCTTTTGAAATTACTTCATTAACAATTTTATTTATTTTGTTTATCTTTGTTTGAGAAATTAAATTTTCTTTAACAAGAAAGCCATTTTTTTTAAATAAATTTAAATCGTTCATAAAATCAAATTATAAAGAAAATAAATCCTCTTAGAAAAAATTACAATGTTTATTGTATTATAAAAATATCAGTGAATGTTATATGTTAATCCGAGAATTTAAAAAAATTCCCGGATTAAACCTAATTTTTAATTAACAACCTTTGAAAGATGCAGACATATTTCTTATTAAATTGAAATATAGATCTTTACCTGGATCTAATGTTGCACCTAGAGGATCCAGAACACCAGTTTTAATCTTCATATCTTTTGCTACAGCATTGATAATATCAGGATTAAACTGAGGCTCTGAGAATACACAAGCTACTTTATCATGCTCAATAATTTCTCTTATTTCAGCAAGTTGTTCTGCACCAGGCATTACATCAGTATTAACAGTAAATGTACCTAATACTTTAACGTTAAATCTTTCCTCGAAATATTGATAAGCATCATGAAATACAATTGAAGATACGCTGTTACTTAAATCAGTCATTACATCAATTGTAAGTTTATCAATTTCTTGCAAAGCCTTAGCTAAATTACTTTTGTATTTAGCTTCATTTTTTGAATCATTTTCAATTAAATGTTCTGCCATTTCATTTAACATAGCTTTTGCATTAATTGGGTCCAACCAAATGTGTGGGTCAAATTCACCATGAGCATGTCCATCATGATCATCATGTCCGTGGTCGTCATGATCGTCTGCCTTTTTACCATGATCGTCGTGATCGTGGTCGTGATCATCTTCTTTTTTACCGTGATCGTCGTGATCGTGGTCGTGATCATCTTCTTTTTTACCGTGATCGTCATCATGTCCATGGTCGTCATGATCATGTTCGTCAAAAATATTTCTTTCTCTAAATTTTAATACTTGTAATCCTTTGATTTCTATTAGTTCAATTTTTTCAGCTTTTTTTGCGATAGAACTTAACGGTTTTTCTAAAAAATTTTCTAAATCTTCTCCTACCCAAAACACAAGATCAGCATTTTGAAGCATTTTTGCATGAGAGGGCTTCATTGCAAATCCATGAGGTGAGCTATAACCATCCACTATTAGATCTGGTTTACCTACACCATCCATTAAATAACTTGCTAATGAATGTATTGGTTTAATAGAAGAAACTACTTTAATTTCAGCATTTGCTGATGAAAATATTGTTAAAAAGGATATTAATGAAAAGATTATTGGTAATTTTTTTAGATTTATCATAAGTAATTATTTAAAAGTTGTTATATTATAACATTATGTAATAATATAACATTTACAAGTCAAGAAATAAATGAATTCTGAGAATAAAACTTTGGTTCAACTAAATAATGCAGGCTTTCGACAAAATGGAAAGTGGTTGGTAGAAGGTGTTTCGTTAAAAGTTGAAAAGGGAGAAATTGTAACTTTAATTGGTCCTAACGGGTCAGGAAAAAGTACAACTGCAAAAATTGCTTTAGGAATTTATAAAAATATAGAAGGGAATGTTGAGAAATATACTAACAAGATTGGATATGTTCCTCAAAAAATATCTATAGATTGGACATTACCTCTTCGTGTTTATGATTTTATGCTGTTGACAGAAAATATTGATGAGGAAGCGATAGATGAAGCTTTAAATTTAACTGGTGTCATTCACTTAAAAAATAAAAATTTAGGAAATTTATCTGGGGGTGAGTTTCAAAGAGTTTTAATAGCAAGGGCTATTTCAAAAAAACCAGAATTATTAGTTCTTGATGAACCTGTTCAAGGTGTTGATTACACAGGTGAAATTGCTCTTTATGAATTGATTAAAAAAATTTCAGACACTCTTAATTGTGGAATTTTATTAATTTCACATGATTTACATACTGTAATGACAGCTACTGATTATGTTGTTTGTTTAAACGGTCACGTTTGTTGTTCTGGTACACCAATGGATGTAGCAAAAAATAACGAATATAAAACCTTATTTGGTGAAAAAGCATCTCAAATTCTTTCTGTATATGAACATAAACATGATCATGTTCATTCAGAGGAAGGGCAAATAAAGAAAAATTAATATGTTTGATGATTTTTTTATTAGAGCTTTAGTTGCGGGAATAGGTGTGGCTTTAGTTACTGGCCCCTTGGGTTGTTTTGTAATTTGGAGAAGATTATCTTATTTTGGTGATACACTCTCTCACTCAGCTTTATTAGGAGTGACTATGGCTTATTCTTTAGAGTTAAATATAGCCTTATCTGTTTTTTTAATTTCATCTGTAGTTGCTTTAATTCTTATTCAACTTCAAAAAAAAACTAATCTACCAGGTGATGCTTTGCTAGGTTTGTTAGCTCATTCTTCTCTGGCAGTAGGCTTGGTTGTGATAGGATTTTTAACATTCATTAGATTTGATATAATGGGTCTGTTGTTTGGTGACATATTAGCCGTTACTACAAATGACATACTAATAATTTGGATAGGTGGTGCTATCATATTGCTGATTTTAAAATTGATATGGAAACCTTTATTTGCATCGACTGTAAATTACGAATTAGCGGAGGCTGAAGGATTAAATCCTGAGCGAGCTAAAGCCGTATTCACAATTTTAATGGCAGCGATCATAGCAATTTCAATAAAAATGGTAGGTTTGTTGTTAATAACCGGAATGCTAATCATTCCAGCTGCTATGGCTAGAAATATCTCAGACAGCCCTCAGAAAATGATATTCTTCTCAATTATAGGTGGTTTATTTTCTGTAATACTAGGACTGTTTTCCTCACTTGAGTTTAATACAGCCTCAGGACCATCAATAATTGCTGCATCATTATTTTTATTCATTTTGTCTTTATTTAAAATAAAGCAATCCATTCAATTGAAAAACTAATGACTAATTGATAAGAATTTATAGATGCAAAAAGAACATAATCTTTCTAAAAACCAAAAAATAATTTTTGATCTCATTGATAAATCTGGTGAACCTATGAAGGCTTATTCAATTCTTTTTAACGTTCAAAAAAAAGGGATTAAAGCACCATTACAAGTTTATAGAGCTTTAGATAAATTAGTTGAAATTGGAAAAATTCATAAGATCGAAAGCAGAAATGCTTTTATTGCATGTCAAAATTCTAGTTGCCAAATTTCGAAGGCAACAGCTTTTTCTATTTGTGAAAACTGTGAAAAAGTTTCAGAGATAAATAATTCAAAACTTTCAAAATATTTATCAAATTTTGAAGATGACTCGGGAATGAGATATAACAAGTATAATTTAGAATTTTTTGGTTTATGTAAAAAGTGTAAATCGAAGTAATGAGCACAGTATCTTTAACCTTAGATGAAATATTTGAACTTGCCAAAAAAACTCTTTTGGCTAATGGAAGCGATGATGAAACAGCATCAATTTTATCAGATTTAATAAGAAATGCAGAAAGAGATGGCTCAGTATCACATGGTTTATTTAGATTGCCAGCATACGTTGCTGGTCTTAAAAGCGGAAAAATTAATGGAAAAGGTAAACCTGAAGTTAAAAAAATATCTCCATCAGTAATTAAAGTTGAAGGAAATAATTGTTTAGCACCTGTTGTATTAAATAAAGGATTACCAGAACTAGCTAAAGCTGCAAAAGAAAACGGTGTTGCAGTATTAGCAATAAATAACTCACATCATATGGCCGCTATGTGGCCTGAAACAGAAAAGTTAGCAGAAGAAGGTTTAGTTGCTTTTGGATGTACGTCTTACAAGCCTGCTGTTGCACCAGCAGGAGCAATAAAACCATTATTTGGAACTAACCCAATTTCATTTGCTTGGCCAAGACCTGGCAAAACTCCAGTTGTTTACGATATGGCAACTGCATCGATGGCAATGGGTGAAGTTCAGGTTGCCAAAAGAGAAGGGCACAAAGTTCCACTTGGAACTGGTTTGACTAAAGATGGAAAAGAAACAACTGATCCAGGTGAAATTGCTGATGGTGGAGTATTATTACCTTTTGGTGGTTACAAAGGTTCTGCAATTGCTATGATGGTTGAATTATTAGCAGGCGCTTTAGTTGGTGATAATTTTAGTTATGAAACAGCTGCTAAAGATAATAATGATGGGGGTCCTCCAAGCGGTGGTGAATTTATATTAGCAATAAATCCAGATAAAACTTCAGGTACTGATTGGCAGAAACATGCAGAAGAATTTTTTGAGAAGATGAAATCAATGGGTGAAGTAAGATTACCAGGTGAAAGACGTCATAAAAATAGATTGGACACTGGTCCAAGACATATAAACGAAGAGTTAGTTAATAAAATTAAATCTTTAAGCTAAAGTAATTTCAATAGGAGTGTGGTCAGAGGGTTTTTCTCTTCCACGAGGATCTTTGTTGATGTTTATATCCCTAATTTGATCAATTAATGAATTAGACACTAAAAAATGATCAATTCTCATGCCATTATTTTTTTGCCAGGCACCTCTCATATAATCCCAAAATGTATATCCTTCTTTCTCTTCATTAAAATATCTATAAACATCTTTAAAACCTAGATTTATCATCTCTCTAAATTTTTTTCTTATTTCCAACCTATATAAAGCGTCATCCTCAAAACTTTTTACATTATAAACATCTTCTGCTGATGGAATTATATTAAAATCACCAGCTAAAATTAAATTTGGATTTTTTTTAGATAAAGTTTTTAGTTGTTTGATTAATTGATCAAGCCAATTTTTTTTGTAATCATATTTTTCAGTATCAACAGGATTTCCATTTGGAGTGTATATATTAATTAATTGAATAGTTTTTTTCTTATATTCAAATTCAGCTGAAATTATTCTTGATTGTTTTAATTTATCTTTAATTAAATCAGTTTTAATATTTTTTAATTTATTTTTAGAAATAATTGCTACACCATTATAACTTTTTTGACCAAATACGTGGCTTTCATAATCCATTGAAGAAAAATCATCATAAGGAAAATTGATATCCTCGGTTTTGATTTCCTGCATCATTAAAATATCTGGTTTATATTTTAATAAATAGCTTTTGATATTTTCAATTCTCGCTCTTACAGAGTTGACATTCCATGATGAAATCAGCATTAAAGTGAGAAAGAAACACCACAACCACAAGAGGATTTTGTTTGTGGGTTAGATATTTTAAATTGTTCACCTATTAACTCAGAAACATAATCAACTTCAGATCCTTTAAGTAAATCTGCAGAAGTTTTATCAATTAAAATATTTTGATAATTTAAATCGTCATCTTGTTTTGATTTGTCAAAAGTGAATTCGTATTGAAAGCCTGAACAACCACCACCTTTAATAGCGATTCTAAAAAATGAACCTTTGTCTTTTTTTGCCAACAAACTTTCTATTTGTTTTAATGCATTATCTGTAAATTTAATTTCTTTAATCATGTCTCAACACTGATATTACTAATATAATACTTAATTATTTTAATTAAAGGATGAAAAAAGACGCTTTGTTAGGGGTATACAAAAGTAAAGGCAGACTAATTAAGGAAGCTAGCTCAAAATATCGATCTCCTTTTCAAAGAGATAGAGATCGTATTATTCATAGTGCATCATTTAGAAGGCTAAAACATAAAACCCAAGTATTTGTTAATACTGAGGGAGACCATTTTAGAACAAGGATTACTCACTCAATAGAAGTTGCTCAGATTGCAAGATCAATAGCCAAATATTTAAAATTAAATGAGGATTTAGCCGAAACTTTAAGTTTAGCACATGATTTAGGCCACACGCCGTTCGGTCATGCTGGAGAAGATGCCTTACATGAATGCATGGTGAATTATGGTGGTTTTGATCACAACCTTCAAACTTTAAGAATAGTTATGTTTTTAGAAAATAAGTATTTTAAGTTTAAGGGATTAAATTTAACTATAGAAACGTTAGAAGGTCTTCTTAAACATAACGGACCTGTGGAGGATATTGGTTTAGTTAATAAGTTAATTGGGTTAAAAGCTTTTAAAGATAAAATTAAATATAATTCATTTCCCTCTCTTGAAGCTCAAATTTCAGCAATTTCAGATGATATTGCATATAACAATCACGATATTCAAGACGGAATAAAAGCCAACCTTTTTAAAATGGAGGAATTGGTTGAAATAGATTTTTTTAAAAATATTCATAAAAAATATAAAAATAAAATTACTAATAAAAATTATAAAATTACAATTTATCAAATTATAAGAGACTCAATTGACCTCATGGTTAGAGATTTATTGAGCAATACTCAGAAAAATATTCAAAAGCTTAAGATAAAATCCTCATGTGATGTAGCTAAATCTAATGAGTTAATTGTTTGCTTTTCAAACCAAATTAAAAATGCAGAAAAAGAAATTAAATCTTTCTTAAGACACAAAATGTATGACAATAAATCAGTATTGAAAAAAAATCACAAAGGTAAATTAATAATTAAGAAATTATTTAAAATAATTAAATCAAATCCAAGAAAATTTTTGTCCAAAGATCAATTGACTAAAGACAAATATAGAGCTATTTCAGATTTTATATCTGGTATGACTGATAGATATGCTATTAACCTTTATAACGATAATAAATGAATATTTTTGAATTATATTTAGACAAAATTAAATCAGTTATTGTTGATTTGAATAAAAATAATCATCTAGAAATTCCAGAGAGTTTTAATGGTATTAATGCAGAAATACCTCCACCAAAATTTGATTGTGATATTTCAACAAATGTCGCAATGGTTTTATCAAAAATCAATAAAACCTCACCATTACAGCTTGCAGAAAAACTTGCTCCTGAAATTAAAAATAATGACAGCGAAATTGAAACAATATCTGTAGCCAAACCAGGATTTATTAATATTAAATTTAAACCATCTTTTTGGTCAAATTTTATTAAAGATATTACAGATAATGCAGATAATTTTGGAATTAATGAGAAAGAAAAGAAAAATAATTATTTAGTGGAGTTTGTTTCGGCAAACCCTACAGGACCCTTACATGTAGGACATTGTAGAGGTGCTATTCTAGGCGATGTTATCTCTAATGTTTTAATTTTTAATAAACATAAAGTTACAAAAGAATATTATGTGAATGATTATGGTAACCAAATTATAAATTTTACTAAATCCGTATATTTTAGAATTAGAGAAGTTCATTTTAAAGAAACATTTCCTGAAGATAATCCTGATTTGTATCCTGGGGATTATCTAATTGATTTTGCAAAAAATATAATTTCAAATAATTCAAATCTTAACTTTGATAATTTTGACGAAATTAGTGATAAATTAACTGCCTTATCAATAGAGCAGGCACTTCTCCTTATCAAAAACAATCTTAAAAGCTTGGGTATTAAACATGATAATTTTGTTAGTGAAAAAAGTATTGTATTAAACAATGAAGTTGAAAGTGTAATAGATTTTTTAGAAAAAAATAACTTTATTTATAAAGGAAAAATCAAAGCCCCCGCTGGTGAAGATAACAAAGATTGGGTTGAAAGGGAGCAATTATTATTTAAATCAACAGACTTTGGAGACGATAAAGATCGTGCACTTCAAAAATCAGATGGTACTTGGACTTATTTTGCAAGTGACGTTGCTTATCATAAAAATAAAGTTGATAGAAATTTCGATTACTTAATCAATATTCTTGGAGCAGATCATGCAGGTTACATAAAACGGATTACTTCATCTGTTGAAGCACTGTCAGGAAAAAAAGATACATTAATTTGTAAAATTAGTCAGTTAGTAAAATTAATAAAAGATAACAAGCCTTTTAAAATGTCTAAAAGAAAAGGGGATTACATTACGGTTGATGACTTGATTGAAGAAGTTGGAAAAGATGCAACAAGATTTATTATGCTTAACAGAAGCAGTGATGTTGAATTAGATTTTGATTTCGATGCAGTCAAAGAAAAATCCAAAGACAATCCATTATATTATGTTCAATATTGTTATGCTAGAATTTCATCTGTATTTAGACATATAGATAAAGACTTAAATTCAAAAATTGAATTAAATGATTTCAATTTTGAATATTCTAATGATGAAATTAAAATTTTAAAAAAATTATCTGAGTGGCCAAAATGTATAGATTCTGCAAGCACAAAATTAGAACCACATAGAATACCTGTTTACTTATACGATCTTGCATCGGAATTTCACTCGTATTGGAATTTAGGAAAACAATTTCCAGAAAAAAGGTTCATTAATGATCAAAAAACAGTTTCACCAGATAAATTGATATTTTTGAAAGCTATTTCTAATGTTATTAAAACAGGTATGGATATTGTTGGTGTTGATACACCCAATCAAATGTAATGCTTAAAGAAATAAAGTACTTAATATTTGTTTTAGTAATACTTTTATTTATTTTTTTTACAGGAAAATATTATTTTTCTGATGAACACAAAAAAAAATCATATAGATCTCATCAAAATATTGATGAGAAAATAAAATTATACTCAAAAAATTTACCAGTTTTAGAGAATGATACTCAAAATGTAATTGAGTATGTTAAGCAAACAAACAAAAAGAAAAAGAAAAAATTTAATTTTTGGAAATTATTAGATAATGATAAGTAAAAGAAAATCTTTTATAGTTGGTTTAAAATCAACAAAGTTATCTAAAAATGAAATTTTATTTCTAAAAAAATATAAACCTTGGGGAATTATCCTATTTACTAGAAATATTACATCTTTTGATCAAGTTAAAAAATTAACCTCTAGCATTAGAAAAATTTTTAAGGATAAAAAATATCCAATCATGATTGATCAAGAGGGAGGAAGAGTAAATAGACTAAAAAATTTAATTTCCTTTGATAATATGACATCTGAATATTTTGGAGATTTGTTTAATAAAGATAAAAAAAAATTTGAAATCGTTTATAAGTTATTTGTAGATAAGACCTCTTATTTATTGAATTTAATTGGTGTGAATATCAATACTGTTCCAGTTTTAGACCTTAGTGTTAATGGTGCAAGCAAAGTAATTGGTGATCGATCTTTTTCAAAAAATAAAAAAATTGTCTCTAAATTAGGTGATATTTGTATTGAATTATTTCAAAATAACTCAATAGGAACTGTAATGAAGCATATACCTGGTCATGGTTTAGCAAAAGTCGACAGTCATTATTCAACACCGATTATTAATAAAACATATGGATATCTTCTCAAAAACGATTTTTGGACATTCAAAAAGAAGAAATGTTTATTTGCAATGACAGGTCATGTTGTTTATTCAAAAATTGATAAAAATAACACCGCCACTCACTCTAAAAAAATAATTAATATTATTAGGAAAAATATAGGATTTAAGAATATTTTAATTTCAGATGACTTATCAATGAAGAGTTTAAGTGATGATTTAAAACTTAATACTATTAATTTATTCAGTGCAGGTTGTAATATAGCACTTCATTGCAATGGAAATATGAAAGAAATGAAGATAGTTGCAGAAAATTCACCTCAAGTGAATAGTTTTATTGTTAAAAAAACATCTCAATTTTATAAAATTTTAAGCTAATATCTTTTCATGTCTGTCACTGATTCTGAATTATTTAATGTAGATATAAATAATTATAATGGACCATTAGATGTACTTTTAGACTTAGCAAAAGCTCAAAAAGTTGATCTAGAAGAAATATCTATAACTAAGTTAGCAGATCAATTTCATGAGTATATTACCAATGAAAAAAATTTAAATTTAGAAATTGCTTCTGAATATCTTTTAATGGCTACATGGTTAGCCTATTTAAAATCAAAATTACTTTTACCTGGTACTCCAGAAGAGGAATTTAAAGTTCAAGAAGTTGCAGAAAAGTTAAAATTACAGCTAAAAAAATTAGAATTAATTAGATTATTATCCGAACAAATGCTTAAGAGAAAAAGACTAGGTAGAGAAATAAGAACAAGAGGTATGAAAGGAAATATTAGATCAATTTATAGCACGGAATATAACTTAAGTTTATTTGAGCTAATGAAAGCTTACTCAACAATAATAATGACTAAAGATTTTCAAAAAATGAATATTCCAAAACTTCCTGTGTTCACAACAGAAGATGGGATCAAAACAATTAGAGAATTTTTTGGTAAACTATTTGAATGGAAAAAATTGGATGAATTAATACCAAGTAATTTTAAAAGTGGTACAAAATACAAGAAAACTGGTAAAGCAGGAATATTTGCTGGATCATTAGAATTAGTTAAAGAAGGAAATTTATCAATTAAACAAGATAAATTGTTTGATGAAATATATATAAAGGAAATAAATGATTAAAAAAGCAAAAGCTTCAAAAGATAATGTTTTAAAGTTTCCATCAAAATTATCGGATTTAGATAAAGAAATAGAAGCAATTATTTTTGCAGCAGCTGAGCCTTTAGATGTAGATACTATAGAAAGTAAAGTTTCTAAAAAAGGCAACGTTCCAGAGTCTTTAGAAAAATTAAAACAAGAATATTCAAATAGAGGAATTAATTTAATTTGTATAAAAGATAAGTGGTCTTTTAGAACATCACCAAATTTATCAAATTTGATGTCTCAAGAAAAAACTGTTGAAAAGAAACTATCTAGAGCTGCGGTAGAAACTTTGGCTATAATTGTTTATCATCAGCCGGTTACTAGAGCTGAAATAGAAGAAATAAGAGGTGTTGCTTTTGGTACTAACACTTTAGAAATATTGATGGAATTAAATTGGGTAAAACCAGGTGGTCGAAAAGATGTGCCTGGTAGACCAATTCAATACATAACTACTGATGATTTTTTAAGTCATTTCAACATACAAAAATTATCCGATCTTCCAACAATTGATGAATTAGGAGCTGCTGGTTTAATTGATAGTTCAAGTGTTGATAATGCTATTTTTGGAACTGGAAAATTTTACAAAGAAAAGCAAGAAGAGAAAAAAGAAGATATTTATTCTAATATAGATGAAATGCTTAATAGCACTCTAGATCCTGAAGAGAAAGAATAGTAAAAAAGTAACTTTCAAAATAACCTTAAAAAGGTTATAAGTTTTTTATGAGTATAGGAATTTGGCAAATAGCTATTGTAGTTATATTGGTTGTGTTATTGTTTGGAAGAGGAAAAATTTCAAGCTTAATGGGTGATGTAGCTAAAGGTATTAAAAGTTTCAAAAAAGGAATGGCGTCAGACGTAACTGACGATACAGAGCCAAAAAATATATCTGACGATAACAAAGACTCGGATAACAAAAATTAATTTAAATGCCTACTATCGGTTGGTTTGAAATTTTAATTGTTGTTGCTATTGCTATAATAGTTCTTGGTCCAAAGGATTTTCCAGTAATGTTAAAAAAAGCAGGCTCGTGGATCGGATCAGCAAAAAGATACGTTAACAATATTCAAAATGAAGTTTCAAATCTAGAGATAGATGAAGAAAAAATTGATAACGAAATAAAAAAAGAAATTAAAAAAGATGAGTAATGAAGATCAGGAAGGTGGATTTGTAAGTCACCTTACAGAATTAAGAAAAAGATTGATAAATAGCTTTATCTTTTTATTTATCTTTTTTGTGATTTGTTACTTATTTGCAGAACATATCTATGGTTTCCTTGTTGATCCATTTGCAAGAGCTGTAAAAGAAGATGGCTCTGATCGAAGATTGATATTTACAGCTTTACAAGAGACCTTTTTAACATACCTTAAAGTATCATTCTTCACAGCTTTTTTTGTTACATGTCCTTTTATCTTGATGCAAATTTGGAAATTTATTGCACCTGGTTTGTACAAACATGAAAAGGTAGCAATTCTGCCTTACCTTATATTAACACCAATATTATTTTTTTTAGGAGGTATGCTGGTTTATTATTTGATAATGCCACTTGCGATTAAATTTTTTCTTTCATTTGAAAGCACAGGTATTTCTACAAATTTACCAATCCAATTAGAGGCTAAAGTTAATGAATATTTATCACTAGTTATGAAATTAATTTTTGCTTTTGGTATCAGTTTTCAGTTACCAGTTGTTTTAAGTTTATTAGCAAGAATCGGAATAGTTGATAGTCAATTTTTAAAAGAGAGAAGAAAATATGTAGTTGTTATTATATTTGCAGCAGCTGCATTGTTAACACCACCAGATCCAATAACTCAAATAGGTTTAGCAATACCTTTATTAATTCTGTATGAATTATCAATATTTTCAGTAAAATTTATAGAAAATAAAAATTTACAAAAAGAAGATGCATAACATTAAAGAAATACGAAAAGATTTTTCTAAATTTCAAAAATCTCTTGAAAAAAGAAACCTAGAAGTAGATTTTGAAAAAATACAAAAATTGGATGAACAAAATAGAAATTTAATTCAAAAAAAAGAAAGTTTAGAAAAAGAAAAAAAAGACATTTCTAAATCAAAAGATGAGAGTTTGTTTAAGAAATCTAAAGAAATCAGCAAAGAACTCGACAAAATTGTAGAAGATCAAAAACAAATTAAGTTTGATTTAGATAGTATTCTGTCTAGCATACCTAATATACCGCATGAAGATGTTCCAAATGGTAAAGACGAAAATGATAATAAAGAAATATTGAAATCAGGAGAGATACCTAATTTAGAATTTAAACCTAAAACACATTACGAATTAGGTGAAAAACTAAATATGCTTGATTTTGATTTAGCTACAAAAACTACTGGTTCAAGATTTGTATTTGTAAAAGATAAATTGGCTCTTTTAGAAAGGGCAATATCAAATTTTATGCTTGATACACATATTCATCAAAATGGTTATCAGGAGATATCGCCACCATTAATGGCATCAGAAAGCACTATGTACGGCACTGGACAGTTGCCAAAATTTGAAAATGACCAGTTTGAAATTAAATTTGATGAAGGTTCAGATAGAAAATTTTTGATACCAACAGCAGAGGTGATTTTAACCAATATTGTTAAAGATAAAATGATTGATCTTAATAATTTACCAATGAGATTTGTTGCTTCAACACCTTGTTTTAGGAAAGAAGCTGGAAGTTATGGAAAGGATACAAGGGGCATGATTAGGCAGCATCAATTTTACAAAGTTGAAATGGTAAGCATTGTTGAGAATGAAAAATGTTTAGAAGAATTAGAGAGAATGACAAATTGTGCTACCGACATACTAGATAAATTAGAGTTACCTTATCGAAAAGTAATTTTATGTTCAGGTGATATGGGTTTTAGCGCAGAGAAGACCTATGATATTGAGGTATGGTTGCCATCAGAAAATAAATACAGAGAAATATCATCATGTTCGTCTTGTTCAACGTTTCAAGCACAGCGTATGAAGGCAAGATATAAAAACAATAATAAGGAAAATGTATTTGCAGGTACGTTGAATGGAAGTGGTTTGGCTGTTGGAAGAACTCTGATTGCAATTATGGAAAACTATCAGCAAAAAGATGGTTCTATTATAATTCCTAAAGTTCTAAGACCTTATATGAACAATATGGAATTGATTTCCAACAATTAAAGTTGTTTTAATTAGTTAGATGGTATAAGAATGCCATAATTTAAAGGAGATTTATGGAAGGTTCAGGAATAGGTCAGTTTATACCGTTAATATTAATTTTTGTTATTTTTTATTTTTTCTTAATCAGACCACAACAAAAAAAAGTTAAAGAGCATAAAGCAATGGTCGAAGGTTTAAAGAGAGGTGATAAAGTAGTCACTTCAGGTGGAATAACAGGAAGAGTAGAAAGATTAATTGATAACGACAAAGTAGAAGTTGAAATAGCTGAAAATGTTAAAGTAGAAATTGTTAAAGCTACAGGTATTCAAAGTCTCTTAAACAATACTCCAGAAGTTAAAAAATAATCAATTAAGATAAGTGCTTTATTTTTCTAAACTAAGAATCTTATTTGTAACTTTATTTTCTTTATTATTTATTTTAATTGCGTCATCAAATTTATTTAAGTTTGATGATAGTTTTTTTAATAAGAAAATAAACCTTGGTTTAGATTTACAAGGTGGTTCTTACCTTTTACTTGAAATTGATAATGAGCCTGTAATTGAACAAAAATTACAAAATTTAACAACCACTATTAGAAATTATTTCAAAGAGAAAAACATCAAAATTAATAATATTAAAATTGATAATCAAAATATTTTTTTCAATGTTGCTGATTTAGACAAACAAGCAGTACTAGATGTGTTTCAAGATGAAAATAGTGATCTAAATCCTTATTACCCAAGATTTAAATCACACCAACTTGACATTGAAGATAATGGTATCAATTTAAAAGTAAGTTTTTCAAGACAAGGCATAATCAATCTTAAAACTTCATCGCAAGATCAAGCTATAGAAATTGTAAGAAGAAGGGTAGATGAAGTCGGTACTAATGAACCAAATATTTTAAAAAGAGGTAATGATAGAATCCTTGTTGAACTTCCTGGGTTAGATGATCCTCAAAGAATTAAATCACTATTAGGAAAAACAGCAAATCTTACATTTAGATTTGTAACCAATGATGAAAGTGACAGATTTGGTGTTGAGAAGTTAAAATTTGAAGATGGGTTAGAAGAAGCAACAGTAAGCAAAAGAATAATCATCAGTGGTGAAAATCTATTAGATGCACAACCAAAAATGGACACTCAAAACAATCAAACTATTGTATCATTTACATTAGATAGAGTAGGTGCCAAAAGATTTGGTAAAGCAACATCTACTGGTATTGGAAAACAATTGGCCATTGTTTTAGATGGAAAAATAATTAGTGCACCTGTTGTTAGAGACACAATAGCAAGTGGGTCTGGACAGATCAGTGGTGGATTTACTTTCCAAAGTGCCACAGATTTAGCCTTATTATTAAGATCTGGAGCTTTACCAGCTCCTTTAGAGATTATAGAGGAAAGAACTGTAGGACCTGATCTAGGACAAGATTCGATTAATGCAGGAATTATCGCTTTAGCCATAGGTTTTTTATTAGTTATTATTTTTATGTTTGTTAAATACAAAGTGTTTGGATTAATCACTAACGTAACATTAATAATAAATTTATTTTTATTACTTGGTATTTTAACTTTATTTGAAGCAACACTAACTCTTCCTGGTATAGCTGGTATAATTTTAACTGTTGGTATGGCAGTTGATGCAAATGTTTTAATCTTTGAGAGAATTAAGGAAGAACTTAAAGATGAAAGTAATAATATTTTAGCTTTTGATGGTGGTTACACAAAATCAAGAACAGCAATTATTGATGCAAATATTACCACTTTATTAGCAGCTATAATTTTATTTTTTATGGGGTCTGGTCCAGTAAAAGGATTTGCTGTTACTCTAGGTGTAGGAATATTTACAACTCTATTTTCAGTTTATTTTATAGCAAGATTGTTCACTAGTCTTTATGTGACAAGAAATAAAAATAAGGAAAAACTAATCTAATGATAGCCTTTAATAAATACTATAATCACTTTAACATACTATCTATACTTTTAATTACAGCATCACTTTTATTACTAATTTTTAAAGGTTTAAATTACGGTATAGACTTTAAAGGTGGAACATTAATTGAACTAAGGTCATCAGATAGCAAAATTAGCGTAAGTTCGTTGAGAGATAAATTTAATCAAATGGATTTAGGTGATGTTTCTGTTAAAAAATTTGGAAATGATACTGATTTTCTAATTAAATTTGAAAATAAAGATAATAAAAAAAATATTATTGAAGAAATTAAAAAGGATTTAGATAGTTCTTTTGGAAATAACTATGACTTTAGAAGAGTTGAAAACGTAGGCCCTAAAGTAAGCGCTGAATTGCTTAAAGCTGGTGTAATTGCTATTTCTTTATCTCTGGCTGTAATGCTAATTTATATTTGGATACGTTTTGAATGGCAATTTAGTTTAGGTGCTATTTTGGCTTTATTTCATGATGTAATTGTTACATTGGGAATTTTTTCATTATTTAGTCTTGAGATTAATTTATCAATTATTGCAGCTGTTCTAACAATTGTTGGTTATTCTATGAACGATACGGTTGTAATTTTTGATCGTGTTAGAGAAAATTTGAGAAAATATTCAGACATTAAAATTTTTGAATTAACAAATATTTCAATTAACGAAACTTTATCCAGAACAATAATAACCTCAGCTACAACATTGTTAGCTTTATTAGCAATATTCTTTTTTGGTGGTGAAATTTTAAAAGGTTTTTCTTTAGCAATGATACTTGGTGTTGTGTTTGGAACTTATTCTTCGATTTATATAGCTAATACAGTTTTAGTGAGATTAAGAGTGTCACAAAAAACAGTCTTAAGAGAAGACGATAATAAAACAGTTTAATATAAGTTTTGAGCAGCTACCATTGAAAGTAACATTGGTAGAGATAAAAGTGTATTTGTTCTTGAAAATAACATTGCAGTTTTAGCAGACTTAGCTTTTGTTTCTGGATCAGCTTCAACTATTCCTAAAGCTCTTTTTTGGTTTGGCCATATCACAAACCAAACATTAAAAGCCATTACAATTCCTAACCACATACCAATTCCTATTGCTGTATGTTTTGGAACACCAGATCCAATACTAAAAGTCATAGCATCATGTAAATATCCATTTAACAGAGCTAAAATTAATCCTGAAAGAACAGTAAACGCAGCCGCCCATCTAAAATAAAATAATGCTGCAGGAGCAATTACTTTCCCAATAGCAGGTTTTTGTTCATCAGGTATTTTTCCCATATTTGGAATTTGAACAAAATTAAAATACCACAATAATCCTATCCACATTATTGCAACAACAACATGAATGTATCTAAATAACCAGCTCCAAAAAAGAGTATCGAATGCAATACCATCATTTAAATAGGAAAGACCTAAAAACAATAAAATTGCTAATGCAAGCGATGCATGAATTGTTTTAGATAGTGATGATAATAAACTGCTCATGATTCTCAATAATATACACTAAATTTAGATTTTTTATAAGTTTTTATATTTAATATAAAAGAGGTTTTAAAAACTGGCCTGTGTAGCTTTCTTTCACTTTGCAAACTTCTTCTGGCTTACCTTCTGCAACAATTTTACCACCTTTAACACCACCCTCAGGACCCATATCGACAATGTGATCAGCTGTTTTTATAACATCTAAGTTATGCTCTATTACAACTACGGTGTTTCCTAATTTCACGAAGGTGTGAAGAATTTCTAGTAATTTTTTAATATCATGCTGATGTAGTCCAGTTGTTGGTTCGTCTAATATGTACATGGTTCTACCAGTTGATCTTTTTGATAATTCCTTAGCTAGTTTAATCCTTTGTGCTTCACCACCTGATAGTGTAGTGGCCTGTTGTCCAATTTTAATGTAACCAAGTCCAACTTTTTTTAAGGTTAATAATTTAGACTTAATATTTGAAATGTTTTCAAAATATTCACAACCTTCATCAACAGACATATCTAAAACATCGGCTATACTTTTTCCTTTAAACTTAATCTCTAAAGTTTCTCTGTTGTATCTTGTTCCTTTACACTCATCACACTGAATATAAACATCTGGTAAAAAGTGCATTTCATATGTAATAACACCATCACCTTCACATGCTTCACATCTACCACCCTTAACATTAAATGAAAATCTTCCTGGCTTATAACCTCTAGTTTTAGACTCAGGCAAACTAGTAAACCAATCTCTTATAGGACCAAAAGCTCCAGTATATGTTGCTGGGTTAGATCTTGGAGTTCTACCAATAGGGGATTGGTCGATATCAATAATTTTATCAATTAATTCTACTCCTTTGTAACCTTTAAAAGCTTTGGGGGTTTTTCTAGCTTTATTATTAAGTGTTAAATTTAATGCATGAAATAATGTTTGTAATACTAATGTAGATTTACCACTACCTGAAACTCCTGTTACACAAGTGAATGTACCTGTAGGAATTTTAAGGTTAACATTATTTAAATTATTTCCACTAGCACCATTTATTTCTACAAATCTACCATTCTTTGCCAATCGTCTAGTTTTAGGAATTTCAATTTTTTGTTTATTTGCAAGATACTGTCCAGTTATACTCTTCTTATCCTTTTTAAGTTCTTCATAAGTTCCTTGAGCTGTTATTTGACCACCATTCGTTCCAGCTTCAGGCCCAAGATCAATAATATGATCTGCATTTTCCATTGTTTCAGTATCATGCTCAACCACAATTACTGTATTTCCAAGATCTCTTAATCTTTTTAATGCATTAATTAATTTAACATTATCTTTTTGATGTAAACCAATTGATGGTTCATCTAAAACATACAATACTCCAGTCAAACCAGATCCAATTTGTGATGCCAATCTAATTCTTTGAGCTTCTCCACCTGATAAAGTTCCAGATTCTCTTGATAGTGTTAAATAATCTAAACCAACGTTAAGTAAGAAATTTAATCTTTCATTTATTTCTTTTAGGACATGCTCTGCAATTTTAAATTGCCTTTTATCCAAATTGTTTTCTAAGCTTTTAAACCATTCGGCGGCATCATGAATTGATTTTTTAGTAACCTCACTAATATTTAAATCATTAATTTTTACACATAATGCCTCTTCTTTAAGTCTATCACCATTACAAGCTTCACATGCAGTATCAGATTGATATTCGGCTATTACTTCTCTTTTCCACTCGCTATCAGATTCTAAGAAACGTCTTTCAAGATTATTAATTACTCCTTCAAAAGTTTTTTTATATGAATATTTTTCATATCCATCATCATAATTAAATTTAATTTCGTCCTCATCTGAACCATATAAAATTATATCTTTTATTTTTTTTGGAAGTTTTTTCCATTTTTCATCAAGAGAAAATTCATAATGCTTTGCAAGAGAAGCTAAAGTTTGCGCATAGTATAAAGTTGTCGATTTAGCCCATGGTTCAATTGCTCCATCCGCTAAACTTTTACGATCATCTGGAACTACTAAATTTGGATCTACATTTAATTTCATTCCTATACCTTCACATTCTTCACAAGCACCATAGGGACTATTAAATGAAAACAATCTTGGTTCTATTTCTTCTATAGTAAAACCACTTTCTGGACAGGCAAACTTTGTGGAGTAAATTAATTTTTCAATTTTTCTAAATTTTTGAGAAAGTGTTTCATCTTCGTATTCAACAAAAACTAATCCATTAGCTAAATTTACAGCTGTTTCTACACTTTCAGCCAATCTGTTTCCAAGTTTTGAATTAAGTACAATTCTATCAACTAGAATTGAAATATCGTGTTTTAATTTTTTATCAAGGTTAGGAGATTTTTCTATGTCGTATAATACATTATCAATCTTTATTTTTCTAAATCCACGTCTCTTATAGCTTAAAATATCTTTTTTATATTCACCCTTACGACCTCTAACTACTGGAGCATAAATATAAATTGTAGATTTTTTTGGTAATTTTTTAATTAAATCAACAATTTGAGTAATAGTTTGAGAGGTTATTGGCTTACCTGTAAAAGGAGAGTAAGGAATACCTGCTCTTGCATAGAGTACCCTCATATAATCATAAATTTCTGTAACAGTTGCAACGGTTGATCTTGGATTTTTTGAAGTGTTTTTTTGCTCAATTGCTATAGCAGGACTTAAGCCTTCAATTAAATCAACATTTGGCTTTTTCATTTTATCTAAAAACTGACGAGCATAAGCAGATAAACTTTCGACATATCTTCTTTGACCTTCAGCATAGATGGTATCAAAAGCTAATGAAGATTTTCCTGACCCAGACAAACCTGTTATCACTACAAATTTATCTTTTGGAATCTCTACAGTTACATTCTTCAGATTGTGTTCTTTAGCGCCCTTAATAACTATCTTTTTCATCATATTTTTAGTTGCTTTGAGTCAATAAAATTAATATTCAGAAGAATTGTGATATAAATCTTATTAATTAATTTAACAAATAGTAAAATATTATGGCTGGAAGTTTAAATAAAGTATTATTAATTGGTCGTTTGGGCGCAGACCCTGAAATTAAACAAATGGTAAATGGCAAGAGTGTAGCTAGACTAAGTCTTGCAACCAGCCAAACATGGAAAGATAAAAATACTGGTGAAAGAAAAGAAAAAACTGAATGGCACCGTATAGTTGTATTCAATGAAGGATTGGTAAATGTTGTTCAACAATATTTAAAAAAGGGTGCTCAAGTTTATGTAGAGGGACAACTCACAACGCGTAAATGGAAAGATGAACAATCTGGCCAAGATAAGTATTCAACAGAAATTGTCATACAAGGGTATAATTCTTCACTTACAATGTTAGGTGGAGGAAATACAGGTGGTGGAATTCAGAATGACACAACTCAACAAAATAATATTGAGGATTCTTCTCAGGTGTCAAATGACATGGACGACGAAATACCATTTTAATTTCTATGCAAAAAACTGAAGAACCAAAAGATAAGAACATTAATCTAATCTCTATGCATGACGAGATGAGCTCGTCTTACTTGTCTTATGCTATGAGTGTTATTGTAAGTCGTGCATTACCTGATGTAAGAGATGGATTAAAACCAGTTCATAGAAGAATTCTTTATGCAATGTATAAAGGTGGTTATGATTGGTCTAAACAATTCAGAAAATCAGCAAGAATAGTCGGAGATGTAATTGGTAAATATCATCCTCATGGTGATCAATCTGTATACGATGCATTAGTTAGGATGGTTCAAGATTTTTCAATGAGCTTACCTTTGGTTCAAGGGCAGGGTAATTTTGGATCCATAGATGGTGATCCAGCTGCTGCTATGAGATATACTGAAACAAGATTGTCAAAAGTTTCACAATTTTTAATTGATGATATCGAAAAAAATACGATTAGTTTTAAAAGTAATTATGATGAAACAGAGAAAGAACCTAGCGTATTACCTGCGCAATTTCCAAATTTGTTAGTTAATGGGGCTGGAGGTATAGCTGTTGGAATGGCAACTAGTATTCCTCCTCATAATCTTGGTGAGATAATTAATGGAACTTTAGCCTTAATAGAAAACAAAGATATTAAAATAAAAGAATTAATGAAACATATTCCAGGACCAGATTTTCCAACTGGAGGAGTAATAATCGGTAAAGATATAATTAAACAAGGTTACAACAATGGAAGAGGTTCTTTTAAAATTAGAGGTGAAGTATCAGTTGAAAGCTTAAAGAATGGTAGAGATAGATTGGTAATTACCTCAATTCCATATCAAGTAAATAAAGCGGTATTAAATGAAAGAATTGCTCAATTAGTTAGAGAGAAGAAAATTGAAGGAATTAAAGATATAAGAGACGAGTCTAATAGAGAAGGTATAAGAGTTGCTATTGATTTGAGAAATGGTGTTGAACCAGAAACAATTAAAAGACAACTTTATAAAAACACTCAAATAGAGAGTTCTTTTGGTTTTAACACTTTAGCAATAGTAGAAGGAAAACCAAAAACATGTACATTAAAAGAATTTCTTTCTAATTTTTTATCTTTTAGAGAGGATGTAGTAATCAAAAAAACAAAATTTGATCTTCAAAAAGCAGAGGAAAGAGCTCATATCTTAATAGGTCTATCTGTAGCTGTAGAAAACTTAGATAAAATTATAAAAATCATTAGATCTTCCAAAACACCTGAGGATGCAAAAAATGCTATTCTTAAAACCAAGTGGAAAATAAACAAATCACAAAAATTAATTTCTTTGGTAGAAGGAAAAAAAGGTAAAAACGTTTATTCTTTATCTGAACCACAAGTTTTAGCTATTTTAGAATTAAGATTACAGAAATTAACGGCTCTTGGTATCAATGAAATTGAAGTTGAAATTAAAAAATTAGCTGAATTAATTGCAAAATATAAAAAAATTATATCGTCTAAAAAAGAGCTTTTGAGAGTAATAAGTG
The DNA here is from genome assembly GCF_052047635.1 of Candidatus Pelagibacter sp. HIMB1709. Lineage (NCBI taxonomy): Bacteria > Pseudomonadati > Pseudomonadota > Alphaproteobacteria > Candidatus Pelagibacterales > Candidatus Pelagibacteraceae > Candidatus Pelagibacter > Candidatus Pelagibacter sp. HIMB1709. Next base: position 191,045 of record NZ_JBNAJW010000001.1, on the reverse strand, counting down.
AAGAATTAAAAAATATTAAAGAAAAATTTGCTGTACCAAGAAGAACTAAAATTATTGATGCTGTATTAAATTACGACATCGAAGAAACAATCCAAAAACAATCTGTAATTATTACAGTAACTTTACAAGGTTACATTAAAAGAGGATCATTAAATAATGTTAAACAACAAAAAAGAGGTGGAAAAGGTAAATCTGGGATTACTACCAGGGATCAAGACTCTGTTATACAAACGCTTTCCGTAAATACACATACATCAGTTTTATTTTTTTCAACAGAAGGACTTGTTTATAAAATTAAAGCCTGGAAAATACCCGAAGGATCATCGGCTTCAAAAGGTAAATCCTTATTCAATATTCTTCCACTAAAAAGTCATCAATCTATTAGTTCAATTATGCCAATGCCTGATGAAGATACAGATTCAAAAAATTATCAAATTATTTTTGCAACTGCACAAGGTAAAGTTAGAAAAAATAGTTTAGATGATTTTTCTTCGATTAATGCTTCAGGAAAAATTGCAATGAAACTTGATAACAATGATAAAATTGTTGGAGTAAAAATTTGTAAAGATGATCAAGATATAATTCTAAGTACTAGATTTGGTAAATGTATCCGTTTCGAAGCTAGAAAACTAAGAGTATTTAAGGGAAGATCTTCAAAAGGAATCAAAGGAATTGAACTCGCATCTGGTGATCAAATTGTTTCATTATCCGTAATTGATAACGATAAATTAATTAAAAATGGAAAAAAATCAAAAGATGAAAAATCAGAATTAAAAGCAAAAGAAAAATTTGTATTGGCAATAAGCGAAAATGGTTATGGCAAAAAAACTTCTCATATTGACTACAGAGTTACTAATAGAGGAGGAAAGGGTATTATTGGAATTATAAATTCTCCAAGAAACGGAAATATAACCTCATCTTTTCCAGTTTTTGAAGGTGATGAAATTTTAATATCCACAAACAAAGGAAGAGTTATTAGAGTTGCGGTAAAAGAAATTAGAACTGCAAGCAGAAATACTCAGGGTGTAAGAATTATAAAATTATCTGGTGATGAAAAAGTTGTTTCTGCAATTAAAATTGATGATAATTTAATTTAATGAGTAAAATTGCAATTTATCCAGGAACTTTTGATCCAATTACCTATGGTCATATTGATGTTATCAAAAAGGCGTTAAAACTTTTTGATAAAATAGTAGTTGGTGTTTCTGATGTAAGTAATAAAAATTATTTATTTTCATCAGAGGAAAGAATAGAAATTGTTAATAAAGCTTTATTTAAGGATTTAAAATTAAATAAAAAAAAAATTATTGTTGTATCTTTTGGTTCACTAACTACAGATTTGTGCAAAAAATATAAATCAAATATCATATTACGTGGCTTAAGAGCTGTATCTGATTTTGAATATGAATTTCAACTTGCTGGAATGAATAGAAAGCTGAACCAAAATATTGAAACAATTTTTTTAATGTCAGATGTAGAAAATCAAATCATTTCATCTAGATTTGTTAAAGAAATTGTAAAATTAAATGGAAATATTAAAAAATTTACTACCAAAAGCACAATAAAATCTTTAAAAGAAAAATATGAATAGAATTTTATCGTACATATTTATTTTATTTTTTATTAGTGCAAATCAATTAATAGCTGAGGAGAATATAATGATTTTAAAACTAAAAGATGGTGATGTAAAAATTGAATTATTTGAAGACGTAGCACCAAACCATGTCAAAAGAATTAAAGAATTGGCTAACAGTGGAAAATATGACAACGTTGTATTTCATAGAGTGATCGATGGCTTTATGGCTCAAACAGGTGATGTTAAATTTGGAAATTCAGAATCTAAAGAATTTGACCTAAGAAGAGCAGGCATGGGTGGATCTGATATGCCCGATTTAGAACAGGAATTTAATAGTTTACCTCATGACAGGGGCACATTATCTATGGCTAGAGCTCAAGATCCAAATAGTGCAAACAGTCAGTTTTTCATTTGTTTTCAACCAGCACCTTTTTTAGACAGACAGTATACTGTTTTTGGTAAAGTTATTGAGGGAATGGAGTTTGTAGATAAAATTAAAAGAGGTGACCAAAATAACAATGGTGCTGTAACAGATCCTGATAAAATTATAAGTTTTAAATCTTTGTAAAATATTAAATGGCATTAAAAAATTTTGCCTTTAAAGTTTTAAACAAAGATAAATTTGCTAGACGTGGTGTTATAGAAACTCATAGAGGTGAGATTAATACACCAGCATTTATGCCTGTTGGCACACAAGCAACAGTTAAAGCTTGTACAATTGATGATATAAAAAAAACTGGATCAGAAATAATACTTTCCAATACCTATCATTTAATGATCCGTCCTGGTGTTGAAAGAATTGAGGCAGCAGGTGGTTTACATTCATTTATGAATTGTGAATTGCCAATACTCACAGACTCAGGTGGTTTTCAAGTAATGTCTCTATCAAAATTAAATAAAATAGATCGCGAAAAAGGCGCAATATTTAATTCACACGTTGATGGAAAAAAATTTTATTTAAGCCCTGAAGAAAGCATTAGAATTCAATTGGGCTTAAACTCAGACATTGTAATGATAATGGATGAGTGTCCAAAAAAAACTGAAGATTATAATTTAATAAAAAAATCTATGGATCTATCTTTGTATTGGGCTGAAAGATCAAAAAAGGCATTTGGCAACAATCCTCACAAGGCTTTATTTGGAATTATTCAAGGAGGATTGTTCAAAGAATTGAGATTAAAATCACTTGAAGGACTTACAAAGATTGGATTTGATGGTTATGCAGTAGGAGGATTAGCTGTAGGTGAAACTCAAAAAGAAATGTTTACTGTTTTAGATGGTATTAAAGAACATTTGCCAGAGGAAAAACCTCATTATTTAATGGGAGTTGGTACACCTTCAGATATTTTAGGAGCCGTAAAAAGAGGTATAGATATGTTTGACTGTGTTCTTCCAACAAGATCAGGCAGAACAGGTCTTGCTTTCACTTGGAATGGACGAGTAAATATTAAAAATAATAAATATCAATATGACAACACACCGTTAGATACTAATTGTGAAAATTTAAATTTAAACAAATATTCAAAAAACTATTTAAATCATTTGTTTAATACCAATGAAATATTAGCATCAATGCTATTAACGCTTCACAATATAAATTTTTATCAAGAATTAATGTCTGAAATCAGAAAAAATATTATGAATAATACATTCGATGAATTTCACGATAAATACATTGAAAAGTTGTAGTTTTATTAACTGTGCTATTATGTGTACAACTTTGTAATGAAAAGCCCTAATTTATAACGAATTCTTTTTATAAAAATTACATTGAACGAATTGAAATATTAAAATTTATCTATATACAAACCATATTCATTTTCATAAAAATGAATCTTTGTGGGCCGTTAGCTCAGTTGGTAGAGCAATTCCCTTTTAAGGAATGGGTCGATGGTTCGAGTCCATCACGGCTCACCACTTTCGAATTTAACTAATTTCAATCGGTGAATAATCAAGAATTACCTCATTCATCCAATCATTTAATTGTTTAATTCTTGTATCTGACGAAGGGTGAGTACTCATAAATTGAGGAGGTTCTTTGCCTTTATTAAATTCTTTCATTCTTTCCCAGATTTTAACTGTCTCTCTAATATCATATCCCGATAAAGATGAAAAAATCATACCAAGATAATCAGCTTCACTTTCTTGTTTTCTGTTAAATGGATTCATTAATCCAATTTGAGATAACAGGCCAACTGTATTCATTCCAGTTGTTCTATTAATATCTGATAATATTCCACCACTTGCAATATCAATAATTCTGGTACCAGTGTTAAGTAAAACTCCTCTACTTGCTCTTTCAACAGAGTGCTTTGCAACAGCATGAGCAACCTCATGTCCCATGACTGCAGCCAGACCATTGGTATTTTTTGTTACATCTAGTATACCTGTATACACGGCAATTTTTCCTCCTGGCATGCACCAAGCATTTCTAACTTTTTTATTATCAATTAATATATATTCCCAATCAAAATTTGCAGTTGGGTCATTTAAATTAGATCTATAGAAATATTCACTAATTGATTCTTCCATTTTTTTTCCAATTTCTTTTATTTCATTTAAAGTTTTTGTGTCATCGCTCATTTTCTCTTTTTCTTTAACTTTTTCATAAATTTGAGCAGCTTGCGCATTTAATTTAGCTTCTGGTATTAATTTTAATTGTTTTCTATCAGTAATTGGAGCGCTTGTGCATGAATGTAAAAGTAAACTTCCACAACCACAACTAACGTATGTTAAAAATTTTCTTCTATTCATTTCATTCTAAAATTGATAATAATTTATTAATATGAATCTCAATAATAAAATTCTAGTTGTATTATTTATCATTGCAATAATTTTTGTTATTTATGCTAGTTATAGTTAAAAACTAATATGTCAAAAAAAAGTACAAAAAAATCTTTTTCTCTAACTTTAAGAAATTATTTTATTGCTGGTGTAGTTGTATTAATTCCCATTGGTTTTACCCTTTATTTAAGCAAAATTTTAATTGCTTTATCTTCAAATTTAATACCAAAAAACATCAATCCAAACAGTTATCTTCCTTTTAATATTCCTGGAGTTGAAATTTTAATAACTATTGTATTTATTACTTTAGTTGGTGGTTTATCCTTATCTTTTTTTGGTAAAAGAATTTTAAAATTAATTGATGATCTTTTTAAAAGAATTCCTTTTTTAAGAACTGTTTATTCTGCAATCGTACAGATGACAGAAACTTTTTCTAAAAAAGATGATGGAAAAAAAAGTGTTGTCTTAATTGAATATCCCAGAAAAGGTGTTTGGGCTGTTGGTTTTGCTACTAAAGAAAATACTGGTGAAATGGCAAAGAAGACAAAGAAAAAATTAGTAAATGTTTTTGTTCCAACAACACCTAATCCAACAAGTGGTTTTTTGTTAATGTTTCCAGTTGAAGATGTTATATATTTAAACATGTCTTTTGAAGAAGCTTCTAAATTTATAGTTTCTGCTGGAACTTCTAATAATTCTTAAGCTATATCGTTAATTATATCTGCTCTATCGTACAATTTAATTAAAGGTTTAAACTTACTTAAATTCTCATTTTCAAATTCAATTCTTTTTATTTCTTTTTCAGCTAATTCAAATAAGTCACTATTCTGAATTGGGTCTGCTAATTTGAAATTTTTAACACCACTTTGTTTAAAACCCAAAATATCACCAAAACCCCTGATTTTCATATCCTCTTCAGAAATAACAAATCCATCATTGGTCTCTTTTAATATTTTTATTCTTTTTTTCGCATTTTCGCTCAAATTTGACTTAAACATTAATATACAAGTGGCTTCCGTCTCTCCACGACCAACTCTACCTCTTAATTGGTGGAGCTGCGAAAGGCCAAACTTATTTGCATTTTCAATTATTATGACATTGGCATTTGGAAAATCTATTCCAACCTCAATAATAGTTGTAGATACCAATATTTTAAATTCTTTATTTAAAAATTTTTTTAGAATTTCATCTTTTTCGTTTATATCTGTTTTTCCATGAAGGATAGAGACTTGTTTTGGAAATAATTTTTTTAAATATTCAAATTTTTGAATTGCAGACGTATGATCTAATTTTTTAGATTCTTCAATTAAAGGACAAACCCAAAATATTTGATTTCCTAAATTAATTTCTTTTTTTATAAATTTTATTACATCATCAATTTTACTTTCTAATTTACTATATGTTTTTATCATTTTACGGTTTTTAGGTTTTTCTCTAATAATTGACAAATCCATATCACCATAAATTGTCATTGTTAAAGTTCTTGGAATAGGGGTGGCTGTCATCAATAATACATCACAATCATTTCCCCCTTTGTCAGATAATCTTTTTCTTTGATTGACCCCAAACTTATGTTGTTCATCAATAATAATTAATCCTAATTTTTTAAATTTTATTGTTTTTTGAAAAATAGCGTGAGTACCAAAGATTATATTAATTTTACTATTTATTAGTTTATTCAGGATTATTTTTTTTTCTTTGTAGTTAGATTTACCAGAAATTAACTCTATTGATATATTAGATGGAAAAATTTTCTTCGCCAAATTATAGTGCTGTCTTGCTAGTATTTCGGTAGGGGCCATAACCGCTACTTGGAAACCAGAATTAATAGTATTAAACGCAGCTAACAATGAAACAATTGTTTTTCCACTTCCAACATCACCCTGTAAAAGTCTGAACATTTTAGTTGAGGATGATAAATCGTTATTAATTTCGTTAATTGATTTGATTTGATCATTTGTTAATGAAAAATCTAATTTATTAATAAGTTGTTTTTGTTTGTTTAAATTAATAATTTTATTTTTTTTTTTAATTTTCTTAATTTTTTTTCTTATTTCTGAATTAACTAGAAATGTTGCAAATATTTCATCATAAGCTAGTCTTTGATAAAAATGATCTTTGTATTTTCCTATATTTTCATGTTTGTGTAATTCTTTAATTGCATTATTCCAACTGATATTATTGAATTTATTTAAAATTTTACTTGAATGCCATTCTTTTAGGTCAGGTAAATTTTCTATTATCTGTTTGATAATTTTATTATAAATTTTCTCAGATATTCCTTCTGTTAATGAATATTTATTATGAACTTGTTTTATTAAACTAGAGTCCTCAGATACATACTTAGGATTAGTAATTTGATATTTATTTTTGAAATAGCCAATTTTCCCACTTACAGTTATTTCTTTTCCTAATGGTAATATTTTTTTAATATATCCCTCATAACTATTAAAAAAAATGCAATCTAATTCACCTGTTTCATCTGAACATTTAACTCTATTTGGTAATTTTCTAATTCTTGGAAATAGATATTTATTTGCAACAATTGTAACAGTTTGATTTTCACCAATTTTTAAATCCTTTACTTTTGTTGATAAACTTCTATCTGTATAAGTCTTTGGAAGCTTCCAAAGTAAGTCAAGAATATTATTTATATTTTTTTTCTTAAGTAAATTTGTTGTTTTTATACCAACTTCATTTAAAGTTGTTAGGTCAGATAATAAATATTCATAATTAGTTTTATTATCCATGATAAATTAATTATATTCTAATAATGGGCCCCAACATAGATCAATTAAAAAAAAAAATTATTTACCGTTCCAATTATCGAGGTACAAAGGAAATGGATAAGCTCTTAGGTAAATTTGTGAAACAATACATTAATGATTTACAAGAAGAGGATTTAATTGATCTTGATAAATTTCTCAATATTGACGACACAAATTTATACAATTTCTATAAAGGTTTTGATACTGAATTTGAAATAGAAAATAACAATATAACCTTGTTATTTAAAAATTTTAAATATTAATATGATGGCGGAGAGACTGGGATTCGAACCCAGGAAAGAGTTGCCCCTTTGCCGGTTTTCAAGACCGGTGCTTTCAACCGCTCAGCCATCTCTCCGTGAGCAAGGTTTTATAATTATATTTATTTAATTCAACCATAAAATAGTTTAATAAAACTACATAACGACTAATTCCATTTAATCTCATGAACAAAGATTTTAATAAAGGATTATTTCTTGCTGGTTTTGGATCCTTTTGGTGGGGCTTTTTTGGAGTTCTATACTTTAAATATATTACTTTTATTGGTTATATTGAGCTAGTTATTCATAGATGTCTTTGGACAACATTAACTTTAATAGTAACGACTTTTCTTTTTTCTAAATGGGATATTTTTTTTTCAACAATCAAAAATAAAAAAAATTTAATTTATTTGTTTGTATCTGGATTTTTAATTTTTACGAATTGGGGGGTATGGATATATGCAATAGCAACAGATAGAATTATCGATGCAAGTTTTGGTTATTTTATCATGCCAATATTAAGTGTTCTTTTGGGATATATTTTTTTTCAAGAAATTTTAAATAAAAAAAGATTATTTTCAATCATCTTGGTTGTTATGTCAATTTTATATTTAGTATTCTTTAATATGAAATCTTTACCTTGGGTAGGGTTGCTCGTAGCATTAAGTTGGGGATTTTATAATTTAGTAAGAAAAAAGATTAATGTAGATACAGATATAGGTTTATTAGTTGAAAGTTTATTTATTCTTCCAATTGCAGTCGTAGCTTTTTATTTTATCACAATTAATGGACATAATGATTTCAGCTTATCAAACCCACCAATGATGCTTTTAATATTTTTGGCAGGCCCTATGACAGTAATTCCTTTATTTTTATATGTGAGAGGTGTTGAGCTTTGTGGGCTAGGTCCTACAGGTATGATATTTTATATAACACCAACTCTTCAATTTTTATTAGGTTATTTTTACTACAATGAGCTTTTTTCATTGGAAAAATTAGTTAGTTTTATTTTAATTTGGATTGCTGTAATCATATATTTAAAAGATTTATATGAAACTAATTAAATTAATATTAATTTTATTTTTACTAAATCAATTAAACTCTCATGCAGATATCAATTTAGAATTTGAAAATTGGAAGCAAAAATTTAAAAAAATTGCTCTTAATGATAATATTTCAGAAGCTACTTTTAATATGGTTATGGAAAATACAAAATATTTATCAGATGTAATTAAGTATGACAGATATCAACCAGAATTTTATGAAGATACCAGAACTTATATTTCTAAGAGAACATCTGATAAAAAATTATCAAAAGGTAAAAATTTTTACTTAGAAAATTCCAATTTAATTCATATGGTTGAGAATAAATTTGAAATAGAAAAAGAGCTTTTGTTATCATTAATGGGTATTGAAACGAATTTTGGAACATATTTAGGTAAAATGGATATTTTATCTTCCTTAGCTACTTTAAGTTTTGATAAAAGAAGATCAGAATTTTTTACGAATGAACTTCTAACACTTTTAAAACTTATAGAAAATAATCGTATTGACCATAAAACATTATATGGTTCATGGGCGGGCGCATTTGGTTTTTTTCAATTTATGCCTTCTACAATGAAAAATTATGCAATTGATTATGATAATAATGGATATATCAACCTTAAAAGCAATTTTGATGCTTATGCATCAGCCGCAAATTATCTTAAAAAAATTGGATGGGATAATCAAAAACCATGCTTTTATAAAATAGATTTGTCTAAGGATGTTCCAAAAAAATACTTAAATATCACAGCAAAGAAAATTCATGATAAAAGAAAATTATTGTTTTTTAGGAAATATATTCAAAATAATTTTGACATTCCAAGTAAATTTGACAATTTAAACGCTGCTATTATCACTCCAGACAAAGATATTATACCTGACGCAGAGACATTAAATCCTGCATATGTTGTATTTGATAATTATGAAGTTATTTTAAAATGGAATAGATCATTGAGGTTTTCGCTCGCAGTTTGTACATTAAAAAATAAATTTAAAAATGAACTATAAGATTATAATTTTTTCTCTTTATTTAATTTTTGTCGCTGGATGTAAACAAGTTGAAAATACTACTAAAAAGGAAATAAATATTGAACCAAAATTTGAAAAAAAAGAAGTAGAAATAAAAAAAACTGAAAAAGAATTAAAAAAAGAAAAAGAAAAAGTAATTAAGGAAGATGATTCAAATTACATTTTTGATAGAGATTATAAAAATCAAGGTTTTGCTTTAATATATAATGAAGATTTGTTTACAGGTCAAAAAATAGATAATAATTCTCTTTCTATTTTTCATAAGAAAATCAAAAAAAATTCTTTTGTAAAAATTACAAATCCATTTAATGATCTAAGTATTACTGCAAAAGTAGTATCAAATAAAATAGATTATCCTGAGTTTTATAATTCAGTTATTACTCAAAGAATTGTTGAAGAGTTATCAATTGATATAAATGAACCATACATAGATCTTTCATTAATTTCAAACGATTCAACTTTTGTAGCAAAAAAAGCTAAAACTTATGAAGAAGAAAAAATGGTAGCAGAAAAAGCTCCAGTAGATGGTATTATCATTGATAACTTAGGAACTATAGAAAAAAAAGATATTAAAATCATAAAGAAAAGTTTTTTATACTCAATTGTAATAGCTGATTTCTACTTTAAAGATTCAGCGGAAAACATGCTCAATAGAATAAAAGAAGAAACAAATATTAATAATCCAGTCATTAAAAAGTTATCTCAAACAAAATATAGGGTATTATTAGGTCCATTTAATGATATAAAAAAACTTGAAGAGTCATTTAATGAAATTAAACCACTTAACTTTGAAAATTTGAAAATACTTAAAGATGTTTAAACTTTTTTTATTTTTTTTAATATTTATTTTAAATTTTGGAAATATTTCTCATGCTAATTTTGATGTCAAAGCAAAAACAGCAATCATTCAAGATTATAATTCAGGAGAAATCCTTTATGAAAAAGAAGCAGATCTATCTATTTATCCAGCTTCTATGACTAAAATAATGACATCTATAATAGCATTTGATTTAATAAAATCAGGTGATTTATCTATGGATGAAAAATTTATTATTTCTGAAAAAGCATGGAGATTATCTACTTCAGGTTACTCATCTATGTTTATAATGGTCGGAGATCAAGTGTCTGTTGAAAATCTTCTTAGAGGAATAATTGTAGCTTCTGGAAATGATGCATGTATCGCTTTAGCGGAAGGCATAGCAGGAACAGAAGAAGAGTTTGCAATTTTAATGACTGCAAAAGCAAAAGAACTAGGAATGGAAAATACCAATTTTACCAATTCATCGGGAATAAATCATCCAGATAATTATTCTACAGTTCGTGATATCCTTATAATGTCTAGATATTTAATAAAAGAGCATCCTGAATATTACAGGATATTTGCTGAGAAAGAATTCACATGGGATAGAACTGGTGGAGACCCAATAACTCAAGGTAATAGAAATCCACTTCTTTATAAAAATTTAGGTGCTGATGGTATTAAAACTGGATACCTTGCAGTAGAAAAATATTCACTTGCTTCATCAATTAATAGAAATGGAAGAAGGTTAATTGCGGTTGGTAGTGGTTTTGACTCAAAAAATTCAAGATCTAGAGAAAGTACAAAAATGCTTACTTATGGATTAACAAATTTTGATTTAGTTAAAATAGCTGAAGCTAACAATACATTTGATAAAATTGACGTTTGGTTAGGTAAAGATAAAAATGTTGAAGTTTATACCTCAGAAGATGTCTATAAAACTATAAAGAAAGCAAAAAAGAAATTGTTAAAAGTTTCTGTTAAATATGATGGACCAGTAGAAGCACCAATTAAAAAAGATCAAAAAATTGCAAAATTAAGAGTTGTATATGATCAAGAATTAGTTGGTGAATATGATTTATTAGCAAGTAAAGAAGTAAAAAAAGTTAATTTTTTCTCAAGATTGATTAAATCACTTAATTATTTAATCTGGGGTGATGTCTAAAAAACCAGTTATTGTCTTTGAAGGAATAGAGGGCAGTGGCAAAAGTCATCATATCTCAAATGTCTCTAAACATTTAGATAAAAAGAAAATAGACTATATTAAAATTAGAGAACCCGGAGGAAGCATAAATTCTGAAAAAATCAGAAAATTACTTCTGAATAAAAATTCTAATTTTAACAATAATACTGATCTCTTATTAATGCTAGCTTCAAGGAGCGAAAACATTAATCTTATAAAAAAAAATTTCAGAAAAAAAATAATTCTTATTGATAGATTTACAGATTCTACAATAGCTTATCAGCATTATGGAATGGGTATTGATATTAAATTAATAAATACAATTAATAATTTTTTATTAAAAAAAATAAAAATTGATTTTACATTTCTAAATATTGTAAACAAAAAAAATCTATTTTTAAGATTAAAACAAAGAAAATCATTAAATAGATATGATAAGTTTGATATGAGATTTTATAACAAAGTTCAAAAAGGTTTTTTAAAATTAGCTTTTAAAAAAAAATCTTACAAAATAATCAATTCAAATTTAAATATTAAAGTAAATGAAAATTTAATTATTGATCAAATAAATAAATTAATTAAATGAATATTTACCCTTTATCTCAAATTTCCTTATATGGTCATAATACTTTATTCAATAAATTTATAGAACTTATTCATCAAGATAAATTACCAAATAAAATTCTTTTATCAGGAGAAAAAGGGTTGGGAAAATGCACATTAGCTTATCATCTTGTTAACTTTGCTTTATCTAAAGATGAAGATAACCCTTATGATCTTAATAATTACAAAATATCAACCAAAAATAAATCATATTTACTTGTCCAAAATCAATCATGTCCAAATTTTACACTTATCGATGTAGAAAAGGATAAAAAAAATATTGATATTAATCAAATAAGAGAATTGATTAATAACATTAATAAATCCTCGTTTAACTCCAAACCAAGATTTGTTCTCATAGATAATATCGATTTATTAAATGTAAATTCTGTTAATGCTTTACTTAAAATTTTAGAAGAACCTAATGACAATATTTTTTTTATTTTAATTAATAATAACAAAAAAGTTTTACCAACTCTTAAATCTAGATGTATAAATTTTAAGGTTTTTTTATCATCAAAAGATTCTATTGAAATAGCTAATAAAATTTTAAAAAAAAATATAAATAATCTAATTAACTTTGATCTATTAGATAGTTATAAAACCCCTGGTCAATTAATTAACCTGATTGAATTTTCTGAAAACTATGAGATTGATATTAAGAATATTAGTTTAAAAGAATTTTTACTTAAACTTTTAAAAGACAAGATTTATAAAAAAGAAAAAGAAATAAATCATTTAATTTATTCTTTTATTGAAGTTTATTTTAGAAAGAATATATCATCTTCAAATATTAGCTTATTAAATTTTTATAAATATTTTTTAAAAAAAATTAATAATACCAAGATTTATAATTTAGATGAAGAAACTCTTTTTTTAGAATTTGAAGATAAAATATTAAATGGATAAAACTTTTTATATAACAACTCCAATTTACTATCCTTCAGCAAAACCACATATGGGTCATGCTTATTCGAGTATTGTGGCAGATTTTTTTGCTAGATTTAAAAGAATGGATGGTTTTAATGTTCATTTTCTTACTGGCACTGATGAACATGGATTAAAGATTCAAAGATCAGCAGAAAAAGTAGGTGAGGATCCATTAAAATTTTGCGATAAAATAAGTCAAACATTCAGAGATCTATCCAATACTCTAAATTTATCTAATACTGATTTTATACGTACAACTGAAACAAGACATAAGAAAACTGTTCAATATCTTTGGAATGAACTAAAAAAAAATGATGATATTTATTTATCTAAATATTCTGGTTGGTACTCAGTTTCTGACGAGGCTTTCTATAATGAAGATGAAATAGAAGAATTAAAGGGTAAAAAAATAGCAATTTCCTCAAAATCTCCCGTAGAATGGATTGAAGAAGAGTCTTATTTTTTTCGATTATCTAAATGGGAAAAGCCATTGTTAGATTTTTATAATTCTAATCCTGATTTTATATCTCCTGAATCTAGAAAAAATGAAGTGATTAGTTTTGTCAAAAGTGGCCTTAAAGATTTATCAGTAAGTAGAAAAACTTTTTCTTGGGGAATACCTGTTCCTGATGATAAAAATCATGTGATCTATGTTTGGTTAGATGCGCTTACTAATTATATAAGTGCATTAAATTACCCAGATGACAATGATGATTTATTTAAACAATTTTGGCCAGCATCTATTCATTTAATTGGAAAAGATATTCTTAGATTTCATGCAGTTTATTGGCCTGCATTTTTAATGGCTGCAAAAGTGGATTTACCCAAAAAGGTTTATGGACATGGTTGGATTTTGTCAGGTGAAGAAAAGATGTCAAAATCAAAAGGTAATATTTTAGATCCTTTGGAAATAATTGAAAAGTATGGACTAGATCCCCTTCGATATTATTTAATAAAAGAAGTATCCTTTGGTAATGATGGCAATATATCTCAAGAAAGATTAGAGGACTGTATAAATAGTGATTTAGCTAATAACTTTGGAAATTTATGTCAACGTGTATCTGCCTTTGCAATTAAAAACTGTGAAAGTAAAATTCCTTTGGAAGTTAAATTTAATGAGAATGATTATAAAATATTAAATAGATATAAAGATAATATAGATTTAATTAGATCAAAAATAGAGGAACAAAATATAAATTTTTATATTGATTTTATTGTAAATTCTTTATTTGAGGCCAATAAATATTTTAATGATCAAGAACCTTGGAAAAAAAAAGACGACAAAATAAGATTAAATACAATTGTATATACAACTTTAGAAGTAGTAAGAAAAATTAGTTTTTTATTGTATCCCATAATTCCCGATTCATCACTAAGAGCGTTAAAAATATTTGATATATCAGAGGAACAAATAAAATTTTCTACTGTTGCAGAAAATGAGTTTCTATCTAAAGGTGATAATATTAACAAAATAGATATTTTATTTAAAAAAATTGAAAAAAAAAATGATTGATTCACACTGTCATCTTGATCATGAACCATTATTTAGCGATCTAGAAAATATAATCAAAAGATCGAAAGAGGTAGGGATTGAAAAATTATTAACTATCTCAACCTCTTTAGAAAGTTTTTCAAAAATAAAAAATATTTTAACTAAAGATAAAATAATTTATGGAACTATTGGTATTCATCCACATGAAAGTTCAAAAAATTCAATTGACTCAAAGGAAATAGTTAAAAATTTAACTGAAAATGAGAAAGTAATTGGAATTGGAGAGACTGGGTTAGATTTTTACTACGATAAAAGTGATAGAAATATTCAAATTTCTAGTTTTCGTGAACATATTGATGCTTCTATTGAAACAAATTCTCCATTAATAATTCATTCTAGAAATGCAGAGGAAGAAACTTTTGAAATATTAAATGAATACAAAAATAAAAATCTTAAAATTTTAATGCATTGTTTTACAGGTTCTTTTGGATTTGCGAAAAAACTTCTAGATTTTAATTCTTATTTTTCAGCTAGTGGAATTATTACTTTTAAAAATTCGTTAGATCTACAGAATACATTTAAATCAATTCCATTGGAAAACTTGTTAATAGAAACTGATAGTCCTTTTTTAGCACCAGTTCCAAATAGAGGTAAAAAAAATGAACCATCATTCATTAGTTTTACAGCCTCAAAACTTGCAGAAATTAAATTGATTGAAAAATCTAAACTTGTCAAGATAACTACAAATAACTTCAATAAACTTTTTTTTAATTAATTTTTATGAAATTTATTATTTTAGGTTGTGGCAGTTCAATGGGTGTACCTAGACCAGATGGTTTTTTTGGCAATTGTGATCCTAAAAATAAAAAAAATTATAGAACAAGATGTTCTGCTTTAATCAAAACATCTAATGAAAATATTTTAATTGATACTTCGCCTGATTTGAGACAGCAGTTGTTAAGACATAATATAAAAAAAATTTCTAAAGTTCTTTATTCTCATATGCATGGTGATCAAACTCACGGTATAAATGATTTAAGATCCTTTTTTATTAATTCAAAAAAACAAATTGATGTTTATGCTGATAATGATACTTCAAAATATTTAAGAAATTCTTTTTCTTATATTTTTAAGAGTTATTCCAAAGAATACCCAGCTACATTAAATCTAAAAAAACTTAAAAATACAATTATTACTAAAGATAAAAATAAAACTATTAATATAAAATCTATAAAAGTTGCTCATGGTAAAGTAAAATCTAATTGTTTCGTTATAGATAAAAAAATTGCTTATATTAGTGATGTTAGTGAAATTTACTCTAAAGATTACAAATATTTTAAAAATCTAAAATATTTAATTGTTGATTGTCTTTGGTATAATTTTCATCCTTCACATTTTAACTTAGAAAAAGCTTTATCAATCATAAAATTATTTAAACCTAAAAATGCTATTCTTACAAATTTGTCACCAGTTCTAGATTACAAAGTGTTAAAAAAAATTTTACCTAAAAATATAATACCAGCTCATGATGGGCTTACTATAAATTTATAGTAGACTTTCAATTTTACTAATTATTTTTTTTGACAAAGGTTTTGTAAAAGAAGCATAAGTATCTTCAACTTTACCTTCTTTATTTATTAAAATTTTATGAAAATTCCATTTTGGAACTGCTGATTTTCCATGGTTATCTTTTGCCCATTTGAAAATTTCATGTGCATCATCTCCTTTAACTTCATTTAAAGCTGTCATTGGAAAATCTATATTAAAATTTACTTCACAAAATTCTTTGATTTCTTTATTATCATCTTTTTCTTGATTGAAAGAATTAGAAGGGACACCCAAAACAATTAAACCCTTTGATTTATATTTGTCCCATAATTCCTGAAGATCGTCATATTGCTTTGTAAAACCACAATAACTGGCGGTATTTACCATGAGTATAACTTTGTTTTTATAAATATTAAGATCAATTATTTCTCCTGTAATACCCTCAATTTTGAAATCAAAGAAAACTTTTTCATAATTTGCTGAAGCTGAATTTTTAAAAAAAAACATAAATATAGATAACAAAAATATTATTTTTCTCATTGATTAAGTTTATTTGGAGTAAGTAATATTAAAAAATAACCAAATAAAGTTGACAATAGTGATCCCGTTAAAACTCCTATTTTAACACCATCCATGTACTGCATATTTTCGACAAAAGCTAAATTTCCAACAAATAAGCTCATTGTAAAACCAATTCCAGTAAGAACACCAACACCATAAAAATTGTACCAACTTGTGTTGTTAGGCATTTGAGCTACTTTCAATTTTATAGATACATAAGAAAATACAAATACACCCAATTGTTTACCCAGAAATAATCCAAGCACAATACCTAGAGGAACTTTGTCCAGTAATGAAGCAAAAGATAGACCTTCCAAAGAAACTCCTGCATTTGCAAAAGCAAACAATGGCATTATTCCAAATGCAACATATGGTGAAATTGCATGTTCAATTTTAATTAATAAAGAAAAATCTTTTTCTTTTTTTCTGTGAGGAATTGTCATAGCTAGTAAAACACCTGCTATAGTGGCATGAATTCCTGAGTTGTGAGTGAAATCCCACAAAAACAAACCTACTATTAAATAAGGTAAAAATTTTTTGACGTTAAATTTATTTATAACCAATAAAATTATAAATGCTAAAAGCATCAATGATAAATATTTGATGCTTAAATCCCCTGAGTAAAATAATGCAATTATAACAATCGCGCCTAAATCATCTATTATAGCTAAAGCAGTTAAAAACACTTTTAATGATAGTGGAACTCGTTTACCTAATAATGATAAAACTCCTAATGAAAATGCTATATCAGTTGCTGAGGGAATAGCCCATCCATTTAAAGTTGCACTATCTCCATAATTAATAAAAACATAAAATAATGCCGGTACAAGCATTCCTCCTACAGCAGCAATTATAGGTAAAAGAGCTTGTTTTATATTTGAAAGTTCTCCTTGAAGAAACTCTCTTTTAATCTCTAATGTAACAAAAAAGAAAAATATTGCCATTAAGGCATCGTTGATCCAATGTATAACTGATAATTTTAACCCAAAATTATTTATTCCTATAAATAAATATTTATTTAAAGTTGAGAAATATAATTCTGCTAATCCTGAGTTACTTATAATTAAAGCAATTACTGCTGCGAATAGTAAAACAAGTCCGCTTGCTGCCTCTAATTTAAAAAACCATTTAAAAGGTCTTGATAAATAATTAATCATAAGAATTTTAAGATAAGTCTATAATAAATAGTTTTATATCTTTCAATGTTTCATAAAGGTTAAAAAGAATAATTTCTAAACCTGGAAAAATATTAATTAAAGGTGTTTTTAAAGTATCCAATAAAATAATTAAAGCTATTAGAGAAATTAAAAAAACAACCAAATAACTAAAAAATTTACTTACTTTGTTAACTGATTTTTCTGTTTTTAATTTTAAATCCTTTTTTTTTAAATCTTTTTTAATTTCAGTTTCTTTATTCTTATTCAAATCTTCATTTGAGGGTAAATTATTATCTCCTATATCATTTGTTTTGGTATTTACTTGTTTTTCATTAATTTGATTAATATCCTCATTTATACTAATGTTTATGTTTTCTATTGGACTATTATTTTCAATTTTATAAAACCAGATGCGATCACAATTACCACATTTTAAATCTCGTCCTTCAGAAGGAATTAAAGCTGGATCTATTTTAAATTTTTTTTTGTTTTCACAAGGACAAGTGATAATCATCCCATGTTATATAACAGATTTTTATTAAATTTCTTTTATTTTGATATCTTTATTATTTGAAATTATTAAGAACTACTGTATTAGTACTGAAATCGGAGTGTAGCGCAGCCTGGTAGCGCATCTGGTTTGGGACCAGAGGGTCGCAGGTTCGAATCCTGCCACTCCGACCACCATTTTATGAAAAAAGCTATAATTTATATTCCTAATAAAAATCCAATGCAATCTGGTCTTGCAAAAAATAATAAATGGATTTTAGAATTTAAAACTGAAGATCCAACAAAAAATCCTTTAATGGGATGGGAAAGTTCTTCAGATACTTTAACGGAGTTAAGACTTGAATTTTCCACCAAAGATCTAGCAATTAATTATGCTAAAAAAAAGAAAATTGATTATGAACTAATTGAACCAAGAAAAAGAAAAACTGTAAAAAAATCTTACGCAGATAATTTTTTAAAATAATAAATGTTTAGATTTTTCACTGAAAAAAATTGGTTTTTATGGTCTTGGATTGGATCATTTATTATACTTTCATCTCTATGGATACAGGTAAAGATTGATGTAAAAATCAATGAATGGTTTGGTGAATTTTATGACATGATTCAAAAAGCTTTGGGAGCACCAAATTCAATTACAATAGATGAATATTGGGCTAGTCTTTTATCATTTATTACTTTAGCTGCGATGTATGTAGGGGTTGCCGTAATTGTGAGTTTTTTTACGTCTCATTATTTGTTTAGATGGAGAACAGCAATGGTGGAATGGTACCATAGTGTTTATGATAAAGCTCGAAAAATTGAAGGAGCAGCTCAAAGGGTTCAAGAAGATACTATAAAGTTTTCACGAATAATGGAGTCCCTTGGCACGAGCTTGATAGAAGCGTTAATGATTTTAATAGAATTTATGCCAATTTTATTTGGTTTAAGTGTTGGTATACCAATTTTCTTTTTTGGTGACTGGGATTATGGATTAATTGTTGGTGCATTAATTTGGTCTGTAGGAGGAACTATATTTTTAATATTGCTTGGATTAATATTGAGATTAGTTGGAGTAGAATATGATCTTCAAAAAAAAGAAGCAGCGTATAGAAAAATTTTAGTTATTGCGGAAGACGACGGTAATATAAGACCTAAAACAATAGAGGAATTATTTGATGGTGTTAGAAGCATTCATTTTAAAAGCTACATAAGGTATTTGTACTTTAATATTGGCAGAATAGCTTATTTACAAGCTAATGTTTTATCTGCGTACGTTTTTTTAGCCCCAGCTATTGTAGCAGGTGCAGTAACATTAGGTGTTATGCAACAGATAATTAGAGCTTTTGGAAGAGTAGAAGGATCAATGCAATATATACTTAAAGCTTGGCCTACCATCATAGAGTTAGCAAGTGTTTACAAACGTTTACGAGAATTTGAAACAAAAATTCAACAAGAAGATTTACTGGACGAAAAAATTTAATGACAATTGACAAAAAATTTATAAGTCAATTTGTAAAAGTAACTACTAAAGCAGCATTAGCCTCAAGTTATTTAGTTGGTAAAAATGATAAAATTGCAGCAGATAAAGCTGCTGTTGATGCTATGCGTAGTGAATTAAATAATATTAATATGAGAGGTAAAATTGTCATTGGTGAAGGAGAGCTTGATGAAGCACCAATGCTTTATATTGGTGAAAAAATTGGAACAAATAACGGACCAGAATTAGATATAGCAGTTGATCCTTTGGAGGGAACAAATTTTGCTGCTAAAAACTTACCAGGTGCTTTATCTGTAATTGCTGTTGCAGAAAAAACAAATCTTTTTAACGCACCTGAAACTTATATGGATAAAATAGCTACGGGAAAAGTGGAAAGAGGTGTAATTGATTTAGATTATTCAATATCAAAGAATATTAAAAATTTATCTGAATATAAAAATAAATCACCAGAACAAATGACAGCATGTATTTTGGATAGACCTAGACATAAAAAAATTATTGATGAGCTTAAAGCTTTAAATGTCAAATTAAAACTTATCACAGATGGAGATGTTTCTGGGGCACTTTTGGTTTCCAAAGAAGAATACAATGTAGATATTTTTCTAGGAATTGGTGGTGGTCCTGAAGGGGTGTTGGCGGCTTCAGCCTTAGATACTTTAGGGTGTTTTTTTCAATGTAGGTTTTTATTTAAGACTGAAACAGATAAAAAAAGAGGTTATGCTATGGGAATTAGCGATTTTAATAAAAAATATGAATTAAATGAAATTATTTCTGGTGACTCAATTTTTTGTGCGACAGGTATAACAACAGGGGACCTTGTACAAGGAATAAAATTGGAAGAAAATAAATTTTATTCTGAAACCCTGATTACTCATAAATCATCTAACATAAATAAAATTATAAAAGAGGAACAATATATTTAATGAACTCAGTTTCCGGTAAAAACTGGGAAGAAATAAAAATTAATCTCAGATTATTTAATAAGCTTAAAACTGAAAACAACTTACCAAGTATAATTAATAAATTAATTCTTTCTAGAAATTTTGATGAAGAAGAAATTTATAATATAGAAAACAATATTGAATTAATAAATCCATTTTTAAAAACAAAAGATTTTGAGCATGTTTTTAAAACTTTAAAAAAAAATATTAAGAATAAAGAAAAAATTATCATAATCGGTGATTATGATGTAGATGGGTTAGTCTCAACCTCATTATTTATTAAATTTTTAAAAATATTAGATTATCCATTCAATTTTTATATTCCAGATAGATTAACAGATGGATATGGAGCAAGTTTAAATTTAATTAAAAAAATTTTAAAAAAAAAACCAAAATTAGTTGTAATGCTTGATTGTGGGTCAAACTCAAGAGATTCAGTAGATTTATTAAATTTAAATAAGATAGATACAATCATTATTGATCATCATGAAGTATATGAGCCTTATCCTGTAACTAAAAATTTCATAAATCCAAAAAAAAAATGTGATTATAGAAATTATAGTTATTTTTGTTCATCAGCTCTTACTTATTACTTAATTGATTTTTATTTTAAAAAAGAGAACTTAACTAATACATTTAAAAAAAACCTAATTTATGTACTGCTTGCAACAGTTTGTGATGTAATGCCATTAAGATATTTAAATAGAGTTTTGGCAAAAAGTGTTTTGCAAAATCAAAAATACTTTAGTGATTATGTCTTTAGGAAAATATTAAGTATATCTAAAAAAAAACACTCTTTAAATATAGAAGATTTTGCTTTTTTAATTGGCCCGATAATAAATTCAACTGGGAGAATTGGAGATCCAAATAAAGCAATTAATTTATTAATATCAAGTGATAATGAAGTAATTGAAAAATTAACAAATGAATTATTCTTTTTGAATGAAAAAAGAAAAAAAATTGAGGAAAATATATTAAAAAAAATAAATTTTTCTAAATCAAATTTTAAAAATAAAGATGTAATTTTTTTAACATTGAATTCAATTCATGAGGGATTAATTGGAATAATTGCTTCAAAAATAAAAGACTACTTTGAAAAGCCTTGCATAATTTTTACAGAATCTGGAAATAATTTAAAAGGCTCTGCTAGATCTACAGAAAACTTTAATATAGGTCATCTAATTAAAGATGGTATTAATAAAAATATAATTAAGAAAGGTGGAGGTCATAATCTGGCTGCTGGATTATTAATTGAAAAAAATAAACTTAATCAATTAAAAAATTTTATATTAACTTCTTACGCAAAAAAAATTAAGAATTCTTTTACTAAAGAATATATTGCAAAAATATCACTAAGTTCAATAAACCAAAATTTTTTTAATGACTTATCATTAATGGGTCCTTTTGGATCAAATAATCAAGACCCTGTTTTTTTAATAGAAAATGTTAAAGTAATAAAACCTAAAATAATTAAAAATAAATTTCTAAGCTGTATTTTACAATCTAGACAAGGAAAATCTGTTTTTGCTATGTCTTTTAATTTTATTAATTCAGAAATAACGAATTATTTAATTAATTATAAAAAAGAAATAAAAATTTTAGCTCAAATAAAACAAAATAATTGGAATAATAAAAAAACAATTCAATTAAATATTTTAGATGTTGCTATTTAACAACGATTAAAGCTTGATTAATAAGTCTTTATGCAATAAAAAGCTCGCATTCGGTCCCTTCGTCTATCGGTTAGGACACGTGGTTTTCATCCTCGAAAGAGGGGTTCGATTCCCCTAGGGACCGCCATTAATTTCTTTATAATTTTCATCCCAAACCTTTAGCCAATCAGGCTCAATAGATGGGACTGTTCTTGATATATGATAACTAATTGATTTAATTGGAGCTAAACATAATTCTTTATCAAAAATTTCATGTAAAGGCTTTTCAAAAGGATCGTTTTGGAACTCTCCTACAGATCTAATTTTGTCTCTATGTATATTAAGTATTTTTTTTGAAAAAATAAAAGTTAATAGTGTCTCTTTTACAATTCTCCATCTATAATTTTTTCCAATAAAAATTGAAGTGATATAATCTCTATCATAATAAAAAACATAATCTGATGGAGTCATAAATATATCTCTATCTGTTTGCGTGGTAATTCTAGAATAAGAGTAAAGGAGTTCTTCAATTGAGTCTATTTTAAATATATAATCATCCTCTACAAAAAAAATTAAATCTTCTGATTTTTCTGCTTGATCACAGCATTCAAGATATGTGCCTCTATTACCATTTATTTTACTCTTGATGATATTGGTTTCAAACTTATCATTTAACAAAATTTTTTTTAATTGATTATTAAATTCATTAGAGGATTTGTCATATATTAGGTTTAAAGAAATGTTTAAATTATTATATTTTAAAAAATTTAAAATTGATTTTTTTAAACTAATTAAAGATACTTTAATCAAAATTTCCTTATTTATATTTGGAATAATCCTTTTCCATTTTCCTGGTGAATTCCAAAGAGCTACATCAGGGGAAAATCTATAATAAATATCTAATTTTTTAATCTTTCTAGAAAAATCTAAATAACCTGATGAAAGTAAAATTGATTTATTATTAAATTTAAAATAGTTTTCAGCTTTTTGATTTAGTTTTGGATTAATCAATTCAAAAGTTTCTTTATCCAAAGCATAGATGTTTAATAATTTTAATAATAATCTTTTTAATTTATTTTGTTTTAATAATTTTCGTTTAAACATGTATTTTTAATAATAAAATAATATTATGAATTTTTATGTATATTTAATTTGCACTAAAAACAACAATAATTCATTGATAAGCTACGTAGGTTATACCAATGATATAAAAAAAAGAATTAATCTTCATAACTCATCTAAAGGAGCAAAATTCACTAGGGGAAGAAAATGGAAACTAATATATAAAAAAAAATTTAAAAACAAGGTTGAGGCTATGAAATATGAGTATATTCTTAAAAGAAATTATAATCTTAGAAAAAACTTAAAACAGCTTTTTTTAAAAAATGAAAAAAATTAAAATTTTACATATAACTGATTTTCATTTTAGACATAATGGTAGATTATTTTATTCTTCAGGAAAAAAAATTAATAACGGATTAATTTTAAATGGTCATAACGTTTTAAATATTTCGGATAGAGACATTACAAATCAAAGAAAATCAATTTTTGATATTGGCAGTAAGAAACATCTATTTAATTTAATTGTTGAAAATATAAAAAATTTTAGACCTAATATGATATTATTTGGTCATGTTGATAGATTAAGTTATTTAGACTTTATTGAATTAAAAAATAGATTTAAGCAAATAAAATTTGGGCAATGGTTTTTAGACCCACTTATTAAAACAGGGCCAGATTTTGAAAAAAACAAATCTAGATTTTTTTTAAAGTATCAATTTTGTGATGCTAATTTTGTTACTACATCACCAAGTTCATTAAATTTTGTAAATAATGATAGAACATTTTTTATTCCAAACCCAATAGATCCATCTATTGATGTTTATAAAAATCATTTATTTAAAAATGAAATTGATGTTTTCATTGCAATAAGTCATGGACAACATAGGGGAATTTTAAAAGATGGTTATAAGGATAAAAGAACCAAATTTATTGATAAATTAACAAAAAAAGCAACCTACAATATCTTCGGATATAACAAAAATCCAATTTGGGGACAAAAATTTTTTGATGAACTTAATAAATGTTCAATGGCAATTAATTTAAGTAGAGGTAAACCAATCAAATATTATTCAAGTGATAGAATATCAGCTTTACTAGGAAATGGTTTATTAACATTTATAGATGAAAAATATCAATATCAAAAACTTTTTACAAAAAATGAAATTGTAACTTTCAAAAATATAAATGATCTTAATAAAAAAATTTTATTTTATAAAAAATTCAAAAAATTACAAAAAAAAATAGCATCAAATGGATATAGAAAAGCACATAAGATTTTTAATAATAAATTAATATCAAATTTTATTGTTAACAAAACAATGGGGTATGAAATAAAAAAAAAATATAGTTGGATGGATGACTAGATATTTGATTTTTAGAACTGACAGAATAGGTGATTTTATTTTTTCACGTATAATAACTGATGCAATTAAAAAACAAAATTCATCGAATAAAATTGATTTTGTATGCTCAAAATATAATTCTAATTATGCGAAAAATTATAAAGATATAAACAAAATTTATATTCTTGATAAAAGTAATTTAAAAATTATGCTTAAAAACCTACTGGAAATTAACTCAATTAAATATGACAAAATATTAGTACTAGATGGAAAGAGAAGATCAATATTATTTTCAATTTTTTTAAATTCAAAATTCAAGCTTGCTGTAATCAAAGATTGGCGACCTTTATTGATTTTAAAATTATTTTTTAATAAATTTTTAATCAATTCAGAAATAAAAAGTCAGTTTGATAACTTTGTGTCTGTAGCAAACATAATTGATTTAAAAGTTAATAAAAAAATTGATTATTATCATAGCTATAAATTCAAAAAAAATAATAAAAAATGTTTAAAACCTAATTATACATTATTGCATCTGGATGAAAAATGGTTTGAAAATTATTATTATAAAGACTTTGATTATATGAATTTAAATGAAAAAAATTTTAAGTTATTTGTTGATACAATTTTTAAAAAATTTAAAAAAAACATTTTAATAACAACTGGTTCAATAAAAATACCATTGCTTGAAAAAATATTAAAAAAATATTTTAAAAAAATAGATGATAATGAATTTATCTCAATTAAACATAAAAATAAATTAAGATTTATTAACAACACAGATTTCCAAGATCTAGAAAATATAGTTAAAAAAGCTAATAATTTAATTTGTTGTGAGGGAGCAATTAGTCACGTTTCACACGCTCTTGGTATTAATACAATTGCATTAGTTAACTATACTGGAATTAATACTGGAGTTTTCTGGACAAGTCATATGAATAAAATTAAATTATTATATAGAAATGATATAAAAATTGTTTGTAAATTAATAAGCAAAATTAAGTAAAATTAATATTAATTAAATGCAAACAAAAATTTATTTTATTGAATCTTCCTCAAATTTTGATTTCACTGATTTAAATTCTCCACATATTGCGGGATCTGAAAAAACTCTCATAAATATTTCTCTTGAACTGTCTAAAAATAAAAACTTGCTTATTAAAGTCTTTAATAAAAGTGAAAATCTTAGAAATTTAGAAAATTTAATTTGGTCAAATATCAATAATATTAATTCTTTAGATGTTCCAGATTATTTAATAGCTATGTCTGATGCTAATTTGTTATCAAAAATCAATTGTAAAAAAAAATTTTTATGGTCTCATAGTGTTCAACCAATTGAAAAATTTATTAGAAAAAAGCAACTTTTTCCATTCTTAATTAATAAACCAATTTTATTACTTGAAGGAATGTATCACTTTAAAACTAGAAGTTTTTTAACATCAATTTTTGGAAAAAAAATCCTACCAATTGCTACAGATTATGATTTTATAAACACAAATGTTAACAAAGATTTTATACCTTTCAAAAGAGCAATTTTTACAACTAGATCAGATCGTAACTTAAATTTCTTACTAGAATGCTGGAAAGAAATTAAAAAAAAATCTCCAGATGCTGAATTATATATAAATCCTCCTTATGATTTATCTATGGAGGACAAAAAAAATAATATTTTTTTAAGAAACAAAGGTAATAAAAATGATTTAATTCAAGATCTACTAAACTCTAGAGTAATGTTAAATCCTGGCCATAAAGGGGAGGTATTTTGTTTGGCTGCAGAAGAGGCAAGAGAATTGTGTTTGCCCTTAATTACTATGGGGTATGGAAGTTTATATGAAAGAGTAGAGCATGATATAACTGGTTATTTGGCAAAAAATAAAGAGGAATTTATAAACTACGCTTCACAAATTTTAAATGATGATACAATTTATTTAAACTTAAAAAAAAAATTATATCAAAAAAGAAATTTCAGATCCTATAAAAATGTTGCAGTGGATTTATTAAAGATTTTAAATGAAAGTTAAAGATATCGTAATACTTGTTGGGGGTAAGGGTTCAAGAATTAGTAGATTTACAAATAAAATCCCTAAACCATTAATTAAAATAGGATCTAAACCTTTCCTTGATCAATTAATTTTAAAACTTATAAAATATAATTTTAATAATATTTATTTACTTTGCTCATATAAAAAAAAAATTTTTTTTTCAAAATATCATAAAAAAAAAATACATAACTCTTTAATTACATGTATTGATGAAGGAACTCAAAAAGGTACTGCGGGAGCACTTTACAAATTAAGAAATAAATTAAAAAATAATTTTATTTTAATGAATGGTGACACTTATTTCGATATTGATTTAAATGTAATTATGAAAATGAATATAATTAATCAAATTGGTGTGATGGCCCTTACATACTCAAAAAATTTAATAAATAATAATAAAATCAACAGGATTAGTTTAAATAAAAATGAAACAGTAGAATATACGAAAAATAAATCTAGATTATCTAATGGAGGAATATATCTTTTTAAAAAACAGATATTTGAATTCATAAAAAATAAAGAACAATCATTAGAAAATGAAGTTTTAAATGAACTAATTAATAAAAAAAAAATTAAAGGTATTTTATTTTCAGAAAAAATTATAGATATTGGTTCTTATCAAAATTTAAAAATAATAAAAAAACAATATAAACTTTTAAAAAATAAAGCTTTTTTTTTAGATAGAGATGGTGTTCTAAATAAAGATAATGGATATATATTAAATTTTTCTAAATTTAAATTTTTATCTGGTGTTAAAAAAGCTATTCATTATTTAAATGAAAAAAAATTTTTAGTTATTATTTTAACTAATCAAGCTGCAGTAGGGAAAGGGTTGATTACTGAAAAAAAATTAAAAGATATTCATCTAAAAATGTCGAAAGAAATTAATAATTACAATGAAGCTAAAATAGATGATATTTATTATGCACCTTATTATAAGCATTCAAGACATATAAAATATCGAAATAATTCTAGGGATAGAAAACCAAATATTGGAATGTTTGAAAAAGCGATAAAGAAATGGAATATTGATACTAAAAAAAGTTATTTTATAGGAGATAAAATAACTGATAGATTGGCATCAAAAAAAGCTTCTGTTAGATTTTACTACAAAAATAAAATTTCTTTGTATAAACAGATAAAAGATATCATAAAATGAATCGTAATATAAAAAATCACTATAAAGAAAGTTTAAGAGTATACAAATTATTAAGTAAAGAATTAAACAGGATAGAAGAAATTTCTAATTTTTTAACAAACATTATAAGAAAAAAAAATAAAATTTATGTTTATGGTAATGGTGGTTCATTTGCTGATGGCTCTCATTTTGTTGGAGAATTAACAGCAACTTATGAAAATAGAAAAAGAAAACCTCTTCCTTTCTATTTACTAGGTTCAAATACAGCAGCCATTACAGCGTGGTCAAATGATTTTAATTTTAACGATTATATTGAAAGAGAGTTTTCTGGATATGCGAAAAAAGGTGATTGTCTGTTTCTGCTATCCACAAGTGGTGGAAATATAAAAAATAATCAATCTTTAAACCTAATAAAATTAGCTAAATATTGTAAAAAAAATAAAATTTATTTAATTTCTCTTCTTGGAAAAGGGGGAGGGGAATTAAAAAAATACTCTAATAAATCTATTATCATTCCATCAAATAAAACGGGATCAATTCAAGAAGCTCACAAAATGATACTCCATTCTATTTGTGCTTTCTTGGATAATTTATTTTAATGATAATTTGCAAAACCCCTTTTAGAGTATCATTGTTTGGCGGTGGTACTGATTTTCCTGAGTATTATTCTAAATTTGGTGGATGTGTTATAGGGGGAACTATTGATAAATTTTCTTACGTTACTGTAAGATATTTACCAAATGTTTTTAATTACAAACATAGAATTGTTTGGTCTAAAAATGAGACTGTTAATAATAGTGATGAAATAATTCATCCTATGGTAAAAGCTGTTTTTAAAGATTTAAAAATCAAAAAAGGATTAGAAATTCACTACCAAGGTGATTTACAAAAAAATTCTGGTCTTGGAACTAGCTCATCTTTTTGTGTTGGATTAATAAATGCGATACAAAATTTACAAAATAAACATATCTCTAAAAAAAAATTAGCTAAAAAAGCTATTTTTATTGAACAAAATAAACTTAATGAAAATTGTGGCTCACAAGATCAAGTGTGGGCTTCATATGGTGGTTTTAATTTTATTAATTTTAAAAAAGATGGAAACTTTCAAGTTGATAATTTATCAATTTCCAAAAAAAATTTATTTTTATTAAACAATAATTTTTTTTTAATTTACACCGGTTTGCATAGATATTCTAATGATGTAGAAAAAGATAAAGTAAAATCTCTAGATAAAAATTTAATTACACTAGATAAAATCAAAAAAATTACTTTAAACTTTAAAGATGTTTTAAATCAAAATAATTCTATAGATATTGTCGGTGAAATGTTAAATGAATATTGGAATTTTAAAAAATCATTATCAAACAAAGTAACTAATAAAAATATAGATGAGATTTATAACTTGGCCATTAAATGTGGAGCTTCAGGTGGTAAAGTTATTGGATCAGGAGGGGGTGGTTTTGTTTTGGTTTATTGTAAAAAAAAATATCAAAAAAAATTATTTAAAAATTTTAATAAACTACCAATTATAAAGTTTAAATTTGTAAATAAAGGTAGTGAAATAATTTTTAAAAGTTAGAATTTAACTTTATTTAATGCGTTATTTTTAAATAAATTAGCTTCTTTTATGTATCTTCTAACCATTTCTGTTGATTTATGACCTGTCATATTCATTATACTTCTTTCTTCGGCACCAGCTTCGGCTGCAGATGTAGCAAATCCTGACCTCAAACTGTGACCTGCATATTTATTGCCATCCAAACCAGCTAAATTTGAGTATTTTTTGATTATTAAGGCTATAGTTTTATCTGAGACATTAAAAATTTTACCAGTTTTAATTTTTTGTTCATTCAACCAATTTTTTAAAGTTTTTACTGGACAATAAATTTCCTTATCGAAATATGGTATTGCTTTTATTGATCCTTCTCCAGATTGATCAGTTTTTGATCTTTTAATAAAAATTTTGACACCTTCATTAACGAATTCTAGATCATCATAATCAATATTTACTAATTCAGATCTTCTAAATCCTCCAGAAAAACCAATTAGCAGTATCGCTTTATCTCTTAATTTTTTATTAAAATTTCCTTTAGTATTGTCTAGTACATTAATAATTAATTTTAAATCATTGATTAATAATGGTTTTTTGCTTTTTTGATTAATACCTAATTTCCTTTTAATACCCATTAAATTTTCAACAATTATAGGATGTTTAGTGTCTAGATAATGGCCTTTTAATTTATGTAATATACCTATAGATGCAATCCTTCTTTTTAGAGTGCTGTATCTTGATGTAGATGAAAGATGAGTTAAATATAATGATAATATTTTTGGATTAGTTGGCATTTCTTTAAATCCATGTTGTCTGCAAAAATTTGAAAAATCTCTGAAATCAGCTTGGTAAGCTCTCAATGTATTTGAAGCTTTTGAGCTTTTTAAATTTTTGATTGTTTCAAATTCTAAATTTTTTATATTTATTAAATTATTCATAATTTCCGATAACCATTAATTATCGGAAATAATATATTAATAGAATTTATAAGTCAATATCTATATTTTAATTAATTATGATAAAAAAATCTAAACAACATCTTAATTCAGTTAACGAAAGTTATAGTGAGCACATGGTTGTAGCCACAAAAGTAAGTTTTATAATGCTAATTGGAGGTTTAATGGCTTTAATTCATGGATTTATACCTGCATTGTTTGAAAAAAGTGCAAGTGATAAGATTAAAAAATTATATAATTACATAAATCAAAAAAGATAATAATTACAATAATTTATAAAATATAATTAATATAAATGATTAGAAAAATTCAAAGAAAAGATAAAGAAAATTGGATAAAATTATATTGTGGATATGCTAGATTTTATAAAGTTCCTATGAAACAAGAGATTTTAGACACTTTATGGAGTTGGTTACACGACGAAAATCATGTTGTTAATGGAATTTGTTACGAAATTGAGGATAAAATTGTTGGAATTGCACACTACAGAACAATGCCAAGACCAATTAAAGGTCAATATATCGGATTTTTAGATGATTTGTTTGTGGATGAACATTTTAGAGGCCAAAAAATAGCTCAAAAACTTATCAAACACTTAGAATCCTTATCTAAAGAAAATAATTGGGATGGAATTCGTTGGATAACCCACTCTTCCAATGAGACAGCAAAAAAAATATATGATAAAATTGCAAAAAACACAGGATTTGAATTATATGAACTTAAAAGGGACTAAATTTCAGATAAAGGTTTGGAATTACTTAAAAAAAATACCTAGAGGAGAAGTCAGAACTTACCTTCAGGTGGCGAAAGCTATTGGTAGGCCAAAAGCTCATAGAGCAGTAGCAAATGCAGTTGGTAAAAACCCATATCCTCCGAAAATACCTTGTCATAGGGTAATTAGGACTGATGGATCACTCGGAGGATACTCAGGAAAAGGTGGAATTAAGACTAAACTGCGTTTACTTAGATCTGAAAAAGTAGACATTTAAGGTTAAAAAAGTGTTGAAAATAAAGGTTTTTAATCAGTTTTCACACATAATCACGTAAATAGAGCTATTCACCCTTCAGTTGTACTATAGATCTAAATATAACTAAATAAATACCCTCTATGGGCGATTAAAGAGCATATTCTATTACTGCATTGCTCTATTTTTAAATGATTTCAATCCTTTTTTAATGTCTTAAATTTGCTTTATTTTAGAGTTTTTTTTAAGCCACCTGCCCTACAATTTTTGATGAAAAAGAATACTTTAGAATTCTATTAGTAAAAAACTGTTGAAATTAAACACTTTTAGAAATTTATATTATTTTAATCGCTTTTAACTAAATTTAGTGTTTTTTTTAAATCAATGTGACCCAAAAAAAGCCTTTAATATTAATTATTACAATTAAAAAACCGAAATATTACTCTACTTCACTACATATTAATGTATTTTTATATATTAAATTTATTTAATAATTACAGTAATTTAATGTAATATATTAATGTTAAACATTAATAATTAGTATATAAATAATTACTATTAATTACTTGTTTTTAAAATGTACTCTCTTCTCGTTATATAGAGACCGCTTAAGACAATTATAAAAAGACCTAAGTAAGTCCAATTATCAGGTAATTCATGAAAGAAATAATAGCTAATTAATATGTTGGTTATGATTTCCGTATAGCCCAAAGGAGCTAATTTAGATGCATCAGCATATTTAAGTGATAAAATTAGGAAAAGATGGGCTACAGAGGCTATAAGGCCGATTAAAGCCATTAAAATCCACTGATTTGTAGTAGGATTTATCCATACAGAAGGCATAAATAAGCTAATAATGACTGTTCCAATTAAACCTGAAAGCAAAAGCGTTAAAAGAGGGTTATCTGAAGTACTTAGTTTTCTAGTTATAATAAGGTAAAATCCATAACAAATTCCATTTCCCAAAGCAGCTAAAGTAGCAAAATTAAGCTCAATAAAACCTGGCCTAATAACAATCAAAGTTCCAATAAATCCCAAAGAAACAGCGGTCCACCTCTTAACCCCTACTTTCTCATTTAAAAAAAATGGAGATAAAGCTGTTACACAAATTGGAGCTACAAATGCTAATGTTAAGGCTTTAGGGAGCGAAATTTCAGAAATCGCATAAAAGAATAAATATGTAGAAAAAACAAATATCAATCCTCTTATTAGTTGAAGACCTGGTTTTTTGGTCCAAACAAGTGATTGTCTATAAAAAATAAGCATTAACGACAAGGTAAAGACTACAGTAAAAAAATATCTGGCCCACGTTATTTGCAAAACATCCATTGATGAGCTTAAATATTTAGCAAAAGCATCCATCACTGGAACAATCATCCAAGCAGATGCATTTAAAATTATAGCCTTCATAATAGAAGGATATCCTTTAATAGAAATATTTTAAAGCAAAGAATATTGTTATAGGAACTGTTATAAATGACATTATAGTTGATACGACAATCATACTTGCTATGCTATCAACAACTTCTTTTGAAGAATACATTGAGCCAACCAAGTAAGTTAAAACAGCACTTGGCATTGAACATTGAATTAATAATACACCTGCAGCAAATCCAGATAGATTAAAATATTTAATTAATATAAAACCAATTACAGGACCAATAATTACTCTTCCAATTGATGAAATAAAAGCTGATTTGAATGAAAAAACCTTAAATCTTGTTAATGCTATACCTAAAGACATTAATATTAAAAAAATTGCAGCATAAGTTAGCATCATGGTTGTGTTGAACAAAAATACAGGAACTTCAATTTCAAAAAATAAAAATAAGACTGATATTATTATTGCATAAACAGGTGGACTTCTTAAAAGTAAACTAAGTTCAAATTTTTTACTTGCCAAAAAAACACCCAAAGTAAAATGGAAAAGAATTACTAAAGAGGAAATTGTTGCAGCAATGCCCAAACCTTGATTTCCATAAGCAAATAAACACAAAGGTAACCCCATATTACCTGTATTAGGTAAAATAAAAGGAGGTAGTTCTGTTACAATGTCTTTTTTAAGAAATTTTAAAAAAATTATTCCTATAAAACTAAAGCCAATTATAAGAATTAATGAATACCAAAAATATTCTACAAAAATGTTAAATGAAATGCCTGTGGTTGTTATTGCATAAAATACCATTGCTGGACTACCAATATTCCCAGCAAAATTTGTAATAAAATCTGTATCTAACTTTGGGTTTTTTTTTCCAAGATAATAGCCAATAGCAATGATAAAAAATACAGGAAATAAAACTTCAAAAAGCTTGAAATAAATTTCCATTAATCAAGCAATCTAATTAACGTAGGTGATTTTAAGATATTCTTATTTTTTTTAAATATAGATAAACAGCTATTACAATTTAATTCTGTGGTTTTATGAGTAACTATTACAATTGTAGCTTTATTATTTTTTTTATCTGGAGTTTGAATTAATCTTTTGACAGAAATTTTATATTTAGCTAAACGATTGGTTATTTGGGATAAAACGCCTGGTTTATCTTTAACTTCAAATCTTAAATATAAAGAATTAATATAATTATTTACATTGTAAGTCTTTAAAGTTTTTAGCTTATTTACACTTACACCAAATGGCTTTTTGATGTTTCCTCTTAAAATAGATAATAAATCAGATAATAAAGATGATGAAGTAGGACCTGGTCCAGCACCCTCCCCTTGTAATAAACTTTCTCCCACTGGTTTACCATTAAGGATCACAGCATTCATTACTCCATTTACATTACCAATATACGATTTTTTACTGACAAGACATGGATGAACAGTTTCAAAAAGTTGATTATTTTTGAGTTCAGAGATACCCAGTAGTTTAATTCTTAAGTCTAATTGATTTGCAATTTTAATATCTTTTAAATCAATCTTTTCTATTCCTTCCATTAAACATTTTTTATTTGATATTTTACTATTAAAAGCCAAAGCAGATAAAATTCTTACTTTTGCAAATGCGTCAAAACCATTTAAATCTAATTTAGGATTACCAGGTTCTGCATATCCAAGCAGTTGAGCTTTTTTCAAAACATCTACAAAATTTTGCTCAGAATTTTCCATCTCTGATAATATATAATTTGAAGTACCATTTAAAATTCCATAAACTTTAGATAATTTATTAGTAGCTAATCCTTCTTTAATAGATCTCAATATCGGTATCCCACCAGCAACAGATGCTTCGAATTCTAAATTGACATTATTTTTTTCAGCTAGTTTTGCTAAATTGTTTCCATGTTTTGAAATTAAAGCTTTGTTTGGTGTAATTACATGAATTTTATTCTTTAAAGCAGTTTCAACTAATTTTTTAGAAACTCCATCAGATTGTCCAATTACTTCAAATAATATATCAACTTTTTCTTTTTTAAAAATTTCAAAAGGATTTTTATAAAAAATTTTTCTATTAATTTTATATTTTCTTTTTTTATTTATATTTTTTGCAGAAATAGCTACTACATTTACTCTTTTGCCTGTTTTAATTTCAATATCTTTTTTTTTAACAATTAGTTCATTAAATAAATAATTACCAACTTGACCAAGTCCAACAACTGCAACATTCACTATATTATTCATTTGCTTATATCTGGATATTTACTTTTTTTAGTATAGTCATCTATATAAATCTCATATTCTTCTAATGTCATTTTTGTTATATCGTCTGACTTTTTAAGTATTTCAGTTATTTTTTTTTTATTTTTTTTATTTTCGGCAGGATGTTCTGTCCAATACTGAGAATCTTTATTTAAAGAACAACTACATAAAAAAATTAGAAAAATAATGAACAAATATTTCATTTTAAAGCAGTTCTTTCGGGAAAATTAAATTTATTATTTAAATTTTGAACAGCCTGACCTGCTCCACCTTTTATTAAATTATCTATTGCAGAAATAATGATTATTTTATTTTTATATTTTGATTTACACACTGTGATAAAGCAATTGTTTGTATTGATAACATCATTTGTGCTCAAGAGTTTATCAGAGTCTAATATTTTAACAAAATTTTCTCCCTTATAAAACATCTCAAGTGTTTTGATAATTTTTGATTGATTTATATTTTTTTCTAAATCTAGATAAATTGTACTTAATATACCTCTAAACATTGGAGATAAATGTGGAGTAAAACTAAATTGAAAATTTTTATTTGTAAATTTGCTTAAAAATTGATGAATTTCAGAATTATGTCTATGAAAACCAACACCATAAGCACTTAAAGACTCGTATAAATTCTTATCTTTATATTTTTTATGAACTCCTCTACCGGCACCAGAATATCCAGATTTTGAATCAATAATTATATTATCTAATTTAACTAATTTTTTTTTAATTAGTGGAACAAGAGGTAATAATATTGATGTTGGGTAACATCCTGGACATGAAATAATATTGTGATTTTTTAATTCATCACGATTTATTTCTGGCAAACAATAAATGCTTTTCTTCTGTAGTTTTGGGGCTCGATGTTTTTGTTTATACCATTTTAAATAATCATTAGCTTTTTTTAATCTAAAATCTGCTGCTAAATCAATTAGAGTAATATTATCATTAAGTTTTTTTGCTATATCTTGAGCTTCACCATTTGGTAGAGCTGTAAAGACAACATCAATACCATTTAACAATTTAGGATTAAATTTTACGATTTTAGGTAATTTTTTTTTGGACAGAGATTTGTCATAATAAGAAATATTTTTTCCAACAGACGAATTTCCACATAAATATCTAATATTAATATATTTGTGGCTAATTAATAACTTGATTAATTGAACGCCAATATATCCTGTAGATCCGGCAACTAATGCATTAAGCTTAGGCATTTTTTATTATAGCAGTTTAAATTGTAAAAAAAATTATCTTTTAGAAAACTGGAAGCTTCTTCTTGCTTTTCTTCTTCCAGGTTTTTTTCTCTCAACAGCTCTAGAGTCTCTGGTTGTAAGCTTTTCAGTTTTCAATGTTGTTTTTAAATTTTCATCAAAGAGAACTAAAGCTTTAGAAATACCATGAACCATTGCTCCAGCTTGACCTGTAGGTCCACCAC
Source organism: Candidatus Pelagibacter sp. HIMB1709 (assembly GCF_052047635.1). NCBI lineage: Bacteria > Pseudomonadati > Pseudomonadota > Alphaproteobacteria > Candidatus Pelagibacterales > Candidatus Pelagibacteraceae > Candidatus Pelagibacter > Candidatus Pelagibacter sp. HIMB1709. The sequence continues at coordinate 154,594 of NZ_JBNAJW010000001.1, read as the reverse complement.
CTTTTACACTACATCTAACATCATAATCTGTAGCTTGATTTATAATCTCAAAAGGTCTTGTAATTTGCATTTTATGAATTTCGTCAGCAAAATATTCATTATATAATTTGCCATTTACATAAATTTTACCAGAACCTTTTTTTAACCAAACTTTCGCTATTGAAGTTTTTCTTCTACCTGTCGCGTACTTACTATCTTTAAAATCTAACTTTAATTTTGGAGTTTTTATGTTTGATTGTACGTTTTCCATATTAATTTCTTGCAATGTTTTTATTGTTTAGTTTATCTAATTCTATAATTTTTGGATTTTGTGCAGCATGAGGATGGTCACTTCCAGAATAAATTTTTAATTTTGTTAATTGTTTTCTACCCAAAACTCCACCGGGCAACATTCTTTTAACTGCTAGTTTTAAAGTTTCTCCAGGTTTTTTTTCATGAAGTTTTTCTGGTGTAGTAACTTTAATTCCACCAGGATGCCCTGTATGTCTATAGTACTTTTTATTTTGAAACTTCTTACCAGTAAATTTTGCTTGTTCGATATTTTTTACTACAACAAAATCTCCATCATCCATGTGAGGTGTATATGTAGTCTTATTTTTACCTCTAATAATATTAGATACAACAGTCGCTAATCTTCCCACAACTGCATTTTTTGCGTCTATCTCGTACCAGGATGATGTGACTTGATCTTTTTTTGTGAATTTTGTCATTGTGCCAGGATTAATACTATTAAATTATTCAAAGTCAATTTTATATTTAGCTTGTAAAACATAACTAATATGCTATTTGTCTTACGCCGATTTGATCCTATTGCGGGCATAAAACTGCTAAAATGGAATTTTAACAAAATTTTAAATCGGTAGGCATTTGAACTGTATTGTGCGCCTTGCAGAAAGCAAAAGCACTAAAAAAGGAGTAAAAATGAGTACAAAAAGAAATAATCCAGAAACTATTGCGATACATGGTGGAGATTACAGAAGTGATCCAGCTACAAATTCGGTAGCAGTTCCAATTTATAGAACAACCTCGTATCAATTTAATAACACTGAACATGCAGCTAATTTATTTGCGTTAAAAGAGTTTGGAAACATCTATACACGAATAATGAATCCAACTAACGATGTGTTAGAAAAGAGAATCGCTGCTCTTGAAAGTGGTCTTGCAAGTTTAACTGTAGCTTCTGGTCAAACTGCTTCTACTTTTGCAATATTAAACGTTGCTCAAGCTGGAGACAATATTGTCAGTTCAACAGATTTATATGGTGGAACAGTTTCGTTGTTTACACATACTTTAAGTAAGCTTGGTATAGAAGTAAGATATGCAGATCCTTCTGATCCAAAAAACTTTGAAAAAGCAATAGACGATAAAACTAGAGCTTTTTATGGAGAGACATTGCCAAACCCATATTTAAGAGTTTTTCCAATTAAAGAAGTTTCAAATATTGGTAGAAAATATAACATTCCATTAATCTTGGATAACACTGCTGCCCCTGTAATTTGTAAACCAATTGAACATGGTGCTGCTGTGGTTGTTTATTCTTTAACAAAATATATAGCAGGTCATGGAACAGTAGTTGGAGGCGCACTGGTAGATGGTGGAAATTTTGATTGGACAGCAGATCCAAAAAGACAGCCACTATTTAATGAACCAGATGCAAGTTATGGAGGTGTTGTTTGGGGTAAAGCTGTGCCTGAATTAACAGGTGCAAATGTTGCCTTTGCAGTACGAGCAAGGGTAACCTTGTTAAGAGATTTGGGATCAGCACTTTCTCCAGATAATGCATTTGGTGTTATACAAGGACTTGAAACAGTTGCTTTAAGAATGAAACAACATTGTGATAATGCTGCAAAAGTGGTTGAGTACTTAAAAAATCATAAAGCTGTTGAGAGAGTAATTTATGCTACTGAACATAATGAGGAGATATCAAACAGAGCAAAAAAATATCTAAAGAATGGTAATGGTGCTTTAGTTGGTATTGAATTAGCTGGTGGTATCGAGGCTGGTAAAAAGTTCATTGAGGCTTTAAAAATGTTTTATCACGTCGCAAATATAGGTGATGCTAGAAGTTTAGCAATACATCCAGCAACAACTACTCATAGTCAATTAAATGAAGATGAATTAGCTGCTTCTGGTGTAACCCCTGGGTATGTTAGACTTTGTATTGGTTTAGAACATATTGATGATATCATTGATGATTTAGATCAAGCTTTAGATAAGTCATCAAAAGGTAATTTAAAAGCAGTTAGTTAGTTTTATTATTATGTCTACAAATAGAAACTAGTTAATTTATCTTTTGTATTGAGAACTAAATACAAGATACAAAGTTGAAAGTATTACCAAAATAGAATTTATCTGGTGTAAAGATGCAAATAACATTTTTACTCCAGATAAAATAGTTATCACGCCAAGAATAATTTGAAGTAACAAACTAAAGCCAATTATTGCAATTGGTTTAAATAAATTTTTATTTCCTGAATTTATTATTTTGAAGAGAATTAAAGCATAAATTACGAAGATTATGTATGCCAAATTTCGATGAATAAATTGAACAATCGATGGATTATCAAAAACTTTTAAATTTAAAAATTCTTTAAAACTACTATCGTCTGGAAAATAATTAACTCCCATTAGTGGCCATGTGTTATAAATTTTACCAGCATCCATACCAGATACAAAAGCTCCTATAATTATTTGCAGAAATAATAAAAATAAAAATATTTTTAGAATAAAAAAATCATTAACAACTATTTTGTTTAAAGAAGATGACAATTTTAAAAATTGCCAATACACAATTGATAAAATTATAAAGGCTGTAACCAAATGTATTGCTAATCTATAATGACTAACATCAATTCTTTCAACTAATCCACTTGATACCATGTACCAACCCAAAAATCCTTGAAAACAAACTAGTAAAAAAATAATTCCATATTTTTTAATAATCCAAAATCCATGCTTGATTGAAAAATAGATCATTGGGAGCAACACCGTTAAACCTATTATTCTTCCCAACTGTCTATGTCCCCACTCCCACCAAAATATTACTTTAAAGTCATCTAAAGTCATGTTGTAGTTTTGTTGGGTGTACTCAGGTATCGTTTTATATAAATTAAAATACTCTAACCATTTTTCATTTGAAAAAGGTGGAAAAAAACCAACAAATAATTCCCACGTGGTAATAGATAGACCAGAGTCTGTTAATCTTGTTAAACCACCCACTAATATAATTAAAGAAACCAAAACTAATAGTGATAGCATCCACAATTTAAGTTGATAATTTAAATGATTATTCTCACTGTACATGCTCAGATAAATATAATAATTATTAAGTATTCCAATAAATTAAATGTCGCCAAATAATAAAAAAAAACTAGATTTAATAAGAGTTAAATTAGACAAATTAGATAATAAGTTATTATCTCTCATAAAAAAAAGAACAAAATTAGTTGAAGAAGTTTTAAAGCTAAAAGAATTTAAAAAAGAAATAGTAGATAAAAAAAGAATCAACCTCATATTAAAGAATATTAAAGCAAAATCTATTAAACAGAGAATTGATCCTAGGATTACTAATCGAATATGGAAAAATATGATCTGGTCTTATATTGATTACGAAAGAAGAAATTTTAAAAAAAAATAGTTATTTGCTATGTGGTGGGAGTTTTTTTTCCACAAACATTTCATGCTTTCGTGTATCTGGATTGTATTTTTTAGCAGATAACTTAACTTTTGCTTTTTCACCACCAGCAGGTTTTTTTACATAATAAAAAAAAGAACTGTCGGGTTTGGCCTCAGGTACTAATCTAACTTTTACGTGGGTTTTTTTTGCCATTTATTTTAATGTTTTTAAAATTTCAGAAATCTTAGTTAATTTATTTTTCAATTTTTCAGCTTTTATAGATTTATCTGCCATTTCGTCAAGCTTTAAAGTATCTTCATTATCTAGGAGTTTTTTTACCCCATTGATTGTCATACCTTGCTCTTTGAGTAAAAATTTAATTTTTTTTAGAAGGTCTATATTTTTTTCATCATAATATCTTCTATTAGAGTTCAGGATTTTTGGTTTTAATTGTTTAAATTGTGTTTCCCAAAATCTTATTATGTGTGTTGGCAAAATACCTTTTTTATTTACTTTTAAACCTAAAATTTGCGCAACTTCACCTATAGTTTTGTAGGCTTGATCTGCTTTATCCATTGTTTTTATTGTTAATAAAGTCCTTAAATTCTTTTGAAGGTTTAAATAAAACTACATCTCTGCTTGAAATCATTTTTGTTTCTTTAGTTTTTGGATTTCTTCCTATTCTTGATTTTTTTTGTCTTACTGAAAAAGTGCCGAATTTTGATAATTTAAGTTTTTTTTCAGATATAATATTTTCTGTAATTGTTGATAAAAAATCCTCAATCAAATTATCTGAGATTTGCTTAGAAAAACCAAGCTGCATATAAATTAAATTAACTAAATCTTTCTTAGTTAAATTTATTCTCATATCAGATTCTTTTTGATCTTTTCTATCAAATTACCTTTTACAATTCTATGACAAACATCTAGTGAATTTGAAAAGCCAACAAAATCAGTACCTCCATGGCTTTTAACAACAGGAGAATCTAGACCAATAAATATAGCTCCGTTATATAATCTTGGATCTAATCTTTTCTTAAACTTATTTAAATTCGATATATTTAATAAAGAAGATATTTTTCCTAAAATAGAACTTGTCATTGTACTTTTTAATTCACTTACTATAAAATTAGCTGTTCCTTCAGCAGTCTTAAGTGCTACATTTCCAGTGAACCCATCAGAAACGATTACATTTACGTCACCATCCATTATGTGGTTTCCTTCTATGTATCCAGAAAAATTGTAATTTTCAGATTTTTTTTCATTAAGTAATTGATAAGTCTCTTTTATAGTTTCATTTCCCTTTAATTCCTCAGAGCCAATATTTAATAAAGCTACATTTGCCTTATTATTTGGAAATAAAGAGTTATAAAGAGCAGCTCCCATAATAGAAAAATCTTTTAGATTTTTTGAACTACATTCAATATTTGCACCTAAATCTAGCACAACACTCATTCCCTTTTTATTTGGCCACAAAGCTGATAAAGCAGGTTTATCTATGCTTTCAATCATTTTAAGATTTAATTTCGATACAACTAATAATGCACCAGTATTTCCTGCAGATATAACTATATCAGCTTGATGATCCTTTACACTTTGTACAGCAAGCCACATACTCGTGTCTTTACCTCTCTTGGCTCCTTCTAAAGGACTATCAGTACTTTTAATTGAATTTGCTGTATGAATAATTTCATAGAATTCATTTTTTATTTTACCTTTTAGCAGAGGTAATATTAATTTTTCATCACCAAAAATTTTATAGAATACATCTTTATTTAATTGATGATTTAGTATGATACCATCAATTGTTTTTTTAGGAGAACCATCCCCTCCCATTGCATCAACTGCAATTTTAATTTTTTCAGACATTTTAATTAATATATTATTCTTTTGGGTCTAAAACTTGTCTGCCCTTGTACATACCAGTTTTAAGATCTAGGTGATGTGATAGTCTATACTCACCAGATTTTTTATCTTCAACTATATTCTTAGTTGAAAATTTCATAGTTTGTGCCCGTCTCATTCCAGTTCTGGATGGGGTTTGTTTACGTTTTGGTACAGCCATAATTATGGGTTAATTACACTTTTTAAATAATAATTCAAATTTTTTTTTGATAAATTTTCATTAAATTCATCAAAATACTCAAGTAAATGTTCAATATTTTGAAATTCACTCAAAAATAAAGAAATTTTATTTAATTTTTCGTTTTTATTTAATGTGTCCCAAAAATGTATTTCTGAAACCATTGAATGAAAAAGATTTATATAAGCCTTCATTTTCTTATTAATTGATTGATCGCCGTAACCTATTTCTCGAATACTTAGCTCTAATTGTCTAAAATTAAAATCATAAATTTCTTGTAAAATTTCTTTATTTTCCTCATTTTTAAAATTTTTCAAAAAAAATGAAAAATGTAGTAAAAAAAGTGTTAATCGATCAGAAAAATTATCATCTCTATTTAAATTTTTATATAAATCTTTATTTCTAGTTAAATTAATTAAATTATTATAAATATTTAAATATTTTTGGTTCATGAAAAATTTATTATATATAATTTTATTTTCTTTTATAGTTTCAAATTGCTCAATAAAAACTGTTGTAAAACATCATGGTGTTCCTATGTTAGAAAAAAGACAAGAGTCTTTAATTGTAAATAAAACAAATAAAAATGATATTATTAAAGCCTTAGGTAGTCCTTCAACTAAAAGTAAATTTAATAATGACATATGGATATATATTGAGAGAAAGCAAACTCAATCAAAACTTAAAAATCTTGGAAGAATGAAAATTTATGAAAACAATGTGTTAGTTCTTGAAATTGATAAATACGGCTTATTAAAAAAAAAAGATTTATATAATAAAGATGATATGAATAATTTAAAAATTGCAAAAAACATTACTGGTAACGATTTTAAAAAAAACACATTCATTTATAATTTTTTTTCCAGCTTAAGACAAAAAATTAATGACCCTCTTAATAAAAGGGTCAATAATCAGAAAAAAATTAGCCAGCGATAACTGCTAATAAAAGCAGAGCAACAATGTTTGTAATCTTAATCATTGGGTTAACTGCAGGACCTGCTGTATCTTTGTAAGGATCACCAACTGTATCACCAGTCACAGCAGCTTTATGTGCCTCAGAACCTTTACCGCCATGATTACCGTCTTCGATATATTTTTTAGCATTATCCCAAGCACCACCACCTGCTGTCATTGATACAGCAACGAATAGTCCTGTTATAATAACACCTAGAAGCATTGCACCAACAGCAGCTAAAGCAGCAACTTGTCCACCTATGCCTAAAATTATAAAATACAAAACAACAGGAGATAATACTGGTAGCAACGAGGGAATGATCATTTCTTTAATTGCAGCAACAGTTAATAAATCCACTAATTTTGCATAATCAGGTTTCTGTGTTTTTTTCATAATACCTGGAAACTTTTTGAATTGTCTTCTAACTTCAACAACAACAGCACCACCTGCTCTACCAACAGCTTGCATACCCATTGAACCAAACAAATAAGGTAACATTCCTCCAATTAATAATCCGACTACAACATAAGGGTTAGATAAATCAAATGTTACAACAATACCTTCTAAAGCAGATCCTGCTTCCTTTGAAAAATGTTTAATATCTTCAGTATAGGCAGCAAATAAAACTAACGCTCCTAAACCAGCTGAACCAATTGCATAACCTTTTGTTACAGCTTTAGTTGTGTTACCAACAGCATCTAAAGCATCAGTTGTTTTTCTTACTTTTTTATCCAAGTTGGACATTTCAGCTATCCCACCTGCATTATCTGTTACAGGACCATAAGCATCTAAAGCAACAACCATTCCAGCTAAAGCTAACATCGTTGTTACAGCAATTGCAATTCCAAATAATCCAGCAATGGAATTTGTAATTAGAATTCCTGCTACAATTATTAGTGCTGGCACCGCAGTAGCTTCCATTGAAACAGCTAATCCCTGAATAACATTTGTTCCATGACCAGTAGTAGATGATAAAGCAACTGATTTAACTGGTCTATAACTTGTTCCAGTGTAATATTCAGTGATCCAAATTAATAATCCAGTTATAACTAATCCTATTACGCCACAATAATATAAATTCATTCCATTAAAAGTTTTACTGGCAACAGTGTATTCATTTGAAAAACCAATTACGTGATCCGTTACTGGCCAAAGAATAACTAAAGATGCTATAGCAGATACAATAAAACCTTTGTATAAAGCATTCATAACATTTTTGTCTTTTCCAAGTTTAACAAAGAATGTTCCTACTATAGATGTTAATAAACAAGCAGCTCCAATAGTTAAAGGATAAATCATCATATTAAGGTCACCAACAAAAAATATTGATGATAAAACCATTGTAGCAACAATTGTTACAGCGTAAGTCTCAAATAAGTCAGCAGCCATACCAGCACAATCTCCAACATTATCACCTACGTTATCTGCAATAACAGCTGGGTTTCTTGGATCATCTTCTGGAATTCCAGCTTCGACTTTACCAACAAGGTCAGCTCCAACATCTGCGCCTTTAGTAAAAATACCACCACCTAGTCTTGCAAAAATTGAAATTAAAGAAGCTCCAAAACCTAGAGCAACAAGAGCGTTTACAATCTCTCTTTCATCAACTTCATATTTCAATAATAAAAAATAATAAACTGCTATTGACAACAAAGCTAAACCAGCAACCAACATACCAGTTACAGCACCTGATTTAAATGCAACAGATAGACCTTGAGCTAGACCTTTTCTTGAAGCTTCAGCAGTTCTAACGTTAGCCTCAACAGAAACTAACATACCTACATAACCTGCAATACCAGATAATGTTGCACCAATTAGATAACCAAGTCCGACTAGTGGACTAAACGCAATACTAACTATAACCAAAACAGCTGCACCAACAATTGCAATTGTTTTGTATTGTCTAGCTAGATACGCTTTCGCTCCAATTTGAATTGCAGATGCAATATCCTGCATTTTTGCATTTCCAGCACTTGAATTTAAAATATTCTTACCAGTTAGAAATCCATATACGATGGACAAAAAACCAGCTCCGATTGTGTACAATAAAATAGTTTCAACAGTTGCGCTCATATAACCCTTAAGTTGTTGGTTGTTAATTTTTTAAGCCCGGACAATACAAAAAAAGTCAAAAAAGACAATAATTAACTTCAAAATTGATGGATATAACCTCTTGTATTATTGGCGATTTCCCTACCTTTTTGATCAAAAATCAAAGACATGTTTTTTCCAGATAAAATAGAACCAATTTTAGAAATTTTCACTCCAAGAGATTTACTTAACTTATCTATGATTCTGGCTTTATTAGGTCTAGCTGTAAACAAAATTTGATAATCATCACCGTTGGAAACTAAGTCTATTTTTTTATAATTTTTATCACTGACTAAATAAGCAAGGTTTCTTGATACAGGGATAAGTTTCTCATAAATTTTAAAAGAAACATCTTGTTTGTTTATTAATTTATTTAAGTCTACAATTAACCCATCAGATATATCCATTGAGCTAGTTGCAAAAGAAAATAGTTTTTTAGTTAATTTATTTTGGATATCAGGCATATAATATTTGTTAATGAAATATTTAGATTTATGTTTATTTAGTTTTATTTTATTTTTTAAAATCTGAAGTCCAACAAAGCTGTCTCCTAAATTTCCTGTAACATAAATATCATCATTGACTGTACATTGATTCCTAAAAATTATTTTATTAGAAAATCCAATTGAAGTAATTGTAAAACTAAGTTTATTAGAGAAAACTGTATCTCCGCCTCCTAAAGATAAATTATATTTTTTTTGCTCTTCTTTTAAAGATTTAGATATTTTTTTAAGATTACTTTTTGTAAAGTTTTTTTTGTTACCAGATCCAGCAATAAAATAATATTTAGGTTCAACTCCTTTACAAATTAAGTCTGAAATGGAGGATCTTATAATTTTTTTAATAACTAAATCAGGTTTTGTAAAATCAATGAAATGTGTTCCTAAATTGTATGTATCTACTGAAACAATTAATCCTTTTTTTTTATCGTAAAAAACATCATCATTTAAATTTAAAGCTGCTTTATTTTTTTTTGAAATACCAGAAAAATAATTGTTAATTAATTCAAATTCATGCATTTGTTCTTAATTTTTTCCCAATATTATCTAGTAAAGCATTTAGGTACTTTGTTTGCGAATTTTCTAAGAAATAATTTGAAGAATTTAAGTACTCTTTAATAATTATATTTAAAGATAAATTTGGTTTATACATTAATTCATAAGTTGCAGCTTTTAAAATAGTTTGAAAAACTTTATCTAAATTTTCAAAAATAAATTCATCACCTAGTTTATTTTTCAACTCATCTAAAATTAAATCATTTCTTTCGATTGTTCCTAAAACTATATCTTTTATAAATTTTTTAAATCTATGTTTGGGAAAATTTAATTCATCATCTTCATTATAAAATTTACCGTACAGTTTTTGTATTATAATTACTCTTGGGTTATTTTTTGGATTAAAATGTGTTCTCATTTTTGAGACAAAACAGAAATTACTGCTTCCGCTGCTTCTGCACCTTTTTTCTTTCTCGCTTTAGCTTGAGACATATTTAGACAGGTAATTATTCCATTTCCAATTGGTTTTTTGCTAGAGATTGATAGCTCCATTATGCCATTGGTAGCCGCTTGAGAAATAAAATCAAAGTGAGGAGTTTGACCTTTAATTACGCAACCAAGGGCTAAAAAAGCATCAAACTTTTTTATATTTTTAGAAATAGTTACCGGTATTTCAAAAGCTCCAGGAACGTTAATAATTTTTATATTATTTTTTTTTGAGATTAATTTTAAAGCACTTTTAAGCAAACCATCAGCAATATCTTTGTAATAATCAGCTATAACAATTAAAATTTTTTTCTTCATTAGATTAATTCTTGTTTGGTAATTTTTATACCATATCCATCCAAACCAATAACTTTTTTTGGAGATTTTGTTATTAATATCATGTTTTTTATTTTTAAATCTTTTATTATTTGTGCTCCAATTCCATAATTTCTAATTAATTTATCATTCCCTTTTTTATAAAAATTTTTATTTTTATAATCTTTTAGAGTTTGGGTTACAGATTTTAAATTAGAGTCTTTAATAAATACCAAAACACAATTTGTATATTTTTTAAAATAATTTAAAGTTTTGTTAAATGAGTTTGGCAATTGTTGATTTATTAAATAATTTTTAACAACATTCGAAGAAATTACCCTTACTCTTGGAGTGATACCTTTTTTAATCTTCCCTTTAATTAAAGCAAAATGTTCAGCTCCATCAATTAAATTTTCGTAAATTCGAATATTATACTTTTGATCTTTGACTATAATTGAACTTTGTTTTTTTAATTTTATTAGTTTTTCTTTTTTAAGTCTATAAGCAATCAAATCTTCAATCTTACCAATTTTAAGTTTATGTTTATTTGCAAAATTAAATAAATCTCTCCCTTTTGCCATTGTGCCATCTTCATTCATGATTTCACAAATCACAGCTGAATTATTTTTTTTTGCTAATTTTGAAATATCAACCGAAGCTTCAGTGTGACCAGCTCTAACAAGAACACCTCCATCTTTTGCTATTATAGGAAAAACATGACCAGGAGATACAATATCATTTTTGTTAGCATTTTTCTTTGAGGCAACTTTAATTGTTTTGGCTCTATCCTTCGCTGAAATTCCTGTTGTAATTCCCTTTTTAGCTTCGATAGAAATGGTAAATGCAGTTTTATTCCTTGATTGATTAATTGGTGACATTAATGAAAGGTTTAACTTTTTTGCCTGAACACTATCTAGAGCTAAACAAATTAAACCTCTGCCATACTTGGCCATAAAATTTATGTTTTTTGAATTAGTATCTGATGTGGATATTACTAAATCGCCTTCATTTTCTCTTTTTTCATCATCAACTAAAATAAACATTCCACCTTTTCTGGCAATACTGATGATAGTTTCTATTGATGCAAAATTATTTTTTGTCATTAAAATAATTTCTTACATATTTAGACAAGATATCAATCTCAATATTTACCAAACTAGATTTTTTTAAAGTAGATAAATTGGTCTCTTTATAAGTATGGGGAATAATCCAAATTTGAAAACCTTTTTTTGTAATTTTTGAAATTGTAAGAGAGATACCATTTACACATATTGACGCCTTCTCTATTAAATGTTTTCTCTCTTTTTTTGGTATCTCAAAATCAAAAAGATAAGATTTATCTATTTTATTAATACTATTAACTATTCCAACCGTATCCACATGACCCTGACAAATATGGCCAGAAATTTTAGTTCCATATTTCAAAGGTAATTCTAAGTTCAAAATATCATTTTCTTTAAGAAATTTAAATTTAGATCTAACCAAAGTTTCATTAGATAAATAAAACTCCATTATTTTTGACTTATAGGAAATTAGTGTGAGACATACCCCATCACATGCAACTGACAATCCCATATCTTTTGATGAAACCTTTAAATTACTTTTAACAAATATATTGATGCCTTTTGGTCTTCTAGTAATTCTTTTGACAATACCTTGGTTATATATAATTCCGTTAAACATAGTTTTTATAAAATTCTATTTTATCCTTTTTTAATTTAAGGTTTAGTTTTGACTTATATCTATATTTTGATTTTAAAGTATTTAAACTGTTAAATTCAACAAATTCAGTTTTTTTAGACAAATTATTTGAACTTTTAAACAAATAAAATTTATTGAAAATTTTATCATATAGGAATGATTTTGTAAGTTTATCTCCACCTTCAACCAATAAATTTCTACTACCTAATAAATAAAGTTTTTTTAATATTTCTTTTAAATTGAATTCTTTATTTTTATTAATTTTAGATTTTATTAATAAGACTTTTTTAGATTTAAATAATGAGATTTTTGATTTTGTTGCTTCATTGTAAAAAATAATTGTTTTTATTTTAGTTGCAGATTTTATTAAGTAAGAGTTTGGATTAGAATTTAGCTTATTATCTAAAATGACTCTTATAGGTGAAAAATTATTTTTGTTTTTAAGTCTACAATTTAGTTTTGGATTATCTTTGTTTAAAGTTTTGTGTGAAATTAATATCGTATCATTTTTATATCTTAAAAAATGTGAAAACTTATCAGAATAAATATTAGTAATTTTTTGCTTTTCTTTGCTATAAATTAAATTGTTCTTTGAAACTGCAATTTTACCTGTAACAAAAGGTATTTTATTTTTTCTGTTAAAAAAATAAGGATAGTAAAACCGACTGATTTCTTTTTTTAAAAGATTTTTTCTAACTTTTATTTTACTTGATTTTAAAACTTTAAAAGATTTTCCACTAACACGTTCGTCAATATCAGAATTTGAGTAAATAACTTCTGATATTTTTGATTTAATTATTAAATTTGTACAAGGTGGTGTTTTTCCTTTATGACAACACGGTTCTAATGTGACATACATCTTTGAACCAGCAACATTTTCAATAGAGTCTTTAATTGCATTTCGTTCAGCATGAGGCCTTCCATCATGTGAAGTCTGTCCTATAGATATAATTTTATTATTTTTAACAATTACACATCCAACAGATGGATTTGTGCCGGTTAAACCTTCGCGAGCAATTGCCAAATTAAGGGCAATTTGCATGAATTGTTTATCTTTACTGGTAAATTTATCTTTTTTTGTAGACATCTAATCTGTCCACGAATTGCACAAAGTCTTTTTCTTCTCTAAAATTTCTATAAACGGAAGCAAAACGCACGTATGCTACAGGATCAAGCTCTTTTAATCCTTCCATAACCATTGTTCCAATTGTACTAGTTGATATTTCTGTTTGACCCAGTTCTTCTAAGGCTCTTGAAATTTTACTAATAAATTTTTCTGCGGTTGCTGTATCTATAGGTCTTTTTTTAAGAGCTATATAAATTGATTTAGACAACTTATCTCTGTCAAAAGAAGATTTTCTTCCATTTTTCTTAACTACCATTAGCTCTCTAAATTGAATTCTTTCAAAAGTGGTGAATCTTTCTCCGCAAATGCACAGTCTTCGTCTTCTTATAGCGGTGCCATCCTCTGTAGGTCTTGAGTCTACAACTGAAGTATCACCTTTTTTTTCACAAGGACAAATCATTCTTTATAAATTTTTATATATTGGAAATGATGAAGTTAGACTAATAACTTCATTTCTAACTTCATTTTCAACTTTGCTATTATCATCTGGGTTTTCAGATAAACCTTTAATAGTTTTTGTTATCAATTCGCCTACAGTTTTAAACTCATTTAAACCAAATCCACGAGTTGTGGCTGCTTGAGTACCCAATCTAATTCCCGATGTAATCATTGGTTTCTCTGTATCAAAAGGTATTCCATTTTTATTACATGTTATGTTGGCTCTTGATAGACTTTCCGCTGCAAGATTTCCCTTAACATTAAAAGGTCTTAAATCAACAAGCATTAAATGAGTATCAGTTCCATCTGAATAAATTTTAAATCCATTGTTTTTTAAAGTTTCGGCTAAGATTTTTGCATTAGCTAAAACAGATTTTATATAATCTTGAAAATCTGGTTGAAGAGCTTCTAGAAAACCAGCAGCTTTAGCAGCAATAATATGCATCAAAGGTCCACCTTGATAACCAGGGAAAACAGCTGTGTTAAACTTTTTACCAAGCTCCTCGTCATTAGACAAAATTATTCCACCTCTTGCACTTCTAAAAACTTTATGTGTAGTTGAGGTTACAACATGAGCGTAATCACATGGATTTGGATAACCTTTACCAGCCACAAGTCCTGAGAAATGTGCCATATCAACCATTAAATAGGCTCCTACTTTATCAGCTATTTCTCTAAATCTTTTAAAATCTATTACTCGAGAATAAGCACTGCCGCCTGCTATTATTAATTTAGGTTTATGCTGTAAAGCAAGTTTTTCAACATTATCATAATCAATAAGTTCAGAATCTTTATCAACGTCATAACCTATAGCGTTAAACCATTTACCTGACATAGATATTTTCAATCCGTGTGTTATGTGTCCACCTGAATTTAAACTCATTCCCATAAATGTATCTCCAGGATTTAATAAAGCTAAAAATACAGCTCCATTTGCTTGGGCTCCAGAGTGAGGTTGTGCATTTGCATATTTACAATTAAATAATTTTTTTAATCTCTCAATTGCAAGACTTTCTGCAACATCGACATGTTCGCAACCATTATAGTATCTTTTTCCAGGATATCCTTCGGCATACTTATTAGTTAAAACTGATCCTTGAGCTTCAAGAACTGCTTGAGAAACTATATTTTCTGATGCAATTAATTCTATATGTTGTTGTTGTCTTAAGAGTTCGTCTTTTATAGCTTTATATAATTCAGGGTCTTTGCTAGACAAACCATCTTCGAAGAAACTCTTGTAACTATCGTTTAAATAACTTTTTTCACTAGACATAATTAATTATATTTTTTTTACTCTTTTTAAGTGTCTTCCACCTTCGAACTTTGTATTTAAAAAAATGCTAATAAATTTTAATGCATTTTTTTTAGTTAGTAATCTAGACCCTAATGTAATGATATTTGCATCATTATGCAATCTAGATAATTTAGTAGATTTTTCATTAAAGCATTGAGCGGCTCTAACATTTTTATGTTTATTTGCTGCAATATTCATTCCAGTACCTGATCCACATACCAAAATACCAATATTTTTTTTAGATGAATTTACTTTTCTTGCAACTTTATGTGCATAATCTGGGTAATCAACGCTATTCTCATTTGAAGGACCAAAATCTTGGAAATTAATTTTTTTCTTTTCTAAATAAATTTTAATTGCTTCTTTAAGTTTAAAACCAGCGTGATCTGAAGAGATAAATATCTTTTTCAAATTAATTGAATTTATAATCTAGCACACAAGCAACAAGGTGGACTCTATTTTCTTCACCACCATTAAATGCATTATGATATTTTGTGTTATTAGTCACCCAAACAGAACCATCTGCAGGCATATGTTTTGCAACATTATCTATAACCATTAAGCATCCAGGATTAGTTACGATTGGAATATGCAATCTTGGTTCTGGATCTCTATGCCAACTTAAAGTTGATCTTGGTTCTTTTAATAAAATTCTTACTCTACCCAATTTATATTTACTTGATAAAACATCATAAACTTCTTTAAAATAAGTATTCTCATAATCTTTTATAAATTCAGAATAAGCTGCTTCATCAATTTCTATATCTCTAGAAACCTCTTTTCCAGTTTTATCAGGTTTAGTCCAATAAACACCTCTAGCTTTATTGCCTTTGATTGAATCAGGATCACCAGGAATTTGAGTTAATGAAATAGCTCCAAAGTGTGTTATCCCAGCATCTTCGAATTTTTTTGTCTTAATAATTTGGTTATAAGCCTCTTGAAGTTTATTTATATCAAATTTCAAGTTTTGTTTTTGAAAATCACTAAAATCTAAAATTCTTTCTTCTTTTTTTAGGTTTAGGTTTACAACTTTTGTGTTATCAATGCTCATAAAAATGGTTTTGTACTTAATTTAAGAGATATTTGTATAATACATTTGTCGCATTAATAAAGTAAATTTAAACATGATTGTAGGAAAATATCCAAGCCTAAGATTAAGAAGAAACAGAAAATCTTCCTGGACTAGAAAACTAATACAGGAAAATACCCTAAGTCCTAATGATTTTATTCTTCCAATTTTTCTTATTGATGGAGTAAATAAAAAACAACATATAAAATCGATGCCTGGCGTCTACAGGTATTCAGTAGATAGAATCAGTCAAATTATCGACAAAGCAATCAGCAAAGGAATTCCAATGGTTGCTCTTTTCCCAAATACAAAAAAATCATTGAAAAATGAACTTGGATCAGAAGCACTCAATGAAAATAATCTTGTTTGTAGAGCATCAAGAATGATTAAAAAAAAATACAAAAATCAAATTGGAATTATGTGTGATGTTGCATTGGACCCTTATACCTCTCATGGACATGACGGATTAATCAAATCTGATAAAATTTTAAATGATGAAACAATTCAAGTTTTAATAAACCAATCTTTACTTCATGCTGAAATGGGTTGCGATGTCTTAGCTCCATCAGATATGATGGATGGTAGGATTGGTAAAATTAGAAAAGCAATCGATCAAAACAATTTCCAAGAAGTTCAGATTTTATCTTATGCAGCAAAATATGCATCCAGCTTTTATGGTCCCTTTAGGGATGCCGTCGGGTCAAAAAGTTCATTAAAAGGAGATAAAAAAACATATCAAATGGATTTTAGAAATTCTGATGAAGCATTGAGAGAAGTTGCTTTAGATATAAAAGAAGGAGCTGATATGGTTATGGTTAAACCAGGAATGCCATATTTAGATATAATTAAATCAATTAAAGAAAAATTCAAAATCCCAGTTTTTGCTTATCAAGTATCTGGAGAATACAGTTTAATAGAAAATGCTATTAATAAAAACCTTGTAAATAAAGATGCAGTGTATGAAAGTTTAGTGGCTTTCAAAAGAGCTGGTGCAAATGCAATTGTAAGTTATTACGCTGATCGAATTGACAAAATAATAAAGTAATCACCTTAAAGTATTAAGAAATAACAATCTATTATTTGGAAAATTAATATTGTTTGGTTTTAAAATCGTTTTATCTAGATAATCATTAACTAACTTCAAACCTTTTAATAAAATTTTAATATCTTTTACCTCTTTATCTTTTTCAATAAGAAAGTTTGGAACATATTTTTTTTCATTTGATGATGAAACATAATAAACAGTTTCGTTATTTTCAGTATCTTTCTCTACTAAGTTTTGTAATTCTAAATCATAACCTAATATTTTGAGTAATTCTAATTCCCAAAAAATATATTTTTTTAACCAATTTTTATCTTGTAAAATTAAAAAGAAATTATGAATTATGAAAAAAACTTTTTCATTTGATTGTGCGTCTGCTGTTAAAATTTTAATCAAATTCATTGCAGAGGTTAAGCATGATAATTTTTGCCTATCATCAAAATACAAAGGACTGTAAGCATTTAAAATTTCAACTTTAAAATAGCCAATCCTATTTTCATTTTTTGAGTTATAATTAACATGCAATTTATTTCCTATTTGTAGATAATTTTTAATTTTTTTTGATGTTCCGCCAAATATAATGCCTGATACTTTGCCTTTTTCTTTGGTGAAAATTTCTACAATCAAGGAGTTTTCGTTATATCTATTTTTACTTAACAAAAAACCTTCATCAGACCAATTCATATTATTTATTGAAACTATTTAAACACTCTGTGGCAGCACTTTGTTCGGCATTTTTTTTGGAATTGCCAATGCCAATAAAGTATTTTGTATTAGGTAATTTTACTCCTACTTTAAATACAGGTTTGTGTCTTGGTCCAGTGTTTGAGATTAATTTGTATTTAGGAAGACTTTTAAATTTTTTTAATGTTTGTTCTTGTAACTTGGTTTTGGCGTCAATTTCGGTAACAACGCTATCACTAATTTTTGCTTCCCACTGCTTTAAAATAAATTTTTCAACAATATTAAAACCTTTATCGAGATAAATTGCTCCTATTAAAGCTTCACAACTATCTGCAATAATTTTATCTTCAATTTTTATTTTTTTATTTCTTGGATTAAAAGTTTTTATATATTTTTCTAAATTAATTGATTTTGCAATTTCAAGACAAGATTTTTTATTAACAAGTGAAGCAAATTTCTTATCAAGTATTCCCTCTTTTTCGTTAGGATAAATTTCTAATAATTTTTTAGCCATAACCAGTCCTAGTACACGATCACCTAAAAATTCAATTTTCTCATTATTTTTAGAAGAATTAAAACTTTTATGAGTAAGAGATTGGTCTAATAAATTTTTGTTTTTAAAAACTATATTTATTTTTTTTTCTAGTTCTTGATACTTTATTTTCATTAATTAATAACATTAAAGGTTCTTTTAAATCTTATAGATTTATGCCATTTCCAAAATTCAATAAAACTTCCTATTTTTTTATCAGATGAGAAAAAAATAAATTGAGCCTTACCAACCAAGTTATCTTTATGAACATAACCAACACTTGAAAGAAATCTGCTATCTTTAGAACAATCTCTATTATCACCTAAAAAGAAATAATGATCATCTGGAACTGTAAAAACATCTGAGTTTTGATAGGTATAATTTTTTAAATAAACTGTATGAAATTTTTTACCATTAGGTAATTTTTCCTCAAACTTTAAAACATCTATTGTGCTATCGCCACAGTAAATTTTAGTTTTAAGTGGAATTTTAGATTTAAGTATTTCGCTACTATTTAAATATAGATTGGCATCAATAAACTGGATTTTATCTCCTGGTAGCCCAATTAAACGTTTTATATAATCTGTTCTATTGTCTGCTGGTGTTTTAAATACAATTACATCCCCTCTTTCAGGACTTTTAAACATTATTCTTTTACTAAGTATTGGCGGACTAAAAGGGAAAGAATGTTTACTATACCCATATGAATATTTCGTAACAAATAATCTGTCACCTACCAGCAATGTGGGTTCCATCGAAGAAGAAGGTATATAAAAAGGTTGCACTAAAAGTGATCTAATTATTACTGCAATTATCAAAGCATAAAATAAAGTTTTTATATTTTCTGAAAAAAAGTTTTTATCTAATTTCATTATGATTGAATAATAGCAAATGCTGTTGAATATTTTTTTTCATCGGAAATGGATAGAAAACAATTATATTTTTTAATTTTAAATTTATTTTGGATTATTTTGGTGATTTTTTTGTTTGTAACATAATTTGGTTTACCCATTTTATCGTTAACTACTTCTATATCCTTAAAGTTCAGTTTCATTCTAAATCCGGTACCCAAAGCTTTTGCAAATGCTTCTTTTGCTGCAAATCTTTTTGAAAAAAAGGATACTTTATTCTTTATTAAGTTTGATTGTCTTTGTTCTCTCACACTATAAACTCGATTAATAAAAGATTTATTTTTTATAGCTTCTTTAATTCTCTTATTTTCAATAATATCCACTCCAATACCTAAAATTTTCATTAATTTTTAATAATTTTTTTAAAATCTTTAATTACTTTGGGTAGACCATAAAATATCGATTCTCCAATAATAAAATGTCCTATGTTGAATTCCTCGATTTCTTTAATTTTTGTTAAAATTTTAGTCGTTTTGTAATCCAAACCATGACCTGCATGTACTTCTATATCTAGTTTAGATGCAAGTTTTGAGCTTTTTTTAATTCTATTTAATTCGCTTGAAAAATTTTTATGCGACTTAACATAATTAGCTAGTTTTCCGGTGTGAATTTCAACACAATCCACATTTAATTTTTTTGAAAGTTTAATATCATTTAAATTGGGGTTGATAAATAAACTGGTTCTAATATTCGACCTTTTAAACTTAGAAATTATGTCTTTTAATTTTTTATAATTATCTTTTAGATTTAAACCACCTTCTGTAGTTATTTCTTTTCTGTTTTCTGGAACAATACAAATGTAATTTGGTTTATATCTTAAAGCTTTTTTAATTATTTCACTATTCATTGATACTTCGAGATTCACTAACACTTTATTTAAAGCACAAATCTCTTTGGTATCTAAATCATTTATGTGCCTTCTATCTTCTCTCAAATGAATAGTTACTGAGTCTGCACCCAATTTTATTACTTTTTTTGCTGCAAAAACAGGATTCGGGTGTTTTTCACCACGTGCATTACGCAGTGTTGCAATATGATCTATATTTACACCTAGTCTTTTCACTTAATAAATCTACTTCCTGGAGTGGTAATTGGAATTGATTTTAGAGATTTAGGTATATTTTTAAGGTTATAGCTAGGCACATCTATTTTTAAATGAGAAACAATTTTATTTTTTATTTTCAAAGATTTTTTTGTTGATCTATCAATTATAGAGGCAAATCCAACAAGTTTTGCATTTGATTTTTTTATAAGTTTCACACATTCCAAACTGGATTTACCAGTTGTAATCACATCTTCTATAATTAAAACCCTTGCTCCCTTTTTTATACTAAAGCCTCTTCTGAGAGTGAATTTTCCATTCACCCTTTCGCAAAAAATTGTTTCTTTTTTTAAAATTTTACCAATTTCATAACCTATGATCACGCCACCCATTGCCGGAGCAAGTATTAAATCTATTTTTTTAAAATTTTTTTTAATTTTATTTGCTAATGATTTGCAAATTTTGTCAGCTAAATTAGGAAAGCTTAAAAGTTTAGCACATTGAATATATTTTGGAGAGTGTAGTCCTGAGGATAAAACAAAATGTCCTTCTAATAACGCATCAGTCTTTTTTAAAATATTTAAGGATTTTTTGAGTGAAAGCATTTCTTTTTTCTTCGTGTCTAATTATCTTAAATTTTATACCTTTTTGCTTTAGCTCTGCAATAAAATTTGTAAAATTTTTAAGATTTCTAATTATTAATCTGAATTTAAAATTAATGTAGTTTGGATTTTTACCTGCCATCTCTAAATTAGAAATGTTAAGTTTATGACTTCCAATTAATGAACTTATATCACCAAGTTGTCCAGGTTTGTCGGGTAATGAAATCCACAGTGTAGTGTTATATTTTTTTGTTTTTTCCTCTTTTTGCTCACCTTTATCATGCCAATATCTTCTAATAGCAGCTCTTGCTTTACCTGTTTTGGTAGTAGGTATCCAATGTAATGATGGTGAGCTATTTTTAGATGTAAGAATATTAACCCTATCACCATTTCTTAATATTGATTGCAATTCACTGTTATTTCCATTTACTTCACATCCAATTGCAGAATTACCAATTTTAGTGTGAACAGCATAAGCAAAATCAATTGCTGTTGCATCTTTTGGTAATTTAATTACAGATCCTTTTGGTGTGAAGCAAAAGACATTTTCCTGAAACATTTGAAGCTTTGTGTACTCATACGAGTCCTCAGGATTTTCATTTTTTTCAATAATCTCTACTAAATCTTTTAACCAATCATACTCTTTCCAACTTAATGAATTAAATTTTTCAGAAGATTTATATTGCCAATGCGATGCAACACCTCTTTGTGCAAAGTCATGCATTTCTTTTGTTCTAATTTGAATCTCTATAGGCTTTTTATTTGAACCAATAACTGAGGTGTGAATTGACTTATATCCATTTATTTTAGGCGAAGAGATATAGTCTTTAAATTTGCCAGGAATACAGTTCCACTTCTTATGAAATATACCAAGGGTTTTATAACAATCATCAATAGTATCTAATATAATTCTAAAGCCAATGATGTCAGTTATCTGTTCTAAAGAAACTCTTTTTTTTTGAACTTTTCTCCATATTGAAAATGGAGTTTTTTCTCTTCCATATATTTCAGCATTAATTTCATGATCATTCAATATTTCGCTAAGTTCATATGATTGTTCTTCAAAAATATCTTTTTTATCTAATTTTATTTCATCAAGTCTTTTTTTTATTAATTTTCTTGCATCAAAATTTAATATTTCAAATGACAAATCTTCAAGTTCATCACGTATTCTATGCATACCCATCCTGTCTGCCAATGGAGCATAAATTTCCATTGTTTCTTGAGCAATCCTTTTTCTTTTTTCTTCTTTCGTAATTGCTTTAATCGTTCTCATGTTATGTAATCTGTCTGCAATTTTTACTAACAAAACTCTAATATCTTTTGATGTTGCTAAAATTAATTTTCTAAAGTTTTCTACTTTAGAATTTGATCCAGCTGTATTTTCAAAAACAGATATTTTAGTAACACCATCTACAAGATCAGCAACCTCATCACCAAATTCAGCTTTTATTGTTTCGTAGGTTGCAAAGGTATCTTCAATAGTATCATGTAACAACCCAGTAGCAATTGTGGCACTGTCTAATTTTAACTCTGTTAAAATATTTGCAACTTCAATTGGATGTACAGAGTAAGGATCACCAGAAGCTCTCTTTTGACTCTTATGGGCCTTTACAGCAAAATTATAAGCTTTATCTAATTTTTCAGGATTTAAAAATTTATTATAATTTTTAACTTTATTAATTAGTTCATTAGAATTCAGCATAACTTTATTATAACATTAATTTAAATTTGTTTAATAGACCTAATGTCTGCTTCAGGGAGTGAAGAAATCAAGCTTTTAATATCTTTTTTAATAATTGGATGATGCCATTTTTTTTGAATTTCAAAAAAAGGGATAAGTACAAAATTTCTTTTGTGCATAAGCTTATGGGGCAAAGTTAATTTGTTTTTTATTTTTAAAACCTTTTTATGAAAGTCGATTATGTCAATATCACAAACACGAGGATCATTTTTTTTACTCTTTTTTCTTCCTAATAAAATTTCAATTTTCTTACATATTTTAAGGAGTCTTTCTGGATCATGATAAAATTTTGCCTTAATAACTATGTTTAAAAATTTAGGTTTTTTGGGGTCTGGCCATGAAAGTGTTTCATAAAAACTTGAGATAGATAAAAAATCCAGATTATTTTCGCTTAAGTGAGATTTTGCAATTTCTATATTTTTTTTTCTATCTCCTAAATTAGAGCCAATACCTAAGTAAACAATTTTAGCTTGATTTTCTAATATATCTCGCCTTTTCACGGTTCCAGTCCCTACTTTTTTTTGTTGCTCTTTTATCGTATTGCTTCTTTCCTTTAGCAACTGCTAATTCAATTTTGGCCTTCCCTTTTTTAAAATACATTTTTGTTGGAACAATAGTAAATCCATCTCTTTGCATTTTTCCAATTAATTTATTTATTTCTCTTTTATTAAGCAGTAACTTTCTTTCATCAGTTGGGTTATGATTGGAATAACTTGCTTGTTTGTAAGGTGAAATGTGAGAATTAATTAAAATTATTTCTCCTTTTTTTTCAACTGCATAAGAGTCTGCTATATTAACTTTTCCATCTCTTACTGATTTAATTTCAGAACCTTTAAGAACAATTCCTGCTTCTAAAATATCCTCAAAAAAATAATTAAAACTAGCTTTTCTATTTAAACAAATTATTTTTAAACCAGAATTGGTTTTTTTGTTCATTAAATCAATTTTGCTGACTGAAGAGATTTTTTAACAATTTCCTTAGTTTGTTCAGTAACTTTTACCAGAGGTAATCTAACATCATCTTCGCACAGATTTAATAATTTAGCAGCGTATTTTACTGGACTAGGATTGCTTTCAACAAACATTGAATGATGAATTGGCTGTAAAATTTTATCTAATTTTTCAGCTTCACTAATATCATTTTCAGATTTGGAAAATTTTTGAAAATCTGAACAAAGTTTTGGTGCTATGTTTGCTGTTACACTTATTGCGCCTACTCCACCTCTTTTATTAAATTCTAGCGCATTGTCATCATTACCAGTCAATTGAATAAATTCTTTACCCATTTTTGATAACTGTTGATCAACCCTGTCCAAATCTCCAGTGGCATCTTTTACACCAACTATATTTTTTAACTCGAACAGTCTTGCCATTGTATCAACATTCATATCAATAACTGATCTACCTGGAATATTATAAATTATTATTGGTATTCCACATTTGTCATTTATAGCTTTATAGTGCTGGTACAAACCTTCTTGAGTAGGTTTATTATAATAAGGTGTTACGATTAGAGCACCATTTGCACCTGCCTTTTCAGCGTGTGAAGTTAAAGAAATAGCTTCCTCAGTAGAATTTGAACCTGTACCAGCTATAACTGGAATTTTTCCATTACTTTCTTTTATGCAGAGATCAATTACTTTTTGATGTTCATCATGACTTAATGTTGGGGATTCTCCTGTTGTACCAGCAGGTACAAGCCCACTAGTTCCATTTTCAATATGAAAATGTATTAATTTAATATACGCTTCCTCATCTAAGAGATTGTTTTTAAACGGCGTAATTAAAGCAACATTTGATCCTTTAAACATAAATACTTATAACATAGTTTAAAGATTCATATACCAAAAGATTATGATTAAAAAATTATTATTTTTAATAATAACTTCCTTGATTAGCTTTAATTTCAGTTGGGCACAGATTGTACCTTTAAAAAAACCATCGCTATCCTCTGAGGAATTAAATAAAAAAATAATATTAAACACAATCAAACCTCTAAAAAAACCTTCAAAAGTTAAAGTTGAGAAAAAGATACCTAAAAAAGAAACCAAACTTAGTTTTCTTTTACCTAAAAAAAAACCAGTTATTAGCGGATTAATCAATTCAGGAACAGCAAAAATTTCTAAATTTTATAATAAAAAAGATTTTAGGATTGCAAAAAAAGCTATTGGGGAGATGCAAAAAGGCCAGTGGAAATCAGCAATTAAAATCTCAAAAAAAGCTAAGGATAGATCTATATATAATTTTATAAAGTGGAGACATTTATTAACAACAGGTAATCAAGTATCCTTTTTTGATTACCAAGTTTTTATAGAGGAAAATTCAGATTATCCAAGAATAGATAGATTGAGATATTTGGCTGAGCACAAACTTTCCACAGAAAAAGTTTCTCCAAGAAAAATAATCAATTGGTTTTCAAAAAATGAACCTTTAAGTGGATATGGTAAAATGATTTTAGGTGAAAGTCATATTTTATCTGGCGACAAAGCAAAAGGTGTTGCTCTAATTAAAAAAGGATGGATTTCTGCAGATTTATCGAAAAGTGAGTTAAGGTTTTTCAGAAAAAAATACAAAAAATATCTTGATGCAAATGACTATATAAAAAGAGCTGATCATCTAGCATGGAATAGTGATCATTGGGATTTAAAAAGATTAATTAGATATTTACCTAAAGACTATGAATTGCTCTATACAGCAAGACATATTTTGATGACCAAGGGATACGGGGTAGATCAAGCAATCAAAAATGTTCCAAATAAATTTAAAAATGATGCTGGATTAAACTATGATCGTTTAAAGTGGAGGAGAAAAAAAGGACGATTGGAGTCTTCTACTGAAATATTGCTCAAGATAAGAAATGATAAAGATTATTTAGTAAGACCTGATAAATGGTGGAAAGAAAGAGAAATCATTTCTCGAAAGTTAATTTATAAAAAACAATATGAACTAGCTTATAAAATTAGTAGCAATCACGGAATGTCTGAAGGGTCTGAATTTGCAGAGGCAGAATGGATGAGTGGTTGGATAGCATTAAGTTTTTTAAATGATCCACTTCTTGCTAAAGATCATTTTAAAAATTTTTTTGATAATGTTAATTATCCAATAAGTGTTTCTAGGGGCGCATACTGGTTAGGTAGATCATATGAAAAACTAAAAGACAAAGATCAATCGGAAAAATGGTATAAAGAAGCTACAAAATATTTAACTACATATTACGGACAACTAGCATTTTTAAAAATTAATCCTAATGGAAAATTTGAACTTGATAAAACAATGTTGGTTGACGATGAATATAGAAAAGCTTTTTTTAATAAAGAATTAGTAAAAATCACACATCTTTTAAATGAGTTAGATAAAGACAAGTATACAAAATTTATCTTAAGACATCTTGCTAATGATAACGTTTCTGAAGGCAGTGAACTTTTAGCAGCTGAACTTGCTACAAGTATCAGTAGATATGATTTTGCAATACAGGTATCAAAAATTGCTTCTTATCAAAAAAGATTTCATAACAAGTACAATTATCCATTAATAAGCACACCTAAATATATTAATGGAAGAAAGATTCCTGAAAGTGCATTAATTTTATCAATTATAAGACAAGAAAGTGAATTTGATTTAAAAGCAAATAGTCATGCGGGTGCAAAAGGTTTGATGCAATTAATGCCTTACACAGCAAAAATAGTTGCAAAACAAGCAAAGCTTCCTTATGCAAAATCTCGATTAACAACCGATCCAGAGTACAATATAAATTTAGGGTCTCATTATATTGCTGGTTTAATTCAGCAATATGATGGTGCTTATCCATTTGCAATTGCTGCGTACAATGCTGGTCCAAATAGAGTTAAATATTGGAAAAAATTAAATAAGGATCCACAAAAAAAACAAATAAATTATGTTGATTGGGTTGAGCTAATTAAATTTAGAGAAACTAGAAACTATGTTCAGCGTGTATTGGAAAATTATAATGTGTACAGATATGTACTGGAACAAAATCCAATAGTAATGAAAGATTTTTTTAAAGATCAGCCTTTATATTAGTGGCGGAGAGAGAGGGATTCGAACCCTCGGTACAAGTTTCCTCGCACGGTCATTTAGCAAACGACTGGTTTCAGCCTCTCACCCATCTCTCCATATGACATTGTGTAATAAGTGATTTTATTGAAAATTCAATATTTATAAAGTAATTATTCAATTATTATGGGAAATAAATACTCAATATTTTCATTAATCAAAAACGCTCTTTCATATCATGAGAATTGGCAAAGAGCATGGAAAGACCCTGCTCCAAAAAAAGAGTATGATGCTGTAATAGTTGGTGGAGGTGGTCATGGTCTTGCTACAGCTTACTATTTAGCAAAAAAACACAATATGAAAAATATTGCTGTTGTTGAAAAAGGATGGATTGGTGGAGGAAACACTGGTCGTAACACTACAATTATCAGATCAAATTATTTATGGGACGCTAGTGCTGGACTTTATGATCATGCGCTAAAAATTTGGGAAGGATTATCTCAAGAGTTAAACTACAATGTAATGTTTAGTCAAAGAGGTGTAATGAATCTTGCTCACAATTTGCAAGATGTAAGAGATTTAAAAAGAAGAACACACGCAAATAGACTAAATGGTATTGATGCCGTTTACTTGAGTACAGAAGAAGTTAAAAAGTTTTGTCCAATTATAAATACATCTCAAGATATAAGATATCCAGTACTTGGTGGTACATTACAAAGAAGAGCTGGTACAGCAAGACATGATGCTGTTGCCTGGGGTTATGCTAGAGGTGCTGATGAAATGGGTGTTGATATAATTCAAAATTGTGAAGTAAAAGGTATAAAAAGAAATGGTGATAGTGTTGAAGGTATAGAAACAACAAAAGGATTTATTAAAACAAAAAAAATTGGAGTTGTGGCAGCTGGACATTCAAGTGTGATTGCTAATATGGCTGGAATAAGACTTCCTCTAGAGAGCAAACCTCTTCAAGCACTAGTATCAGAACCTGTGAAACCAATTATAGATACAGTTGTTATGTCAAACGCTGTACACGCTTATGTAAGTCAATCTGATAAAGGTGAATTAGTTATTGGCGCTGGAACAGATGATTATGTTTCATACACTCAGAAAGGAAGTCATCAAATAGTCGAGGGAACTCTAAATGCTATTTTAGAATTATATCCAATTTTCAGCAGAATGAGAATGCTAAGACAATGGGGAGGAATAGTAGACATTTGTCCTGATGCAAGTCCAATATTAAGTAAAACTTCTATCAAAGGACTTTATTTTAATTGTGGTTGGGGTACAGGGGGTTTTAAAGCTACACCTGGATCAGGAGATTTATTTGCACACACCATTGCTAATGATGAGCCACACAAACTCAACGCAGCATTTAATTTAAATAGATTTGTAAGTGGAGACCTTGTTGATGAACATGGCGCTGCAGCAGTTGCTCACTAATGTTTGTTATTAATTGTCCATATTGTGGTGAGAGAGATCAGCAAGAATTTAAAGCTGGTGGTGAAGCTCATATTGAAAGACCAAAACAACCGACAGAACTTAGTGATGATGAATGGGCAGAATATTTATTTATGAGAAAAAATATTAAAGGTGTTCAATATGAAAGATGGAACCATGCTCATGGTTGTCGTAAATGGTTTAATATGATTAGAGACACTTCGAATGATGAGATTAAAGCAATCTATAAAATGGGAGAAAAACCCCCATCGATATAAAACAAATGTCAGAAAATTTAAGAGTTAAATCTAGTCAATATATTGATGAAACAACAAGAGTTTCGTTTAAATTTAATGGTACAACTTATTATGGATTTAAAGGAGACACTCTTGCTTCTGCTTTATTGGCAAATAATGTTCATTTAGTAGGTAGGAGTTTTAAATACCATAGACCAAGAGGTATAATGACATCAGGTTCTGAGGAGCCAAATGCAATTGTTCAAATTAATCCAAATACTAATAGAACTGAACCAAATGTTAGGGCAACTGAAGTTGAAATATATGAAGGAATGGTGGCATCAAGTCAAAATTGCTGGCCAAGTGTAAACTTTGATATTGGTGGAATAAATAATTTTTTATCACCCCTACTTCCAGCAGGATTTTATTACAAAACATTTATGTGGCCTACAAGCTTCTGGGAAAAATATGAATACTTTATAAGACACTCAGCAGGATTAGGAAAATCACCAACATCAAACGATCCTGACATTTACGATCACAGAAATATTCATTGTGATGTTCTTGTAGTTGGCGCAGGTATATCTGGAATTCTAGCAGCTAAAAATGCTGCGAAGAATAATTACAAAACTTTACTTTTAGATGAAAAAAATGAATTAGGAGGATCAACTATTTATGAAAACAATGAAAGTAATAAAATTGATAATAAAATTTCGTCTGAATGGTTAAAAAAAGAAATTGAAGAACTTAAAAATATTAAAAATTTAGAAATAAAAACTAGAACAAGTGTTGCTGCCTACCATCAATATAATTATTTGCTAGCAAGAGAGAACTTAACAGATCATTTAGAAAAAAAAGATAAGACAAATAAAATTAGACAAAGGTTACTTAAAATAAGAGCAAAGAAGGTAATTTTGGCAACAGGTGCTTTGGAAAGACCGATGGTATTTAATAATAATGATAGACCTGGAATAATGCTTTCTTCTGCAATTAAAAAATATAGTGATTTTTATGGTGTAGCCTGTGGTAGGAAGATTATATTTTTTACAAATAATGACAGTGCATATGAAAGTGCACTTTCATTAAACGATAAAGGTATAAAAGTTGAAGCAGTAGTTGATATTAGAAAGCAATCCGAAACAAATTTAGAAAAAAGAGTTATTGATGCAGGTATAAAAATATACTGGGAACATACAGTTGTTGATACTTCTGGTTATAAAAGATTAAGTAATGTTTCAATAATGAAACTATCAAATGATGGAACTTCAGTTACTGGAAATAAAATTTCTATTTCATGTGATTGTTTAGGGGTTGCTGGTGGATGGACACCAGCTGTTCACCTATATACTCAGTCAGGTAGCAAACTTACTTTTGATGAAGATAAAAAAATATTTATTCCAAATAAAAATAATTCAGATCAAATAAGTGTTGGATCTTGTTGTGGTGATTTTAAGCTTGATGAAATACTTAAAAACTTAAATGAAAAACTAAAAGATTTTTTAGATATAAATAAAACAGATTTTGAAAATATTACTGTTAATAACGACCAAGAGATTTCAAAAAGAAACATATGGTTATTACCATCTGATAAAGCTTTAGGCAAAACTAAGCCTTTTGTTGATTATCAAAATGATGCAACTGCAAAGGATATAAAATTAGCACTAAGAGAGGGTTTCAGATCTATCGAACATGTCAAAAGATATACAACAACTGGGATGGGAACTGATCAAGGAAAATTAGGAAATATGCATGCATTGGGAATAATAGCAGATACAGCAGGTGTTAAGATGGGAGAACTTGGAACGACTACTTTTAGACCTCCATATACTCCATTAACATTTGGAACAATTGTAGGACGTAATGTTGGTAAGTTTTTTGATATTTTTAGAAGAACACCTATGAATGATTGGCATGTTGAACAAAAAGCAGAATTTGAAAATGTTGGTCAATGGAAAAGAGCTTGGTACTACCCTATCAATGGTGAAACTATGCACCAAGCAGTTCAAAGAGAAAGCAAAGCTGCAAGAGAAAGTTCAGGAATATTGGATGCGTCCACACTTGGTAAGATTGATATACAAGGAAGTGATGCCTCAGAGTTTTTAAATAGAGTTTACACAAATGCCTGGTCTAAACTTGGTATTGGCAAATGTAGATATGGTTTAATGTTAAATGAAGATGGTATGGTATATGACGATGGTGTTACTACAAGATTAGGCGAAAATCACTATCTAATGACAACAACAACTGGTGGTGCAGCAAATGTTCTTGGAAAGTTAGAAGATTACCTTCAAACTGAATGGCCAGAATTAGATGTATATTTAACTTCAGTTACAGATCAATTTGCTACAGCAAGTTTGTGTGGCCCTAATAGTAAAAAAATTCTTAAAAAAATTATTCCAGATTTAGATTTATCTGATGAAAATTTTCCTCACATGTCTTTTAAAGAAGCAAAAATTGGAAGCATTGTTTGTAGAATTATGAGAATAAGTTTCACAGGTGAGCAAAGTTTTGAAATAAATGTACAAGCAAGTTATGGAAAAGATCTATGGGAGAAATGTATAGAGGCTGGTAAAGAATTTAATATTACTCCTTATGGTACAGAAACGATGCACTTATTAAGAGCTGAAAAAGGTTTTATTATTGTTGGCCAAGATACAGATGGAACAATGACACCAATAGATTTACAGATGGATTGGATTGTTAGTAAAAAGAAATATGATTTTATTGGCAAAAGATCTCTTTATAGGTCAGACACTATGAGAGAAGATAGAAAACAACTAGTGGGATTGTTAACTGATGACCCCAATGTTGTATTAGAAGAAGGTGCACAAATTGTTTCTGAACTAAATAAAAGTCCTGTTGAAATGCTTGGTCATGTTACATCGAGTTACTTTAGCCCTAATTTAAATAAATCTATAGCCCTAGCAGTTGTAAGAGGTGGGAAAGATATGATGGGTAAAAAACTATTTATCCCTATGGAAGATAAAACAATTAATGTAACTGTTTCAAATCCAGTATTTTTTGATCAAACTAATGAAAGATTAAATGCTTAGTTATAATCAAGTAACAAATAGTGAAATTAATAACAACGGTGTTTCTGTAAAAGAAATTGCACCAATAATGAAATTAAATTTAAGAGGCAAAACAAGAGAATTTTTTACAAATGTAGGAAAAAGTTTAAATATGATTTTGCCAACAGAAGCAAATACATCCTCATCTAGTGATAAACTTACTGCGATATGGTTAAGTCCAGATGAATGGATGATTGTATCAAATGAGACTACTAGCAAAGAAACCAATACATACCAATTAAATGATATATTATTTAACAATATTTCAAAAACATCATTGGGAGCAGTAACTGATGTAACTGACCAATTTGTTCAATTAGAGATAAAAGGTGAAAAAATATATGAACTTTTTTCCTCAGGATGTCCTTTTAATTTTAACTTATTTCGTGAAAAAAAAGGGTCAACAACTCAAACTTTGCTAAATCATATAGATGTTATTATTCACAATAAGGACAAAAATATTGTTAATTTATTTGTTAGAAGATCATTTGCTAAACACCTTTGGGAATGGATGGAAGATAGCTCTTCAAGATTATAAAGACTAATTTTTACGCCTATAATCCCACGGCATTTCAAATTTACCTTGCCAAATACCTAATTTGTTATTTTTGGCATTAATTTCATCTGAAACATATTTTTTAGAATACTTTCTATATGCTACTGCATAACCATTTGAAACCATCCAAGAATTTAAATTTATATTTCTTTTAAAACACTCGCCAATTAACCTTTTATACCTATCAACGTCTATAATATCACAATTCAATTTTTGATTATTAATCTTTTTAATTAACTTTTGAGTAGATACTGCTCCACACATATAATCTTTAGTAAAAGACATAAAAGATATTGTTAAATAAGTTTTTTTACATTTTTGTTTTTTTTCAGGTGCATCAATACCGTATAATCGAATTTTTTTTGAATTAATCTTGATTGTATCTCCATCAACAACTTTAGCAAAACCTGAGATTTTATTTATATTTTCAGATCTTACATCGTTATATGTAAGTATAAAAAATATAGATGAAATAATTATCAAAATTATTAATTTCTTTTTTGTATAAAACATTAACCGGTAGTTAATTTATTGTTAATATAATATTTAACATAAAAGAAAAGTAAGATTGATATTAACCATTGCAATATTGCCCAGATATAAAAGAAAGTTTTAAAGTCTGCATCAATAGAACGTGCTATATAATAAGATAAAAATGGAACCAAAACGTTCCTTAATATATTGTTAATCATTGCTTTCTCAGATTTTTTTAAAGCCATAAAGAAACCATTTGATAGAAAAAAAATTGGGTATGCTGGTAAGATAAATGCAGAAATTTTTAAATACATTGACCCATATTCAATAACTTCCGTGTTAGATGAGAAAAATTTTGGCATTAAATCTGCAGTTACAAATACCAATACTCCAGACGCTAACATTATAATCAAGCCGTATTTTACTGATTTAAAATAAGATTGCTTTACTCTATCATAATATTTTGCACCTATATTCTGTGCAATAATTGATATTATTGCTGTATTTATCCCTAATACAGGCAGTAAGACAACCTGCTCTATCCTTGTTGCTGCTCCATAACCAGCTACAGCATATTCTCCTGTAAATGCAACATAAGTAAATACAATCGTTGCAGCAATTGAATAACCAAGAATAGCTATTGTGATTGGCATTGATTGGAAGAAAATGTTTTTAATGTAGAAAAATTTAATCTTAAAATTTTGAATATTGATCTCTTTAATACGTTTATTTTTTAACAATTTAATTAAAACGATTATTAGAGAAAGAAATTGGGCAATCAAAGTTGCATAACCTATACCCGCAACACCAAAAGCTGGGACAAATAAAAATCCAAATATAAATATTGGATTTAATAAAATGTTTAAAAAAAAAGATAATATAAGAGCATTTCTATATGTAACTGTATCTCCCTCAGCATGAAGAAATGAATTTAAAGCAACAACCAGAATAAAGAGAATAGTTCCATAAAATATTACATTAGTATACTCAAGGCCAAGAGTAATTACCTCTCTCGATGAATTCATGGTTAAAAATAATTTTTCAGAAAAACTAAAGCCAATTATTGATACAATTATTGAAATTATTACTGAATAAAGAATGATATTTGTAAAATAACCTAATACATTTTTTTCATTTTTTTCCCCAATACTACTACCAATTAATGAAGTTCCAGCAACAGTGACACCAATAGACGTGGCAATAATTAGAAAGTAGATTGGAAAGGATTTACTTAATGCAGATAAAGCTTCAGGTGAAATTTTCCCAGCATAAAAAGTATCAACTAAAGTGTATAATGTTTGAAATAATGTCCCAACACTTGCTGGTATTGCAAGTTTTTTTATAAGTTGAGAGACGTCATCTTTTAATAAATTCATTTCTTTAAACTAAAAATATTTTAATATTCTTTTTGAAAGATATGACTTTTTCCAGTTTTTTTGGCAAGGTTAATTTGTTTTTGTCTCATTCTAAATCTTGATTTTTGATCATTTGTTAAATTATCGTGACAATTTGGACAAGAAACACCTTCTTCATATTTTTTAGATTTTTTATCTTTTGGAGAAATAGGTTTTCTACAACCACTACACATTGAGTAAGAACCTATTTTCAAACCATGCTTTAAACTAATTCTGTTATCAAATACGAAGCACTCACCTTTCCATAAACTTTTTTTTGGTTCTGTTTTTTTTAAATAGTTTAAAATACCGCCCTTAAGTTGGTAGACATTATTGTATCCTTTATTTTCCAAAAAGACTGATGCTTTTTCACACCTAATACCTCCAGTACAAAACATGGCAATAGGTTGATTTTTTTTTAATTTTTTAAGATATTTTGGAAAATCTCGAAAATTATCTACATCTGGATTAATTGAACCTTTAAAAGTTCCAACTTTATATTCAAAAGGTTTTCTTGCATCAATTAAGACTGTTTTTTTGTCTTTTATTAAAGAGTTCCACTTTTGAGGGTTAACATGACTATCTTTTTTTTTAATTCTCTTTTTTAAACTCAAATTCATTGGAACCACTTCTTTTTTAATTTTTACTTTTAGTTTATGAAATGGCTGAAAAGAGCTTTTTGAATTGTTAATGCTATCAAATTTTTCAAATTTAAATAATTTTTGTAAATAATTTTTGATCAATTTAATATCTTTGTTTTTTCCAGAAATTGTTCCATTTAACCCTTCCTTGGAAATAATAATTGTTCCTCGTATGTTTTTATTCAATAATTGATCTTGAAGTATTTTTTGATTTTTCTTTAAATAAGAAATTTTAATAAACTTATAGAATCCAAATACTTCAAACATTATAATTTTCTACAAACTGTCATACCATCACCTAATGGAACTATAATTTTTTCAACTCTCTTATCTTTAGAAATATAATTATTAAAATCTTTAATAGTTAAAGTGATTTTATCATCACTATTTTCATCTATAACTTGACCATACCATAGAACATTATCAATTATTATTAAGCCATTTTTCTTTAAAAATATTAAAGATTTTTCATAATATTCTTTATAATTTTTCTTATCAGCATCAATAAATATTAAATCAAAATCATTTTCTTTTATTTCATTCAAACTTTCTAAAGCAGGTTTAATTATTGTTTGAATTTTATGACTTTGTTTTGCTTTCTCAAAAAATTTTATTGCAATTTCGTTAGTTTCTTGATTTTTGTCTAAAGCAATAATTCTACCATCTTCTGGTAAAGCAAGAGCCATTGACAAAGCACTTAAGCCAGTAAAAGTTCCAATCTCTAGGATTTTTTTAACATTAGATGTTTTTACTATTAAGTGTAAAAATTGAGATTGTGAGATAGATATTTGCATCCTTTTAATATCTCCCAAGGACTCATTATAAGAAATAATCTCTTTTTGAACTGAATGAAGATCTAGTCCATTATTTAAAATGTACTCTTGAATTTTAGTGCTAATTTTTAGGTCAGAGCCCATGAACCTAAAGTTTTTTCTTTAAAATCTCATTTACTAACTGAGGGTTAGCTTTTCCACCTGAAACTTTCATTACTTGTCCAACAAAGAAACCAAATAATTTAACTTTACCTGATTTATATTCAGTGGCTTTATCTCTATTGCTATCAATTACTTTATCAATTAAAGCCTCTAAAGCTTTTGGATCGCTTTCTTGTTTTAAACCTTTTTCTTCAACAATTTTTTTAGGATCCTTGTCCCCTTCCATCATTTGTTCAAAAACAGTTTTTGCAATTTTTCCAGAAATTGTCCCATCCTTAATTAAATTAATTAATTTTGATAAATTACCAGCACTAATTGGACTATCGGTTATTTCTAAATTTTTTTCATTAAGGGCAGCAAATAATTCACCTATGATCCAGTTTGTTGCTAATTTAACGTCAGATTTTTTAACAACATCTTCAAAATAATTTGAGGTTTCAATGTCTGAAACCATAATATTTGCTTCATATGGAGTTAATTTAAATTGATCTATAAATCTCTTTTTCTTTTCATCGGGTAACTCTGGTATTTCTGATTGTAATTGATCGATAAATTCATCAGAAACTTCTAATGGCAATAAATCTGGATCTGGGAAATATCTATAATCATGAGCATCTTCTTTTGATCTCATGGATCTTGTTTCATTTTTTTTAGTATCAAAAAGTCTTGTTTCTTGATCAACAGATTGTCCATCTTCAATTAAATCAACTTGTCTATTTGCTTCGTATTCAATAGCCATTTGCATGAATTTAATAGAATTAACGTTTTTAATTTCACATCTAGTACCAAAATCTTTTGTTCCTTTTTTTCTTACAGAAACATTAACATCTGCTCTCAAAGATCCTTCCTGCATATTACCATCACAAGTTCCTAAATATCGCATGATTGATCTTAATTTCTTAATATAAGCATTAACTTCCTCTGGTGATCTTAAATCAGGCTTGCTAACAATTTCCATTAGAGCAACACCTGACCTATTTAAATCAACAAAGGTGTTTTTTGGATCTAAATCATGGATGCTTTTACCTGCATCTTGTTCTAAGTGTAATCTTTCAATACCAACCTCTTTTTGACCATCCGGCATATCCAAAATAACTTTACCTTCACCAACTATTGGATCCTTAAATTGAGAGATTTGGTATCCTTGTGGTAAATCAGCATAAAAATAATTTTTTCTATCAAATACTGATCTCTTGTTAATTTTAGCTTTTAATCCTATTCCAGTTTTAATTGCTTGCTTAACACAAAATTCATTAATCACTGGAAGCATTCCAGGAAAAGCAGCATCTACTAAACTTACCTGTGTGTTTGGTTCAGCACCAAATTTAGTAGCTGACGTAGAAAATAACTTTGATTGGGAAAGCACTTGAGCATGAACCTCTAAACCAATGACAACTTCGTATTGATTATCCTTTCTATTAATTAAATATTCTGACTTTTCTTTACTCACTTAATCCACCAATCTGTAATTTTATTTTTAAAATTAATTTTTTCTTCCATTGCATAAGCAATGTTTAAGATATTTTGTTCATCAAATGCTTTTCCAATAATTTGTAATCCTAAAGGGTAGCCTTTGCTGTCATGACCAGCTGGAATAGAAATTCCTGGTAAACCTGCTAAATTTACAGGAACAGTAAAAATATCATTTAAGTACATTGAAACTGGGTCATTTGTTTTTTCACCAATTTTAAAAGCAGAACTTGGCGTTGATGGAGTTAATATTGCATCTACTTTTTTGTACGCTTCATCAAAATCATTTTTAATTAGTTTTCTAACTTTTTGTGCTTTCAAATAATATGCATCGTAATAACCTGAAGATAAAACATATGTGCCTATCATTATTCTTCTTTGAACCTCGGCTCCAAATCCCTCTGATCTAGTTTTTTCATACATATCAATAAGGTTTTCTCCATCAGCTCTAAAGCCATATTTAACACCATCATATCTTGCAAGATTAGAAGATGCTTCGGCTGGTGCCACTATATAGTAAGTTGGTAAAGCATAATTTGTGTATGGAAGAGAAATATCAATTATTTCTGCACCACAATCTTTAGCATACTCGATACCTTTCTGCCAAAGATCATCAATTTCTTTTGGCATTCCATCAACTCTATATTCTTTTGGTATACCTATTTTTTTTCCTTTAATGTCTTTTGTT
This sequence comes from Candidatus Pelagibacter sp. HIMB1709, assembly GCF_052047635.1. Lineage (NCBI taxonomy): Bacteria > Pseudomonadati > Pseudomonadota > Alphaproteobacteria > Candidatus Pelagibacterales > Candidatus Pelagibacteraceae > Candidatus Pelagibacter > Candidatus Pelagibacter sp. HIMB1709. Next base: position 116,952 of record NZ_JBNAJW010000001.1, on the reverse strand, counting down.
AATTCTTTGCTGTACTGGTTTCTTTTAAAATCAATAGAAGTTGAGTCTTTTTGATCGTATGAGCTAATTACCTCTTGCAACAAAGCACAATCTTGAACATTTTGAGCCATTGGACCAGCTTGATCAAGAGAAGATGCAAAAGCAACTATTCCGTATCTTGAACAACTACCATAAGTTGGTTTTAAACCCACTGTACCTGTAAATGACGCTGGTTGTCTAATAGATCCACCTGTATCAGTTCCAATTGTAATTGGAGTTAATTGTGCTGCTACTGCAGAAGATGAACCACCAGATGAACCACCTGGAACTAAATTTTTATCAATCGGATTTTGAACATTGCCAAAAAAACTTGTTTCATTTGAAGATCCCATTGCAAATTCATCGCAATTTAATTTACCAATAAGAATTGCACCCTCATTCCAGATATTCTGAGTAACAGTAGACTCATAAGTAGGTACAAAATTGTTTAACATTTTGCTACCCGCTGTTGTTCTTATGTTAGCTGTGCAAAATAAATCTTTTACAGCCATTGGAATTCCTGGTAATTTTAAATCCAATTTTGGGTTGTCATCAAATTTTTTCGCTTTTTCTAAAGCATTACTATAATCTTCAGTAATATAAGTGTTTAATTCTTTTGATTTTTCTGATCTATCAACAAAAGCTTGGGTAACTTCTGAAGAAGAAAGTTTTTTTTCTTTAATATTATTAACTAATTCAGAAAGTGTTTGCTTGGTTATATCAGACATTATTCTATAACTTTTGGTACAACAAAATAATCTTCATTATCTTTTGGAGAATTTTTTATTATTTGTTCCCTTAAATTTTTACTTTTAACTTCATCAGGTCTTAATTTTAAAGTCGTTTCAGCCACTGATGTAAGTGGTTCAACATTTTCAGTTTTAAGTTCATTGAGTTTTTCAATGAAATCAAAAATTGAATTCAAATCACTAGCAAGTTTTTCAGCTTTTTTCTCATCTACTGAAATTCTTGATAATTTAGATATATGCTTTATGGTTTTAAGATCAATGCTCATATGATATTTAAATATGACGCAAACTATCACTATAGTTTAAAATATACAACATGATCACAATAGAAGAATTTAAAAAAAAACAGTCAGAAAAATGTCGTTTGATAGGTTTAGATTTGGGCTCAAAAAGAATTGGTGTATCAATTTGTGACGAAAAGCAATTAATTGCTACCCCTTATAAAACTATACATAAATCAAAAAATAATGAATTAATTGAAGAGTTAAAAAACATTATTCAAGAGAATAACATCAAGGCAATTATCATTGGTTATCCTTTAAATATGGATGGATCTTCAGGCTCTTCAGCACAGTCGGTCAATGATGTATCTAAAAATATAGATAAAGAGATAGATGTTGATGTGTGTCTCTGGGATGAGAGATTGTCAACTGTTGGGGCTTTTAATTTATCAAGCCAATTAGATGTTAATGTATCTAAAAGAGAAAAGAATATAGATCAGAACGCAGCAGCTTTTATTCTTCAGGGAGCAATAGATTATCTAAATAATTAATCCTTGCCATTCATTGGCTTTATAGTTATAGAGTTAATTTTAATGGCAAAAAACATCAAGGCTATTAAAATTTCTCAAAAACATTTGTTAGGTATCCAAGATCTATCAGTTAGTGATATTAACTACATTTTAGATGAATCTGAAACTTTCATTAAATTAAATCAGAGTAAGAACAAGAAAATTGATGTTCTTAGAGGCAAAACTCAAATTAATCTATTTTTTGAACCATCAACAAGAACACAAAGTTCATTTGAGTTAGCTGGAAAAAGACTTGGTGCTGATGTGATGTCAATGAATATGAATAATTCAGCAATTAAAAAAGGTGAAACTTTAATTGATACAGCAATGACTCTAAATGCGATGCATCCTGACATTATTGTAATAAGGCATCAAGACTCTGGAGCATGCAATTTATTATCTCAGAAAGTAAATTGTGTAGTATTAAATGCTGGTGATGGCAGACGTGAGCACCCTACTCAAGCATTACTAGATGCTTTAACAATAAGAAATAGAAAGAAAAAAATTGAAGGATTAAAAATTGCTATATGTGGAGATATTCTTCACTCAAGAGTCGCAAGATCGAATATTTATTTACTAACAATGCTTGGTGCTGAAGTAAATATTGTTGCCCCAACAAATTTGATGCCAAAAGAAATTGAAAAGTTTGGTGTTAATACTTTTACCGATATGAAAAAAGGATTGAAAGATTGTGATATTGTAATGATGCTAAGATTACAAAATGAGAGAATGACAAGTTCTTATTTATCATCAAATAGAGAGTATTATGAATATTACGGTTTAACGCCTGATAAATTAGATCATGCTAAACCAGATGCACTAATAATGCATCCTGGCCCAATGAATAGAGGTATCGAAATAGATACTAGATTGGCAGACGATATAAATAAAAGTGTAATCAAAGAGCAAGTTGAACTTGGAGTTGCTGTAAGGATGGCCTGTTTAAAAATATTTTGTGAATAAATGAAAAAACAATACTTTATTAACGCAAATATAATTGATCCTCAAAATTCAATTAATGAAAATGGAGGACTTATTGTTGGAGAAGAAGGTAAAATTGAAGCAATAGGGAAAAAAGTAAATACAAATAATTTACCGTCCAGAGAAAAACCAATTGATTTAAAAGGAAAATATATATTCCCTGGTTTAGTCGATATGAGAGTTTTTGTTGGAGAACCTGGGTATGAGTATAAAGAAAATTTTAGAACTTTAAGTAATGCAGCTCTATCTGGAGGAGTAACATCTGTAGTAACAATGCCTAATACAGATCCTGTAATTGATAATGTTTCAATAGTAGATTTTTTAAAACGAAGAGGACGAGATAAATCTAAGATTAATATATTTCCATGCGCATCTCTTACACAAAATGTAGAGGGAACAAACATGACAGAATTTGGATTGTTAGCTAGTAAAGGGATTGTAGCTTTTACAGATGGTATAAAGACAATTCAAAATACTAGATTAATGTCAAGAATAATGAATTCAGCAAAGGATTTAGGATGCCTAATAATGCAACATGCTGAGGATTATGAGTTGGCAAAAAACGGTATGATAAATTCGGGTATAATCGCTACAAAACTTGGATTATCAAGTATACCAGATGTGGCTGAGAGAATAATTATTGAAAGAGATTTAACATTGTTAGAAAAAGTAAAGTGTCGATATCACATATCTCAACTATCATCAGGCAAATCAGTAGAAATCATTAAAGAAAGGAAAAATGATATTAAATTTTCTTGTGGAGTTTCAATAAATAACCTTTCCTTAAATGAAAATGATATTGGAGATTTTAAAACATTTTTAAAATTATCTCCGCCATTGAGAAAAGAAGAAGATAGATTAGCTTTAGTCCAAGGATTAAAAGATAAAACAATTGATGTCATTGTTTCAGATCATAAACCTGAAGATGAAGAATCAAAACGATTGACATTTTCGCAAGCAGCAACAGGTGCTTCTGGTATTGAAACTTTATTGTCTTTAAGTTTGGAACTATTTCATAATGGATCTGTAAAACTTGAAACAATAATCCAAGCACTAACATCTAATCCAGCTAAAATTTTAAATATCAATAAAGGAAATCTTTCAATTGGTAATGATGCTGACTTTTGTATAGTTGATATAAATAAACCTTGGATTGTAAAAAAAGAAAATTTAATTTCTAAATCCAAAAATACGTCTATTGAGGACAAAAAACTTCAAGGAAAAGTAACCAATACATTTGTAAAAGGTAAAGAATTATTTAAGATATAAAAATGGAATTATTAACAATAGGTATTATCTCATACCTAATGGGTTCTATCCCTTTTGGGTTAATATTAACTAAAATTTTTTTAAAAAAAGATATTCGAGAAATTGGATCAGGTAACATAGGTGCGACAAATGCGCTAAGAACAGGAAATAAATTTATTGGTTATTCAACTTTAATACTTGATATAGTTAAAGCAGTTATTCCAGTTTTATATGTAAAGGTAAATTTTCCTGATCTGATTTATGTATCAGCTTTATGTGCTTTTCTGGGTCATGTTTTTCCAGTTTGGTTAAAGTTTAAAGGTGGTAAGGGAGTAGCAACTTATGTTGGTATATTATGCAGTATAAATATAATGTTTGGAATAGTTTTTGGTATTTGTTGGCTTGTAACTTTTTTTATTTCTAAATTTTCATCATTAGCATCATTAATTGGATCCTTTTCAGTTCCTGTTTATTTATTTCTGTTTGAACCAACAGAAAATGAATTATTTTTTGGAATAATGTTTATTTTAATATTTTATACTCATAGAGAAAATATTAAACGACTGATAAATAAAGAAGAAAACAAGACTAAAATTTATTAATTTGACTATCAAACACTTTTAAGTAGTTTGTTAAATTATGAATCTAGTCATAGTTGAAAGTCCTGCAAAAGCTAAAACCATCAACAAATACCTTGGTGATAATTATACTGTTTTAGCTAGTTATGGTCATATAAGAGATCTACCATCAAAAAATGGATCGGTTGACCCTGATCATAATTTTAAAATGGAATGGGAAGTTGATAGTTTTTCAAAAAAATATTTAAAAGAAATAACTGATGTTGCAAAAGAATCCTCTAAAATAATACTTGCGACTGACCCTGACCGTGAAGGTGAAGCTATAGCATGGCATGTTAAAGAATATCTTGATGAAAAAAAACTTTTAAAAGATAAAGAAATTGAAAGAGTTGTTTTTAATGAGATAACAAAAAAAGCCGTAATTCATGGTATTGAAAATCCACGACAAATCGAACCTTTGTTAGTGGATGCCTACATGGCAAGAAGAGCTCTTGATTACTTGGTTGGTTTTAACATTTCTCCTATACTTTGGACTAAACTACCAGGGTCAAAATCAGCTGGAAGAGTTCAGTCTGTAGCTTTAAAATTAATCACTGAAAGAGAGCATGAAATAGAATTATTTAATCCTGAGGAATTTTGGACACTTACTCTTAAATTTGGAGATGATAATAAAAACACTATTACTGCAAGCATCTCACAATTAAATGGTAACAAAATAGAAAAATTTACTTTTAGAGACAAGAATAGCATTGAAAAAGCAATCAAAGAAATAAAAGAGAAAAAATTTCAAATAACAGATATTTCATCAAAAGTTGTAAAAAGAAACCCCTCTGGTCCATTTACAACTTCAACATTACAACAAGTTGCATCTAGTAGATTAGGTTTTGGAGCTTCAAGAACAATGCAAATTGCACAAAAATTATATCAAGGTGTTGAGATTGATGGAGATACTGTTGGATTGATTACTTATATGAGAACTGATGGAACTAACTTATCAGCTGATGCAGTAAATGATTTTAGAAATTTTATTAAAAGTGAGTATGGTAGTGAATATTTGCCTGTATCTGCAAATAATTATTCTGGTAAAAAAGCTAAGAACGCACAAGAAGCTCATGAAGCTATTAGGCCTACAGATATAAATAGAGCACCAGACACTTTAAAAAAATATTTAAGCAATGATCAACAAAAACTATACAATTTAATTTGGTCCAGAGCTTTGTCCTCACAAATGGAAGTTGCCCAATTTGATAGAAATACCATAACAATAGAATCTGAAGATAAACAAACAATATGTAAGGCAAGTGGCTCTGTACTTAAATTTGATGGTTTTTTAAAAGTTTACTCAAATACAAGTAAAGATGATGATGAAGAAATTTTACCAGAAATGTCTAAAGGGCCAGTTAATATTGAAGCATTAATGGATGAACAACATTTTACACAGCCACCTCCAAGGTATTCTGAAGCAAGTTTAGTAAAAAAATTAGAAGAATTGGGAATCGGTAGACCTTCTACTTATGCAAGTATAATTTCAACTATAGCTAATCGTGGTTATGCAGAAATAGTAAATAAAAGGTTTTTTCCAACTGATCGTGGAAAACTTATCTCTGCCTTTTTAGAAAAATTATTTTCTAAATATGTAGATTATAACTTTACTGCAGGTTTGGAAGATCAATTAGATGAAATTACAACTGGTAAAGAAAGCTGGATAAAAGTTTTAGAAATTTTTTGGAAAGATTTTAATAATAACGTTTCTGAGGTTAAAGAGAAAAGAACTAGAGAAGTTTTAGATCTTTTAAATGAAAGTTTAGGTGCTTTAATTTTTGATACTGATAAAGATGGAAACGTTGTTCGAAAGTGCCAACTATGTGATACGGGTTCACTAAGTCTTAAAAATAGTTTTAGAGGTGGAGCTTTTATAGGATGCTCAAATTATCCAGAGTGTAAATTTACTAGACCCTTGTCTAAAGCAAAAGCAGCAGCTCAATCGCAGTTAGCAGAACCTAAATTTTTAGGAAAACATGAAAATGGTAATGATATATATCTGAAAAATGGAAGATTTGGTCCCTATCTTCAATATGAAAAACTTGAGGAAGAAAAATTAGATGAGACAAAAACTAAAAAAAAGAAAAAAACCAAAAAATCTAAACCGGATGTTAATGAATTAATTAAAAATGTTTCTATACCAAAAGGTTTAGAGTTAGAAAATATAGACTTAGAAAAAGCTCAGTTTTTATGTTCTCTTCCAAAATCAATTGGTGTTAACCCTGATAATCAAAAAGAAATAATTTTAAATACTGGAAGATTTGGTCCTTATCTTAAGTGTGAAAACAAATCCGCTAGAATAGAGAACATTGATGAAATTTTCTCTATAGGATTAAATCGAGCAATTACTCTTATTGCTGAAGCAAAACCAGGAAGAATGTCTTCTTCAATTATTAAGGATTTAGGAGAACACCCAGAAGATAAAAAACCAGTTAGAGTTATGAAGGGACAATATGGTCCTTACATTAAATACAAATCTTTAAATGCAACAATTCCTGAAGAAAAAGATCCAACAGATCTTACAATGGAAGAGGCTTTAATCTTAATTGAAAAAAGAAGAGAATACGACAAAAACAAAAAAGGCAAAAATAAAAAGAAAAAATGAGAAAAATATTTATAATTTTTATAATTTTTTTTTTCAAAAGTACCTTTTCATTTGCAGAAGAAAATAAATGTAGTGAATTTAAAAAATTATCTAAAGAGTACTTAGCATGTAATGCAAAAAAATTAAAAGAAGCAAGTTCAAAGAAAGCTAAAGAATTAAAGGATGGAACATCAAAAAAAACTCAAGAATTAAAAAAAGGGACATCTAAAAAAGCCAAAGAACTGAAAGAAAATCTTGTAGAAATTGGAGATAAAGTTAAAAATAAGATAAAAAAAATAGAATAATGAATTTTAATAAAAAAATAGAAGAATTAAAAATAGAACTTCCAGAGGCGAAGGCTCCTGTTGGATCTTATGTAGCAACAAAAAAGTCTGGAAATTTACTTTTTATTTCTGGTCAAATTTCGATTAATGAAAATGGAGAATTAATTAAGGGAAAAGTTGGAAAAGATTTAAGTACAGAACAAGGTTATGAAGCTGCAAAAAGATGTGGATTAAGTTTAGTTGCTCAAGCAAAAGCTGCTTGTGATGGAGATTTGTCTAAAATAAAATCATGTATCAAATTAACTGGATTTGTTAATTCAACAAATGACTTTACTGAACAGCCAAAAGTAATTAATGGAGCTTCAGATTTAGTTGCATCAATATTTGGAGATGCTGGCATGCATACAAGAGCTGCGGTAAGTACTAATAGTTTGCCACTAGGAGTTTCTGTTGAAGTTGATGCAATATTTGAGCTAAACTAGACTATCTTCCAATACCAAAATAATTGATATTTAATTTTTTCATTTTTGAAGGAGAATACATGTTTCTCATGTCATAAATTTTAAAATTTCTCTTTTTTACTAATTTTTTAAAGTTTAATAATTTAAAATCATTCCATTCAGTATGTAAAATTATTAAATCACTATTCAAGCATGCAGCTTTTATATTATTAAAATGCTTAACATTTTTTAATTTTTTAAATTCCTCCTTCTCACCAGTCGGATCAAAGTATCTAATTTTACAGTTTTTTTTGTTAAAATACTTAATCATAGGTATGCTAGAGGCTTCTCTCATATCATCTGTATTTGGTTTAAATGTTACTCCAAGAAATGTAATTGTTTTATTTAAAAGTTTACTATTTAAAATTTTCTCAACTCTTTTTATTGATAAAAATCTACGTTTATCATTCGATGAAACTACAGTTTTAACGATAGACAAATCTGTATTAAATTTTTTACCTGTATCAATTAAAGCTCTGGTATCTTTTGGAAAGCATGATCCTCCATAGGCTGGTCCTGCTCTCAAAAATCTATCACCAATACGCTCATCAGATCCCATACCAAATGAAATATCTTTTACATCTATACCCGCTTTTTCACAAAGATTTGCAATCTCATTAATAAATGAAATTTTTGTAGCTAAAAAAGCATTTGAAGCATATTTTATTAACTCAGCACCTCTTCTAGAGGTATTAAAATATCTACTATTTTTCTTTATTATGGGCATGTAAAGTGACTTTAAAATCTTGTTGGCTTTTTTACTATCAGTTCCAATAACTACTCTATCTGGATAGATAAAATCTCTTATGGCCTCACCTTCTCTTAAAAACTCAGGATTAGAAACGATATCAACTAATTTTCTTTTTTTTAAATTTTTTAAAATATTTTCAATTTTATCACCAGTAGTAACTGGGACTGTAGATTTAGTTATTATTATTTTATAACTTTTAATTATCTTTTTTAATTCTTTTGCAACACTAAAAACATATTTTAAATCAGCTGAATTGCTATTTTTTTTAGTTGGGGTTCCAACACATATAAAAATTATATCTGAACTTGAAACTGCTTTTTTTAAATCTGTAGTAAATTTCAAACGATTTTGTTTATAATTTTTTTTTAACATCTCTTCTAAACCAGGCTCATAAATAGGAACATTGCCTTTATTCAATTCTTCTATTTTTTTTTTATCTTTATCTACACAGTAAACAATATTACCAACATCAGAAAAACAGACACCACTAACCAAACCAACATAACCTGTACCTATCATGCAAAGTTTCATATTTTTCCTATTTCTTTGTTTGAATTAATAAATCCTTGCATCGTCCCACAATCTAAATATTTACCTGAAAAATTATGTGCAATAAATTTTTCACCTTCTTTAATTAAAGTCTGAATAGCATCTGTTATGTGTATTTCACCACCATTACCAGGTTTTTGCTTGGATAGTTTATTAAATATTGTTTTAGGAAGAATATATCGTCCAATTACTGCTTTATTGGAGGGAGCATTTTTAATTGAAGGTTTTTCAACCACTCCATCAATGTAATAATCATTTTTTGATATTTTTTTGTTTAAACTATAGATGCCCCATCTTGAAACTGTTTTGGAATTAACTTTCATACTGGCCATTACAGAAGATTTATGTTCATGATGAACTTTAATCATGTCTTTGGAGCAGTTTCTTTTTATTATCAAATCATCTGGTAGCAACATTAAAAAATATTTATCTTTTATATATTTTCTTGTTTTAAATACAGCGTCACCTGTTCCTTTTGGTATATTTTGATAAACAAATTTTATTAGTTTTTTATATTTTAATATTTTTTTATACTCAGCAATTATTCTAGGATCTTTTTTCTTTTTAATAATTTTTTTATAAAAAGCGTCACTATAAAAATAGTTTTTAATCATTTTTTTTTTATTTGATATGATGAAAACAATTTCTTTTATACCAGCCTCAATGCATTCATCTAAAATATATTCAATTCCTGGCTTTCCATTTATTGGAAGTAGTTCTTTTGCAAAAACACTTGTTAAAGGCAAAAGTCTAGTTCCTTGACCTGCTAGAGGAATAATTGCTTGTTTAATCATATAAATGTTTTACTTATCTAGTTTTCTAATTCAAATGAAAATTTTATTAAATAATAATTCATTATTTAAAGCTTTAAGGCCATTTAATGATATTGGTTTTGTTCCTACAATGGGAAGTATACATGAGGGTCATTTATCACTTATAGAAAGATCAAATCGAACTTGCAAAAAGACAATAGTAAGTATTTTTGTCAACCCCAAACAATTTAACAATAAAAAAGATTTCAAGAACTATCCCACAAATATTAATGAAGATATTAAAATTTTAAAAAAAACTAAAAAAGTAGATTTCTTATACATCCCAAAATTTAAAGACATTTATAATAATAATAAAAAATCAAACATAAAAATCGCAAATAAATACAAAATTTTATGTGCTAAATATAGAAAAGGGCATTTTGAAGGAGTTCTAGATGTAATGGGAAGATTAACTAATTTAATAAATCCAAAAAAAATATTTATGGGTAAAAAAGATTATCAACAATATTTCTTAATAAAAAAATATCTAAAAAATAAATGTAAAGCTTCTATTATTCCATGCAAAACAATCAGAAATAAAAGCAAAATAGCTTTGTCTTCAAGAAATAATCATTTAGATTTAAATGGAATTAAAAAAGCAAGTTTTTTGAGCAAAAATTTAATTAAATTAAAAAGAAATTTAGCAAATAGTAAAAAAATAAAACAAAAATTAAAAATTCAAATGAAATATTTTGAGAAGTTTTTAAAAATTAAAATTGAATACTTGGAATTAAGATCAATTAAAAATCTTAAAATATCTAATGCTGTTAAAGGCTCACGTTTATTTGTTGCTTACTATATTGATAACATAAGATTAATTGATAACTTTTAAAGAAAGTAAGCCCCAACACCTAAAAATGACACAAAACCTATTACATCAGTAATGGTCGTAACAAAAACACTAGATGCAATTGCGGGATCAATATTCATTTTTTTTAATGTAAAAGGAACAAGAATACCAAACAGTCCAGCTATAATCATAGTTAGTACCATTGATATTGAAATAATTATTGAAAGAATACTATCTTGAAACCAAATTTGAACAATTAAAGCACTTATAGCGGCAAATATAATTCCATTTAATATACCAATTGAAAATTCTTTAAAAACATTTGATGAAAAATTATTTTGGGTTAAGTCATTAGTTGCAATTGTTCTGACTGTAACAGCTAATGTTTGCATTCCTGCATTACCGCCCATTGAAGCAACAATTGGCATTAGGAAAGCAAGAACAACCATTTGCTCGATAGTTGCTCCAAACAGACTAATACACCAAGTAGCTAAAAAAGCGGTAAATAAATTCAGTAAAAGCCAGTTAAATCTTCTTTTGGTTTTTGTAACAACACCATCTGTAATTTCCTCATCACCTACACCTGCAAGTCTTAATGCATCTTCCTCAGCCTCTTCTTTTAGGACTGTAAGAACATCATCGTTCATAATCATTCCTACCAATTTATTATTTTTATCAATTACAGCTGCTGAATTTAGATTATAATTTTCAAATAGATTAGCCACCTCCTCTTTGTCCATATCAACAGGAACTAATAGTTGAGACTCTGACATGATGCTTGCCATTTTTGTGTCTCTTGGTGAAGTAAGCACTCTTGATGATGGAACTGTTCCAATAGGTTTAAATTCTTCATTAACAATAAAAATTTCCAAAAATTCTTCAGGCAAATCTTTATTTTCTCTCAAATAGTCAATTGTTTGACCTACAGACCAGTTGCTTGGTATAGCTGTAAACTCACGCTGCATAAGTCTAGCAGCAGTATCTTCTGGATAGCTTAAGCTTTCTAACAGAGCAAATCTGTCTTTAGGCGGTAATGAGCTTAATATAGTATTCTTGTCTTCTTCAGGTACATTTTCTAAAATCGAAATAGCATCATCTGACTCTAAGTTAGTAAGAATAGTTACAATTGAATCTGAAGATAAATATTTAATTATTTCTGTTTGTATAGACTCATTTAATTCTACAAAAACCTCTGCATCAATATTAAAATTATTTAGTTTAATTAAACTTTCTCTATCGCTAATACTTAAGTGTTCAATTATGTCTGCTGCATCAGCAGGGTGCATTTCATTGAATGAATCGTTAATAAATTTTGCATCATTGTCAGCTATTTTAGAGGTAACAACTCTCAAATATTCTTTATTGAATTCAAAATTTACTTTTTTATCTTTAGTTTTTTTAATTAAAGACATAAATGTACCTATAATTTAGTTGTGCACTATTAATACATAATTAAAATATTACAAATTTTAAATGGATATAGAGATCAAAAAGTCAATAAAACCGGTAAATTATTTTGAGGCAATTGATTTATTAGAGTCTAGATTAAAAAATATTACAGCTAATAAAGAAAAAGAATTAATTTGGATTCTAGAGCATCCTGAAATTTTTACCGCAGGTACATCGTATAAAGAAAATGAAATAATTGATAAGTCAATTGATCTATTAAAAACAAACAGAGGTGGAAAAATTACATATCATGGTCCAGGTCAATTAATTTGTTATTTTGTTATTGATCTGAGAGAAAAAAAAGACATTAGAAAATTTATTACAACTATTGAAAATACAATTATTCAAAGTTTAAAAAAATATAATATTGAAACCTTTCCTGATAAAGAAAATATTGGAATATGGTATAAAGACAAAAATGAAATTCAAAAAATTGCTGCGATAGGTATTAGAGTGAGTAAGTGGATTGCATATCATGGATTTGCAATAAATGTTGATAACAACCTAGAAAATTATAAAAAAATAGTACCTTGTGGAATTTTAGATAAAGGTGTGACAAATTTAAAAAAAATTTCAAATCAAGATTATTCTAACTTAAATAATGAAATTATTGAAAATTTTATTTCAAATTTGAAAAACTAAGTCTTTTTGATTTTAACAACTTTTTAAAATATTCTGGCAATAAAGCTGAATAAGTATGCTTCATATCATTTATTTTAAATTTAATTTGATACGAGTGCAGCATAAGATTTTTATTTATACCTTTGTCTGACTTAGATAGTTTGTATTTCGTATCACCAAATATAGGATTTCCAATTGCAAAAAGTTGTTTACGTAACTGATGTTTTCTTCCAGTTATTGGTTTTAACTCTAATAAAGATGCTTCAGAATTTTTATCTATTACCTTGAATATAGTTTTTGCTTTTTCTACTAATTTTTTATCTCCATCATATCTTATTAAGTCATCATCCCAAACACCTGAGTTTTTATTTATTTCTCCTTGGCATATGGCAAGATAAGTTTTATGTACTTTTCGTAATCTAAATAATGATGTTAGTAACTGTGCGCTCTCTCTATTTTTCGCCATTATGAATACACCAGATGTATCTTTGTCTAATCTATGAACAGAATAAGGTTTTGTTCCTTTAAAAATTTCACTCTTTGCGAAAATATCAACTAAGTTTTTTTTAGATTTTGTACCACCTTGTACTGATATTCCTGATGCTTTATTTAATACAACAAAATTATCATTATCATCAATTATTTGATCTTCGTTTGATTTTATTATTTCTTTAGTTGGTAAAAATTTTATTTTTTTTTGTTCTACTCTTTCTTTAAATTCAATATTAAAGATATTTATTTGATCTCCTTTTTTTATTTTGTGAGAACTTTTAACTTTTTTTTTGTTAATTTTAATTTTTCCTGTCCTAAGATATTTTTCAATTAAACCTTGAGGTATTTTTCCAATATTTAATCTCATCCATCTATCAATACGCATATCATTACACGTTGAATCAACGATGTATGACTTGTTCATGACTTAGGATTTAAGCTGTAGCTTGTTTATTTTCTTCTGTTTTTGGAGCTTCTTTTGACGTATCTTTTTTCTTCTTATCTACTCTTTTGGCCTCAACATCTCTATCTACAAATTCTATGATTGCCATTGGAGCATTATCACCATATCTAAAACCCGCTTTAATAATTCTAGTATAGCCACCTTTTCTATTTGAATATCTTTTAGAAAGAGTTTTTTTTACTTTATTAGCTGATTTAATATCCTGCAATTGAGACACAAGCATCTTAGTTGTTTGCAATGTATCTTTTTTACCTAAAGTAATAATTTTGTCAGCTTGAGGTCTTAAAAATTTTGCTTTGGGTAATGTAGTTTTGATCTGTTCATATTTTATCAAAGAATTTAACATATTCTTTAACAGAGCTTTTCTATGCTCAGAAGTTCTATTTAATTTTTTATTGGCTAAGCCGTGTCTCATTAAATTGCTTCCTCTAATTTTTTAGACATTTCTGCAATATTATCTGGTGGCCAGTTAGGTATTTCCATGCCTAAATACAGAGACATTCCAGTTAGAACTTCTTTAATCTCATTTAAAGATTTTCTACCAAAATTTGGTGTTCTTAACATTTCACCCTCAGATTTTTGAACTAAATCACCAATATAAATTATGTTGTCATTTTTTAAGCAATTCATTGATCTTACAGATAGCTCTAGTTCATCAACTTTTCTTAATAAATTCTTATTAAATTCAGGCTCAGATGAAACTTCTTTTACTGGAGCTTCGACAGGTTCATCAAAATTAACAAACATTTTCAACTGGTCTTGAAAAATTCTAGCAGAATACGCAACAGCATCTTCTGCTGAAATTGAACCATTAGTTTCTACTTCCATTGTTAATTTGTCATAATCAAGAGCTTTTCCTTCTCTTGCTGTGCTAACAGAATAAGAAACTTTTTTTACAGGACTATACAAAGAGTCAATGGCAATTAAACCTAATGGTGGCTCCTCTGGTTTATTTAGCTCAGCTGGAACATAACCTTTTCCAGTGTTTACATTCATTTCCATGTGAAAAGTAGTATTTTCATCTAAGTTACAGATTACTAACTCAGGATTTAAAATTTCCACATCAGTCACAGGAGCAATGTCTGAAGCTTTTATTTCACCCGGACCTTTAGCGTCTAAAACTAATTTTTTTGTACCTTCAGAATTACATTTTAATGCTAGAGATTTAACATTTAACACTATGTCTGTTACATCTTCTCTTACACCTTTAATTGATGTAAATTCATGTAGAACACCATCTATTTGTATAGAAGTAACCGCAGCTCCTCTGATTGAAGAAAGCAAAATTCTTCTTAAAGAGTTTCCTAAAGTTAATCCGTAACCCTTTTCTAAAGGCTCAGCTATAATCTTAGCATGTGTTAAGTCATCACTAATTTGAACATCTAATTTAGATGGTTTAATCAAAGATTTCCAATTTTTAACATTAACGTTTTCTACTTCCATTAAACTCTCCTTTTTTTTGGTGGTCTAGTTCCGTTATGAGGCATCGGTGTTGTGTCTTTAATTGACAAAATTTTAAAACCTCTTGCTTGTAAAGCTCTTAATGCTGTTTCTCTTCCTGAACCAGGGCCTTTTACCTCAACAGATAAAGTTTTCATTCCATACTCTAATGCTTTTGATGCTGCGGAGTCCGCTGCTATTTGAGCTGCATAAGGTGTAGATTTTCTTGATCCTTTAAATCCTTTCTGTCCAGCAGATGCCCAGGATATTACATTTCCATTTGTATCAGCAATTGAAATTATGGTGTTGTTAAATGTCGACTGCACATAAGCAATTCCATTTAAAATATTCTTTTTTATCTTTTTCTTTTTTGAATAAGAGCTCTTTGCACTTTTTTTAGAAGATTTTTCTACCTTCTGATCTTTATTGTCAGTTTTTTCTATTTTTGCCATTATTATTTTTTAGTTGGTGTTAATTTCTTCCCTGCAATAGCGATTGCTTTTCCTTTTCTTGTTCTTGCATTGCATCTTGTTCTTTGACCTCTTACAGGTAATTTTTTTCTATGTCTTGTTCCTCTATAACATGCAAGATCTATTAATCTTTTAATACTTAAAGAATAATCTCTTCTAAGATCTCCTTCCACTTTAAAATTTTGATCAATGTATTCTCTTATTTTTAAAATTTCATCATCAGTTAACTCATTCACTCTTTTGGCTCTTGGAATTTCTAGAGAAGAACAAATTTGTTGTGAGAATTTATCTCCAATTCCGTAAATATATGTTAGTCCAATGTGGACAAGTTTATTTTGTGGAATGTTTATACCTGCGATACGAGCCATAATTTTTGTGATAAATTGTGCCTTTTATATAAGAAGATTAATCAAAGTCAACGTCTTAAACATTTATAAAAGTGTCTATTTTCCTTGTTATTTCGTCTATTTCTAAGCTCCCATCAATTTCCTTAAATTTAGGATTCTCTGAGTAGTAATTAAGAACTGGCTCTGTGGTGTTCATGTATGTGTCAAAACGTTTTAGAATAGTATTTGTTTCATCGTCTGATCTATTTTCAATAATTTTTCTTTTCTCTAGTCTTTTTACCACTGTATCTTTATCAACTTTAAGATACAAAATTAAATCTATCTTTTGATTTGATGCCTCGAGTAAGATATCTAAATTTTTTGCTTGGCTCAAAGATCTAGGGTATCCATCAAATATTAGTCTATTTTTTTTTTGAGGGTCAGAAACTAAATTTTCAATAAGCTTATTTACAATTTCATCACTTACAAATTTACCATTTTTCATGTCATTGGTAATCATCTTACCAATATCCGAATTTTTATAAATTTCTTCTCTTAAAAGTTCGCCAGTTGAGATCTGAAAGGAATTTAATTTCTTTACTAAATATTTAGCTTGAGTACCTTTACCAGCACCAGGCGGTCCAAACAAAACTATATTCACTTACTTTCCAAATTTAGTTTTTTTAATTAATTGTTCGTATTGAGAACTCATTAGTCTTGTTTGAATTTGAGTTACAGTATCAATAGCCACAACAACAACAATTAAAATAGAAGCACCACCCAAATAAAAGGGAATTGGATAATTAGCTATTAAAAATTCTGGCATTAAACATACAAGAGTCAAATATAGAGCACCTATTGTAGTAAGTTTAGTTAAAATATTTTCAATATATAATGCTGTACTTTCACCAGGTCTAATTCCTGGAACAAAGCCACCATATTTTCTTAAGTTTTCTGCTGTTTCAGTTGGGTTAAATGTAATTGAAGTATAGAAAAATGTAAAAAATATTATACCAGATGCATATAGCAACATGTACAAAGGTTGACCTTGAGTAAAATAAGAACTCAAGTTTAAAAAAGTTTCATTATTTGAAAAAGAAAAATTAGAAAAAGTAACAGGTAACAATAATAAAGCAGATGCAAAAATTGCTGGTATTACTCCTGCTTGGTTAATTTTTAATGGCAAATGAGAGGACTCTCCACCATACATTTTATTTCCCATTTGTCTTTTAGGATAATTGATAAGAATTTTTCTTAACGCTCTCTCCATAAAAACTACAAATAAAATAGTTAATATTAATAGAACAAAAATTGCTAGGATCATGAAAGTTGACACAGCTCCTGTTCTACCTAATTCAAAAGTTGTAACTAAAGCTCTAGGTATTTCGGCAACAATACCAGCAAAAATAATTAAAGAAATTCCATTACCAATTCCTCTTTGAGTGATTTGTTCTCCTAGCCACATAAGAAAAATTGTACCAGCAACAATAGTTGTCACTGTTGTAATTTTAAAAAATGCTCCTGGATTAATTACCAAATCTGCAGAAGATTCTAAACCTACCGATAAACCATAACCTTGAACTGTAGCAAGTAAAACTGTTCCATATCTTGTTATTTGAGTAATCTTTGCTCTACCTGTTTCTCCCTGTGCTTTTAAATTCTTAAAATAATCTGAAACCCCTGTTAACAACTGAACTATAATAGCAGATGATATGTATGGCATTATACCAAGAGCGAAAATTGCCATTCTACTAACTGCTCCTCCAGCAAAAACATTAAACATACCAAGTAACCCTTTTTGATTGCCATCCATCATGATTTTTAATTGTTCTGGATCAATTCCTGGTAAAGGAACAAATGTACCAAATCTATATACTGCAAGAATTGCTATGGTAAAAATTATTCTATTTCTTAGATCATTTGTTGAAGATGATGCACTCATTTAAACAAATTATTTTTTTAATTGAATAGATCCACCAATTTTTTCTAGTTTTTCTATTGCTGATTTTGATGCTAAGTCAGCCTCAATATTAATTTTATCTTTTAACTCTCCAGTACCTAATATTTTTAATTTTGTAGAGTTTTTGTTTATTAATTTTAATTTTTTTAGAGATGAAGAATTAAGCACTTCATTTGGATTAATATTTTTTTTATCAATATAAGACTGAATTTTTTCTAAATTTAAAATTGCTATGTTTTCTCTGGAAATTGGATTAAAGCCTCTTTTAGGTAATCTTCTATACAAAGGCATTTGACCACCTTCAAAACTTTTAATTGCTACACCAGATCTAGATTTTTGACCTTTAACACCTCTCCCAGATGTCTTACCTTTTCCAGAACCAATACCTCTTCCTACTCTAATTTTAGGTTTATTAATTTTCTGTCTTGTATTTAATGTAATCATTATCCTCTTTTTTCAATAATTTCTGATATTTTTTTATTTCTTATTGCTGAAATTTGTTTTGGTGAATTTTGTTTCATTAAAGCTTTCATGGTTGCTCTAATCACATTGTGTGCATTTGATGTGCCCATTGATTTAGCAACAATATCTTTTACACCCAATACCTCGCATACTGCTCTAACTGGACCACCTGCAATAATACCTGTACCTTTTGATGCTGCTCTTAAAACTATTCTACCAGAGCCATCTTTAGCTTTCACATCATGATGAATTGTTCTTCCTTCTCTCAAAGGTATATGTGTTAATTTTCTTCTCGCCATTTCATTAGCTTTTTTAATTGCATCTGGAACCTGTTTTGCTTTAGCGTGTGCTATTCCAATTTTTCCAGCCTGATTCCCTACAACTACAAGAGCTGAAAAACCAAATCTTCTTCCACCTTTTACAACTTTTGTAATTCTGTTGATATGAACTAACTTTTCTAAAATATCGTCTGTTTTTTTATCTTTGTTATTTTCCATAATTAAAATTCCATCCCATTTTCTCTTAACGTGTCTGCAAATGCTTTAATTCTACCATGATATTTATAAGATCCTCTATCAAAATAAATTTTTGTAATATTTTTTTCCTGAGCTTTTTTTGCAAGCTTTTGGGCAACTAATTTTGAAAGCTCTGTTTTGTTAATTTTATCAGATGATTTTAAATCTTTCTCAATGGATGAAGCTGATAACAAAGTTACTTTTTTTGTATCATCAATGATTTGAGCTGAAATATTTTTGGCAGATCTTGAAATACTTAATCTAAATCTATCTTTTGGAGCAACTTTTTTTACTTTATTGCTAACTCTAAATCTTTTTCTAATACTAGTGTTTAGTTTCATTATTTTTTCTTACCTTCTTTTTTAAGAACATATTGGCCTTTTTCTCTAACACCTTTACCCTTATATGGCTCAATTTTTCTAAATGTTTTAATTTTTGATGCAACTTCACCAACTAATTGTTTGTCAGATCCAGTGATCTTAAGTGTAGTTTGTTTTTCTACAGCAATTTTAATTCCTTCTGGAATGTCAAAATCAATATCATGACTGTAGCCTAATTGTAAATTTAGCTGATTTCCTTTTAATGCCGCTCTATATCCAACACCTACAAGCTCTAACACTTTTTCATAGCCAGTGCTTGAACCAATTACAGCATTATTAATTAAACTTCTGTTCATGCCCCAAAGTCGTTTAGAATTTTGGTCAATTTTTTTTGGTTTTATTGAAATTTCTTTTCCTTCTTTGATATCCAAATTAAACATATCCAAATCAATATTTATTGATTTCTTTCCTAATGGCCCTTCTATATTTATAATATTGCCAGCTAAAGCCACTTTAACTTTTTCAGGGATTGATATATTTATTTTTCCAATTTTAGACATTAAAATACCTTACAAATAATTTCGCCACCAACACGTTGTTTTCTGGCGTCAATATCAGTCATTACACCTTTTGGTGTAGAAACTATTGCAATACCAAGACCGTTATTAATTTTAGGTAAACCTTCTGCACTAGAAAAAATTCTTCTTCCTGGTTTAGAAACTCTTTCAAATGCACTGATAACTGGGTTACCAGAGTGATATTTAAGTTCTAAAGACAATGTTGGTTTATTATCCTCTGAACTGATTTTAAAATCTTTTATAAAACCTTCATTTTTAAGTATATCTGCAATTTTAGATTTAAAGTTTGATGATGGCAGATCTACTTTTTTATGATTTCTCGCTTGAGCATTCTTAACTCTAGCTATCATATCTCCTATTGGGTCACTTAAACTCATAATTTTCCTTCCTACCAGCTCGACTTAACTAAGCCAGGTATTTTTCCTTGTAATCCTAATTGTCTAAGAGCAATTCTTGATATTTTTAATTTTCTATAAACACCATGTGGCCTACCTGTTATTTCACATCTATTCATCACTCTTGTTTTAGCTGAATTTCTTGGCAATTTTGATAATTTCTGCTGTGCCTTAAATCTTTCCTCTAATGGAAGTTTTTTATCCATTATTATTTTTTTCAAATTTTGTCTTTTCTTGAACATTTTGTCTGAAAGTTTAATTCTTTTTTTGTTTTTATTTACAGCACTAAGTTTAGCCATTTTTAATTGTCTCCTTTTTTAATAAATGGAAAATTCATTTTTTCTAATAATGCAAAGCTGTGCTCTTTGTTAATTGCTTTTATAACAATAACGATATCTAAGCCTCTAACTTTATCAGCTCTATCAAAACTAACTTCGGGAAATATGATATGTTCCTTTATGCCAAAAGTATAATTTCCGAATTTATCAAAACCTTTCGGTGATAATCCTCTAAAATCTTTAATTCTTGGAAGAGCAATATTAACCAATCTGTCTAAAAATTCATACATTTTGTTCTTTCTTAAAGTAACTTTTAAACCTGCATTAGACCCTTTTCTTGTCTTAAAGTTTGCTACAGATTTTTTAAATTTTGTAGTTACAGGTTTTTGGCCTGTTATCTTAGCCATATCCTCTTCACATGATTTAAGAATTTTAGAGTCTGAACCATCTAAACCAAGACCCATGTTCAAAACAATTTTCTCAATTCTTGGAGCCATGTAAATATTTTTGAAGCCAAATTGATCTTTTAAAGCTGGTTGTATTTCTTTATTAAAAATTTCTTTTAATCTTGGAGTCATTATTTCTTAGCCTCTTTTTTCTTTTCTGCTTTTTCATCTATTAATTTTAAATTTGATAAATGAATAAAACCTTCTTTTGAAAAAATACCACCTTTTTTCTCTTTTGTTGTTTTAACGTGTTTTTTAACCATATTAATTTCTTTTACTTTGGCTCTATTGTTTGCTCTGTCGATTTCGATAACTTCACCTTCTTTTTTTTTGTCTTTTCCAGTTAGCACTCTTACTTTTAGACCTTTTTTAATCATCTTATAAAACCTCCGGTGCTAGTGAAATTATTTTCATTTGCCCTCTACTTCTTAATTCTCTAGTTACAGGGCCAAATATTCTAGTACCAACTGGTTCACCCTTATCATCAACTAATACTGCTGCATTATTATCAAATTTTACTTTTGATCCATCGTTTCTATGAATCCCTTTTTTAACTCTTACTACTACAGCTTTATGAACAGTTCCTTTCTTTACTTTGCCCTTAGGGATAGCCTCTTTCACAGCAATTACAATTGTATCTCCAATGCTGGCATATCTTCTCTTAGATCCACCCAATACTTTGATGCACTCTATTCTTTTTGCACCTGTGTTGTCAGCAACTTGTAATTCTGTCTGTACACCAATCATTATTTATTATTCTCCATAACTTGAAACTTTTTATTTTTTGAAAATGGTTTGCTTTCAATAATTGAAACTTTATCACCTGTTTTAAATGTATTATTTTCATCATGAGCATTGTAATTTTTTCTGACTCTAATGACTTTTTTCAATACAGGGTGTGAATATTTTCTCTCTACCATAACTGTAATTGTTTTATTAGGTTTGTCGCTTATCACCACTCCTGTTAATATTTTTTTAGGCATTTGTTTTTCCTTTTAAAATTGTTTTCAATCTTGCAATTGTTTTTCTTGTTTCTCCAATTTTTGCAGGATTAGTTATTTGAGAATTCATTTTTTGAAATCGAAAATTAAATAAGTCTTTTTTAAGCTTATCAATATTTTTGATAACCTCATCTTTACTTAATTTTTTAATCTCTTGTTTTTTCATTTATGCAAATCTCTTTATTGTCTTTGTTTTTATTGGTAACTTTGCTGAAGCTTTATAAAGTGCCTCTTTAGCAATTTGTTCAGAAACACCATCAACTTCAAATAAAATTCTTCCAGGTTTTACTCTACAAGCAAAATATTCTGGTGATCCTTTTCCTTTACCCATTCTAACTTCTATTGGTTTTTTAGAAACTGGAATATTTGGAAAAACTCTTGTCCATACTCTTCCTTGTCTTTTCATGTGTCTAGTTAAAGCAACCCTAGCAGCCTCAATTTGTTTTCCAGTAACTCTTTCAGGCTGTAATGCCTTCAAGGCATATGCACCGTAATTAATAGTACTTGCTCTAGTAGCATTACCATGAATTCTTCCTTTATGAGCTTTTCTCCATTTAGTTCTTACTGGCTGAAGCATTATTGTTTACCTTCCTTTGGAGTGACTTTGTTTGTTTCCTGGCTAAATTCTTTTGCAAAAACTTCACCTTTATAGATCCAAACCTTAATTCCAATAATTCCATATGTTGTAAGAGCTTCCGCTTCTGCATAATCTATATCTGCTCTTAAAGTGTGTGATGGTATACTACCATCTCTTAACCATTCGGTTCTAGCGATCTCATTACCGCCTAATCTTCCACTTACTGAAACTTTAATCCCTTTTGCACCTAGTCTGATACATGATTGCATGGCTCTTTTCATGGCTCTTCTGTATGAAATTCTTTTTACTAACTGTTGTGCAATGTTTTCAGCAACTAAATATGCATTTGTTTCTGGTTTTTTAACCTCTTTGATATTTAAGTTAACTTCATTTGTCGTAAATTTTGATAAGTTATTTTTAATTTTATCAATATCACTACCTTTTTTACCAATTACAAATCCAGGTCTAGATGTGTAAATTGTAACGTAACATTTGTTTGATGTTCTCTCTATCATCACTTTAGATACACCTGAATTAATTACATTTTTCTTGATGTATTCTCTTATTTTAAAATCTTCAATTAGATAGTTGCCAAAATCTTTTTTCTTAGCATACCAAACAGAGTCCCAACCTCTGTTTACACCTAATCTAAAACCTACAGGATTAACCTTTTGTCCCATGTTTCTCCATTTGTTTTGCCTCTGATAAAATTATAGTTACTGTTGACCAAGGTTTTAAAATTGGTGCCGCTCTACCTTTTGCTCTTGGTCTAAATCTTTTCATAACAATTTTTTTTCCACAATACGCTTCTTTGACAATTAAATTGTCAATATCATATTGAAAGTTATTTTCAGCGTTTGCAACAGCTGAGCTAATTGTCTTTCTAATATCTCTTGTAACTCTTTTTTCAGAAAACTGCAGGTCTCTAATAGCTACATCAACCTTTTTACCAACAATACTTTTTAAAATTGGATTAATCTTTCTTACGCTTGATCTAATTCCATTGTTTATAGACTTTACAGTCTTATCGTTATTTTTATCAATTTTCTTTTTCTTGCCCATAATTATTTTTTCTCTGCTGGTTTAGCTTTCTTATCAGCTGGTGTGTGTCCAAAAAAAGTTCTTGTTGGAGCAAACTCTCCTAATTTATGACCCACCATATCCTCTGAAACTGTTATTGGTATAAATTTCTTACCGTTATATATTTGAAAAGCTACCCCTACAAAATCTGGAAGAATAGTAGATTTTCTAGACCAAGTTTTAATTGGAATTTTCTTCGGATCATCTTTGTACTTGTCTACTTTTTTCATCAAGCTTTCTTCAACAAATGGTCCTTTCCATACAGCTCTAGCCATTACTTAGTATCCTTCCTTTTATTTCTTCTCTTAACTATAAATTTATCTGTTCTCTTATTATCTCTAGTTTTTAAACCTTTTGCTGATTGTCCTGTTGGAGACACTGGATGCCTTCCTCCTGCTGACTTACCTTCACCACCTCCATGTGGGTGATCAACTGGATTCTTAACAACACCTCTAGTATGAGGTCTTCTTCCTAACCATCTTGATCTACCAGCTTTTCCAATTTTAATATTTTTTTGATCAGGATTACTTAAAATTCCAATAGTAGCTAAAGCTCTAGAATCTATTTTACGTACTTCACCTGAAGCTAATTTAATTAAACTATAATTTCCATCTAATCCACTAATCGTAACTGAAGAACCAGCTGCTCTAGCTATTTTACCGCCACCACCTGGTTGAATTTCAACGTTATGAATATTGATACCAACAGGTATATCTTGTAACGGCATGCAATTTCCAATTTTAATTTCTTTTTTTGATCCACTCTCAATCTTATCTCCAACTTTAATTTTTTGAGGAGCTAAAAAATACGAATGTGTTCCATCTTCAAATTTAACCAACATGATGTAGCAAGATCTATTCGGATCGTATTCTATTCTTTCAACAGTAGCCTCCATGTCAAATTTTTTTCTATAAAAATCAACATGTCTATACATTTTCTTATGACCACCCGCTCTGTTAATTGAAGTGATGTGTCCATTATTATTTCTACCCTTCATAGCATTTTTTGGGGAAACAAGAGTTTTAAAAGGTTTGCCTTTCCATAGCCCTGTTCTATCTACTAAAATAGTACCTCTAGTAGATTTTGTGTATGGTTTAAAAGTTTTTAATGCCATTTTTTAAATTCCTGTTGTTAGATCAATGCTTTGACCTTTTTTTAGAGTTATGATTGCTTTTTTGTATCCTGAAACTTTCACTTTTTTACCTCTAGTGAGTTTAGTTCTATTTTGTTTATTGATGATGTTAATTTTAGTGACATTAACTTTAAAAATTTTTTCAATATTTTTTTTAAGGTTTTTTTTATTAGCACCGTCAGGAACCTTGAAAGTAATTTTGTTCAATTCTGATAGGTTTGTTGATTTTTCAGTAACAACTGGAAAAAGAATTTTGTCGTATAAATGAATTTTATCCATATTAAGAATACCTTTTCTCCAATTCTTTTACTGAACTTTCGGTAAAAACTACTTTCTTAAATTTTATAATATCGTACGCGCTAAAATGATTTACGTCAGTAACTTTTACGTTTGGAATATTTCTCACAGATTTTTCTATCTTATCTTTTGAATTTTTATCAAGAATAATTAATGAATTAGAAATCTCTAGTTTATTAATTATTGAATTCATTTCTTTTGTTTTTTTAATTTCAGAATTAAAATCATTTAAAATTAATAAGTTCTTATTATTATTTTTTTCAGTAATTAAAGAAGCAACACTTTGTTTCTTTTCATTTTTATTTAACTTTCTTTTTTTGTAAGCTAATTCACCTTTTGGACCATGAGCTATACCACCACCAACAAAAATAGGAGCTTTTCTACTAGCGTGTCTTGCTCCTCCAGTTCCTTTTTGTGCATAAATTTTTGATGTCGGACCTTTCACTTCATTTTGTTGTTTAGTCTTAGCGTGTCTACCTTTGTAGTTGGCATTTGTTTTATATAAAACACTAGCAACTAACTTTTGATTAATCTTTGCAGAAAATATTTTATCTAACACTTCAATAGTATCTTTTTTTCCGTCTATGCTAATTTTATCTAATTTCATTATTTTTTCTTCTTATCTGGTGTTTTTTTTGCTTCCTCAGCAGCAGCTAATTTTTCACTTATTGTCATTTTATTTATATTTTTAACTGATCTTTTAACCATTACTTCAGCATTTTTTGATCCTGGAATAGATCCTTTTAAATAAAGTAGCTCATTTTCTAAATCTGTTTTTATTATTTCGATATTTTGCATTGTTCTTAGCTTATCACCCATATGACCAGCCATTTTTTTTCCTTTAAAAACTTTACCAGGATCTTGACTGTGTCCTGTTGAACCATGAGCTCTATGAGAAATAGAAACACCGTGACTAGCTCTTAAGCCACCAAAGTTATGTCTCTTCATAGCACCAGCAAAACCTTTACCAATTGTTTTTGATCTTGTGTCTACAAATTTAATATCTTTGAAAATTTCTAAACCAAATTCATTTCCTTCTTTGTAAGCAGAAGTATCGTTCACTCTAAATTCTTTTAATTTTTTCTTAGCTTCAGTGTTTTTCTTTGCAAAAACACCTTTCATTGCTTTTGTTAATTTTGAATTTTTTATTTTTCCATACCCAAGTTGAACAGCTTTATAACCTCTTTTTTCTTCCTCAATTACTTGAATAACTCTAGCTTTTTCAACTTTAAGAACTGTAACAGGCACTAATTGACCAGATTTATAAAACTCTCTAGTCATGCCAATTTTCTTACCTAATAAAGCTATCTCACTCATAATTATATTTTTATCTCCACATCTACACCTGAAGCTAAGTCTAGTTTCATTAAAGCCTCTACTGTTTGTGGTGTTGGTTCAATAATATCAATTAATCTTTTGTGAGTTCTAGACTCAAATTGCTCTCTACTTTTTTTATCAATGTGTGGAGATCTTAAAACTGTGTATCTTTCAATTCTCGTAGGAAGTGGTATTGGACCCTTTATAGTGGCTCCAGTTCTTTTAACTGTATTAACTATTTCTTCGGTAGAAGCATCTAAAACTTTATTGTCGTATGCTCTTAATTTAATTCTAATATTTTGTTTTTCCATTAACCTGCTACCTTTTTAGTTACTTCATCTTGAACGTTTTGTGGAACTTTAGAATAATGATCGAAGAACATTGAATATTGCGCTCTTCCTTGTGACATTGATCTTAGATTATTAATGTAGCCAAACATATTAGCTAAAGGGACCATTGCTGTTATAACAGTTGCATTTCCTCTTTGCTCTTGAGTGCTAATTTGGCCTCTTCTACTGTTTAAATCACCAATTACATCACCCATATAATCTTCTGGAGTAACAACTTCCACTCTCATAATAGGCTCTAAAAGCTTTAGTCCACCTTGAGTACAAGCTTCTTTAAAACATGCCCTGCTGGCAAGTTCAAATGCTAGAACGCTTGAGTCTACATCATGATGCAGACCGTCAACAATTGTTACTTTATAATCAATCATAGGAAAACCTGCTAGTATTCCACTATCAGAAACTGTCTCAATACCTTTTTCAACACCAGGGATAAATTCTTTTGGAATAGCTCCACCTTTTATGGCACTTTCAACCTCTCTACCCTTGCCTGGTTCTTGAGGTTCAACAAATAATTTTACTTTAGCAAATTGGCCAGCACCACCACTTTGTTTTTTGTGTATGTATTCAAATTCAGCTGACTTTTCTATTGTTTCTCTGTAAGCAACTTGTGGAGCACCAACATTTGCTTCAACTTTAAATTCTCTTTTCATACGATCAACAATAATATCTAGATGAAGCTCACCCATTCCTTTGATGATTGTCTGACCAGATTCCTCGTCAGATGAAACTCTAAATGAAGGATCTTCTTTAGCTAATCTTGCTAAAGCTTCACCCATTTTTTCTTGGTCACCTTTTGTTTTAGGCTCAACAGCAATTTCAATTACTGGTTCAGGGAATTCCATTGGCTCTAATAAAACAGGATTTTCTTTGTCACACAAAGTGTGTCCTGTCATTGTATTTTTTAAACCTGCCAAAGAAACAATATCACCTGCATTTGCTTCTTTAATATCTTCTCTAGAGTTTGCATGCATTAAAAGCATACGACCAACTCTTTCTTCTTTATCTGATGAAGAATTGTACACAGCTGTACCAGATTTAATTGTACCAGAATAAATTCTAACAAATGTTAATGAACCAACAAATGGATCATTTGCTACTTTAAATGCTAATCCTGAAAAAGATGATCCATCTTCGAATTTCATTTCAATCTCATCATCAGAACCAAGTTTTGTTCCTTTAATAGATCCAATATCCACTGGACTTGGAAGGTAATTAATAACTGCATCTAATAAAGGTTGGACACCTTTATTTTTAAAAGCTGAACCAGTTAAAACAGGCACAAAGCTAAAATTTAAAGTTCCTTTTCTGATACATTTAACTAAATCTTCCTCTTTAATTTCATCACCATTTAAATACGCTTCCATTAGCTTTTCGTCTTGCTCAACTGCAGACTCAATTAATTCAGTTCTGTATTTTTCTGAAATTTCTTTTAAATCATCAGGTATATCTTTATATTCCCACTCTGCGCCTAAAGCTTCATTTTTCCATACTTGAGCTTTCATTTTAACAAGATCAACAACACCAGTTAAAGAAGCTTCAATTCCAATAGGAACTTGTAAAACTAATGGTTTAGCACCCAATCTATCTCTGATCATATCAACACATCTAAAGAAATCTGCACCAGTTCTATCAAGTTTATTTACAAAACAAATTCGTGGAACTTTATATTTGTCTGCTTGTCTCCATACTGTCTCAGATTGAGGCTCTACACCAGCAACTCCATCAAATACAGCCACAGCACCGTCTAATACTTTTAAAGATCTTTCAACTTCAATTGTAAAATCTACGTGGCCTGGAGTATCGATTATGTTAACTCTGTGGTCATTCCAGAAACAAGTTGTTGCTGCAGAAGTAATTGTGATACCTCTTTCTTGTTCTTGCTCCATCCAATCCATTGTTGCAGCACCATCATGTACTTCACCAATTTTATGACTTTTTCCTGTATAATATAAAATTCTTTCTGTAGTAGTTGTTTTACCAGCATCTATGTGGGCCATGATCCCAATGTTTCTATATTTATCTAATGTATGAGTTCTAGCCATAATTTTTTACCATCTAAAATGTGCAAATGCCTTGTTAGACTCTGCCATTTTATGAACATCCTCTCGTTTTTTTACTGCAGCACCTTTTTTTTCATAAGCATCATACAGTTCGTTAAAAATTTTATCTGCCATGTGTTTGTCTTTTCTTTTTCTTGCTGAATCAACTAACCATCTTATTGCAAGTGCTTGAGCTCTTTTGCTTTTTACCTCAACTGGCACTTGGTATGTTGCACCACCTACTCTTCGTGATCTAACCTCTACAGTTGGTTTGATATTGTTAATTGCTTCATTAAAAATATTTATAGGTTCATCTTTAGTTTTTGTTTTAATTTTTTCTATTGCTTCATAAACTATTTTTGCAGCAATACCTCTTTTGCCATCATACATAATGTTGTTTATTAATTTTGGAATTATAGTTGAATTAAATTTTGGATCAGGAACTACATTTTTTTTGGGTTGAGTTTTTTTTCTAGACATTATTTACCTTTTTTTGTTCCGTATAAAGATCTTCTCTGTTTTCTATTTGCAACACCTTGTGTATCTAAATTTCCTCTTAAGATATGATATCTAACACCAGGTAAATCTTTAACCCTTCCACCTCTAATTAGTACTACAGAGTGTTCTTGTAAATTATGACCTTCGCCTGGAATATAAGCAGTTACTTCAAAACCGTTTGACAATCTAACTCTAGCAACTTTTCTTAATGCAGAGTTTGGTTTTTTTGGAGTGGTTGTATAAACTTTAACACAAACACCTCTTTTTAAAGGTTGCTTTTGTAAAGCAGGAACTTTGTTTCTAGAAACTTGTTTAACTCTTTTTTTTCTTAACAACTGATTAATAGTTGGCATAATTTTTTTTTAAAATTAATTAATTTATTTTTGAGATGAAAATAACTGACAGGTTATTTTGTGGCAGCGTTTAGTACCTTAAGAGCACTACATTCCAACCAAAAACATCGCCAAAATACTTATTAATCAGCTATTGTCAAACTAAAACTGCAATTTTTAGGTGATTTTTTTATTGATTTACTTGTGTTTCTTCAGGCTCAGAAGCTTCAAGTTTATCCTGTTCTGCTAAGAAGCTATTATCATCTTCCAAGGCCTTGTTGTTCCATCTGTTCTTGATATTACCCGTTCCAGCAGGAACTAATCTTCCAACAATTACGTTCTCTTTTAAACCGTTTAACGGATCAACTTTCCCTTTAATTGCAGCATCTGTTAATACTCTTGTTGTCTCTTGGAAAGATGCAGCAGAAATGAATGATTCTGTTTGAAGTGAAGCTTTAGTAATACCCATTAAAACTCTTTCTCCAACTGCAGGAGTTTTGCCTTCAGCAACTAATTTTTCATTAGTATTATCAAACTTGATTCTATCAACCACTTCACCTGGTAAATAACTTGAATCTCCAGATACCTTAACTTCAACTTTCTTAAGCATTTGTCTTAGAATTGTTTCAATATGTTTATCGTTAATAATTACACCTTGTAATCGATATACTTCTTGAACTTGATTAACAAAATATTCTGTTAATTCTTTAATGCCTAAAATTCTTAAAATATCATGCGGTAATGGCTGTCCATCTAAAAGATATTCACCTTTTTGAATTTTTTCACCAGGATTAAAGTTAATGTGTTTTCCTTTTGGAATTAAATAATTTGATGCTTCTGATCCGTCTTCAGGAACAATCGAAATTCTTTGTTTACCTCTAACTTCTTTTCCAAAAACAACACTTCCATCGTTTTCGGCTATAATAGCACTGTCCTTAGCTTTTCTAGCTTCAAAAAGTTCAGCTACTCTTGGAAGACCTCCAGTAATATCTTTAGTTTTCGTTGTTTCTTTAGGTAATCTTGCAATAACATCACCAGCATAAACTTTTTGACCATCTTTAATTGATAAAATTGAATCTGGTACTAAGTAATATCTAGCTTCATTATCATCTGCTTTTTTAATTACATTTCCTTTTTCATCTCTTAAAGTAATTCTTGGTTTTAAATCTGTACTCTTAGATTGACCTCTCCAATCAATCACAGATTTTGATGAAATACCAGTTGCATCATCAGTAGTTTCTTGAATTGAAACACCATCTATCAAATCAACATAACTTGCAATACCACTCTTTTCAGCAATAACTGGAGTTGTATATGGATCCCACTCACAAATTTTTGTATTTGCTTTAACTTTATCTCCATTATTAAAAAATAATCTTGATCCATAAGCAACTTTATAAACTGCTATTTGAACTCCTTTATCATCCTCAATAGAAAGTTGAGTATTTCTTCCCATAACAATTAAATTCTTTTTTGAGTCTTCTAGAATATTTGAGTTAATAATTTTTAATGTCCCATCGCTTTTGCTAATAATTTGGTTATCTTGTTTGACCGAAGCTGTTCCTCCAACGTGGAATGTTCTCATCGTTAGCTGCGTACCTGGTTCTCCAATTGATTGAGCTGAAATCATACCAATTGCTTCACCCACATGCACCATTTTACCTCTAGATAAATCTCTTCCGTAACAAGTAGCACAAACACCCTCTTTAGAACTACAAGTCATTACTGAATAAACTTTTATAGATTTAACACCTGCTGCATCAATCTTATCACATCCTGCCTCATCAATCATTTCAGACTTTTTGATTATTACTTCACCACTTAAAGGATTTTTCACCTCAGCAGCTGTAACTCTACCTAGCGCTCTTTCTGCTAAACTAACGACTACATTACCACCCTCTAAGATCTCTGATAGTTCAATAAAACCTGGTTCTTCACATTTAATTTTTGTTACTGTTAAATCTTGAGCAACATCACACAATCTTCTTGTTAAATATCCAGAGCTTGCTGTTTTAAGCGCAGTATCTGCTAATCCTTTTCTTGCTCCGTGTGTAGAATTAAAATACTCTAAAGCTGTTAAACCTTCTTTAAAGTTAGAGATAATTGGACTCTCAATAATTTCACCTGAAGGTTTTGCAATTAATCCTCTCATACCAGCCAATTGTTTCATTTGCGCTGCTGAACCTCTAGCACCGCTATCAGCCATCATAAATACTGAATTTATTTTTAAACCTTCTTCTGTTTTTTCAGTTGCAGAAATTCTTTTCATCATTTCACCCGCAACTTTATCAGTACATTTAGACCATGCGTCGACAACCTTGTTGTACTTCTCACCTCTTGTAATCAAACCTTCAGCATATTGAGTTTCATAATCTGCAATTAATTTTTTAGTATCATCAATTAACTGAGTTTTATTTTCAGGAATAATTAAATCATCTTTTCCAAATGAAATTCCTGCTTTAAATGCATGCTTAAATCCTAAATCTTTAAGTTTATCACAGAAAATAACTGTCGTTTTCTGACCACAGAATCTGAAAACCACATCAATTATTTCAGAAACAACTTTTTTTGGTAGCAATCTATCAACTAATGAAAATTTAATATTGCTATTTTTTGGTAATAGGTTGGCTAATAAAAATCTTCCTGCAGTTGATGTATATTTTTCAATTTTCTTATTTCCTTGTTCATCAACAGTTTCATATCTTGAAATAATAGTGCTATGAACGTTAATTTCACCTGAAGATAATGCAAACTCTATTTGATCAGAATTAGTAAAGTATCCAGATGGTTTATCCGTTACTGGTTCCTGTGAAAGATAATATATTCCTAAAATCATATCCTGACTTGGAACGATTATAGGTTTACCATTTGAAGGAGATAAAATGTTGTTCGTTGATAGCATTAATATTCTTGCTTCCAACTGAGCTTCTAAACTTAAAGGTACATGAACTGCCATTTGGTCACCATCAAAATCAGCATTAAAAGCTGCACAAGTTAAAGGGTGTAGCTCAATTGCATCACCTTCAATTAATTTTGGTTCAAAAGCTTGAACACCAAGTCTATGAAGTGTTGGTGCTCTATTTAATAAAACAGGGTGCTCTCTTACGATTAACTCTAATGCATCCCATACAGCATTAGTTTCTTTCTCTACTAATTTTTTAGCTTGTTTAATTGTAGATGCTAAACCTAATTTGTTTAATCTTGCGTATAAAAATGGTTTAAATAACTCCAAAGCCATTTTTTTGGGTAATCCGCACTCATGTAATTTTAAGTCTGGACCAACAACAATTACTGATCTTCCAGAGTAATCTACCCTTTTTCCTAATAAGTTTTGTCTAAATCTACCCTGCTTACCTTTAAGCATCTCTGCAAGAGATTTGAGTGGTCTTTTTCCTGTTCCAGTAATAACACGACCTCTTCTTCCATTGTCGAAAAGAGCATCAACAGACTCTTGAAGCATTCTTTTTTCATTTCTAACAATGATGTCTGGAGCCTTAAGGTCCATTAATCTTTTTAATCTATTGTTTCTGTTAATAACTCTTCTGTATAGATCATTAAGATCTGAAGTAGCAAATCTACCACCGTCTAAAGGCACAAGAGGTCTTAATTCTGGTGGAATAACTGGCACTACAGTCATAATCATCCACTCTGGTTTCTGACCAGTTTCAATAAATGATTCTATTAACTTTAATCTCTTAATTGCTCTTTCTTCATTAACTTTAGATTTAGTTTCCTTAATAAAGCTAACAAGATTTTTTCTTTCTAATTCTAAGTCAAGATTTTTTAACATTTCAAGTACAGCTTCTGCTCCTATACCTGCGGTAAAGCTTTCCTCTCCAAATTCATCTTGATATTTTGCTAATTCTTCCTCATTTAAAAGTTGATTTTTTTGTAATCCAGTTAGTCCTGGTTCGATTACTATAAAGTTTTCAAAATAAAGAACTCTCTCGATTTCTTTCAACTTCATATCAACAGCAAGTGCAATTCTACTTGGTAACGATTTTAAGAACCAAATATGTGCCACAGGTGTTGCAAGATTAATGTGGCCCATTCTCTCTCTTCTTACATTAGATTTTGTTACTTCAACGCCACATTTTTCACAGATAATACCTCTAAATTTCATTCGTTTATACTTTCCGCATAAACATTCGTAATCTTTGATTGGTCCAAAAATTCTTGCACAGAATAGACCATCTTTCTCGGGTCTAAACGTTCTATAATTTATAGTTTCTGGTTTTTTAATTTCACCAAATGTCCAAGATTTAATTTTCTCAGGACTAGCTAAAGAAATTTTTATGCTATTAAAATTCTGTGCTTCGGAAATTTCACTACCTTTAAATAAATCTGTTAATTCTTTTTTCATTAATTAAGCTCCACATTTAATGCTAATGATTTTATTTCTTTAACGAGTACGTTAAATGACTCTGGTATACCAGACTCGAAATTCTCTTCACCTTTAACTATAGTTTCGTAAACTTTAACTCTTCCAGCAACATCGTCTGATTTAACAGTCAATATTTCTTGAAGTGTGTATGAAGCTCCATATGCTTCAAGAGCCCATACTTCCATTTCTCCAAATCTTTGACCACCTAACTGCGCTTTACCACCAAGAGGCTGTTGTGTAACTAAACTATAAGGACCAGTTGATCTTGCATGAATTTTATCTTCAACCAAGTGATGAAGTTTCAACATGTAAATTATCCCAACAGTGACTGGTCTATCAAATTTTTCTCCAGTTCTGCCATCCCATAAATAAGTTTGACCAGATCCAGGTAAGTTAGCTAACTCTAACATGTCAGTTACGTTCTTTTCTTTAGCGCCATCAAATACTGGTGTTGATATTGCAATACCATTTTGTAAGTTTTCACAAAGATCTTTAAATTCGTTCTTACTTAATTTATCTACCTTTTCATTAAAAGTATCTTCTCCATAAACAGATTTTAAGAATTTTTCTATTTTTTCAGTTCTTTCTATTTTTTTGTTATTTTCATTAACTAAGTTTTTAATCTGTTCACCAAATTCTTTACAAGCCCATCCTAAATGTGTTTCTAAAATTTGACCGACGTTCATCCTACTTGGAACACCAAGAGGGTTTAAGACAATATCTACTGGTCTTCCATCTTCTCTATATGGCATGTCTTCAACTGGCACAATTTTACTCACCACTCCTTTGTTACCATGTCTACCTGACATTTTATCACCTGGTCTTAATCTTCTTTTGATAGCAACAAAAACTTTTACCATTTTCATTACACTTGGTAATAAATCATCACCACTTCTAATTTTTAAAACTTTATCTTCAAATCTTTCTGTTATGTCTTGTTTGGCTTTGTTGTATTGATCTTTAAGTTGAGCTAAAGTAGCTTCATCATTTACATTTCCAACTGTAATTTTGAAAACATCATTTATAGATAGATTGTTTATTGCATCAAAGTCTAATTTCGTACCCTCAGACAGTTCCTTGACTTTTTTAGTTAATGATGAACCTGATAATATTTGAGAGGCTCTCTGTTTAATACTTCTCTCTAAAATTTCTTCTTCAACAATTTTATCTTGTTGAACTTGTTCAATTTCAGCTCTTTCAATTGTGATTGATCTTTCATCTTTCTCAATTCCATGTCTATTAAAAACTCTAACATCTACTACTGTTCCACTAGAACCTCTAGACATTCTTAAAGATGTATCAGTAACATCGATTGCTTTTTCTCCAAATATAGATCTCAATAATTTTTCTTCAGGACCTGAGGCAGAATCTCCTTTAGGAGTTACTTTACCAACTAAAATATCACCAGCATTGACTTCCGCACCAATATAAACAATTCCAGACTCATCAAGGTTTTTTAAAGCTTCTTCATTTACATTTGGTATATCTCTCGTGATTTCTTCTTCACCAAGCTTCGTATCTCTAGCCATTATTTCGTATTCAACTATATGAACAGATGTAAATACATCATCTGTCACACATCTTTCAGAAATCAAAATAGAATCTTCAAAATTATAACCTTGCCATGGCATGAAGGCTACTGTTACATTTTTACCTAAAGCTAATTCACCTAGTTTTGTTGAAGGACCATCCGCAATGATATCACCTGATTTAACCTTGTCACCAACACGAACAAGAGGTTTTTGGTTAATACACGTATTTTGATTTGATCTTTTAAATTTTTGAAGATTGTAAATATCAACACCAGATTTACTAAAATCAGTTTCCTCAGTTGCTTTAATTACAATTCTTTTTCCGTCAATTTTATCAACTATACCGTCTCTTTTTGCAACAATAGTTACTCCTGAGTCTAATGCAACATCACTTTCTATACCGGTTCCTACAAGTGGAGACTCTGGTTTTAATAGTGGCACTGCTTGTCTCATCATATTTGATCCCATCAAAGCTCTGTTAGCATCATCATTTTCTAAAAAAGGAATTAATGATGCTGCAACTGAAACAAGTTGCTTAGGTGAAACGTCTATATAATCTATTGCATCAGGTTTTGATAAAAGAAAATTTAAATTCTGTCTGCAAGAAACTAGTTCTTCAATAATTTTTCCATTTTTGTCGAGTTTGGTGTTAGCTTGGGCAATAGTGAATTTTGTTTCTTCCATTGCTGATAAGTATTCCACTTTATCCTGAACAACACCGTCTTTAACTTTTTTATAAGGGCTTTCAATAAAGCCATATTTATTAATCTTGGCATATGTTGATAAACTATTAATTAAACCAATATTTGGTCCTTCAGGTGTTTCGATTGGACAAATTCTTCCATAATGAGTTGGGTGAACGTCACGAACCTCAAAACCAGCTCTTTCTCTTGTAAGACCTCCAGGTCCTAAAGCTGAAACCCTTCGTTTGTGTGTAATTTCAGAAAGTGGATTTGTTTGATCCATAAATTGAGAAAGCTGTGAGCTCGCAAAGAAATCTTTAAGTGAGACTGTTAATGGTTTAGCGTTTATTAAATCTTGTGGCATCGCAGACTCAACATCCAAGGTAGTCATTTTCTCTTTGATTGCTCTTTCCATTCTATAAACACCAATTCTTGCCTGATTTTCTACTAGCTCACCTACAGAACGTACTCTTCTGTTACCTAAGTGATCGATATCATCAACATCATCTTTACCATCACGTAAATCTAACATTTTATGTATGATCGCAATAATGTCATCATTTCTTAAAATTGTAATTTTATCTGAACACTCCTGATTTAGTCTCGAGTTCATTTTTACTCTACCAACGTCAGACAGATCGTATCTATCAGAACTAAAGAAAAGATTATTAAATATTTGAGTAGCTATCTCAATTGTAGGTGGCTCACCTGGTCTTAACATTTTATAAATTTCTGTAATAGCTTCGTCTTTTGAATTATTTTTATCTGCTAAAACGGTTGTTAATAAATAAGGCCCTTTATTAATTGAATTAGTGACAGATATTTGAAGAGAATAAATATTGGCATCTAAAATTTGTTGGATTATGGTGTCGTTTAACTCTGTACCAATTTTAAAAACACCATCTTCTTCTTCATTTACTTTAACATCTCTATGAAGAAATTTTCCAAAAAGAGACTCTCTCGATACCAAAATATCTTTAAGTCCATCATTAGCTAATTTCTTAGCGGTTAGAAAATTAATTTTGTCACCTAATTTTACTACAACTTCACCAGTTTTAGCATCAATTACTTCCTCAGAAAAGTTTTTGGCTTTATAATTTTCAGGATTAAATTTTGTTTTCCATTTTTCTGTCTTGGTGTCAAAAGTGTATTG
Source organism: Candidatus Pelagibacter sp. HIMB1709 (assembly GCF_052047635.1). Taxonomy (NCBI): domain Bacteria; kingdom Pseudomonadati; phylum Pseudomonadota; class Alphaproteobacteria; order Candidatus Pelagibacterales; family Candidatus Pelagibacteraceae; genus Candidatus Pelagibacter; species Candidatus Pelagibacter sp. HIMB1709. The sequence continues at coordinate 79,689 of NZ_JBNAJW010000001.1, read as the reverse complement.
TTCACTTTCATAAAACTCATCAACAATTTCCGATTTAGTAAATCCTAAAGCTAATAATAATGTAGATGCGTAAATTTTCTTTTTTCTATCTATTTTAAAATATAAAAAATCTTTTACATCATATTCGAAATCTAACCATGAGCCTCTATTTGGTATTACTCTGCAATTAAATAACAATTTACCACTTGCATGTGTCTTTCCTTTGTCATGATCAAAAAATACTCCAGGACTTCTGTGCATTTGATTAACAACAACACGCTGAACTCCATTAGTTATAAAAGTACCACTGTTTGTCATCATTGGTACTTCACCCATATAAACCTCTTGCTCTTTAGCTGATAAAATATCTTTAGTGTTGTTCTCTTGGTCTATTTCATAAACAACTAATCTTAGAGTGCATTTAAGTGCTGAAGAATAAGTCAAACCTCTAGCAATACATTCTTCTACATCAAATTTTGGCTTTTCTAATCTATAAGAAACATACTCTAAAGTTGCTTTGTCATTTAAATCTTCAATTGGAAATATACTTTTGAATACTCTATCAAAACCTTTTGTAAGTTCTGTTTCAGCATAAAATTCAGTTAATTCTTTATAAGAATTTTTTTGAACTTCTATTAAATTTGGTATTGATAAACTTTCCTTTAATTTACCAAAACTTTTTCTAATGTTTTTCTTTTCAGTAAAAGATAATTGCATCTATATTTATTAATACTGATTAAAAATTAATCAGTATTTGAATTCTTTCTAATTGTTTTATTTAAGTTCTACTTTAGCGCCAGCAGCTTCTAACTTAGCTTTGATCTCTTCAGCATCTTTTTTATTTACACCAGACTTAACTTCTTTTGGTGCACCTTCAACAAGATCTTTAGCTTCTTTTAAACCTAACGAAGTAGCTGCTCTTACTTCTTTAATAACATTAATTTTTTTATCACCCGCAGAAACAAGCATGATTGTGAAATCATCTTTTTCTTCTGCTGGAGCTGCACCACCTGCTGCTGCTGGAGCTGCTGCAGCCATTGGAGTTACACCCCACTTTTCTTCTAGTTGTTTTGAAAGTTCGGCTGCTTCAGCTACAGTCAAACTTGATAGGTCTTCAATAATTTTGTTTAGGTCAGGCATATTTATCACTCTTTAGGTTGTGTTTCAGAATTTTCTGCCGACAAACTACTCATTTTTTCTGAATGTGCAAGCAAAATACTGATTAATTTAGATGCAGAAGCGTTCAAAATACCTACAATATTGGCTCTTGCTTCATCTAATGTAGGTAGACTAGCTACATTTTGGACACCTGCTTGGTCTAAAACCTCATCGTCCATTATTCCGCCAATTAATTTTAAGTTTTTATTATCTTTTGCAAATTTTGATAGAATCCTTGCAGACATTATTGCATCCTCACCAAACGCAACTGCCGTCGGACCTGTAAATAAATTTGATAGATCTTTGCACTTAGTTTTTTCCAAAGCAAGCTTAGTAATTCTGTTTTTTGTTATTTTAAAAATAATTCCATGCTCTCTCATTTTGGCTCTTAAATCATCTAATTGAGTCATTGTTAAACCCTGGTAATGAGTAACCATTACAGCTTTACTGTTTTCAAACTTAGCTGTCATTTCTTCAATATAATTTTTCTTTTGTTCTTTATTCATCATAACTATATCGATTTCCCTAATTTAACTTTATAAGACACACCCATTGTAGATGTTGCAAATACACCTTTTATTAAATCACCTTTTAAAGTGTTGTTTGTTTTTTCTTTTTCAAGCGCATCTATAATTGCATTATAGTTTTTTATTAATTGATCGTCAGAAAAAGATTTTTTTCCAATACTTACACCAATATTTCCGTCTTTATCATTTCTTATTTCAACTTGACCTGATTTAGCGTTAGTTACTGCTTCCTTAATATTTTCTGATACAGAACCTAGTTTAGGATTTGGCATCAAACCTTTAGGTCCTAAAACTTTCCCTAATTTAGAAAGTTTAATCATCATTCCTGGTGTACAAATTAATTTTTCAAAGTTTAATTCACCAGCTTTAATTTTATCTACAAATTCATCGCCACCAACAATATCAGCTCCAGCATCTTTAGCTTCTTCTGCTTTATTATCTTCACAAACTACGGCAACCTTAACTGTTTTACCTGTTCCTCCTGGTAAATTAACTACTGTTCTAATATTTACTTCACTCTTTTTTTGTTTGTTATTGATTTGAAAACTTAAGTCTAAAGACTCATCAAACTTAGTAGTACAATTTTTTTTTAATTCAGGTAACAAATTCTCAATAGTATCTGAGTTTAAGTCTTTGGTATTTTCAGGTAATTTTTTATATCTTTTTGATGGCATTATTCTTTTACCTCGATTCCCATTGATCTTGCAGATCCTGCTATAATTTTAATTGCTTCTTCAATGTCATGTGCATTTAAATCGTTCATTTTTTCTTTTGCAATATTTTCTAATTGTTGTTTTGAAATCGATGCAACTATATTTCTGCCTGGCTCTTTTGAACCACCCTTTAGTTTAACTGCTTCTTTAATATAGAAAGACGCTGGGGGAGATTTGATTTTAAAATCAAATTTTTTATCTTTATAAACCGTTATCTCAACAGGTACAGGTTTGCCCGCCATTGATTTCGTTTTATCATTGAAGGCTTTACAGAATTCCATGATGTTTACACCACGTTGACCTAACGCAGGTCCAACAGGTGGAGCTGGGTTTGCTTGTCCACCTTTAATTTGTAATTTTATAAATCCACTAATTTCTTTTGCCATTAACTTACCTTTTCAACTTGATTATATTCTAAATCTACTGGTGTTGGACGACCAAATATAGAAACTGACACCTTAAGTCTAGCTTTTTCTTCATCAATTTCTTCAATCATACCTGTAAATGAAGCAAATGGACCATCTACAACCTGAATTTTTTCTCCTACACTATACTCAATACCAGATTTTGGTTGAGCAACTCCGTCTTTAATTTGACCTAAAATTTTTTCTACTTCCTTGTCAGATACTGGCACTGGAATACCTTTGCTTCCTAAAAATCCACTAACTCTCTTAATGTTTTTAATCATATGGTAGATATTGTTATCCATTTCACTTTTAATTAAAACATATCCAGGGAAGTACTTTTTTTTCCTTTGAATTCTTTTACCTCTTTTAACCTCAGTAACATCATGAGTGGGTACAATTATTTCCTCAAATTTTTCACTTATTTTAGCTTTGTCAGCTTCTTCTTTAATTAAAGAAGCTACTTTATTTTCAAAGCTTGAATGAGATTGAACAATATACCAATTTTTCATTAAATACTTACCTTAAGTAATAATTCTAGGAAAAATTTTAAAACCTGATCTAAAAGAAGAAAAAATAAGGACATAACTAAAGCCATTACAAATACCATTAATGCGCCTTGCAATGTTTCTTTCCATGTAGGCCAAGTTACTTTGAATGCTTCTTGTTTTACTTCTTGTATAAATTTAATCGGGTTCTTCATAATTTTAAGCTCAAATTGGCAGGAGCGGAGGGACTCGAACCCTCAGCCTCCGGTTTTGGAGACCGGCGCTCTACCAATTGAGCTACACTCCTATTTATAGAGTTACTCTATAATTTTTGTTACTACTCCTGCTCCAACAGTTCTTCCACCTTCTCTTATAGCGAAATTTAATTTTTCAGCCATAGCGATTGGTGTAATTAACTTAACGGTAAACTTAGCATCGTCACCTGGCATAACCATTTCTGTTCCTGCTGGCAACTCTACTTCACCTGTTACGTCTGTTGTTCTAAAATAAAACTGAGGTCTGTATTTAGTAAAGAATGGGGTATGTCTTCCACCTTCATCTTTCTTAAGTACATATGCCTGAGCTTCAAATTTAGTATGTGGAGTTATTGAACCAGGCTTACAAAGAACTTGACCTCTTTCAATATCTGTTCTTTCAATACCTCTCAATAAAATTCCAACGTTATCTCCAGCTTCACCAGAGTCTAAAATTTTTCTAAACATTTCAACTCCAGTACAAACTGATTTTTTAGTTTCTTTAATACCAACGATTTCAACTTCCTCACCAGTTTTAATCACACCAGACTCAACTCTACCTGTTGCAACTGTTCCTCTTCCAGAAATTGAAAATACATCCTCAACAGGCATCAAGAATGGTTTGTCCACTTCTCTAGCTGGTTGTGGGATGTGATCATCAACAGCTTTCATTAATTCTAAAATTGAATTTTTACCAATTTCATCATCTCTTTTTTCTACTGCTGCTAATGCTGATCCTTTAACAATTGGAGTTGTTTCTCCAGGATATTTATAAGAAGTCAAAAGCTCTCTGATTTCTTCTTCAACAAGTTCAATCATTTCTTTATCATCAACTTGATCAACTTTATTTAGGTAAACAACAATTGCTGGAATACCAACTTGTCTTCCTAAAAGAATGTGTTCTCTTGTTTGTGGCATTGGTCCATCTGCAGCATTAACAACTAAGATGGCTCCATCCATTTGTGCGGCACCAGTGATCATGTTCTTCACATAATCAGCGTGACCTGGACAGTCTACGTGTGCATAGTGTCTTTTTTCAGTTTCATATTCAACGTGAGCCGTTGAAATTGTAATTCCTCTTTCTTTTTCCTCTGGAGCTTTATCGATTTGATCGTATGCTACAGCAGTTCCACCTCCAGCTTCAGCTAAAACATTTGTGATAGCTGCAGTAAGAGTAGTTTTACCATGATCGACATGACCAATAGTCCCAATGTTACAGTGGGGTTTACTTCGTACAAATTTTTCTTTTGACATTTCTTTTTAACCTCAGTTTTTTTTGTTTCTAATTTTATTTTTCTTGGAGCGGGTAAAGGGAATCGAACCCTTACATCCAGCTTGGAAGGCTAGCGTTCTACCATTGAACTACACCCGCACAACCCCAAGAGTAACACTCCATTGTTAATCAAAAATTCATTGAATGGTGGAGGGGGAAAGATTCGAACTTTCGAAGACCGAAGTCAACGGGTTTACAGCCCGCCCCATTTGACCGCTCTGGAACCCCTCCTCTGGGGAAGTGTCCCCTTGTTCAATAAAACTTCAAATAACAGGCGTTTTATATATTTTATTTATCCAAATGCAACACGTGATTTATTAAGAAAATATCTTTAAAAACGTGTAAAACACTTGATAATTTTATGAATAAATCATCTTTTTTTATAGTGGGCCAACATGCTGTAATTGAAGCTTTAAGGAATCCGAATAGGAAGGTTTTAAGAGTGTTTTTGACAGAGGACGCTAAAAAAAATATTCACAAAAAAAACCCAAATAAAAATCTTCTACAAGACGTAAAAGTTTATTTTAAATCCAAAAAAGAATTGGATAAATATTCATCAAAAGATCAATTGATGCATAATGGTTACGTTGCAGAAATCGAACATCTTGACTCACTAGATTTAAAAGAATTTATTAAAGAAAAAAAAAATTTAACATTTGTTTGTTTAGATGAAGTTACTGATCCAAGAAATATAGGCTCTTTGATTAGAAGTGCAGCTTCTTTTAATATTGATGGTTTGATAATTAAAGAACGACATTTTCCTAGAGATAGTAAACTAATGTATAAATCAGCGAGTGGATGTATGGAGCATGTTAAAATATTTCAGGTATCCAATATTAATTCAACTTTGAAAAATCTTAGAGAAAAAAATTTTTGGGTTTATGGTTTTGATTCACAAGGTCAAAAAGATTTTACGGATGTAAAATGGGAAGGAAATAATATTTTGCTCTTTGGTTCAGAAGGATTTGGAATGAGACAGCATACAGGTAAATATGCAGATTTTTTTGTTAAAATTGATATCAATAAAGATATTGAAAGTTTAAATATCTCAAATAGTGCAGCAATTGTGTTTCATCATTTAAGTTATTTAAAAAAAAAGAGTTGATTATTTTATAAATAGTTAATAATTATTGCGCATGCCCTTGTAGCTCAGTTGGTAGAGCAATTGATTTGTAATCAATAGGTCCGCGGTTCGAATCCGTGCGGGGGCACCATAATTTTCTCTACCAAGCAATTAATTTCCAACACTCACCAACATTCTCGATACGAACATAGCAACCGAAAAATGACATTATTTTAAATGCAAAAAATCCTGTAATTAAAATTAGCACAACTAATACAATTGAATTAATTTTATTCATCTAATCTAACTTGTTTCTCTTCTTATTTGTTCAATTTTAATTTTTTTTTGCAAACTTCTGCTTTTGTCATAAAGTAAATTAAACTTAATTTTGTTGTTAATTTTTACAGTAATTGATTTAGCATTTCTTACTTCTAAATTATCTGCTACAGCACTTATTGGTCTCTTTGAAGGATTTAGATTTGTAATAATGATTTTTGTTTTATCATTTACAATTTTACCTTTCCATCTTCTTGGTCTAAATGCACTTATTGGAGATATAGACAATTTTTTTGAATGAAGACTTAAAATAGGTCCATGAACAGATAAATTATAAGCTGTACTCCCAGCTGGTGTTGATACTAAAACACCATCAGAGACTAATTTTTTAATTATTTGTCTTGATCCTTGCTTAATGGATAGCGAAGCTGCTTGCCTACTCTGTCTTAATACCGAAACTTCATTTATTGCTATAGATTTTTTAGTTTGATTATTTTTGTTTCTAACTGTCATTTCTAAAGGTGAAATAGAAACCATATTTGCTCTCAATAAATTTTTAATAATATTATTAGAGGAAAATTTATTCATCAGAAAACCATAGTTTCCTGAATTAATTCCATAAAATTGTTTGTTAAGGTTTTTGTTTTTTTTTAATGTTTGAAGCATAAATCCATCACCTCCAATAACAATAATTAAATTATCTTTTTGAAAATCTTTAGATTTTATTTTTTTTAATAAAATGTTTTTTATACTTAATGATTTTTTATTTTTATCTGAAATAATCTGAAGTTTGCTCATTTAGTGGTGCCCTCGGCCAGACTCGAACTGGCACTCCGCAAGCGGCAAGGATTTTAAGTCCTTTGTGTCTACCAATTTCACCACGAGGGCATTTGCGAACATCATTGTTATATCTTCAATTATTTATAACTCAACTATATTAAATTATACTGGTAATCTCTAGCTTCTAATACCTCTTTTGGTAATTTCAGTTCAACATCTTCGATTTTAATTACTTCGTCCTTTTTAATATCCTTTTTTAATATTGCATTATCAGTTAGACCTAATGGTAATATCATTTCACTTTTAGATTTGTGAGAAGTAATTAATTTTCCTCTTGCACAAAATCCTCCTTCTCCATCAAGTTTTTCACCAACTTTCAAATTTTTTTTAGCCACACTTCCCACTTCTGCATTATAATTTTTTGTATATCCTGTTGCTCGATTATCAAGCGCTATAGAATATATAGACTGTGCAAGTTCTAAGCCAATATAGTGATATGGCCTCCATATTGCAGAATAGTTCCCTGTAGAGTCAGTTACCATTCCATAATCTTTAAAACAATTTTTCACATATTCATTTTTAGCTTTAATGACAATGTATACGCCCCATCTTAAGTCATTAGGAATATCTTTTTTAGCTAAATCAATACTTGATATAACTTCTACTTGACCGTCAAAATCAATTAACCCACCATCATTTTTTGGTATTAATTTTTTTGCAATATCATAAACACCAACTGGAGGAAAAGTTAATCCATTTGAGGGACATTTTAGATTTGCAGCATTACTTACTGCACACATTTCAATTGCTGATTTATCTCCACACAAAAAACTATTAAACATTTTAGGATTCATTCCAGATTCATTTTCTGCTCTTTCCTTAGTTAAACCATAATGACCCCAAACTGTGTCAGGTGTTGAGTATTCAAAAGTTGGGTGGTACTTGGTTCCCTTTCCTGCACAAATGACTTCAAAACCATTAAGTCTCGCCCATTCAATTTGCTCTAAAATTAATGAAGGCTGGTCACCGTAAGCCATAGAGCAAATAACTCCATTATCTTTAGCTAAATCTGCTAAATATTTTCCACATGTAATATCGGCCTCAACATTAACTAAGATTAAATGTTTTTTATTTTTTAAAATTTTTGTTGCATGAACTGTTCCAGAAATTGGATTTCCAGTTGCTTCAATGAAGATTTCAATATTTCTATCTATAATTTGATCAAGAGAATTAGAGAAATTTATTTTAGATATTTCTCTCTCATTTATTCCACTTTTAAAACAATTTTTTTTTGCTTGATCAACATTTAGATCAACAATGCTATCAATCTCTATTTTATTTAAATGAGAATATTGAGATAAAAACATACTTACGAACTTCCCACATCCAATAAAAGCAACTCTTATTGGATCTTTTCGTTCCTCTAATTTTGTGTGTAAAAACATATCAATTAATAATGTAATGCCTTTATAAGAAATTTGTTATCAAGTTTGCAATCTCTATATCCTCTTTTAACTACATTAAGGTATCTTTCTGTTGGAAACTTAAATGGAGATTTTTTTACCATAGTATAGGTCATGACTTTTTTTCCATAGTAAAAAAAATAATGTTTTTTATAAAGAATTGGAAAGTCTTCATAAACATCTAATTTTTTTTCATCACTTTTTGAAATTTCAAATAATCCACCTGGTACGATTGAATTTTTTTTAGGCTCAATGTCTGCAGCTCTATACTTGCTTCTAAATGTTAATTTAAAATCTTTTAAATTTATTTTTTTTAAAAAAACACTGTCTTTACATCTTCGTTTCATTTGAAAATGATGAAGATTACTACCATAAGCAAAATACAACATTAGCGTTCAACTACCTCAATTTTTTTTTCATTTACAAATTTTAAAATTTGAGAATTACAATCATTAATTTTGTTTTGATCTTCAGATCTAATGACTATCGACACCCCTAATTTTCCAGCGTGAAAAAAAGGATAGCTTCCAATTTCAACATCTAAATTGTCATTTTGCACTTTTGTTAGTGAACTCGCTATTTCACTTTCAACAGTTCTTAAGCTTATAGTTAAGCTTTTAATTGGTTCACCACCAACTATATTATTTGTTAATCCACCTAACATTGATTTTAATATCGAAGGAACTCCTGGAAGAGAGTAAACATTTTCAACATTAAATCCTGGAGCACCACTTGTGGGGTTTAAAATTAAATTTGCATTTTCAGGCATCCAAGCCATTTTTTGTCTTCCTTCATTAAATTCTCCAGGTTGATAATAGGCCTCTAATATTTTGAAAGCTTCTTTGTGAACTTCGTATTTTAAACCAAATGCTTTTGAAACTGATTGAGCAGTTATATCATCATGGGTTGGCCCAATACCTCCAGTTGTAAAAACATAATCATATTTAGATCTCAGAACATTTAATGTTTCAACTATGGTGTTTTCTACGTCTGATATTACCCTAACTTCTTCAACTTTAACTCCAATAGAATTAAGCCACGTCGCTAATGTTGAAGTATTAGTATCTCTTGTTCTTCCAGATAAAATCTCGTTTCCAATTATTAAAATTGATGCATTAAATTTTGCTTTTTTATCCATATGAAATATATAATTTAGTAATGGAATTTACCAAGTCTTTAGTAAAAGGCAAACTAATCAAACGTTACAAAAGGTTTTTTACCGACATAAAAATTGGTAAAGAAGTTGTCACAGCTCATTGTCCTAACACTGGTTCTATGAGAGGTTTATTAGAAGAAGGTAACGATGTTTATTTGTTGCCAAATAATGATCCTAAAAGAAAACTAAAATTTGGACTTGAAGTAATTAAATCAAGAAAAAATCTAGTTGGTGTGAACACTCATATGGCTAACAAGATTGTGCATCATGGTATTAAAAATAATCTAATTAAAGAATTAAAAAATAACGATACAATTAAGCCAGAAGTCTTCTTTAATAAGGAGACTAGATTTGATTTTTTATTAGAAAAGAACAATCAAAAAAGCTTTATTGAAGTCAAAAATGTTACCTTATTTAGAAATAAAGAAACCGCTGAGTTCCCAGATGCTGTTACGTCAAGAGGATCTAAGCATTTATTAACTCTTATTGATGCCATAAATAAAGGTTATACTTGTTATCTGTTGTTTTTAGTTCAAATTCAAAATATGAAATATTTTAAAATAGCTAAAGATATAGACGAGGAATATTATAAAAATTATTTAAAAGCTAAAAAAGCTGGAGTAAATTTTTTAGCATATAGATGTGATGTAAGTTCAAAAAAAATTTTTATAGATAAAAAACTTAAAATTTTAGATGAGTGAATATAAAGAAAAATTTGAAAAAATGAGAGTTGCTGGAAAATTAGCAGCAAGAACTCTTGATATGTTGACTGAAAACATTAAGGAAGGTGTCTCGACAGACTATATAGATAAATTAGGTTACGAGTTTATAAGAGATAATGGAGGTCACTCTGCTCCACTCTACTATAGAGGTTTTACAAAATCTTTATGTACTTCATTAAATCATGTTATATGTCATGGAATTCCTTCAGATAGAATTTTAAGAGATGGTGATGCGGTTAATGTTGATGTTACTGCAATCGTAGATGAACATTATGGAGATACAAGTAGAATGTTTTGTATTGGCAAAACACCAATTAAATTAAACAATCTTATAGATGCAACGTATGAATCTATGATGAGAGCTATCAAAATATTAAAACCAGGTACAAAATTGGGTGATATTGGTTATGAAATTCAATCTTATGTTGAAGATAAAGGTTATTCTGTGGTTAGAGATTTTTGTGGTCATGGTATAAGCACAACATTTCACGAGCCACCAAATATTTTACATTATGGAAATAAAAACTCTGGCGCAGAGTTAAAACCTGGTATGACTTTTACAATCGAACCAATGATAAATTCAGGTAAATATGATGTTAAAATGTTGAATGATGGTTGGACTGCGGTTACAAAAGATAAATCTTTATCTGCTCAATTTGAGCATACGTTAGGAATTACTGAAAATGGTTATGAAATCTTTACAGAATCTGCTAAAGGTTATTCAAAGCCTCCATACTTATAATTAATGATTAAAAGATATTCTCGAAAAGAACTAACTGATATTTGGTCAGAAGAAAATAAATACAAAATTTGGTTAGATGTCGAAGTTGCAGCTGCTGAAGCGATGGAAAAACTTGGTCAAATCCCAAAAGGTGTAGCATCAGTTGTTAGAAAAAAAGCTAAAATCAATGTAAGCAGAATTCATAAGATAGAAGCAGAAGTTAAACACGACGTAATAGCTTTTCTAACCTCTGTGACTGAAAAAGTAGGTATTAAAGCTAGATATCTTCACCAAGGTATGACCTCATCAGATGTATTGGATACAAGTTTTAATATCCAAATGGTTCAATCAGGTAAAATCATCTTAAAAGACTTAGATCAAATTTTAAAAGTTCTTAAAAAACAAGCTAAGAAATACAAATTTACTCCGTGCATGGGAAGAAGTCACGGTATTCATGCTGAACCTGTTACTTTTGGATTAAAATTGGCTTCGTTTTACGAAGAATTTAAGAGAAATAGAAAAAGATTAGTAGATGCAATAGATGAAGTATCCACTTGTGCAATATCTGGGGCTGTTGGAACCTTTGCAAACATTAATCCTAATGTTGAAAAACACGTTGCCAAAAAATTGGGTTTAAAAGTTGAGCCAATTTCAACTCAAGTAATACCAAGAGACCGACATGCTTTTTATTTCTCAATATTAGGAATTATTGCTGGATCAATAGAAAGAGTTGCAGTTGAGATTAGACATTTACAAAGAACTGAAGTTTATGAATTACAAGAATTCTTTTCAAAAAATCAAAAAGGTTCTTCAGCGATGCCTCATAAAAAAAATCCAATATTAAGTGAAAACTTAACTGGTCTTGCAAGAATGGTTAGAAGTGCAGTCATTCCTGCTTTAGAAAATATTGCTCTATGGCATGAAAGAGATATTTCTCATTCTAGTGTTGAGAGAAACATCGGGCCTGATGCAAACATTACAACTGATTTTGCTCTTGTGAGACTAACAAATATTTTAGATAACATGATTGTTTACCCTAAAAAAATGTTAGAAAATTTAAATATAACCAAAGGATTGATTTTTTCACAAGAAGTAATGCTAGAGCTAACAAAATCTGGATTAAGTAGAGAGCAATCTTACCGAATGGTTCAAAATTACGCTAAAAAATGTTTTGCAGAGGATTTAGACTTATTTGATGTTATTAGTTCTGATAAGTTAATTATGAGTAAAATTACTCCTAAAAAACTAAAATCTATATTTAGTTACGCAAAACACTTTAAAAATGTAAATTTGATCTTTAGAAGAGTTTTTAAATAATGAAAAAAGGAAAAAAACTATACGAAGGAAAAGCTAAAATCATTTATGCAACTAATGATAAAAATTTAGTCATTCAGTATTTTAAAGATGATGCAACCGCATTTAACAATCAGAAAAAATCTACTATTGAAGGAAAAGGTGTTTTAAATAACAGAATTTCAGAACACATCCTCTCCAACCTTTCTCAAATTGGAATTAAAAACCATTTAGTAAAAAGACTTAATATGAGAGAACAGGTTATTAAGTTAGTTGAAATTATTCCAATTGAATTCATTGTAAGAAATGTTGCAACTGGATCTATTACCAAAAGATTAGGAATTGAAGATGGTACAGTTTTAAAAGAGCCTCTAATTGAGTATTGCTTAAAGGATGACAAATTAGGCGATCCATTAATTGCAGAAGAGCATATCTTAGCTTTTGATTGGGCTACTAAAAATGAAATAGATAAAGTTAAAAAAATGATTTTAAGAATTAATGACTTTATGATCGGTATGTTTAGAGGCGTTGGAATTAAGCTAATTGATTTTAAATTAGAATTTGGAAGAATAAAGGCTAACGGTAAAGATGAAGTGATATTGGCTGATGAAATTAGCCCTGATACTTGCAGACTTTGGGACAGTATAACAGACAAAAAACTAGATAAAGACAGATTTAGAAAAAATTTAGGTGATCTTATTCCAGCATATACAGAAGTTGCAAAAAGACTGGGGATACTTCATGAGCAATCAAACGTTTCAGCGGTTAATGTTACCAAGCTATCGTCTGTTAAAAGGAAACGTAAATGAAAATTTCAGTAATCATTACTCTTAAAAAAGATGTGCTAGATCCTCAAGGTAAGGTTATTCACCAAACTTTAGATGGAATGGGCTTTAATGACATTAATGAAGTAAGACAAGGTAAGTATTTCGAAATCGATACCAAAGAAAGTGATCCAAAAAAAGCTAAGGATAAAGTTGAAGAAATGTGCAAAAAACTTTTAGCTAATCTTGTTATTGAAAATTATAAAATTATTGATGCACAATAATTAATGAAATCATCCGTTATTACATTTCCAGGATCAAATTGTGATAGAGACATGGATGTGGCTCTTAAAAAATTTGGGTTTAAAAATAAGATGGTTTGGCATGATGATGTTGAATTACCTAAAAGTGATTTAGTCGTATTACCTGGTGGGTTTTCATATGGTGATTATTTAAGATGTGGAAGTATGGCCTCTAAATCTAAAATTATGAAATCAGTAATCAATTTTGCTAACTCTGGTGGTATGGTAATGGGAATTTGCAATGGTTTTCAAATACTAGTTGAGACAGGTTTGGTTCCTGGTGTGTTGTTAAGAAACAAATATCTAGAATTTATTTGCAAAAATGTGTTTGTAAAAATTAATAATAAATCAAATAATTATTTTAATAATATTAAAAATGATGTTTTAGAATTTCATATTGCTCACAATGAAGGAAATTATTTTTGCACGAAAAATCAATTAAAAGAAATTGAAGACAATGAGCAAGTTGCAATAAATTATTGTGACGAAAATGGAAAAGTAGAAGATGGTTTTAACCCAAATGGTTCAGTTAAAAATATCGCTGGTATATTTAATAAAGAAAAAAACGTTTTAGGTATGATGCCTCATCCTGAAAGAATGATTGATAATTGTTTATCTGGAGAAGATGGTTCAATTTTTTTTAATAATTTAATTAATAATTTAAAATGATTGTAAACGAACAGGTAGCTATTGATCATGGTTTAAAGAAAGATGAATATGCTAAAATTTGTGAATTATTAAAAAGAACACCAAATATTACTGAATTAGGTATCTTTTCTGCAATGTGGAATGAGCATTGCTCTTATAAATCCTCAAGACTTCATTTAAAAAAACTTCCTACAAAAGGAAAAAAGGTAATTCAAGGACCAGGAGAAAATGCTGGTGTTATTGATATTGAAGATAATGATGCCATTGTATTTAAAATTGAAAGCCACAACCACCCATCTTTTATTGAACCCTATCAAGGTGCTGCGACTGGTGTTGGCGGGATTATGAGAGATGTGTTCACAATGGGCGCAAGACCTATTGCTAACTTAAACTCAATTCATTTTGGTTCGCCTCAGCACAAAAAGACAAAAAACCTACTAAGAGGTGTTGTTCATGGAATTGGAGGATATGGAAATTGTATGGGTGTTCCAACAGTTGCAGGGCAAACTAGTTTTGATAGCTCATATAACGGAAATATCTTAGTTAACGCTATGACGCTTGGCTTGGTCAAAAAAGACAAGATTTTTTATTCAAAAGCAGCAGGTTTAAATAAACCTGTCATCTATGTTGGTTCAAAAACAGGAAGAGATGGAATTCATGGTGCCAGTATGGCTTCAGCAAGTTTTGATGACAAAATAGAGGAAAAGAAACCCACTGTTCAAGTTGGAGATCCATTTACTGAAAAACTATTACTTGAGGCTTGTTTAGAATTAATGGCTGGAGACTCGATTATTGCTATTCAAGATATGGGAGCAGCAGGATTAACCTCATCAAGCATTGAAATGGCTTCTAAAGGAAATCTTGGAATTGAAATAAATCTTAACAAAGTTCCTTGTAGAGAGGCAAAAATGACTCCCTATGAAATTATGCTGTCTGAAAGCCAAGAGAGAATGTTGATTGTTTTAGAAAATGGAAAAGAAAAACAAGCAAAAAAAATATTTGATAAATGGAATTTAGATTTTGCTGTGATTGGTAAAACAACTAACTCAAAAAAAATACAACTTTACTTTGATGATGAAATGGTGGCTGACATCCCTGTAAATACTTTAGTTGAAAATTCACCGATGTATGATCGAAAATGGAAAAAAGCAAAGCTTCCTAAAAAAAATAAAATTAAAAAAGAAGATTTAAAAAATTTCAAAATTATTGATGTTCTTAAAAAAGTTTTAGCAAACCCAAATATTTGTAGCAAAGAATGGATTTGGCAACAGTATGATCATACGGTTATGGGTGACACCATTCAAAAACCAGGTGGTGATGCTGGGGTTGTGAGAGTACATGGAACGAATAAAGCTGTAGCAGCATCAGTAGACAGTTCTGCAGTTTATTGTTGGGCCCACCCTCTTACTGGTGGAAAACAAGTTGTTTGTGAAAGCTTTAGAAATTTAATTGCTGTTGGAGCAAAACCTATTGCTATTACCAATTGCTTAAATTTTGGAAGCCCAGAAAATGAGGAGAATATGGGTGAATTTGTTGAATGTGTTCAAGGAATTGGTGAGGCAAGTGAATATTTAAAATTCCCAGTAGTTTCAGGAAATGTATCTTTTTACAATCAAACTAAGGATGAAGGTATCAAGCCGACCCCTGCTATTGGAGGTGTCGGTTTAATAAAGGACTATAATAAAATGATCACTATGGATTTTAAAGAAATTGATAATGTGATTTTAGTTATTGGAAAAACAGAAGGTCATTTGGATCAAAGTTTATTTGCAAGAAACATTTTAAATGAAAAAAATGGTCCACCACCAGAAATAAATTTGTTTAATGAAAAAAATAATGGAGAAACTTTGTTAAAACTCATTGAGAGTAATCTCATTAAAAGTGCACACGATGTTTCTGTGGGGGGTATTATTACTGCAGTTGCTAAAATGTGTATCAAAGGTAAAAAAGGAGTTAATCTAAATAAACCAAAATATTTAATTAATGAAATGGAGTATTTCTTTGGTGAAGATCAAGGACGTTACATTATTGAAGTTAATAAAAAAGATTTAAAAAAAGTCACAGATATATTGAATAAAAATGCAGTTCATTTTGATGAACTTGGTACAATCAATGAAAATGAGCTATTTATTAACGATAAGACAAAAGTTACAATTGACGAACTTACAAGTTCAAATACAAAGTGGCTTTCAGATTATATGAATAACTAATGGCAATGGATTTAAAAGAAATTGAGAATTTAATTAAAGAGGCAATGCCTGATGCAATTGTTGAAATTCAGGATTTAGCAGGCGATGGAAATCATTATTCAGCGACTGTGACCTCTTCTCAATTTTCAGGAAAAAGTAAAATTGAACAACACAAAATGGTATATAATTCTCTAAAAGGACGAATGGGAAATGAATTACATGCCCTAGCAATTAAAACAAAGGAGCAATAATGGACGAAAATACAAAAAATACAATTCAAGATCATATAGACAACAATGATGTTTGTTTATTTATGAAAGGAACTCCAGATGCTCCTCAATGTGGTTTTTCAATGGCTGTATCAAACATGTTAAAAATTCTAGAAGTAAATTTTAAAGGAGTAAATGTTTTGGAAGATCAAAATATTAGAGAAGGAATTAAAGTTTACAGTGACTGGCCAACAATTCCTCAATTGTATATTAAAAAAGAATTTGTTGGTGGATGTGATATCGTAAAAGAAATGTACGAAAACGGAGAACTTAAAAAAGTTCTTGAGGATAAAGGTATTAATTTTAAAAATTAAATTTAGAAATTATCTAGAGTAATATTCAATTACAAGATTGGGTTCCATTATTACTGGATAAGGAACTTCTTCAAATTTTGGAACTCTTACAAATTTTAATTTTTTATTTTTCTCATCCATTTGGATGTATTCTGGTGTTTCTCTTTCTTTATTTGCTAGAGCGATATCAATGATTGCTAATTGCTTAGATTTGTCTCTAATTTCTATTGTATCTTCCTCTTTTACTAAATAGCTACCAATATTTACTTTCTTGCCATTAACTCTTACATGACCGTGGTTAATTAATTGTCTTGCTGAGAAAATAGTAGTTGCAAATTTTGCTCTATAGATAACTGCATCTAATCTTCTCTCTAAGAGACCAATTAAATTTTCACCTGTATCTCCTTTAAGCATAACTGCTTTTTTATAAATATTTCTGAACTGTTTTTCATTAATATTTCCATAATAAGCTTTTAGTTTTTGTTTAGCTTGTAACTGAATTCCGTAATCTGAAGGTTTAGATGTTTTTGTTTGACCGTGTTGACCAGGTCCGTAAGCTCTAGTATTAAAAGGACTTTTAGGTCTACCCCATAGGTTAACCTTTAATCTTCTGTCTACTTTATGTTTAGAGTTTAATCTTTTTGTCATTTAATAGTGGGCTTTATAAACTTACTCTTACTTTTGTCAATCAACGTTTTTTACCTAAACTCGCAAATACACCAGATAAAATGCGTGTTTCTTTAGTTGATAATTCCATTCGGTAAAAAATATTTCTTAGGTTTTCTAGCATTATTGGCTTCTTCTCTTTTGATTTGAAGAAACTAATCTCCTCCAGATTCTGGATACATAAATTTGCCATCGCAACTATCTCCTTTTTAGAGGCTGATTTAACTTTGTTTGATTTATTAAAAGAGCTTACTTTTGAACTAATGATGCTAGATACATATTGAGCAATAATTATCAAACTATGAGATAGGTTTAACGACTTAAAATCTGGATTTGTTGGTATTTGAAGTGTGTAGTTGGCATAACTAATTTCATTATTAGATAAACCTGATGCTTCTGATCCAAATAAGAAGGCGACTTTTTTTTTATAATTAATTTTTTTTAAATCTTCTAATTGAATGTGCTTTATATTTTTATTTCTAAATCTTGCAGATGTCGCAATAACAGTATCAATATCCTTTAAAGACTTTTCTAAATTTTCATAACTTTTTGCTTTGTTGATAATATTTTTAGCACCAACTGATGTTGCTAAAATTTTATCATTTGGAAATATTGGTTTAGGATCAACAACAATTAATTTTTTAAAATTGAAATTTTTCATTCCTCTGGCGCAAGCTCCAATATTTTCTGAAAGCTGAGGTTTGTGTAAAATAAAAGAGATATTGTTAACAGACATTAATCAATGCCATGATTTCTGTTATAGCTAGAAATAGCAGAAGGTTTGATATTGTTTAAATATTTAGGATCTGCTGACCAAATAGAAACTTTTAAAGGATAACATTTTGCAACATCAGAGGAATGTTCAGATCCACAATCTCCTCCTGGACAAGCAGAAAGAGCTCCTAAAATATCTGTTTCAGCAAAAAACTCTAGATAATCCCCTGGTCTAACTGGACTAGCTTTCATAAAGTATTGTTTAGTATCATTAGTAAAACCAGTAAGCATAAATACATTTAATACATCATGAACTATTTTTTCAGCATAATCTAATTGAAT
Organism: Candidatus Pelagibacter sp. HIMB1709; assembly: GCF_052047635.1. Taxonomy (NCBI): domain Bacteria; kingdom Pseudomonadati; phylum Pseudomonadota; class Alphaproteobacteria; order Candidatus Pelagibacterales; family Candidatus Pelagibacteraceae; genus Candidatus Pelagibacter; species Candidatus Pelagibacter sp. HIMB1709. Next base: position 61,232 of record NZ_JBNAJW010000001.1, on the reverse strand, counting down.
ATTTTTTTCTTTAACTAGTGCTCTTGTTAGATTTGAATGACAACAATAGTGGTAATCATTATCGCTTAAAAGTTTTGAAGTATAAGGATCACATCTGGTACCAATTACATCATGAACAGAGCCACCGTCTTTATCATAATCATACCAATCCAAAGTATCCCAAGTTATTGTCGCTAAAGATCTAAGGTATGGAAAGCTGCTAAACATTTTGTCTCCAACTGATAGATGTGTCCCATATAAAGCCCTTGTTTTTCCTGAATAAAATTTTTCCTCTAAATTATTTAAATTAAATAAATTTAAATCGCCTACTTGTGGGCCATCTACACTTTCAATTCTAAAAAACTCACCAAATTTTACCTCGAAAGTTCTTGCATCCCTTGGAGGAATAATTACTTCATCTTTTTTAACTAAATGCGCTCTAGCTGAGTGCAGAATGTTTAAATTTTTATCTTCAATTGTGGTATTTGGATAACAAACAATAGGCTTTGCCCCTATTCTACTATCGATATCTGTAGGTTTTTCTGAAAATTTTTTAATTTTCATTTTTATAAACTTCCAGGCGCTTTATCCTTAAATAATTTGTAATCTAAACTATCCACTAAAGCTTTAAATGAAGCATCAATTATATTAGGTGATACCCCGATTGTGAACCAGTTCACTCCTTTTGCATCCGTGCTTTCAATACTAACTCTTGTAACCGCTTCTGTACCTGTGTTTAAAATTCTAACTTTATAGTCAACAAGCCTTAAATCTTTCAAATACTCAGAATATTTTGCAAGTTTATTTACATTCTTTCTAATTGCATTATCTAAAGCATTAACAGGTCCATTTCCTTGTCCTTCACATAAAATTTTGTCTCCATCAACTTCTAATTGAGCTTTAGCATATGATATAATCTCTCCAGTTTTATCTTTCTTTACAGAAACATCGTATTCATTGATTGATATATATCTTGGTATTTCACCCATTAGTCTTCTAGCTAATAATTCAAAAGAAGCGTCAGCACCATCGTAACTATATCCAATGAACTCTCTATCTTTAACTTCATCTAAAAGTTTTTTAATTTTTGGGTCACTTTTTTCAACGTTAATTCCAATTGAATTTAATCTAGATATTATGTTTGATTGTCCTGATTGATCTGAAACCACAATATTTCTAGAATTTCCAACCTCTTCAGGATTTATATGCTCATAAGTTTTAGGGTCTTTTTGAACAGCAGATACATGCATACCACCTTTGTGCGAGAAAGCTGAGGCACCAACATAAGGCAAATGTTTATTAGGTTTTCTATTTAATATTTCATCTAGCAATCTTGAGCATTGAGTTAAATTTTTTAAATTTTCTCTTTTAATACTAAGTTCAAATTTGTCTGAAAAATCTTTCTTTAAAAAAAATGAAGGGATTAATGACATTAAATTTGCATTACCACATCTTTCTCCTAATCCATTAATAGTTCCTTGCACTTGTCTTACTCCTGCTTGAACTGCAGCAAGACTATTAGCTACTGCATTTTCAGTATCATTATGTGCGTGTATTCCTAAATTTTCTCCCGGAATTTGTTTGCTTACTTCAGTTACAATTTTAGAAATTTCATGTGGAAGTGTTCCACCATTAGTATCACATAATACAATCCATCTAGCTCCATTATCATAAGCAGCTTTCAAACAAGACAATGCGTATTCTGGGTTAGATTTATAACCATCAAAGAAATGTTCTGCATCAAACATAAATTCTTTTCCAGATTTAACAATATGTTTGGTACTTTCGCTTATGTTGGTTAAATTTTGTTCATTAGTAATTCCTAAGGCAACTTTAACTTGGAAATCCCATGATTTTCCAAATAAACAAACTGCTAAGCTTTTTGAATTAATTAATGATGATAACATTGGATCATTTTCTGCACTATGTTCTGATTTTTTTGTCATGCCAAACGCGGTTAATTTAGCTGATTTAAAATTATGATCTTTATTAAAAAATTCTGTATCTGTTGGATTGGCGCCTGGCCAACCTCCTTCTACATAATCAACTCCCAACATATCTAATGCTGATGAAATTTTCTCTTTATCATCAATGGAAAAATCAACACCTTGTGTCTGTGCTCCATCACGTAATGTTGTATCAAAAATATAAAGTTGTTCTTTGCTCATTTAAATTTCCAAGTCGTTTTACCATCTTTATCTTCTATTAAAACACCTTTGTCTAAAAGCTCATTTCTAATTTTGTCAGCTTCTTCGTAATTTTTGTTCTCTCTAGCTTTGTTTCTTTCGTTAATTTTCTGCAAAATTTCTTTTTCTGAAATAGAAGCTTTGCTTATTTTAAAACTTAACCACTCATCTTTACTTTGGTTTAAAAGTCCAACAAACCGACAAGCAGAAACAAATATAGCTTTGTCATTGTCATTACCTTTTTGAGCTTTTTCATATAAATGGTGCAAATTAGCTATGTAACCTGGTGTATTTAAATCATCATAAAGTGGTTTAAGAACTTCGTGAGAAATATTTTCAATGTCGTTATTATCTACATAAACGTTGTACCATTTGTTAATTGTATTTTGGCAATCTTCTAAAAGTTTATCATTCCAATCTAAAGGTTGTTTATAATGAGCACTCATTAAAGCTAATCTTAAAACCTGACCACTGATCTTATTTCTAAAATCTTTTATTTTTAGAATGTTGCCTTGAGATTTGGCCATTTTTTCATTGGACATAGTAATAAAAGCATTATGTAGCCAAAAATTAGCAAATATTTTTGTGTCATTGGCACATCTCGATTGAGCTATTTCATTTTCATGATGTGGAAATATTAAATCAATACCACCTCCATGGACGTCAAACTCATCTCCCAAAAACTTTTTTGACATTGCTGAGCATTCTAAATGCCATCCAGGTCGACCTTTTCCCCATGGAGACTCCCAAGAAGGCTCATCACTTGCTGATGGTTTCCATAGAACAAAATCTTCTGAGTTTTTTTTATTTTCACTGACCTCAATTCTAGATCCAGCAATTAAATCTTCTAATTTCTTATTAGAGAGTTGACCGTAATCATTAAATTTTTTAACTTCAAAATAAACATGGTTGTTGTTTTCATAAGCAAAACCTTTTTTGATTAATTCAGAAACCATTTCGATCATCAAATCAATATTTTCTGTTGCTTTAGGTTGATGAGTTGGTGTTTCACAATTTAGATAACTACAATCTTCACCAAAACTTTCTGTTACTTTGTTTGTTAATTCTGAAATTGAAATATTATTTTCTTTTGAAGATTTAATAATTTTATCGTCTACATCCGTAATATTTCTAACATAAGTAACCTTAGAATAATTTTTTTTAAAAATTTTATATAAAATATCAAAAACAACTATTGGTCTTGCATTACCGATATGAGGATCATCATAGACCGTTGGTCCACAAACATACATTCTTATATTTTGTTCATCTATTGGAACAAATTTTTCTTTTTTGTTTGTTAGGTTATTAGTTAAAAAAATATCGTTATTCATAATTTTAGAAATATACTTAAAATCTAGATTTGTGAATCTATTTGATTAATTTGGAATTTTGCATACTGGAATGGGCTCCATTTTATGCAAATTTTGTTTTCTAATGATTTCGTATTTTGCTCTATTAGGAGATTTTGGATTATCCATAGCTTCTTCAAGCTCTTCATATTTTAATCCAAGTTGACCCTCATCTGTTCTACCATCATCCCATAATCCATCGGTAGGTGCAGCTTCAATTATTTCATTTAATATTCCAAGCTCTTTTCCAAGTTCCCAGACTTGAGTTTTGTTGCAATCTGCTATTGGTGAAATATCTACTCCACCGTCTCCATATTTTGTATAAAACCCAACACCAAAGTCTTCCACTTTATTTCCAGTTCCAACTACTATTCCTTTGTTGGCAGCAGCTACCTGGTAAAGAGCGGTCATTCTTAATCTTGCTCTTGAGTTTGCCATTCCAAGTTCATTATCAAATTTAGATAAACTAGCACTGAAAGCTAAAAATAATTCATCCAAATTAATTGTATGTGCTTCAACATTTTTAAAATTTTTAACCAACCATTCTTGATGTTTTAAGCTTAGATCATGTTGATATGATTTTTGCTTAATTGGCATTGATAACACAATTGTTTTCAAACCTGTCATCGCACTCAAGGTACTAGAAACAGAAGAATCTATCCCACCAGATATTCCTATAACAAGAGACTGAGCCTTAGAAGGCATATTCTCTACATAGTTCTTAATCCAATCAGATATAAAGTTTACTTTTTCTGATACGTTCATAATTGACAAAATATTTTATTATTAAGATTTTACAATGTCTTAAGATGCCGCTCTATCTGCATTTTTAGAATACGAGCTATTCTTTTTAATCTCATCAGAAATCATAAAGGCTAATTCTAAAGCTTGATTAGCATTTAATCTTGGATCACAATGAGTGTGGTATCTTGAAGAAAGATCTTTTTCAGAGATTTTTTGAGCTCCACCAATACATTCTGTTACATCTTGACCGGTAAGCTCAATATGAAGACCACCCGCATAACTACCTTCGCTTTGGTGACACGCAAAAACATTTTTTACTTCTTTTAAAACACCATTGAAAGGTCTAGTTTTAAAACCTGTAGCAGCCTTAATTGTATTTCCATGGCAAGGATCGCAAGACCAAATTACGTTTAAACCTTCTTTTTTAATTACTCTAATTAATTTTGGTAAAAATTTTGAAACATTGTCTGCTCCAAATCTAGATATTAATGTAATTTTACCTTTTTCATTTTTTGGATTAATCCTATTGCAAAGGTTTATTAAATCATCTGCTTTTAGAGTTGGACCACATTTAATTCCTATAGGATTTTCTATTCCTCTACAGAATTCAACGTGACCACCATCAAGTTGTCTTGTTCTATCACCAATCCATACAAAGTGTGCAGATGTGTCATGATTTTCTCCAGTTGTTGAATCTGTTCTAGTCATTGTTTCTTCAAAAGGTAATAATAAAGCTTCATGTGAAGTCCAAAAATTAACTGTTTTTAATCTTCTGTTAAAATCTGAATTAATCCCACATGCATCCATAAATGCTAATGCGTTAGCAATATTATCTTCTAACTCTTTAAATCTTTTTAATTCTGGTGAATTTTTAATAAATCCAAGGTTCCAATTGTGAACATTTTTAAGGTCTGCAAAACCACCGTGGCAAAAAGCTCTAATTAAATTTAATGTAGCAGCTGATTGAGAATAAGCTTTAAACAATCTCTTTGGATCTGGAACTCTCGCTTTATCTGTAAATTCCATTCCATTAATATTGTCTCCTAAATAACTTGGCAACTCAACACCATCTTTATTTTCTGTTGGAGCACTTCTTGGTTTAGAAAATTGTCCAGCAATTCTTCCAACTTTAACAACTGGTAAAGATGCTGAGTAAGTTAAAACCAATGACATTTGCAACATTAGTTTGAAAGTATCTCTAATATTATCAGGATTAAACTCAGCAAAACTTTCAGCGCAATCACCACCCTGAAGTAAAAAAGCTTTACCATCAACAACGTCTGCTAACTGACTTTTTAGATGTCTTGTTTCTCCTGCAAAAACTAAAGGTGGGAAAGTTCCAATTTTATCCAAAACCTTATCCAATTCTTTTTTATCTGGATATTCTGGTATGTGTTTAACCGGATATTTTCTCCAACTATTTTTTTTCCAATTTTTCATATTCAACCTAGGGGTGTTTTAACAGAGTTTAGACTTTATTCAACTGTGACTGATTTAGCTAAATTTCTAGGCTTATCAATATCATAACCCATTTTTAAAGCAGAATAATAAGCAAGTTTTTGAAGCGGAATTGTTAAAAGAAAAGGTAGCAAGTCATTATTTGTATTTTCAACTTCTATTGTCTCCCAAATATTCTCTGAAACAATTTCATCTTTGCTTTTGTTTGTAATTAAAAGAACTTTGGCACCTCTTGCTATAACTTCCTGCATATTGGAAATTGTTTTTTTATAATAACTGTCTCTAGGTGCTAAAACTACTACTGGCATTCCTTCTTCTATTAAAGCAAGTGGTCCATGTTTCATTTCACCTGCTGGATACCCCTCAGCGTGAACATAAGATAATTCTTTTAATTTTAATGCCCCTTCCAAAGCTATTGGGTATGAAAAACCTCTTCCAAGAAACATAGATCCTTTAGCTTCATTGAATGTTGAAGAAATGGCTTGAATATCATTATCTATCAATAAAGTTTTTTCTATTAAACCTGGTAAGTTTTTAAGATCTTTAATTTTTTCTTGGTAATCTTTTTTATCAATCTGATTAGATAATGATCCAATTTTTAAAGCTAAAATATATAAAACAAGTATTTGACCTAAAAATGCTTTAGTAGAGGCAACTCCTATTTCGGGCCCACAATGAATTGGTAATACAAAATTTGAGTCTCTTGCAATAGAACTTTCAATCACATTTACCACTGCACATGTTTTCATATAATTTTTGTTACAAAGATCTAATGCTGCATAAGTATCTGCAGTTTCACCTGATTGGGAAACGAAAATATATAAACTGTCTTCCTTAAATCTATTTTTTCTGTATCTAAACTCTGAAGCTATATCGATATTAACATCTAGCGCTGTTAATTCTTCAAACCAATATTTAGCCATTAAACAAGAGTGATAAGCAGTTCCACAACCAATTAAAGTAATTGATTTAATTTCATTGATTTTCCAAGGAAAATTAAAAATATTTATCTCATTGTTCACACTATCTAAATATTCTTTAATTCCAGTTTTTATTGTTACAGGCTGCTCCTCTATTTCTTTAGCCATAAAGTGTTTAAAATCACCTTTGTCATAATTTGACTCGTTTGATGATAATTCTAAAATTTTTTTATTAATTTTTTTACCCTTTTCATTGTAGAAATAAACTTGATCTTTTTTAACAATGCAAAACTCTCCATCATCAAGATAAGTAATTTTATTTGTCATCGATTTTAAAGCATAAGAGTCTGAGCCTAAATAATTTTCATTTGGTCCATAACCTACAGCTAATGGTGAACCTCTTCTTGCTCCTACAATTAGGTCAGGAATTTTTTTAAAAATTATTCCTAATGCAAAACTACCATGCAATTGTTTAAGTGTTTTAGTTATTGCTTCTTCTAATTCTGAAGTTTTTAAATTTTCTGTAATTAAATGAACTATTACCTCTGTGTCAGTTTGAGATTTAAAGACATGACCTTTATTAATTAAATATTTTTTTAGAATTGTTGAATTCTCAATTATTCCATTATGAACTACGGATACATTTTCTGATGAATGTGGATGAGCATTAATACTACTTGGAACCCCATGCGTAGCCCATCTAACGTGACCTATGCCTATATTTCCTTTTAAAGATTTTAAATCAAAGTTTTGCTCTAAATTATCAACACGTCCCTCTGATTTAACCTCGTTTATTTCGCCATCAAATAAAGTTGCAACACCCGCAGAGTCATATCCTCTATATTCAAGTTTTTTTAAAGAGTTAATAATATTAGCAGAAACTGATTTGTTGCTACTAATTCCAATTATTCCACACATAATTTATTTTGATTTTCTTTTATAATTACTAATTTCTGTTTGAGCAGATCTCGTCAAAGCTAGAGATTTTTTTTTAACATTCTTCGTTATAACAGATCCTGCTCCAACAATGCTTTCTTCATTAATTTTAACAGGGGCCACTAAAGACGAATTTGATCCTATAAATACTTTGTCTTTAATTATTGTCTTACTTTTTTTCACGCCATCGTAATTACAGGTAATTGTACCAGCACCAATATTTACCATTTGACCAAGATCACTATCTCCAACATATGATAAATGATTTATTTTTGATTTTTTTCCAACGACTGATTTTTTAATTTCTACAAAATTTCCAACTTTTGATCCTTCTTTTAAAATTGTTTCAGGTCGAATTCTAGCATAAGGACCTACTTCTACTTTGTTTTCAATTTTACAAGATTCTAAATGTGAAAAAGATTTAATGGTCACATTATTTCCTATTTTTACTTTAGAACCAATTACCACATAAGGTTCAATCGTAACTCCCTTTCCAATTTTTGTATCATTTGAAAAAAAAATAGTTTCTGGACCTATCATTTTAACACCAGATTTTATAAACTTGTCTCTAAGTTTGTTTTGAAGATTTTGTGAATTTAATAGTTTCATTTAGGATTTCTTTACATTAAGTATATATCTTAATTAATTCACAAAATATTTCTTTAAAATACTTTTAATATGAAACAGAAATTTACGGTATTGTTTGATTTAGATGGAACACTAGTTGATACAGCGCCAGATTTGATGCTCGCTCATAATCATGTGATGAAAAAATTTGGGTACCCTACTAAGTCTCTAGATGATTTAAAAAGTTCAGTTGGTAAAGGTGCTGGAGCTATGATTGGAAGATCAATATGGAGCCAAGCAAAAAAAGAATTAACTAGTATTAATGAAAAAGTTAAAAGTGATATGACAGATGAGTTCATATCTTATTATGGAAAAAATATTTTAAAAGAAAGTGTTTTAATAAATGGAACAAAAAGTTTTTTAAATTGGTGCAAAAATGAAAATATATCTATGGCGGTTTGTACTAACAAAACTGAACATCTTGCTGTTGATCTTTTAAAAAAAATTGGAATTTATGATTATTTTGAATACGTAGCAGGATACAATACTTTTGATTATTGCAAACCTGATCCAAGACATTTAACTACAGTTATAGAAATCTTAGACGGAGATTTAAAAAAATCAATTATGATTGGAGATAGTGAAACTGATGCTAATTCTGCAAAAGCTGCGGATATTCCAATGATATTGCTTGAGGATGGATACACTGAAAAAAAAACTGATGAAATATACCATAATCACCTAATAAAAGATTTTGTTGGTATCGAAAAAATCATATCTGAATATCTTTAATATTGATTAATTTATTTTAGCTATTAAAACAAAATTACTTATAAGGAGTTATTTTGTTACTACATAAAGTTAAAGTTTTTCCATCTAAAATTCATTTACCTAAGAAAAAACAACTTGCCTGGAAAATTGCAGAAATTGCAAGTGATAATGCTAAACTAAATAAAGAAGCAGTTGAAATGGTGATCAATAGAATTATTGATAATGCTTCAGTTGCTATTGCTTCTTTAAATAGAAGGCCTGTTATTTCATCAAGAGAAATGGCTTTGAAGCATTCTAGAAAAAATGGAGCAACTATTTTTGGAGTTAATTCAAAACTAAAATTTGATTGTGAATGGGCAGCCTGGTCAAATGGAACTGCTGTAAGAGAACTTGATTTTCATGATACTTTTTTAGCTGCAGATTACAGTCACCCAGGAGATAACATTCCACCACTTTTAAGCGTAGCTCAACAAAATAAAAAAAGTGGTTTGGATCTATTAAGAGGAATTATTACTGCTTATGAAGTTCAGGTGAATTTAGTTAAAGGTATTTGTTTACATAAACATAAAGTAGATCACATTGCTCACCTTGGTCCAAGTGTTGCTGCAGGCTTAGGATCAATGTTAAAATTAAATACTGAAACAATTTATCAAGCAGTTCAGCAAGCACTACATACAACTATTTCTACAAGACAATCTAGAAAAGGAGAAATATCTAGCTGGAAAGCATATGCGCCTGCACATGCAGGGAAACTAGCAATAGAAGCTGTTGATAGAGTTATGAGGGGTGAAGGAGCTCCAAGTCCAATTTATGAAGGTGAAGATAGTGTAATTGCAAGGATACTTGATGGAAAAAAAGCAAAATATAAAGTTCCATTACCTAAAAAAGGAGAAACTAAAAAAGCTATATTAGAAACTTATACAAAAGAATATTCTGCAGAGTATCAATCTCAGGCTTTAATAGATCTTGCAAAGAAATTAAAAACTAAAATACCAAATTTAAATCAAATCAAAAAAATAGATATTCATACTAGTCATCATACACATTATGTAATTGGGACAGGCGCAAATGATCCACAAAAAATGGATCCAAATGCAAGTAGAGAAACATTAGATCACTCTATAATGTATATTTTTGCAGTCGCTCTAGAGGATGGTGATTGGCATCATGTAAAATCTTATACAAAATCAAGAGCTAATAGAAAAAGTACTATTAAGATATGGAATTCAATAACAACCTATGAAGATAAAAAATGGACAAAAAAATATCATGATCCAGATCCAAAAAAGAAATCTTTTGGAGCAAAAGTTGTTGTTACATTGAACAATGGGAAAAAAGTAACTGAGGAACTAGATAGAGCTGATGCTCATCCATATGGAGCAAGACCATTTAAAAGGGAGAATTATATAAATAAATTTTTAACTCTAACAGATGGCATTTTAGATAAAAAAGAGAGTGATCGTTTTTTAAGAAATGTTCAAAATCTAAAAAACTTAAAAGCTGGACAATTAGATAAACTAAATATTGAGATTAAAAAAAGTAAGTTAAAAAGAAATTTGAAAAAAGGAATTTTTTAATGCACTTTGTTGAAAAAGAACCAAGCCAAAAAAGAATAGATTTTGACCAAAAACTTAAATCAAATAAAATTCTGAGGGTTCCTGGAGCTTACAATCCTCTAACAGCTAAATTGATTGAGGAAATTGGTTATGATGCAGTTTACGTATCAGGAGGTGTTATGGCTAATGATCTTGGTTTTCCTGATATTGGTTTAACAACACTTCAAGATGTGAGTACCAGATCTTATTTAATATCTAGGGTAACAAATCTTCCAACAATAGTTGATATAGATACAGGATTTAAATCTTGTAAAGAAACTATAGAGACTTTTGAAGAGTTTGGGCTAACTGGTGTTCATTTGGAAGATCAAATTGAAAGAAAAAGATGTGGGCATCTAGATAATAAAGAACTTGTTTCAACAGAGGCCATGGTTTCAAAAATAAAAGAATGTGTTGCTACAAAAAAAGATAAAAATTTTAAAATTATAGCACGTTCAGACGCAAAAAGTGTTGAGGGAATTGATAAAATGATTGATAGATGTAAAGCGTATATTGATGCTGGAGCTGAAATTATATTTCCTGAAGCTTTATATGATGAAAAAGATTTTGAAAAAGTAAGAAAAGAACTTTCATGTTATTTGTTAGCTAATATGACAGAATTTGGTAAATCCAAGTTATTTAATTATAAGGAGTTAGAAAACCTTGGCTATAATATTGTTATATATCCAGTAACTACACAAAGGCTAGCAATGAAAAATGTTGAAGATGGATTAAGAGACATTTATGCAAATGGACATCAAAATAATATAATAGATAAGATGCAGACAAGAAAAAGATTGTATGAATTGGTAGAATACGAAAAATACAATTCTTTAGATGAAAAAATTTATAATTTTAGTACAGAAGGACATGAATAATGAGTGATGATATTAAAAAAGGTTTACTTGGAATTGTTGTAGATGAAACTGAAGTTTCAAAAGTTATGCCAGAGATTAACTCTCTGACATATAGAGGTTATGCTGCTCAAGATTTATGTGAATATTGCAGATTTGAGGAAGTCGCTTATTTAATTTTAAACAAAGATCTACCTAACACTATTCAATTAAGACAATTTGAAAAAGAGGAGAGAAATAATAGAGAGCTTACAAAAAATTTATATGAAATTATAAAACACATGCCAAAAAAATCTCATCCAATGGATGTTGCAAGAACAGCTGTTAGTGTAATGGGATTAGAAGATAAAGAAACATCCAACTCTACTCCAGAAGCCAATATGCGAAAAGCATTAAGAATTTTTGCAAAAACTCCTACTGCTCTTGCTGCTTTTTACAGAATTAGAAGTGGTAAAAAAATAATTAAACCTAAAAAGAATTTAACTTTTGCAGAAAACTTTTTCTATATGTGTTTTGGAAAAGTGCCTCAAAAAGAAATTGTTAAAGCATTTGATGTTTCTCTAATATTGTACGCTGAACATAGTTTCAATGTTTCAACTTTTACTGCTAGAACAATTACAAGTAGTTTATCTGATATTCATGGAGCAATAACTGGTGCAATTGCTAGTTTGAAAGGTCCATTGCATGGTGGTGCAAATGAAGAGGTAATGCACATGATGAACAGAATTAAAAAACCAGAAAATGCTCTAAAATGGATTAATAATGCTCTTAAAAATAAAGAAGTAGTTATGGGCTTTGGTCATAGAGTTTATAAATCAGGAGATTCTAGAGTTCCAACTATGAGAAATTATTTTGGCAAAGTTGCTAAACTTAAAAAAGACAAAAAGTTTGAAAAAATTTATGATATTGTTGAAAAAGTTATGATAAAAAAGAAGAATATTCACCCTAACGTGGACTACCCTACTGGTCCGATGTATCATTTAATGGGATTTGATACTGATTTTTTCACACCTATATTTGTTATTTCTAGAATTACTGGTTGGTCAGCACATATTATGGAGCAACATGCTGCAAACAAACTTATTCGACCGCTTGCTAAATATAAAGGTAGCAAGCATCGAAAAGTAATGGAATTAAATTACAGATAATACAAATATATTTATTAACTAAATGCTTCTGCCCAAGTTCCTTGGGTTGATGCTTTAGAATACTCTGTAGCTCTTCCTTCAAAGAAGTTCATATGTTCTACAGCATTTAACATTGTATCTAACCAAGTTAATGGATTTTTATCAATGTCATAGATCGCTTCTAATCCTAATTGATCTAATCTTCTATTTGCAATAAATCGAATATATTTTTTAATATCATCTGCAGTCAAACCTTCCATTGGACCCATTTGAAAAGCTAAATCAATAAAAGCATCTTCATGCTCAACAATTGTTCTGCAAGCTTCATAAATTTCTTTTTTCAATTGAGGTGTCCATGTTTCAGGATTTTCTTTAATAAAATCTTTAAATAATCTGATCATCGAATTGCAATGCAATGTCTCATCTCTTACTGACCAAGTAACAATCTGACCCATTCCTTTCATCTTGTTATGTCTTGGGAAGTTTAACAAAATTGCAAAACTTGCAAATAACTGAAGACCTTCTGTGAAAGCACTAAATACAGCAATTGTTTTTGCAATATCATGATTTGATTTAACATCAAAACCTTGCATGTAATCGTATTTATCTTTCATTTCTTTGTACTTCATGAATGCTGAATACTCTGATTCTGGCATACCAATTGTATCTAACAAATGTGAGTAAGCAGCAATATGAACAGTTTCCATTGAAGCAAAAGATGACATCATCATTAATACTTCAGTTGGTTTAAATACATTCATGTAATGTCTAATGTAGCAGTTACTAACTTCAACATCTGCTTGTGTAAAAAATCTAAAAATTTGTGTTAATAGATTTTTTTCTGAAGTAGAAAGATTTTTCTGCCAATCTCTAACATCGTCTCCAAGTGGAACTTCTTCTGGCAACCAATGAATTCTTTGTTGTGTTAACCAGGCATCATAACACCATGGATATCTAAAAGGTTTGTAAACTGGATTTGCAACAAGCAACCCATTATTGTTTTTTTGTGGTTGAATAATTTCTGACTTAACTTTTTCTGCTACTGACATGATAAACACTCCTCGTACTCTGGTTCACTATTTTCGGTTGATTTATTTTTATATACATTAGCCATGATGTCTGTTGACTTAGAGTCGTTAACATTCTCAGCTCTTTGAATTGATTTTGATCTACAATAGTAAAGGCTCTTTAAACCTTTCTTCCAAGCATCAAAATGAATTTTATGTAATTCTTTTTTATGAACATCTGCAGGTAAAAATAGGTTAACTGATTGAGCTTGTGAAATAAAAGGAGTTCTATCTCCACTCAATTCAATTATCCAACTTTGATTAAGTTCAAATGCAGTTTTAAATACATCTTTTTCTAAATCAGTTAAAAAATCTAAATGGTTAACTGAGCCTTGGTTTGTAGTAATACTAGACCAAGTTTCCTCATCATTTTTACCGTGACTTTCAAGAATTTCTTCAAGATATCTGTTTCTCACGTTAAACGAACCAGATAAAGTTTTATGAGTATAGCTGTTTGCTGCAATAGGCTCTACTCCTGGAGAAGCTCCTCCACAAATAATAGAAATTGATGCTGTTGGTGCAATTGCAGTTTTGTTAGAAAATCTTTCTTTATAACCATACTCTGCAGCATCAGGACACGCTCCTCTTTCTTCAGCTAAATCTTTAGAAGCTTGATTAACTTTTTCGTGAATGTTTTTAAATATTTTTTTATTCCATGATTTTGCCATTACAGACTCAAGTGGAATTCTATTTTTCTGTAAAAAAGAATGGAAGCCCATCACACCTAAACCAACACTTCTCTCTCTTTCAGCAGAGTATTTAGCATCTTTAAATTGTTCAGGAGCTTTGTTAATGAAATCAGATAACACATTATCCAAAAATCTCATTACATCACTAATCATATCTGGATCATCTTTCCATTCTTCATATTTTTCTAAATTTAAAGATGATAAACAGCATACTGCTGTTCTATCTCTTCCATCTTTATCAATTCCTGTGGGTAGAGTAATCTCACTACATAAATTAGAAGTTTTAACAGTAAGATTTGCTAACTTATGATGCTGAGGAATTTGTCTGTTAACCGTGTCTATATAAATTATATAAGGTTCACCAGTTTCAATTCTGGCAGTCAATAATCTTATCCATAAGTTTCTTGCAGAAATAGTTTGCTGCACAGTTCCGTCAGCTGGACTTTTTAATGCCCACTGTTCATCCATTTCAACTGCTCTCATGAAAGCGTCTGAAACTAAAACACCATGGTGTAAGTTTAATGCTTTTCTATTTGGATCCCCACCAGTTGGCCTTCTCATTTCAATAAACTCTTCTATCTCTGGATGATCAATTGGAAGATAACAAGCTGCAGAGCCTCTTCTCAATGAACCTTGGCTAATTGCCATTGTTAAAGAGTCCATTACTTTAATAAAAGGAATTATTCCTGAAGTTTTTCCAACTCTGCCAATTTTTTCTCCAATAGATCTTAGGTTACCCCAGTAACTTCCAATTCCTCCACCCTTTGCAGCAAGCCAAACATTTTCACTCCAAAGATCTAAAATTCCACCTAAGCTATCAGATGCTTCATTTAAAAAACATGAAATAGGTAAACCTCTTTTAGTTCCACCGTTTGATAAAACTGGTGTTGCTGGCATAAACCAAAGATTGCTTATGTAATTATAAATTCTTTGCGCATGTAAATTATCATCAGCGTAAGTGCTTGCTACTCTTGCAAATAAATCTTGATAAGATTCGTTTAAACCAAGATATCTATCTTTTAAAGTTGCTTTACCAAAATCTGTAAGTTTCGAATCTTTAGAACGATCAATTTTAATTATTATACCTTTATCATTTTGAAATAATTCTGTTTCATTATTTAAAGAAAATAAATCAGGTTTATTCGCTTTTGAAACTTCTTTAACTTCTGGGCTATATTCGGAGACAGCTTTCTTAAGTGCTTGAGATAGAATCTTGTTCATAATTGCTATTATATTATTTTAGTTTTGCGAAAACAACTATATGTTGTAGGCGCTTTGATTAAGTATACTAAATAAACGTTTAATCAATGGAACATTTATAGAACGCGACAATATGATTATCAATAAAAAAATAAAATTTTTTTAAAGAAATTAACATAAAAAGAGTAAGTAGTGGATAAATGAGTGAAAATTTAAAAATAGATCCTTATGGTTTTAGAGAATATGACGCCCGTTGGTTGTATGAGAAAGACATAAACTCAGCAGGAATAGAGAATCTCGGCAAAGGACTTGGAACACAAATAAAAAATCACACCAAAAAAGATCATCCTAGAATTATTGTTGGACATGATTATAGATCTTACAGTGAGGAGATAAAAACCTCACTTAAAAGAGGATTAAAGTCAACAGGATGTCATATAGAAGATATTGGTTTGTCATTATCTCCAATGGTTTATTTTGCACAATTTAATTTAGATGCAGATGCAGTTGCTATGGTTACAGCAAGTCATAATGAAAATGGTTGGACTGGTGTAAAAATGGGTATCAAAAAAGGCTTAACTCATGCACCTGAAGAAATGAAAGAATTAAAAGAAATAACATTAAATGAAAAGTTTTCAAAAGGTGATGGAAATGAAAAAGAAATAAAAGATTTCGATAAAATTTATAAAAATGACCTAATTAATAAAAACAAAATAAATAAAAAAATTAAAGCTGTAGTTGCTTGTGGTAATGGAACTGCAGGTGTTTTTGCACCAGATATATTAAGAGGCATTGGGTGTGAGGTGATAGAGTTAGATTGTAACCTAGATTGGAATTTTCCAAAATATAACCCTAATCCAGAAGATTTAGAAATGCTTCATGAAATTGCTAAAGTAGTTAAAGAAAATAATGCTGATATAGGTTTTGGCTTTGATGGTGATGGAGATCGAGTTGGTGTTATTGATAATGAAGGTAACGAAATATTCTCTGATAAAATTGGTTTACTAATTGCAAGAAACTTATCCACTAAACATAAAAATTCTAAATTTGTTGTTGATGTAAAATCAACAGGTTTGTACTCAAAAGACAAAATTTTATCAGAAAACAATTGTGAAACAATTTATTGGAAAACAGGTCATTCCCATATTAAACGTAAAGTTAACACTGAAAAGGCATTAGCAGGCTTTGAAAAAAGTGGTCATTTCTTTTTTAATCAGCCTTTAGGATATGGTTACGATGATGGAATAAATTCAGCCATTCATGTTTGTTATTTATTAGATAATGAAAATAAAAAAATGAGTGAAATAATTAATGAATTACCAAATACTTTTCAAACACCAACGATGGCGCCATTCTGTAAAGATGAAGAAAAATATCAAGTAGTTGAAGAATTAGTTAAAAAAGTAGAACAATTAAAAAATAATAAAACTAAAATTGATGATCAAGTAATAACTGAAGTTCTTACAGTTAATGGTGTAAGATTTTCTTTTGAAGATGGATCGTGGGGACTGATAAGAGCATCATCTAATAAACCTTCATTGGTAATTGTAACTGAAAGCCCAACATCAGATAATAGAAAGAAGAAAATCTTTGATTTTATTGACGATTTACTTCAAAAAACTGGGAAAATTGGCGAATACGATCAAAAAATTTAGTGCTTAATAAAGTTAATTTTCAACTAATAAGTGTTCATAAAACTGTAAAGAATCATTTAAAAATCTATTTGAGGTGATGGAGGGAGACTGAAGTCACCTCTTTTTATTTTAGAGCTTTTCTTAATTTATCTACTATTATTTTTAGAGCTGTTTTTGAGTAATTTTTTCCTTTAACAACCCATACAGATAATGGCCATGAACTATCTTTTTTACTTCTAGCAATAATATGTATATGCAACTGAGGAACAATATTTCCAATTTTTTCTACATTGAGTTTCGAAGTTTTAAATAATTTTTTCATTACTTTACTTGCATAAACAATTTCTTTCATTAGCAGAGTTTGATCTTTAGAATTAAGGTCGCTTATGTCGGTAATCTTATTTCTTTTGGGAATTAGAATTATCCATGGAAATTTAGAATTATCGTTTAGCCTAATACTACATAATTTAAGATCAATAAGATGATGTGAAGTCTTTAAAAATTTTCTATTTAACTTAAATAACATGCTTATAATTTAATATATTCGTAGAAAAACTTAACTGCTACGATTAGTAAGAAAATAGCAAGTAATTTACTAATTTTATTTTTATCTATTCTGTGAGCTGTTTTTGCCCCTAGTCTTGCCATAAAAGTTGTAATCGGAATGAAGATTAAAAAAGCTGGTACATTTAAAAATCCAATACTAAATGGTAAATTTGTTTTTAAATAACTTCCTGAAATAAAAAAACCTGTAGCACCAAATAGTGCAATTAAAAAACCAATCGCTGCAGCACTACCAATTGCTTTATTAATTGAATAACCAAAAAATTTAAGGATTGGTACATTCATAACAGCACCACCTATACCTGTTATGGCTGAAATAAATCCAACAATCGCACCAAGTATTATTTTTAAATACAATTTCATTTCAGATATTACATTTTGTTCTTTTTCTTTAATCGTAAGTAAATAAATTCCTAAAAGAAAGATTACGATTGCAAAAAAAAGTACTAATGATTTTGTTTTGAAAGTTGCAGCAAAAATTGTTCCCAAAACAACTCCTGCAACTACAAAAAAACCATAGCTTTTTACTACATTAAAATCGACTGAATTAAATTTATGATGGGTTAACACTGAAACTATTGATGTTGGAATTATTATTGCAAAAGAAGTTCCTACTGCTAAGTGCATTATATATGCTTGATCAATTCCAAGTTTGCCAAATATGTAATAAAGAAACGGGACAGTTATTAAACCGCCGCCGATACCAAAAAGGCCAGCTACAAATCCAACTGGAATTGCAGTCAAAACCATTAATAAAACTATATAAATATATTCATTTGCGAAGATTGAACTAAGCAGATTGACCTTCTCTCATATCGACATTGTTGTATTTAATTTTATCCATTATGTGATCAATTTTTTTTACATCAGCATCTCTCACGCACATATTTTCACTTAAATATCTTTTCCAATGACTAGCACCAGATTGACCGTGAAATAAACCTAATGTGTGTCTCATGATTTGGTTTAAACGAGTTCCTTTTTTCAATTCATCTTTTACATAAGGAATTAACTGTTCAATAACGTCTTGCCTACTAGGAATATCATCATTATTAAAAATTTCTCTCTCAATATCTGCTAACAAATAAGGTGTATGATAAGCAGCTCTTCCAATCATAACTCCATCTGTTTTTTCTAAATGTGGTTTAATTTGATCAACAGAAGTTATTCCCCCATTTATTAATATTTCTTCATTTGGAAAATCTTCTTTTAATTTATAAACAAACTCATATTTTAAAGGCGGAATATTTAGATTTTGTTTAGGTGTAAACTTGCCAAGCATAGCCTTTCTTGCATGAATAATAAAAGTTTTAATACCTGTGGATTTCAGAGTAGATATGAAATTATGTAAGTTTTCATAATCTTCAACATTGTCATATCCAATTCTAGTTTTTATGGTTACAGGTAATTTAGTTTTTGATTGCATTTCTGTTAAACAATCTGCAACTAAGTTTGGCTCTTTCATTAAACAAGCACCAAATCTATTTTTCTCTACTTTTCTACTTGGACAGCCTAAATTTAAATTAATTTCATCGTAGCCAAAGTCTTCTCCAACTTTTGTTGCCTCCGCAAGTAACTTGGGTGAAGATCCACCTAATTGAAGTGCTACTGGCTTTTCATTGATATTGAATTCTAGTAATTTTTTTTTATCACCTCTATTGATTGCTTCATCGACAACCATTTCGGTATAAAGAAGTATATTTTTGGATATTAGTCTTAAAAAATATCGTTCATGACGATCTGTACAGTCCATCATAGGAGCAACTGATACTAACCTATTCATAAACTAAGACTTTATATTATTTTTTTATGAGTTTGAAGCTTCTGGATCTTCAGAAGCAACATCTGCTTCTTGATTTTCTGATTCTGAAACTTCATCTAATGAAACTTCACCTTGTTCATTCATAGTTTCTTGGCCAACTGAAGCGTCAACTTCAGGTGTAGCTGTTTCAGACAATTCAGCTAAATCTTCCTTTGATACCTGAATTTTTTCTGGAGTTTTTCTTGCTCTTTTAGATGGTAAAATTGGAGTACCACTTTTTGAAATTTCGCCTTTGTAAAGATTTTCAAAATCATCACCAATATCTTCATCATCCTCTACACCGTCATCAACTTGTTCAACGTGCTTTCTAAGTTTATAAACAGCGCTTTCAGTTAAATCTGATACTTTGATTTTCTCTTCAGCAATTTCTCTTAAAGATATCACTGTATTTTTGTCATTATCCCTATCTATTGTTGGTTCTAAACCAGCATTAAGTTGAGTAGCTCTCTCTTTAGCTACTAAAACCAATTCATAAGGACTTTCTACTTTATCTATACAGTCTTCAACGGTAACTCTAGCCATGGCCGGTTGTTTATACCTGAGGCTCAAAAAAATCAAGCATTTTCTAAATATAAATAGGATTTAGCTTCTTTCTTGTTAAAAATAATAGGGCTAAAGACGAGAATATATAAATCGCAGAAACAATAGCAATTTTTTCAATTGAAAAACCAATGTCAATCAAAACTCCAAATAAAGCAGTTCCAAATGCTGTAGAAAATACCATTAATGCAGTAGTTAAAGCTTTAATTGATCCAATATGTTTCACTCCATAAATTTCAGCCCAAGTAGCTGAACCTAATACATTGGCAAATCCATTAGAAATACCAATCAATCCAAGAAACACAAATGCTGTGAGAGATGAATCAAATAAAATAATTACAAATGTAGAGATTAATAATGGAATGTTCATGTAAATTAATAATTTTCTGCTACTAAATTTGTCTATTAAAGGACCTGCTAATAACAACGTTGAAACGGTGAATATAGAATAAGACATAAATGATTGTGCAATAGTAAATTCACCCCAACCTTTAGAGGTTGTTACAAAAGATTGGTAAACAAAAACTCCTGTTGCAATCCAGGGCATAGCAAGCATGTTTGAACTAATTATATAAAATCTATAATCTTTTAATACCTCAAGTCTTGTCCATTGCTTAATACTTTTATCTTCTTGCTTTTGATTATTATTAACCTCTCTCGAATCCAAACTTAAGTTTTTAATTAATAAATAAGAAGCAATTGGTAAAAATAAAATTACAATAATTGAAATTGTTAACCAAATATTTTGCCAAGTATATAAAGTTAACAAATAAACAATTAAAACAGGTAAAATAAATTCACCACAAGATAATCCAAACCAACCTGCGCTAAGAGCTTTACCTCTTGATTTAGTAAAGTATCTTGAAATTGTTGTGCTTGCAGTATGAGACATCATTCCTTGACCTGAAAATCTCATTAAAAATATCGCAGCAAATAAAAATGGTATTGAATATATTTTAGAAAAGAAAAAACATGAAAAAGCTAAAAGCGGAATTACAAATAAAGAAAACTTAAATACATTTACATCGTCAATTTTTTTTCCTAACCATATAAAAAGAATACTGCTAAATAATGTTGCTGAAGCATAAATTGAGCCAAATTGTCCATGAGTAATCGATAAAGTATCTCTTATGCTTGAATTGAAAAGTCCAAGAAAAAAACTCTGTCCAAAACTAGAAAAAAATGTAAAAATAAAACCAAATACAATTACTTTTAAACTTAAACTTTTAAACATAGAAAAAAATTATGACTTGTAATGTTGCTTTCATAGGTCTTGGGGTTATGGGCTACCCAATGGCTGGTTATATATCAAAAGCCGGACACAATGTAACTGTTTTTAATAGAACAAAATCAAAAGCTGAAAAATGGATTGGTGAATACAAAGGTAAAATGGCTGATACTCCTGCTCAAGCAGCAGAAGGTGCAGATTTTATTTTTACATGTGTGGGTAACGATAATGATTTAAGAGAAGTAGCTACAGGAGAAAATGGATTATTTAACACAGCAAAAGCTGGATCAATATTTATTGATAACTCAACTGTATCTGCAGAAGTATCCAGAGAATTATATAAGGCTGCAAAAGATAAAGGTTTTGATTTTTTAGATGCACCTATATCTGGAGGTCAATCTGGTGCTGAAGGTGGAATACTTACTGTAATGGTTGGTGGTGATGAAGAAGTTTTTAAAAAAGCAGAACCAGTAATTGATTGTTACAGTAAAAAAGTAAAATTAATTGGATCTTGTGGAAGTGGACAACTTACAAAAATGATGAACCAGATGTGTATAGCTGGAGCAGTTCAAGGTTTATCAGAAGCAATTAACTTTGGAATAAATGCAGGTTTAGATATGGACAAAGTAATGGAAACTATATCTAAAGGTGCAGCACAGTCCTGGCAGATGGAAAATAGATATCGAACTATGACTGATGATAAGTTTGATTATGGATTTGCTATTGATTGGATGAGAAAAGATTTAAAAATTGCAATTGAAGAAGCAAAAAGAAATGGTTCGCCTGTACCAATTACAGAAATCATAGATGGTTACTATGCTGAAGTCCAAGAAATGGGTGGTAATCGTTGGGATAGCTCTGCACTTATTGCTAGATTAAAAAAGAAAAAATAATTTGTGACTGATACTGTTCCTTATTATGAGGACTTTGTAGAGATCAAAAAGAAAATTTGGTCTATGTTAAATAGAGCTGTCAAAGACAGAAGCTCGCCTTTTAGAATACCCGTGTTTATATGTGGTAGCCAATCTGATTTAGATGGTAGAATTGTAGTTCTTCGAAAATCAGATCAATCTAATAACTTAGTTCAGTATCATAGCGATATTCGTTCAGATAAAATTGAAAAATTAAAATCAAACAAAAATGCAGCGATGTTATTTTATGATAAAGATGAAAAAATTCAGGTTAGACTGAAAGTAGAGTGCACTATTAATCATAATAACGAAGTAACTAAAGAGTCTTGGTCAAAAACCCAACACATATCTAGAAAATGTTATTTAGTTGATAATGGACCAGGAACTGAGTCTGATACTCCTACATCTGGACTGAAACCTGAACTTGATAATTTTGATTACACTAAAGAACAAAGTGAAGAAGGTTATAAAAACTTTACGGTTATTCAGTGCAAAATAAAATCAATAGAATGGTTATATTTAGCCGCTAAAGGTCATCGAAGAGCAAAATTTGATTTAGAAAATAATAAAGATACCTGGCTAGTACCTTAAATTCCTTTTACGATAATATTACTTCCTTCAGAATTTTGTAAACGTATATCTTTTACAGGTTTGTACTCATCAGAATGATACCACTCTAAAGCTCTTTCGTAACTTGGAAATCTAATAATCACTAATCTTGGAAAATTGTCTTCACCCTCAACTACTTGATATTCACCATTTCTAACAAGATATTCTCCACCAAATCTTTTTACAACCTCTGTAACTTTAGCTACATATTCTTTATAGTTTTCTGGATTTGTTACTTTTAATTGAGCTATAACATAACCTGCTGACATAATTATCTCCCTTTTTTAATTGTTCTACTCATTATTCCAAAGCCAAGCTGCCCCTCTCACTCCACTTGAATCCCCGTGTAAATTTTTTAACACTTTAGTTTCTACTTTATTTGAAAAAGTGTACTTGGGTATCAAAGATGGAATATTTTTATAAAACCGATCAATATTTGACATTCCTCCACCAAAAATTATGGCATCAGGATCAAAAATTCCTATCATTACAGCTATTAATCTTGCCATTCTATCTTCATATAAACCCAATTCTAAATTAGCTCTTGGATCCTTTTCTAAATCAAGTTTAACAATTTCTTCTGAAGTAAAATTAGTATCATATTTTTGATTAAACCTATCTTTAAAACCAATGCCAGACATAAATTGTTCTGCACACAAAGGTCTGCCACAGTTATTTGAAGGACAATTTATTTTTATTTCTTGTTCATCTTTGGTTGGATAAGGCAATGGTTGATGTCCCCAATCCCCTGCAATTTGATTTGATCCCTCAATAATTGATTTATTATAAGATAATCCACCTCCAAAACCTGTGCCAATAATTATTCCAAAGATAGATTTATAATCTTTTCCAGCTCCATCTACAGCTTCAGACAATGTAAAACAATTTGCATCATTCATTAATCTTACTTCTCTATTTAAAGCTAATTCTAAATCTTTTTTAAAAGGTTTGTCATTTAACCAAAGAGAATTTGCGTTAGTAATTATTCCAGTTTGTCTCGAGGAAAATCCAGGGATACCAATACCAACAGAACATATCTCTTCACTAATTTTATCAAATTCATCAACCAGTTTTTTTACAGTTTCAATTCCTGATAAATAATTCCTTTCGTATGAATACCTTTTTCTTTCTAGTTGTTTGCCATTCTGATCTAAAAGGATACCTTCAATTTTAGTACCTCCGTAATCAATCCCTATTTTAAATTTATTCTTCATAAATTTAACTTTTAAAAAATAGATTTAGAATATTTCTTCCAATTATTCTGATAATGTTTGGTATTTTCCTCTACTGCTTTTTTTTCTTCCTCAGTCACCTCTCGTACAATTTTTCCAGGTGATCCTACTACTAAAGAATTATCGGGTATAACTTTATTTTCAGTTATTAGTGCTTTTGCTCCAATAATGCAGTTTTTTCCTATATTTGCTTTATTCAAAATTACTGCTCCAATTCCAATTAAACTATTATCTCCAACAGTACATCCGTGAAGCATCACCAAATGACCCACAGTAACATTTTTACCTACTCTTAACGGACAGCCAGGATCTGTGTGTAATATACTACCATCTTGAATATTAGATCCCTCACCTATGTAAATATTTTCTATATCTCCTCTTAAAACGGCATTGAACCAAATGCTTGTATTTTTCTCTAATGTGACATCTCCAATTATAGTTGCATTAGGAGCTACCCAATTTTCGCCAGAGTTTTTTGGTTTTTTATCTTTTAAATCATAAAACATAATTTATATATTCTTACAGTATGCCAATACAAACTCCAATATGTGATTTTGGTCAAAAAGCTATTCCATTTGAATTAAAATCAACAAATAATAAAATTCTTTCGTTAGAGGATATCAAAGGAGAAAATGGAACTTTGATAATGTTTATTTGTAATCACTGCCCTTATGTAAAAGCAGTTACAAAAGAAATAGTTGAAGATTGTAATGAATTAAAAAAAATTGGAATAAATTCTGTTGCAATCTGTGCAAATGATGCAGAAAATTATCCTGAAGACTCTTTTGAAAATATGATTAAATTTTCAAAAGATAATAATTTTAATTTTCCTTACTTAAACGACGAAACGCAAAATATTGCTAAAGCATATGATGCTGTCTGCACACCAGATTTTTTTGGATATAACAAAAATTTAGAACTTCAATATCGAGGAAGATTAAGAGAGTTAAGAAATCTTATACCTGTTAGAGAAGGTGAAAGTGATTTGTTAAAAGCTATGAAACAAATTGCTGATACAGGTCAGGGTCCTAAAGACCAAATTCCTAGTGCTGGCTGCAGCATAAAGTGGAAAACTAATTAATGTATTTAATTGTTACTAGATCTTTTCCTCCTGAACTAGGTGGAATGCAAAGCTTGATGTGGGGTTTATCAAGAGAGTTATCTAAAAACTTTATGATAAAAGTGTTTGCAGATTATATTGATAATCATAAAGTTTTTGATGAACAAGCTTCGTTTTCAATTGAAAGAGTTGGTGGAATAAAACTTCTTAGAAAATATAGAAAAGCTCAATTAATTAATGAATTTATCAAAGAGAATAAGGTTGAAGGAATAATAGGAGATCATTGGAAAAGTTTAGAATTAATTAAAACTTCTAAAAAAAAATACTGTCTTATTCATAGCAAAGAGATCAATCATCCTAAAGGATCAAGTCAAAATAAAAGAGTTTTGAATGTTCTTAACAATGTAGAAAAAGTTATTGCCAACTCACAATATACCAAAAACCTTGCTATTGAATGCGGAGTTAATGAAAATAAAATTATTGTAATTAATCCTGGTGTTGATCCAGCTCAAGAATTAAACAAAAAAAAATTAGAAAAAGTTGAAAGCTTACTAAAAGTTAAAACGCCAAGATTAATTACTGTTTCAAGATTTGATAAAAGAAAAAATCATGAAAAAGTAGTGATGGCTCTCAGAAATCTAAAACAAATTTACCCAGATATTGTCTACATTTGTATTGGATACGGTGAAGAAGAAGAAAATATTAAAAAATTAGTAAAGGAATTAAATTTAGAAGAACAAGTGATGTTTTTTAAAGATATAAGTGATGAATTAAAAAATGCGCTAATCGCTAAATCAAATCTATTTGTAATGCCTTCTATAATCCATAAAAAATCTGTTGAAGGGTTTGGAATTGCGTATGTTGAAGCAGCACAATACGGTGTACCGTCTATAGGCGGTAAAGATGGAGGTGCGGCAGATGCAATAGATCATGAAATAACTGGTTTAATATGTGATGGAAATAATCTGGATGATATTTATTCTTCAATTAACTCAATGTTAGAAAATAAAAAATATTTAGAACATGGAAAAAATGCAAAAGAATTTGTGAATAAATTTCAATGGTCAAAAATAATTGAAGAATACAAAAAGATACTAAATTGATTTCGAATAATAAATTAGCAATTTTTTTAATTATAATCTCAGTTTTTTGTGGAACATTAATGTTAACCTTTTTAAAATTAGCACAAGAGGAAGTTAATGTTTATGTAGCAGGTTTTTTTAGATTTTTATTTGGTTTCCTGATTATTTTTCCTTATATGTTAAAAACTAAATTTACAGTTTTTAAATCAAATCATCATAAAAAACATTTTCTTAGAGCAGTTTTAAACTTGCCCTCAATGCTTTTATATTTCTCAGCTTTAACAATGATGCCAATTGAAAAAGCTACAGCAATATCTTTTGTTGTTCCTTTCATAGTAACTATTTTGGCTGTTTTATTTCTTGGAGAAAAAATTTATATCTACAGAAGTTTTGCGCTAGTTTTGGGATTTATTGGTATGTTGGTAATTTTAAGACCAGGTATAATTGATATCTCACTTGGTGTATACATGGCGCTGGCCTCATCTTTTATGTGGTCAATAGTGATTATAATTACAAAAACTATAACAAAAGACGATAGTTCGATTACAATTTTATCTTATGGATACTGTTATATGACTATTTTTAGTTTCCTTATTGCATTATTTTATTGGCAAACACCTAGTGTACAAACTTTGATTTATTTATTTTTTGCAGGTCTATCTGGCACATTGTTGCATCTTTGTATTAATCACGCTTATAAACTAGTAGATGTGAGCATGACTCAACCCTATTCTTTTCTTAGCTTAGTATTTGCTTCTCTAATTGGCTATTTTGTATTTAGCGAAATCCCTGATCTCTTCACTTGGATTGGTGCTAGTATTATATTTTTAGGAGTTTTCATTATTTCTTATCGTGAAATGAAACTTAATAAAGAAATAATTAGAAAACGATTAGATATTAAATCTTAGTTTTTCTTCTTAAAAGTTTTATAAATATGCCAAACTACAATTAAAATTGTAGTAGCAAGAATACATGCAGTTAAAGTTCTATCCCACAAAAATTCCCACGAACCATTACTTAATAATAAAGATCGTCTTAAATTTTCTTCCATCAGTCCACCAAGTACAAAAGCTAATATCAACGGTGGCATTGGGAAATCATATAATCTTAAAAAAGTTGCAACTACTGCTATCCCAATCATTAAATAAATATCAAAATTATTAAATGACATTACGTAAATCCCAGTAACAGAGAAAAATAAAATTAAAGGAATTAAATAATTTTTAGGAACAGCAAGAATTCTAGCTATATAGGGAATGAGTGGTAAATTTAATATAAGAAGAATTACCATTCCAATATACATAGACATTATTATTGACCAAAAAATCTCTGGATTAGTCATATAAAGTCTAGGACCAGGCTGAACACCAAAACCTAAAAGAGCTCCTAGCATTACAGCTGTAGTTCCACTCCCAGGAATTCCTAAAGTAAGCATTGGCACAAAAGAACCTGAGCAAGCAGCATTATTTGCAGTTTCTGGTGCAGATAAACCATTTACACTTCCTTTACCAAATTTTTCTTTCTCCTCATCGCTAACCACGTTTCGTTCCATTCCATAAGCTAAAAATGATGCAATAGTTGCACCAGCGCCAGGCAATACACCGATTAAAAATCCAATTACTGATGATCTTGGTATTGTTTTGTACATTTTGGTTCGCTCTTCTTTATTAATTTTAATTGATCCCAATTCAGTTAATGAAACTTGTTTGGCAGCACTAGTTGGATCATTTCTCTTTAAAATAATTGATAAAGCCTCACTCATTGCAAAAGTTGCCATAACAACTAATACGAAGCTAATCCCATCAGTTAAGTTCATATTGTTAAATGTATATCTTGTAATATCAGACAAACTGTCTTGGCCAACTGAAGCTAACATTAAACCTAAAACAACCATCATCATTGCTTTTAAAAATTGTCCCTTAGATGAAAATGCGGCAATAGCTGTTAAACCTAAAATCATTAAAGCAAAATAATCAGGTGATCTAAAGGATAAACTTACTTTAGATAAACTTGGTGCCATGAATAACAAATAAATTGCAGATAGTGTTCCACCTGCAAATGAGCTCCAAGCAGCAATTGCTAAAGCTTTTCCAGCTTTACCTTGTTGTGCCATTGGATAACCATCAAATGAAGTTGCAACTGTTCCTGGAACACCAGGAGCGTTTAATAGTATTGAAGACGTAGATCCGCCAAATACTGCACCATAATAAACTCCAGCCATCAAGATTAATCCAGTTGCAGGTTCAAAACCATATGTAATAGGTATCATTAAAGCGATAGCAGTCATAGGACCAAGACCAGGAAGCATTCCAATGATTGTTCCAAAAAAACAACCGACCATCACCATTAGTATATTTTGGAATGTAAGTGCTGTAGTTAATCCAATTAGTATTCCTTCAATCATCCCATAACCCCTATTGATTGTAAGAATGGATCCCTCAAATAAATATCAAGAATACCATGAAGCAAATACATGAAGGCAGCAACAAATGGAAAGGATAATAAAAACATTAAAACCCACCTTCGTTCTCCTAAAAAATAATATGAAGCAAATAAAAATAAAGATGTACTTAAAAAATAACCAACTTTTAAAATTGTAGCTCCGTAAATAATTGCAATCAATATAAGTATACCAGTTTTTTTATACTCTAAACTTTTATGTTCTACTTTGATTGTATTCGGGTCTGGTAAAATAAGTTTTAATCCAGAGAAAAATAATCCTGCATAACCTAAATAAATTGGAAATGTTCTAGCATTAAATGGAGCATTTTCATCGAATGTGAAAACTTGAATTTGATAAGCTAAATATAAATAAAATGCTGAAAAAATAAAAAAGAGCAGTGATATAATCTTTGTAGTATTTATATTCACTGCTCTAATTTTAATTTCTAACCAAAGGTTAGATAACTCCTAGTTTTTTCATAAGAGCTGTCATTTCTTCAGTTTGTTTTTCTAAAAATTCAACAAACTTACCTTCTGGGTTATAAATATTAACCCAAGCGTTTCTTGCTCTCACCGCTTCCCACTCTGGAGTTTTTTGTACATCGCCAAGCATTTTTGCAATTTCTGACCTTTCAGCATTACTCATACCTGGAGGGCCAAAGAAACCTCTCCAGTTAACGAATTGTACATCGTACCCTTGTTCTTTAAGAGTTGGTGCATCTGGTGCATCAGAAACTCTTGAAGGAGCAGTAATACCAATAATTGTTACTTGGTCTCTTGCACCCATCAATTCACCTAAACCAGTTGAAATGATTTGAGTTTCTCCAGATAAAAGTCCAGCTAAAGCTTTTCCACCAGCATCATAAGGGATGTATTGAACAGCATTTGGATCTGCACCTGCAGCTTGGAATGCTAATGCACCAATTAAATGGTCCATACTTCCTCTTACTGATCCACCAGCCATTTTTACTGAGCTAGGATCTTTTTTATATGCATCAACTACATCTTGAAAGTTTTTAAAAGGTGAGTTTTTTGCAACTGCGATAGCACCGTAGTCACCAATTACACCTGCAATCGGCACAACATCTTTATAAGATAAAGTTCCAGTACCTTTTACATAACCTTCGTGTCTAGTAATTGATCTTAGTACTAATGGTGTAGATTGAACTAAAATTGTGTTAGCAGGTTTAGTATTAATCATGTAAGCAAGTGCTTTACCACCACCACCACCTGACATATTTTCAAATGATGCACTTTTTAACAAACCAGCTTTTGTTAAAGCTTCTCCAGTACCTCTAGCAGTTCCATCCCAACCACCACCAGCACCACCACCGATCACAAAGTGCAATTTTTCATGCGCTACTGAGCTAGTAGTTGTTGCTGAGAATAATAGGATTGCTGAGAATAATACTGAAAATAGTTTTTTTATGTTTTTCATTATTTTCCCTCTCTATTTAATTTAATTGGATTTAATTTATTTTAATGAATGTTGTCTAAATAAATAAATACTATTGTTCTATTCAATAGAACAATATATTCTATTCAATAGAATTATGAAAACTAACAAAAAAACTATTGGTGTAGATGCAGTAAATAAGGCTTTAGAAATCCTAAATTGTTTTACCGAAAAAAATGAAGCTTTAACTATAACAAAGATAGCTAATATTACAGGAGAACATAAAAGTAGAATTTCAAGAATATCTAAATCACTTGAGAATTTTGGATACATTAGGAAAATAAAAAGTGGTGAGTTTAAAATTGGTCATACAATCCCAAGATTATTTGAAATTTATGAGAGTAGTTTTAATTTAAAAAATTCTATCAAAGCTGAATTAGATTTCATATCATCCAAAACAAAAGAGACAGCAAGTTTTTTTGTTAGACAAAATGATGTAAGAGTTTGTATCCAATCAAGTTCACCTAACAAATCAATAAGACACCAAGAAGTCATTGGAGGTAAAAAACCTATTAACAAAGGTTCAAGTGGTCATGTTTTGTCGGCTTATAATAATTTAGAAATTAAAGATAAAGACGATGTTTTAAAAAATGGATATGCTATGACTTTTGGGGAAAGAGATTCTGAAATGGCATCTATATCAGTTCCAATCTTTAGAAAAAAAAATCAAATTCTTGGTGCATTAACTGTTGCAGGTCATATTTCTAATTTTAATAAAAAAAACTGTATTAGCTTTCTAAATGTTCTTAGATCTTCTAGAGTTAAAATTGAAAAGAATTTAATTCAAACTAGATAATGCTAAAACAGATTAATCAAATTTTCACAGTTAAATTTATTTCTGTTTTAATTATTGCTTTTCCTAGTGCAATATTTGCAGAATATTTAAATATACCTCTAGCCTGGTTTTTGGGGCCAATGATAATCACCTCAATTGCTGCATTATCAGGATTAAAAATCATTATGCCTAAAATTGTATTAAGTTTTATTTTGATAATTTTAGGTTTGCATATTGGAAATTACATCGATCAAAATCTATTTAATCAAATGTTTGATTGGATTTGGACTTCGCTAATTATGCTAATCTACATAATAATTTGTATTTTAGTTGTTGCTAAATACCTCCAAAAATTTGCAAATTATGGAAAAAAAGCCTCTATATTTTCTGCTGCTCCCGGTGCGCTGGGTCCTTTAATGATTTTAGCTGAAAATGAAAAAACGGATTTATCTCAAGTTGCAACTTCTCACTTAATTAGATTAATCATCATAATAACCGTCATTCCATTTATTATAGTTAATAATACTGACAACAATGTTTTGTTAAATGATGAATTCAATTATTTAGCTCAAAATCATTTAAATTTAATTTTACTTATTATTGCATCTTTATTTTTTATTTTTGTTTTTGATAAAATTAGAATTCCTGCTGCTTTACTATCTGGAACATTATTTGCGAGTGGCTTATTACAAATTACAGATATAGCCTCATATAAATTGCCAGATGAAACAATAAATTTTTGTCTGCTAATTCTTGGCTCTTCTGTCGGATGTAGGTTTGCTGAAAAAACTGTTAAAGAGATAGCCAATAATTCTCTTCATAGTATTGTGGCTACCACTATTTTGGTGGTATTAGGTTTGGTTGCAGCCTATGTTGCAACATTCTTTGTTGATACAAATATTTTAACTTTAATATTATCTTTTAGTCCTGGAGGAATTTATGAAGTGGCAGTTATAGCAATTGCTTTTGATTTAGACCCTGACTTTGTTGCTTTTCACCATATAATAAGATTGCTTTTTATACTTTTCACAGTTCCAATATTTTTAAGAGTTTTAGAAAAAATTAAGAAATAATTTCAGAAAGTCTTTCAAAAACTTTTTCTGCTGAAAGTTTTGATAATTCGGGGGCTTGTATTGCTTTAAAGTTATCTCTTTCAATACTGACTTTAAAAGGAGTTGTATGAGAACCAAACAGAGCAATTCCTTTTGATCCTATGTGTGCAGTTATGTGAGCGGGTCCAGTATCATTAGCGACCACAAACGAACTATCTTTAATTAATCCAGATAATTGTGAAATATTTAAAGCTTTACCATTATCCAAAACACATAAAGCATTTATATTTTTTGCATCTTTAATTTCATCTGGTCCAGGTGCAGTAACCACTTTAAATTTATTTTCAAATTTTTCATTAATCATATTTATTAGATCATTATAATAAGGCCATTTTTTTAAAGTCAAATGAGGTGAGCAAAAAGGAAAAAGTATTATGTATTTATCTAATTCATAATTTTTTTTTATTTCTGAAATATCAACTGTACTCCATGAAAAGTCTGGTTTCATTGTATGATTGGTATTAATTCCTGAAGATTTTAGCTGATGGTCAAATCTTGAAAGAACAGAATCTTTATCAAAATCTTTTTTGGTTGTTCCTTTTGGTAGAGTTGTTTCTGTTGAACACCAAATAGTTTTATCAGCTTTAGGAAATAATATATTTTTGTAAAATGATGTTCTGCTAGAATTTTGAAGATCATAAACTTTTGAGAAATTATATTTTTTGATCTCTCTCATTAGTAAATATAAATAAATTAAGTTAATCTTTGATAATCTTTTATCTAAAATAACATTTGAAATATGTGGGTTTTTTTTAAATAGTTCAAAATAAGGTTTTGTTGTTAACAAATGAATTTGATCTTCTTTATGATTTTCAGAAATATCTTGAATTGCCCCACATGCTTGAGCTATATCGCCTAAAGATCCATGTTTAATAATTAAAATATTAGACATATTTCTAACAACTTAACATAGTATAAAGTTTTATGAATAAAATTATAGTCGAGGTTTCTGTTGGAGAGCTTTTAGACAAGATTTCAATATTAGAAATCAAACAAGATAAAATTAAAGACCCAGAAAAATTAAGTTTTATAAATAACGAACATTCTATTCTTAAAAATCAGTTAGAAAAAAATGTTAAGTCTGATGAGAAGCTTGAAAAATTATTTCAAGACTTAAAAGATATAAATGCTAAACTTTGGGTTATTGAAGATGACAAGAGAGATTGTGAAAAAAATAAAGATTTTGGAGAAAAATTTATAAAACTTTCTAGAGACGTTCATTTTTTAAATGATGATCGTGCAAAAATAAAATTAGAAATGAATAACCATACAGGCTCTGCTATTAAAGAGATTAAAGAGTATACTAGTTACTAAAAACTTTTGGAAACCAATCCTCTCTCATCCGATCTCCTGATTTTAAATTAATTCCATCAAATGGAGGTGATGTTGGACCACCTCTTTCAATAAAAGCAACATCATCACCTATAAATCTCATAGAGAATGCTCTACGAGATTGAGAACTTTGATTTCCTGTGGAACCATGAACAGTTTTAAAATTAAACAAAACTGCATCACCTAATTTTAGGTCGGGAACTAATACATCTTGTTCAAATTCTTCTTTTTTTGGAAGATTCATAAATGAGCTATCATCTTGATACCAAGGTTGATTGTTAGACCATTTGGTAGGTCTTAAAAGTTTTTGCCATTTATGTGATCTTAAAATTAATTTTAGGTTATTTTCTTTATTTACTTCATCTAATGGTATCCAAAAACTGCCTGTATCATTTCCATCAACACAGTAATACGGCATATCTTGATGCCAAGGTGTTTCTTTATTTGTTCCTGGATCTTTAATAAAAAGATGATCATGAAAAATTTGTATAGATTTTGAATTTGTAACCTCAGCAACTATTTGAGCTGCAGGTGAATTAAACATACAATCTTTGAATTCTTTTATTCTTTCCCAATTGCAATAATCTTCAAAAAACCTTCCCTCATTTTCTCCAACATTCTCTCTTCCATGTTTGCTTGGGTTGTCTAAAACTTTTTGAAAACCATTTCTTAATGGTTCAATCCAATCTTTAAATACATCCTTAATAATTATTGCACCAAGATTTTGATAATCATCAATCTGTTTTTGAGAAAGATACATTTTATTGTTGGAAACTATATTTTTTTTCTAAGTACTTGATCACATTATGAATAACGAAAGTCATAAACAAATATATTCCACCAGCTACAATAAATACTTCGATAGGCTTAAATGTTGTTGATATAATATATTTTGCTACACCAGTTAAGTCCATTAATGTTACAGTGCTTGCTAATGAAGTACCTTTCATCATTAAAATTATTTCATTTCCATATGCAGGGAGAGACTGCCTAATCGCAATAGGTATTTGAATTTTATAAAATATAATTTTACTTGAAATACCTAAACTTTTTCCAGCTTCAATAATTCCAGGTTTTATAGTTTGAAATGCAGATCTTAATATCTCAGAGGTATAAGCGCCTGTATTTAATGTAAAAGCAATTATTGCACACCAATAAGGTTCTTTTAACACAATCCACAAAACTGTTGATCTCAAATATTCAATTTGTCCTAATCCAAAATAAATAATAAAAATTTGGACTAATAGCGGAGTACCTCTAAAAACATAAGAGTAAACATAAGCAAATTTGTTAATAAATATATTTTTGTTTAATCTTAAAATTGCAAAAAATAATCCAAGAAATAATCCAAAAAACAAAGAAGCTGATAAAAGTTTTAAAGTAATAACAGTTGCTCCTAAAAGTTTTGGAAAACTGGTGATCATTAAATCAAAATCCATTAATAACCCCTACTATATTTGACTTCTAACTTGTTAATTAACTTCATACTAATGTAAGTGAGCAATAAATATAAAACTGCAGCAAATGAATAAAAAAATAATGGATCTCGTGTAGATCCTGCAGCGATATAAGATTGTCTCATGATTTCGACCAAACCAGTTACTGATATTAAAGATGTGTCTTTTAAAGTAATTTGCCAAACATTACTTAAATTTGGAATTGCAAGTCTTAACATTTGAGGAAGAATAATTTTATAGAATTGACCAAACTTACTTATCCCTAAAACTTTAGCGGCTTCAAATTGCCCTTTGTCAATTGATTGAATAGCTCCTCTAAAAACTTCTGTTGAGTAAGCACCTGAAATTATCCCAATAGCAACAGCACCAGTAATAAATGCATTAATCTCTATATATTCGTAATAACCAAATATTGATGCAACATACATGATTGCACCACTTCCACCAAAAAATAATAAATATATTACTAATAGTTCAGGAACACCTCTTATTACTGTGGTGTAAAAATTACCTACAAAGTTTAGTGTTTTATACTTTGAAAGTTTAAGTGGAGTAAAAATTAAAGCAAAAAGGAAACCAACTAACATCGCTGTAACAGATACAGCAACTGTCATTAAGGTTGCGTAAAATAACTCGTCACCCCAACCTGTTTTTCCAAATGCAAGAAGTTCCATATAGACTGGCGACTATATATTATAGCCGCCATATCTGAAATTATTTACATAGAAGCGTCGAAACCAAAGTGTTTAATAGCAAGTTCGCTAATAATTCCTTTTTTTCTAGCTTTCTTAATTGCTTTGTTGAAATCTTTTAAGATTTTAGCATCTCTTTTTCCAATAGCGCTATCATCAGCTTGTCTAATTCCAACACCAACTCCATTTCCAAACGCACCACCTGAAAAAGTTGGACCAACTAAAACTACAGCTTCACCAGATTTATCTGCATAATCTGTAAATGCTACAGCTGCAGCTAATGCAACATCACATCTTCCAGATGTTAAATCTAAGTTAACCTCATCTTGAGTTTTGTAAGTTCTAACATTAACACTACCAACATCACCAGACTCTAAGAAGTTTTGGTGAATTGTTCCAGTTTGAGTACATACAGTTTTTCCAGCTAAAGCTCCTGTTAAAGTTTTAAGAGCTTTTTTAACTGCAGATCCACCTAAAGATAAGTTGATACCTTCTGGTGTATCCATACCTTCTAAGCTTGAACCTTTCATTACAGCAAGAGATGCAACTTCATCGGCATAACCTTGTGAGAAAGTAATTGTTTTCTTTCTTTCATCAGTGATTGACATACCGGCCATGATTGCATCAAATTTTCTCATTACTAATGCTGGTATCATTCCATCCCAATCTTGCTCAACGATTGTACACTCATACTTCATAATTTTGCAAAGCTCTTGAGCTAGCTCAACCTCAAATCCAATTAAATTGCCAGAAGCATCTTTTGAATTCCATGGAGGATAAGCACCTTCAGTTCCAATTTTAATTTTCTCAGCAGAAACATTTCCGATGATCAAAAAAGAAGCCAGAACTGTTAAAATAGTTTTTTTGAATATATTCATATTTTCTCCTTTAATTGGAACAATTATTTCACAATTTTTAGAAAGAAAAAAGAAAATTAATGATTTATTGATGATGAAAAGTTCCAAGCACAATCAAAACTTGGTATGTAAACTCTAGATAATTTGGCATTACCAAAATTTTGATTAAAGACATTTAACCAACTATCAACTTGCTTAGGTTTTTTATCCTGACTTCCAACTTGAGCTGTTATCACTCCTTTTGGTTTTAATATTCTCACCAAAGAATCCATATTCTTAGCAGCTAAATCAATGCAAAATTGGTCATCATTTAAATCAACAAAAATATGATCATAAGTATCATCGGAAACTGATTTGATACTCTCAAAAGCATCTCCCCATACACATTTGACTGAATTTTTTTCCGTAGCTTTTTTTCCAATATCACCAAGATGTTTATTACAAACATCCACAACTTCTGGATCTAACTCATACCAGTCAATAAAATTAAAATTTTTAGAAATACATTCTCTTGCAACTCCACCATCTCCACCTCCAATGATAGCTGCTCTTTCATTATCTTTGTTTAAATTTAAACCTGAACCAACAAATGTAGAACTATATAAATGTTCATCGGTTGCAGCAACTTGAATTTCACCATCTATAAATAATGATTTTCCAAACTGCTCAAGATCCAAAATTTCAATATGTTGACCAACTTTAGATTTAAAATCTTCTAAAACATCATTTACAACATAAGATTTTTGTAAACCTGGAGAGCTATAAATGTCATGATAAAGTGATTTTGTATCTCTATTAAATTCTTTTTTAACAATTCTTGTATGTTCAAATTCTTTCTTAATTATATCAATTGCAACTGATGGACTTACTTTTCCACAAGTAAAAAAATCAAAACTAATAATTCCTTTTTCAGGAAATGTATGAAAACTAATATGGCTTTCTGCTAAAAGAGCCAATATTGTGAAACCTTGTGGTTCAAATTTATGTTTAGAAATATTTAATATTGATACTTTTGCAGCTTTTGCAATTTCATGAATTACTTTTTCATAAACAGAAGGATCGTATTCTTTTGTAGTTCCAATGATGTCTAGAGTTATATGTTCTCCAACTTTGGTCATTAGCTATCCTTTTTATAATTTTTAGCTTTGGATAAAACTTTATTCATTTCTGCTATAGAAAGAATTTTAGGCTTACCCAATCTCAGGCTCGTTATATACTGAAGCGATATATTTTCAACCTCTTCAGCTAATTCAAAAGCTTTTGGTAAATTATCTTCGAATGCAATCTGACCGTGATTTGAAATTAAACAGGCTTTTCTACCTTTTAGAGCTCTTAAAATATTTTTAGATAATTCTCTCGTTCCAAAGGTTGCATATTTTGCACATTTAATGTCATGGCCACCAGCCATTGCAACCATGTAATGAAAAGGAGGTATTCCTTTATTATGAGTAGATACTGCAGTTGCATTTGTTGAATGAGCATGAACAATCGCTTTAGCTTCTTTTTTATTTTTATAAATATCTTGATGAAATTTCCATTCTGAAGATGGAATACCTTTTTTCTTGTCAAACTCACCATCTAATGAAACGAAAATTATATCTTTATTTTTTAAAGTTGAGTATTTTTTTCCAGACGGGGTAATTAAAAAACCATTTTTATACCTTACTGAAATATTCCCAGATCTTAAAGCTGATAATTTTTTTGTGTTCAGCATTTTTGAATATCGAATAATTTCAGAACTTAAATTTTTCATTTGAATAAGTTTTTTAGTCCATTGGTGGAAGCTTCACATACTCCTCTCTCAGTAATTAATCCACTTACATATTTTGCAGGAGTTACATCAAATGCTAAATTCATTGCTTTACTTTTTTGTGGATATATCAAAACTTTCTTAATTTGGTTATTTTCATCAATACCCTCCACATAAGATAATTCCTCAGAATTTCTTTCCTCAATAGGAATATCTTTAGCATTTTTAATATTCCAATCAATTGTTGAACTTGGAAGTGCAACATAAAAAGGGACTTTATTATCATGTGCAGCTAAAGCTTTTAGATAAGTTCCAATTTTATTACATACATCTCCATTCGATAAAGTTCTATCTGTTCCAACAATACACATATCAACTTCCTTTCTTTGCATTAAGATACCTCCAGTATTATCAGCAATAATTGTATTTGGAATTTCTTCTTCGTTTAGCTCATATGAAGTTAAATTTGCACCTTGGTTTCTTGGTCTTGTTTCATCTACCCAGACATGAACTGGAATTCCTTTTTTATGAGCATGATAAATCGGTGAAGTTGCTGTTCCCCAGTTAATAGTCGCTAACCAACCAGCATTACAATGAGTTAAAATATTTACTGTATTTTTTTTCTTATTGTATATTTCTTCAATTATTTTTAATCCGTTAATACCTATATTCCTACAAAACTTTTCATCCTCATCACAAATTTCTTTAGCTTCTTTTAAAGCTAAATCTAAAATTTGATCACTATTAATATCAGATAATTTTTTCATCATACGATCAACTGCCCATTTCAAATTTATTGCAGTAGGTCTTGATTTAATTAACTCTTCTGAACATTTATTTATAAATTCATGAGAGTTGTTCTCATGAATAGCCAAAACTATTCCATAAGCAGCTGTTGCTCCAATTAAAGGTGCACCTCTAACTTCCATAACTTTAATTGCATTGATTGCATCTTTAACTGATTTAAGTTCTTTTATTATAAATTGATGTGGAAGTTTTGTTTGATCAATTATTTTTACTATTTTATCCTCGTACCATATTGTTCGGTATTCTTTTCCTTGAATTTTCATTTGTTTAAAACTCTACCAGCAACCGTTTTTAACTTATCTATTGTTTTTTGGGTTCGTTTTTCCGGAGCAGTAATGATAGCTACATCTAAGCAATTATTGGTTGGATCATTTGGATCTATATGGCTCTCATAATTATCAATTAAGTTTTTTATCATCACTTTTGCTTTTTCAGCATTTCCTAATAAAACTTTGATCACTTGTTGAACATCAACATTTTCATGATCTGGGTGCCAACAATCAAAATCTGTAACCATTGAAACTGAGGCATATCTAATTTCTGCTTCTCTTGCGAGTTTTGCTTCAGGCATATTGGTCATACCAATTACATCTGCTTTCCAAGATCTGTATAAATTAGATTCTGCCAATGTTGAAAATTGAGGTCCCTCCATTACAACATAAGTTCCATTTCGTTGATAATCTATTTTTGATTTTTTAATTGCATCTTCACAAGCATTCATTAACCCATTAGATGTAGGATGTGCCATCGATACATGGGCAACGATTTCATCATCAAAAAAAGTTTTTACTCTTGCAAAAGTTCTATCAATAAACTGATCAACAATAACAAATTTTCCTGGCGGCAAATCTTCTTTCAAAGATCCTACGGCTGAAACTGAAACAATATCAGTAACACCTAACTGTTTTAACGCATCGATATTTGCTCTAAAATTTATATTAGAAGGAGAAACAAAATGGCCTCTCCCATGTCTTGGCAAAAAATAAACTTTTTTATTATTATAATTAGTTTTTAATATTTGATCAGATGGTTTGCCCCAAGGTGTATTTATTTCTAATAATTCTCTGTTAGTAAATTCTTCAACATCGTAGAGTCCACTTCCACCAATTATTGCTAATTTATTTGTTGTCATAATTTAAAATATATTTATTTATAATTGAGTATTATGAATTTAAAAGATCATATTAGATCAATTCCTGATTATCCTAAAAAAGGTATTCTATTTAGAGATATAACCACTCTAATTAAAAACGAGGAAGCTTTTGCTGAAACAATTAATCAAATTATTGAAAGATCAAAAAAATACAAAATTGATAAAATTGCTGCAATAGAATCAAGGGGTTTCGTGTTTGCCTCTGCTGTTTCTTATATCATCAAAAAACCTTTTATAATGTTGAGAAAAAAAAATAAATTACCAGCTGAAGTACATTCTGTTGATTTTGAATTGGAGTATGGGACTGCAACTATTGAGGTTCACAAAGACTCTATTTTAAAAGATGAGTCTGTTTTAATAATTGATGACTTAATTGCAACAGGTGGAACAGCAGAAGCTGCTGCTAAATTAGTTGAAATGTGTGATGCAAAAGTAGCTGCATTTGTTTTTGTTATTAATTTATTTGATTTAGGTGGATCAGATAATTTAGTTAATAAAAATTATAAAGTTGAAAATTTAATAGAATTTCCAGGACATTAAATGGTAGCGGGAAGTGGGATCGAACCACTGACCTCGGGCTTATGAGTCTATCGCCATGAACCCTTGTCTACTCACCTAAAACAATTACTCCTGTAAATGCTCTCTTTCCTTTCTATGCATATTGAATCAAATTAAAGAAACCTAGTCAAGAACCAATGTCATTGACGCGTATATGGAGTGGAAATTAAATAAATTATTTATGCTGAAAGTTGGTTCCAATCACTAACTGCTTTAACTTCTAAAAATTCTTCAAGACCCCAAGTTCCACCTTCTCGACCATTTCCTGATTGCTTCATCCCACCAAATGGTGAACCTGCGCCTAGAAATTTACTATTCATCTCAACCATTCCAGAACGTAGTTGTTTTGCAACTCGACGAGCTTTTTCATTGTCAGAAGTTTGAACATAATTTGTTAATCCATAAGGAGTGTCATTTGCAAGTTTTATAGCCTCCTCTTCATTGTTAAAAGGAGTAATACAAAGAACTGGTCCAAAAATTTCTTCTTTCCAAATAGTCATGTTGGGAGTTACATCAGAAAAAATTGTTGGGCGAACAAAATAACCTTTATCCAATCCATCAGGTCGTCCTTCACCTCCCGAAATTAGTTTTGCACCTTCTTCTAATCCAGTTTTAATCAAAGATTGAATTTTTTTAAACTGATTTTCAGATACTACTGGTCCAATTTGTCGTCCTTCTTTATCAGATGGTCCTACCTCTGTTTGTTCTGCTACTTTACGAACTGTCTCAATAGTTTTTTGATAAATTGAATTTTCTACAAGCATTCTAGTAGGTGCATTACAAGATTGACCTGAGTTATTAAAACAATGTCTTACACCACGAGCTACCGCTTTTTCATCTGCATCTGCAAAAATAATATTTGCTCCTTTACCACCTAATTCAAGGCTCACTCGTTTAATTGTGTCAGCTGCACTTTTATTTATTGCAATACCTGCACGAGTAGAACCAGTAAAACTAACCATATCAACATCTGTATGTTTGGTAAGATAAGTTCCAACTCCTGCTCCATCACCATTTACAAGATTAAAAACACCAGGTGCAAAACCTGCATCATTAATCATTTCGGCTAACAACATAGAACTTAAAGGGGAAATTTCAGAAGGTTTAAGAATTATTGTGCACCCAGTTGCTAATGCAGGAGCCACTTTTAACATAACCTGGTTCATAGGCCAGTTCCAAGGTGTGATTAATGCACAGACACCAACGGGTTCATAAAAAATCATATCTCCTGGTGAATGATCACCAAGAGGTTTTTCAAAGGAAAATTTTTTAGCTGATCGTATAGTATTTTTTAAATGTCCAGCTCCAGCACCTACTTGAGCTGATTTTGCTAGATCAATTGGAGCACCCATCTCATCACTTATAAATTTTGCCATTTCATCAGAACGTGATTTGTATATTTCCAATAATTTTTCTAACAGAGAAATTCTTTCATTAAGGTTTGTTTCTGACCATGATTTAAATGCTGCTCTAGCTGCTGAGACTGCAACATCTACATCTTTAGAACTACCTAGTGTAATAGTGGCTATCTTGTTTTCAGTAGAAGGATTTATAACATCCATTGTATTTCCACCGTTTGAATTTACCCACTTTCCATTTATGTAATGCTGTAATAGATTTTTCATTATGTCTCCAAATTTGCAGTTAATTTAATTATCAAATCATTATTCATCTTCAAATTTTCCACCTCTTCCTTTGCCATTTACAAATTCTAAAGCACCCTTAATACCTTTTACGATTTCTTCTTTGCTTCCAGACCATTCTTGTTTCATAGCGTCACGAATTGAAAGCCCATGCTGAGATCTCACTGACTTAAGATCTTTGAGCATCGAACTTTGAGGAAATTTTGCTAAAGTATGAGCCAAAGTTTCAGCTTTACTTCGTGCTTCACCTTCTGGAACAACATATTCGCAAAGCCCAATCTTTAAAGCTTCATCTGCCTCAACTCTTCGACCAGTAAGAATTAAATCCATAGCACGTCCCTCTCCAATTAAACGAGGTAATCGAACTGTGCCACCATCAATAAGAGGTATACCCCATCGACGATTATACACCCCCATATAAGATGTTTCTTCCATAACTCTAATATCACACCAAATTGCAACTTCCATACCACCCGCAACTGCAGCGCCTGAAACTGCTGCTATAACAGGTTTCGATAATTCAAGACGACTTATTCCCATGACTGCCATAGGCGGTTCTCCAGCATCTGGGAAATTATAAGGCTCAAGTGCATCTGATCCAGAAAGAGTAGAAGCGTACTTTAGATCCCAACCTGAACAGAAAGCTCCACCTTCGCCCCATAGCACTGCAACGTGAGCAGTTTTATCTTTATTGAATTCATTGAAAGCATTGTAAATAGCTTTTGCGCTTTCAGGATCAATTGCATTTCGCGCCTCAGATCGAGAATGAATAATTGTCCACACTGGACCTTTTTTTTCTATACGAACACTCATGTTAAAACCTTACCATAGTTACCATCAAGATATTGATCTTTGATTGTAAATTTTTGAACTTTACCTGAACCTGTTAATGGAAAATTTGGCACTTGTACCCATATTGAAGGGGTTTTTTGTGGCGACAAGTGAATACGACAATGACTTTTTAAGCTATCTACTTTTGGCGTAGTATCAGACAATATAAATGCAGCTATTATCTCACCCCATTTTTCATCTGGCAAACCTATCACTGCTACTTGATTAACATCTGCATGTGTTACAAGAACTGCTTCTATTTCAGCAGGAAAATGATTTTCACCTCCACGAATTATCATATCTTTAACTCTTCCAGTAACACGTACAAAACCTTGTTCATCCATTTTACCAAGATCACCAGTATGTAACCAACCTTCTTTATCTATTGCATCATTTGTTGCTTTAGGATTATCATTATATCCAATCATCACAGCATAAGACTTTGCACATATTTCACCGACTTCATTAATTGGAAGCACTTTATTATCGTTTGTTGAACGAATTGAAACTTCGGTATGAGGAAGTGGTTGACCTGCTGTTTCAACTATTTGCTCAACAGTTGCTTCAATTGGATTAAGACAAATCATAGGACTATGCTCTGTTTGTCCAAAAGCACTGAGTAAATGACAGCCTAACTTTTCTTTTACTCTACGAACAAGGTCAGGTGGTACAGGTGCACCACCTGTTGATATGGCTTCAAGTGAAGACATATTTCTAGGGAAACTTTCAAGAGATTCTAGTAGATTGAACAACATTGTGGGAACAGCAAAACAGGTTGTAACGCCTTGTTGTTCAATTAACTTTGCAAAGTTATCAGCGTTGTATCTTTTAATTAATAACATTTTACAAGCAGCCTGAAGACAACCTAATGCACCTGTTGCACATCCTGCTGTATGAAATAGTGGCATAAAATTTGCCCATACTGAATGAGGTCCTACTTTTTTTCGAGCGCAAAAGAGTCTAGCATTATTTAAAAGATTTTTATGACTTAACACTGCTCCTTTTGGAAAACCTGTGGTTCCTGAAGTATATTGAATTTGAGCAGCATCCTCTGGTTTTACTTCTGGTAATTTTGTATTTTGATTTTTGTTTGCATAAAGACTTTCTTGATTTTCTAAATTAACTACTTCACGAATTAGAGTGTTACCTTTCATTGCTTCTTTTGCAATATCACCCATTGGGTTGCCTCTAAATTCATTAATTAAGAACAAACCAACTGCACCAGATTGTTCTATTACATATTTTAATTCTGCAGCTTGAAATGAAGGGTTTGCAGTAACAAGAACTAAACCAGATAATGCACAAGCATACTCCATAAAGATCCACTCAGGAATATTTGGAGCCCATACAACAACCTTCTCTCCTACTTTAAACCTCGTAGTTAGAGCTTTTGCAAGGAGATCAGATTGTTTAAATAAATCTGAATAATTCCATGACTTTCCACATTCACCATCATCCATCACATCTACCATAGCAACTGCGTTAGGGTGGGTATCTGAAATCTCTTTTAATAAATCTCCA
Organism: Candidatus Pelagibacter sp. HIMB1709; assembly: GCF_052047635.1. Lineage (NCBI taxonomy): Bacteria > Pseudomonadati > Pseudomonadota > Alphaproteobacteria > Candidatus Pelagibacterales > Candidatus Pelagibacteraceae > Candidatus Pelagibacter > Candidatus Pelagibacter sp. HIMB1709. The sequence goes on along the minus strand of NZ_JBNAJW010000001.1, from coordinate 16,719 downwards.
ATAGTTATATCTCTAATCTCTGCATCATTCTGAGCTTTAAAATGAGAATTAGTAAGTTTAACTTTATACATAATTATTTTGATGAAATTGGTTTTGTTGGAATATCAATTAATTTTCCACGAGGAATTAAACGTTCCTCATCATACATTGGCAATCTACAAAGTTCAGCATCTTGTAGTGAACCATCTACACATTTAACTTTAACTTTTGTTCCTGGACCATTTACTGCATCATCCATTCTTACAATGCAAACTCCACATTCTTGATAGGGTGAATAACCTGACGAACAAACATGTCCTACAATTTTATCATCTAATAAGATATTCTTTCCTAATTGAGCCACACCATTATTAACTCTCATTCCCCAAGTACGACATTTCTTATCTGATGCCTCTAAAGCCTTACGGCCTATAAAATTACGATCATCGAACTCGACAAAATTACCAAGGCCTGCTTCAAATGGAGTTGTGTTTTCTCCAAAATCAGAACCTGCATTTAATAACCCAGCTTCTATTCTTCTTGCACGAAAAACAGGAGTACCAGTTAATAAAATATCAAATTTCTTTCCTACCTCCATGATATGATTGCCTATTGCTGCAATATCAGTATCTGGTAAAAGATAAATCTCCCAACCAAGTTCATTAGTAAAGCCAGAACGGCTTATCCAACATGTTTGATTTGCTATACTCATTTCTGCGCAATCAAAATATCTGAAAGGTTCAGGTAATGGATTATCTATTACTTCTTTTAATAAATCTAACGAACGAGGTCCTTGAACTTGACTTATCCAAACATTTGGGTCGGTTATCTTTACATCTAAATCTTCAGCATGAGCTTTATACCAGCTGAACAAATCACCATCAGCCTGTGCCATCCAAAATTTATTTTGCTCTAACCGTAAGAGCACTCCGTCTGTAATCATGCCGCCATCATGGTAGCAAGCAAATTGGTATGAACATCGTCCTGGTTTTAGTTTACTGATATTACGAGTAAATACTTTATTAAGAAGTTTTTCTGCATCTGGTCCACTGATTTCGATTGGTAATTCTCCTGTGTGTCTAAAAATTACATTTGTTCTAACAGCCCAATACATTTCATCATCAGTTGCTGTATCTAATTTTTCAGGGGTAAGTCTTGAGTTATATAAAGTGTATTCTGGATCGTAGGGCAACTCCATATAGCTAAGTGGATGAGGTGGCATTGTACGGGACAATTCACGTGGGCGCTGCCCTTCACTTAAAATGGCTTTTGCAACAAATCTTGTATTTTTAAGTGTAAGTGTCATTAATTATACGTTCAAAAAAATTGTTATATTAAAAAGTATAGATTTATAATTATTAAGTTAAGCTAGTAATTTATTGACTTCAAAACTAAAATATTAAACAATTTGTTTAAATAATTTGAACGATATATATGCCTTTGTACTCTTATGATATGCTACGTACTTTTCAAGTAGTAGCTAAGAACCTTAGTATGACTGAGGCTGCTTTAAAACTTAATCAATCAAAAGGTTCTATAAGTTATCAAATTAAAACTTTGGAAAACCAATTAGGTTTTACACTTTTTGAGCGAAGGAATGCGCGTTTACATCTTACTTCAAAGGGACAAAAATTATTAAATGTCTCTACATTATCTTTGGATCAAATTGATCAGGAAATTGAATTATTAAAATTTAAGAAGCCCACTCCACTTACAATTGCTTTACAATCTTATTTTCTTAGTAGATGGCTATCACCACGTTTAATGAAGTTTACTGCTAAACATCCAGAAATTGGACTTCGTTTTGTGCCTTTAAATTTCATAAATGAAATGGATAATATTGAAGCTGACATCTCTATTTGTTGGGGAAAAGAGGGGATGATTAATTCACCACATGAAAGACTTATTAGTTGTCCAGCTTGCCCAACGGCCAATAGTCAAATTGCTGAAAGAGTTAAAAAAGAGGGATTGGATAAAATTATTTTGACAACACCTCTATTGTTTGACTCATCTGAAAGTATAGGTTGGCAGGATTGGTTTAGTCATGCTGGTATTGATTTTAAAAAATCAATACAAGGAGTTTCTATTTCAGATTCTAATAGCCGTGTCCAAGCAGTTATTGATGGGCAAGGTATAGCACTTTGGGATAATCTGGTATCCCCTGAAATTAACTCAGGGAATTTACATTATCTATCTAATATTCAGTTAGATGAATATGGTTATTATATAAGAGTAAAAGAAAATATTCTTGAGAATGATACTGTTAAACTTTTTTTTAAATGGATAAAAGAGGAAGGCAATAGTATTTCATCTTCCAAGATTAACAAATCCTGAGGCGTGGCTTGTGATTGATAGAGTCAATATTTTTACAGTTTAAAGTAAAACCAATGTCAAAGTTAACCAATATTATCAATTACCTCCCTGGTGTTTGGATTTTTTGATTTGGTAAAAGGTATTGGAACTACTATAGCTTCTTCAGTTGTTGAGGAAGATTGATATTTTTCAGGTAATTCAATTAAGTATTTTTTACCTAACTTTCCAATTGGAAAATTATTTTTTGATAGATCACCTTCATAAGGAACATACCCCATTGCTATATTTGTTTTTTTATCAGGGTGATACCAAGGCGATGTAACAAATCCTACTGGTTCTTGACTTTCAATATTTAATATCGGCCAAAAGTCAGTTGCAAAGTCTAGAACAGGTTTTCCTGAAAATTCTAAACCAACTAGTTGAAGTTTGAAGGGTTTTTTGCCGTCTTTCAAATCACTTTTCATTTCTTCTAAGACTTTTCTTCCAATATAATCTCCTTTTTTATCCCATTCGCCCTTTCCAGATAATGAAACTTGATAACCTAAATTACACTGAAAAGGGTTATGTTCATTATCCATATCTTGGCCCCAAGATAAAATGCCAGCCTGAATTCTTCTGCAATGTGATGGTGCTGTTACCATCAAATTATGATTCTTACCTTTAGAGACAATTTCATCCCATACTTCATCTGCGTATAAAGTTGAGTTTAAAAGATAAATTTCATAACCTTCTTCTCCAGAAAATCCAGTTTGAGATATTATACAATCTCTTCCTGCTACTTTTGCTTTTGCTAAACCATAAAAAGGCATATTGGAAACATCTATTTGACTACCAACCAAATCATGCATTAAGTTTTTTGATCTAGGTCCTTGTACTTGTAGGGGGCAAACATCAATTTCCTTAATTTCAACATCAAATTTATTGTCATGATTAATACCTTGTAAATAAATTCCAATATCACTATCGGAAAGGCTAAACCAAAATTCATCTTCGGATATTCTTAGAAGAATAGGATCATTTAAAACACCTCCATATTGGTTACACAAAATCACATATCTTGCACGCATAGGTGAAATTTTAGTTGCATCTCTTGTAATTACATAATCTACAAATTTTTCTGCATCAGGACCCTTAACTCTAATTTGTCTTTCGACAGCAACATTCCATAATGTTACATCATTCATTAAAGCTTCGTATTCAACCATAGGACCACCATCTTCTGGTTTAGAATAGCCAAATGGATGGAACACTCTGTTATAAACAGTTGCTCTCCAAGCTCCATGGTTAATTGATTTATGCCAAAAAGGAGATTTACGAACCTTATTCCAAATTAACATTTGAACTGGGGTATCACCTGATTGTCTTAAATTATAAGGAACTTTTCTGTCTGATTGATCTACAGAAGTAATATGATTATTTTTGTTTGTCATATGAATTATGAGTGTGTTCTAGTTTTTTTAGGATCGTAAAACGGTAAACTAGAGACAATTGCATTTAGCTTCTTATCAGAAGTATTTATTACAACTGCTGTTTCTGGTTTAGAACAATCAACATCGATATGACCCAATGCCAAAGATTTACCCATTCTCTTTGAGTAACAAGGACTGTTAACAACACCTACTTTTTTATCATTAACAAAAATTCCCTCACCACCAGCTAAACCTTCGTTATGATCTATATCTAAACCTACATTTGTAAAATTTAGTTTATCTTTAACGTTCATTGCTGCATCATAACCACGATAACCAGATTTGCCTTTAGACATTGTCCAATGCAAATTGACTTCCCAAGGTGAATGCTCATTAGTCATGTCGTATCCATAAAATAATAACCCAGCTTCAATTCTAGCTTTATCTAGTGCTGTAAATGATGCGGGCATCACTCCTAAATTTTTACCTGCTTCTAAAATATTATCCCAAACAGCAACCGCATCAGTGCCAGAGACAAATAACTCAAAACCTTTTTCACCTGAATAGCCTGTTCTAGATAAGACACATTTTTTTCCAAACAATTCAGTTTCGTAGTGATTAAAATATTTTAAAGAATCTAAATCTACAGGAGTATGATTTTTTAATATCTCTAAAGCATTAGGGCCTTGAAGAGAAATATCATGTAAGTCATCATCAAATTTTACATCTACCTCTTTCCCTTTTGCACTTTTCTGAATAAGTTCCATACTTTCTCCTGAACCATGCACGAAAATAAATTCGTTTTCATTTTTGTAAACGATAGCATCATCAGCTATGAAACCTTTGTCATTCAAGACTATTCCATAACTAGATTGTCCAGGTTGAAGTTTTTTAATCTCTCTTGAAAAAACGTGGTTTAAAACTTCTTCCGAATCTTTGCCACTAACTCTTATTTTTTTTAATCCAGACATATCAATAATGCCAGCACCTTCTCTTATTGCATCATGTTCTTTGTCTGGGTCTGTATTGTAGGACCAAGCAGTACCCATGCCATTCCAGTCTTCTAGACCTGATCCTAAACTTTTATGTTTTTCAGCTAATGCTGATGTTCTTGAATTTGGTTTTGTCATTTATCCCCCTTAATTATTTTTTTTGTTAATTTTAAAAAACTTTGAATTTAAAGAGAATTATTTAGCTATGAAACTTTATTATAGTTTTGAGGGAAAGTTGTACTAAACATAAAACAATGTTTAGAAGTATTTTTTTTAAAATAAAAAATCATTTTATTAATTTTAAATTTCATAAAAAATATTAATATTTTTTTAATATTGAGTAAAGCAATAATTCACTATACCAAACAAATGTCATTGACGCCTATATGGAGCAGTAGTGGTACCAGAAAGATCTCAAAATTTGGAAGTTAAATTGACCCAATCTCTCCTTTTTAAAAATATGGTACCTAGTATTTACCCTTTAGTGTAAGTCAGAGACTCTTACTTGACCAAATAACTTATTGGAACTCTAGCAACAGTTACTTTGAAAAAAATTAATGTTGTAGTGAAAACTCCCTCATATTTTAATAGAGGTACCCCTCCTCATTTTTCTGGGTATGCAGGTTAAGTTTCATGATGCATTTTGCAAAAAAGACTGACCACTCAACAGGAACAAAGCAACAGGCCTCAGGGATTACCGGTATACATTTGCCTACATTGATAGGTTACATAGGGTAACAATTGGGGGATCTGCAGGGAATAATTTGCAGTAACAAAAAGTAACTTTTGACTGCCTCCCGGACGTCTCCAAAACTTTTTCAAGTTAAAAAAAGTTAAGTTTTCAAATACACACATACACACTTCACACAGCTAAATTGCAAAGCTCAAAAAAAATTTCTAAAATTCTAACCTGCATATTTTAGTTTAAGGCAGATCAGTATTTAACTGATCTGCCATGTAAACTATGTATTGTTCCTTTTCCAATGTCTGACTTTAACTCCAAGATAACCGAAGTTGTCTTGCACAATTTTTCGCAATTCTTCGTAGTCAACATGAGGGTATTTTGGTTGCTCTCCATTAGCTTTAAATACTTCCTCACATCTCCGCCTGGACTTTGAAAAGTCATTCATGATACGTTTCAATACTTGTTCAGGTGTCTTAGGTACCTGATACCTTTGTTGTTTTGACATATTAGTTTCCTCCTTTACTATCAAAATAAAATGGTGGGTATTTTCTACCAAGCTCAGTTGCAGTTTGATTTTTATACTGATCATGATTTCTAATAATCCAAACAGTTGCCCGATCTGCAACTTTTGCAACAGGACATTGCTTCTTCTGTTTGCCTCCAATGTTTTCAAGTGCTCTAGTTACTTCTTGCATTCGAGTAACTTTCATTCGCTTCTCAGATTTTAGATAATCAAACAATTCAATTGTAGTAAGTAGATCTCTATCAAATGGAAATACTCCTTGCTCAAATTGTTCTTTTATAAAATCATTAAGAGGTCTATCTGCTAAACCAGACATCTCATCACGATATGGTGTATGTGGTGCCGGTGCCAATGGATTAAACTTACTTAGATCTCTATCTAACATCTCAGCTAAAACACCGCCTGCAAGATTATGATTTAATCTATGTAAATGAAACTCCTCAAGCATTTGTTGATTACGTTTTGCAGGACTAAAATAAACAAAGTATCTCACTTCATTATACGGAAGTGGAAATGCATCTTTGTAGTTTGTGTTTATCCAGTAGTTAGTACAAGTGTCTTGCTCTGTGTATTCTTTATAGAGTTGCCTAACACCTATAGATCCCTCCGTAATAATTGTCTTCAGTGTGTTTATAAGCATTGCTTTTTCACTCCAAGAACCTGAGCTTTTTGCTTCATCAATCAATACAGTTTGTGCATTGACTAAGAAGCCTTTACCTTTGTCTAAGGCCTCAGCTAACTCAATTTTTCTAGTATTGTTTAGACCAAGTATATCTCTATGCAGATCAAACAAACTTCCTTTACCTAATTGAAATTCATCTGACTGCAGGATTACAGCATGTCTAATTTTTACACCAGGATTTTGATAATGGAATGCCAGCCAATCTAAAAAGTGATTTCTGTATTCTTCATGAGGTATTACATGTTTTACTAATGCCCAGAATATATCAGTATCTACATTTGGATCAGGTTGTAGATGATGTTTCTCATATACATTGATCATTAGCTTTTTATCTACATGAACAAATCTATTTAGATCATTTGGTTTGTAGGTAAAATCAACACAGACTTTGCTATCCTTATGTTGTTTCCAAAATTTTAAAGGTGTGTACTTACCGTCAAAATATTTAGAATATTTAACATCAATAGCCTCTGCATCGTACATCTCTTTATCTTCAAGATCGTAGTATTTTTTTTGCTTCATCATGTAAGCAATTCTTTCTACGAAAGTGTTAGTGTACTCTGGTAATGCATCTCTGCCGGTGATCTTAAACAAAAGTTTTTTGAAGTCTTTTACTTCATCATCAGACCAATTGAACTCCTCAGCAAGCTTAGGTAGTCCCTGCAGTTGATCAGATCTATCTCTTTTGTAAACATCTTCAACACGTGCAAGTCTTTCAGTAACATCATCATCTGCTGCTGTTGCAACTGCTGTAATTATCTTTTCACAATCAGCTTTTTCAACTTTATGATGCCAGAGTGATGCTACTAATTTTCTGATATACTCGTTACGTAAACCCTCATTAGAATATTTACGAAGTATTACACATGCTACACCTAACAATGCACAAGCTTTGTTTAGAGCCTCCCAACTTATTTCAGTTGGTAAACCGGTTGATGACCAGATAACTTTTTCCTCATTGTCATACTGACCAAAGCACATTGTGTAATGCTTATTAGCCCTGATCTCTACAAGCATAGACTTTGATTTGTCTGCGAAACTAAAATATTTTCTAGTATGGTTCTTATGCAGATCTATCACTTTAAACAGCCTGTGAGACCTGAGAGTGCTCTCTCGACCAAATTCTAGCTCAGTCTTAGGCAGGAAATAATCAGCCAATAGCAAAGCTTCCGAGCAATCTAGATCAACATCAACGATTAAGCTATCTCGCCCGGTTGCTATGTTAATATTTTGAAACGGTTTAACTTGATCAAGTTGTTTGATCTGTTTGTTTAAACGTACCGTCCAACTCTCCTGAATGGCCTTTCTGCCAAAGTCACTCGAAAAGATTATTGCATCAGCTTTTAACAATGCAGATATAGGTGCAAGATCATTACTCATCTGATCCTCCAATATTTATTCCTGACATCTTTAAAAGTTTTTTAATCAAGTCACGATCAGACTGAGACTGAACATCTACTACAGCACGATCATAATCACCTTGTGCAAGGTTTAACTTCTTGATCTTAGGCTCTTTAGATTTTCGATATTTTGCTAGATCTACAACACCACCGTTTGATAATTTTAATCTTTTAAAATACTCATCAGGTTGTCTTTCTAACCATTGGAAGATGTCTTCACCTTCTTTTTTATCATTTTCAAAGTCTCCTTTGATTTTATCAGTAAGATTTTCTAACACATCAAATTCGATATCTTTGATATCTTTTGCAAGTGATACTCCATCTCTTGCCGGCATAGATTTTTCTATGTTGTTAATAGTTCTTTTAGTTAACATGTTTCATTACCTCCAATCGCTTCGTTAACTGTTCTATTTCTTCTCTAAGTTCCTCATTTACGTCTTCGAGAATTCTAACTTTTTCTAAGGACTCAAGATTACTAGTTTTGAGTTTGTCCAACTCTTGCAAAGCATTATCTTTAATTTCTTCACGATCTCTTTCTAGATATGCAATTGCTTCAGATAGATCTTGAATAATGTTAACTTGCTTTAATGCGAGACTACTAACTTGCTTATATTCAACTCGACCACATTCACATAATTTAGTTTTACGTGGTTTAACGTGTAGCCATTTCTCAAGAATAGGTTTTAGTATTTTAGAGTCTTTAAATTGATCCCACAGTGTACCCTTGGCCTGTTGGACCTTTTTGAACTTACTCCAATCGCTATTCAATTTTTTAATTGGAACTGCAGTAACTTTTAAAACTGCTTTACCGTCTAACGCTTTCTGCAACTTTCCATATTCGCCTGGCGTCAAAGATACCACCATGTCTTTAGGCATATCTGCAAGTATCTTATCTAGTTCTTTTCTAAGTTTGCTCTTACTCATCTTTAAACCCCATTAGGTAATTTAAGCCTGAGCTTGTTGCAGGTTTAGTTTCAACTGGATTTCTAGATTGTTTAAGATTTTGCAAACCTTGTCTAATACCATTTAACTCATCTAATAAATTTAGATTAAAATCTAACTGTAACTGAGTAGGTTTAGATTTAGATTTTTGAACTCTATCTTTGAAAGGTTTTGTACTAGTTGGTTTAAAATCAAACCCTCGTACAAACTTCTCCATTTGTGCATTGTGTTCAACTGCTTCTTTTGCAGTTTTGAAATCAAAGGTATTGTTCTCATTAGTGAACCTACCGTCTTTGAATTCGACGGTAAGCTCATCATATAATGGTTGTAAATGATCAGGAAGTTTACCCATTAGTTAACTCCTTTCTCAGTCTTTTTAATTAACTCTAAGCAATCAAATATTTCTGTTGATGCTTTGCCACTTGAAATTTCAGAGTCTCTTGCAAAGGCTTTCTTTTCATAAGTGTTGGGTTTTCTCCAAACACCAAACTCAACTTTGTTTAATGCATCACATGACTCTTTCTCATTTATTTCACTTTCAAAATAATAATCATCACCATGAGATGCTGTATGTTCATTCTTACTTGCTTCTATAAACTTATATGCTGAGTTTAATTTATCCTTTATTAATCTCAGTACTTCTTTTGGTTCAAGTGGTGAAACATAATCTGTAAAGACTTTTGCTTCTGTGATTTTGGAATTATCTCCAATTCCTCGTTTCTGCTCTGACATAGTTTTTCTCCTTATATTTAGTCAGTGCTGTGGTGCTCTTACGAGCACGCACAACGATGGAATAATTCTTCATAGAAGATTACGAGATGAAGAAACTTTGAAACTTCGTGATGAAGTATACACTTGCAAGTGAGTACATGATAAAATCGTTATAGATAATATTGGTTTTATCTTTCATTAAAGTCTGTAACTTACACATCGTAATCATTTAAATTATTCCACTAATTTAATTTTGTCGAAAAATGTAAGGTTGCAGATCTTACGGTTTGTAGTTTTCAACTTAACTACTCAGAGATGCTTCAGTCTTTATAGTGTTTCAATCTCATTCTCACTGAGTTCACTCCTGATAAATCAGGCTTCATGAACATATATAATGCTTTAAAATTATTTGTCTAGATTAGGAGATTATAGGAGACACAATTGAGTCACATTTAACTTAAATAGTGACTCGTAATTGCGCCTAATTTCACCGTAAGTTTTCGTAAAACTTTTTTCAAAAAAAATTAATTTTTATTATTCTATTATCTTAATTTCTTAGCTAAATGCTCTGCAGAAATATGCGTATATCTTTTCAATATTTTTAGGTCCTTCCACCCACCTTGAGCTGAGATTTCTGTGATACTCCAACCATTCATAGATGCTCTTGTAGCAAAGGTATGCCTTGTTGAATGAAATCTTTTATTAATTCCTGTCCATTTCTTTAGCTGTTGCCAATAAAAATCAACTGTATCTCCTCTTTCACAATTAATTAATTTCCCGTTGATATTTATTGGAAGTTTATTGATTTCATCCATAGCTCTTTTAGACAAACCTACTCTTCTAGATAAACCATTTTTAGTTTCTCTTAAAATCACAGTATGTTTATTAAAGTCTATATCCTCTCTTCTAATCTTAAGTATTTCACCGCGTCTAATTCCACAATCTAAACCAAGCATAATAACTAACTTTAACCATTTGGCTTTTGAATGTTCTGCATGCTCTAAAAGAACTTTCTCCTCATCTGGTTCAATCACTTCACCTTTGAACTCTGGTTCTTTTAAACGTTTAATAAACTCACAAGGATTTGTTGGAAGATAAATTCCAAGTATTTGCCTTGCATATTTAATAGAGACAGAGATTAATGTTAAATATTTATTAACTGTACTTGGGTTTAGTTCTTTTAATAACTCTTGCTGATAATCTCTTAAAAATAATGGCGTGACTTGAATAAGTTTTAATTTTGCTATTTTATGTTTTGAGAGTTTTTGAGCTTTATATCGTTCCGATTGATAGCTCTTTTTATTAACTACTACCTCTTTGATGTAACGATTAATTAAATCCTTAAGTAGAATATTATTAGCAGCAGTTAAATCTTCAAATATTCCTTTATCTAACTTGCTCTCTTGTTCTCTTGCCCAGCGTTGAGCATCTTCTTTATTTATAAATGTTTTTGATAAATTTTTAGAATTGTTTCTTCTTATTCTAACTTCCCATTTACCATTCCTTTTTCTATATCCAGCCATATCTATTGACGCCTCAGAGACGCAAATCAGACTAATGGTTCTAGAATGGTAGCGGGAAGTGGGATCGAACCACTGACCTCGGGCTTATGAGTCCCGCGCTCTAACCAACTGAGCTACCCCGCCGTAAACATTGATGCTTATAATATAAATTCTCAAGCTTTCAATAAACATTTTAGGTTTAAAATGAATAATTTTAACAATTAAATAATCACATATGCGCTAACAGCACAAAGCAAGACAATAAAGATTGACGTAAATAATATTCTTTTTTTAAAAATTCTTTTTTCATCTAATCTAACTCTATTAAGCAAAATATTAACATTAGTTGTTTTGATTTTTTCTAAAGATTTATTTTGATTTTTTTTTCTAGTATCAAATAAAGTTGTTTCTTCACTATTTTTTTTCACATCTTATTTAACCACGCAAAAGTAATAATTACAAATAATTAAAAATTTATTTAGATTTTTTTAAAATTATTTTGTTTAAGAGATTTTGTTAGTATCTCGGCTAAGTATTTTTGTTTTTCTACTTCAATATAAAGCTTATTTTTCAACAAATCTTCGTTAGATAAATTTGTTTCAATATATCCAAATGATAAATTTTTATTAAAATTAAAAGAGTAATTACCCGAAGTAGTCTTACCAATTATCTGATCATTTAAATAAATCGGCTCCTCATGGAGAAGCAAAGGTTTTCCAGGTATACTTTCTTTTAAGGTAAGCATCACAAATCTTCTGCTTGGTATTTTATCTTTAATTTCTAATAATTTTTGCTTTCCTATAAAATCAAAATCTTTTTTAAAACTAATCGCAAAATTTAATCCTGCTTGATATTGATTTTCTTCAGGAGAAATATCATGACCCCAATGTAAAAAACCACTTTCCATTCTCATTGTATCCATACAATGAGCTCCACAATGAGATAAGTTAAATCCTACTCCAGTTTTTACTATTAAATTATAAATCTCTTTTGCACTTTCATTGCTGATATAAAGCTCAAAACCTAATTCTCCAACATAAGATAATCTTTGAAACCAGATATTATGACTATTGATTTTAACATATTTACCAGTGCCAAATTTAAATTCTTTATTTGATAAATTTGTATTTGTAATTTTTGACAATAAATCTCTACTTTTTGGTCCAAAAACTCCAAGACATACAAGTTCATCTGTAACATCCTTAAATTCAACATCGTTTGATATATGCTTTAAAATATGAGCTTTATCATGAGTACGTGTTGCAGCTGAACTAATTATTCTAAAGTAATTTTTATCTAAACAAACAATAGTTAAATCAGTTTCAATACCCCCACCCTCATTTAACATGTGAGTATAAGTACATTTTCCAATTTCGTTTTTAATATTGGCTGTGCATAATCTTTGTAACTCTTCATATGCTTTTTCACCTTTCATTTCATATTTAGAAAAAGGAGAAAGTTCAAACAAACCAACATTTTCAGTAGTATTTTTACATTCATACTCAACCGACGAATACCAATTTTGATAATTAAAACTATATTCATACTCTGGTTTAGAACCATTTAATGCATACCACATAGGTCTTTCATATTCTCCTGATTGACCAAAGCAAGCACCTGCTTTTTTAAGTTCATCATGATATGGAAGTAATCTTTGATCTCTTGAAGTGTTGTGCTGTTTATAAGGCCAATGCATTCCATATAAATCACCCAAAGTTTCAGTAACTCTATTCATTATAAATTTCTTAGAAGAATGAAATTTTTGAAATCTTTTAATATCTAAAGAATATAAATCTTCATTCATATATCCATTTATCATCCACTCAGCTGTTACTCTTCCTGCCCCACCTGAGCTTGCTATTCCAATGCTATTAAATCCGCAGCATGTATATAAATTTTTAACTTCAAAAGTTTCACCTAAAAGATACTGAGTATCAGGAGTAAAAGACTCTGGACCTGAAAAAAACTTTCTAACCCCAGCATTTTCTAAAATAGGTAAACGGTGAAAGGACTTTTCCAAATAAGGCTCAAAATGATCAAAATCATCAGGAAATTCACCAAAAGAAAAATCTTCAGGAACAATTCCTGTTTCTTTAAAAGCATTTTTAGCACCAGGCTCAAATATCCCAACTAGCATTTTACCTGCATCTTCTTTGAGATATAAGCAGTCATTATAATCCCTTAAAACAGGTAGATTTTTGGGCAAATCCTTCATTGGCTCTGTAATGATGTAAAAATGTTCGTTAGGATATAAAGGAATACTAACACCAATTTCCTCACCAATTTGTCTAGACCACATTCCGGTTGCAAGAACTACATATTCACAATCTATTTTACCAAATTTAGTTTCAACACCATTAATTCTACCATTTTTGGTTAATATTTTTTTAACTGGAGTTTTTTCAAATATTTTAGCCCCCTCTAATTTTGCAGCTTTTGCTAAAACATTGGTTACTCCAACTGGATCTGCTTGACCATCTTCTGGCATATAAACACCACCAAAAAGATCTTGATCATGAATTACTGGATACAATTCTTTAATTTTTTTTTGATCTAAAACTTCAACATTTACATCAAACAACTGAGCAGCCGTTGCTTGTCTTAATAATTCTTGAAGACGTGCTTTAGAGCTTGCTACTGTTATGGCACCATTTTGTTTTAATCCAGTTGAAAGACCAGTTTTAGCTTCAAGTTCTTTATATAAATTTAATGAATATTTTCTAAGTTTAGTAATAGTAGCCGTAGCTCCCAGTTGACCCATTAAACCTGCTGCATGCCAAGTAGTTCCTGAGGTAAGCTGATCACGTTCTAATAAGATTGTATCTTTCCACCCAAATTTAGCTAAGTGATAAGCACATGAAGTGCCTGCTACACCTCCACCAATTACAACAACTTTACAGCTTTTAGGAAGATCTTTGTTCATCTAGATTTGTTAGGACTTTGTATATTTACTTAAGTTCAATCTGTTTTGACTCATTTCGCTTTCGATCCATTTGTAAGTTTTAGTTAACCCATCTTTTAAGGACATTTCATAACTCCAATTAAGAACTTTTTTAATTAATTCATTATTACTCGATCTACCTCTGACACCTTTTGGTTTATCTAATTGATAATTTTTATTTAATTTTTCAATTTCAGCTATTTCACTAATTATGTCTATCATTTGATTTATAGAAACTTGCTCATCACTTCCAATATTTATAGGCTCTGAATAATCACTCTCAAATAGTTTTAAGGTGCCTTCAATGCATTCATCAATAAATAAAAAAGTTCTTGTTTGCTCACCATCTCCCCACACATCAATTGATTGGGAGTTTTCTTTTTTAGCTTGAATGATCTTTCTACATAAAGCTGCGGGTGCTTTTTCTCTTCCTCCATCATAAGTTCCATAAGGTCCATAGATGTTATGATAGCGAGCAATTCTTACCTGAATTCCATAATCCTCCATAAAATGTCGACACATTCTCTCAGAAAAAAGCTTTTCCCAGCCATAGCCATCTTCTGGATTAGCTGGATAAGCATCGTCTTCTTTTAATCCCTCAATGAACGACTGTTGTTGTTTATCAATATTGTAAGCACAAGCACTGGAAGAGAAAAAATATTTCTCAACTTTATGTTCATTACAAGCAACTAGTAAATTAGTGTTTATAAGTACCGATTGCATGCATTCTGCTTTGTTATTTTCAATAAAGCCCATACCACCCATATTACATGCCATATTAAATACATAATTCACCCCTTTTGAAACTTTTCTACAATTTAGGATATCTTTCATATCCATTGCATAATGATTTTCTGTTTCATCAAAATCTTGAAACCAATATTCTTTAGGCTTGATATCACAACAAACTATCTGGTTGCCATTTGCCAAAAGTTTTTTAACTAAATGACCGCCAATAAATCCACCCGCTCCCACAACAAGTATTTTTTTACTTTTATCCATTTAATATATTATTTTTAACATTTATAATTTTTCACTTTCAAACTCTAGGTTAATATCTGATATATTTGGATTATTTTTTTGATCTAAAGGGTGAGGAAATTTAACATTTTCAGATATTACTTCTGGTTCTTTTGAAAATGATACCTCAAGTGAAGTTGGAATATTATTTAATCCATAGTTAGCAAAATTATTAGGGTGAATATGAATTAATTTTAAATTTGTTTTTTTTATAAAATTATTAATTCTTTCAATATTTAAGTCGACTTGATGAAATTCAATTACTAGACCTTTAATGTGATTTTCAAATTTAATGATATCATCTAAAATTCGATACTCAGATCCTTCTATATCAATCTTGATAAATATTTTTTTATTAAAATTTGTTTTTTTTATAATATCTTCAAATCGAATATCTTTCCAAATTCGATTACCTCCAACACCAATTTTTTCAAAATATATAAAATTATTTTTATTATTAAAAAAATTATAAAACTTAAAAGTATTAATAATTTCACTTATAAAATTCTTTAAATTTAACTTAATTAAATTAAATAAAATTTGTTTAATAAAAAATTTCAGATTAATTGAAGGATCATAAGCATGTACTGGTATTTTGTTTAATTGAACAAAATGTTTTTCAAATGAAAAATCATTGCTTATTCCAAATGACACTAAGAATTCTGATTGCTTAACTGCTTTTGTACATACAAGATATCCACCATCATTTGATTTTCCAATTCTAAGTAAATTAAATAAAGCTTTGGGTTTAAAAGTTAAAGGCAGCATAACAGAATCAATTACTAATCATCATTCTATTATAAACAGATTAAGGATTGTATGCTAATTAGCAGCTATATCAGAGTCACCTTCAACAATGGTACTACCAAATCTGTTAATTTTTCCGCTTCCCCTCTTAGATATTGTACCAGAACCACTTAAAGTACCTTCGTAGTTTTGATCGCTTCCTTGGTATACAATTAATGTACCATCTGTTCCAAAATCAATATCAGATCGATCATTACCAATTAATGTTCTAATTGTTGTCGTACCACCATTAATATCTAGTGTTGCACCAGCAACATTTGCAATAGTAACAGCTCCAATTTCAGAGTTATTAGCATATACTAATGAACCTGCATTAATTGTTGTTAATCCAGTATGTTTATTAATAGCATTTGTAAATGTTACATCTGAAGAACCATTTTTAACTAATGATCCATCTCCTCTAATATTACCTGCAAAATTAGCATTGCTAGACTGTGTAATTGTTAAGCTACTAGAACCAAGTAAATTCAACATTGCATTAGAGTTAGTACCACTCAACGTACCAATTGTTTGAGATGTACCATCAGGTAATACAAGATCAGTAGCGCCTGTTCCATTCATCGTTACAGCTCCGGTATTGAGTAACGCATTATTCGTACCTACTTTAATTTGACCTCTACTAATCGTTGTTCCACCAGAGTATGTGTTTGCTCTAGTTAAGGTTAGAGCCGCTACTCCTGTTTTCGTCACTGAACCTGTACCACTAATCACCCCGTCGTACGTACCATTACTTCTTTGATCAATCGTTAATGCTCCAGCGCCTAGAGTAATGTTACCACCATCAGCACCTCCACCTGTTAGAGTACCAATGGT